>JANQKG010000047.1 GCA_028281235.1 Afifellaceae bacterium | reverse complement strand
CTAAGAGCCCGTTTGAGAATGCTGGCCGCACGCCTTATCGATCGCTGTTCAGACGGCCGCCTGCCAGGAAAAGGCCGGTTGGGGGCTCTTGTTCTTTAATTTTTAGAGCCAGGACCGACCCTGCTGGCGCGAGCCAACGTCTGATTGTCCGGCCGCGCGTCGTGAGGTTGATTTTTCAAACAGGCTCTAAGCGGGTTCGCCCTGCTTCAACGTCACCACAGTAATCTCCGGCGGCACGCCGAGGCGGACGGGCATGATGGAGCAGCCGAGGCCGGCGGAGACGATCAGATCGCGTCCCGTTTCGTGTATGTGCCCATAAGCGAAGCGCTGGCCGTAGGCCGACGGCACGACGGGGCGTCCCAAGAACGGCAGCCGCACCTGGCCGCCATGCGTGTGGCCCGACAGCGTCACGGCGAAGCGATCCGGCACATCGACAAAGAGGTCCGGCTCGTGTGCCATCAGGATCGCGGGCGCGTCGTCGGTGATCCGCGCCAGCGTGCCCGGCAGATCGTCGGCGCCGTTGAAGTGGCCGTGGCCGGGAAGCCGGTGCGCAACGATGCTGTCGGTGCCAGCGAGCCAGAACGGCGATGGCGCGGAAAAGCGCTCAGCGCGGTTCTGGTAGACATTGATGCCGGCCGCGCTCAGCGTGTCGGTCACCTCGTTGAGGTTGGTCCACCAATCATGATTGCCCGGGATGGCATGAACACCAAACGGTGCGGAGAGATCCGCAAGCGCTCTCCCCCACACATGCGCGGCTACGGGCGCCAGCTTGAACGGGCCGAGGCCGGCGGTGAAATCGCCAAGCAGCACGATGATGTCGCCGCCAAGCGCGTTGGCCTGCTCTACGATGGCGCGGATGCGGCTTTCGGGCATCCACGGTTCGCAGGCATGGATGTCGGAGAGCGCCACGATACGCAGCGGCCTGGCGCTCTGCCAACGATGCGTGGCGAGCTCATACTCGGTGACGACCAGGCGGAAGCGCGGCTCCACGGCGAAGGCATAGCCGCCGAATGCGCCGCCAAGCGCAACGCTGCTACCCAGACCGGTCAGAAACTGCCGCCGCGTAATCATGCGCTTCCCACTATGCATAAAAATCAAACACCCGCTGTCTTGCGGCGAGTGCTTGGTAAACTTGCGGCGGAAACGGGGCGATTTAGCGGGAGTCGCGTTCGCTGCCTGTAGGCTCGGGCGCAACCCTAACCCTCCCCTCAAGGGGGAGGTTAAGCAGCGCCGGCCGCAGGCGCTTGTCCGTTAGCGGGAGTAGAACTCCACCACGAGGTTGGGCTCCATCACGACCGGATAGGGCACATCGGCAAAGGCGGGCTGGCGTAGGTAGCGCGCCGTCATCTTGTTGTGGTCGGCTTCGACATAATCCGGCACATCGCGCTCGGCGAGTTCGACGGACTCTAGTACCAGCCCCATCTGCTTGGACTTTTCACGCACCTCGATCACATCGCCGACCTTGCAGCGATAGCTCGGAATGTTGACCCTCTTGCCGTTCACGGTGACGTGGCCGTGGCCAACGAATTGCCGGGCGGCAAACGGCGTGGGCACGAACTTGGCGCGATAGATGAGCGCGTCGAGCCGTGACTCCAAAAGGCCGATCAGGTTCTCCGACGTGTCACCGCGCAGGCGCGCCGCCTCCGTGTAGATGCGGTGGAACTGCTTCTCTGAGATGTTGCCGTAATAGCCCTTCAGCTTCTGCTTGGCTTTCAGCTGCGTGCCGAAGTCGGAGAGCTTTGTCTTGCGCCGCTGGCCGTGCTGGCCGGGTCCGTATTCGCGCTTGTTGACGGGGCTCTTGGGGCGGCCCCAGATATTCTCGCCCATGCGGCGATCGATTTTGTATTTCGCCGAATTGCGCTTGCTCATCTTGTCGTCCTTACCGTTTCGCGTATCGAAACGCGCCCATCCTCTGCCTCAGGACCGAAACGGTCCCGCGGCCGACAGGGGTCGGCGGAGCACGCCATATCCGATTGTTCGGAAAAACCCCACGGGTGCGAATGGCGCTGAGAAAGCCAGCGTCGCGCGGTCACTTAGGGGCTTTGGCGTGCTCTGTCAAACCGCGGCTCTCAAGGCACGGCAGGCGTGTTGCCGGCAATCAACGCGCTCTTGGCAAGCAGCGCCCGGAGACCGGCGGACGGCTCTCCGCCGCTGGTGAAGATGGCGAAGGACGGCGCATCGCCCGCCACTTCGGCGCCGCCAACCACCGTCGCAACGCGCCGGGCGATGGCCGGCGCCGGATCGAGCCACGTCACGGGCCATTGCGCCAACCCCGCCAAGACCTCCGAAAGAAACGGATAATGCGTGCAGGCGAGCACCACGATGTCCGTGCAGCGGCCGTCGATCTCCACAAAGCACGGCGCGATCTCCTCCGCGATCCGCCCATGATCGACCGGTTCGCCGCGCATCAGCGCCTCAGCCTCCGCGGCAAGGCCCGGCGCGCCGACCAGGCGGACATGGCACGCGCCAGCAAACGAGCGGATCAAATCGCGCGTATAGTCGCGCTTCATCGTGCCGGGCGTGGCGAGAACGGCGACTACGCCGCTCCTGGTCTGCTCCGCCGCCGGCTTGATCGCCGGCACGGTGCCGACAAAGGGCACGGAGAAGCGTTCGCGGAGCGACGGCAGGACCAGCGTGGAGGCCGTGTTGCAGGCAATGACGATCGCAGCCGGATCATGAGCGGCGATGAGGTCACCCATCAGCGCCACGATGTGATCGCAAAGCACCGCCTCCTCCCAGTCGCCGTAGGGAAAGGCGGCGTCATCGGCGACGTAGACGAAGCGCGCATCGGGGAGCCTGGTGCGGATGGCGGAGAGCACAGACAACCCGCCGACGCCGGAATCGAAGACGAGGATCGGGCCGGAGCGGCCTTCGCCCTCACCCATCCGACGCTCCGTCGTCGCGCCGCCCGCGCTGCCGTTCAAGTGCTGCGACGACGCCGTGCAGCACGTCGATCTCATCGCGCGTGAAGCCGGCGCGCTGCAAGAGCGCACGCAGGTTCTGCACCATGGTCGGCTTCATGTCTTCGGTGCGGAAATAGCCGGTCGACTCCAACGCCTCCTCAAGATGTCGCATGAGGCCAAGGAGATGCGCCTTGGGCGCGGGCGTGATATCCATCTCCTGAAAGGCGTCACGCGTCGGCAGTGCGCCGTCCAAGCCGGCGGCGAGCCATTCGTAAGCCAGGAGCAGCACCGCCTGTGCGACGTTGAGCGAGGCAAAGGCGGGGTTGACCGGATAGGTGACGATGCAATCAGCGAGCGCAACCTCCTCGTTGGTCAGCCCCCAGCGCTCGCGGCCGAAGAGCACGCCGGCCGCCTGCCCCTCAGCCGCGCGCTCGCGCAGGGTCTCCACGGCCTCGCGCGGCCCGACCACCTGTTTGGGCAGGTCGCGGCTGCGGGCGGTGGCCGCATAGACGAAGTTCAGATCGGCAACCGCCTCTTCGGTGCTGTTGAAGATGCGCGCGCCGTCAACGATGGCGCTGGCACCGCTGGCGGCCGCCCGCGCCTTTCTGCTCGGCCAGCCGTCGCGCGGCGCGACAAGGCGCAGATCCGTCAGCCCGAAATTGGCCATGGCGCGCGCCGCAGCACCGATATTCTCGCCGAGCTGCGGCTCAACCAGGACGATGGCGGGCCCTTGAAGCGCATTTGGAGGCAACGCGCCGGCAGCGGCCATAGCAACCTCTCTGAGAAAACCGCTCAGGTAGCAGAGCCGGCGGGCCCGAGCCAGCAGACTTGCCGCCGCGGGCCTTGGTTGGCGACCCTTAATAGCTTTGCTATAGGGCGCTGCCCCGCCAAATTCCCACCTTCCCGCGCCAGATGCGGCGCGCTTCAGAAAGGCTTCGATTGATGGACAAGATCAAGGTCGCAAACCCCGTCGTAGAACTCGATGGCGACGAGATGACCCGGATCATCTGGCAGTTCATCAAAGACAAGCTGATTCATCCCTATCTCGATATCGAGCTGCGCTACTACGACCTCGGCATCGAGCATCGCGACGCCACCGACGACCAGGTGACGGTGGACGCAGCCAACGCCATCCGGGAAGCCGGCGTCGGCGTGAAATGCGCCACCATCACGCCGGACGAAGCGCGCGTAGAGGAGTTCGGGCTGAAGCGCATGTATCGCTCGCCGAACGGCACGATCCGCAACATCCTGGGCGGCGTCATCTTCCGCGAGCCGATCATCTGCCGCAACGTGCCGCGCCTGGTGCCAGGCTGGACCAAGCCGATCATCATCGGCCGCCACGCCTTCGGCGACCAATACCGCGCCACCGACTTGCTGTTTCCCGGCAAGGGCAAGCTGACCGTCAGGTTCGAAGGAGAGGACGGCGAAGTCATCGAGCGCGAGGTATTCGACGCGCCCGGCTCCGGCATTGCCATGGCGATGTACAATCTCGACGAGTCGATCCGCGACTTCGCGCGCGCCTCGTTCAATTACGGCCTGACGCGCGAATATCCGGTCTACCTCTCTACGAAGAACACGATCCTCAAAGCCTATGACGGGCGCTTCAAGGATATCTTCCAGGAAATCTTCGACGCGGAGTTCCGCCAGAAATTCGACGCCAAGAACATCACCTATGAGCACCGGTTGATCGACGACATGGTTGCGGCGGCGCTGAAATGGTCCGGCGGCTATGTCTGGGCGTGCAAGAACTACGATGGCGACGTGCAGTCCGACACGGTGGCGCAGGGGTTCGGCTCGCTCGGCCTGATGACCTCCGTCCTGATGTCGCCGGATGGGCGGACGCTTGAGGCGGAAGCCGCTCACGGCACCGTGACGCGCCATTACCGGCTGCACCAGGAGGGCAAGGAAACCTCTACCAACTCGACCGCGTCGATCTTCGCCTGGACGCGCGGTCTTGCCCATCGCGGTAAACTTGACGGGAACGAGGCCCTGACGCGCTTTGCCGACACGCTGGAGCACGTGACGATTGAGACGATCGAATCCGGCTTTATGACCAAAGACTTAGCGCTTCTTGTGGGGCCCGATCAGCCGTGGCTCTCCACGTCGGGCTTCCTCGACAAGGTCGACGAAAATTTACAGAAAGCGATGGGCTGAGGCCCGCAAAGGGCCTTACGTCAGGGCCCCTGCCGCCTATATAGGAGCGGAGTCGGTTCCTTTTCTGGAGGCTTTCGATGATTCGCATGCTCTTCGGGTCGGCGCTGCCGATCTTAGGCCTGGGCGCAGCGATGGTCCTCCTCGGGCCCGACCTTCTCAGCGGTCCGCGCGGCGCGCCGATCGTCGTGGCAGCGCCTTCCGACGCGACGCTGCAAAAGGCAAGCTTCGACGGCACCGCCTGTGCGCTCCCATTGGCGGCGGAGCAGGATTTGCTGGTTGCTCAGCCCGATGTGAATCTCGTGACGCTGGCGCTCCGGCATGGCCCTGATGGCGCGTCGGTGGCTGTCGAGCATGGCTTGGCCGGCGCCGGCGCGGACGCCGTGTTGGTTCTTGCCCTTGACGGCGATGGGCGGATTTTGTCCGTCAGCGAGCCCGTCGATTGCCTGCCAAGTGGCGAGAGAGAGCTTCCTGCGCGGATCTGATTTCAGGCGGTTGCGCCCGCCGTCTGATCCCATTGCCTGCTTGAAGCGACGGCGAAATGCTGAGGCTTGCTCGCACACTCCCCTTCTTGTCATCCCGCGAGCGGCGCGACAGCGACGCTGTGCGGGATCCATAACCACCGGAGCAAGCCGGGTGAGGAACGCGCTCTGCTTCATCTCATCCGCAGGTGTTCATGGATCCCGGTCTCGGCCTTCGGCCGAACCAGGATGACAAACGAAATGTGTGACGCAGCCCCGTAACCCCCCTCTTGTGGGGAGGTCGGAGTTTGCGAGGCGAAGCCGCAGCAAACTTCGGGAGGCGGAGAGTGGTTGATCAGCGGAGGAACGTCGCTCACCCCTCCCCGAAAGCGGCTTTGCCGCTTTCGACCCTCCCTCAAGGAGAGGGTTATAACGCCGTGGCCCCCTTGGGCCTACGCCGCGACGAGCTCGCCGATGCGCCCGGTGATCGCCTGAAGTGCAGCGTCGGCGCCGGCGGCGTTGGGTCCGCCGGCCTGCGCCAGGTCGGGCCGGCCGCCGCCGCCCTTGCCGCCAAGCGCCTCTGAACCGAGCCTCACCAGATCAACGGCGTTGATCTTGTCGGTCAAATCATCGGTGACGCCGACGACCAGCCCGGCCTTGCCGTCGCTGACGCCGACGATCGCCACGACGCCGGACCCGACCTGCTGTTTGCCCTGATCGACCAGACCGCGCAGATCCTTGGGCGCCACGCCCTCCACTGCACGGGCCATGACCTTGATGGCGCCGATCGCTTGGACCGCCGGTTCGTCGCCACCGCCGCCGCCCATGGCGAGCTTCTTCGTCGCCTCCGCCAGCTCGCGCTCAAGCCGGCGCCGCTCCTCGACAAGCTGATCGACGCGCGCCAGCGCCTCATCGGGCCGCGCCTTCAGCTTGCCGGCGATCTCGCGCACGCGCTTGTCCTGCTCGGCGAGATGACGTCGCGCGGCATTTCCGGTGAGCGCTTCAACACGGCGCACGCCGGCGGCCACCGCACTTTCCGCAAGCACGGTCAAAAGCCCGATCTCGCCGGTGCGCCCCACATGTGTGCCGCCGCAGAGCTCGACGGAATAAGTCTTGCCGGTCTTGTCGCCGGTGAGCGCCTCGCCCATGGAGACCACGCGCACCTCGTCGCCGTATTTCTCGCCGAAGAGCGCCATGGCGCCGGACTCAATCGCACTGTCGCGATCCATCAAGCGGGTCTCCACGGGTGCATCCTGCAGCACGATGGCGTTCGCAATGTCCTCGATCGCCTCCACCTCGTCGTCGGAGACGGGCTTGGGATGCGAAAAGTCGAAGCGCAGCCGCTCCGGCGCGACCAGCGATCCCTTCTGCGCCACGTGCGTGCCGAGGGTCTGGCGCAACGCCTCATGCAGAAGATGCGTGGCGGAATGGTTGGCGCGAATGGCGCTCCGCCGCGCGCTGTCAACACCAAGCCGCACGGCCTGGCCGCCGACAAAGCCACCGATCTCCACCTTGCCGACATGCACGATGAGACCATCGGCCTTACGCTGCGTATCGATCACGCGGAAGCGCGCGCCGTTCTCCGATTCAATCGATCCGGTGTCGCCGACCTGACCACCGGCCTCGCCGTAGAACGGCGTCTGGTTGACGAGGATCACGCCTTCGTCGCCTTCGTCGAGTGCCTCGACCTCCGCGCCGTCCTTGATGAGCGCCCTCACCTCCGCCTCGGCGCTCTCCGTATCGTAGCCGAGGAACTCCGTGGCGCCGTGGGTCTCGCGCAAGCCGAACCAGACGGTCTCCGTCGCCGCCTCTCCGGAGCCGGCCCAATGGGCGCGCGCCTCGGCGCGCTGACGATCCATGGCATGCGTGAAGCCGCTGATGTCGACGCCGATACCGCGCGTCTTCAGCGCATCCTGCGTCAGATCAAGGGGAAAACCATACGTATCGTAGAGCTTGAAGGCGGTCTCGCCGTCGAGCGTGTCGCCTTTACTGAGCGACCCGCTCGCCTCCTCAAGCAGCGACAGGCCGCGCGCCAGCGTGCGCTGGAAGCGCGCCTCCTCCAGCCGCAGCGTCTCGGTGAGGAGGCCCTCGGCGCGGCCGAGTTCCGAATAGGCCTGCCCCATCTCGCGCACCAGAACGGGGACGAGCTTGTAGATGGCCGGCTCGCCGGCGCCGAGCAGATGCGCGTGGCGCATGGCGCGGCGCATGATGCGGCGGAGCACATAGCCACGACCCTCATTCGACGGCAGCACGCCATCGGCGATGAGGAAAGCGGTGGCGCGCAAATGATCGGCGATGACGCGCGGGCTCGCCTGGTTCACGGGGTTGGACGGCGCGCCGACATGATCGTGGACGGCGGCGATCAGGGTCTGGAAGAGGTCGATGTCGTAATTGTCGTGCGTGCCTTGCAGGACCGCGGCGATGCGCTCCAGCCCCATGCCGGTGTCGATGGAGGGGCTGGGCAGCGCCACACGCTCCTCCTTGGAGAGCTGCTCAAACTGCATGAAGACGAGGTTCCAAACCTCAACGAAGCGGTCGCCATCCTCCTCCGGCGATCCTGGCGGGCCACCCCACACATCTTCGCCGTGGTCGAAGAAGATCTCCGAGCAGGGGCCGCACGGGCCGGTATCACCCATTGCCCAGAAATTGTCGGAGCCGGCTATGCGCAGGATGCGTGAGTCCGGAAGGCCGGCGACCTTCTTCCAGAGCGCGAACGCATCGTCGTCATCGACGAACACAGTGGCCAGAAGCCGGTCCGCCGGCAGGCCGAATTCCTTGGTGATCAGCCGCCAGGCCAGCTCGATGGCGCGCTCCTTGAAATAGTCGCCGAAGGAGAAATTCCCCAGCATCTCAAAGAAGGTGTGGTGGCGGGCGGTGTAGCCGACATTGTCGAGGTCGTTGTGCTTGCCGCCGGCGCGCACGACCTTCTGCGCGGTGACGGCGCGCGGATATGGCGGCTTCACGCGGCCGGTGAAGTAATCCTTGAACTGCACCATGCCGGCATTGGCGAACATCAGGGTCGGGTCGTTACGCGGCACAAGCGGCCCGGAGGCGACGGATTCGTGCCCCTCGCTCACAAAGTAATCGATAAACGCACTGCGAATGTCGTTGACGCTCGCCATCTCACCTCTGCCCGGCACCAACCACCCGCGCAGCGGCGATTGATCGGCCCAGCCCCTTGATTCGGCTGCATTTAGACCGCGGGCTTAAGGGCTGTCCAGCAAAGGAGGATTTTGAGAGAGCCAGGCGCGACGCTCCCCGCATTTCGCTTGCGCTTCATGCGGGCTACACTCCGACCTCTCGTCTGTCATCCCAGCTTGGCCGCCAGGTCAAGGCCGGGACCTATGAACACCCACAGAGCGGCGCAAGGCTCAAAGCCGGATATCTCATCGCATGATCCGATGGCTATGGGTCCCGCAAAGCGTCGCTGCGCGCCGCTTGCGGGATGACAAACGAGAAGGTGTGCAAGCGAGCGCCCCCGCATTTCGCTTACGCTCCATGCGGGCTACGGATCGCGCCAAGCCGCCCTGCGCCCTACCCCTCCGCCGCCTCGTCGGGTTCAGCGGATTCATCGCCCTCAAGCTGTTCGGCGATCAGACCGGCGCTTTGGCGGATCGCGTGCTCGATTTCACCCGCCATGTCGGGGTTCTCCTTCAGGAACTGCTTGGCGTTCTCCCGGCCCTGCCCGAGACGCTGGCTGTCATAGGAGAACCAGGCGCCGGATTTCTCAACGATGCCCGCCTTCACGCCGAGATCAAGCAACTCGCCGGTCTTGGACACGCCCTCGCCATACATGATGTCGAACTCCACCTGCTTGAAGGGCGGCGCCAGCTTGTTCTTGACCACCTTTACGCGCGTCTGGTTGCCGACCACCTCGTCGCGCTCCTTGATTGCGCCGATGCGGCGAATGTCGAGCCGGACGGAAGCGTAGAACTTCAACGCATTGCCGCCGGACGTGGTCTCCGGGCTGCCGAACATCACGCCGATCTTCATGCGGATCTGGTTGATGAAGATGACCATCGTGTTGGAGCGCGAGATGGAGGCGGTGAGCTTCCTGAGCGCCTGGCTCATCAGCCGTGCCTGCATGCCGGGCAGCGAATCGCCCATCTCGCCTTCCAGTTCGGCGCGCGGCGTCAGCGCGGCGACGGAATCCACGACAAGCACGTCGACGGCGCCAGACCGCACCAGCGTGTCGGCAATCTCCAGGGCCTGCTCGCCGGCATCGGGCTGTGAGATCAGAAGCTCGTCGAGATCGACGCCAAGCTTGCGTGCATAGATCGGGTCGAGCGCGTGCTCTGCATCAACGAAAGCACAGATGCCGCCAATCTTCTGCGCCTCCGCGATCGTGTGCAGCGCCAGCGTCGTCTTGCCGGAGGATTCCGGCCCGTAAATCTCCACGATGCGCCCGCGCGGCAGGCCGCCAACGCCAAGCGCCATGTCGAGACCGAGCGAGCCGGTGGAGATGGTGGAGATCTCGACCACCTGGCCGTCGCGGCCAAGCCGCATGATGGAGCCCTTGCCGAAGGCCCGCTCAATCTGGCTGAGCGCGGCGTCCAGCGCCTTCGTCTTATCCATACTGTCCTTAGAACCTTCGACGACTCGCAATGGGCTCACCATGGCATCCCCCTCTGGCCAGCGGAAGACCCGCCGGCGCCGCTTCAAGAGCGTTTTGTTTATCCTATGTTCTCATAGATAGTCAAGAACATAGTGGGAACATAGCACGGCGCCTAAGGCGTGTGTTTTGCCGGTAAGTTGGAATACAATCAGCCTAGACGGCACCGTGGCGACTTCAACCCACGCTAACAATCGTGGCTGCTGTGCCCAGACGCTCAGACGGCTAACACCCTACGAGTTGCCGAACGAAATGCCGTCGAAAATTACGGATGAGCCAGGCCCAGCAGCCTTGGGAATGCCGGTTGAAAGGTCACACAGGACCGGCGTCGTCCAGGGCGTACCATCGGGTCTCACGCGATTCTCGCTGGACAGGTCTCCATGCTCGTGCTGCCGCCTCGACTCGTCTGCCACATCTTTCATGTCCATCTGCGCCGCCCCTTCCGCTTGCAGGATATCGAGCGAAGACTCGCTCAGTCAGGTATTCATAACCAGAATCCCAACGGACACAACAACTTAAGATTGAATAGCGCTCGACATCCGGGGCTCCGGACAAGCGATCGCGGCCCGATCAGAAAATGCGTTTTAAGCCCCCCGCCATCGCGGCTGGCTTCATGCCGCTCAAATCCGTTCACACGGACTGATATCCGTCGCTCTGCTCACGAATCAAAAGCGCTTGGGTCGAAACTCGGGCCGCCAGGGTTACCCTCAGCCTTGGGGATGCCAGTTGAAAGGTCACACAAGACCGGCGTGGTCCAGGGTCTGCGCTCGCCATCGGGGCTCACGCCGGTCGTGCCGGACAGGTCGCCATGCTCGTGCCGCCGCCTCGACTCGTCTGCCGCGTCTTTCATGTTCATCTGCGCCGCTCCTATCCTGTCTTGCAGGACGCCGGGCGAAGACTCGCCCGCCACAAACCTCATACCAGAATCGCAATCCAGCGCCACAATCAAAGATTGAGTAGAGCGTGATATCCCGCAGCCCACTTCAAAGGGCTGATATGCATCAGGCTTCCAGCGTCGCCTTCACGGTGGTAGCCAGTTCCTTCAGCGAGAACGGCTTCGGCAGGAACTGAAAGCTCTCCTCTTCCGGCAGGTTGCGCTGGAACGCGTCCTCCGCGTAGCCGGAGATGAAGATGATCTTCACATCGGGCTGCCGGCGCCTGAGCTCGCGCATCAGGGTCGGGCCGTCCATGCCCGGCATGACAACGTCGGAGATCACCAGATCGAGCGGCTCGTCGAGGCCTTTGAGGAGGTCCAGCGCCTCCGGCCCGGAGGCGGCCTGGTGGACGTTATAGCCGCGAGCGGAGAGCGCCCGACCGGCAAAGGCGCGCACCGCCTCCTCGTCCTCCACCAGCAGGATGTTGGCGCTGCCGGTCAGGTCGGTCGGCGCCGGCGGGCGGTCGCTTTCCTCCACGACCTCGTCGGGGAGCGGCACGTGGCGCGGCAGGAGAATGCGGAATGTCGTGCCCTCGCCCGGCTTGGAATCGACGTAGATGAAACCGCCGGTCTGCTTGACAATGCCGTAGACCGTGGAGAGGCCGAGGCCGGTGCCCTTGTCGACCTCCTTGGTGGAGAAGAACGGCTCGAAGATGCGGTCCATCACCTCCTGAGACATGCCGATCCCGGTATCGGCGACCTCCAGGAGAACGTATTCGCCGGGCTTGAAGCCCTGCTCGCGGAACCTGGCGCTATCCTCCTCCGTCACGTTGGACGTGCGGATGGAGAGCTTGCCGCCGTCCGGCATGGCGTCGCGCGCATTGACGGCGAGGTTCACGATGACCTGCTCAAGCTGATTGAGATCGGCCTTGATCGGCCACACGTCACGCCCCCGCACGACATCGAGCTCAATCGTCTCACCGAGCAGACGGTCAAGCAGAACCGATGTTTCGCTGAGCACGTCGGCCAGCTGCAGCAATTGCGGCCGCAGCGTCTGACGCCGCGAGAACGCCAGCAATTGCCGCACCAGACCGGCGGCGCGGTTGGCGTTCTGCTTGATATTCATGATGTCCTGGAAGGACGGATCGGTCGGCCTGTGGCTCGTAAGAAGCAGGTCAGAGAAGCCGATAATGGCGGTCAGCACATTGTTGAAGTCGTGCGCAATGCCACCGGCGAGCTGACCGACGGCCTGCATCTTCTGGCTCTGCGCGAATTGCGTCTCCAGTGCCCTCTGCTCGGTCGTCTCCAGCGCATAGATGACGGCGGCGTCCTGGCCCTCATCGGCCTCCAGGATGGGGCTGACGAAGAACCGCGCGCTACGCTCGGCGTCCTCCGCCAGGCTGGCGTCGACGGCGGGAATCTCGCTTTGGCGGGAGAGTGCCGCATCGACCGCCGCGGCAAGCCCGGCGCGATCGCTGTCCTGAACCAGCTCGGTCAACGGCCTGCCGGCGGCGCCGGCCTTGCCGAACAACATGACGAAGCGCGCATTGGTCAGCGCAATGCGGCCTTCGCCATCGACGGAGGCGATCGCCATGGGCGTATTGTTGAAGAAGCGGGCGAAGCGCGCCTCGGCGAGCCGCCCGGCTTCGCGGTCATCGCTACCGCGCATGTCAAGCACCAGCGTACGCGACGCGCCGATCGTCCCGTCGGGCGCCACGGGCACGCGATGGATGAGGCGAACCGGGAGCCGCGTGCCGTCGGTGCGCACCAAGTCGATGTCCAGCGCTTCCGATTCTGCGCCCTTGCGGCCGGCCGCCTGGATCACCGACAACCCTTCCACAGTCACAAGCTCGCGGATCTGCGCCGCACCCGGCTCAAACTCGGCGAGGTCGATGCCGATCCATTCCGCAAGGGTGGCGTTCAGGTAACGAATGCGCCCGTCCGGCTCCAATGAGAAGAAGCCCGCCGGCGCGTGGTCGAGATAATCGATGGCGTTCTGCAGTTCCTGAAAGATGTTCTCCTGGTGCTCGCGCTCGCGCGTGATGTCGGCGACGAGCCAGCCGATGCGGCCGTCGACGCCGCTCGCCGGCGTCACGCGCACGCGATACCAGCGCGCCTCGCTCCTGCGGCCCAGGATGCCGCCGGGCATGCGGATCTCTTCCGTGGCGCGGCGGTTCTGATCGGCGGCGACAGCGAGCCGGTGCACGGCCTCCGCAGCATCCGGATTGTCGGAGAAGAGCCGCTCGATAGAGTGCAGGTCGCCTTGGCTGGCGGCGCCGGTCAGCCTGAGAAATGCGCTGTTGGCCCAAAGCGGCGTTCCGTCGGCGGTCGTCATCATGACGCCTTCGGCCATGTTCTCTAGAAGAACCTGCGACGGGCCGTCAGGATCGACGGGACGCGCCGGCGCCGCCCCCCAGGACAGGACCCCGGCGGAAAAGGCGAACAATGCCACCACGCCGATCGTGGAGAGAACGCCGATACAGGCGAGCACCACAAGATTTGCCACTGGCGCGGGAAGGATCAGGTAGCTGCTCGCCACTCCGACGAGAATGATGACGAGCGCCGTCAGGAGCGCCAAACGACCTCGACCGGATCGCGCCCCGTCGTTCCGCCCGGTCCCGTCTTGCCGCATCAGCACTGATCTATCCGATTCGCCTTGGCTGGATTGCGCCACCTTAGTATCTGTGTCGGCCGCATTTTCAACTTCCCGGGGACGTTCACCTCAGATGACGGGTTAATTGAACGGCTCGGCGGTTCCGTCTATGATTCCGCCCTTAGATTGCGGCGGATTGGAGAAGTGAATGCTGGGTGTTGTCGGCATCATTGTCGGTCTGATTGTTGTTTTGGCCCTCGCCGCGGCGGTTTTGGCGGTTTTACATTTCCGGTTCGGCCTGTTTCGCCAGCGCAAGGCCCGCGGCGGAACCCGATCGGGCATTTTGGGTCATAGCCGCGTGGAGGTTCTGGAAAGCACGCCGGTGGACGACGAGCGGCGGCTGGTTCTTCTGCGCTGCGACAGGATCGAACATCTCGTCATGGTCGGCGGACCGGCCGATCTGGTCGTTGAGAACGACGTCAAGAAGGTTCGTGGGCCCGGCACACCGGCTGAGACTATTGCCATTCCGGAGACCGGCAAGCTCGCCGCGGCGCCGATCTTGGGCGGGGCGGCTGCGCAAGAGACGCCAGCGCGCGCCCTACCGGATGCGGCGACGCCGCGGCCTGGCACTCCTCCGGCGCCGGCGGCGCGCTCGCGCGAGACTCGTCAGCGGGCGGGCGCGACGCAGATTTCCAGGCGGGAGCCTGCCGCGCCCCAGCGCACCATTCAACCGACGCCGCTTGGCGGAAGCCGTTCGGAATCCGCTCAGGACGGCGTGACTGCCACCGGTCGCCGCAATGGTAGCGGGAAGCAAAACGATGGCGGTTTGCCCAATGCCGGCGTGCCATGGGCGGAGCCGGATTCCATTGAGAACGAGATCGTCCAGGCGCTCCGCGTTGACCCGGTTCAGTCGGACGGGGGAACGACCAAGCCGCAGCCGCCGCTCTCAGCCAAGCACTCCAACGATCCGTCCACGACGCTGGGCGACCTGGCCGACCGGTTGGAGGAGGCGCTTGCGGAGGAGGTTCAATCAGCCAGCCAAGACCGCAGCGAGCCCACGCAGAAAGCGCCGTCCAATGACGCAGTGGACACCGCACCCAGCACAGGCGGCCGTCAACGCTCTGAGGCTGGCGACAAGGGCCGTGCACGGGCGATCGAGCCGCGATCGCTGGGCGGAGAGCCGTCAGGAGCCGCGTCTGAGCCTGAGCGACGGCGTGAATCGGCAGCGCCCGGCGAACGTCGCGAGGAAGCACCAGTGATCAGCCTAGACGCACGCCGCCGCGAGACGGGTGATGCGTTGGAGGACGAGATGGCGCGGCTGCTCGGTGAACTGACCGGCGACACGAAAGGCCGCTAACGCCGCCCTGCTCAGGGCTAAGTCAAGGTCAGGTCCAGCCCCCTCAGCGGCAAGCCGCGCAGCTCGGTGCGCCAGCGCTCGCCGGCCTGCACCGGGAAAGCGCGGGTAACGGTACCGGTCGTCACGATCTGCCCAGGCTGAAGCGCCGCTCCGGCAGAATAATCCGCATGGCCGCGCACGAAATGGCGGAGCGCCTCCAAAGGGCCGCCGAGCACGTTTTCGGCCACGCCACGGTCGATCTCCCTTTCGCCCTGGAACAGCGCGATCTCAAAGCTGGCAAGCATCGTTGCCCATTGCGCGCGCTCAGCCGGCTGGACGGGAACGAGCGGGCCGCAGCGATAGCAGCCGTGGACGGCGCCGGCGGCGACCGTGTCGGCCGCTGTGAAGCGCCAATCGGGGAAGACCGACTGCACGATCTCCACGCCATGCGCGACCGCGTCAATGCAGGCCATCAGCTCCCGTTCGTCCATATCCGGCTGCGGCGTATCGGCAAGCCGCAGCGCGATCTCCGGCTCTATACGTGGCTCCGCAAATATGCTGACCGGGCAGTCGTGGCTGCCGGAGCTCGGGGCCACATGTGCCAGCGTCGTGTCGTATATCGGCCCCCAGATCGGGGCGTAGACGCCGTATTCGTCCCAGATGGTGCGGTTGGTGAAGCCAATCTTCCAGCCGATCGGCTGCTCGCCCCGGCCTGTACGCAGCCGCGTCAGCGCGGCGGCGACCTGGTAGGCGTGGTCGAGGTCGAAATCCGGGGTGGAGTCGCTGATCGACGCAAGGGGTGATGCGCTATCGATCGCCGCAAGCACGGTCGCCGCAATCTTCTCAGCGTCAGGCGTGCCGGTCGTCATTGCGGCAGACTAATGGCGCTCGCCGCGCCTGAGGTCCGCATCATTGCGCTTCTTGCGCACGCGCTTCGCTCACTCGTCGCGATAGACCCGCTCGCGGCGCTCATGCCGCTCCTGCGCCTCTATCGACAATGTTGCGATCGGGCGGGCGTCGAGCCGTTTCAGGCTGATGGGCTCGCCGGTTTCCTCGCAATAGCCATAGGTCCCCTCGTCGATCCGCTTCAAGGCGGCGTCGATCTTGGAAATCAGCTTGCGCTGGCGATCGCGCGCGCGAAGCTCAATGGAGCGGTCCGTTTCCGACGAGGCGCGGTCCGCGTAATCAGGATGGTTTTGGCTGTCTGCCTGAAGGGCTTCCAGCGTTTCTCGGCTTTCGGCGAGAATCTCGTCTCTCCAGGACTGCAACTTGAGACGGAAATACTCGCGCTGCCGGCTGTTCATAAACGGCTCTTTGGCGCGAGGCCGATAGCCGTTTGCTTTGGAATTATGGCCGTTCGCTCTACTCCGCGCCATAACACACTTATCCCCTATCCCCCCTTTATTGGCGCGCCATATACGGGAGAAAACGTGGCGCTGGCAAGCGCTTCGGCTTGAAGCATTTGTGAAATCTCACTCAAGTTTAACGCGCCGGCCGGGCTGCCGCATTTGCCGAACCTTAACCTTAGCCTGCCAGGATCACGGGTATGCGCGCACAAGTATCGAGTATCCGAGCGCAGGCTCAGGCGCAGGCCGACGAACTCCTGCGGGCCATCGACGCGGCTGAAGGCGTTGTCGTTTCGACAATCGAGCGCGAATGCGAGGCTCTGCGTGCCGGGCGCCTTCTGGCAGCGGACGCGCTACGCATGCGGCTGCGCGAGGCATCACGCCTCTATCTCAATCTGATGCGTGCGGCGCGCGCATCGCTTTGGACGATGGAGCGGATATTGCCGGGCGTCGATGCTGCCCTGGCGGAGCGTCGCGCGGCGTTTGGCGCTTTGCTGAAGGTTGAGCTCGCTGTCCTGGCAGCGGAGCGCGCTGCGACAGAAAACAGACCACAGCTCCCGGCGGCAACCACGCCCGTTCAAAAAGCACCATCTGTGCGGCGGCGCAAAGTGCGCCGCCGGCAGCGGCTCCGCAAAGCCGCCTAGACACACACCACACCTAGAACGCCGATCACCTATTGAGTCCCGTAGCGTGGGCTGCTTGAGTCCCGTAGCGTGGGCTGCGCTCGCGCTGTCGCGGTGACGCCGCGGCTAAAATGCGCAATCGGAATTGAAAAGCCGGCTGCAAGGCTTCATGATGCTCCGGGGGCCGAGCGCGAGATCTTTCGCGACGGAGTGTGGGTATGGCGCGGCCGCTGAGGGAGGGCATAGACGCCCTTCAACTGACTACAAAAATCGCGCTTGCCGTTTTAGCTCTCGCATCAGGCGTTTACACCTATATCGGCGTGCGCGACCTGCTCGACGGCTCCGCCAGCGTGGTGTTTCTCGGCGCGCTGATCTACTCCGCTGCCGTCTCCGTCGGCATCTACGCGTTTTGGATTTTCCTCATGCGGCTCATGCCGCATGTGCGATACGCCACGCATCGCCGTGCGCTCGTCGGCGCGATCGTGCTTGGCTCCGTCATGATCGTGGCGATGTCGTCATGGCTCAACGCGGCGGCGCTGGCCGGCTCTGCGGCGATTGAGCAGCATTTGTCGCGCGCCGCGGAGGGTTACGCGGACGCCCTCGATAAAGCGCATTCCAACGCCTTGGCCGCGCAATCCTTGTTGCCGGACATCCAGCTTGCGGCGAACCGGTTTGCGCGGCTCGCCGACGACGAACGCGCCTCCGGCGCGCTGACGGGTACGTCCGGTTCCGGCACGGTGGTGCAGCTCCTGACGCAGATGTCGAACGACATCAAGGGGCTCGCCGAAGAGGTCATCCAGTCGCGCGAGACCGTGCGACAGTTGCATGATCAGGGTGGTGAACGCATAGCGCGCATGCGCTCGCTAGTCTCCGCCAGCGGCCCGGTCGCGCGCCGCGCCGACGCCTTCGGCGAGGAGGCAGTGGCGCTCGCCGGCGTCATCGCCAGTTTGCAGCAGACCTCCGTCGCCCCGGCGGTGCGCCGCGCCGCCGACGACCTTGCCTCCACGTTCATCGCACCGGTGGCCGATGGCGGGACGCAGGATCTGCGCAACCGGCAGGAGACGGTGGTGGGCAATGTCGCCGGGGCCGTTGCAGCGCAATCCAAGGCACTCGCCTCCGCGGCCGATCAAGTGCTTGCCGTGGAGACCGTGCGGCCGGAGCGCTTCGTGCCGCTGTCCAGGCCGGCGGCCGTGCTGGTTTATGGCGCAGACTTCCTGCCGTCGTGGGCCGGGGCGATCTCCATCGATCTCCTGCCGGCCGTGCTGGTCTTGATCCTGGTGGTGGTGCACAGCGCCATTCGCCGCGAAGAAGACCCGCGGGTGATCGACAATGTGATGACCGCGGCCGACATGATGCAGGCCATGCGGCTCTATGAGCAGATGCGGCGCGAGGAGCTGGCCACTGAGCAGCTCGGCGCGCCGGTTCCGCGCGAAGCAGAAGCAACGGAGCCGGCGCCTCCGCCACATGACGACGATCCCGACACGGACGAACCGCAACCCGACGCCCGTAACGTGACACCGATCGCCCCGCAACGTGGCCGGGGAGACGCATGATGGCGCGCATGAAGGGCTTGGCTGATCGCGTGAAAGGGCAGCCGGAAGGCACCGTCCTCAAACATGGCTTCTATGGGCTTGTCGCACTGTCCGCCTTCATGATCGGAATGGACTTCCAGGACCTGCGGCACGAGCAGATCGCCAACCGCCCGGACCTGCCGCCGCTCTCGCCAGTCAAGATGGACAGGCCGCTCCCCGGTAGTCAGACCCGCCCCTATCTGCCGCTGACACGCCCCATTGCTCCGGATTCCGATTTGAAGCGCCTGATGACCCGGCCGCGGGGCGAGACCGAAGGCGAGCCCATGCGCTTCCGCCTCGGGACCAATGGTTCGGCATTTGCGGAGGGCACGATCACGCAAGGGACCGCCGATGCGTTGGCTGTCTTCCTGATGAGCGAGCGCGCCGCCGACATCAGCGAGATCGTGCTGCACTCGCCGGGCGGCTCCGTCGCCGACGCGGTGCAGATGGCCAACATGATCCGCGACGCCGGCCTCAACACCCGCATCGTCGCAGAGGGCTATTGCGCGTCCTCCTGCCCGCTGGTGTTCGCCGGGGGCGTGCAACGCGTTGCCGACGCCACGGCTTGGATCGGTGTGCATCGCGCCTCGCCGCTTGAGACGGCCTTCGGCTCGCTGGCGGAGGGCATGGATCAGGCGCAGCGCGTTGGCGCGGAGGCGCAGGATCTGCTCCACGGCTTCGGCGTGGACCCGCTTGTGTGGACGCGAGCGATGTCGACGCCGAAGGAAAAACTCTATCTCTTCACGCCGGAGGAGCTCATCGACCTCCGGCTGGCGACGGAGGTTGAGACAGCGGACGGAACGCTCACCGCGGAGAGCTCCTGATCGTCCTGTGATTGTGCGCCTGAGCGAGCCTGACGCGCCGAGCCGGAGGCGGCTTCCTGCCGCTGTGCTGCATTGCAGCTTGCCGCGCCCGGGCCGGCGCGGTATCGGCGCTCTATGCCACGCTTGCTTCTTCTCCGTCACGCCAAGGCTGAACGCACCCAGCCGGGCTCAAACGATCACGGGCGCGCGCTGACCAAGAGCGGCCGCGAGACATCGGCTGAGATGGGCCGTGCGGTCGCCGGACGCGGACCGGTGGACCTTGTGCTTTGCTCGACGGCGCGGCGCGCCAAGGAGACCTGGGATTTCGCCAGCCCGGCGCTGCGCGACGATCCGGAGGTGCGGCTGTCGCGCGCCATCTACGATGCCAGCACCTATGTGCCAATCCTCAACGAGGAAGGCGGCGATGCCTCGACCGTGCTTCTGGTCGGACATAACCCGACCATGCACGAGACAGCCGTCGCGCTGGCCTGCGACCTTGATGGGCCGGACGGCGCGGTCCTTGCGGCACGGTTTCCCAAGGCGGCGCTGGCGGTGCTTGACTTTGAGGGGAGCTGGGAGGCGCTGCGGCCCGGCCGGGCGAAACTCTCAGCCTTCATTCTGCCGTGACGCAGCAGGCCCTGCCCGTTTCCTGAACGGGCGGGCACGGCACGGTGCCGTAGGAGCAGAACACGCAACAATCGCCGGACTTGGGCCGCAGCGTGGCGCCGCAAAGTGTGCAGTCATAGACAATCTGGCAGGCGTCGGTCGGCATCGCCTCCGATTGCGTGTGCCCGCAACGCGGACAGGTGATGGTGGAGCGTAGCTGCATGTTTATTGCTCCGAGCGTTTCGTGTTTGCGAGCCCGGCCTCAAGGCCGCCATGCGAATCCGCTTATGTCACGAGACGACGTGATCCTCCTGTCCTCACTGGTCTGCAAATCACGAATCCGCAGGTCATCGTTCGGTCCATAGGGGACGGTGCCATCATTTGCGATATAGGCGAGGCACTGACCGTCGGGGCTGACGCGAGGATGGGTCTCCGTCGTCGACGGAGTCGAAGTGATCGGCTGAACGTTCTTAAGGTGGGGCGCGGCGGTCAGGTCCACTTCCGCTGAATAAAGGTCGAGATCAGCACCAGGATTGGCGCGATCGCTGCCGAAGACCACTTCAGACGACCCCGGGGTCCAATCCAGATCCCTTTCGATGACACCCGGGTCGGAGAGCAAGACCTCCAAGCTGTCGGAAAGCCGCAACACACCCAAGGCGTAGAACCGACCGATCCCTGCTAGCACATATTCCTCAGCATAACCGATAAGCTGACCGTCTGCGGTGTATCGTGAGCCAAGCTTGTAATTGCCGCCCATCGTCACCGCCGAGATATTGGAAAGCGCCGGAACCGCGCTGATGTCTGCCGTGTGAACCTGCCCGTTCCCGTCCACGTCACCTTTGATGAAGGCAAGTTTCCCACCTGTAATCCAATGCGGCGAACCCAGTTCAAGATCGGCGACACCGAGACTGATCAGATTGTCTCCTTCGTTGTCCCCATTGGCGTCCACGGCGTCCATAGCGTGGAGTTCGGGCGTGCCGTTGCGTGTGGAGACGAAGACAATCTTGTTTCCGTCCGGAGACCATGTGAAGTCGATGTTGTCGTAGGGCGTCGCGGCCATGGCGCCGGCGGTAAGCCGTACAACCGATGCGGAACCCGCCACTGAAAGATCGATCTTGAAGATATCCTGGTATATCTCGTTGATGTTCGTGGGATCCAGAAAGGTGTAGCGTGAGATCGCGATGGTCCGATCAAAGCAGCTTGCATAGGCACCGTAGACGGGCGCCAGGCCGAAGAACAAAGCCGTTATGAGGGCGGCTCTTGATGTGCTGGGTGTCGCGGGCAACCGAAGCTTTGTCATTTCTGTGTTTCCAGTTCACATCAGGGCTGTTTGATACTGCTTGGTCTTGTCGCCGCGTCAATGGCGGTCCCAAGCGCCTCTGGCCGCAGCTCTCTGTTCTTGGTGTCAATTTCGGCGATCACAAAGCCGCTTTCTGAGAAGCCGCGCTGCGCCTTTGAACTCCTCCCCGCTTTTCCCATATTTCCCGGCAGGAGAGCCTGATTGTCGACCATCACCAATTTAGCTGACGAGGCCAGGATTGCGGTCGACAACGTGCTCAGCGCGCTCGCCGGCGGCGGTACGCCCACCGTGCGTCTCGGCGTGACCGGCCTGTCGCGGGCCGGCAAGACAGTGTTCATCACCGCGCTCATCCACAACCTTCTTCACGGCGGACGGCTGCCGCTGTTTGACGCCTATGCCAGCGGACGGCTCGCCGACGCGCGGCTCAAGCCACAGCCCGACGATGACGTGCCGCGCTTCGACTACGAGGCGCATGTGAGCGATCTCGTTGAGCGGCGGGTGTGGCCGGATTCAACGCGCCGCATCTCGGAGCTTCGGGTCGTCATCGAGTACGAGTCCGCGCGCGCGGTGAAGCGTGCTCTGGGTCGCGGCAAACTCAACCTCGATATCGTCGATTATCCCGGCGAGTGGCTGCTTGATCTGGCGCTCCTCAACAAGACTTACGCGGCATGGTCAGCTGAGGCGCTGGCACTGTCGCGCGAGCCGCATCGCACCGGCGTCGCCGCCAGGTGGCACGCCGCACTTGTCGGCGTCGATGCTGGCGGGGCGGAAGACGAGCCGACGGCGCGGCGGCTCGCCGAGGCGTTCACGCAATATCTGCGCGCCGCGCGCGCCGATGAACATGCGCTTTCCATGCTGCCGCCGGGCCGCTTTCTCATGCCCGGCGATCTGGAAGGGTCGCCCGCCCTCACCTTTGCGCCGCTCGACATTGCCGCCGACCAAGATGCGGGCCACGAAACGCTCGCCGCCATGATGGAGCGGCGCTACGAGGCCTATAAGACGCATGTCGTCAAGCCGTTCTTCCGCGATCATTTCGCGCGGCTTGATCGGCAGATCGTGCTGGTCGACATGCTCGCCGCGCTGAATGCCGGACCGGCTGCACTTCGCGATCTTGAGGCAGCGCTCGCCGATGTGCTCGCCGCGTTTCGTCCGGGGCGCGCGAGCTGGCTCTCCTCCATCTTGATGCGGCGCATCGATCGGATCATGTTTGCCGCCACCAAAGCCGATCACGTCCATCACAGCGATCACGACAATCTGGCGCGGCTCCTGGAGCGGCTGACGCGGCGCGCGTCGGAGCGTGCATCCTTCTCCGGTGCTGAAGTGCGGATCGTGCCGCTTGCGGCCGTGCGGGCCACGCGCGAGGTGGAGGTCCGGCGCGGCGGACATCAACTTCCGGCAATCACCGGCGTGCCCATGGCTGGCGAGAAGGTGGGCGTCGACATCTATGATGGCGAAACGGAAATCGCCTTGTTTCCCGGCTATTTACCGGAGGAGCCGGAGGCGATCTTCGACAATGCGAGCGCCACGACCGATAAGGCACTGCAGGAGGAAGCCCTGGCGCTGCGCTTCCTGCGCTTTCGCCCGCCAAGGCTTGAACGCACTGCGGAAGGGATCACGCTCTCCCTTCCCCATATCCGGCTTGATCAGACGCTGGAATATCTCATCGGGGACAGGCTGACATGAGCGGCACACGACCGAACGACACCGACAGATGGGCGCGTCGCCCCGGCGCGTTTCGGTTGGATGATCCGGCCGTACAAACGCCGGAACCCGATGCGTTCGACACCGATCCGCTTGAGGCATTGGAGCTCGACGAGGCCGCTGCGCATCAGGCCGTGGAGACGATCGCCCATCCGCCGCGCCACGGCATCCGGTGGGGGGCGCTGGCGCTTTCCGCCGGCGGGGCCATCGTGACGCTTGCGATCGGCGTGGCGTTCGATGCATTGCTGCGCGATCTCTTTGCCCGCGCCGATTGGCTCGGCTGGCTCGGCGCTGCCCTTGTGGCACTTTTCGCGCTGGCGCTGTTGGCGCTGATTGGCCGCGAGATCGCCGGGCTCTTCCGTCTGAAGCGGCTTGCCCGCCTGCGGCTCGACGGCGAAGACGCGGCGGAGCGGAACAATCGCGACGACGCGGAACGCGCAACGCGCGCGCTGCTCGGCTTCTATCGCGACCGACCGGATACCGCGAAAGCGCGGCGTCTCGTGCGCGCGCATCTCGGTGAGATCATGGACGGGCGCGACCTGCTTAAGCTGACGGAGCGCGACCTGATTGCGCCGCTCGATCGCCGCGCGAAGTCGCTCATCTCAGGCGCGGCGCGGCGTGTTTCCGTTGTCACCGCGGTCAGTCCGCGTGCCTTCTTCGACATGGCCTTCGTGCTGTGGGAGACGATACGCCTCGTGCGCCGCCTCGCCGCCCTTTATGGCGGGCGACCGGGCGCGCTGGGGCTCCTGCGCCTGACCAAAGCCGTGCTCGGGCATCTTGCGGTCACCGGCTCGATCGCGCTCGGTGACACGATCGTGCAGCAATTCGTCGGGCATGGCATTGCGGGGCGGCTTTCCACCAAGCTCGGCGAAGGCGTCGTCAACGGGCTAATGACTGCACGCATCGGGCTTTCGGCCATGGATGTCTGCCGGCCGCTGCCATTCCTGTCGGAAGAGCGCCCGCGGCTGAAGGACCTGGCCGGCAATCTGGTGTCGCTCAGCGAATCCGACACCTCAGCCGACCGCCCGGCCGGCAAGTTCACCAAGCGTTAGCCTTAATATTCCCTTCAGCCTGTCTCCCTAAGGTCGGGGCGTTGTCCAGTTGGAGCCCCGCATGTACCGCCTCCGTCGTCTCGCAATGGCTTTGTGCGCGATTGTTTTGGTTTCGACCATGCCCGTTGTTCAGGCCGAGGAGCTGATTGCGCGCTTTTCGGGCGAATGGATCGGCACCGGGCAGCTCCTGTTCGGCCCGCAATATGGTCAGGAGTTCCATTGCGAACTCAACGGCAAGCCAAGCGCCTCGCAGATGCGTTTCGATATGCGCGGGCGCTGCTGGAGCGGTCTTCTGTCGGCGCCGGTCACCGCACAGCTCCGCTACAATGCCGAGACCCGGCAATATTACGGCGCGTTCATGGATGGCGCGGAGGGACAAGGTGCCGATATCGTCGGCGCGCGCGACGGCGAAGCGATATCGTTGAAGCTGATGCGCGGCGCGTTGCAGGGACGGCTGGTTGCGGAGACCGTCAACGCCGATCAAATGAAAGTCATGATGTTCTACCGGGACGTTCCTAACAACCGCGAGCTGCCGATCGTCGCAATGGGATTTGCCCGCAAGGGCGCGACAGACAAGCTGCCGGACTATCTGCCGGACTTCGTCACCGGGTCCATCACGCCGAGAAACTGAGCTGCGCCGCGCGCTGCCACCTCGCGCGGCCGTGCCGTTGCCCATTCCAGTTTGTTCACATATTGTTCTCCCGTGAGATAGGTTCTGAGCGGGAGACGTTCGTAGATGATTGAAGGAAGCTGTTGCTGCGAAGTGGTGAGATTTGAGCTGCTGGCCCCACCCTCAATGCTGGGCACATGCCATTGCTCCCGGTGCCGCAAAGCCGGTGCAAGCGCCATTGTCTTTGTGAAGCGAGAATCTCTGAAATGGATTCAGGGAAAAGAACACGTGGTGAGATACCAGCCCGACCCGCCCTACAAGTATGCCAGATGCTTCTGCAAAATCTGCGGCACGTCGCTTGGGGAGATCCTCTCTGAGGAGGACAGTTTTCCGATAGCAGCGAATGCACTCGATGGTGCGCTCGACTTAAGAAACAAGTTTCATGAGTTTGTCGCTGAGAAACCATCCTGGTACGAGATCTGCGACGGCGCCAAACAGTTCGAAGGGCATCCCACATCGCAATAGTGGTTCGATCTCGCGCGGCCGTGTGTTCAGCGGACCGCCGTGGCCGGCTACACTTCAGCGCATGATCCTTCGCATCATCGCGCTTCTTGCTGCGCTCTTGATTGCGGCCGCAGGCGCCTCGGCCGAAGACCAAGCCGTGGACCTTGAGCTGGTTCTGGCGATCGACGCCTCCGGCTCCGTCGACAGCGTCGAATGGGCCCTGCAGATGGAGGGCTACGCCACCGCCTTCCGTGATGATCGCGTGAAGGCCGCAATTGCCTCCGGCCCGAATGGGCGCATCGGCGTAGCCGTGGTCGTGTGGGCGGATGCGACCGTGCCGAAATGGGAAAGCGAGTGGTTCGTGCTGGCGACGCCGGCCGACAGCGAGCGCTTCGCTGCTTTCATGGGCGGGCTTGGCCGCGGTGCGGTGGGGGGAACGGGCATCGGGGCGGGCATCGCTGCGGCGATCCGCAAGCTGGAGCGGAACGGCTTGGCGGCCCCGCGGCAGGTCGTCGATGTGTCGGGCGACGGACGCGAGACTCCGCCGCGCGAAACGGCTGTGCTGATCCCCTTGGCAAACGCCATGGCGCGGGCGCGCGGCGTCACCGTGAACGGACTTGCCATCCTCAACGAGGACCCGGAGCTCGACATCTGGTATCGCGACAACGTCATGTCAGGGCGCGGTGCGTTTGTCATGACAGCCGACGATTACGTCGACTTCGCCGACGCGATCATCTTGAAGCTCATCCGTGAGATCGAGCACGAGCAACGGCTGAGCTTGCGGTAGTAGCCATCTGCTCCCCACCTCCCCCTTGCGGGGAGGTCGAAATTCGAAACGTCGCGAAGCGATGTGCGCGAATTTCGGGTGGGGTGAGCGGTGACCCTTTCATCCCTCATCCTATTAGTTGACTCCGTCAACTAATTTGCACATGCTCGCAGCGAAGATCATTGAGGACCGACCGTGGCCGGACAGCTCGCCGCCGATATCGCACAGCTTCGCCGCTTCAACCGTTTCTACACGGTTGAAGCGGGGCTCCTCGGCAACGCCCTTCTTGCCAGTCCGTTCTCGCTCACCGAGGCGCGCGTGCTTTACGAGCTGGCGCACCGCGATGGGCCAACCGCGTCCGACTTGAAACGCGATCTTGGCCTCGATGCCGGGTATCTCTCCCGCATCCTGAAACGCTTCGAGACAAGCGGCCTTGTTGAACGCCATTCCGACAAGGATGATTTGCGCAAGGCGCACATCCGGCTCACCGCTGACGGCCGGAACACCTATGCGCAGCTCGACAGGGCGTCCAGCGAAGACGCGCGCGGCAAACTCGCCGAGCTTTCGGCGCGTGATCGCTCTGCATTGATGGGCGCGCTGGGCACGATCGAGAACCTGCTTGCGCGGGGGCAGCCGGCCAAACCGGATTACATCCTGCGCGCCCCGGGCATTGGCGATTACGGCTGGATCGCGCATCGCCAAGGCGTGCTTTATGCGGAGGAATATGGCTTTGATGCTTCCTTCGAGGCGCTCGTCTCAGAGATACTCGCGCAGTTTGCCAAGACCTTCGATCCGCAATGGGAGCGCGGCTGGATCGCGGAGCGAAACAGCATCGTGGTGGGGTCCGTGTTCGCCATGCGAAAATCCAAACGCGTGGCGAAGCTGCGGCTCCTCTATGTGGAACCGAGCGCGCGCGGCCTCGGCATCGGGCGGCGGCTGGTGGCGGAATGCGTCGCCTTCGCCAAGGCCAAGGGCTACGCCAAACTCACATTATGGACGCAGGCGAACCTCACGGCCGCGCGGCGGCTTTATGAGGAGGCCGGCTTCACGCTCGTCGACACCGAGGAGCACCGTTCCTTCGGCAAAGACCTCATCGGCGAAACATGGGAGCTTGATCTGAAGGCTCGGCATGAGGGCGTGGGACATGCCTGACGATTGTCACCCAATCCGCGTCGCCTTCAGTTTCTCCTCGTCCAGCTCCACGCCGAAGCCCGGCTTCTCCGACAGCACGATCATTCCGTCATCCGTCACGTCCTGCGTTTCCGTCATCATAAAGTCGCGGCGTTCGAGCGACCATTCCGGCGGGTCGAACGGGAATTCCAGGAACGGTGCGTTGGTGAGCCCACAGGTATAGTGCGCGTTGGCGACATAGGCGTGGCCGTTCGACCAGGTGTGCGGCGTGACGATCAGACCCGCCTCCTCCGCCTTCTTGGCGTATGGGATTAGACCGGTGATGCCGCCGGTCAGCGCCACGTCGGCCTGCAGCACATCCAGGCAGCCCTCTTCGATGAGATCGCGGTATTCAAAGAGCTCACGGTTGAACTCGCCGCCAGCGATGCGCACGCTCGTGGCTTGGCGGAGCGCATTCATGCCTTTGCGATCGCCGCGGTGAAGCGGCTCCTCCATCCAATAGGCGTTGAGGCGCTCCAACTCGCGCGCAACGATCAGCGCTTCGTCAAGCGACCACGGCTCCTCGTCGTCGTGGCTCATGCGCCAGCCCTGATTACAATCGACCATCAGCTCCAATCTGTCGCCGACGCGAGCGCGCACGGCCTCCAACGCCTTGATGTCGTCGCGCCAGTCGCCGCGATGGAAGCGGAGTTTCAAGGCCCGGAAGCGGCGCTCCAGATAAAGCTCGGCTGCCTCGGCCATGCCGCCGGGATCGCGTAGCGTGCCGGAGGACGCATAAGCGGGCACGCGGTCCGTTCGCCCACCGAGCAAGCGCCAGACCGGCTCGCCGGCGCGCTTGCCGGCGAGGTCCCACAGCGCCAGATCGAGCGGCCAGCAGCGCCCGTAATGAAGCTGGATGTTGTCGAGGATGCGGTTGTGGCGCTCCAGGTCGGCCGCGTCGTGGCCGATGAAGAGGTGCTCGTGTCCGGCAAAGCCGGTCATGGTGTCGCCGGAGCCGACGCCCTCATGGCCGTCCTCGTCCCTCACCCGAACGAGGGTGACGTCGAGATGGTTGCGCGGGCGAAAGTCCCAGCTCGGGCAGAACGGCGGGTCGAGCGGCAGGCGGTGACGCGTGATGTCGATGGAAGCGATTTTGGTCATGGCAAGACGGTTGGCCTATGATGTCGTCATGCCCGGACTTGATCCGGGCATCCATCTGCACCCTCGCGGATTGGATTGCCGGGTCAAGCCCGGCAATGACGACTTTGTTTGGTGGAGCGCCTTGCCCCTCCGCTCACGCCACGCGGGCGGGCTCCTTCTCGATCTGGATCACCGGCTCCATCGCCGCCAGTTCCTCGCGCGGTAAATGGCAGGCAATGCGGTGCCCCGTGGAGAACTCCACCATCGGCGGCGGGATCGTGTCGCAGGTGCCGGCGATCATATAGGGACAGCGCGTGGAGAACGGGCAGCCCTTCGGCGGGTTCGACGGAGATGGAATCTCGCCGGTCAGAAGCACCTTGCGCTTCTTCACATGTGTGTTGGCGATCGGCACGGCAGAGAGCAGCGCTTCGGTATAGGGGTGGTAGGGCGGCGAGAAGATCTCGTCGGTGGTCCCCTGCTCCATGATCTGGCCGAGATACATCACCACGATGCGGTCGGCGAGGTAGCGCACGACCGAGAGATCGTGGCTGATGAACAGAAGCGTCGTGCGGTTCTCGCGCTGAATGTCCATCAAAAGCTCGGTGACGGCGGCCTGCACCGACACATCAAGTGCAGAGACCGGCTCGTCGGCGATCACTACGGACGGATTGCCGGCAAAGGCGCGGGCAATGCCGACGCGCTGCTTCTGACCGCCGGAGAGCTGGCGCGGCCGCCGCTTGGCGAAGTCACGCGGCAGCTTGACGATGTCGAGCAGCTCCATCACGCGGGCCTTCACCTTCTTCTCATCAGTCTCCGCACCGAACTTGCGGATGACGCGGGCGATCTGGCCGCCAACCGTGTGGCTCGGATTGAGCGTGTCGAAGGGGTTCTGGAAGACCATCTGCAGCTTTGAGATCGTCTCCGGTCCGCGCCGGTCGACAGGCATCTCGGCAAGGTCGAGATTGCCGAGCGCGACGGAACCGTCGGTCGCCGTCTCAAGGCCCATCAGCACTTTGGCGAAGGTGGATTTGCCGCAGCCGGATTCGCCGACAATGGCGACGGTCTCCGCCTCGCGCGCATCGAAGTTGAGCTTCTCGTTGGCTTTGACCGTGTGCTTCTCACCGGAGAAGAAAAGCGCGCCCTTCTCGATCTCGTAATGCTTGGTCATGTCGTCGACCTTGAGCACGACGTCGCCGGGCACGGTCGGCTCCGATTCATCGCCGGCGCCGATGGTGGAATCCCAATCGATCTCGTCAACGCGCACGCAGCGCGAGGCATGGTGGGAACCGTTGCTGATCTCCACCATCGGGATGGAGCCGACATCACAGCGGTCCTTGACGAAGAACTCGCAGCGCGGGCCGAAATTACAGCCTGGCGGCCGCTGGTGCGGCAGCGGCAATTGTCCGGGAATGGAGACAAGCGGATGACTGTTCTTGTCGGCGCCCGGCACCGGGATAGAGGCGAAGAGGCCACGCGTATAGGGATGGCGCATGGCGTCGAACACGTCCTTGATGGAGCCGACCTCCACAGCCTCGCCGGAATACATGACCGTAATGCGGTCGCAGGTCTCCAGGATCAGCCCGAGATTGTGCGAGATGTAGATCATGGACGTGCCGAACTCTGCGGCGATATCCTTGATGAGCTCCACGATGCCGGCTTCCACGGTGACGTCGAGCGCCGTGGTCGGCTCGTCGAGAAGCAGAAGCTTGGGGTTGGACAGAAGCGCCATGGCAATCACCACGCGCTGCTGCTGGCCGCCTGAAATCTGATGCGGGTAGGAACTCAGAATGCGCTCCGGGTCGGGCAGCCGTACGCTCTCCAGCATCTTTCCCGCGCGCGAGAGCGCCTCGTCTTTGCTGACTGATTCATGGAAGATCGGCACCTCGGCGAGTTGGTCGCCGATGGTCATGGCCGGATTGAGCGACGCCATCGGCTCCTGATAGACCATGGCGATCTTGGAGCCGCGGATCTGGCGAAGCTCCTCCTCGCTCATGGTCCGCATGTCGCGGCCTTCGAACAAGATCTCGCCGCCGACGACCCGCCCGTTCTTGCCCATATATTGCATGATGGCGAGGGCGACGGTCGACTTGCCGCAGCCGGATTCGCCGACAATGCCCTGCGCCTCGCCGGGCATCAGCTTCATGTTGAAGTCGACCACCGCCGGTATCTCGCCGGCACGCGTGAAATACGAGATGCACAGGTTGCGGCACTCCAGCACCGGAATCTCGGCGGTGGAGGGCTGCACTGCTTCCATGGTGGCGGCTTCTGACATCAGTCCCTCATGCTCATTTCGCGAAGGCCGTCGGCCATCAGGTTGAAGCCGAGGATCAGGCTCGACACCGACAGCGCCGGGATGAGCAGCATGTAGGAGAACTTGAACAGCATGGCCGTCTTGGCGCTCTCCTTGATCATCAGGCCCCAATCCGGGTCCGGCGGCTGCAGGCCGAGGCCGAGGAAGGTCAGCGTGGTGATGGCGACGGTCGTGTAGCCGAGCCTGAGGCAGGCATCGACGATGATCGGGCCGCGCACATTGGGAAGAAGCTCCACGACCATGATCCACAGTGCCGACTCGCCGCGTGTCTGCGCGGCGAAGACGTAGTCGCGCGTCTTCACGTCGAGTGCCAGGCCGCGGACGATACGCATGATCGCCGGAGCCGAGGCAAAGGTCACCGCGATCACAATGTTGAAACCGGAGGCCCCGAGATAGTTGAGAATGACGATGAAGAGCACCATCACCGGGAACGACAGGATCACGTTGCCCAGGAACGAGATGATCTCGTCCCACCAGCCGGAGATGTAGCCGGCGATCAGGCCGAAGGCGGTGCCGACGATATAGGCGACGAAGGTCGCCGACACGCCCCACACCAGGACGCGCTGACAGCCCCACAGCGTGCGCGAGAGCATGTCGCGGCCTTTGAAGTCGGTACCCAATATGAAGAACACGTCGTTCTTGGCCGTAAACGGCGGCACGAAGGGCGCGATCGGCTTGTTGGGATCAAGGAGCGGCAAATAGGGCGCGGTGACCGCTATGAAGAACCAGAAGAACACCAGGGTCGCGCCGATGATGGCGATAGCGCTCTCACGGAACGCTGATATGCAGATCACGTAGAGCAGCAGCACGGCGGGAATGGCCGGAAGGAGAATATAGTCCGCATTGGGGCGGAATCCGGTCAGGTCCTCAATCGCCGCCATCAAGGCCGAGCCGCCCATGACGTAGAGCATCAGCGGCAACCAGGCGATCACGAAGATGGTGACGGCCGCCTTGGGATTCTTCAGCCGATGCATGAGCGAGACGGAGGGAGGGGGTGCGGTTACGACAGCCATCTTTCCGTCCCCCTACGAGAAGCGAATGCGTGGGTTGAGGAACGTATAGCCGACGTCAGAGATGATCTGCGACGTCACCGCGACCACCACCGCGGCCAAGGTACAGGCTTGCACCACCTCCACATCAGGGAACAGCGCCGCTTCAAGCAGGAGCTTGCCGAAGCCGTCATACTCGAAGAAGACCTCCACCACGACGACGCCCGACAGGAGCCAGTTGAGCTGCAGAACGATGACGGTGAAGGGTGCGATCAGCGCGTTTCTGAGCGCATGCTTCATCACCACGCGCCGGTAGGGAATGCCCTTCAAAATCGCGGTGCGGATATATTGCGAGGTCATCACCTCCGCCATGGAGGCGCGGGTCATACGCGCGACGTAGCCAAAATCGTAGATGACCAGCGTCATCACCGGCAGGACGAGCTGCTTCACGTCGAAGCCCTGGATCATGGCAGACTTGGCAGGCAGCCAGCCGAGCCCAAGCGCCAGCACGACTGTCAGGATGATCGCCGTGGCGATTTCCGGAATCGATGTCGTGAACACCGATATGAAGGTGATACTTCGGTCGAGCGGCGAGCCTTCGCGCATGCCCGACAGGACGCCCAGCGTCAGTGATATGGGGATCATCAGCGCGAAGACGCAGAGCGCCAGGATGCCGGTATTGGCGAGCCGCGAGGCAAGCAGCGGACCGACCTCGGTGTTCTTCTCGTAGGAGAAGCCGAAGTCGCCGGTCAGGATGTTGCCCATCCAGTCGGTGTAGCGCTGGTAGAATGGGACATCGAGACCGCGGCTGGCCAACCATTCCTGGTAGTCGGCCTCAGACAGGGCTGAGACGGCGAAGCCGCCGAGTTCCTGAACAGCGAGTCGTTTCTTGAATTGCGGTGTATCGAAGATGACGAAGAGCAACAGCGACGCCACCAGGATGATAAGGACCATCTGAATCAGACGGCGTCCGATAAGCTTCAACATGCCTGCTGATTGCCTGCGCTTGGCAGGTTCCCCCTCTCCCCGTTCAAGATTGCCCGCATGTGATTGTCATTATTGTGCGTGCGGAAGAGAAAGGCCCCGGAAGCGTGCTCCGGGGCCTTCATTTTGATCAGCTCTCGACCCAGACCTTATTGTATTGGTGATACTGGGTCGGGTGCGCCGGGTAGCCGTGCACCCTCGGTGCGACGATCGTATAGACCGGGCGGAAGATCGGCTGCACCATCACCGCATCGTCCTGCAGGATGCCCTGCACGGCCTCCATGGCGGCGCGGCGCTCCTCCACGTCGAGAAGCGATTCCGCCTTGTCCAGCGCAGCGTCCCATTCCGGATTGGCGTAGAGCGTCTCGTTCCACGGAACGCCGGTGCGGTAGCCGAGCGAGAGCACCATGGTGCCGAGCGGACGGTGCGTCCACGCGGTGGCGCCAAAGGGCGTGCTGTCCCAGATCTCCCAATATTTCGACGCCGGCATGACGTTGATGTTGAGGTTGATGCCGGCATCGGCGACCTGGTCGCGGATCGCTTCGCAGACCGTCTGGTGCCACGGGCCATCGGTATTGCCGACGTCGATGGTGACATCGAGGTTCTCCTGCCCGGCTTCGGCAAGCAGCGCCTTCGCGCCGTCAACATCACGCACCAGCGGCGGCAGCGCGAAATATTCCGGATGGATCGGAGCGACGTGGTGGTTCTCGCCAACATCACCACCGTCGGGATAGACAAGCTCCTTCACACGGGCATTGTCGACGGCCTTGACGAAGGCCTGACGCACCCGCTTGTCGGTCCAGGGCTCCTGCGTGACCTGGAAGCGGCAGCAGAGCGTCTGCGCGGTGCGCGCCGCGATGATGTTGCCCTCCAGCGCCTTGGCGAGCTCCATCTGCTCGATGGAGAACTCGTAGATGGTATCGACATCGCCGGAGGCGAAGGCGGTGAGCTGATTGTCCTCGTCGAAATTGAAGTAGTGAATCTCGTCGAGATAGACGTCGCCGCCCCAATATTTGAAGTCCGCGCCGGCTTCGGTCTGGTCGAAGCGCTTGAGGGTGCAGCGGTCGCCGACAGTCAGCTCGGTCAGCGTGTAGGCGCCTGTGCCGATCGGATTGTCGGAGAAAGGCGCCTGGAAGGACGGATGCACGATCGCCGTCGGATAATTGTACATATCCTCCGGGAACGACAGGACCGGCTTGGAAAGACTGAAGCGGATGGTGTGGCTGTCGACGACTTCAACGGCGCCGTCGCGCAGCACTTTCACCATCTTCGATGAGCCGTCGTCGTTCTTCTCGCCGGAATCGACCTCTTCCACGAGCGCGGAGATCGATGACAGGCCGACATTCGACGAGCCGAGTGCGGGGTCGGTCCAGCGCTCGACATTCCAGCGGATATGGTCGGCGACAAGCTCATCGCCATTGTGCCACATCACGCCTTGGCGGAGGTAGAAGGTCCAGGACGTCAGGTCATCGGAGGCTTCCCAGCGTTCCGCGAGCATCGGGCGCGTGACGTTGTCGGGCGTGGTGAAGGCGAGATGCTCAAGGATGTGGCGGGTCTGGTTGGACATCTCGACCCACGAATAGGTCGCCGGGTCTTCCATCTTCTGAATCTGCATGCCGACCCGCAGAATGCCGCCGGCGACTGGATCACCTTCCGGGTCAGGGAACGGAAGCATGCTATCCTGGGCGTAACCCGTATCCGGCAGGCCGGCCATCGCATAAGCGGCACCGGCGGATACGCCGACCAGCGCCGCCACCCGGATGAATTCGCGGCGGCTGAGCCGGCCGCGCTCCATGAGGTCGTGCGCCTCCTGAGCCTTGGGATGGAGTCGACGTTCGGTATCCTTCGACGCTGGCATATTCGTCTCCCTATGCGTGATCGAGCCTCTGGCCCAATTGGTCGCGCGCACAAGCCGGGGTGACATTCGAGACGCGCGGTGAATGTGCCGACAGCCTAACATGCTGGGCCCGGTTGGTTTCAACCCCTGCCGCTTTGTGGCCGAATTTGTCCCGACCTGTCGCGGAAAGGTTAAGCAATGTCGCGAATAGGTCGTTTTCGCCGGGAGATTCGGATTTTCTAGCGTTTGCGACATCGCTCCGGCGCGTCCGCGTGAGAGTCGCATCTTTGGGCACGGCGGCCAGACTGCGTCACAGACCGGCTGGCCACAAAGGTTGTCTGATGCTGGGCTCGGCAGAGTCTCCGCGGCAAAGACGCGCCAAGCGCTCCGGCGGCCGCGCCGGCAATGTACGGCGTTCGGGCGCCGCCGCTATCCAGCAAGTTCCGTGGATCATCCCGCAAAATCGTGACGCGCCCACGACGCCGCTCGATGAAGAGGCGATCGAACGTATCCACAACGGCGCGATGCGGATTCTTGAGGAGATCGGCATCTATTTCCTCAACGAGGATGCCAAGGCGGTTCTCAAGGAAGCCGGCTGCGACGTGGACGCCGACACCGACCGCGTCCGCATGGATCGCGACTTCGTGATGGAGCAGGTGGCAAAGGCGCCGGCTGAGTTCGACATCACGCCGCGCAACCCGGCACACAAAGTCACTGTCGGCGGCGATTCAGTTCTCTTCGTCAATGTCTCAAGCCCGCCCAACGTGATGGACCTCGACCGCGGCCGACGGCCTGGCGACCGCAACAGCTTCCAAGACCTCCTGAAGCTCACGCAGTACTTCAACTGCCTGCATTTCGTCGGCGGCTATCCTGTCGAGCCGGTCGACCTTCACGCCTCGACCCGCCATCTCGATGCGGTCCAAGACAAGCTGCTTCTGACCGACAAGGTCGTGCACGCCTACTCTCTTGGTGCAGAGCGCGTGGAGGATGGGATTGAGATGGTCCGCATCGCCGGCGGCCTGTCGCATGAGGAATTCGACGCCGCGCCGCGCATGTATACGAACATCAACTCGTCCTCGCCGCTGAAGCATGACTGGCCGATGCTGGACGGCGCCATGCGCATGGCGCGCCGCGGGCAGCCGGTCGTTGTGACGCCGTTCACGCTTGCCGGCGCCATGGCTCCGGTGACGATCGTCGGCGCGGTGACGCAACAGACCGCCGAGGCTCTGGCGGCTGTGGCACTTCTTCAGTGCGTGAAGCCGGGCGCGCCGGTGGTCTACGGCTCGTTCACCTCCAACGTGGACATGCGCTCCGGCGCACCGGCTTTCGGCACGCCGGAATATATGCGCGCCACGCAGATTTCGGGGCAGATGGCCCGCTATTACGGTCTGCCGTTCCGCGCTTCCAATGCCTGCGCAGCCAATGCCCCGGACGCGCAGGCGGCGTGGGAAAGCGGATTTTCGCTCTGGGCCTGCATCAGTGCCAAGGCGAACATCGTCTTTCATGCCGCGGGTTGGCTGGAAGGCGGGCTGACCGCGTCCTACGAGAAGCTCGTGATGGATTGCGAGATGCTGCAGCAACTCTCGCATTACCTGTTGCCGGTGCAGGCCAGCGAGGATGACGTCGCCGTCGACGCCATCGCCGAAGTCGGGCCGACGGGGCATTTCTTCGGGGCAACGCATACGCAGGAACGCTACGAGACGGCGTTCTACAGCCCGTTCCTCTCCGACTGGCGCAATTATGAGCGATGGTCCGCCGCCGGCTCGGAGGAGGCGCCGCGCCGTGCCAATCGCATCTGGAAGCAGATCCTGGCGGAGTACGAGGCCCCTCCCCTCGATCCGGCGATCGCCGAGGAGCTTCGCGACTTTGTGGAGAGGCGCAAGCGCGAAGGCGGCGCGCCGACGGATTTCTGATGGCGGGCAAATTTGCGATCGCCAAATACCAGAAGGACGGCTGAATGAAATCGCATGCTCAGGTCGCAGTGATTGGCGGCGGCATTGTCGGCTGCTCGGTGCTCTATCATCTCACCAAGGCGGGCTGGAAAGACGTCGTGCTGCTTGAGCGCGCGGAGCTGACCTCCGGCTCCACATGGCACGCGGCCGGCGGCTGTCACACGCTCAACTCCGACCCCAACGTCGCCAAGCTGCAGGCCTACACGGTCAATCTATACAAAGAGATCGAGGAGATTTCCGGCGAGAGCTGCGGCCTGCACTTGACCGGCGGGCTGCAGCTTGCCGACACGCCGGAGCGCCTCGACTGGCTGAAGATGGCGCATGCGCGTGGCCGCTATCTCGGCATGGATACGGAGATCATCTCCGCCGCAGAAGCCAAGGACCTCATGCCGCTGATGGACGAAAGCTATTTCGTCGGCGCCATGTGGGACCCGATCGAGGGTCATCTCGACCCGTACGGGACGACGCATGCCTACGCCAAATCGGCGCGCAAGGGCGGCGCGGAGATCTATACGCGCAACCGGGTGACTGACCTCAACCAGGCCGACGACGGCTCCTGGGAGATCGCAACAGAGCAAGGAACGATCCGTGCCGAGCACGTCGTCAATGCCGGCGGACTTTGGGCGCGCGAGGTCGGTCGCATGGTCGGGCTGGAGCTGCCGGTGCTCGCCATGGAGCACCATTACATCCTCACCGAAGACATGCCGGAGGTGGCCGATCTGGTGCGCACGACCGGTAAGGAGATGATCCACGTCATCGACTTTGCGGGCGAAATCTATACGCGCCAGGAGCGCGGTGGCCTGCTCCTCGGCACGTACGAGAAAGCGGCGACGCCCTGGTCGTCGAAGGAAACGCCCTGGGACTTCGGCCAGGACTTGTTGGAGCCCGATCTTGACCGCATCGCGCCGTCGCTGGAGATCGGCTTTGAGCACTTCCCGGCGCTGAAGCACACGGGCATCCGCAAGATCATCAACGGGCCGTTCACGTTTGCGCCGGACGGCAATCCTCTGGTCGGGCCGATCTGCGGCTTGAAGAATTTCTGGTCTGCCTGCGGCGTTATGGCCGGATTCAGCCAGGGCGGCGGCGTCGGGCTTGCACTCGCCAATTGGATGGTGGACGGCGACCCGGGCTTCGACGTGTGGGCCATGGACGTGTCGCGCTATGGCGATTGGGCAACGCTCGGCTATACCAACGAGAAGGTCAAAGAGAACTACACGCGCCGCTTCCGCATCCGCTTCCCCAACGAAGAGCTGCCGGCCGCGCGGCCCATGCAGACGACGCCGCTTTACGACAAGATGGTCGCGCAAGGCGCGGTCATGGGCGATTCCTGGGGACTGGAGACGCCCCTCTGGTTCGCGCCGGAAGGTGTTGAGCCGATCGACATCGTCTCCTTCCGCCGCTCCAACGATTTTGAGCATGTGAAAGCGGAATGTCTCGCCGTGCGCGAGAGCGTCGGCGTGACCGAGATCGCCAACTTTGCGAAATACACCATCACCGGCGCGGGCGCGGAGGCTTATCTGTCACGTCTCATGGCCAACCGCATGCCCAAGACCGGGCGGCTGGTACTGACCCCAATGCTGAATGAACACGGCAAGCTGATCGGCGACTTCACCATCGCCAAGGCCCCCCCACTTAAGGATGGCGACGACCGATTCTTCATGTGGGGGTCGAGCCAGGCTGAGGTCTATCACATGCGCTGGTTTGAAGCCCATCTGCCGGCCGACGGCTCTGTCACGATTGCACCGCTTGGCATGGACCTTGTGGGACTCTCCATTGCCGGGCCAAAGGCGCGCGACGTGTTGGCTGCACTTAGCGACGATGACGTTTCGGCGGCGGCGTTCCGCTTTATGGACTTCCGCGAGACGCATCTGGCAGCCGTGCCGGTGATGATCAACCGTCTCACCTATACCGGCGATCTCGGCTACGAAATCTGGGTGAAGCCGGAATACGAGCGCCGGCTCTACGATGCGATCATGGAGGCCGGCGCCGCGCACGGCATCCGCAATTTCGGCATGCGCGCCCTCCTCTCGCTCCGGCTGGAGAAGAACTGGCCGACCTGGTTCCGCGAGCTTCGGCCCATCTACGGGCCGTTCGAGGCGGGGCTCGACCGCTTCCTCGCGCTTCAGAAGAACGATTTTATCGGCCGCGAAGCGGCGGCACGCGAGAAGGAGGACGGCGGCGCGCTCCGCCGTGTCACGTTCATCGTCGACGCTGCCGACGCCGACGTTATCGCCGACGAGCCGATCTGGCACGACGGCAAAGTGATCGGATGGGTCACATCCGGTGGCTACGCGCATTTCGTCGATTGCTCGCTGGCGCAAGGCTACGTGCCGAAGGAGCTGGCGGAAAACGGCGCCGGCTTTGAGATCGAAATTCTCGGCGAGCGCCGACCGGCGACCATCCAGCACGAGCCGCTGTTCGATCCGGAAGGGCTCAGGATGCGGGGGTGATGGGCGAAGCTGTAGGGACCGCGGCAACCGCCAAGCCTACTCCTCCCCTTGAGGGGAGATTGGAACAGTCGCTAACGCCAGGGATCGGTCAGCGCCAAGGCGAACGGCTCGAAGTCGCGCGTATTGCGCGTGGCCAAAGTAAGCCCATGCGACTGCGCCGCCGCAGCAAGTATTGCATCGACAACGCTGGTTGGCCGTCCTTGCGCGGCAGCCTGGGCGCGGAGCTGGCCCGACGCGTCCGCGAGATTGTCATCGACAGGGATCGTTCGGCCGGCGAACTCGGCTTTGACTCCGGCGATCCAAGCAAGCAATGCGCCTCGCCTCTCTTGGTCAGGCGCACGTGCCGCTCCGAAGGCTAGCTCGTGGAAGGTGATGCTGCACAGCCACGGATCATCTAAGCCGCGAACGAACCTCACAACCTTTGCGTTGGGTCGTGGCTTCACAAGTTCTGAGAGGACGTTCGTGTCCAGCAGAACGCCGCCCATATTCGACCCTCACGTTTGATCAAAGGGATCGCTGCGGCCGTGATCGCGTGGCGGCAACTCGATCGGTTCGCCGCGGGGGGCGGTATCGACAAGGAACCGCCCCAAGTTCTTACCGGGCCGGGTGCCCGCAAAGTCCTTCGCCGACACCACAACGACAGGATCACGTGTGCCGACGATCTGCGGTTTGCCGGCCCTTGCCAACCGCATCACCTCTGATAGGCGCGCTTTTGCCTCCTGAACTGACCACATATACGGAATCTCCTATCTGGTCCAACATAGTCCAAGTCGAGGTGAGCCACAACGCGAAAAAGTTTCGAAGGGCGGGATGAAAAACGCGATCGCTTCGTTCTCTCCTTTGTCATCCCGACTTGGCTGCCAGGCCAGGGCCGGGGCCTATGAACTTGGATCGGGGCGAGTGCGTGCGGGTATTTCGTCCGCTTGCTCCGTTGGTCATGGGTCCCGCATAGCGGCGCTCCTCGCCGCTGTGCGGGATGACAATGGTGTGCGAACGCCCCGTATTTCGCTTGCGCTTCACGCGGGCGACCGCGCTGCTGCCCGTAGCCTCCCCTTGAGGGGAGGTCGAAGTTTGCGAAGGCGAAGCCGCGACAAACTTCGGGAGGCGGGAGAGCTGTTCCGCTGCAGCTCAACGGCTCACCCCTCCCCGAAAGCGGCAGGCCGCTTTCGACCCTCCCTCAAGGGGAGGGTTAAGTGCCGTGCCGGCTCTTCACGGTCTCGGCCTGCGGCCGAACCGGGATGACAAACGAGAGGTGGTGCAGGCTACCTCACCTCTATAACCCGCCCGCTTTTGCAGCTTGACGCCGTGCTTGAGGTGGACGTCGGCGGTGCAGCGAGGATGAGGCGCGCCAGGTCGGGCGATGTGCTCACATCGCCCCTCAGATTGATGCGCAGCTCGGTGATGACGCGGTTGTCTCCACGGCCGCCGCAGACCACGATCACACGCTCGCCCGCACCGCGTCCGAAGGCGTCGTCGAAGGCGGCTTCAATGTCCTGTCGGGTCAGCGTCTCGCCGAGGTGATCGACGAAAAGCGTCCGCACGGGCGATGCGTTGAGCGCATCGATAAGCGCTATGGTTTCGACAAAATATTCGTCCGGGTCAGCGCCGGCATCTGCGTCGGTCCTGTCGTCCTCGTAGCACGAGCCATGCTTTGTCCATTCGTGTCGGTGCAGGCCGGACCGCACACCGGGCATGACGATCCTGAGCGCCTCGAATATCTCATCCGACACAAAGGCGCTCCGGTCGCCCGGCCGGCTCTCGCGACAATCCATCGGCCCGCCGGAATCGCAGTAGCAGGGGAAGATTGCCTTGTCGTCGAGGTCGTCGGGCCACAGGCCGTGAATGGAGAATTGCTTAGCGTCCGGCCGGTCGGGCGTCTGTGACCGGCACTCGCGTTTGTCGCGGCCGGCGGACGTGGCGCAGAAGCCCGGCTGCCAGCTTGCGGCGAGCACCAGCTCAATGCCGTCCGGCGGCAGGCTCTCCTGCGCCGCGGCGGAGCCTACGGCCGCGACCGCGATGACGATCCCAACGGCGCAGCCGAGCACATGCTTCATGCTCATCTCCCGATATGGCCTTCGCTCATCTGGCACACCTTCCGTGACCTCCTTCAAGTCCCTCGCCCCGACATCCATGTGACGCGCCGCCTCAGGGCGCGAGCGCCGCCAGCTCCGTGTAGCGGTCAACGCTGAGTTCTGCCACGCCCGCGATCAGCAGCGCCTCGCGGGCCTCCGCCGTGTGTGGATCGGCGAGCGCAGCATTCAGCGCCGATCGGACGGCGCTAACCTCTTGGCTCGTTCGGCGGGCGGCTGTGATGAAGGGCAGTGCCGGCCGCAGCGGCGTGCGGGCGATCACTTTGAGCTCAGCAACGGCATCCGCCTCGTGGCAGGTGGCGAGCGCCCAGCACACGGCATCGATCGCTGCGGCTTCGGCGCGACCCTCCGCAACCGCGCGGAGGGATGCACGGTGACTTCCGGTCTCGATCCATTGCAAAGCCGTTGGCGCAAGACCTTCCTGCCGTATGGCCGCGATCGGCGCGACATAGCCGGACAGGCTGTCGCGCGCATTGAAGGCGAAGCGCCGGTTAGCGAGTTCGGCAAGGGCTTCGACGCTGCTATCCCGTCGCGTGACAATGACGCTTGAGTAGAGCGGGCCGTCACAACCCTCTGCATTATGGATTGGCGTGGCAACCAGCCGGACGGTGTCCTTCAGGCGCGTGGCGTAAGGGAAGCCGCAGGTCTGGGAGAGCACCAGGTCGGGATCGCGCCACACGGCTTCCGCATCGCGCGTACGGGTCAGCGCGTCGGGTGTGGCGATGCCGTCATGGGCCAGACGCTCGGCGATAGCGCGCCACAAAGCGTCATTCGCCCAGGCCACTTCGGGCCAGTCATACATCGGCAGCGATGCAACCGGGGGCAGCGATGCAACCGGGTGCGGCTCGGCCAAAGCGCTTCAGCGCCGCCTGAGATGCGGGTGCGGCACCGGCGCTTTCGGCCGCAGAAGATAGCGCCTGATCACTTCGCCGTACCCGGAAAACACATAGCCCTCATTGGCCCGACGATAGTCGGCGCGACGGGCCCGATAAAGTGCGGGAAGCCGGTACCACGGCACGCGCGGATTCTCATGGTGCACGTAGTGGAGGTTGTTGTTCAGGAACAGCAGCGCAAAGAGCGGCGACGCCTCGATGATCACAGTACGCCCACCGACCGTCTCATGCGCTTGATGCTCAGCGAAAGTGCGCAGGTTGAGAAGCGAAACCCCGAGATAGGCGGCGACGGCGTAGAGCCAGACCGGGATACCGCAAACGCCTGAAGTCCAAGCGAAGACCAGCGCAAGCCCAGCGGCGTGGTGACCCCACGCGCGCAGCACACCCGGGCTGCCGCTGCGGATGAGTTGGATGTCGCGGCCGGCGAAGCCGACGAACATGATGAGCGGACCGATCAGGAATCGCCCGAGGAACGTGTTGTTGAAGTCCAGTACTCTTTGCAGGACCGCCGGCAGTTGCTGCCAATCGGCGAGCGCATAATAGAAGCTCTCCGGGTCGTCGTAGGGGTCGGTCAGCGCCGTGTTGTTGTGGTGTCTGAGATGCAATGCCTTGAAGCGGCGGTAAGGGAAGAACAGACAAAGCGGCGGAAAGACCAGCGCTTCGTTGAGCGCTGCAAAGCGCGTGGGATGACCGTGCAGCGCTTCGTGCTGCAGCGAGCTGTGCAGCGTCACCAGCGGCGCCGTGAGGATGACGAAGACCAATGGCCCGAAGACCAGTGGCCCGATGAATTCGTAGGCCGCCGTGGCCGTTCCCCAGAGCCCGTAGCACAAGACGATCAAAGCAACGGTCGGCCACTCGACCCGCTGCGCGTCCACCCCCGTTCTTCGCATGTGTGCATGGGACGGCAGCCAACCCATCACGGCAACGTGAGAATGCGCCCTCTGCGTTGCGTTTGGATTGCGTTTCATGAACTGGATGTGCAAAGTCCACATATGTTGACTGAACACATCAAGCCGCCGTTCCCGGACAAACGCGAAATCGGCCCGGTCTTCCGCGAGCGGCTCAATGTGCTGCTGCGGCGGAGTGCGGTCACACGCTCCGCCTTCGCGCAATCGATCGGCATCGACCGCTCCGCGCTGACGCAGCTCCTTTCCGGTCAATCGACGCGGCTGCCGCGGGTGGAGACGCTGTTGCGCATATCGGAGCGCTACGCCGTGAGCCTCGATTGGCTGCTGGGCCTGTCGCAGGATGAGACGCTTGCCGCGGAGGTGAAGCCAGCGCTGGAGATCGCCGAGGCCGGGCTCGGCGAAGACACCGAGTTGGAGCGCTGGCACAAGGACGCGACCGGCTACAAGATCCGCTACGTGCCGACCTCGATCCCCGACCTCCTGCGCACACCGGATGTCATCGCCTACGAATATTCAGGCCGTGATGCGCCAAGTCCCAGCTGGCAGCGGCGCGACGCGGCGTTCCGCCTCGACTACAGCCGGCGCACGGAGACCGACATGGAGGTCTGCATGCCGCGCCAAAGGCTGGAGCTCCTGGCGGAAGGACGCGGCCATTGGCGGGGGCTTGGCAGGGCGGAGCGGCAGGCGCAGCTTGATTATATGAGCGCGCTCGTCGAGGAGCTTTATCCCGGCTTCCGTCTCTACCTCTACAATCAGCTCGACCGGTTCTCGATCCCCTACACGGTGTTCGGCCCACAGCGCGCGGCGATCCATGTGGGCGACATCTATTTTGTGCTGAACGCGACGGAACATATCCGCGCCCTCACCCGGCACTTCGACAATCTGATCCGCCATGCGGTGGTCAATGCCAACGAAAGCGCCGATTTCATCCGCACCCTCAAGACGGGATAGCGGGCAGGAATGGTGCGGCGCGCGGCAAAGCCTTGCGTATAGCCGGCGGTTTGCGGTATCGCACCGCGGCCGGCGCGTGCGGCACCCTGCTGAAGCCGGCCCTTTAGAAAAATTATGCCTAGAAACAAAGAGATAGAGCATGACGACGCTTCATTGCGAAGCGGGAATGCTCTAAGGATCGTTGCGTCATGAGCCTGCTTCAGGAGCTTCTTGCCACAAAGAGGGTGCTTCTCGCCGATGGGGCGACGGGCACCAACCTCTTCGCTGCAGGTCTCACCGCGGGCGATCCGCCGGAACTGTGGAACTTCGATTATCCGGAGGCAATCACCGGATTGCTGGCCTCCTTCGTGGAGGCCGGCGCCGATGTCATCCTCACGAATACCTTCGGCGCTAATCGCGACCGCTTGAAGCTGCACGACGCGCAGGACCGCGTCTTCGATGTCAACAAACGCGCCGCGGAGCTTGCATGCGACGTCGCCCACGCAGCGGGTCGGCCGGTCGTCGTTGCCGGCTCCGTCGGGCCGACGGGCGAGCTGTTTGAGCCGCTGGGCTCCCTCACCCATGCCTCAGCCGTCGAAGCGTTTGTCGAACAGGCTGAAGGGCTGAAGGCCGGCGGCGCGGACGTGTTCTGGATTGAGACCATGTCGGCGCGCGAGGAAATGCACGCCGCAGCCGAAGGGGCGATCGCCGCCGGCATGCCCTATACGGTGACCGCCAGCTTCGACACGGCCGGGCGCACGATGATGGGCCTCACGCCGGCCGAGCTGCCGACTTTGTTTGCCGATCTGGCCGAGCGCCCTGTCGCCATCGGCGCCAATTGCGGCGTCGGTGCGCCTGACCTCCTCTATGCGCTGGTGCAGATGACGGAGGCGGCCGCCAGCTCCGGCGCTGCAGTCATTGGCAAATCCAATTGCGGCATTCCCGAAGTGCACGGCGAGCACGTCCACTATTCCGGCACGCCGGAGCTCATGGCCGAATATGCGCGGCTCGCCATGGATGCCGGCACGCGGATTATCGGCGGCTGTTGCGGCACGACGGCGGAGCATCTCTCCGCCATGCGCCGCGCCATCGATGAGCATGCGCCGCGCGCGCGTCCGGACCGTGCGACGATCGAATCGCGCGTCGGCCCGCTGACCAACCCGCCTTCGGAGCGCGCGCCTCGCGAGCGCCGCGGGCGGCGCAGCAGCCGCAGCGAAGCGCGCGCCAGTTAGCCTGAAACACAGGCGCGACCCGCGCTCAATCCGCCTGAAGAAAAGCCGTCACCGGCCCGTCATCTGCCACGCGTAACGGACTCCCGGCGCCCAAGTTGCGATTCGGGAGGAAGCGCGTGTCAGTGACGGTCGATCAGTCGCGTTCCGCATCGGAGGGCCCCGCACCCTCCGATGCACCCAATCGGGACAATGCGGGCGCCAATCTTCTTCATGACGCCGTGCACCAATTCAAGGTGGGCTCCTGGGCGGGTGTGCGCGAGCGCATCTTCACCTTTGCCTTCAAGGGGCTTGTCTACCCGCAGATCTGGGAGGACCCCGACGTCGATCTGAAGGCGCTGCAGCTCAAGCCGGGCGCGCGCATGGTCACGATTGCGTCGGGCGGCTGCAACGTGTTGTCCTATCTGACGGCCAATCCGGCCGCTATCGTCGCAGTCGATCTCAATCGTGCGCATGTGGCGCTGACGCGCCTGAAGCTCGCCGCCGCACAACATCTCCCCAACTGGCACATCTTCTATCGCTTCTTCGGCGCAGCCGACGAAAAAGCCAATGTCGCCGCCTATCACCGGTTTCTGCGCGACAGGATCGACGATACGACGCGCGACTATTGGGAGGGGCGCAGCGGATTGTTGATGCGCCGCCGCATCACGCTGTTCTCGCGCGACCTCTATCGCCACGGGCTGCTCGGCATGTCGATTGGCGCAGCGCATCTGGTCGCGCGCTTCTATGGCGCCGACCCGCGGACCATGATGGCGGCGAAGAGCCTTGAGGAGCAGAAAAGCTACTTTGAGACTGCGCTGGCGCCGCTCTTCGACAAGCGGATGGTGCGCTGGGCAACTTCCAAGCGGCTCTCGCTCTACGGCCTTGGCATTCCGCCGGCGCAATATGAGGCGCTGGCCGCAGCCGGCGGGGGCGACATGTCGGTGGTCTTGAAACAAAGGCTGGAGCGGCTTGCCTGCGGCTTCACGCTCGACCAGAATTATTTTGCCTGGCAGGCGTTCGGCCGCTCCTATGCCGACGATCTGTCCGGCCCGCTGCCGCCCTACCTTCGGCCGGAGCACTTCGACACGATCCGCGAGCGCGCCGAGCGCGTCAGCGTGGTCAATCGCTCGTTCACCGAGGAGCTCGCAGATACGCCGCCGGCCAGCCTCGACGCCTATATTCTGCTCGACGCCCAGGACTGGATGACCGACGCGCAGCTCAACGGACTGTGGACCGAAATTACGCGAACCGCGCGGCCCGGTGCGCGGGTCGTGTTCCGCACGGCGGCTGAGCCCTCTCTCCTGCCGGGCCGCGTCGACGATTCCATCCTGTCACGTTGGCATTACGAGGCAGGGCAAAGTCGTGCTCTCGATGCAGAGGACCGATCGGCGATCTATGGCGGCTTCCACCTTTACGTCTTCAAGGGATGATCGCCCCGCGATCAGCGAACCGGGGATGAGCGATTCGGCGGTGAGCGATCGCCCCGACGCGGCGGCTCTGTCGGCGGGCGAGCTGATGGACCGCATCTATGCGCGGCAGCGGCACGTCTACGATCTGACCCGGCGCTACTTCCTGCTTGGTCGCGACCGGTTGATCCGTGAGCTGCAGCCGCCAAGCAACGGGACGGTGCTGGAGGTCGGTTGCGGTACGGGCCGCAATCTCATCGCGGCCGCACGCGCCTATCCGGAGGTGCGTTTTTTCGGCCTTGACGTCTCTACAAAGATGCTTGCCACGGCCCGCGCCAACATCCGTAGCGCGCGCCTGGAGGATCGCGTCGTGCTCGGCTGTGCAGATGCGGCGGATTTCGATCCTGAGCGCCTGTTCCGGGTCGGTCATTTCGACCTCGTGTTCTTTTCCTACAGCCTGTCGATGATCCCGGCCTGGCAGGACGCTCTGAGGCGTGCGCACGACGTCGTCGAACCGGCCGGCGGGCGATTGCTGGTCGTCGATTTCGGGCAGCAGGAGCGTTTGCCGAGCTGGTTTCGCCGCGGCCTTTTTGACTGGCTTGAGCGCTTCCACGTGACGCCGCGTGCTGATCTGGAGGACGCGCTGGCGACGCTCTGCAAGACTGCCAACGGTCGCCTTGCCTTCCACCACCTCTATCGCGGCTATGCATCGCTTGCGGAGGTCTTCCGCTAAAACACCAGTGGGTGAGCGGGTCGAGCGGCGCTGGCATCGGAGCCCTTTCATCCCGTGATGCGGTGCTGGCCGGCACGGCGCGCCCCTCTCCCCGCCGGGGAGAGGGTGGCTGGGCGCGAAGCGACAAGCGGGGTGAGGGGGAAGGCCGCAGCGTTGGCCCCCTCACCCGGCCGCTTTCGCAGCCGACCTCTCCCCAAAGGGGAGAGGAAGGGAGCGTGCTGCACGCAAGCTGGCCCCAACGGGCCCCCTTCTGCAGTCCCATTGCGGGGGGCTCAAGGGGCGGATTGGGCCGCGCCAGACGCATGACCATGAAGGCGTTCCGTACCGCGCGCGTCAATGTATCCTCTTGTCTCCGCCAGGTCCGGGCAGACCTGTGGGGACGGAGGAACCCGAAATGGCCACAGACGCGCCGGCATCGCCCACGGCGACCAACGATCCGCAATCGAACCCCGTGGCGCACGCCGAACCCGGCCTGACCGAAGAACAGGTCGCCGGCCGCCTTTTGGCGCTGCAGGGCCGCTCGGCGGCGTTGGTCGCCATTGCTCTGCTTGTCGCCTTCTTGGTGCCCTTCCCCCAGATGATCTATTACGGCGCGCTGATGGTGCTCTTCCTTGCCATCGGCTTTGCGCGCTACGGGCTGGAGCGCAGCGGGCTTTACCGCTGGTGGCACGATTATCTGATCACCGCGGTCGATTTCGCACTTCTGGCGTTCACGCTGCTCTACCCCAATCCGCTGGCGCCGCCGGATGACACGCCGCTGAACATCGGCAATTTCGCCTATTTCTACGTCATGCTGGTCGGCCTGGCGTTCGGCTACCAGCCGCACCGCGTCCTGTGGGGTGGCTTGATGGGCGCGTTCTTCTGGGCGCTTGGCCTGGTGTGGATCGGCGCGCAGCCGCGTGGCGTCGCCGTCGTAATCACCTTCCCATCTGTCGTTGAGACGAGCGTCGTCTTTCTCATCGTCGCGGTGCTGATGGCGGTGATCGTGGCGCGCTCGCAGCGCCTGGTCGATCGCCAAGTGAAGGCGGAACGTGAGCGCTCGCACCTGGCGCGCTACTTCCCGCCGGCCACCGTGGAGCGGTTGACCGGTGAGGACAATCCGCTTTCGCAGATGCGCGAGCAGAACGCGGCGGTGATGTTCTTCGACCTTGTGGGCTTCACGCGTTGGGCGGAGCGCCATGGGCCGGCGGAAGTCATCACGATGCTGCGCGATGTGCACGCCCGCGTCGAAAGTGCCGTGTTCGCGCATGAGGGCACGCTCGACAAATATATCGGCGACGGCGCCATGGCGACGTTCGGCACGCCGGACCCCGGGCCGCGCGACGCCACAAATGCGCTCGCCTGCGTCGCCGCGATCGCGCTTGACTTTGAGACATGGAACGATGAGCGGCGTCGCGCCGGGCTGGAGCCAGTGCTCATTTCGCTCGGCCTGCATTACGGGCCGGTCGTGGTGGGTAATATCGGCTCCGCCAGGCGGCTGGAGTTCGCGGTGCTCGGCGACACGGTGAATGTCGCGAGCCGCCTTGAGGAACTGACGCGCGCGATCGACTGCCGCGTGGCGGTCAGCGGATCGGTCGTGGAGGCGGCGTCCGACGAGGCGGGCGGCGACGCGGCCGCTGTGCCGACGGGCTTCTCCAATGCCGGCAAATGGGAGCTGAGGGGGCGCGACGCTGCGATCGACGTGCTGACTTTCGGCTAAGAGCCCGTTTGAGAATGCTGGCCACGCGCCTTATCGATAGCTGATCAGACGGCCGCCTGCCAGGAAGAGGCCGGTTCAGGGCTCTTGTTCTTTGATTTTTGGAGCCGGGACCGACCATGTTGGCCCGAGCGGACGTCTGATTAGTCGGCCGCGTGCCGTGAGGTTAATTTTCAACAGGCTCTGATACGCCTCAGCGCCTCCAGCCATAGCGCGGGACGCTGTCCTTGTAGCGACGATAGTCGTCGCCGAACTTGCGCTCCAGATAGCGCTCCTCGCGCAGCACCACCCCGTAATGAAGGACGAAGGCTGCCACGATCGTCAGCACGAGCGTCCATTCCAGCGAAAAGGCGAGCACAATCCCGAGCAGACCGGCAATCATGCCGACATACATCGGGTTGCGCATATGAGCGAATATGCCGCCAGTGGCCACGGCAAGGGACGGGCGGAGCGGATTGACGTTCGTGCCGACACGCTTGAAGGCGCGGTCTCCGCTGACGACCAGTGCCACGCCGATGCCGAAGAGCAGCGCGCCGACGATGATGCCGAACACCGATCCCGCGCGGTTCAGAATTGGAAGCGGCGCCAGCCAATCCAAGAGGCCGCCAACCACGAGCACTGCCAACGGCACAAGTGGCGGGAAGATGATGATGTCCGGTCTGTCGCGGCCCTCCTCTGTCATGGCCGCCAGCTAACGGAAGAGCATGGTGAGCTCAGGGAAGAACAGCACCAGGGCCAAGACGAAGATCTGAATGGCGATGAACGGCAGGAAGCCGCGGAAGATGTCGGGCAGCGTGATGTGATCCGGCGCGACGGATTTCAGATAGAACGCCGCGGGTCCAAATGGCGGCGATAAGAAGCTCACCTGCATGTTCACGCAGAACAATATGCCGAACCAGACCGACACGAAGCGTGGATCGATAACGAGCGGTCCCAGAAGGCCGAGCTCTTCCACCGGAAGCTTCAGCACGATCGGCAGGAACACCGGCATCACCAAGAGCACGATGCCCGTCCAGTCCATGAACGCGCCGAGGAAGAGGAAGATCACCATCATCACCAGGAGCACACCCAGCGTCGGCAGGTCGTAGCCGACGATGAGGTTGGCGACATAGGTCGGCCCGCCGGCGATGGTGTAGGCGCCGGCAAGCGCGGTGGCGCCGAAGGTCACCCAGATGATGGTGCCGGTGGAGCGGAAGGTCCGCATGGAGGCTTGACGCAGCAGCGTGAGGGAGAGCTCGCCGCGTATCCAGATCAGGAACAGCACCGCCACCGTGCCCATGGCCGCAGCCTCGGTGATGCCGGTCACGCCGCCATAAATGGAGCCAAGCACGACGAACACCACCAAGAGCGGCGCAATCAGCCCCTTGCTGCGCTCCCAGCTCTCCTTGGTCACGTCAAGGCCGGCGACGAACGTCAGATAGAGGCCGCAGACCACCGCAAGCGGCCCGAATATGTAGAGGTTGGAGACGTCCTGGAACCAGGTGTCCTCCTCGATGGTGCCGAGCGTATGCACGAAAGTGTAGCGGACGACGATGATGGCGGAGACCACGCCGGCCATGAGGATAAGAACCGTGGACCCGAATTTGCGCTTCTGCGCGGGACTCATGTCGTTTTCGGTCGGCTCCGGCAGCGGCGCCAGCGACGGGTTCAAGTTCGTGCGTACCAGAATGTAGACGATGTAGCAGGCCGCCAGGATAAAGCCCGGGACGAACGCCGCCTTGAACAGCGCGTGGATCGAGGTCTCGGTGATCAGCCCGTAGAAGATCAGCACGATGGAGGGCGGGATCATCGTGCCCAGCGAGCCCGACGCGCAGATGGTGCCGATGGCGAGATTCTGGTTGTAGCCGAGACGCAGCATCTGCGGCAGCGCAATGAGGCCGAGCAGCACAACCTCGCCGCCGATGATGCCCGACATCGCCGCCATGACGATGGCCATCACCGCAGTGACAACGGCAATGCCGCCGCGGGTGCGCGAGAGCCACTGGTTGAGCGAGGAATACATGTCGCGCGCGATGCCGGATCGCTCCAGCAGCGTCGCCATGAAGATGAATAACGGCACCGATATCAGCACGTAATTGGTGGTGATGCCGTATAGGCGCTGGGCCAGGATGTTCATCGGCCCGGAGCCGAAATTCCGCGTCAGTATACCTTCGCCGAAGCTCAACGGGTCGGTGATCAGCGTCGGCTCGAACTTCAGCACCATGACCACGACGGCAAGGAAGCCCGACGCAAAACCCAACGGCATGCCGATCGCCAGCAGGAACAGCATGCCGCACAGCAGGATGAGGGAGATTGTCGCTATATCCATGTTGCCGTGCCCCCGCTTCCCGTTCGATCTTTCGATCAGTCCTTGGGTTTCGGAGGATTGCCGGTCAGGACCTGGTCGGGCAGGTCGTCGATCTCCGCGGCAGGATCTCTTGATGGCACCTGAGGCGTCGGGACCTTGTTGAAATCGCGAACGAGTCCCACCAGCATCAGCGCAACAGCGAGAAGCATCAGCGCGACGATGGCGATGCGCCAGCCGATCGGCACGGAAGACGCGCCCTCGCCGGTGACAAACATCGCCGGCAGGCCGCTCCAGACAAGGCCGATCACCAGCACCACCGCGACGATGTCGAACAGCTTGCGAACCCAGCCGGCCGCCGGCCAGTCGCGGATCAGATTGGACACCGCCTGAAGCGCCAGCACGAGGAGCGTCAAGAGCACCAGCGGCTTGTTGGTGGCCGGGATCGGCGGGTCGAAGGCAGTGCCGAACGTCTCCCAACGCCAGAACTTCGCCAGCGCCTCACCGAAGCCGCCCCAGACCACGGCGAAGGCAAAGACGCATACGCACAGCACCGAGATGATGTCCAAGATGCGCCGCAGCCATAGCGGCGCCATGTCGTAAAGCACGAAGATGCGGATGTGGCTCCGCTGCTGCATGGAGTAGAGGCCGGCCGTTAGGAAGATCGCCCCGCCGACCCAAAGCGACATCTCGTTCACCCACAACGTGGGCCGGAAGAAGATGTAGCGCACGACCACTTCGTAGAAGATGATCGCCACGATGAAGGCCGGCGCCCACATGGCGATGCGGCTGAAGCTCCACGTCAGGAGGTCGACCGGGCCGGTCCGTTCATGCTCGACCATTCATCGCCCCCTTGAGAGCCTGCCGTTGCAGAGACCGCGTCCACGCCGCACCTGCCGGAAGGACATTGGGGGCGAGCGGCCTTTGCGAAGGCCGCTCGCCGTGTTTCACCAGCCCCGGCGGACCGGGGAATGCGGATGCACTAGATTATTTGGCAAGGCCGAGCTGACGCAGATAGGTCAGGTGGGCGTCGACCAGCGCCTCAGCTTCCGGCGTGGTGGCGAACTCCGTCCAGCTTGCCTGTGCCACATCGCGGAACTTCTGCAGTTCCTCCGGCGACCACTGGTGCAGCGTCACGCCCTGCTCGCGCAATTGCGCGGCTGCCTCGGCGTTCTTCTTCTCAAACGTCAGGGCGGTGCGGAGCGCCAGGGCTTCCATCGCCACCTTCATGATGCGCTGATGGTGCTCCGGCATGGCGTCGAACACCGCCTTGTTGCAGGCAAGGTGATCGGACGGCATCGAATGGAAGCCCGGGAAGTTGGCGTGCTTGACGATGTCGTAGAGCCCCAGGCCGACATTGTTGGCCAGGCCGGACGCGTCGGCGCCGTCGATGATGCCGGATTCAAGCGCGGTGAAGATCTCGGTGAAATCCATCACGATCGGCTTGGCGCCGAGCTTCTCGAAGATCTTGGTCTGCATGCCGGGCGGCGAGCGGAACTTCCAGTCCTTGAAGTCGTCGGTGCTGGCGATCGGCTTCGACGAGGACAGCGATTCCTGGCCGTAGACCCACCAGCCGATCAGTTCCATGTCGAACTTGTTGTAGAGCTTCTGAGCGGCGTCTAGGCCGCCGCCGTAATAGAGCCAGGAGAGCTGCTGGTAGGGCGTGGTGTAGCCGCCCATGATGTCGCCGACGAACTGGAAGGCCGGGTTCTTGCCGGTCTGATAGGCGCCGCCGGTCATGTCACAGTCCAGAATGCCCGTTGCAGCCGCGTCGAAGGTCTCAACCGACTTCACCACAGACGAGGAGTAGAACATCTCCACCGTGATCTCGCCGTTCGACATGGTCTGGACGTCGTCGACATATTGCGCCGCCAGCTTGCCCGACGGGGTCTCCGGCGCATAGTGCGTCTGGATGCGAAGCGATGTCTGCGCAAGCGCCGTTCCAGCCATGAGGCTGAACGCCGCCACCGCGATAATCCCCTTGGTCATAGACCTCATAGTCAAGTTCCTCCCAGTCTTTGCGCCCGGTCCGAATCGGCCGGGAGCGCTTTGGTTGGCATAAGCCTCGGAGGTTGGGCCGTGTGGCCCCCGACAAACGCGACGGAAACCTCCAAACGCTGGCGATCTTGGCGGTTCGGCTTTGTTCAGGCAATAGTCAGAATCTGCGACATTAGGCGAAGGCGTCGGGCATCGAAGCCTTTTTGGCGTCGATGAAGGCGGTCAGCGCCTCGTCGATGCCGGGGTCGAGTGGTGGGGCTTCGTATTCGGCAAGCCATGCCTTCCAAAGCGCATTGGCGCGTTCCTCGGCGCTCTTTGAGCCCTCCGCCTGCCATTGCTCGAACGAGCTGTTGTCGGCGATCGGCGAGCGATAGAACGCCGTCTCAAAATGGGCCTGCGTGTGGGCGCAGCCGAGATAATGGCTTCCCGGCCCAACCTCGCGGATGGCGGAGAGCGCCTGGCCGTCCTCGCTCAGATCGACGCCTTCACTGAAGCGCTGCTGCATGGCGAGCTGATCGCAATCCATGACGAATTTCTCGTAGCTCGACACAAGCCCGCCCTCCAGCCAGCCGGCGCCGTGCAGCACGAAGTTGGTGCCGGCGAGCATTGTGGCGTTCAGCGTGTTGGCGCTTTCATAGGCGGCCTGCGCGTCAGCGACCTTGGATGCGCAAAGGCTGCCGCCGGTGCGGAAGGGTATGCCGAGCCGCCGCGCGAGCTGGGCAGCGCCATACGAGACCAGCGCCGGCTCCGGCGTGCCGAAGGTCGGTGCGCCCGACTGCATGGAGATCGAAGCGGCGAAGCAGCCCATGATGACCGGCGCACCGGGGCGGCAAAGCTGGGTGAAGGCGGCACCCGCCAGAACCTCCGCCAACACTTGCGTCAGCGTGCCGGCCACGGAGACCGGCGACATGGCGCCGGCCAGGATGAACGGCGTGACGATGGTCCCCTGCCCGGCGCGGGCATAGACCTTCAGTGCGCCGAGCATGGTGGAATCGAACACCATCGGCGAATTGGCATTGATGAGCGAGACCATCACGCAATTGTCGGCCACGAAATCCTTGCCGAAGACCATCTCCGCCATGGTGACGGAATCGGCAGCGCGCTCAGGATGCGTGACGGAGCCCATGAACGGCTTATCGGAATAACGGATGTGGGCGTAGACCATATCGAGGTGCCGCTTGTTGACGGGCACATCAACCGGCTCGCACACCGTGCCGCCGGAATGGTGGATCGCCGGCGCCTGATAAGCGAGCTTCACGAAGTTCCGAAAATCCTCAATCGTGCCGTAGCGGCGGCCCTCGTCGAGGTCGCGCACGAAGGGCGGGCCGTAGACCGGCGCAAAGACGGTCGCCTCGCCGCCGATCTCTACGGACCGCTCCGGGTTGCGGGCGTGCTGGGTGAAGGTCGCGGGCGCAGTCTTCAGAAGCGAGCGGCAAAGGCCACGGGGAAAGCGCACGCGCGCGCCGTCTATGTCGGCGCCTGCCTCGCGCCACAGCGTGAGCGCTTCTTCGTCTTCACGGAAGTCGATACCGATCTCTTCCAGGACAAGTTCGGCATTCGCCTCAATCAGCGCCAGGCCTTCCTCGTCAAGCACCTCCAGCGGCTGAAGCTTGCGGCGGATGAAGGGCAGCTTGGCTGCGCCGCCGCCGGAACGCCGCGCGCGTCGCGCCTCAGCGCCCCCGCCGCGCCGACGCCGCCCTTCGCGCGCTGTGCTTTCCGTCTTCGTGTCGGCAGCATCCATGTCGGCTGTCCCGCCAGGTCCTCATGGCCCTATCCGAAAACCGGCTTCCACTTTTCGGGACCATGCTTAAGCGACCGCTTCCATGAAAAGCGTAGGCAGGCCCGGGGCCGCCGCGCGTTCGGAAACGGCAAGCGATGACGCGGGTTGGATACGGCTGAAACCGGCCGGACGTCAGCTCAGAGCCAGCACGACGCTTGAAAAAGCAATCCGCTGGCCAGCGATCAGCGCGTTTCGTCGCAGACCACACGGCCCGGCGTCGCTTCCAGGAGAGGTTTTCAACAGGACCGTCTCAATATAAAGCGGAGCGCTTGCTGATTTGCCGCGCTTTGTTGTGGAGCCTCAGCCATGGCCGACGACGATATCGATCTTCAGTCTCTGCCCGACGACGAGCTCGTCAAGCAGATGATGGACGACCTCTATGACGGTCTGAAAGAGGAGATCGAGGAAGGCACGCATATCCTGCTCGGCCGCGGTTGGGAGCCCTATGACGTGCTCACCAAGTCGCTGGTTGAAGGCATGCGCATTGTCGGCGAGGACTTTCGCGACGGCATCCTCTTCGTGCCGGAGGTGCTTCTGTCGGCCAACGCCATGAAGGCGGGCATGGCGATCCTGCGTCCGCTCCTGGCGGAGACCGGCGCGCCGAAGATCGGCAAGATGGTGATCGGCACGGTCAAGGGCGACATCCACGACATCGGCAAGAACCTCGTCGCCATGATGATGGAAGGCGCCGGCTTTGAGGTCATCAATATCGGCATCAACAACCCGGTGGAGAACTACCTCGCCGCGATTGAGGAGCATGAGCCCGACATCATCGGCATGTCGGCGCTTTTGACCACCACGATGCCCTACATGAAGGTCGTCATCGACACGCTGAAGGAAAAGGGCATCCGCGAGGACTATATCGTCATGGTCGGTGGCGCGCCGCTGAACGAGGAGTTCGGCAAGGCGATTGGCGCCGACGCCTATTGCCGCGACGCCGCTGTGGCGGTGGAGACCGCCAAGGAGCTGATGAAGCGCAAGCATAATCAGCGCGTGGCGGAGGCGGTTTAGGGCGGAGAGGCGGAGCCTCCCTCACGACTTGGTGTGCTGCTCGTAGTAGCTGCGCAGGATCGCATTGATCTTTGTCTGGTAGCCACGCCCTTGCGCACGAAACCAATCCAGCACATCGGCGTCGATCCTGAGCGAGGTGTGACTCTTGCGGCGCGGCATGGGCAGTTCTGTCGCAACCCAATTCATGTCGACAGGTTCGATCGCGTCGTCGGGATCGCTGCCGTCGGGGACCGGCTGCATAGCGGCACACTTCCAATCCGAGCCGGCCTCGCCGCGCGATCTCATCGCGGCGAGTTCATCCGTCGTATATCGCGCGATATGCGTCTTCCTCGTCGCCATGGGCTCGCCTCATCGAAATGACCCGGACCGCCTCGCCGCGCCACATCCAAACCAACGCGTAATACGCGCCTTCGATCTCCGCGATCGTTTTCCAACGTTCTTCGCCGGCGCGCGACGAAGGCAGAACAATCACCGGGCGACCATCAAAGAACAGGGGCGCGTCAACAAAAACGAGGGCCCTTTCCGAGAGCGTCACCTCTCGCTTGCGCTCATCCCACTCAAAGATCATGCGTCGCCAGCCGATAATGTATATACAATTCGTATCACAATCAAGCGCCATGCCGCTGCGGTCACCGCGTCCTGGGTGTACCGGCGAACCGATTGTTCCGCGCTACGAAGAGGTGCGATATAGCGCGGATGGATTGGACAGCGACACGAGCTGCCCCCGGTCGGCTTCGCCGACCACCCTCCCCCTCACGGGGGGAGGGTTCGCATGCGGCAACGCCGGGCAAAGTCCTCATCATCGCGTGTGGGGCGCTGGCGCGGGAGATCAACGCGATCATTGAAGCGAACGCGCTCAGCCACATAGCGCTGACCTGTCTGCCGGCGATCTGGCACAATCGGCCGGAAAAGATCGCGCCGGCCGTGCGCGCCCTCATCCGTGAGAACCGTGAACGCTATCAACGCATCCTCGTCGGCTATGCCGAATGCGGAACGCATGGGCAACTCGACAAGGTGTGCGCGGAGGAAGGCGTGGAACGTATCGCCGGCCCGCATTGCTATGCCTTCTATTCCGGCACGGAGGCGTTTCTGGCGCGCGGCGATGCTGACATGGACGCGTTCTACCTGACCGACTTCATCGCCCGTCAGTTCGACAGCTTCGTCATCGAACCGCTCGGTCTCGACAGGCACCCTGAGCTGCGCGACGCCTATTTCGGCAACTACCGGCGGCTTGTGTATCTGGCGCAGAGCGAGGATTCCGACCTCGACGCCAAGGCCCGCGATGCGGCCAAGCGGCTCGGTCTTGCCTATGAGAAGCGTGTCACCGGCTATGGCGATCTGACGGCGTTCGTGACGGAAACGGCACCGGCCGAACCCATTGCGACAACGCGCACCGTCCCCGCCGAGTAGGGAATCGGCTGAGAAAGCCACGTCGCAAACCAGATTGCCTCAGGTCGCCGCCGGGCACTCCGCCGAGGCGCGGCACTGACATATGCTGGATAGGTAAAGGTAGGACATGGCTGAGCGCATCGTGGTCTATTGGCGGGACATCCCCGCCCAGGTGATCGTCAAAGCCGGGCGCAAAGCAGCCAAACGCGAGCTGCCGGAGCGCTTCGTGCAGGCGATCGATGCCTGCGCCATGCGTGTCGGGGCAAGCGACACGGACGCCTACCTTGCCGAATGGCGTCGCGGCGCGCCCGAACCATGCGGCGATGACCTTGAGGCGGAAGCGGAGCAAGCGCTGAGCCGCCTGGAGAACGACTATGGCAGGGATCGGCTTCGGGAATTGGTCGATAACGGCGGCTGGCAGGCGCGCTAAGCGCACCAGCGATTACCAGCCGCAGCACGTTTCCGTCACCCGGCGGCTGAAGAAGCCCTATACGATCAGGCTTTGGTCGGTCCGCAATGCGCGCTTCTTCGAGGCGCTCTACGAAGCCTTCGCCGACCTTTTCCTGAAGCTGCATCCGTTCTGGAGCTTCGTCGGCTACGAGCGCGCAGAAGCGCCAGTGAAGTTTGTGGAGCGGCGCGTCAAAGGCTTTTTGTTCGATTGCCGCATGTGCGGCCATTGCATCCTGTCGTCGACGGGCATGTCGTGCCCGATGAATTGTCCAAAGCGGCTGCGCAACGGACCGTGCGGCGGGGTGCGCGCCGACGGCACCTGCGAGGTGGAGCCGGACATGCCGTGCGTGTGGGTGGAGGCGTGGAAGGGCAGCCGTGCGATGAAGGGCGGCGAGGCCATTCTCGCTGTGCAGAAACCAGTCGACCATTCGCTGCGCGAAACCTCAGCCTGGCTGCGCGTCACCGCAGAAACGGCGGCCGGGCGAACTGAGCCGCGCTCCGAATGACCGACCTCGACGTCAATCCGGAGGGCGCGCATCTGCCGCTGGAGCCGCGGGCCGGCCACACCTCGCGCGGGCGGCTGGAGCGCGTCTTGAGGCGCGGCGAATTCGCCGTCACCGCCGAACTGAACCCGCCTGACTCCGCCGACCCGCAGGACGTCTATGACCGCGCCGCCGTGTTCGATGGCTGGGTCGACGCCATCAACGCCGTCGATGCGTCAGGCGCCAACTGCCACATGTCGTCGGTCGGCATCTGCGCGCTCCTGACCCGCATGGGCTACGCGGTGGTGATGCAGGTCGCCTGCCGCGACCGCAACCGCATCGCCATCCAGGGCGATGTGCTGGGTGCGGCGGCGATGGGCGTGGCGAACGTCCTGTGTCTCACAGGCGATGGCGTGCAGGCCGGCGACCAGCCGGGCGCGGTGCCGGTCTTCGATCTCGATTCCATGTCGCTGCTTGAGACGGTGCGCATCATGCGCGAAGAGCAGCGCTTCCTTTCCGGCCGCAAGATCACCTCGCCGCCGCATGTCTTCATCGGCGCGGCCGCCAATCCGTTCTCGCCGCCTTTCGATTTTCGCCCGCTGCGGCTCGCCAAGAAGATCGAAGCCGGCGCGCAGTTCGTGCAGACACAATATTGCTTCGACGTGCCGATGTTTGAGGATTACATGCGCCGCGTGCGCGACCTGGGCTTGCACGAAAGATGCTTCATCCTGGTCGGCGTCGGCCCCCTCGCCTCCGCGCGCGCGGCGCGGTGGATCCGCACCAACGTGCCCGGCATCCACATTCCCGATGCGGTGATCGCCCGCCTTGAGGGAGCGGAAAACCAGAGGCGCGAAGGCAAGAACATCTGCGTGGAGATCATCCAGCAATGCCGCGAGATCGCCGGCGTGGCCGGCGTGCATGTGATGGCCTACCGGCAGGAGGAGCTCGTGGCGGAGATCGTGCATGAGACCGGCGTTTTGAAGGGCCGCCGGCCGTGGCAGCGCCTGGCGACGCCGGGCGACGCGATGGTCGCGGAGCGGTTGCAGGCCGTTCTGTCGGAGGAGGCCGTCACGCCGACTGCCGCGGCCGCGGAAGCGGTTGCGCAGGCCCTGGAGGCCGACTCGCCCAAGGAGCCGGGAACGCCCGTATCTTGATGGTCATCACATAACGATATGAAGAACCCTTTATATGTTCAATAAGGCAGGCTTATGACCCGAACAGTGTTGGCCTCGGCCAAACAGGAAGTCGTGATCGGCTTCGATCAGCGTTTCTGCGTGATCGGTGAGCGGATCAATCCGACCGGCCGCAAGAAGCTCGCGGCGGAGATGGTTGAGGGCAATTTCGAGACCGTGAAGGCCGACGCCGTCAATCAGGTGGCGGCGGGGGCCTTGGTGCTTGACGTCAATGCCGGCGTGACCGCGGTCGATCCCAACACGACGGAGCCGCCGCTTCTGGTGGAGACGGTCAAGGTCGTGCAGAGCGTCGTCGACTGCCCGATCTGCATCGATTCCTCCGTGCCGGAGGCGCTGAAAGCCGGGCTTGAAGTCGCCGTCGGGCGACCGCTCGTCAATTCCGTCACCGGCGAGGAAGACCGCCTCGAGACAATCCTGCCCTTGATCAAGAAATACGATGTGCCGGTCATCGCCATCTCCAACGATGAATCCGGCATTTCCGAAGACCCGGACGTGCGCTTCGCCGTCGCCAAGAAGATCGTGGAGCGCGCCATGGATCACGGCATCAAGGCGGAGGATGTCGTAGTCGATCCGCTGGTCATGCCGATCGGCGCCATGGGCACGGCCGGCCAGCAGGTCTTCGCGCTGGTGCGCCGGCTGCGTGACGAGCTGAAGGTCAACACGAGCTGCGGTGCGTCGAACATCTCCTTCGGCCTGCCGCACCGCCACGGCATCAATGCCTCGTTCCTGCCCATGGCGATCGCCTGCGGCATGACCTCGGCGATCATGAACCCGCTCCGCCCGCAGGAGATCGAAGCGGTGCACGCGGCTGACGTGCTGATGGGGACGGACCCGGATTGCATGAACTGGATTCAGACGTACCGCGACCACGCGCCAGCGAGCGCAGCTTCCACTGCCGCACCTGCCGGCAATGCGGGCGGCGATGCGTCCCCGGCGCAAGCCGGCCGCCGCCGTGGCGGCCGCGAAGCGCGTCGCGCCCGGCTCGACGGATGAAAGCTCCCCTCCCCCTTGTGGGGAGGGGCTGGGGGAGGGGTAACCATCAGATGCCGCACTCCAATATTGAAAAGAGAACTCGCAGCCGCGCCCGCAAGCTCCGCAAGTCGCGGACGCTCGGCGAGAAGGCCATGCAGGAGTACCTCCGCGCGCTCCGGCCCTTTGGCGCCCGCTTCCGTCGTGAAGTGCCGATCGGACCATATGTCGTCGACTTCGCTTGGCTCTCTGCCCGCATCGTTGTGGAAGTGGACGGCGCCTCGCATCGTCTTCCTGGACGAATGGAGCAGGACGCGGAGCGGGACCGGTTTCTGAAGTCGCAAGGCTTCACGGTCATCCGCGTCAATGATGCAGATGCTGTCGCGAATTCTGAAAGGGCGTTCGGGCCGATTGACGAGGCAGTGCGTGGTTACCTGAAGCGCCCCTCCCCTAACCCCTCCCCACAAGGGGGAGGGGAATCGCGCGGTGCCTCTCAGCAGAGGTTGAAGCGAAGTAATCGCCCATGACCGCTCCGACAAAAGACGCCCTGGTTCTGTTCATGCCGTCCGGGCGGCGGGGACGGTTCGCGCTCGGCACGCCGGTGCTCGATGCGGCGCGGTCGCTCGGCGTCTATATTGAATCCGTTTGCGGTGGGCGCGGCATTTGCGGGCGCTGCCAGATCCAGGTGGCGGAGGGCCAGTTCGCCAAGCACGCCATCACCTCGTCGCACGATCACCTCTCTGCGTTCTCCGAGACCGAGGCACGCTACGTTGCCAAGCGCGGGGAGCTCGCCGAGCAGCGCCGCCTCTCCTGCTCCGCCCTGATCCAGGGTGATCTGGTCGTGGACGTGCCGCAGGATGTGCAGATCAATCGGCAGATCGTCAGGAAGCGCGCGGAGACCCGCGCCATTGAGCGCGATCCTGCGACGCAGCTTTGCTACGTGGAGGTCGAGGAGCCCGACATGGAGAAGCCGCTCGGCGACGCCGACCGGCTCTTAAAGGCGCTTGCCGATCAATGGCACTTCGACGCGCCGCGCATCGACTTTGCGCTTCTGCCAAAGCTGCAAGGCGTGCTGCGGGAGGGTGCGTGGAAGGTGACTGCCGCCGTCAATGTCGGCCCGAGCGGCGCGGAGGTGATTGCGCTGTGGCCGGGCCTGCACAATTTCGCCTGCGGCATTGCCGTCGATATCGGCTCCACGACGATTGCCTGCCATCTCTCCTCATTGCTTTCGGGACGCACACTCGCCTCCGCGGGCGCGCCGAATCCGCAAATTCGCTTCGGCGAAGACCTGATGAGCCGCGTCTCCTATGTGATGATGAACCCGCAGGGACGCGAAGCGATGACGGACGCCGTGCGCGACGCCATCGGCGTCTTGATCGGCAAGGTCTGCGCGGAGGCCGGGATCGCGGCGGACGACATCGTGGATTGCGTGTTCGTCGGCAATCCCATCATGCATCACCTCTTTCTCGGCATCGATCCGACGGAGCTTGGCGGCGCGCCGTTTGCGCTGACGATCTCCGACGCGCTCCATCTGCGCGCCAGCGATCTCGATCTGCCGGTGAACGCGGGCGCGCGGGTCTACACGCTCCCCTGCATCGCCGGGCACGTGGGCGCCGATTCCGCCGGGGCAACGCTTTCGGAGGGACCGCATCGCGGCGACGACATTACCCTCCTTGTCGATGTCGGCACCAATGCGGAAATCGTGCTCGGCAACAAGGACCGGCTGGTCGCCGCCTCCTCGCCGACCGGGCCGGCCTTTGAAGGCGCTGAGATTTCCGGCGGACAGCGTGCAGCGCCCGGTGCGATCGAGCGCGTGCGCATTGACCGCGAGACCTTGGAACCGCGTATCAAGGTCATCGGCTGCGATGAATGGTCGGACGATCCGTCGTTCGCGGAGAACACCGAGGGCGTCGGCGTCACCGGTATCTGTGGCTCCGGGATCATCGAAGTCATCGGCGAGATGTTCTTGGCCGGCATCATCAACGCCGACGGTGTCATTGACGGCGCATTTGCCGCGAAGAGCGATCGGATCGTGGCCACCGGCCGAACCTTCTCCTACGTGCTGTGGCGCGGCGACGACGCCAGACACGCGCAGGACATCCTCATCCTGCAGACTGATGTGCGCGCCATCCAGCTTGCCAAGGCCGCGCTCTATGCGGGCACGCGGCTTTTGATGGACAGGCTCGGCATCGATCATGTCGACCGGATCAGGCTTGCCGGCGCGTTCGGCAATTACATCGATCCGAAATACGCCATGGTCATCGGGCTTGTCCCGGATTGTCCGCTGGACAAGATAGCCGGCGTTGGAAATGCCGCCGGCACGGGCGCTCGCATGGCCTTGCTCAACAAAGGCTACCGCCACGAGATCGAGGACCTGGTGCGGCGGATTGAGAAGATCGAGACGGCGCTTGAGCCGCGCTTCCAGGAGCACTTCGTCAACGCCATGGCGTTTCCCAACAAGACGGAGTTGTTTCCCAATCTGGCGGCAGAGGTCACGCTTCCCGTGCCACAGGAATCGACCGGCTCCAGAGCGACCGGCGATGGCCGGCGGCGGCGCGGACGAGCCGCGCGAAGAGCTTCAGCCTGAACGGCGCGTGATCGGCCGATAGCGCCGACTTCACAATCCAGTAACCATGTAGAAAGGTTAAACAGAGGCGCTTTAGCCGTCGGAAACCGCTCGCTGATAAGGCTTTGACCGCACCACCGGCGGAGCCATTTATGAGCGAGCTAGCCCTACCGGGCATCGCCCAGCAAAGCGTTGTCACAACGGCAACGAAGCGCACCTCATTCCAAGACGCGCTCGTTGCGGATGTGCTCTTCGGCACTGAAGGCTATGCCGAGCTGCATGCGGACTGGCAGCGCCTGGCAAGTCTGCAAAACGGGACAGTCCTCTTCCAGACACCTGCACTGCTGACGGCATGGGCACGTCGCTTTGCCCGCGGCCGATCCGGGTCGCTGGCGACCCTCGTCGTGCGGCACGACGAACGGTCAGTACTCATCTGGCCGCTTTTCGTTGAGCGACGCGGTTTGTTCCGCGTTGCGTCGGGTGCCGGGGTTCCGATTGCGCAATATGACGACGTCCTCGTCGATCCCGACTACGATCCCGCGACGGTCTTCAAGGCGGCCCTGGACATGCTGGCCGATACGATCCGCCCCGATGTCGTCTCGCTTGAGCGCGTACGCGCCGACAGCGCGCTGCGCACGGCACTCAACGGCACCACCCCACTCTCCTGGGCTGAAGGCGCACCTTATGCCGATCTCAGCGGCGGCATGGAGGGCATCTGGTCGACACGCAAGCCGCGGGTCGTCCGACAGCAGAAAAAGCGCGTGCGCTCGCTTTCCAGGAAGGGTGACGTGGCGTTCCACGTCGCCGCAAATGCCCAAGATGCCGAGGAATGGCTTACGGAGGCGCTTGCCCTGAAGCGCGATTGGCTTCTGAGTACCGGCCGTGTCAGCCGGGCCTTCATGCGGCCGGAGACGACGCAATGCCTGATCGACCTTGCGCAGACGATGAGCGCCGCCGACGCACCGCTGCGCGTGGTCGTGGCGAAGCTCACGCATAATGGACGCACGGCCGCGCTGGAAGTCGGCTTCTGTCACCGCGACACCTACCACCTCTATCTCGGCGCCTATCACCCGGACCTTGCCAAGCTCGGCCCCGGCAACGTGCTGACGGAGAAGGTGCTGGAATGGTGCTTCGCCGCCGGCCTGACGCGCTACGACATGCTGGCGCCACGCTCGCGCAACAAGCGGGAATGGCAGTCCGGCGAGGTGGCGGTCGTCGATTTTGCGCTGCCGCTCACATTGGGCGGCCGGCTCTATGCGGCGCTGGTGCTGAAGCGGCTTGGCCCGGCGATGCGCGATGCGTTCTACGCGCTCCCGCCGCGCACGCGCTCCTTCATCGCCCGGCTGGCGTTAAGGCTCTAATTCAACGTCAGGCCTGTCGCTCAGGCACGGTCACGACCAGGCCGTCCAACTCGTCGGAGACCTGCAACTGGCAGGACAACCGCGAGCCGGGTCGCGGATCATACGCAAAGTCCAGCATGTCGCTTTCCATCGGCTCCGGCTCGCCGGTCACCGATCGCCATTCGTCCGCCACGTAGACGTGGCAGGTGGCGCATGCACAGGCGCCCCCGCACTCCGCCTCAATGCCAGGCACGCCGTTGCGGACCGCGTTTTCCATAACCGTGGACCCGTTCTCCGCCTCAATGACTTGCTGCGTGCCATCGGCTGCCAAATAGGTGATCTTTGCCATAACGCCCCGGGAGGAAACCGCACGCGATGTAGACGCCGCGTGACGGGAGTCAAGGCGTCATCCGGTAACGTCACCCGCCCGGAGGTCATCCGGCGTCGAATTGTGCCAAAAAGAGACGGGTGTCAGGCGCCGAATTGCCGGACATAGGCGGTGGTCTGCGACACGACCGCCTTGAGTTCGCTCAAATCGGACAAATCCGCGCTGATCTCCGTTTCCAGAGTGCGGGCTTCGTGCGCGAGCTTCGCGGCACCCGTGTTGCGCGCCAGCGCGGCCAGCGCGCGCAGCCTGTCGCCGCGTAGCTGCGGGTCCTCCGCGTCCTCCACCTGGGCCAAAAGACGCTCCACCTCCGCCACAAAGAGCGCCAAAACCTCGACCTGGAGCTTGGGGTCGCCGTTGGTCGTCCGATTGAGTTTTTCGGTGTCTATTACGGGGATTGTGTCCGTCGACATGTCGGTCCGCTTCGCTTTCTTGATCTGGCGATTCGCTACGCGAACTTAGACGTCACATCGGGCGTCGACCTCAGAGCGTTACCATACTTGCGATTTTCGCTGCACAATGCCGGCCCGACGCCGATTTTTCCTTTAAACTGTGACACTGTGGCACTACAATCACATCCGGACAAGCTTGGGGAGGCGGACCAGCTGGGACCAGCTTTCCGGGACCTTTTGGCGAATGTGTGGAGGCACGCTGAAAGGGCACGGATGGCAGGTACCGTCAGTGTGGATGGAGTCGGGGTCTCGATCTCATCCGGTTAGCCGACTGCTGCCCGCCGGTGGCAGCATGTCCGTTTTGTTTTTGCGTACGGACGAGGCGAGAGTGCATGAGTAAGTTCCGGAAGGCCGATACGACGGAGTCCGCCCTTCATGCTGTGGAAGAGGCGTTGAAGGTCGATTTTAGGGGCGGTGTAAAGTCACGTGCGGCAGGCGTTGCAAAGAAGGTCAAACGAATGGCGACAGGGACGGGCGCGCCAACGGCGCGGCAAGAGGCGGCTGACGAGGACACCGCCGGAACAGGCCAGGAGCGGAACCGTCAGGCATCAGAGCGTAGCAAAGCCGTAGATCGAGGCAGAGGCCGGCGCGCCGCAAACGACGATGTGCGCTCCGTCGGCAATCTGCTTTACGCGTTGCAGCGTCGGCCGTCCTACACACCGTTTTGGGTCGCGCTTCTCTTGACCGTCGCCTGGGCCGGGCTTGGCATCACGTTTGGCCTCAGCATCTGGGGCGACGAGATTTCCGCCGTGGGCGGCCTCGACGACGTCCGAACCACCCCGCAGCTCCTCGGCTTGTCGATCGGCATTCTGGCACCGGTGCTGCTCTTCTGGGGGATCGCCGCCCTCGTCTGGCGAAGCCAGGAACTGCGCCTTGTTTCGCGGACCATGACGGAAGTCGCCCTGCGCCTGGCGGAGCCTGAGAATATCGCCAAGGAATCGGTGGTCACCGTCAGCCAGGCTATCCGCCGCGAGGTGGCAGCCATGGGCGATGGCATTGAGCGTGCGCTTGCCCGCGCCAGCGAGCTTGAGGTCCTCGTGCACAACGAAGTGGCCTCGCTGGAGCGCTCCTATACGGACAACGAGCTTCGCGTCCGGCGGCTCATCGACGAGCTGGTCACAGAGCGTGAAGCGATCGTGCAGAACGCGGAACGCGTGCGCCAAGCCATCCGGGGCTCGCACGATTCCTTCTCTGCCGACCTCGCCGGCATCACCGATCAGATCGCGGTGGCGGCCGACAGCTCCGCCAAGCGCATCTCCGACCTTCTGGCAGCGCGCAGCCAGACGATCACGCAGAGCATCAGCGACACCGGCGAGCAGGTCGTAGAGCTTCTCGCCACGCGCAGCGACAGCCTGTTCCAGCGCCTGAACGAGTCCGGCGACAAGCTTTCCGACACGATCGTCAATCGCGGCGACCTTCTGGTGGAGCGGCTGAACAACGCCGTCGCCGGCGTCTCCGAGACATTCCTTGAGGGCAGCGACGTGCTCGTCGACCGGCTGAGCCGCACGACGGGCCGGCTCTCCGACAGCTTCACGGAGCGCGCCGAAGCGCTGGCGGAGCGTGTCACCGCGACGTCGGAGAACTTCTCGGAGACCATGCTGGCGCGCGGCGACGAGTTCTTGGGCCGATTGGAGCATTCCAGCGTCAGCACGCTTGAAGCCTTCGCGCAGCGCGGCACTGAGGTGGTCGATGAGATCGCCCAGGCCGGGGATGCGCTCAGCCGCAAGATCGCCACGAGCGGTCAGAATGCAGCCCAGCAGATGCGGGAGTCCGGCACGGCCTTCAGCGACGCCATCTCCGAGCAGACGCAGGAAATCGATCTCCGCATGCGTCACGCGCAGGAGCGCCTCGACAACACGCTGATCGAGCACGCGGGCACAGTCATCGATCGCTTCCAGCAGGCCGGCGATCGCATCTATAACGCCGTGACGGTTGACGGCGAGGCCCTGGTCAATCGCCTCGGCGCACGGGCGGAGGAGATCGTCGACCTCGTCTCCGGCCAGGCCGACAGCACAACCGGCCGCATCGAGCGGGCGGCTGAGATCGTGACGACGGCGCTGGAGGCACGCTCACGTGCGGTGATCGAGCATCTCGGCGAGACGGGCCAGAACATCTCGCAGGCCATGAGTTCGCAGCTTGAGGACGCCCGCGGTTCGCTGGTATCGGCGGCCGATCGCCTGGACGGCGCCGGCCGCTCGGTCGTGGAGTCGCTTGATCGGCAGATCAACGAAGCGGAATCGATCCTCGTATCCGCCAATGATCGCCTGACCGAAACGGGTCGCACGGTCGAGAAGAGCTTGCACAATCAGATCACCGTCGTGGAAGGCGAGCTGGCGAGCGCCGGCGAACGGTTCGTCAATATCGGCGCTGACGCCGCGGCGAACCTTTCCTCTCAGATTGAGCGGATCGAGTCGGCCGCCGGCTCCGTCGAGCAGCGTATCGGCTCCGCCGGCGGCAAGCTCCTGGGCGAGATGAACCGGCAAATGGAACTCGTCGATTCCGCGCTTGGCACGGCGGACGAGCGCTTCCGCGCGACAGGCGAACAAGTGGGCGATAGCGTTGCGGCACAGATCGCACAGATCGACACGGCCGTGGAGGCTGCACGACAGGGCCTCGGCGAAACCGGCGCACGCCTTGCCGACGACACCGGCGCCCAGGTTGCGCTGGTCGATTCCGCACTCGCTGCGGCGGGCGAACGCATCGTCGGCGACATCAATCGAAATGCCGGCGCCGTGGAACAGGCCCTCTCCTCCGCTTTCGATCGCTTCGGCAAGACGGGCGATGAGATGGCGCGCGGCATCGGCGAGCAGGTGGAGCGCATCGAGACGACCATCGCCCAGGTGGGCGAGCGGCTCGACCAAAGCGGCGCCAACATCAATTCCGGCATCCATGGTCAGATGGAGCGGCTGGAAGGAACGATCGCGGAAGCCGGCCAGCGCTTCGACGCCGGCGGTGCGCGCATCGCCGCAGAGGTCGAGCGCCAGATCAACGTCGTCAACTCGGCGCTGGAATCGGCGGGCGAGCGGTTCCAGAAGAGCGGCGTCGACATGACGCTGGAAGTCGGCATGCAAGTGGAGCGTATCGAGGGCGTCGTCTCTGCCGCGGGAGAGACGCTTGGCTCGTCGACGGAGAAGCTGGTCGGTGACATCAACCGCCAGGTCGGCTCAATCGACGCAGCGCTTGCCGCCGCAAACGACCGCATGTCATCCACCGGCGACCGGATCGTCGCCGACATCGACGATAAGATCGACAATGTCGAGGGCCGGCTGGCGATCGCCAACGATCGGCTCAACAATTCCGGCGACCGCATTGCCGGCAATGTCGTGCAGCAGCTTGGAAGCATCGAGGCGGCGCTGGCGCTGGCCGATGAGCGGCTCGGCACCGCAGGTCGCGAGCTTTCCAGCCATATCGGCGAGCAGATGAGCGTCGTTGAGACGTCGCTGCAGGACGCGCAGAACCGCTTCGTCAGCTCCGGCCGCGAGACGTCTGAGCAGATCTCCGAGCAGATGAATGCGCTGAAGGACGTCATCGCCTCCACCGGCGAGGAGATGGGCTCCCAGCTTTCTTCGCGCGGCGACGAACTCAGGCGGCAGATTGAGACCAATATCGAGCGCATCTCCGACGTGCTCGACAATCGCGGCGGTGCACTGGCTGCAACGCTCGGCGAGCGTAGCGCAGCGCTCGGCTCGCTCATCGATACGCGCGTTGCGCAGATCGGCGAGACGCTCGATTCGCGGCTCACCGGCTTTGAGAGCCGGTTGTCGGAGAGCGCCGAGGCAGCCGCGATCCGCCTTGCCTCCTCCGCCAGCACGATCGAGATCGCTGTGGAAGGACGCCTGGCGGGCTTTGAGAACCGCGTCACTGCGCGCATCGGCGAAGTCACGCAGAATTTCTCCGAACGCGCCGACGGCTTCGCCAACACGCTGGACGACCGGCTTGAGCGCATCAACACCACGCTTGACGCGCGGGCACGCCAGATCAGCGAAACGCTGGTTGCACGCACCAAGGAGATGGCCGCGGCTTTCCACGAAGGCCACAACGAGATGTCGTCGGCGCTCGACAGCCGACTGCAGACGCTCGGCGACCATCTCTCGCAGCGCACGCATGAGCTGACCGAGACGATCGCCAACCGCATGATGGAGATCAATCAGGGCTTTGGCGAGCGGCTGGTGGCGCTGCAGACCGACATCAACGAGCGCGCCAATTCGCTGCAGACCGCGCTAAGTGACACGACCGGGATGCTGAACGACAAGACGGAGACCCTGCAGGCGACCTTGCAGGCGCGGCATGCCGATCTTTCCGGTCTTATCGAGGTGCAGTCGAGCGCTCTGATGAGCGATCTCGACGCGCGTAAAGAGTCGCTTGCGCAGGATCTGCAAGCTCGCCATGCCGATCTGGCCGGCCTCCTCGACACCCAGTCGAGCTCGCTGCTGAGCGCCTTGGATACCCGCAAGGAATCCTTCTCGCAGGACATGCAGACGCGTGGCGGCGAATTGCTTGAGAGCGTGGACGGCCGTTCCAAGGGGCTAGCGGAGAGCCTTGAGGCCAGCACACGCGCATTGCTGGACGAGCTTGACCAACGCCGCGAACGCATTGTGGACGAGCTGGAAGGCCGCGGCCGGAACGTTGTGGAATCCATTTCCAAGCAAGGCGAGGAATCGACCACCGCACTCGATTCCAATGTCCGCGGCCTGCTCAACACATTGGCGACGCAGACCAAGTCGATCATCGATGCGATGGCCGGCAACAATGATCGCGTCCGCACCGAGCTGCAGGAGATGGTCGGTCGCCTGGAGGGGACCAACCAGGACCTTCAGGTCGTACTCGGCAACACCGCGGAGCAGCTTGGCAGCATCGAGAACAACCTTTCCGGCCAGGTGAGCACGCTGCGCGATGCCCTGGAGGCGGCAGCGCACGACACCAACGAGTCGCACGCCGTCCTGTCGGATCAGGTCAAGACGCTGCGCGACGTCTCAACCTATGTGCTGCGCGACATCTCCGCGATGGCATCGCAGTTCGGTGACCAGACTCAGGCGCTGACCGGTGTCACCTCGCGCCTGGCGGAAACCAAGGAACTGATGGATGCCGGGCTGACGGAGCGGCGCGAAGCGCTTGAAGCGATCGCGTCCGGCCTCGCACAACAGGTGGAGGCGGTGGAAGGACGCCTCAGCCGGCTCACGACCGTGCTCTCGGAGACCCTCGGCACGGCGGAGCAGAACATCACCAATGTTGCAGAGAACGTGCGCCAACGCACCGAAGAGAGCACGCGGCTTGCCGGCGAAGCTCTGACGGAGCGGCTGACCCAGGCGCAGGAAGACATGGCCACCTTCTCCACCGAATTGTTCCGCCTGGGCGAGAGCCTTGGCCGGGTGACGGAGGAATCGACGCGCAGCGCGTCTGGGCGCATCGCCGAAACGCTGCGCTCGGCCGAAGAGCGCATCACCGAGGTGGCGGAGGCCATCAGCCGCGTCACGCAGGAAGCGGCGAGCGGCTCTTCCGGTATGCTGGGCGAGGCCCTGCAGGCGGCGGAGAAGCGCGTCACGGATCTCAACATGGCGCTCGGCGAGAAGGCCGAAGAGGCCGCGCGCAACGCCATCGCCCAGTTTGAGACCATGCGGCTTGCAGCCGAGACGGAAGGCAGGCGCGCCGTTGAAGGCGTGGAGGCCGCGCGCGTCCTGCTTGAGGAGAAGGTTCGCGAGGCCACGCAAGGCTCCAGCGAGGAAATGCGGCAAGCAACCGGCAGCCTGGTTGAGGAGGTCACGCAGGCGGTCACTGAGGCCACACGGCGCTTCGCGACTACGGCGAACGATCTTCGCAAAGCCGCCACCGACATGCAGCAGGAGCTCGGACAGACGCGCGATGAGCTGCAGAAGGGCGTCCTGGAGATGCCGCAGGAGGCCCGCGAAGCAAGCATGGCCATGCGGCGCACGATCACCGAACAGATCGACGCCATCAACGAGCTCTCGCGCATCGTTGCGCGGAGCGCCGGCGAAGCCATGGCTGCACCACAGGTTGCCGCTGCGGCTGCTGCCGCGCCACGGCCTGCGCCGGCCATGCCGCCGGCGGCCGGGCCGGCAATCGTAGAGCCGCCGCCGGCAGCCACACCACCTGTGCAGCGACCGGCCGCCCCGGAGAGGCCGGCGGAGCCGCGCTCAACTAATGTTGAGCCGTTCGGCAAGCCGAGCGGCCGGGCTGCGGAGCGTCCCGATGCGGAGCCGAAAGTCGCGGCGGCACCGCCGCCGAAGCAGCGCTCCGGAAACGGCCAGGCCCGCGGATGGGTGGCCGATCTCCTGCGCCGCGCCTCCTCGGCTGAGGAGGAGCCAGAGCCGGCGCAGCCCGCCGATTCCGGCAGCGCCAGCAAACGCTCACCGTCGCAGGTCGTGGACTCGCTGAATTCGCTCTCCATCGACATTGCGCGGGCGATCGACCACGAGGCCTCCGTGGAGCTCTGGGACCGCTACAAACGCGGCGAGCGCAACGTCTTCACCCGGCGGCTCTATACGCTGCAGGGTCAGAAGACCTTTGACGAGCTTCGGCGCAAATATGAGCGCGACGCGGAGTTCCGCCGGGCGGTGGACAATTACATCGGCGATTTTGAGAGATTGCTGGCGCAGGTGACGAAGGACGAATCCGACCCGGCCGCGTCGCGGATGTATCTCACGTCCGACACCGGCAAGGTCTACACCATGCTTGCTCACGCCGCCGGCCGCCTGACCTAGCCTAGTCCAGCCGCAGCCTCACCCTCTCCCCTGGCGGGAGAGGGCCGGTGCTTCACGAGAGGCCCGTCATCCCTGTCCTTGATATCGCTTGGGTCAGCACCACACCGGCGCTATGATCCGGGCATAACCCAAGATCAGATCAACGCCGTGCTGGAGCGTGTACAGTCCTGGCCAAAGTCCCGCCAGGACGAACGCGCTGACCTTGAAGCCGCTTTGCAGGAGGCTGAACGGCGTGAATTCGCGACCGATGCACAAGTAGAGGCTCTCTTCGCGCGCCATCGTGCATGAACGTCCGCTATAGCCGCTGCGCGCTGGCGCAGCGCCGCCTTGCCCTCTCCCCTTGTGGGAGAGGGCTGGTGACACCCAGCACATGCGTCAGCGATCAAGCCGCCGCTTGTCCCTCCTCCGCAAGCCGCACGAGCCGCGTCAGGAGCGTTGCGACGCCCTTCAACCGCTCTTCGGGCCTCCCCCAGTCGCGGATGAAGACCACGCGCTGATCCGGGCGGAGCTTGGCCATTGACCCCTGCTCGGCAATCTCGCGCACCAGCGCCGGCGGATTGGCGAAAACGTTGTCGCGGAAGGCGATGACCGCGCCCTTGGGCCCGGCCTCAACCTTTTCCACATTGGCACGGCGGCAGAGCGCCTTCACGAACACGATTTTTAGAAGATGCTCCACCGCGTCGGGGAGCGCGCCGAACCGGTCGATCAGCTCCGCGCCGAACGCGTCGATCGCCTCCGCGCTGTCGAGCTCCGCCAGCCGCCGGTAGAGGCTCATGCGCAACTGCAGATCGGGCACGTAGTCCTCCGGGATCATCACCGACATGCCCACCGTGATCTGCGGCGACCAGCGCTCCTCGCCCGCCTCGCCATCGCCAGCCTTGAGGCTCGCCACCGCCTCTTCCAGCATTTGTTGGTAAAGCTCAAAGCCGACTTCCTTGATGTGGCCGCTCTGCTCCTCGCCCAAGAGATTGCCGGCGCCGCGAATGTCGAGGTCATGGCTGGCGAGTTGGAAGCCGGCGCCCAGCGTGTCGAGCGATTGCAGCACCTTAAGGCGCCGCTCCGCCGTCGGCGTCAGCGCCATCTCCGCCGGCACGGTGAAGAGCGCGTAGGCGCGCAGCTTGGAGCGGCCGATGCGCCCGCGGAGCTGATAAAGCTGCGCCAGGCCGAACATGTGCGAGCGGTGCACGACCAGCGTGTTGGCGCGCGGAATGTCGAGACCGGATTCCACGATCGTGGTGGAGAGAAGCACATCGTACTGCCCGTCATAGAAGGCATTCATCACCTGATCGAGCTCCGAGGGCGGCATCTGGCCATGCGCCACGGCGACCTTCACCTCCGGCACGTTGTCGTCGAGGAATTGATGCACCTCGGCGAGGTCGGAAATGCGCGGCACCACATAGAAGGACTGGCCGCCGCGCAGCCGCTCGCGGAGCAGAGCCTCGCGGATCGTCAACGCATCGAACGGCGTGATGAAGGTGCGCACCGCCAGCCGGTCGATCGGCGGTGTTGCGATCATGGAGAGATCGCGCACGCCCGTAAGTGCCAGTTGCAGCGTGCGCGGGATAGGCGTAGCCGAGAGCGTCAGCACATGCACGGCGGCGCGCAGCTCCTTCAGTCGCTCCTTGTGCTTCACGCCGAAATGTTGCTCCTCATCGACGATGACGAGACCGAGATCCTTGAACGCGACGCTCTTGCCGAGCAGCGCATGCGTGCCGATCACGATATCGATCGCGCCGTCGGCAATGCCCGTCTTGACGCGGTGCAGCTCGCGGGAGCCCACCAACCGGGACGCCTGCCCGATATTGAGCGGCAGCCCGCGAAAACGCTCGGTGAAGGTGGCGAAGTGCTGGCGCGCCAGAAGCGTGGTCGGCACGACGACAGCTACCTGTTTGCCGTTCATCGCGGCGACAAAGGCCGCCCGCAGCGCCACTTCCGTCTTGCCGAAGCCGACATCGCCGCAGATCAGCCGGTCCATGGGCCGCCCGGCATTGAGATCATCGATGGTCGCATCGATGGCGTCCATCTGGTCGTCGGTTTCTTCGTAGGGGAACTGCGCGGCGAACTCGTCATAAAGACCTGACGCCGGAGCAAGCGCCGGCGCCTTGCGCAGAAGCCGTGCCGCGGCTGTCTTGATGAGCTGGTCGGCGATCTCGCGGATGCGCTTCTTCAGCCGCGCCTTGCGGTTCTGCCAGCCGACGCCGCCGAGCCGGTCGAGATCGGCTTCCGAGCCCTCCGCGCCGTAGCGGGTCAGAAGCTCGATATTCTCCACCGGCAGGAACAGGCGGTCGTTTCCGGCATAGGTGAGCTCCAGGCAATCATGCGGCGCGCCCGCCGCCTCGATCGTCTTCAGCCCGGTGAAGCGCCCGATCCCGTGCTCCACATGCACGACGAGATCGCCGGCCGCGAGGCTGGCGACTTCCGTCAGCGCATCGGCGGCGCGTTTGCGCCGCGCCGGTCGCACGAAGCGGTCGCCGAGCACATCCTGGTCGCCGATGATTGCAAGATCGGGCGTCTCAAAGCCTGTCTCCAGCGGCAGCACGGCGAGCCCGACCTGGCCGCCCGGCAGGTCGTTCGGCGCCTGCCAGTCGCCGACCGGCTTCAGGTCAAGCAGGCCGTGATCTGTAAGCACCTGGCCAAGCCGATCGCGCGCGCCCTCGCTCCACGACGCAAGGAGCACCGCCCGACCGCTTTCCTGAAGGTCGGCGACATGGGCGACCAATGCGTCGAAGACATTCACGTCCCCGGCGGCGCGCTCTGCCGCGAAGTTGCGGCCATTGCGGCCACCGAGGTCGATCGCCGCGCCGCCGCTATCCGGCTCGGCGAAAGGCGAGAGCGTGGCGCGGCGCCGGTCGGCAAGACGCGAGGACCATTCCGTGTCGCCAAGGTAAAGCGCATCCGGCGGGACTGGGTGATAGACGACTCCACCACCGGCCGCGCCCTTCTCCGCCGCCTCCTGGCGCGCCTCGAAATGGTCGCGCACCTGCTCAAGGCGTTCGCTCACGGCCTGCTCGACCAGATGCTCCATCACGACCGGCGCGTCGTCGGGCAGATAGTCGAAGAGCGTCTCCAGCGTCTCGTAGAAGAACGGCAGCCAATGCTCCATGCCGGCAAAGCGGCGGCCTTCGCTCAAGGCTTCGAACAGCGGATCATTGCCGATGACGGCGCCGAAGGCAGCACGGTAGCTCTGCCGAAACCGGGCGATCGCGTCCGCGTCCAGCACAGCCTCGCTGGCCGGCAGCAGGTCAAGCCGCTGCAATTGTCCCTGCGTGCGCTGGCTGGCGGCGTCGAAGGGGCGAATGGTCTCCAAGGTATCGCCGAAGAAATCGAGGCGGTACGGCGACGGCGATCCCGGCGCCCATAGATCGACGATGCCGCCGCGCACGGCATATTCGCCCACCTCGCGAACCGTGTCGGAGCGCTCAAAACCGTTCGCCTCAAGCCAGCGCGTCAGTTCCTCCATCACCACGACGCTGCCGGTCGCAGCACCCCACGCGCGCGCGGCAACGCTGTCCCGATCCGGCACGCGCTGCACAATGGCATTGGCCGTGGTGAAGATAACGCGCGCGCCGTCATGCGGCTGAAGCAGCGCATGGAGTGCGCTCATGCGCTCTGCCGAGACCTCCGCGTTGGGCGATACCCGGTCATAGGGAAGCGCATCCCACGCCGGGAAGGTGAGCGTCGAGACGCCCGGCGCGAAGAAGATCAGCGACGCCTTGGCCATGGCCAGCCGGCGGGCGTCGCGCGCCACAAAGAGGATTGTCCCCTCCGCGTCAGCCAGCCGCGCTAGCACGCGGCCCTCAAGCCCGTCCGGCACGCCGCCGAGCGTCAGGTGCGAGCGGCCATGGAACAGATTGGCGAGCGGGTCGCTCGGCGAAAAGGACTTACGGTTCGTCATGGGCTCCGGCGTGAAAGGCGACAATCGCGGCGAAGAGCGGGCTGTCATGCTCCGCGGCCACCGGCTCCGCGCCGGTGATCCAGGCGAGCACATCCTGATCGGTGGCGTCCAGAAGCGCCTCAAAAGCGGTCAGGTCGCGATCGCTCAGATCGCCGATACGCGCATCGGCGAAGCGCCCCAGAATGAGGTCCAGCTCACGCATGCCGCGCCGCCAAGCGCGAAACAGCACCCGTCGCCGCCGCGGGTCAAGGCCGTCGCTGGAGCGTTCGCTACCTGTCATGGCGCAGGTGGATTGACCGCGCCGGCCGCCCGGTCAAGCCGCAGCGGGATAAAAATCTCCGATATCGACCTCAATGCCCGGCGGGATCAGTGGAATGTTGCCTTCATGCAAGATGCGCGTCTTGAGCGTGTTCCCGTCTTCGCGCTTGTGGTGGACGACGAGAGGCTTGTCCGGATCGACAATGAGGTAGTGCTGAACGCTCGGCCGGGAGAAATAGCCCGCGAGCTTCGCGGAGGCATCGATATAACGTGTCGACGGAAAAAGCACTTCGACGACAATCACCGGATTCGGTATTTCAATCGCGGAGCCCGGCAGCTTCTCGCCGCAATAGACCAGGGCGTCGGGCTCGTGGGCGGTGTGCTCGTCCACACGCAGGGTCATGCCGTCCGGTAGCATGTGGCACGGAATACCAGCTTGCTTGATCGCTGTCGCGAGCGCGGTCTGTACAGCAAACTTGACTTTGGCGTGCTGGGCGCGCTCCGGCGTCATCGCGTAGACGACGCCGCCATAGAGCTCGTAGCGCCCGGGCTGACCCTCAGCCCAGGACAAATACTCATCGACGGTCATCTTGTGTTGCGGCAGCGCGACCATGGCCTGGAAGATAGCATTGCGTGGAATGGCCGCCAATGTCGGTGCAGGTCCCGCGGCACGGCTATACAGGCCCCGCGCGTTTTGCAGAATGGGGGCGCATGCGCCCAACCCGCCTTGATCCGCTCTTTGCACCCGCCAGCGCGCTGCCGAAGATCGGCGCGCGCCTGGAGCAGCTCATGGCACGCGCCGTCGGCGCGGAGGGCGACGCCGCACTTGTGCGCGATCTCATTTTCCATCTGCCGAACGGCTTCATCGACCGCCGCCAGCGGCCGCCGCTCTATCAGCTGCCGCAATCAGGAACGGTGACCATTGAAGGCGCCGTGGAGCGCATCGAGAAGCCGCGCGGCCGCGACTCCCCGTGGCGTGTCATCTTGTCCGACGGTGGCGCGGCCGTGCAACTCATCTATTTCCGGGCGCAGCCGGACTGGCTGAAGAAGCTCTATCCATTGGGCGCGCAAATGGTCGTGAGCGGCAAGGTCGAGTGGTACGACATGCGCCCGCAGATCCCGCACCCCGACTATGCGCTGCCGGTGGAGCGCGCCGCTGAGCTGCCCGCGATCGAGCCGGTCTATGGGCTGACCGGCGGCCTCTCGCCGAAGGTGCTCCGCCGCGCGATCAACGACGCGCTGACGCGGCTCCCCGATCTGCCGGAATGGCTCTCGCCCGATCTTGTCGCGGCGCGGCACTGGCCGCATTTCGGCGACGCCCTTCGGCAAATCCATGCGCCGGAGGCGGTCGAAGGTGCCGGCCCCATGAGCGCCGCGTGGCAGCGGCTCGCATTCGACGAGCTGGTGGCGAGCCAGCTTGCCCTGGCCCTGGTTCGTGGCAGCGTTAGGCGCCGGCGCGGCAGCACCTGGCAGTCGCCTGGCGCGATGAAAGCCAAGGTCGAGGCGGCGCTGCCCTTCAGCCTCACCATCTCACAGCGCCAGGCACTCGACGAGATCGAGGCCGACCTCGCCGGCGAGGACCGCATGGTCCGCCTGCTGCAGGGCGATGTCGGCTCCGGCAAGACCGTCGTTGCATTGATCGCAATGGCAGACGTGATCGAAGCCGGCGGCCAGGCGGCGCTGATGGCGCCCACAGAGCTTCTCGCCCGCCAGCACCACGCCACGATCGAACCGCTCGCCGCTGCGGCGGGGATCGACATTGTGCTCCTGACCGGCAAGGACAAGGCCGCCGAACGCAACGCGGCGCTCGACAAGATCGCCTCCGGCAGCGCCGGCATCGTCATCGGCACGCATGCGCTCTTCCAGGCCGGCGTGACCTTCAAGCGGCTCGGCCTCGCCGTGGTCGACGAGCAGCACCGCTTCGGCGTCCATCAGCGCCTCGCCATCTCCGCCAAGGGCGACGCCCCCGACATGCTGGTGATGACGGCGACGCCCATCCCCCGCACACTGGTGCTCTCCTATTTTGGCGACATGGAAGTGTCGCGCCTGACGGAGAAGCCCGCAGGTCGCCAGCCGATTGAGACGCGTGCCGTGCCGCTCGATCGGCTGGCGGAAGTGGTGGAACGGATTGGCCGCGCCATTGAGGCCAGCGGCAAGGCTTATTGGATCTGCCCGCTCGTGGCGGAATCCGACAAGAGTGATCTCGCCGCCGCCGAGGAGCGCTATGCCGCGCTCGCCGCGCGCTTCGGCGGACGCGTCGGCCTGGTGCACGGGCGCATGAAGCCGGCCGACAAAGACCGCGAGATGGAGCGCTTCCGCGCCGGCGAGATCGCCATCCTGGTCTCCACGACAGTGGTTGAGGTCGGCGTCGACGTGCCGGACGCAACGATCATGGTGATCGAACACGCCGAGCGCTTCGGCCTGGCACAGCTCCATCAGCTCCGCGGCCGTGTTGGGCGCGGAGAGGCGCGCTCCGCCTGCCTGCTCCTCTACCGCGCGCCGCTCGGCGAAACGGCGCGGGCCCGCCTCGCCATCATGCGCGAGACGGAAGACGGCTTCCGTATCGCCGAAGAAGATCTGCGGCTACGCGGTGAAGGCGACGTGCTCGGCACGCGGCAATCGGGCATGCCCGGCTTCCGTATCGCGCTACCGGAGGTGCACGGCGATCTGCTGGAGGCGGCGCGCGACGAGGCTAAGCTGGCGCTGACACGCGACCCCGATTTCACCTCCGACCGCGCCGAGGCACTCAGGCTCCTGCTTTATCTCTTCGGACGGGATGACGCCGTGCGGCTGATGCGAGCAGGGTGACCGCGATCACGCACCCTTGCCGTTTCTCGGGACGGCGGAGCACAACCGCCCGTTTGTCATCCCGGTTCGGCCGAAGGCCGAGACCGGGACCCATAACCACAGGCGGGGCGGACAAGGCTCGGCCCCGGCGTTTCATCTGCTTGCTCATGTGTTCATGGTTCCCGGACAGCGCCGCGTTCCGCGTCGCTTCCGGGATGACAACTTCGAAGAAGGTCGCTCTCGCCCCTACTCCGCCGCTTCCGATATCGCCTTATGGTGCGCCTTCAGAAAATCCTCCGCCGATTCGTGCTCCGGCACCACAAGCCCGGCGGAGATGATCATCTTGGCCGCCTCCTCCACCGACATGTCGAGGAGGATCGCCTCGCGCCGCGGCACGAAGACCAGGAACCCGGCCGTCACATTCGGCGTGTTGGGGATGAACACGGCAAGCGGGTCTTCGTCGGCGAGCCGCTCCATGACCTCGCCCTTGGCGATGGTGGCCACAAAGCCGACGCGCCAGACGCCCTTTTCAGGATATTCGACCAACGCCACCTTCTGAAACGAACGGCTCGACTGCGACAGCACCGTCTGGAAGAGCTGCTTCAGCGCACGATAGATGTTGCGCACCAGCGGCGTGCGCTCCACCAGGTTCTCTCCGTAGGAGACGATCGTGCGGCCGACCAGGTTCGCGGTGAGGAAACCGAGCAGCGTGAGCATGAGAATGGCGAAAAGCAGCCCCACGCCGGGCACGGAGAACGGCAGATAGGTATCTGGATTGTAGACCGTGGGGATGAGCGGCTTCACCCGGCTGTCCACCCATTGGACGAAGGTCCAGGTGAGGTAGGCGGTGATGCCCACAGGGGCAGCGACAACGATCCCGGTCAGGAAATAGTTCCTGAGCCGCACGCGCCAGCGCGGGCGTCGCGGGGCGGCGCTATGGACAAGATCGTCTAAATCCATCCACGGGACTCCGGGCCGGCCCGGAAGCGGCGGCCGGCTGGCCGTCAACGCGCGAACGCGTTTTGTCGTCCCTATATAATCAGTCGAAAGGCCGAGCGCCGCAAGATTTCTGATCCGTTATTCGACCGTGACCGACTTCGCGAGGTTTCGCGGCTGGTCGACATCGGTGCCGCGCACGACCGCCGTATGATAGGCGATCTGCTGCACCGGCAGCGCATAGACGATCGGCGCCACCTCTGGCGCAATATCAGGCAGAACCAGCGTCGCCATCGTATCGACGGAGGCCTCCGCGGCCCCGCGCCGGTCAGTCAGAAGGATGATCCGCCCGCCGCGCGCGGCAACTTCCTGCATGTTTGAGATGGTTTTTTCGAAAAGCTGGTCGTACGGCGCAATCACAATCACGGGAACCGATTCATCGATCAGTGCAATCGGCCCGTGCTTCAGCTCCCCCGCAGCGTAGCCTTCCGCGTGGATATAGGAGATCTCCTTGATCTTCAGCGCTCCTTCCAGCGCCAGCGGGTAGTTCGTGCCGCGGCCGAGATAAAGAACGCCGGCGGCTTTGGAGAGCTCCTTGGCCAAGGCCTCAATCTGCGGCTCAAGCTTGAGCGCGTGGGCGGCATGGCGCGGGACCTCAATCGCGGCGTGCACCAAGCGCTCCTCTTCAGCCTGCGAGATCGCGCCGCGTTGCCGCGCTGCGGCAACCGCCAGCACAAAGAGTACCGTGAGCTGACAGGTGAACGCCTTCGTTGAGGCAACACCGATCTCCGGACCGGCGAGCGTCGGCAGGACGTAACTTGCCTCGCGCGCAATGGTGGAGCTTGGAACGTTGACGATCGCGCCGATGGTCTGCGCGTTCTCCGCACAATAGCGCAGCGCCGCAAGCGTGTCGGCTGTCTCGCCGGATTGCGAGATGAAGAGCGCCAACCCGTCCGGCTCCAGCGGCGTCTCGCGATAGCGGAACTCCGAGGCGATATCGATCTCCACCGGCAGGCGGGCGATCTTCTCAAACCAATATTTGCCGATATGCCCCGCATAGCTGGCCGTGCCGCAGGCCGACATGACCAGACGGCGGAGCCCGCTGAAATCGACCGGCGCGTCTTCCGGCAGATCGACCCCACCGGCGACGAAATCAACGTAATGGCTGAGCGTGTGAGAAATCACCTCCGGCTGCTCGTAAATCTCCTTGAGCATGAAATGCCGGTGGTTGCCCTTGTCGACCGTCAGGCTCGCCGCCACCGCATGCACGATGGGGCGCTCGACCGTTCGGCCGGCGTCGTCGAAGATCTGAACCGCGTCGCGGGTCACAACCGCCCAGTCGCCGTCCTCCAGATAGGTGACGGAATCGGTGAACGGCGCCAGCGCGATCGCATCGGAGCCCAGAAACATCTCGCCCTCGCCATGGCCGACCGCGAGCGGGCTGCCACGACGGGCGGCGACCAGCAGATCCTCTTCGCCGGCAAAAAGCACCGCGAGCGCAAACGCGCCCTCCAACCGGCCAAGCGCGTCCGTCACGGCTTCAACCGGTTTCAGCCCGCGATCGATCGCCATTGTGACGAGATGGGCAACCACTTCCGTGTCGGTCTCGCTCGTGATCTCGCGACCGGCGGCTTTGATTTCCCGCTTCAGCGTCTGAAAATTCTCGATGATGCCGTTGTGAACGACGGCGACGCGATCCGTGGCGTGCGGATGGGCGTTCAACTCCGTCGGCGCGCCGTGCGTGGCCCAGCGCGTGTGCCCGATGCCGGCGGTTCCTGAAAGCGGCGCAGATGCGAGCCGCTCCTCCAGGTTCACCAGCTTGCCGCTGGCACGGCGGCGCTGCAGATGGCCGTGTTCGAGCGTAGCAATTCCGGCGGAATCATAGCCGCGATATTCAAGCCGCTTCAGGGCATCCACAATGAGCGGCGCCACTGCGTCGCGCCCCAAAATGCCGACGATTCCGCACATACTCGACCTCGCGAAAAGCTCCGCCCGCCCGTCTACTAGAAAAGCTTCATCCCCGGCGGAAATCAAAAGGCATGTCAGAATATGACTAAAATGCGAGGGAGGTCTTAAGCATGATCCCGAAAAGTGGATGCCGGTTTTCGGATAAGATCATGCTCCAACGAAGAAGCTAGAGCTTTGGGGCGTTTCAAGCGAAAAACGCGGCAAAGCTCTTAGAGCCTGTTTGAAAAATCAACCTCACGACGCGCGGCCGGACAATCAGACGTTGGCTCGCGCCAGCAGGGTCGGTCCTGGCTCTAAAAGTTAAAGAACAAGAGCCCCCAACCGGCCTTTTCCTGGCAGGCGGCCGTCTGAACAGCGATCGATAAGGCGTGCGGCCAGCATTCTCAAACGGGCTCTTAG
>JANQKG010000023.1 GCA_028281235.1 Afifellaceae bacterium | reverse complement strand
CGATCGGGGGGGTCTTGACGGCTGAAGGTGAGAAGCTGGCGCACCAGATCCTGGGCGTGATAGGCGGCATCGAGAACCTTGTGGAGGTTGGTGCGTTCTTTGGACTCATTCGGCAGAAGCGGCGCGGTCAGCTCGGTCAATCCGATGATCGGAAGGAGGGCGTTGTTGAAGTCGTGAGCGATGCCGCCGACGAGGTTGCCGAGCGCGTCGATCTTCTGGGCCTGATAAACCTGTTGCTGCAATGCCATCTGAGCCTTTTCGGCCTCCTTTCGCTCGGTCAAATCTCTGTTCACGCCAATTTTGGCGATCACTTCACCGCTTGCGTCGTACAGCGGCAGCACATGGGTCTCGCAGACACCTTCGCTGCCGTCCTTGCGGACAAAGTTGATCTCGCCGCGCCATTCGCCGGTGCGATTGACTTGCTCGACGATCTCCAGCCGCAATTCCTCCGCTTCAGCCGGGTGATGGAGAATGGAGGGTGTGCTGTGCAGAACCTCTTGCCTAGTGTAGCCGAACATACGCTCCGCTGCCGGATTCCAATCGCTGATTCGGCCTTCGAGGTCGGTGACAATGACCCCGTCGGATATTTGCTCGAAGATCAGCGCCTGACGGCGCAATGCCTCGATGGTGGCTTTGCGTTCCGAGTTGTCGCGCATCACCCCGACAAAGAGCTGGGTTTCGCCGCACAACACTTCGCCGACCGACAGTTCGACCGGAAACAGCGTGCCGTTCCGTCGTAGGGCGGTGACTTCACGGCCTGTTCCGATGATCCTTGCCTCGCCGCCCTCGCGGTAGCGGCGCAGATAGGCATCATGGTCCCGCGAGAAGGGCAGCCCCATGAGGATGCTCACGTTTTGCCCGATCAGGTCGACCGCTCTGTAGCCGAACATATGGCAGCATGACGGATTGCAATCGCGCACTATGCCGTAAGCGTCGGTGATGATCAGTGCATCCACCACTGTGTCGAACACCGCGCGAAGCTGTGCTTCGCTGCCGCTCAGCGCGTCTCTCGATTCGCCTCTTGCATCCGCCGCCGACGCGGGAGCCTGCTTCACGCCGGCCACGGCACGATTCCCTTGAGAGGCACTCTGTTTCAGTGTGCTTTGCGGCCGGAGTTGACCGATCCGTTCCGTCTTGGCGTGCAACAAGAACAAGGCGGTGAGCCAGATCGCCAGGAAGGCGAACCCGCGGTTGGCCATGGCCGCCCAATCGTCGGCCGGCGGGGGGGCGTAAAAGTAGCCCGCCGCCGTCAGCAACGAACAAAGGGCGGCGATGGCGATCAAACAGAGGACGCTGTTGAGCCACCAACAGAGCAGCACGACGCCAACATAGGGGATGCCGACGGCCACGCCGAGCGGCATCGAAACATCGGCAAGCAGGGCCGCAGCGGCGGCGGCAGCCACGACCAATGACCACGACCTCATCCGCCGCATCGCGGTACCGGCAGGCGCGGGATCCAAAAAGGTCCGTACTCTCCGCTGGAGACGAGTCGGCATTGCCTTGAGGCCGCAACCTCGATGTTGTCTTGGGTGTCGCAGAGAGCTGCGTCAGGTCGGTCGTTAAGGGGGATAATAGAAGTTGAAACGAGTCGTGTCATTAAACTAAAAGAGGATTGCCCCGAGCATTGCTGAACATCCTGCGTGCTCCCGTTGCAGCAGTCGCTGTCACCGCTCCCCACAGCCTGCGAGGCCAGCGGCCTGTCCGGAAGGTACTGTCCTGGGCGACGGCAAATCTCCGGTCAGGCGCCCGCGGCCGCTGGGTCTCATGGTCAGGGCGGCCGCTCCGCGCAGATCAATTCATGGGAGAGGCGCAGAACCTCGGCGCAGTTCTTCAACTGCATGTGGAGGTCTGCGATCTCAGCGGAGTCCGCGGCCGTCTTTGGGGTGATCGACTTGAGGTCGGCGAGCGTTTCCTCGATGAGCAGGCAGGCAACGCGGTACTGCGCGTCGCCGCCGTTTGCGTTCATGCACCCCAGAGTCCATTCGAGGGTTCGGATCGTTTCGCGCTGCATGGCGAAAGCGAGCTCCAACTCGCTTTCGCCAACGCCAGAGGCCTCATCGATGCGGTCTTCGCCGGTCGGGAAAGCGACAACATTTGTCGTGTTGCCGGCCGGCTTGCCGGACATCGCTGAGCCCACACCCATCGTGTTTTTCATCTCTGCCTCGCTGGAGTTTGGTTCGGGCTGCTTTTGCCAAGGGGCCAGGCGCGGGACTGATCTGCCCGGCGCGCGGCGCAAGGGCTCAAAGCGCACGCACCTCAACGAGAAAACTGTCGACCTGGTCTTTCAAGGTCGTCATCTGCTTCGCCAACTCGCCCGCGGATTCGAGTACCTGGCTTGCCGACTGACCTGTCTCGGAGGCGGCCTGGCTGAGCCCCGAGACATTGTTGGTCACCTCGCCGGTGCCGGCTGAGGCCTGCTGGACGTTGCGGGCGATCTCCGCCGTTGCCGCCGTTTGTTGCTCGATCGCCGCGGAGACACTGGTGGCGATTTCGTTCATGTCCTGGATCGTCTTGTCGATCTCCTGGATCGCCTTGACCGCGTCGTTGCTGACCGACTGGATCGATGAGATCTGGGCGGCGATTTCGCCGGTCGCCTTGCCGGTTTCGGTCGCAAGACTCTTGACCTCGTTGGCAACCACTGCAAAGCCCTTGCCCGCATCGCCGGCGCGCGCAGCCTCGATGGTGGCGTTGAGGGCCAGCAGGTTGGTCTGCTCGGCGATGTCGTTGATCAGATCGACGACCTTTCCGATCTTGTTGACGGCCTCGGCCAAGCCCTTGATGGTCTCATCGGTACGTTTGGCCTCGGTGCTTGCCTTGCTGGCGATCTCGGCCGAATTGGCCACCCGGTCGCTGATCTCCTTGATTGAGGCGGACAATTCCTCGGCCGCGGACGCCACGGTCTCGACGTTGGTCGAGGCCTGCTGGGCGGCTGCTGCGACACTGTTGGCCTGACTGTTGGACTCGTCGGCCACGCTGGACATGGATTCGGCGGTGGACCGTAATTCGGTCGTGGCCGAAGATGCGAGCTCGACCACGCTCTTGACGTTGTTCTCGAAGTTGTTCGCCAGTTTCACCTGGTTGGTGATCACGCTCCAGCAAACCATCGGGCCGAGATACTCGCCGCTTTTGTCCGTCACGGCGCTGACGTTGAGGGAGAGTGTTTCCTCGCCCAGGTCGATCTTTGCATTGTGCGGCAGGTTTTTCGGGTTGGCCAAGATGCTGCGTTGGTGCGTTGGGTTCTTGTGGAAGATATCGATGCACTGGCCCATCAGGGAGTCGACCTGGCAGGGCAGGAGGTGTTCGATAGACTGGAGTGTCTTCCGGCTGGTCGCATTGACATAGTTCAACTTGAACTCCACCGGGTCGCACATCATGACGTTGATCGGCATGTTGTCGACCATTTGCAGCAGACGGTGTGCTTCGGCGTCGGCCTTGACCTTCTCCGTGATGACGCTCCAGGTCACCATGGGGAAAATGTAGGTGCCGTCG
>JANQKG010000008.1 GCA_028281235.1 Afifellaceae bacterium | reverse complement strand
TCGCCCAGCATGACAGGCACAATCGGCGTCTCGCCGGGCAGTAGATCGAAGCCGGCTGCTTCCATGCCGCTTCGGAACCGCGCCACCAGCTGCATGAGGTGCGCGCGGCGATCCTCCGCCGCTTCCGCAATGTCTATGGCTTTAAGCGCCCCAGCGGCCACAGCCGGCGCCAGCGAGTTGGAGAAGAGATAGGGCCGCGCGCGCTGGCGCAACATGTCGATAATCGGCTGCGGCGCAGCGATGAAGCCGCCCATGCCGCCGCCTAGCGTCTTGCCGAGTGTGCCGGTGACGATCTGCACGCGATCGCCCGCGCCGGTGAGCACCGGCGAGCCGCGACCGCCTTCGCCGAGGTGTCCGTGGGCATGGCAATCGTCGACCACGACCATCGCGCCGTAGCGCTCGGCGAGATCGCAGATCTCGGGGAGCTTCGCCACGTACCCGTCCATTGAGAACACGCCGTCCGTGGCGATCAGCTTGAAGCGCGCGCCGTCGGCGTCCGCTTCCTTCAGGCGCGCCTCCAACTCGTCCATGTCGGAATTGGCGAAGCGGTAGCGCTTGGCCTTGCACAGGCGAATGCCGTCAATGATGGAGGCGTGGTTCAGCGCATCGGAGAGGATGGCGTCTTCGGCGGTCAACAGCGGCTCGAACAGCCCGCCATTCGCATCGAAGCACGCGGCGAAGAGGATTGCGTCGTCCTTGCCAAGCCATTTCGCGATACGCTCTTCCAGCGCCCGGTGCAGCGTCTGCGCGCCGCAGATGAAACGCACCGAAGCCATGCCAAAGCCGAATTCATCGAGCGCTGCGCGTGCCGCCGCGATGACCTCCGGATCGTCGGCCAAGCCGAGATAATTGTTGGCGCAGAGGTTCAACAGCTCCCGCTCGCCGCCCTGCGCACTCTCATCCTTGATACGGATATGCGCCGCCTGGGGCGTCGTGATCAGCCGCTCACGCTTGTAAAGCCCGTCGGCCTCAATCGAGGCGAGTTGCGCCGTCATATGATCAAGAAACCGCGTCGCCAAATCGCCTCTCCGTTCCTTATGACTGCCGGGAGCTCCCGCTCAAGCCACGATAATGGGTCGGAGGTGTCTGATTCCGCAAGGCGGCACGCGCCGGCGCGAGCCCCTCTTCAGGCGTTCGGAGCGTGGGTGGCTGCCCTAAATGTTGACCGCCAGCTGGTGCGACAGCACAAGCGCGGCGGCGCCGGAAACGCTGGTCAAATGCCCGTCATTGGACGACAGCACCTTAAGCGTGCTGCCGGGCCTGGGCGGCACAAGCGCACGCGCATGGTCCTCAATCAGCGCCCGCATCGTCTCGCCGCCCGCCGCCGCGTCGCCGTGAAGAATGAAGGTGTCCGGCGCAATCGTCTGCTGCAGATTGGCAATGCCGATGGCCAGGTTTTTCGCGTATCTGTGCAACAGCGTCTTTGCGGCTTCGTCTCCCTGCTCGCTCAATCGGACGAGGTCGACCGCCGCCAGAGAATCCGCATTCTTGATGCCTAACGCCTTGGCCTGTTCACGCATCCACGGAACCGTCGCGATGGTCTCCCAACAGCCGACACGGCCGCATCGGCACACTGAGCCGTTTGCGTCGACGAAGGTGTGACCGATCTCGCCGCCGGCGCCGCCGACGCCACGATGCAGCCGCCCGCCGAGATAATAGCCCCCACCCAGAACTTCGCCGGTATAGATCGACGCGAAGCTCTCAAGGCCGCGGCCCAATCCGAACATCCGGTCGCCGACGCTGATCGATCGTGGGTGGTGGTCAATCTGCACTGGCAGCCTGAAGCGCGTCTCAAGCTCCGGCCCCAAGGCCAGGCCATCCAGCGCCTCCGCCAGATTGACCTTCACGATCGTGCCGGAATCGGTGTCGACCATGCCCGATACGGCAACGCCGATGCCAAGCGGCGCCCGGCCCGCTCTTGACATCGCATCGCTTAAGGCCACCTGCATGACGTCCAGAAAGGCCGCCGATCCTCCTGCAGCAGGATCGACCGCATCATCGCGGAAGAACAACACATTGCCGCCGAGGCTCATCAACGCGGTGTGCACCGCGTTATGCTCAACCACCATTGCGGCGATCGACGGGCCGTCGGGCGAGAACCAGATCGGCCGCGCAGGCCGGCCCCCGACGCGTGTGGAGGGTATAGGGCTGTTCTCTACCAAGATGCCCTCTTCGATCAGCGGCTGGACGATGGCCGTGATCGTCGCGCGGTTGGCGCCCAGATGCCGTGCCATCGCTGACCTGCTTATCGGCCCCAGATCGTAGAGAATATGGAGCACGCGGCTCCGGTTCGCCTGACCGGCCGATGACGGCGAGATGAGCGATCGGGCAAGCGACGTCGATTGCTGCCGCGCACGCCGGCCCGCCGGTTTGGAGCGTTCCGAAACGAGTCCGTCGCCTATGCCATTCATCGCGCGATGGATTGTTTGCGTTTCATACAAACATCTGGTAATTTTTCAGCGGCGGTTTGTCTACAGTAAAGGCAAGGGAGGACACAAATGGCATCGGAATATAAAAAGGGCATTTCGCGGCGCACCCTGTTGAAAGGCGCCTCTGCGACAGCAATTGGCGCTAGTGCAACAAGTCTTCTTGCGGCCCCGGCGATCGCGCAAGCAAGCAACACTATCCGGATTCTTACCGTCGAAGACCCCTTCTTCTTCGCGCTGCGCGGCGTGCTGCCCGAATTCGAGGCCGAAACCGGCATCAAGGTTGAGATGGAGAGCCTCTCCTATGGCGGGCTACAGGCGCGCCTGATCTCATCCTTCGTCGCCGGCAATCCCGATGCTGACCTCATCTCGGTCGACAACATCTGGAACGGTCAGATGATGGACAATGGCTGGCTGCAGCCGGTCGACGAGTTCATCGCTGGTGACGATATCGACTTTGAAGATTTCATGCCGGAGGTGATTTACTCCTTCAACGCGTGGCGCGGCAAAATCGCTTCTCTGCCGGTCGCCACCTATGCGCAAGGCGTGATGTATCGGCCCGACATTTTCGATGCGCTCGGCATCGAGGCGCCGCCGGCCGTTGGCGATGATCTCTCCGCATGGACGTGGGAGGCCTACATCGAGCGCCTCCAGCAGATTAACGGGCAGAGCTTCGACGGTCAGACCATCGCCGGCTCCGTCGTGTCCGGGCAGCAGCCCGCGCCGGTCGTCCACATGTTCACGCAGATTGCCGCAAGCCACGGCATGAAGTGGTTCAAGAACTTCCCGCAAGCGCCGTGGGATTTCGAGCCGCTCATGAACAGCCCCGAGAACATGAAGGCGGCGAACCTGTTCAAGCAGATTTACGACCTGTCACCGCCGGAATCGCTGAACTACAACTGGTTTGACGCCGGAACGCGCTTCTCCAAGGGCGACATCGGCATGTTCTTCTGGTGGACGCCGTATTTCTACCTGATCCGCAACGACGGCTATATGAGCGGTGTGCCGTCGGCCATTAAGGAGAAATACGCCACAGCCCCGCTTCCCGTCGCCAGCGACGGCACCAAGCAGACCGTGAGCCTTGGTGGTTGGAGCCTTGGCATGCCGGCAAACTCGGCCAACCAGGACCAGGCTTGGCAGTTCATGCGCTGGGCGACGTCGGCGGCAACGCAGAAGAAGATGGGTCTCTATAACGAGTTCGGCTACCAGTTCAGCGACTTCGGCCGCCGCTCGCTTTACGACGATCCGGAACTGAAAGAGGTCTATCCCTACCTGGATGACCAGCTCGTCATGTTCCAGCAGGGCGACGGCAAGTTCTCCCGCCCGCCCTCGCCGATCTACACCACCCTTGAGGGCATCTACGGCCTGCAACTGAGCAAGATCCTCAGCGGCCAGTCGAGCGTGGAGGACAGCCTGGAAGAGACCAACGTCCTGTTTGAGAACGTCCTGAAGGGTAACTTCCTGATCCCCTACGAGCGCGACAGCTACGATGACACGCTTGAGGGAACCAAAGAGCTGATGGCGAAATTGGCCGGCGGCTAGAGCATGATCCCGAAAAGTGGGAACCGGTTATCAGATAAGATCATGCTTCAACAAAGAGATAGAGCCTCCATTCTGATTCAATCAGAATGGACAAGGCTCTAGCGCGCCATCGCCTTGGCTGCGATTGCCCTTTCCGAAAGCGGATCGGCGGCGTCTACGCGGAAGCTCGGCAAGTCCTTGCCGTGGCTTCTGCTGGCGCCGTCGATCACTCTTCTGCTTCTGCTGATTGCCTTTCCCCTCTTCTTTGCCCTCTACAACAGCTTCTATTTCTGGAACCTGCAGATGTCGCCGCAGCCCATGGCGTTCATCGGGTTCGGCAATTACGAACAAGCGCTGTCGTCTTCGACCTTCATGCTGGCGCTGCGCAACACGCTGCTCTTGTCCATTGGCGGCACGGCAATTCAGTTCGCGCTAGGCTTGGCGATTGCGGTTCTGTTGACGCAAACGCTGCGCGGCGTGACCCTGGTCCGCGTCCTTTTGATCATGCCCACAACGATCGCACCGATCGTCGTCGGCTTCCTCTTTCGCTACCTCTACGACGCCAATGGCGGGCTCCTACCCTGGGTGCTGCAGGTGTTGTTTATCCCCTTGCCGCCCGAAGGCCTGCTTGGCAGTTCCACGACGGCCCTGATGAGCATCATGTTCGCCGACGTCTGGCAGTGGACGCCGTTCTTCGCGATCGTGCTTTACGCCGGATTGCTGTCTGTCCCCGATTCACTGGTGGAAGCGGCGCGCGTGGACGGCGCATCACGCTGGACGATACTGACGCGCATCAAGCTGCCGGTGATCAAGCGCACGGTGCTGATCATCCTGATGCTGCGCTTCATGCAGCTCTTCAACACCTTTGATCTTGTCTTGATCTTGACCCGCGGCGGCCCGGGCGCATCGTCGCGAACGCTGAGCTACAGCCTCTATCAGCAGGGTCTGATCGACTTCAATATCGGCGTGGCCAGCGCCATGACGTGGGTCATCGTCCTGATCCTCAACGTCATTTTGGCCATCTATATCTACATCGCCTTCCGCGACTGGGAGTGGTGAGCCATGCATAGGCGCAGCCCCGTCGCGACCGTCCTGCTTTACCTGGCACTTGCCCTGACGATGGTGTTCTTTCTGGGGCCCATCCTGTGGTTCGTGGCGCTCGCCATCCGGCCGCCGGAGACGGCTTTCGCCAGGCCGCCCGTCTTTGTGTTTGAGCCGACGCTCCGCGCGATCAAGCACACTTTCGTCGATCCGGGCGCGAACGCGCAGCACCTGACCAACAGCCTCATCGTCGCGTTCGGCGCAGTGCTCCTCAACCTGCCGCTGTCGATCCCCGCCGGCTATGCGCTGTCGCGCTACCGGCTGCGGGCCAAGAAATACATCATGCTCTGGTATCTGGGGCTCCTGATGGCGCCACCGGTCGCCTTCCTCATCCCCTATTTCATTCTGATCACACGGCTCGGCCTGAGCGGCACCTATATCTCGATGGTCCTCGTGCTGCAGACGCTGACCGTGCCGTTCTCGGTGTGGCTGCTGAAAAGCTTCATCGACGATGTCCCAGTCGAGCTGGAGGAAGCAGCGCGCGTTGACGGGGCGCCGTGGCATACGGTCATGCGCCGCATCACGCTGCCGCTCGCCATGCCGGGTCTGATCGTGACCTCCATGTTCGCGTTCGTGTTTGCGTGGAACAATGCCGCGTTTCCCCTCGTTCTGAGTTCGGGTTCGACAACGACTCTGCCCATCGGAACGCTTGGTTATTTCGCCACGTCGGGCGTCACCTGGAACTTCATCGCATCAGCCGCGGTCGCTGCCATGATTCCGCCGATGCTCGTCTTCTTGACGCTGGACCGCTTCGTCGTCCGCGGCCTCACCCTCGGAGCAGTGAAAGGATAACAACGGTGGAAAAGCTGAACGTAGCGATCATCGGCGCCGGATTGTGGGGGCGAAACCACGCCACCGTCTTCTCCACGCTGCCTCAGACACACATCCGCGCGATCTGTGACGTCGATAGCGGGCGCGCTGAGGCGACGGCAAAGGAATTTAAGGCAGACCAGGCCTGCACCACGATCGACGAGGTGCTCGCCCTCTCCGACGTTGACGCGGTCTCCGTCGCCACGCCGGACGCCACGCACACCAAGCTGATCCTCGCCGCCCTTGAAGCGGGAAAGCATGTGCTCAGCGAAAAGCCACTTGCGACGACTGTCGAAGAAGCCGAGGCGGTCGCCGCCGCCGCGGAAGCCGCGCCCGGCCGCCTGATGGTGGACTTCCATAACCGCGTCAACCCAGCCTTTGTCGGCGCCAAGAATGCCATCGACGAAGGCCGCATCGGCCAGCCCATCCATATCACCGGGCGGCTCAGCGACACGGTCTACGTGCCCTTTGAGATGCTGAGCTGGGCGGCGCAATCCTCTGCCCTGTGGTTCCTCGGCAGCCATCTGGTGGACATTCTGCGGTTCCTGACCGGACAGGAGGTCACCCGCGTCTACGCCGTCAAGCATCGCGGCTTCCTGGCGGGGAAAGGCGTCGATACTGACGACGTGCACCTGTCGACGCTGGAGTTCTCGGGCGGCACGATCGCGCAGATTGAGAACAGCTGGGTTCATCCCGCCGACGGCCCGTCCGTCTATGATCTGAAATGCGAAATCTTCGGAACCGCCGGCGCGTTGCAGATCGACGTATCGCACAATGGCGGCTTGCGGTTTCTGACCGGCAAAGGGATGAGCTACGGCGACCTCGTCGGCGTGACGCCCACTGGCGTTGGACGCGTCGGCGGCTTCGTGATGGAAGCGATTGCCCGCTTCGTCGACGCCGTAATGCACGACGCGCCTCTCCTGGCCGACGCGAATGACGGCCTTCGGGTCACGCGTGTGCTGGCGGCCATCGAGCAATCGGCCGCCAGCGGCCAGCCGGTTGATCTGGCGAGCTAGAGCGAGAAACGGCGCGAAAGCCCGCCTGGGAGATCGGAATGGCTGAGATAAACTTTGACAATGTCGGCAAGGTTTACGACGGCGGTACGGTCGCCATCTCAAACATCAATCTGAAGATCGACGACGGCGAGTTTCTGGTGCTCGTCGGCCCGTCGGGCTGTGGCAAGTCGACGATGCTGCGTTCGGCCGCCGGGCTGGAGGAGGTTACGAGCGGCCGCTTCTGGCTGGGCGGCATCGACATGACAAACGCCGAGCCCGCCGCCCGCGACGTGGCGATGGTCTTCCAGAACTATGCGCTCTATCCGCACATGACGGTCCGCGACAACATCTGCTTTGCACTGGAGCAACGGCGCGTGCCGCGGTCGGAGATCGAGACCCGCGTGAACGACGCCGCGCGCATCCTCGGATTGTCGGACTTGCTTGACCGTAAGCCGGGCACTTTGTCGGGCGGACAGCGGCAGCGCGTGGCGATGGGGCGCGCCATTGTGCGCAACCCCCGCGCCTTCCTGATGGACGAGCCGCTGTCCAATCTGGATGCCAAGATGCGTGTTCAGATGCGCGCGGAGCTGAAGCTGCTCAGCCGTCGCCTTGGCGTGACCACGCTTTATGTCACGCACGATCAGGACGAGGCATTGACCATGGGCGACCGCGTGGCCGTGCTCCGCCCAATCACCAGCGAGGCCCAATCGAATACCCAGCAGGTCGACGACCCCAAGACGCTTTACAGCAAGCCGTGCAACCTGTTCGTCGCCGGCTTTATCGGCAGTCCACCCATGAACTTTCTCTCTGGGCGTGTCAGCGTTGAGTCCGACCGCCCGACATTGCTGATTGAGGGCTTTGAGAACGCCATCACGCTTCCCGGCGACACGCTGAGCACGCGCCCAGGGCTCGGCCCGCATCTCGACAAGCCGCTGATTGTCGGCATCCGCCCGGAGGATTTTCGCATTGCTCCGGAAGACAGCCCGGACGGGTTCTCGGTTTTATCGCTTGTGACGGAAACGACCGGGGCGGATTCCTACATCTATTTCGACCTGGTGGCGGAGGAAGTGAGCCATCCCGACATCAGCTACGACACCGCGCGCTATGACGGCGATGAATCATCCGGGCATCTGCGCCTCACGGCGCGTGTCGAAACGGCGCTCGCGCCGCAGAGCGGAAGCACGGTCAGGCTCGGCATCGGCCCCGATCGCGTGCACTATTTCGACCCGGATACCGGCAACGCGATATTCTAGAGCATGATCCCGAAAAGTGGACACTGCTTTCCCGCCTTCGCGAAGCCCGCTTCGGCGGGCGAAGCAAGGTCGGATAAGATCATGCTCAAATAAAAAGATGGGGCGTTAGAGCAATTCAACGAAACACGAAAACGCTCTGGACCGGTGAAGCACGAGGGAGGCGGCACCCATGAATACCGGCTCTGTTGAATCGGAGAAACGAAGCGACTTGCCGCCGGTTGAGGGCGCAGCGTTGCTCGGCGATCTGGTGGATGAGCTGATTCCGGGGGACAATCACTGGCCGTCCGCCGCTTCGGTTGGAGTGCACGGACATGTCGCGCTGCGCTTGGCGGAGCAGGCCGGCGAAGCGGTGCTTGGTCGCATCGTCGATGCATTGGTCGCCGCCGGCGGTCCGTTCGCGGACCGGGCGCCTGAGGACCGCGTGGCCATCATAGAGCGCTTCGAGGCGACCGAGCCGGAGCTCTTCGAGCAGCTGCGTGTCGCCGCCACGTTTGCGTACTACGAAAGCCCCTTTGTCGTGGCAGCCATCCGGCGCAAGGGCCGCCCCTATGCGCTCCGCCCGCACCTGACGGGCTATCCCAGGCGGCCCTTCAACGTTGAGACCGACACGCCACAACACGATCGCGGCGCATATGTCGCCACTGAGGCCGTGCGACGCGTGGACACCTCCGACCTGCGGCTCGACGAAACGCGCACCGCGCGCTGGGGGCTTCAACGATGAGTGCCGGCACACCCTGCGATGTCCTCATTATCGGCGCCGGCGCGTCCGGGTCGCTGGCCGCCCTGGTTCTGGCGGAAGCCGGCCTCGATGTCGTCTGCCTGGAGCAGGGTTCTTGGGTCGGGCCTGAGGACTATGCGCATCTTCATGCCGATTGGTCCTGGCAGCGGCGCACGAACTGGAACCCCGACGTCAACAAGCGCGTTCACCCGGATGATTATCCGGTGATCTCCGATTCCTCCCAGATCCTGATGTGGAACGGCGTAGGCGGCTCCACCAACGCCTATGGCGGCATCTGGCCGCGCTACCGGCCGTCGGACTTCCGCAAGGGCGTGGAGCACGGATTGCAGCCCGATTGGCCCATCACCTATGAGGACCTGGCGCCCTTCTACGACCTGGCGGATCGGCTGATCGGCGTGTCGGGTCTGGCCGGCGATCCGGCCATGCCGACGCGGGGCCCCTGTCCGACGCGCCCCATGCCGCCGACCAAGGTCTCCAGGCGTCTCGCCGACGCGTTTGACCGGCTTGACTGGCACTGGTGGCCGGTTGAGGCGGCGGTCATCAGCGAGGATTATGACGGGCGGCCAGCCTGCAATGGCTGCGGCCTGTGCAATGGCTGCGCCCGCGGCTCCATGTGCATGTATTCCGCGGTGGTTTGGCCACGCGCCCTCAAGGACGGCGCGGAGCTCAGAACCGGCGCGCGCGTGCTTCAGATCGAGACCGGCGCCGACGGCAACGCCACAGGCGCGCTTTATGTCGACCGCCACACCGGGCAGCAGCACTTTCAGAAGGCCCGCATCGTCATCCTGGCGGCCAACGGGGTGGGCACGCCGCGGCTGCTTCTGGCCTCCGATAACCTCGCCAACCAATCGGACCAGGTGGGGCGCAACCTCCTCCACCACACGCTGGTGGCCGGCGAGATCTGGGTCGATGAGCCGGTCGATGGCCACACCGGCTATATCGCCTCGCTCATCTCGCGCGAGTTCGCCGAAACCGACGTGTCACGCGGCTTCGTCAACGGCTTCAACTTCAACTGCATCACCAGCGTGGCATCCGCCGGCGAGACGGCGGCCGGCTGGTTCAGCTCCGGACGGGCGCCTTGGGGCCGCGATCATCACCAATGGTTCGAGACGCATTTCGGTCACGGCATCGGAATTTTTGCCATCGGCGACGACCTGCCTAACCCGGAGAACCGCGTGACGCTCGACCCTGAGAGGACGGATTCCGACGGCATCTCGGCCGCTATGACGCGCTACGCGCCCGGCGAAAACGACAAGCGTATGATGAACTACATGCTCGACCGCATCGAGGACGTCGCCAAGGCCGCGAATGCGTTCGAGTACCGGCTGCAGGACTATCGCGACAGCGACGGCGTCTATTGCACGCCGGCCTGGCACATGATCGGCACCTGCCGCATGGGCGCCGACCCGGAAACCTCTGTGGTCAACAAATGGGCGCAAAGCTGGGATGTACCCAACATGTTCATCGTCGACGGCAGCATCTTGACGACCGGCGGCGTGGTCAACCCGACGCCGACCGTCTCCGCCCTCGCGCTTCGAACAGCACATTACATTCGCGACAATTTCCGAGACCTCAACGGCGGGACGAAACCGGCTGAGGCTTAAGGATCACCGCCGACAGATCAGCGCACGATCAGCGCGTCGGCGACGATCCCCGTCGTGAAGTTGACCGGGCGCACGCGTCCCTGCACGGCGGCCGGGCACCCCTCCCCGCATTCCAGAAGGAACGCCCGGCGCTCGCGGCGCGGGATCGTCTCAAACTCCACGGGCATGGGGCGCTCGTCGGCCTCATCGACGCCGAGGAAAAGGAAGTTTTCGCCAGGCGTCAGCCAGCCCGTCACCTCCACCAGCTGTCCGCGGAAGCTGAGCGCAAAGGATTTCAGCTCCTCCAGCGGCACGGGTTCGTATTTGGCGCGCGGCGGGCCCGGCGAAAGGCGGATCGCGTCGTAGCAGGCGAGCCGGCGCTCATCGTTTTCGATCGCCCGGCAGCGCTCCATTTCGTCACGCGTCTGCGCCCCGGCCGCCGCCGTCCAGAGGGCGCCGAGGAGCGTGAGAAGGACCAAGGTCAAGAACCGCATAGCGGCGCTGAAACTCCCCGTCGGTGCGATTTTGTCAACACATGATCTGCAATGATATGAACGCCCGGCGCCGCGCCAAGCCCAACCGGCGCCGGCCTACGCTTTGGTGAACGCGACAGCCCTGATTGTCACGATTTCGCGCCCTGAGCGAGGGAGCTTGTGGTTCCGCGTTAACGCTCTAAGAGCATGGCCCGGACACCGATCCGGGGTGGATACCGGTTTCCCGCCTTCGCGAAGCCCGCTTCGGTGGACGAAGCAAGGTCGGACAAGATCATGCTTCAGCAAAAAGTTAGAGCGTTGGAGCGATTCAAGAAGCGCGAAAGCGCTCTAATGAGCGATAATCGGCGGGTCCGGATAGAAGGCTTGGAAGGCCGCGCATGATCGAGATTGGCATTTTGGGGGCATTTCTGGGCGGGCTCCTGTCCTTCGCCTCGCCCTGCGTGCTGCCGCTTGTGCCGCCCTATCTCTGCTACATCGCCGGCGTTTCCATCGAGGAGCTTGGACAGCACGAGCCGGAGAGCAAGCGCCGGCGCGACATCGTGATGGCGGCGCTGGCTTTCGTCCTCGGCTTCTCCACCGTGTTCGTGGCGCTCGGCGCCACCGCCAGCGTATTCGGCCAGGCCGTGCAACGCTTGACTGTGCTGCAGGTCGGCCTCTTCGGCATCAATGTCTCGCTGGTCGCCTTGATCGCCGGCATCGTCATCGCAATCATGGGCCTGCATTTCCTCGGTATCTTCCGCATCGCCTTCCTGTCGCGCGAGGCACGCGTGCAGGTCGGCGAGAAGCCGCCGGGTCTTTTCGGCGGCTATGTGCTGGGCTTGGCTTTTGCGTTCGGCTGGACGCCGTGCATCGGACCGATCCTCGCCGCGATCCTGGCGCTGGCCGGTTCGGAGGACACCGTCTCAAGCGGCGCGTTCCTGCTTTTCGTCTATTCCATGGGGCTCGGCGTGCCGTTCCTGCTCGCTGCCGCTTTCGCGCCTGTCTTCCTCGGCTGGTCCAGCAACTTCCGCCGCCATCTTCCGACCGTGGAAAAGACCATGGGCGGCTTTCTGGTGCTGACCGGCTTGCTTTTCGTCACCGGCCAGATGACGGCGTTCTCCTACTGGCTCCTGGAGACGTTTCCCGCGCTTGGGCAGATCGGCTGACCTGCGCTTGTCCGGCGGCGCGGTTGACCGCAGCGGACGGGTGAGCTTCATCATCAGGCATGACCGGTTCTGCAGACCTCCGCGAGACCATCCGCGCCGCCATCGACGCCAGCACCGCCGCGCGCGAGGCGTTCCTCGCCAAGCTGGTGCAGACCCCCTCCTCCAACCCGCCGGGCGATTGTGTGCCGATCGCCGAAGTTGCCGCAGGCCTTCTGGAGGAACTCGGCTTCGAGGTTGAGCGACACAACGTGCCCGACGACGAAGTCCGCGAGCTCGGTATGGAATCGTGCACCAACTTGGTCGTCCGCCGCAATTTCGGTGACGGGCCGACGATTGCGCTCAACGCCCATGGGGATGTCGTGGCGCCCGGCGAAGGCTGGACGCACCCGCCCTTTGCCGCGGAGATCGCCGACGGCGTCATGTATGGCCGCGGTGTGGCGGTCTCCAAGTCGGACTTCGCCACCTACGCTTTCGCGCTCACAGCGCTGGAAGCCGTGGCGAGAGAACTCAAAGGCAGCGTGGAGCTGCACTTCACCTTCGATGAGGAAGTGGGCGGCCTTATCGGCCCGAAATGGCTGCTGGAGAACGGCATCGTGAAGCCGGATGTCTGCATCTCTGCCGGCTTCGCCTATTCCATCGTCACCGCCCACAACGGCTGCCTGCACCTCAAGGTCACGCTGAACGGCAAATCCGCCCACGCCGCAGCACCTGAGACCGGACACGATGCGCTGGAAGCGATGAATGCGGTGCTAAGCGCGCTCTACAAGGAGCGTGAGGCCTTTCCGAACCGCCTTTCGGAGCACCCCGGCATCACTCATCCCAATCTGACGGTCGGGCTGATCTCCGGCGGCATCAACACCAATGTCGTGCCCGACCAGGTCACCATCCGGCTCGACCGCCGCCTGATCCCGGAAGAGAACCCCGATGAGGTCGAGGCACATCTGCGGCACGTCATCACGCAAGCCGCTGCCGCCCATGCCGGCATCGGCGTTGAGATCGAACGCGTGCTCTTGGCCTCCCCCCTCCGCCAACTTCCTGGCGCGGAGACGCTGACTGAGCCGCTCCGCCGCCACGCCGCCGATCTCCTCGGCGAAACACCCAAGGTGGAAGGCGTTCCGCTCTATACAGACGCGCGGCTTTACGCTGAGGCCGGCATTCCCACCGTCTCCTACGGCGCCGGCCCGCGCTCTTTCCTGGAGGCCAACGGCCACCGTGCCGATGAGCGACTGGTTCTCTCCGACCTCCACGCCGCGACCACCATCGTGGCGCTGACCATCGCGGATGTTCTGACGGCGTGACCTACCCGCGCGACATGGTCGGCTACGGCCGCACCCCGCCCGACCCGAAATGGCCGAACGGCGCGCTGATCGCCGTGCAGTTCGTCGTCAACTACGAGGAAGGTGGCGAGAGCAACATTCTGCACGGCGACCCGAGCTCCGAATGGCTCTTGTCCGACATTGTCGGCGCGGAACCGTGGCCGGGCGAGCGCCACATGAACATGGAATCGCTTTACGAATACGGCTCCCGCGCCGGCTTCTGGCGGCTATGGCGAACTTTCACCGACCGCGGCATTCCGGTGACGTCCTATGCCGTCGCCACCGCCATGGCACGCAACCCGGAAGCGGTGGCGGCCATGAACGAGGCTGAATGGGAGATCGCCAGCCACGGCCTCAAATGGCTCGATTATCGAAGCGTGCCGGAGGACGAGGAGCGCCGCCACATCGCCGAAGCGGTGCGTATTCACACCGAAATGGCCGGCGCGCGGCCGCTCGGCTTCTACCAAGGCAAGGCCTCAATCAACACCACGCGGCTGGTGATGGAGGAAGGTGGTTTCGTCTATTCGTCAGACAGTTACGCGGACGATCTGCCCTATTACATAAAGGGACCCAACGGCCCACATCTCATCATCCCCTACACGCTCGACGCCAACGACATGCGCTTTGCCACCACGCAGGGCTTCAATTCCGGCGACCAGTTCTTCGCCTATCTCAGGGACAGCTTCGACGTACTCTATGCGGAGGGCTGGGCCGGCGCGCCCAAGATGATGTCGGTCGGGCTCCACTTTCGGCTCGTCGGCCGGCCCGGCCGCATGGCGGCGCTGCTGCGCTTCCTCGATTACGTGCAAGGCAAGGATCGCGTCTGGCTCGCGCGCCGCATCGACATCGCGCGGCACTGGCTTGAGCACCACAAGCCGCAGGCGTTGACGCCGCAGCCGGTTTGATCCGGCGCGGACCTTTGGGAGCCGCGCCGGACCGGAGCGTCAGTGGCCCTTTTCGTCCGTCACTTGCGCCGGATGGGCCTCAGCCCAGTCGCGCAGGAAGGCCGACACCTCCTCGTTCATCGCACCCTCAATGTCGGAGCGCCTGAGCGGAGCCCCGACCCCCAGGACCAGCTTCAGGCAGCCGACATGGTCGCGCTCGTCGACATCCAGCCGGTTCTCCGAGCCATGCACGATCGTTCCGACGATGTCGCCGCCATAGGCGTTGACATGGGTGAGGTCCGGCGAAAGCGTCAGGAGCCACGCGACATGCGCCTTCAGGCCCGCCCAGCCGGCGAGATGCAAAGGCGGCATGTCCATTTCCTCCGCGACGTTGGGATCGATCCCCGCCGCGACAAGCGCTTTGGCGTGGTCGAGGCTTTCCTCCCAGAGGATCACGCGAGTCAGGATGCGCCGCTCTTCCTCGCTGAGCGGCAGCGTCGCCAGCGGCCGGCCGGGAGGCGCGTTGCCCTCTGCACACGCCACGAGCGCCGCCTGCACGGCGCTCAGTTCATCCGCGTGTCCGGCTTCGGCCAGAGCTTCGGCAAAGGAATCGTTGCCATAGATCCGCGCCAGAGCGTAGGCGCTGTGGCCTTGCCACAAGGCGGACGCGTCGGCGCCGTGCTCAAGAAGCAGCGTCGCGAAGCGGCCGTCGCGCCCGCGCCTGGCGGCCTGGTGAAGCGCTGGGATCGTATCGATCGGCTGGCCGCTCGGATGATCGAGTACCGCCTCGTTCGGATCGGCGCCATAATCAAGCATCAGCTGCGCGCCTTCCAGATTGTCGAAGTCCAGCATGCGCGCCAGCGCGTTCGTGCCGCGTGTCGACACGTTGTGCCGCATCAGAAGCCTGATGCCGTCGAGATGGCCGAGCTCTGTGGCGTGATAGAGCGACTCGTTGTCGTCCGGGCTGGCGCCATGCTCAAGCAGCCATTCCGCCAGACGCAGATTGCCGGCATGCCCCAGCGCGCCGTAGAGCGCCGACAGGCGATGCTCAGAGCCCGGCTCGAACGGGTAGCTGTCGTTCACGTCCGCACCCGCCGCCACCAGCGCTTCCGCGATGGCGATCATTGCCTCCGCGCGCTCCGGTGCGGCGCGGAAATAGCGAGAGAACGCCAAGTGCAGGATCGGCGTGCGGATGCCGACGACCCGCGTCGCCGCGTCCGGGTCCTTGGCAAGCGAGGCACGAACGCCTTCGACATCGTAGATCGCGCATTGCAGGCCGAGATTGTCTGACGGCAATTCAGGATCGGCGCGCATCAGGTCCTGCACGATCCAGTCCTGGCCGAGATAAAGCGCAATCTTCAGGCGCTCCGCCCGGGCGGAGCGGTCCATCTCTGCCAGCTCGGTCGACAGCTTGAGGCGCGGCCAGCTTGGGTGCCCCTGCTCGCGCGCGATGACATGGAGCGCCTGGCTGTGGCGAAGCGTCGTTGCGTCTGGCAGCACGGCGCGAACGCGCTCAATCGCGTCCGGCTCGCCCTCGCCGAACGCGCGCTTCAGGTGCTTCGCCCTACGGCGAAGATGGTCGAGTGAATGTATCATCGGATCCCTCGTCAAAGCCCGCCGGTCCGCTGATCGGGCATGAGATCACCGATGAGGTGGTCTGAATGGAGACGAGGTGTTGAGACAACTTTCCGCGGACCAGGATGCCGCCTCGAAACGGCACCGCAAACGTACCGACTAAGGGGCTTCCGCGCAAGCGGCTGGCCAAGCATGGAGGTGCTGCGCCATTGGCCATCGGCAGCCGTGTCCGCTAACCTTGGGGAGCAGTGATGGGAGGCAAGCATGACGACCATCTGGCGAAGCGCCCGACGCACCCTTTTGACCTTTGTCGCAGCAATCGCGCTACTGGCCCCGGCGGCCGCGCAGGACGACGATGTCGGCGGAACGCATCCCTATTTCCGTCATTGGCCGCAGCCCTTGGTGCTTGTCGAATTGTCGCCCGATTCCGGCCAGGGCGTGGTGACATGGCGATTGGTGCCGGGAGACTTTGCGCGCACGGCCCCCGATGGCATGCAGGCCAAACAGATCGGCGGCCCCTACCGCAGCCGCTCGGATGTGGAGCTTGACCGCAACCGTCTGGCCCGCGAGGGCCACAACGCCACGCTGACCAGTATCGAGGTCTACCGGCAAAACGAGGGCGGCGGCTCCGGCGAGCTTGCGCTGGAGAAGCGCCATCAGTTCCTGCTCGGATCAAAGCCCGTTCTGGCCTATCCGGGCTTGTCGCTATCTGAGGGCAACCTCGACGCCTCTTTCGAGCCGGCGAACCCCGATTTCTTTCCGCTGCCGTTTGAGCTCGACCACTACCTCGATTACGCCAGCGACCTCTTGGAGCAGGCCGAGCTGCGCCGTCTGGAAGAGGCAGCCGCCAATGAAGACGCCAAAGGCGGCCCGCTGGGCGGCGGCGCCGAACAGATGACGGCTATCGACACGAATGCGAGCATCGCCGCCGACGTCACCTGCCCGCCGCTGATCGCCCAGATTTTCGGCCAGGATTCAGGCGGTCAGGTCTGGACGTTCAGCAACACCATTCCCGTCGGCTTTAGTCGCAGCCAGGACGGCGCCGTCGAAATCAGCTTCGACAGCGGTGGTCAGACTGTCGTCGTGCCGGGCCGATCCGACGCAAACGGGATGGTTGTCGCGCGCCTGGCGACGGAGGCCGGCGTCTTTTCCATCGGCGGGGTTGTCTTTGAGGGACTTGACCGCCTGCACGGCAAAGGCCGGGCCGCATTCGCGTTCGAGGGCGACCGCTGCAATATCGACTGGAGCGTGCCCGGGTAGCAAGCGGGGTACGGTGCAGCCAGCGGGAGCCCCTACGACCCTGGGCTGAGATACGGTACGAACGTGCCTGCCTTGTTCTGCTCCTGAAACACTCGGACCCGGCCCAGAATGTATGTCAGGTAGTCCCGGATATCCCCCGGTAGAGAATACACCTCGGCACCACTCGTGAACCACATCCAAGCAAGCTCATCGTCGGTATAGGGTCCTTCGAGCGCGTGCTCGAGAAACGCGATGACCTCTTCGCCCCGTCGCAGCCAGCCGACATTGGTCGCTTCGCCCTGCTCCAAATATGTATACATCACGTTGAGCAGATCCTCGTCGTTATCGTACATATCGAAGGCGCTCTGGTCAGCGCAGACGAGGAACTGTCGGAATGCCTTGGGTGCTCTGATCATCTCCTGAGCCTCTGGATCGGAAAGGCAGCGTGCACGAGGAAGCCGTTCGGCAAGCCAGTATCTCGCACAATGACAACGCGCACGGCCCGCATTTCCACGCGGCTTGGCCGGCCCGGCCTCGCACCGGGGTAGAAAAAGGGGCATGCACTTCAGTCCAGTGCTGGTAGACCGCTGACGATCATCAGAAGGGCCGTTCATAGGGGACAAACGTGCCCGCCCTGTTCTGCTCCTGGAAGACTCGTACGCGCTCCAGCATGAACGTCAGGACTGCCCTGATGTCCTCCGGTTTGAAGTAAGTCTGCGCACCACTGGCGAACCACATATTGGCCAAGTCCTTGTCGCTATATGTGCCCTCGAGCGCATGCTCTAGAAACGCGATCACTTCATCCCCTCTGCGAAGCCAGTCGGACTTTGTCCCCCCAACGCCCTTTAGCTGCTCGTACATAGCGTTCAGCAAGTCCTCATCGTTCGGAAACGATACGTCACTGTCCTGATCGGCAAGCCAGGCGAATTGCCTGAACGACCTGGGATGCTTCAGCCCCTTGGGCAACTTGGTCATCTCCTGCGCCTCCAAATGGGATAGGCGGTATACACCCGGAAGCCGAGCGATAAACCGGGATCGTGCTCGATCACGACGCGCAAAGCGCGCATTGCGACACGGCGTGGGCGACGCCTGTTACGTCCGCGTGCTCCAGTAAGACACGAACGTGCCGGCCTTGTTCTGCTCCTGAAACTCTCGGACCCGGTCGAGCATATGACTCAGAGCGAAGCGAACATGTTTCGCCGGGAAATAGGTCTGCGCACCGCTTGTGAGCCACATCGTTGCGAGCTCTTTATCGGTGTACGGCCCCTCCAGCGCGTGCTCCAGGAATGAAATGACTTCATCGCCCCTTTGGAGCCATGCCGAGTTCGTCGGCTCCCCGGCATGAAGGTGTCCATACATCACGTTCAACTGATTATCGAAGCTACCGTATGTATCGCTGTCCTGGTGAGATAGCACAGCAAAGCGCCGGAAAGATTCCGGATGCCTGAGCCCTGGGGGCAATGACTGCCTCGGTCGGTTCACTGCGGGAGCCTCACAATCGGAAAAGCCGTGTATACGCGGAAACCATTGGGCATGCCGGGATCGTGCACGATGACAACGCGCACCGCGCTCATCTCGACGCGGCGCGGCCGGCCCGGCCTCGCACCGACGCTGCCGGCCGGTGCATCGCTCACGTACCCAAAGCCGACATTCTTGTCGAATCCGGACTCAATCTCTTCGCCGGCTGAGCGTCCTTCGATTACGGCCGTGACCTTCGCCCTGTTACTTGGATGGGAAAGAGCCTCGTTGATAAAGCCTGTCGCTTCTTTGACGTTGCGGAATGTGCTCGTTGCGGTGAGGTACTGCTTAAAGGGGCCCCAACTCAGAACCGGCGTCATAAGTCTGCGAATGAGGAACGCCTCGGACTTGCCGACATGCATCGCGATCGTATGGCCACCATACCGCCCCTCGTGACCGAGGAGCGACTCGATCGCGTAGGGACTGCCGACCGAGCCCTGCGCCAGGCGCGTCCGCCGGTCGCGATACTCGCCACCGCCGCCAAACGAAGGATCGTCGGTCCACTGGCCGCCATCGGGATATCCACGCGGAACGCGCGGCTGACTTGGGTCGAAATTGGCCTTCAGACGGAGCGCCTGCAGCCGCAGAAACGCAGACCAGAATCGCGCCTGGCTCAGATGGTACTTGGCGACGATTCTTGGGTGCCCTGGATACATCCCGTTCAGCCGAACAATTGCGACGCCGACCCATCATAAAAGCCGTCGGCAAGGCGGGGATAAATCCGGATGTCGATCGTCCCGCCGATTCACGTTCCGGCAGCCTGTCGCAGTTGACACCCTCTCAGCGCGGCAGCACTGTGCGCCCACCCAACACAAAACCGCGCGGTTGCCCGCGCCCAAGGGAGGCCGCCGGGCATAGTCAATGTATCTCGGTATCGATATCGGCACGTCGTCGGTGAAGGTCGTTCTGATCGACGCCGACCAAGTCATCATCGCATCGGAAAGCCGCACGCTCACCGTGGAGCGGCCGCACCCCGCATGGTCGGAGCAGGACCCGCAGAGCTGGCTGGACGCCACGACCGCGGCGATCGACGCCCTCGCCAAGGCCCACGCTGCCGACGTGAAGGCCGTGCGCGGCATCGGCCTGTCCGGCCATATGCACGGCGCGACGCTGATCGACGCCGCCGACAAGCCGCTCAGGCCCTGCATCATGTGGAACGACGGACGCTCGTCGGCCGAGGCCGCAGCGCTCGATGCCGATCCGCGCTTTCGCGAGATCACCGGCAACATCGTCTTCCCCGGATTCACCGCGCCCAAGCTTGTCTGGGTTGAGCGCAACGAGCCTGAGACCTTTGAGAAGGTCGCGCGCGTGCTCCTGCCCAAGGATTATGTGCGGCTCTGGCTTTCCGGCGACGCCGCGTCCGACATGTCGGATTCCGCCGGCACGTCTTGGCTCGATGTCGCCAAGCGCGACTGGTCCGACGCATTGCTTGCCGCCACTAATCTGACCCGCGATCAGATGCCGGCACTCTACGAGGGTTCGGAGACCACCGGAACGCTCCGCGCCGAGTTGGCGAGCCGCTGGGGCATGGACAACCCACCCGTCATCGCCGGCGGCGCCGGTGACAATGCAGCGGCGGCCTGCGGCGTCGGCACGGTCGCGCCGGGTGCTGCCTTCGTGTCGCTCGGCACGTCAGGCGTTCTCTTCGTCTCAAACGAGGCCTTCCGTCCTAATGCCGCAAGCGCGGTGCATGCGTTCTGCCACGCTTTGCCCGACACGTGGCACCAGATGGGCGTCATCCTCTCAGCGGCCGCGTGTCTGGAATGGCTTTCTGGAACGCTTGGCAAGAGCGCCGGCGACCTCGCCGGTGCGGTGGACGATTCCGCAGCCGTGGAGGAGCCGCTCTTCTTCTTGCCCTATCTCTCTGGCGAGCGCACCCCGCACAATGACACTGCCGCGCGCGGCAGCTTTGTCGGCCTCTCGCATGCGACCGACCAAGCCGCGATGACGCGCGCCGTGCTGGAGGGCGTGGCCTTCGCGTTTGCCGATTGCCTGGAGGCTCTGAAGGTCGCCGGCACAAGCGTGGAGCGCGCCACGGCTGTCGGCGGCGGCTCGCGCTCCAATGCCTGGCTGAGGATCATCGCAAACGTCTTGAACGTGCCGGTCGATGTGCCGGCTGAGGGCGATTTCGGCGGTGCGTTCGGCGCCGCCCGGCTCGGCCTCATCGCCGCGGAGAACACCGACCCGATCGAGACGTGCCGGCCGCCGAAGATCAACGAGACGATCACGCCGAACCCGGCAGCGGTTGAGCGATACGCCGATCTCTTTCAGCGCTACCGTGCGCTTCACCCGGCCATCAAAGGAGCCCTTCACCCATGAGTACCGGCTTTTTCGGCGACCTGGAGCCGATCCGTTTCGAAGGGCCGGACAGCAAGAATCCGCTTGCCTTTCGTTTCTACGATCCTGACCGGATGGTGCTCGGCAAGCGGATGGAGGACCATTTCCGATTCGCGGTTTGCTATTGGCACTCCTTCACCTGGCCGGGTGGCGATCCCTTCGGCGGCCAGACGTTCCTGCGTCCGTGGTTCGGCGACACGATCGACGACGCCAAGCTGAAGGCTGACGTCGCCTTCGAGATGTTCGCGCTGCTCGGCGTGCCATTCTTCACGTTCCACGATCGCGACATCGCGCCGGAGGGCGCAACGCTGGCGGAATCGAACAAGAATGTCCGCACCATCGCCGAAATCTTCGCCAAGAAGATGGAGACGGAGAAGGTGCGGCTCCTGTGGGGCACCGCCAACCTCTTCTCAAACCGCCGCTTCATGGCCGGCGCGGCGACAAATCCCGACCCGGAATTGTTCGCCTATGCCGCTGCGCAGGTGAAGAACGCGATGGACGTGACGCATGAGCTCGGCGGCGAAAATTACGTGCTGTGGGGCGGGCGCGAAGGCTACGAGACGCTGCTCAACACCGACATGAAGCGCGAGCTGGCGCAGCTTGGCCGGTTCCTCACCATGGTGGTGGAGCACAAGGAAAAGATCGGCTTCAAGGGCACGATCCTCATTGAGCCGAAGCCCAAGGAGCCCACAAAACACCAATACGATTTCGATGTCGGCACGATTTACGGCATGCTCAAGGCGTTCGACCTGGAGAACGAGGTCAAGATCAACATCGAGCAGAACCACGCCATTCTGGCCGGCCATTCATTCGAGCATGAGATTCAACTGGCCGCCGCACTCGGCATTTTCGGCTCGCTGGATCTGAACCGCGGCGACGACCTTCTGGGCTGGGACACTGACCAGTTCGCGATGAACGTACCGCAGCTGACGCTGATGATGATTGAGATCCTGCGCGCCGGCGGCTTCACCACGGGCGGCATGAATTTCGACGCCAAGATCCGCCGGCAATCGATTGAGCCCGACGATCTGCTTCACGCCCATGTCGGCTCCATGGATGCTACTGCGAAGGCGCTCCTCAACGCCGCCGCCATCATTGAGGACGGCACGTTCCAGGCGCATGTCGACGAGCGCTATGCCGGCTGGGACGGCGCGCTCGGCAAGGACATCCTTGCCGGCAAAAAGAGCCTCGACGACCTTGCGGCGCATGTCGACGCTGAAAGCCTGGAGCCGCAGCCGAAGAGCGGCCGGCAGGAATTTCTGGAGGGGCTGATCAACCGGTTCGGGTAGCGGCTCGTCCCCCTTATTCCAGTGGCGCACCCTGATCGATCCAGGCCCCGAGCGTCCGCCGTTCGTTGTCGGTCATGCCGGTCTCATTCCCGAGCGGCATGATGTCGGACAGTACGGTCTGAGCCTTGATCGTCTCCGCATGCAGCTTGATGGCATCGGCCGTGTCGAACGCCACACCCTTCGGCGCTTCGGAAAAACTCTCGTGGCTGGGCGTTGCGGAGTGGCAGGTCACGCAATGGGTGTCGACGATCCGCTGGACATCACCGAAGGCGACCTCACCGGCACCTGCACGCAGATCCGGCCGATAGGCTGTGATGATAATCAGGACGATGACGACGGCCACCGACGCCGGGATGGAGGCGATCGCCGCCCAGGTGACGATGCCGTGGTTGGTGACGTTGAAGTAGTGGCGGACCAGCGCGCCCGCGATCACCACACCGAGCGCAATCAGCGGGCTCCACGGATGCCCGAACATGGCCGGATAGTGATTGGAGACCATGAAGAAGATCACCGGCAGCGTCAGGTAGTTGTTGTGCAGCGAGCGCTGCCCGGCCTGCTTGCCGAGCGCCGGATCGGGCTTCCGGCCGGCCACCAGATCCGCCACGACCTTCTTCTGGTTCGGGATGATCACGAAGAAGACGCTCGCCGCCATGATGGTGCCAATCATCGCACCGACATGCAGGAACGCAGCGCGGTCGGAGAAGATGCCGTGATAGAAGAAGGTGAAGGCGGTGATCTCCACGAAAAGCCAGAACGCCAGCCAGCCGGTCTTCTGCCCAAGCGGCGACCGGCACATTGCGTCGTAGATGAACCACGCGACCGCTAGCGAGCCGGCCGACAGGAGGCTCGCCCAGAGCGGACTGAGCGCCACCTTGTCGCGGTCGATGAGAAACGCTTCCGCCTCGAGATAATAGATGACGACCAGGAGCAGGAGCCCGGTGATCAGCGTGAAGTAAGCCTCGTATTTGAACCAGTGCAGCTCGTCGGGCATGCGCTCCGGCGCAACAGCATATTTCTCCGCCAGGTAAAAGCCGCCGCCATGCACCATCCACGTTTCGCCTTGGATGCCGGGCGCCTGGCCGTCGCGCTTCTTCAGGCTCGCTTCAAGCCAAATGAAGAAGAACGACGAGCCGATCCAGGCGATGCCGGCCATGACATGCGCCCAACGCAGAATGGCACTGAGCCAATCGAGGATGACTGAGGTCATCTTGGGATTGGGGATTGGGGGTTGGGGATTGGGGCAGTCTCAGTGGGCATTCCTGCTCGCGCCCCACCTCCCCCTTGCGGGGAGGTCGAAAACCAAGGAGCAACGCGACGCCGGTTTTCGGGTGGGGGTGGGCTCTCCCTTTTCATCCCGTCCTTCGAGGCGTCTTTCGCCCTCATCCTGAGGTGCGAAGCGCGAAGCGCTGAGCCTCGCCCTTCGACAAGCTCAGGAGGCGAAAGACGCACCTCAGGATGAGGGATGAAGGGGTGAACCCCCACCCGAAATTTGAGCGCATCGATTCGCGACGCTTCGAATTTCGACCTCCCCGCAAGGGGGAGGTGTTGAGCCGTGCCGTGAACAGGCGTCGGCCAGCCCGATAAGGTATGCATGCGGTAGCGCTGTAGACGACACAGAGCTGCATCACGCATCACCGACCTCGTCCCAAATCACCATCACCAATCCCTAATACCGCACCTTGTCGGGCTTAGCCTGCCATTCGGCGAACACTGCTTCGGCCTCCGGCATGTCGAGCTTGATCGTCGGGATGTCGCGGCGATCGATCGGCTTCGCCACCTCGCCGTAGATGTGCTCGTCGTCAAAGCCGATCGCCGCCGCGTCCTCGCGTGTGTTGGCGAAGAAGATGCGGTCAAGCCGCGCCCAATAGATGGCCGCCAGGCACATCGGGCAGGGCTCACAGCTTGTATAGATCTCGCAGCCCGCCAGCGAGAAATCGCCGAGCGCAGCGCAGGCGCGGCGGATCGCCGTCACTTCCGCATGCGCCGTCGGGTCGTTCTCCGACGTGACGCGGTTCCAGCCCTCCGCGATGATCTCACCGTCCTTGACGATGATGGCGCCGAACGGACCGCCCTCGCCCGTTCGCATACGTTCTGCTGAAAGCTGAATGGCGCGGCGCATGAAGCCGCGACGCTGTTCATCGTCCATGCAACACCGTTTGGTTTGGCTGAAGGCGGACGGCCTCGCGGCGCGCGAGAAGATCGGCGGCCACCGACGCCGCGATCGCCGCGGGCTCCTTGCTCGAGATGCCGGAAAGCCCGATCGGGCACGTGAGCCGCTCCAACATGGCGTCAGGGATGCCGGCGGCGGCGAGGCGCTTTCTGAATTGCGCGCGCTTCGTCTTCGACCCGATGAGCCCCAGATAAGCAAAATCCGCCCGCCGCAGCACGGCTTCGCAGATCGCCTCGTCGAGCGGATGGCTGTGCGTCATCACCAGAAAGATGGCGCCTGGCCGGACCTCGTCGACCGCGAGTTCCGGCATGGCGAGCGCAAGCTGCTTGACACCGGGAAGCGGTGGCTCGGGAAACTGGCCCGCACGCCCATCCACCCAGTTGATGGCAAAGCCGAGAGGATGAAGCGCCGGCACGAGCGCGCGGCCGACATGCCCTGCGCCGAACAGCCACAGCTCCTGCCTTGGAGGATTGACGCGCTCGCGTATCTCGACCGTGCCACCATTCACCTTCGCCGGCGATGGACGTTTCCTCTCCCCTCCGGGGAGAGGTCGACGCACGCCGCCAGGCGTGTGTCGGGTGAGGGGAAGATCGCGGTGGATGTCCCCCTCACCCGGCCTTCGCTTCGCTCGGCCGACCTCTCCCCCATGGGGAGAGGTGTCGCCGGAGCACGCCTTGAAGTCCGGGCCCTCGCCGCCGGTCTCCCAATCACGCCGGAGCGCGCCGGTCGCATCAATCACGACTGTGCGAAACACGGGCTCCGGTCCCTCCGCCGCATGCATGAGCTTCTTGAGCCAGACAAGGTCGGCCGGGGCGAAGGGCTCAAACGCCAACGTCACCGAGCCGCCACAGCATTGATTGAGCGCCGGGCCAAGCGCCAGGCGCTCAACGGATGCTCCGCCCGACCGCATCAACTCGCGCGCGCGGAAGATCGCCGCACGCTCCAATTCGCCGCCGCCGATCGTTCCGGAAATGCCGTCCTCGCGCACGAGCATCTGCGCGCCCTCTTCACGCGGGCCCGAGCCCTTCAGCGCCACCACATGAACGAGCGCGACCGCCTCGCCGCGCTCAAGCGCTTCCACCGCTGCGTCAAGCCACGCGCGCATCACGCCTTGCCCCCGAGGCTGTCATCCCGGTTTGCCGCAGAGCGGCAAGACCGGGACCCATGAACACAGGTGTCCGAAACCTGTCTCTGACCACCGCTACCCCCTCGCAGAACCGGGGCGGCTATGGATCCCGGCCCTCGCACCGCTCGGCCGGGATGACAAACGCAAGGTCTGAGCGTTCGCATCACGCCCCGCCTCCCTCAGCACGCACGCGCACATCCTCCACCGCCATCAATATCCGCTCCGGAGTCGCGGGCGTATCGAGATGCGGAAAGGCTTTGTAGTCGCCAGCCGCCGCCACCGCATCGACCAGCGCAGAGAACGCCGAAAGCGCCAGCATAAGCGGCGGCTCGCCGACAGCCTTGGAGCGATAGATCGTCTCCGACCTGTTCACGCCCTTGTCCCAGATGCGGATGTTCATGTGATCCGGCCGGTCATTGGCGGTGGGGATTTTGTAGGTCGAGGGCGCGTGTGTGCGTAGCTTACCCGTGTCGTCCCACCACAGCTCCTCGGTCGTCAGCCAACCCAGGCCTTGAATGAACCCGCCTTCAATCTGTCCCATATCCACGGCCGGATTGAGCGAGCGGCCGGCGTCGTGAAGGATATCGACGCCGAGCACGCGGTTCTCGCCGGTCAAGGTGTCGATCACCACCTCACTGACCGCCGCCCCATAGGCAAAGTAGAAGAACGGGCGGCCGCGCGCCTTGTCACGGTCGTAGTGAATCTCCGGCGTGGCGTAGAAGCCGGTGGAGGACAGCGATACGCGGCCGAGATAGGCCTCCGCCACAAGGTCGGCAAAGCGCATCTCCTCGTTCCCGACGCGCACGCGGTTCGGCAGGAACACGACCTGCTCCTCGCGGACCTTGTACTTCTCCGCGGCAAACGCGATGATCCGATGCTTGATTGTGCGGGCTGCGTTGCGCGCCGCCATGCCGTTCAGGTCTGAGCCGGATGATGCCGCCGTCGCCGACGTGTTCGGCACCTTGGCGGTCGTCGTCGCGGTGATCTTCACATGCGCCAGATCGATCTGAAACTCCTCAGCCACAACCTGCGCCACCTTCGTGAAGAGGCCCTGCCCCATCTCCGTGCCGCCATGGTTGAGGTGCACGGAGCCGTCCTTGTAGACGTGAACGAGCGCGCCGGCCTGATTGAGGTGTTTGGTGGTGAAGGAGATGCCGAACTTCACCGGCGTCAGCGCAATCCCCTTCTTGAGGATCGGGCTGGTGGCGTTGAAGGTGCGCACAGCTTTGCGCCGCGCGCGATAGTTTGACGAAGCTTCCAGCGCGTCGACCATCTCGCCGATGACGGAATCGGTGACCTCCATATGGTACGGCGTGATCCCGCCGCCTTCGGCCGGATAGAAATTGGCGCGCCGCACATCGAGCGGGTCCTTGCCGAGCTTGAAGGCAATGGCATCGATCACACGCTCAATCCCCACCATCCCCTGCGGGCCGCCAAAGCCGCGAAACGCTGTGTTCGACACGGTATGCGTCTTCATGCGCCGCGAGCGAATATGCGCATTGTTGAGCTGGTACGCATTGTCGGCGTGGAACATGGCGCGGTCAGCAATCGCGGCGGACAGATCGGCGGAATAGCCGCAGCGCGCCGCCTGATCGAAGCGCACGCCTTTGATGCGGCCGTCATCGTCAAAGCCGACCGCGTAATCGATGCGGAAGTCGTGGCGCTTGCCGGTCATCTCCATATCGTCGTCGCGGTCGAGGCGAACCTTGGCCGGGCGGCCCGTCTTCCGCGCCACCAGCGCGGCAACCGCGGCCATGAGCGCCGGCTGGCTCTCCTTGCCGCCAAAACCGCCGCCCATACGCCTGAGCTCGACCGTGACGGCATTGTCCGGCAGGCCGAGCACCTTGGCGACGTTGTGCTGCACTTCGCTCGGATGCTGCGTGGAAGAATGGACCAGCATGTCGCCGGCCTCGCCCGGCACGGCATAGGCGACCTGGCCCTCCAGATAGAAATGGTCCTGCCCGCCAATGTGAACCGTACCCTCAAGACGATATGGGGCGGATGTGATGGCGGCGTCCGCATCGCCAAGCCGCATCTCGTGTGGCGGCGCAGTGGGCAGGTCCGCGTCGGCGGCGAGCGACTCCTCGATCGAGATCAGCGCCGGTAAATCTTCGTATTCGACGCGCGCCAGCTTCGCCGCCGCCCGCGCCTGAGCCAGGTCCTCCGCGGCCACCGCAAAGATCGACTGCCCGACATATTCCACCTTGTCTTCCGCAAAGACCGGATCGTCATGCGCCACGGGGCTGGCGTCGTTCTCGCCGGGAATGTCGTCGGCCGTCAGCACGCAGGCGACGCCCGGCGCGTCGCGCACCGCTGAGACATCGAGCGAGACGAGCCGTGCATGCGCCCGCTCACTCATGGCGATGTAGACTTGCAGCGTTCCGGGCAGCTCCGGGATATCGTCGACGTAGACCGCCTCGCCGCTGACATGCCGCGCGGCGCTGTCATGGATCGCCGGATCGTGCACGCCACCGCGAATGGCCTCCTCCTGAGACGGTCTTTCGTGCGGAACGGACTTAATCTCACCGGCACCGCTGCGGTCTTGGATGGCGGTCTCGTCCATCATGCATGCTCCACAACGCGCGTGGCCGGCGGCGCGTCGGTGCTGTTCTCTACATGGAAGCGCCGCAGGAGGTTCTGCGCGACCTTGAGCCGGTAAACCGCAGAAGCGCGCATATCCGTGATCGGCGCGAAGTCCTGCGCCAAAGCGTCGACCGCTTGCGACACGGTGGCCTTGCTGAAGACCGCCCCGACAAGCGCGGCTTCCGCGGCCAGCGCCCGCTTCGGCGTTGCGGCCATACCGCCAAAGGCAATCCGCGCATCGGCCACGCGACCTCCGCGCAGCCTGACGCGAAACGCCGCCATCACAGCCGAGATGTCCTGGTCGAAGCGCTTCGAAATCTTGTAGCAGCCGAAGCGAGCGCCGGGCGGAAGCCGGGGCACAAACACGCGCTCAACGAACTCGCCCGGTGCACGATCCTGCTTGCCGTAGGCAATGAAGAAATCCTCCAGCGGCAGTTTCCGCCGCGTGTCCCCGTGCCGCAGCGTCAGCTCCGCGCCAAGCGCAATCAGCGCCGGCGGCAGATCGCCGATGGGTGAGCCATTGGCGATGTTGCCGCCAACGGTGCCGGCATTGCGGATCTGGATGGAAGCGAAGCGCCGCTCCAGCTCTCCAAGATCGGGATGAAGCTGAGCTAACGACGCCGTTGCATCACGATGCGTGCACGTCGCCCCGATCGTCAGCCCGGAATCCGTATCTTCGATGCCGGAAAGATCGGCGACGCGGGAGACATCGATCAGCGTGTCGAAAGACCGGTGCTGCTTGGTGACCCACAGCCCGACATCCGTCGCGCCGGCGACGATCACCGCGTCAGGATGCATTGCGTAAACCTCCGCCAATTCGTCGGCATTGCGCGGCGCGAAGACGCGGGCCTCGCTGTTGCCGGCGCTCAGCATGCTGTCGCCCTGCAATACGGTGAGCCGCTCTGCCGTGTGGGCCAGATGCGTAGCGTCAGGCTGTTTCGCCTCGCCCGCCGCCAGCCCCGCCTCCACGATCGGCCCGTAGCCGGTGCAGCGGCAGAGATTGCCGGCCAGCCAGTCCTTCACCGCCTGACGGTCCGTCAGCGTGCCCTCAAGCCACCCGGCATAGAGCTGCATGACGAAGCCTGGCGTGCAGAAGCCGCATTGCGAGCCGTGCTTCTCCACCAACGCCTGCTGCACCGGATGAAGCGAGCCGTCGCCCTGCCTGACATGCTCCACCGTAATGAGCTGCCGGCCGTGCAGAACCGAAACGAACTGAATGCACGAATTGACCGCGCGATGGCGAAGCCCACCCTCTCCGTTCGGCTCCGACAGGACGACGGTGCACGCGCCGCAATCGCCTTCCGCGCAGCCTTCCTTCGTGCCGACCAAGCGCTCGTGACGGCGCAGATATTCCAACACCGTTAGCGTCGGAGCGAAATCCGAAAGCGCCCGTTCTTCCTCCCCCAGCAGGAAGCGCACGGTGTCGCCCATCAGCTTCCCCGATAGGTGGAATAGCCGAACGGCGAAAGAAGCAGAGGCACGTGGTAATGCGCGTTCGAGTCTGCGATGCCGAAACGGATGACAACCTCGTCGAGGAACTTTGGTTCCGGCAGCGTCACGCCGACACGATCGAAATAAGCGCCGGCTGCAAAGACCAGCTCGTAGCGCCCCACCTGCATCGTGTCGCCCTCCAACAAAGGATGCTCCGCGCGCCCGTCGGCATTGGTCACAATGCGCGCCAGCGCTCCGCCAGATCCGTCGGCGCGGCGCAGGGTGACGGCAAGCGCTGCGGCGGGTTTGCCGAGCGCAACATCAAGCACATGTGTCGTCAGCCGGCCCAAGATCCCTCGCTTATCGAACGCGAAAGCCGCAAAGCGGTCGCGCGGCAAATCACTTGGGTCATATTGCCCCGTGTGCATCGATTGGGCAAAGGGTGCCGCAACTCTGCGAGGACAGGCGGCAAAGATGGCTGACAAGACGGTTAACCTGCGCTTTGAACCGCCGCCGCGGAAGATGAAGCGCCAAGCCTTTATCGAGACGTTTGGCGGCGTCTACGAGCATACGCCGGAGATAGCGGCGGCGGCCTGGGATGCGGGTCTCGACGAGCGCGCCGACACACCGGCTGGATTAGCGGACGCTATGGCGGCGGCTGCGGCATCCTTGACCCACGACCAAAAGCTCGCCCTGATCCGTAACCACCCCGACCTGGCCGGCAAGGCGGCGATCGCCGGAGACCTCACTGCGGAATCGAAATCGGAACAGGCAGGCGCCGGGCTGGACCGCTGCACGCCGGACGAATTCCGCCGCTTTCAGGAACTGAACGCTGCCTACAAGGAGAAATTCGGCTTTCCCTTCATCATCGCGGTCGCGGGGCTCGACCGCACCGCCATCCTTGCAGCGTTCGCGCGCCGCATCGAAAACGACGCCGAAGCGGAATTCTCAGAGGCGCTGAGACAGATCGACAAAATCGCCCGCATTCGGCTTGAAGCGCTGGCGGTGTGATCGCCACTCCTTGACCACACGACCCATCTAAGGCTTTCGTTTCACTGGCAGATCGCCGTGGGGGGCGCATGGCCGAATATTCCATCTGGTCGGTGCTCAGGCACGGCCTGACCGGCAATAAGGGCTGGAAGCCCGCCTGGCGCAAGCCGGACCCGCAGCATTCCTATGACGTGGTCATCGTGGGCGGCGGCGGACATGGACTGGCGACAGCCTTCTACCTCGCCAAGGAGCACAAAATCCGCAACGTCGCGGTCTTGGAGCGCGGCTGGCTCGGCCAGGGCAATATCGGCCGCAACACGACGATCGTGCGCTCCAATTATCTGCTCGACGAGAGCGCCCAATTCTACGAATGGAGCCTGAAACTCTGGGAAGGGCTGAGCCACGCGCTGAACTACAATGTGATGTTCTCACAGCGCGGCGTGCTTAATCTTGCCTGCAATCCCGCACAGCTCGACCAGTTCGCCGAACGTGGCAATGCCATGCGGCTGAACGGCATCGACGCAGAGCTTCTGATGCCCGACGATATCGCCAAGCTCTGCCCCGGCCTCGACCTCAGCCAAAACGCGCGTTTCCCAGTGGTTGGCGGGCTCTTGCAGCCACGCGCCGGCACCGCCCGCCATGATGCGGTCGCCTGGGGCTTCGCGCATGCCGCCGACCGGCTCGGCGTGGATGTCATCGAGAATTGCGAGGTGGTCGGTTTCCTCAAGGAGGGCGAGCGCATCACCGGCGTGGAGACCACGCGCGGGCGTATCACCGCGCCGAAGATCGGCATTGCCGTCGCCGGCATGACGTCGGAGGTGCTGCGCCGCGCCGGTGTTACCAAGCTGCCGATCGAGAGCCACGTGCTGCAGGCCTTCGTGACGGAGCCGCTGAAGCCGCTCATCAATTGCGTCGTCACCTTCGGCGCCGGGCACATGTATGTCTCGCAATCCGACAAAGGCGGGCTGGTCTTCGGCGGCAGCCTCGACGGCTACAATTCCTACGCCCAGCGCGGCAATCTGCCGATCGTCCACGAGGTGGCGCGCGAGCTTCTCGCCTGTTTCCCCAATGCCGGCAAGGTGCGGCTCCTCAGAAGCTGGGGCGGCATCATGGACATGTCCATGGATGGCAGCCCCATCATCGCCAAGGGGCCGCTCCCCGGCCTCTATCTGAATTCCGGCTGGTGCTACGGCGGCTTCAAGGCCACGCCCGGCTCCGGCTGGTGCTTCGCCCACACCATCGCCCATGACGAACCGCACGCGCTGAACGCCGCCTTCACGCTGGAGCGCTTCCATGAAGGCCGGCACCTCGACGAGGCCGGCACCGGCGCCACGCCGCGGCTGCATTAGCGACATGACAACGTCGCTCGATCAAGCGCACCTCACGCGCCTCAACTGCCGCTTAACCTCCCCCTTGAGGGGAGGTCGAAAACCGCAAGCCTTCGCGTGGCGGTTTTCGGGAGGGGGTGAGCTGTCGATACGTGGAGGACAGTTGCTCACCCCTCCCCGAAATCGGTTTGCAGCCGCGCGCCGATTTCGACCCTCCCTCAAGGGGAGGGTTAAGGCTCCGCGTGACCCCTTCATCCCTCATCCTGAGGTGCGTCTTTCGCCCCTTCGAGGCTCAGCGCTTCGCGCTTCGCACCTCAGGATGAGGGCGAAAGACGCCTCGAAGGACGGGATGAAAGGGCGAGACGCAACCCTGCGCGACTCCGCTGAGAGACAGCGATGCTGATCCCCTGCCCTGTCTGCGGCCCGCGCGACCATGAGGAATTCACCTATGGCGGCGACGCCACTGTCACCCGGCCAACCATCGCCGAGCTGAGCGCCGCCACTTGGGGCACCTTCGTCTACGACCGCACAAATCCGAAGGGCGCGCACGAAGAGCACTGGCACCATGTTCACGGCTGCCGCCGATGGATGGTGGTGAGCCGCGACACCGAGACCCACGCCGTAACGGAGGCGCGACTCGTCGGCGCGTGGGCCGAGCCGAAAACCGAGCCGGGAGAGGATTGATGCCCGGCTATCGGTTGCCTCGCGGCGGCAGCCGCATCGACCGCCTCCGCCCACTGCGCTTCACGTTTGACGGCCGCCGCATCGACGGGCTGGCCGGCGACACGATCGCCTCCGCCCTCATTGCATCGGGGCAAACGCTCGTTGCACGCTCGTTCAAATATCATCGGCCGCGCGGAATCTATTCCGCCGGCGCGGAGGAACCCAATGCGCTTGTGACGCTGGGCGCTGATGCGGCGACTGATCCCAACGTCAAAGCAACCATCGTGGAAGCCCAAGACGGCATGGCCGTGCACAGCCAGCACGCATGGCCGTCGCTGGCGACCGACCTGGGGGCTGTGAACGGCCTCTTTGCGCCGTTCTTCGCCGCCGGCTTCTATTACAAGACCTTCATGGGCCCCGGCCGCCGCGGCTGGATGCGCTATGAGCCGATGATCCGACGCGCCGCCGGTCTCGGCCGGGCGAGCTTCGAGCCCGACCCCGACCGCTACGAAATGGCGAATGCCTTTTGCGACGTGCTGGTCGTCGGCGCCGGCCCGGCCGGTCTCGCGGCGGCCCTCACCGTCGGTCAGGCGGGCGCGCATGTGATCCTGTGCGATGAGGCGCCGATCTTCGGCGGCATGGCGGACCTCGACGACCGCATCGGCGATGAGCCCGCCGCCGATTGGCTTTTTGCCATGAGGTCGGCGCTGAACGGCATGGAGAATGTCGAACAGTGCCCGCGGCTCAGCGTCTACGGCTATTACGACGGCAACGTGCTTGGCGCCGTGGAGCGCGTGGCATGGACCGGAGCGGACGGGCGCACGCGGCAGCGCCATTGGCGCATCCAGGCGCAGCGCGTCGTCTTGGCCACCGGAGCGATCGAGCGGCCCTTCGTGTTTCCGGAGAACGACCGCCCCGGCGTGATGCTGGCGCGCGCCGCCCTGGCCTATGCGCGCCGCTATGGCGTGTCGGTCGGGGGCGACGTTGTGCTCTTCACCAGCCACGACGACGGCTGGCGCAATGCCGCCGCGCTCGCCCGCGCCGGCGTTCCGATCCGCGCTGTGGTCGATCCACGCTCCGACGCCCCGGCAGAAGCCGAAGCGGAGCTGCTGGCAACCGGCACCAAGTCCTTCGCCGGCCACGTCGTCACCGCTGTGGAAGGCGGGCGCGCAACAAAGGCCGTCGCCATTGCTCCCTTCGACGCGGCATCGGGAGCGGTCTCCGACGACGGGCTTCGGCTGGACTGCGACGCGCTCCTCCTGGCCGCTGGTTGGACGCCGACCATTCACCTCGCCAGCCAGGCCGGCGGTGCGCCGGTCTATGAGGAGGCGCTTGACGCCTTTCTGCCCGGCGAACCGCGCGAGGCCTGGCACGCGGCCGGCGCCATGTGTGGGATTGCGGACACGAAGGGCGCAGCAGCCAGCGGCGCGCTGGCCGGTGCGGATGCCGCCGAGGCGCTGGGCCTTGAGCCGTCGCGCAACGGCGCCCGGAACGGACCCAAGACCGGGCGGTCACTAGAAGCCACGCCGGGCAATCGCCTGCCGCTCATCGAGGTTCCCGTGCCCGGCAAGGCGTTCGTCGATTTGCAGAACGATGTGACCACTGCCGACGTTCGGCTCGCGCAGCGTGAGGGCTTTCAATCGGTTGAGCACCTGAAGCGCTACACGACGCTCGGCATGGCCGCCGACCAGGGCAAGACCGCCAACCTCAACGCCATCTCAATTCTCGCCAAGGAGCGCGGTGTGTCGGCCCCCGCCATCGGCACGACCCGTTACCGGCCGCCCTACAATTCCGTCAGCCTCGGGGCGCTGGTCGGGCGCGCCCGCGGTGCCCACATGCAGCCGCTCCGCCGCACCCCGTTGCATGATTGGCACCTCAAGGCCGGTGCGGAGATGATCAATGTCGGGCTATGGCAGCGGCCACGCGTCTACGCCCGCGAAGGCGAGACGCTGGAAGCCGCTTATGTACGCGAGGCCAGACACGTACGCGCCTCCGTCGGCATCACTGATGTCTCCACCCTCGGCAAGATCGACGTGCAGGGGCCGGACGCGGCAACCTTCCTCGACCGTGTCTACACCAACACCTTCTCCACCCTGCCGATCGGCAAGGCGCGCTACGGCCTGATGCTGCGCGACGATGGGTTTCTGTTCGACGACGGCACGACCTGGCGGCTCGCCGAGTCGCGCTATTTGATGACGACCACAACGGCCAACGCCGCATTGGTCCTCCAGCATCTTGAGATGCTGCTCGCCATTGCCTGGCCGGAGCTGAAGGTCTCCGTCGCCTCACTGACCGATCAATGGGCGGGCGCCGCATTGGCCGGGCCGAAAAGCCGCGACCTGTTGAGCAAGGTTCTCGACATTGATGTCAGCGATGCAGCACTTCCCTTCATGGGCGTGAAGCCCGGCCACGTCGGCGCGATACCGGTGCTCGTGGCGCGACTCTCCTTCTCCGGCGAACTCGCCTACGAAATCTATAGCGGCGCCGACCACACGTTGGCGCTCTGGGAGAAGCTGATTGAGACCGGCGCGGAGTTCGGCGTAGTGCCTTACGGGCTGGAAGCACTCGGCGTGCTGCGGCTGGAGAAAGGCCACGTCGTCGGCTCCGAGATCACCGGACGGACCACGGTTCACGATCTCGGCCTGGAGAAGATGTTCTCCAAGAAGAAGGACTTTGTCGGCAAGCCACTCGCACTGAGGCCGGCCCTCACCGACCCCGGCCGCGAGCAATTGGTCGGCGTGAAGTCGCTTGACGGCAAACCCGTGATGGCGGGCGCGCATCTCGTGTCTGGCGCCGATGCCAAGACACCCGGCCCGCCCGAGGGTCGCGTGACGTCCATGGGCTACAGCCCCGCGCTGGAGGGCTACATCGCGCTGGCGCTTCTGAAGGGCGGCCGCCAGCGGCACGGCGAGAAGCTTCATGCCGCCGACCCGCTGCGCGATGGGCATGGGCCGGTGGAGATCGTCGCCCCCTGCTTCTTCGATCCGGACGGGAGCCGCATGCATGGCTGAGCGTCCCCCTGATGAACGCGCAGCGCCCGAGGCCGACGCCGGCACAAGCGGCCGTGGAACGTTACTCCTTGGCGAAGTCCGCCCCGCGGCGATCCTGCAACTCCAGGCCTGGCCAGACACACTCACCACGGTCGAGGCGGTCGTCACACAGATGTCGGGGGTCGGCAGCCTGCCGACGACGGGTTACGCAGCGGCTTTCGACGGCGGCACGATCATGGCGCTCGGCGCGGGGCGATATGTCATTGCACTCTACGATGCGGAGATCGTCGCAAGCTGGCGCACCGCCTTCTCCACGCAAGACGCGGCCATCGTCGACATTTCGCATGGACGCACCATCTTCAGCCTGGAAGGTGAGGCCACGGCGGAATTGCTGTCGCGTTGTGCGCCGATCGATCTCCGCGCCGAAACGTTTCCGCCGGGCTGCATCGCTCAGACCGCGATCCACCACATCGACGTTCTCATCCACCGCTGCGATGAATCGCATTTCGACATCTGGGCGCTGAGAAGCTTCGCGGAGTCGCTTGTCGAATGGCTCATCGATGCCGGCGCCGAACTGGGCATCGAGCGCCGCGCATGATCGCCTCTACCTGCGACCGCATGTCGCATCTTCAACGCATCTTCGGATGCGGATTCCCTCTTGTTTCTTAACCGGTTGAGGCGCATGTGCGCCCGCAATCGACGCCAGCGGGCGCCGGTGAACTGCCAACGCCAAAGAGGCCCGCAATGAACACGCTGCAGACGCTTATTTCCGCGGTGAAATCCGGCCGCACGGCGACGCCGGATCAGAAGGTCAATCAGACCTCGCTTTGGGCACAAAGCCGCTTTCGGCATTCGATGCTGGGCGAGTCCGGCATCCACGAAGCGGCGCGACTTTACGGCGTCGGCCGATAGGCAACCCGCGTCCGGTCCGGCTGCGGACCGGGCGCAGGTGAGCCACGCCATGCGCGTCCCCTCACGCCGTTACCCGCGAGCACGCTATACCAAGGCCACCGACTGGCGGCCCCCTCCTCCTGTTCGATGATTGCACCCGCCCAAGCGGACAATCCCCGGCAGGGAGGACATCATGACAGAAGCAACGTTGCGCGCCGATACGCGCACGGTTCACATCCAATGGAATGACGGCGCAAGCGCCGACTACCCCTTCATCTGGCTCCGCGACAACGGCCCGGAGGGCTTTCACGCCGACACGAAGGAACGGCACTTCGATCTGTTGAGCGTGCCGGTCGACGTGGCGCCGAAAGCCGTCACGCTTAACGGCGGCGCTCTTGAGCTCGACTGGGGCGATTCCGGCGGCGTCAGTCGCTTCGACATGGATTGGCTGAAGGCACACCGGCCCGGCTGCGCTTTCGCCGATCCGGCGAAGGTCGCAATTGAGACCTGGCGCGCGGACCTCGGCTCAAGCGGCGTTCCCCGCGCGCACGCCGATGACGTGCTGACCAACGACACGGCCCTGCACGATTGGCTCTGCGCAACCAAGCGCACCGGGCTGTCGATGATTGAGGGGCTCGCCGACAGCCGCGACGTGGGAATCGAGGTGGCGCGCCGCATCGGCTTCCTGCGCGAGACCAATTTCGGCACGACATTCGAGGTCAAGTCGAAGCCCAATCCCAACAACCTCGCCTACACCGCAGATCGGCTGCCTTTGCACACGGATTTGCCGAACCAGGAGCTGCCGCCTGGCTATCAATTCCTGCACTGCCTCGCCAACGAAGCGATGGGCGGCGGTTCGCTCTTCTGCGATGGCTACGCCGTCGCCGCCGACCTGAAAAGTGACGACCCCGCCGCCTACGATCTCCTGTCGCGCATCTCCATCCCGTTCCGCTTCCACGACGCCGAATACGACATCCGCCGCCGGCACAAGGTCATTGCGTTGGATGACACCGGCGCGGTGACAGAGATCCGCTTCAACGCCCACATCGCCGACGCCCTCGATCTGCCGGCCGACGCGATCGAGCCTTATTACCAAGCCTATCGGCGCTTCATGGCGCTGACGCGCGACCCCGCCTATCTGGTGACGCTGAAGCTTGCCGCTGGCGAGATGGTGGTCTTCGACAATCGTCGTGTCCTGCATGGTCGTGAGGCGTTCGACCCGAACACCGGCTACCGTCATTTGCACGGCTGCTATGTGGATCGCGGCGAGTTCGACAGCCGCCTGCGGGTGTTGTCGCGGTGACCTCGCAACCTATCCGATGGTCAGCGTCTCGCCCTTGATGGGCGTCTCCTCCGGCACGCCCCATTCACGGCCGGCATCGGCGATCAGGCACCATAGATAGTCAGCCATGGACCAGCGGACGAAGAGGTTGAACGCATTCGCGTCGCGCGCCGCCAACGGTAGCCACAGAAAGGCATTGGCGCGGCCGAACATGGAGCCGGCCACCATGCCGCCGCGGAACACACGCGGGTGAACGTCCAGCGTCGTGAGCTTCATCAGAAGCTCGCGTGCGCGCGGGCCGGCAACTTCGATTATCGTGTAGTAATCGCTCACATCGGCGAGCTGATGATGGACGCCGACGAGCACGCCGCGCGCCGTGCTTGCCCGCTCTTTTGCCTCAGCCTGCGCGGTCACCAGCATCCACTCATCCGGCCCGAGCCAGAGGAACGAAATGTCGCCCTGGCTGGCGCTCATCAGCGGTTCGCTCGGCAGGCCCAAGCCGAGCGCCGCGCGCAGCCGGTCGCTCGCGGCCTGCGCGTCTGCGCGCAGGATGAACTTCCCGAGGAACGGTCGCTCAGCGATCCGCACTGCCCCTGCCTCGCCCTCAAGCGGCCGGCGATGAAACAGCGGCGAGCGACGGAACGACGTGCGTGGCTCAGCCATCTTTTGCCTCCATCGCGCCGTCCTTTGCTGCGAGGAAGTCCGTCCCGCTCACCGTTACGGGGATCGGCGCGCCGTCGCGGCGCGACACAAAGAGCTTGTCGCCCATGCGGCTGCGCCCGCTCTTCACCAGCGCCATGGCGATAGAGCGATCGAGGTTAGGGCTGAAATAGCTCGACGTGACATGGCCGAGCATCGGCACGGGCGGCGCGCTCTCCGCCGCATTCTCGATCACATGCGCACCCTCCATCAGGACAATGTTCGGATCGTCGGTAAGGAGCCCCACAAGCTGCTTGCGATCAGCCCGCGCCGTATCGGACCGGCTGAGCGAACGCCGCCCGATGAAGTCGGCGGATTTCTTGACCATCCCGCCAAGGCCGAGATCGTCCGGTGTCACCGTGCCGTCGGTCTCCTGCCCGACAATGATGAAGCCCTTCTCGGCGCGCAGGAGATGCATGGCCTCCGTGCCGTAAGGCGTGATGCCGTGCAGAGCACCCTTCTCCAACACCTGCTCCCACAGCCACAGCCCATAGGTCGCGGGGATGTTGATCTCGTAGGAGAGTTCGCCCGTGAACGAGATGCGGAACACCCGCACCGGAACGCCGCCAATATGTGCGTCGCGCCATGTCATGAACTCAAAGCCGGCCGGATCGGCGTCGAAATCGTCACAAAGCTCGCTCACCAGCCGAGCGGATTGCGGGCCGCACACGGCCGCCACGGCCCATTGCTCTGTCACAGTGGTCAGATAGACCTTCAGCTCCGGCCACTCCGTCTGAAGGTAGTCCTCCAGCGTCGCCAGCACGCCGGCCGCACCGCCCGTCGTCGTCGTCATGTGGAAGTGATCGTCGGCGATGCAGGCCGTGACCCCATCGTCGACGACCATGCCGTCCTCGCCGAGCATCAGGCCATAGCGGCAACGGCCCGGCGCAAGCTTCATCCAGGCGTTGGTGTAGACACGGTTGAGGAAAGTGCGCGCGTCGGGACCCCGCACATCGATCTTGCCGAGGGTCGAGGCGTCAAGCACGCTGATCGCGGTGCGCGCGGCTTTCGATTCCCGCCGCACGGCATCTTCAAAGCTCTCGCCGGACTTGGGATAGGCGCGCGCCCGCAGCCATTCGCCGACCGGCTCAAAGATCGCGCCCTGCCGCTTGTGCCAGTCATGCATCGGAGTCGTGCGACGCGGGGCAAAATGATCGCCGGCATGCTGCCCGGCAATCGCACCGATCGTCACCGGCTTATAAGGCTGACGAAAGGTCGTCGTGCCGATCGCCGGCACGCTTTCGCCGCGCACCGAAGCAAGGAGTCCGAAGGCGTTCAGATTTGCGACCTTGCCCTGGTCCGTGCCCATGCCGGCCGTGGTGTATCGCTTGGCGTGCTCCACCGAGCGGTAGCCCTCCTTGACGGCGAGCCGTAGGTCCTTGGTCGTGACATCGTCCTGCAGGTCGATGAAGGCGCGTTTCCGATGTGGCGCGACGTGACTTGGAAGCTCCGGCACAACGCGGATGCGCCCCTGCCCGGCCTGACCGCCGACAATGCGCGGCGCCGGCGGCGGCGAGGCGTCGAAGCCGGCCGCGGTCGCGGCCTGGGCGCCGGCGCGCACGCCTTCTGAGAAGCAATCGGCCATGGCGAAGGCGCCGTTCGCCGCGCCGGCTGAGCGCTCGTTCTGCCACGAGCGACCGGGCCGAAACGCCTCGATCGCATCGTCGTAGCGAAGCTTGCCGCGCGATTGTGAGAAGAGCGCGACGTTCGGCATCCAGCCCCCGGCGATTGCGAGCAGGTCACACTCCATCATCACCGGGCGGCCGTTCGCGGCAGCGCCGCTCAGCGCCCTCACCGACACGGCGCGGATTCGGTGCCGCCCCTCCGTGCCGACGATGGTGGCGTTGGCGTGGATGGCGATCCCCGCCTGCGACGCCTCGGCCAGATGCCGCGAAGAGATGTCGGCGCGAAGATCGATCACAGCAACGACCTCGCCGCCGGCTCGCGCCATATCGAGCGCCGCATCCCAGCCGGAATCGTTGTTGGTCGCAACGACAATCCGTTTGCCGGGCAGCACGCCATAGCGGTGCATGTAGGTGCGCACCGCCCCGGCCAGCATGATGCCGGGCCGGTCGTTCTGGTGGAACACCAGCGGACGCTCCACCGCGCCCGTCGCAAGCACCACTTCCTTGGCGCGCACGCGCCATAGTCTCTGTCGTGGAAGCCGCCGTGGCCGCTCTGCCTCCGGCAGGTGGTCCGTCACCCGCTCCCAGAGGCCCACGAAATTGTGCGAATAATAGCCGAAGGCCGTCGTGCGTGTGAGGATCGTCACCTCATCACGCGCCTCCAGCTCCGCGCGCACGCCGGCGATCCAGTCCACCGGCGCCGCGTCGTTCAGACGAAGCACCTCCGGGTCGCGGGCCAGCAAGGCGCCGCCCAGCTCGGCGGTCTCCTCCACCAAGATGACGCGCGCGCCGGCGCGCCCGGCGGCAAGCGCTGCCATCAGCCCGGCCGGCCCGCCGCCAACGACCAGCACATCACAATGCCGGTTCAAAGCTTCGTAGCGGTCGGGATCAGGCCCCGACGGCGCATGCCCGAGACCCGCCGCCGCGCGGATGAACGGCTCAAACCACATCCAGTTGCCGAGCGGCCCTTTGAAGGTCTTGTAGTAGAAGCCCGCCGGCACGAAAGGCGCGATGAGATCGTTCATCGCGCCGATGTCATAGGTGAGGGTCGGCCAGCAATTCTGCGCGCGGGCGATCAGGCCGTCGTAGATCTCCTGCTCGCTGGCGCGCGTATTGGGATCGGTGCGGGCGGCATCGTCGCCGATCTGCACCAGCGCCGCCGGGTCCTCACTGCCGGCGCCGAGAATGCCGCGCGGCCGATGATATTTGAACGACCGCGCCACCATGTGCTGGCCGTTGGCGAGCAGCGCTGAGGCAAGCGTGTCGCCCGGATGCCCGTGAAATGTCCAACCGCCGAAGCTGAACGAAATCGTGCGGCCGCGATCGATGCGTCCACCCTTTGGCAGGCGATAGGGCTGGACCTTGCTCATGCGCTTTCCCCCTCCCCCTTGTGGGGAGGGGGTGGCTGCGAAGCAGCCGGGGGAGGGGTCGTGTCCGTGCGCAACCTGGAAAACCCCTCACCCAGCCGGTCCTTCGCTGCGCTCTGGCCCGGCGACCCTCTCCCCACAAGGGGGAGAGGGTTCACTGCCGCGACGCCCGTTCCTGGCACGGCTTCCCTCATTTGCCGCCTCCCTCGCCCCGCCCCTCTTCGGTCGTCATGACCTTGGCCGCATCATTGCCGGAGCCGATCGCCGCCTCGCCGCTTGGCGTGGCCGGAAGGTTGGCGGAAACCTGCGGCGGCGTCTCGCCCATCTTATAGACGGCAAGGATGTCGTCCGTGGCGGTGTTGCGCAGCATGTTGAACCAACGGCGGCAACCGGCCTGGTGATTCCAGCGCTCCGCATGCACGCCTTTCGGATTGGTGCGCAGGAACACGTAATCCGCCCATGCGGAGTCGCTCATGGCGTCGGAATCCGCGGGCCGGGCAATATGCGCCTCGCCGCCGTAGGAGAAGTCGGAGACGTCGCGCTCGCCACACCAGGGACAGCGGATCAGAAACATGTTGCTCCGCTCCCACTGGCCACAATTGATGTCGTCATCGCCGGACGTGATCCGGCGATCCATTCCGCAGTGGAGGAAGACACAGGGCCTGGCCGGCCAGCATGCTCCCCTCCTCGCCCCTCCGGGGAGAGGTCGGCCGCGCAGCGGCCGGGAGAGGGGGAAACCCTCAGCGCATGCCCCCTCACCCGGCTTGTCGCTCCGCTCCAAACCACCCTCTCCCCAAAGGGGAGAGGAGCAGGCCGTGCCGGAAGCTCCCCAGGACGAAAAATTGAAGGTACCGCCATCTTCCCCTCAATGCGCCACGGCCGCGGCGCCGTGCTCGGCAACGAGCGCGCCGGAGACGAACCGCTCCAGCGCAAACGGCGCGGCAATGGCGTTCGGCTCGTCATTGGCGATGAGATCGGCAAACACATGACCGGAGCCCGGCGTCGCCTTCCAGCCCCCGGTGCCCCACCCGCCATTCACATAAAAACCCTTGATCCGCGTCTTGGAGATGACCGGGCTCGCATCCGGGCACACATCGACGATGCCGCCCCATTGCCGCATGAAGCGCAGCCGCGAGGTGAACGGCAGAAGCTCCACCATCGCCGCCATCTGATGCTCCACGATGTCGAACGAGCCGCGCTGCGTATAGGAAAGATGCGGATCGATGCCCGCACCGATCACCAGCTCGCCCTTGTCCGACTGGCTGACATAGACATGAACCGCGCTCGACATCACCACACAAGGCATGACGGGCTTGATCGGCTCCGACACCATGGCCTGCAAAGGATGGCTTTCAATCGGCAGCTTCAGCCCGAGCATGGCGGCGATGACGCTGGTGTGCCCGGCCGTCACGCTCGCGACCTTCGGCGTGGCGATCGTGCCCTTCGTCGTCTCGATGCCGGTCACCGCTCCGCCTTCGCTGAGGATATTCGTCACCTCGCATTGCTGGATGATGTCGACGCCGAGCGCATCGGCGGCGCGCGCATAGCCCCAGACCACCGCGTCATGCCGGTTGGTGCCGCCGGAGCGTTGCAGCGTGGCGCCGAGCACCGGATAGCGCAGCGTCGGCGAAATCGAGATCGGCGGGCAAAACGCCTTCACGTCCTCCGGCTCCAGCCATTCCGCATCGACGCCGTTCAGTCGGTTGGCCTCCACGCGGCGCTTGAGCTGCCGCAGCTCGCCTTCATCATGCGCCAGGTTCAACACGCCGCGATGGCTCATCATGATGTTGAAATCGAGCTCGCGGCCGAGGGTCTTCCAAAGCTGCAGCGCGTGGTCGTAGATCGCCGCGCTCTCGTCGTAGAGATAGTTGGAGCGGATGATCGTGGTGTTGCGGCCGGCATTGCCGCCGCCGATCCAGCCCTTCTCGATCACCGCGATGTCGGTGAGCCCGTGCTCCTTGGCGAGGTAATAGGCGGTCGCCAGGCCGTGCCCGCCGCCGCCGATGATGACTGCGTCGTAGCGCGGCTTCGGCTCCGGAAAGCGCCACGCCGGCTCCCAGCCGGTATGGCCGCGGAGCCCCTCGCGGATCAGCGATAAGATGCCGTAGCGCTGCATCGCACCCCTTTAGGGGTGCCGGCCGCCCTGGGCAATCGCGGATGCGGCGGGGCCGTGTCGCAGGGGGCCGGAATTTTCTGACTGAACTGCATCGTCTGACAGCACGGCATATCCTCCGGCACGGCCCGTTCCTCTCCCCTCCGGGGAGAGGGTGGTTTGGAGCGGAGCGACAAACCGGGTGAGGGGGAGATCGCAGCGTTGGCCCCCTCACCCGCCGCCCGCCTGCCGGCGAGCGTCGACCTCTCCCCGGCGGGGAGAGGTGGGGAGCATGGCGGACGGCTACGCTATAGCCGCGCTGCCTTACCATCTGCTCGCCGCGAGCCATGTTCCATCCCCCACCTGGGACGCAAGAATCGGGCGGCGTGCGCCGCCGGACCTGCTAGAAATAGAGCATGTCCGCCACCGGATTCGCGCTGTTCGACACCGCTATCGGCCCTTGCGGTATCGCCTGGGACGATGCCGGACTTGTCGGTGTCCAACTCCCGGAAGCAAGCCAGGATGCCGCCCGCGCCCGCCTGGCGCGGCGCTTCCCGCAATCCAGCGAAGAGACGCCGCCGCCCGACGTGCAAGTGGCGGTCGACGCCATCAAGGCGCTGCTCGCCGGCGAGGCGCGCGACCTTGCATCGATCCCGCTCAACATGGATCGCGTACCGGCCTTCAACCGCGAGGTCTATGATGTAGCGCGCTCAATCCCGCCGGGCGCGACGCTGAGCTACGGCGAGATCGCCGCGCGTATCGGCAAGCCCGAGGCTGCCCGCGAGGTGGGTGTCGCCATGGGCCGCAACCCCTTCCCAATCGTGGTGCCGTGCCACCGCGTGCTGGCGGCCGGCGGCAAGATCGGCGGCTTCTCCGCCCATGGCGGCATCGAGGCGAAGCGCAAGCTCCTGGCGATTGAGAGCGTGCATGCCAAGGGCGAGGCTGACGCGCCGACGCTTTTTGATGGGATGTGAGCCCTAACCCACGGTCGTCATTGCCGGGCTTGACCCGGCAATCCATAGAGCCCGAGCTTCGCCAAGCAATGTGGTTCAGGAATGGATGCCCGGATCAAGTCCGGGCATGACGACGGAGAGGGCACGGCGTCAAAGAAAGGCACGGCCCACACCTCCCCTTGCGGGGAGGCCCACCCGCACTCTCTCTCCTTTGTCATCCCGCGAGCGGCGCGGAACGCGACGCTGTGCGGGACCTATAGCCACCGACAGGCGGATGGAACGCCGACGCTCAACCGACTCGATGATGGTCATGGGTCCCGGTCTCGGCCTTCGGCCGAACCGGGATGACAAAGGAGAGGCTCTGCGGCACCGATCAGCAATCCGGTGACGCTCAGAACAGCCCCTGTACGAGCCCTGCCTCGTCCAGCCCGATCGCCTCCGCCGCAGGCGTTCGCGGAAGGCCGGGCATGGTCATGATCTCCCCGCAGATCACGACAACGAAGCCGGCACCGGCGGAAAGCCGCACCTCGCGGATCGGTACGACATGGTTCGACGGCGCGCCTTTCAGGTTCGGATCGGTGGAGAAGGAATATTGCGTCTTCGCCATGCAGACCGGCAGCTTTGAATAGCCCGCCTCGTCCCAGACCTTGAGTTGGTCGCGGATTGTCTTGTCGGCCACCGCCTCGTCGGCGCGATAGATGCGCGTGACCACCGCATTGATCTTCTCCCAAAGCGGCATGTCATCGGGATAGATCGGTGCAAACTGCGAAGCGCCTGAATCCGCCAGCGCCGCCACACTTTTCGCCAGATCCTCCGTGCCGGCCCCGCCCTCCCCCCAATGCCGGGCGAGCACTGCCTCCACGCCGTGGTCGCGAGCAAAATCCTGCACGGCGGCGACCTCTGCGTCGGTATCGGCGGAGAAATGGTTGATCGCCACGACCACCGGCACGCCGAAGGATTTCACGTTGTCGACGTGGCGGCCGAGATTGGCGCAGCCCTTGGTCACTGCCTCCACGTTCTCATCGCCAAGCGCATCGCGCGCCAAGCCGCCATGCATCTTGAGCGCGCGAATGGTGGCGACGATCACCGCCGCTGCCGGATTGAGACCGGCCGCACGGCACTTGATGTCGAAGAACTTCTCCGCCCCCAGATCGGCGCCGAAGCCGGCCTCCGTCACCACATAATCGGCGAGCTTCAGCGCTGTCTTGGTGGCCATCACCGAGTTGCAGCCATGCGCGATATTGGCGAACGGCCCGCCATGAATGAACGCCGGATTGTTCTCCAGCGTCTGCACCAAATTGGGCTGCAGCGCGCGCGTCAGAAGCACCGTCATGGCGCCGTCGGCCTTCAGGTCGCGCGCCGTCACCGGCGATCGGTCGCGCCGCTGCGCCACGACGATGTTGCCGATGCGCTGCTGCAAATCGTCCTTGTCCGTGGCGAGGCACAGGATCGCCATGATCTCCGAGGCGACCGTAATGTCGAAGCCTGCCTCGCGCGGAAAGCCGTTGGCGACGCCGCCGAGCGAGCACACGATCTCTCTAAGCGCCCGGTCGTTCATATCCATGACGCGGCGCCAGCTCACCCGGCGCGGGTCGATCTCAAGCGCGTTGCCCCAATAGATGTGGTTGTCGATCATCGCGGCGAGCAGATTGTGCGCCGCCGTGATGGCGTGGAAATCGCCGGTGAAATGGAGGTTGATGTCCTCCATCGGCACGACCTGGGCGTAGCCGCCACCCGCCGCCCCGCCCTTCATGCCGAAGCATGGGCCGAGCGACGGCTCCCGCAGGCAGGCAACGGCGTTTTTGCCGATGCGGTTCAGGCCATCGCTGAGGCCGACCGTCGTGGTGGTCTTGCCTTCGCCGGCCGGGGTCGGGGTGATCGCGGTCACAAGGATCAGCTTGCCGTCCGGTCGGTCGGCCAATCCGCTGATGGCGTCTGCGGAAAGCTTCGCCTTGTCGTTTCCGTAGGGCTCCAGGCTCTCCGCCTGAATGCCGAGCTTGGCGGCAATATCCCAGATCGGTTGCTTGTTTGCGGCGCGGGCGATTTCGATATCGCTCTTCACGTTGTCCGTCATGCGCACCCTCCCCCACACCGGACCACGCTCTACCGGCCTTTACGTGCTGGAATAATCTATACCAGACTGCGCCTTAGGCATTACAGCCAAGGAATTGACGCAAGTGCTCTGGTTGCGACATGACGGGAAGCAGATCAGACAGGCCGGAGGCCGGGTTGCAGCCTGAGAGCATTCGGGAGCGGCACTTCTACTTCGTGCTCATTCCGAACTTCACCATGATCGCCTTCGCCATGGCTGTCGAGCCGCTGCGCATCGCCAATCGCATGGCAGGACAAAGCGCCTATCGCTGGTCGCTCGTTTCGCTCGACGGCGAGCCGGCGAGGGCCTCCAACGGCATGCAATTCATCGCCGACATGTCGCTCAAGGAGGCGCGTGAGCGCGTGCGCGGCGGCGATCGGCCCGACCACGTCTTTATTTGCGGTTCGCTGGGGATCGAACGCTTTCGCGACCGCAATCTCAATCAATGGATCGCGTCGCTCGACCGGCAGAATTTCGGCATTGGCGCCTTGGATACTGGCGCCTGGGTGCTGGCCGATGCCGGCGTGCTCGATGGCCGCCGTTGCGCCATCCATTGGGAATCGCTGCCAGCCTTTTCGGAGCGCTTCCCGGAGGCGGAGGTCTATGCCGATCTCTTCGAGGCGGACGGCAATTGCTACACCTGCGCCGGCGGCACCGCCTCGCTTGACATGATGCTGCATCTGATCGGCGAGCATCTCGACGAGCAGATCGTCACGAAAGTCTGCGAGCAGGCGCTGACCGACCGAATGCGCTCGCCCACCGACCGGCAGCGCCTGCCGCTGCGCGCCCGGCTCGGCCTGCAGAACACCAAGCTTCTGTTCATCATCGAGCTGATGGAAGCCAACATTGCCGAGCCTTTGTCGCTGGTGGAAATCGCCCGCTATGCCGGGCTGTCGCGCCGCCAGATCGAGCGTCTCTTCCGCCGCAATCTGGGACGCTCGCCGGCCCGTTATTATCTGGAGATCCGGCTCGACCGCGCCCGCCACCTTCTCATCCAATCCGACGCGCCGATCGTGGAGGTCGCGGTTGCGTGCGGCTTTGTCTCCGCCTCGCATTTCTCCAAGTGCTATCGTGAGCTCTACGGCCGCTCCCCGCAGCAGGAGCGGCAGGGCCGCGAGAAGCTGCTTGCATAAGGGGCCAGCCGCTCCGCTCATGTGATCGGTTCCTAGAGCACGATCCCGAAAAGTGGACACCACTTTTCGGATAAGATCTTGCTCCAACAAAGAGATAGAGCGTTGGAGTGATTCAACCTTACGCGAAAACGCTCTAGCTGACCAAAACGTG
>JANQKG010000044.1 GCA_028281235.1 Afifellaceae bacterium | reverse complement strand
TTCGGAGCAAAGGTGTTACCCATGTCTCCGGAATAAACTGTCACCTATGTGTCCGGAATGGACCTCGGGAGATTGGAGCGGGCGATGGGATTCGAACCCACGACCCCAACCTTGGCAAGGAGCTTCGGCAGTTTGCGCCAGAGTATCCAACTGCCTCTATTCGCACGCTAACCTACTCTGATCATTTACGCTTCTCGACAACGCCGCCCGCCTTCCATATCCGAGATGGGCCCGTGGATCTGCTTCCCATTGTTTCCCCACCGCTTCCCCCGGCAGCGGAGTTAAGCGCGGGGAAGCAAATTACGGACAACTCGTTGGATGCATTATGAAAAAGGTAACCGTGCGTTCAGTTGACGCTCTCAAGCCTAAGAGGGACCGGGACGTCTTCCTGTGGGATGGAGAGCTTCGCGGCTTCGGCGTGCGCGTCAAGCCATCTGGCCTCAAAAGCTATCTGATCCAGTACCGGAATGCGGACGGCGGCACTCGCCGGCTTGTCCTCGGCCGCCACGGCGTTATGACCGCCAAGCGCGCGCGTGATGCCGCACGTGCCAAGCTGGTGGAAGTCTCTGAAGGTCTCGATCCCTCCGCCATGCGCCACATGAGCCGCGAAGACTGGACGGTTTCCCAAATCTGCAACTGGTATCTGGAAGAAGCCGAAGCTGGACGTCTACTTGGCCGCAAGCGGCGGCCGATCAAGGCATCTACGCTCGCCATGGATCGAAGTCGCATTAACACACATATTCGCCCCCTGATCGGCACAAGGCGCGTCCACAGGCTCTGCCTTGTCGACATCGAATCGATGCAGGCGGACGTGGCAGCAGGAAAGACCGCGAAGCCACGGGTCGGCGGCCGCGGTGGAGTGACGACAGGCGGCGCGGGAGTGGCGGCGCGGACTGTCTCCACTTTGCACAGCATTCTGGAACATGCTGTCCGCCACGGTCTGATTGAAAAGAACCCGGCGCGAGGCGTGCGACGCATCGCTGGCTTAGCGCGGGACCGGCGCCTGAACCTTGCGGAGATACGACAGCTCGGGAAAGCCATTCATTTCGCGAAGGCCAATGGCGAGCACCCGATGGGACTTGCCGCTATACAGCTGCTGCTTCTGACCGGATTCCGTCGCATGGAATGCTTGGCGCTAGAAAGGGCTTGGATTGACCTTGACCAATGCTGCATCCGCTTCCCGGACACAAAGAGCGGGGCGCAGGTGCGAGTCGTCGGGAGTGCAGCCGCCGAGATTATCGCCTCTCAGCTGGCACAAGGCAGTTCGCGCTACGTGTTTCCGGCTGATCGGGGCGACGGCCACTTCATCGGAGCGGTCGGGGTGCTGAATCGCGTCTGTGCGAAGGCAAAGCTCACCGATGTCACGCCTCATGTTCTTCGACACACTTTCGCCAGCGTTGCCGCAGAACTCGGGTTTTCTGAACTCACGATCGCCGCTCTGCTCGGGCACAGCGCACGCGGCATCACACAACGCTACGTGCACATCGACGAAGCCTTGCGCATGGCAGCGGACCGCGTCGCGGCGGAAATCGCGGGACTGCTCGATGAGAAGAACGAGGCGAAGGAAGCGATGATGCCCGCTCACTCCGTGTCTGGCGCTGTATCGCGGCCGGCGCCTTATCCCGCTGCCATCAATGGCAGCCGCGCGGGCGTCGTAATGAGCAAGGCGCCCAAGCCGGAACCACTCATCGCACCTCGATCTGATGTTGCTCAAGCAGGAGGCCGAACCGCGCCGGGCTCCTCCCCGCGGAATGGATGAGGAGTCGCCGCCGGATCAAAACGTTGGGGATTTCATTGCCGAGAAGCTTGTTGAGCTTTGAGCGAGCCTGCGTGAACGGGCGCCGCGCCTCGTCGATCAGGCCCGCGGCAAGCTTGCTGGTGACAGTGACCTTGAACTCCTCATACTCGCGCGTGCCGATCCGAAAGGCATCCTCGTAGAACTCGAGAAACCGAGAGAGCGTGCGGCCGTTTGCCTGTAGAAGCTTGTCATACGAAACCCAGCCTCGGTGATTGTCGCCCAGCCCGTCCGGTCCGGCACCGCGCCACCCTTCCTTCGCGGCGGTCGTGAGGAGTCGGTATAGTGCGAACTCTCGATGCGGCACGGTCACAATATATCGCCCGATGCGTATCTCGCGCGTATCACAGACAAGAATGACGCGTTGCGCGTCGAGGCTTTCCTGAACCGCTCGGATAACCTGAGCATAGTCGACATCACCATCCGGAAAGGCGTCGTCGCTCACAATGAGCTTAAGCCGCGCAAAGGGAATGAACGCTGCATCGACCCGGCCGTCGGCGGCGCTGTAGGTCTTCGGCCGTCCTTGATCGTCCTTTTCCCATTTATGAGTGACCACATCGTCCGGCTGCCCCGGCCACCAAAAGCCGTTGCATTGTTCAAGATGCTCCGGCGTGACAAGCACATGCGATAGCTCGTCCTGGTCGCGGCCGAACAATGAGATCGCGGCGCCGGCATAATAGCTCATGGTCTTGCGGCCGCCGGCAAGCGAAACATGGATGCGCGTGCCGTCGTCATCGGCGTAGCGCTTGATGAGACGGCTGATCGTGTTGGCGTAAGCAACGCATTCATGGTCGCTGCGGATGTCGGTCAACTCTGCCCCCTCCACATCAATTGGCAGGTTCACCTCGACCGGCGGAAGGGCATGCCCGAACGCACGGAACAATTCTTCGAGCTTCTTTCCCTGCCCAAGCAGCTCGGCCTTAAAGGCCGCGCGCCCACCGGCCGTCGTCACCAGATGGATGCGCTCCGGCACGAAGGTAGCGGCGCCGCCGTTCCTCTTCCGCGTGAGGAGAGCCCAGACGGTCTCCGTGACCACGGGTGGCGTGGCACCGACGGTCAGGATCAGAATGTCGCGCCAGCTCATGCGCCGATTCTCCGTCGCTCTTCAGCACTCGCGCCATACGAGGCGTGGTCCATCCATAGTGCGCGACTTTCTGATCCATATGAAGCTGAACGGCCGTTGAAAGACTTGCTACCCTTGCAGGATCGACGATGCGCGCCCTGACCCAGGCCCAACGAGCCTTTGCGCAACGTTGCCGCTTCGCGATTCGACCGCCAGTTTGCGCTTCTTGGCGCCATGGTGAAGCGCGCGCTCTATCTGATGGCCTACGACATCACGTGCCCGCGACGCCGGGCACGCACCTTGAAGGCCATCAAGGCGCACGGCATCGGCGGCCAGAAGTCCGCTCACGAGTGCACACTCTCTCGGCGCGAACGCCGCGATCTCGAAACCGCGCTCCGAGGCATCCTCGACGACACGCAGGACCGGCTTCTCGTCCTGCGCTTGGATCCCCGCACCCGCGTCCAGGGGCTCGGCACGGCCAAGAAGCCGGATGCCTCCTGGTTCTTTGTGGGGTAAGCAAGAATGGCGACTCTCTATATCGACCGCAAAGGCGCCGACATTGATGCGGAGGCCGATACGCTCGTGGTTCGCACCGATGGCGAGCGCCGCGGTACGGTTCCTCTGCGCCCGCTTGAGCGCGTCGTGGTGCAAGGCACTGCGCGGCTGACGACGCGTCTCATCGCGCGGCTGATGGAGCGGGGCATCGGCCTTGTCGTGCTGGCGGGCCGCTATGGCAGGCCCGCAGCAAGCTTTGTCGGACGCCCGAGCGGTGATGTCGGGCTGCGTCTTGCCCAATACGCGCTAAGCAGCGACGAGCCGGCACGCGCGGCACTATCCGCCGCCCTCGTCGCGGCCAAGATCAAGAGCCAGCACCGCGTGCTCAGCGACGCCCGCGACCATGGCCGCACCACGAAGAAGCCGCTGCGCGATGCTCTGGACGCGCTGGAAACTGCGCTGGCGCGGCTGGAGCACGAAGACCTCTCACGCCCCGCCATACGCGGCGTGGAAGGCGCTGCGGCAGCCGCCTATTTCCGCGCGCTTGGCACCCAGTTTGCTCCCTCGCTCGACTTCAACGGCCGCAACCGCAGGCCGCCGCGCGATCCGGTCAACGTATGCCTGTCGCTCGGCTATACGCTCCTCCACGCTGAGGCCGTGCGCGCCGCCGCCATCGCCGGCCTCGACCCGATGATCGGCGTCTATCATGATCCGCGCTCGGGTCGCGAAAGCTTGGCCTCCGACCTGACGGAGCCTCTGCGCCCTTTCGTCGACCGTTTCGTCATCGACCTCTTTCGGGAGCAGACGCTGCGCCCGGAGGACTTCAGCCGGGCGCGCGACAGGTGCCTGATGAAGAAGCGTGCGCGGCGCGATTTCTACGCAGCCTTCGAGCAGGGCGCGCCTGTGTGCAGGCGTCTGCTCGGCCGTATCGTGCGCAGCTTCGTGACCGAGCTCCGCACACGCGAATCCGCCTCAGAGCCGCGCCTCATCTCGACGCCGCCCCTTCCTGCGCCGCAACAGGAATGAAGCGCGAAGCCGTCATCATCGCCTATGACATCGCTCATCCGGGACGGCTGCGCCGGCTCCATCGCTATCTCTCCAAGCGGGCGCGGGCACTGCAGTATTCGGTGTTCGTGGCCGAGCTCAGTCCGCGCGGCAAGTCGCGTCTCCTGAGCGGCATCAGCCGCATCATCGACGCGAAGGCGGACGATGTCAGGCTCTATCCCGTTCCGCCCGGCGCCGCCGTCGATGTCACCGGACCTGACCTGCTGCCGGAGGACGTGCTGTATTGCGATCGCCTTGACGCCGTGCGGCGCACCGATTCAACCAGGTCCGCTCGCGACGGAAGCGTCCGTTGAGGTTGCAGAAGGCCGCAACCCGAGGCTATGATCGCATCGCTCAAGACATGGACAGAGCATGAACATGTCGTATAACTTTTCGCCGCGCCGGATTTCCGGAATCCACCCTCGCAACCCCTTGAAGGTGTTTGCTTTTTGGCGGCGAGCAGTGAACGAGCAGTCCTGAAGAAGAAGGAATTGAAACGATCCGCAATAAACCGTTATGGCGCGAATAGCTTGTGAACGAGCAGTCCTGAAGAAGAAGGAATTGAAACAGTTATCGCTGAACTATTGCAACCAGGGTCTGGTGAACGAGCAGTCCTGAAGAAGAAGGAATTGAAACGCACACCTCATTCCCCCCTGGTACTCACAGGGGTGACTGAGCAGTCATGACGCGACAGCCGGGGCCTTACGGGTCTTGGCTGTTGTGCCGTATCCCAAGCGAGAAGGGGCCGGAGTGCATCGGTCGCGCCGCCATTTCATACAGCGCCCGCAATGCGTCGCCGCCTATCGCGGACAGCTGACCCTCGACAGCTCCCTTCGGTTAACCGCGCATTGGGCGTGGGAGCGGCGGCTGACGGCAAAGCTTGCAGAATTGCCGTTTGGTGAGGAGACGATTACCGAGACGATACTGCTTGACCTGGCGACTCAGCACCCGCGGGAGATCAGTGTCTTCCCGTTTCATAGTCGAATGGAGGGACGCACCGGAGCAGACTGGGGATGGTGCTTCCATGATTCCGCTGCGGGGCGCTTCACGCGCATGCTGGTGCAGGCCAAGGTGCTGGATGCCAGAGACCAAACCTACGCCCGCCTCGATCGCACGATCGGCAACACCAGCGTGCGCCAGATTGACCGCCTGCTAGAGACGGCGCGCCAGCGCAGATGCCCGGCGCTTTATGCGTTCTACAATCATCTGAGCGACGCCAGCCGGGTACCAAGCTCGGTCTGCACGTGCTTCGGCTGCCTGCAATGCTGGGGCTTTCTGTCGCTCTCGCTGACTCTGTCAGCGTCCTGCTCGGCAGAAGCGGAGTCCGGGCGGCTGTGAAGAAATTCGACGCGATCAAGGAGATGTCGCGGCCATGGACCTGTCTCCTCTGCGCTCGGGACGACCGGCACGCCCGGCGGGCGCAATTGCCAGACACGGTCCTGAGCAATTTGCGGCGACTGTTGGATCAATCATGCGACGCTCTGCGCCGGGCCGACGAACCGCGTATCGGCATCGATGACATCGCGTTGCCGAAGAAGCCCGAGAGCGAGCCGCCGCCCTACTTTCATCGGCTTAACGATATCGCCCGGAGGGAGCCTGGACGCGAGCGTGACTCAGCGCTGATGGACATAGCGGCGACACTCCCCGGCATTGACGGTGTGATGTTGGTCGGCGGCAGCGAGACGTCGGCGCTATTTCAATCGACCGAAATCTTGCGCGTTCAGCGGTATCTTGATGACTTTGTCGATAGCATAATAGTCGAAATCGAAACCTGAAAGGTCGAGGCGTTCCTTGCCTGTAGCCCGCTGAGCGGCGAGGCCGTTAACCTCGGCACGAGATATCAGCCGCGCGGGCACAGCGCGCGCGATCAGTTTCTCCTCACCGCTGCAGGTCGCTATGATCTTCACCTTGCGGTTTGCTCTCATCCAGGTCCATACACCCCATCCGACACCCAATAGGGCGAGCACGGCAGCCAAGTCTCCGATCCATGACATTATGGTTGTATAGCCCATCGCTGATCCTCCTCGCCGTAGCATCCAGCCTCTGGCTAATAACTGATATCGCCTCCGCTAGATCCGATAAGAGCGTTGTCTATATTGACTCTACTGCTTAACTCTTCTCACCTCGTATTCCTCCAGCCGCGCGCCGAAGCGCTCCATGTCGTCAGCGGCGAGTTCGCGGCGGCGGGCGTCCTGCGGCATGTCCATCGACAGGTGCCAATAGCGCGCACCGCGCGCGCAGATGGCCGCCGCCAGATGCACCGGCAGCGTGCCGATCACCGTGTCGCCGGCGCGGATAGCGGCCGGATCGAGATGCGTGAGCGGCTCCGCCTCGATGCCGTTCCGCCTTGCCCAGTCCAGGGCGCCCTGGTGCGCAGTGACGAAATAGGTCGCCATGGCTAACCGCTTCCGCCGCCGGCCATGCCGGTCGGCGCTTCATCGTCGCGGCGACCCGGGGCGGTCAGCGATCCTGCTGTGACGACACACACGGTCATCATCGCCCTCCCGACCGGCCGCGGCGCGAACCGCCCCGCGCGTGTCCGCTACCGCCTTTCCTGGGCGGCCGGCCGCGTTGCGGTGGACCCTGATCGCTTCGCGGCCAGTAGGGCAGGCCCGGATCGCCGGCGAGCGGACCCAGAGCATGCTGGTTGTTCGGCGGCGCATCGCGCCCCGTCTTTTCGTTGCTGACGAACCACTCGTAGGTCTTGCCGGCCGGGTCCGGCGCACGGCTGTTGCGCGGATAATGCGTCGGACGATCGTCGTCATAGCCCCGCGCCGCCTGCAGAAACGCTTCGACGAAGGAGATCTGGGCAAAGCCCTTGCGGCCGCCGTGCCGTGGATAGGCCGTCTCAACGGATTCCTTGAAGCGCCTGACGAAGCGGAGCGCCGCATCCTTCGCTTCGTCCGGTCCGTGCGCGCAGGCGAAGTGCTTGTCGGACTTCGCCTCATCAGAAATGGGCAGCAGCGTAGAATATTCCTCCGCCTTCCCCTCGCCGTCGGCAAGGTCGAGGCCGGTGATGGCGATCTTCACGCTGCCGAAGCCGAGCGGCTTGCCACCGCCAAGACGGTGGAAGAGGCCCGTATTCGTGCTCTCGAACGCGTTAAGCGACAACAGCCACAGCAGCGCGCCGAGCTCCGCCTCGCTCAGATTGATGATGTCGATCCAGGCAGTGAACCGGGTGCCCGGATTGACCCAGGCTTTGATGGACCGGTTCTGGTCGTCGCGGTTTGGCAGTTCCTTGCGTTCTCCGCGCCTGGTGAATTCGTGCCCCCGCCGCCGCACATATTCACGAAAGCCGTCACCTTCGATTCGGTCCGGCCTGTTGTCCTCCTCGCCGGAGGGAATGTCGTGCTCGGCATCCTGAAGTGCGTCCTCGCGGCTCCAATAGCCGTCCACCGCGTTGGCGCTTCTGTGATGCGGATAGACCTTGCGGCCACGCAGGCCCTTGCCTTCTTTGTAGGCGGCGTCGTCCTTGCTAAGGCCGCCCTCCTGGGGCGTGCCGTCCTTGTCCTTTGCCACATAGAACCGCGCCTGCTGCGGCTTGGGTGCGGAGAGGATGGCGAGCGGCAGGCCATCGCCGTCGAAGCGCTCAATCGCCTTGTCGACCTCCGTCTTGCAGGCGACCGGACCGATGCGGAGCTGCCCGCGCCAGGCGCCACCGCCATGCTGGTTCGCCCAGCCGAACACGCGGTCGGCGGGGGAGAGTTGTTCGAGTCGTTCCTTGTGGTCCGTTCCACTACATTTGCGAGCCGGCAGAAGCTCATCCAGAAGCAACGTATCGGGTGCGACTTCATACAGCTCTCGGCTGATCATCACGGGATAGAGTCCGTGAATGTCTCCGTGTTGATCGGCTCGTGCGTAGCAGAGGGCTTCAGCTTCGAGCTTTTCGGTACCTGCGGCATACACATGACGCGACCATGCGGTCTTGCCGGGATCACGGCCCAGATAGACCCAAGGATCTTTGCGGTCTGCACGCCTTTCATTTCGCCGGCGCTTGCTGATCGCATCGCGATGCTGAGCTTGATAGTTCTTCACCAAGGCCCGCCAATCATCGGCGAACTTGGAATTCACGGGGAACGGGTACGGATTTGCGCCGCGCTTTACAAAGAAGACGCGCTCATCGTGCTTGTTGCCGATATTCTGGTTAGTCGCACAAATGTAACCCCAACCGCACTGAATATCGCCGTGGTCATCATGGGCAACTGTCCATGAGCCCACACCACGGTCGTTCCGCGAATCGTAAGTCCGGCAGCGTGCATCGCCGTCAAGGGCGTCATACCCGGCATCGAATGGCTTCCAATCTGCCACCTCCCAGTAGCTAAATGAAAATTGGCGTCCTCTGTTGTTTTGGCTGTAGTGGGTCATCCGCTGGACGATGCAGACAGCCTTCGACTTATGATCTTTATCTTCTTGCGTCTGCCAATTGCTTCGATCTCCGCGATGACGCGGCCGATAGCGCGGTAGCCAGGCAGCATACATCTCGTTCTTTGGCGGTCGTAGCCTTCCCTGCTCATCAAGTTCCGGCCATGCCGGTGCTTCATGCGTTCCGAAGAAAAGGCTGAGCTCAATGCACTCGGCCCGCCTGACAACGCGAGCAGGCACCATCGCAAGCCCTTCCTCGGCGGGCATACGGTAGGCGAGCTTGTCGCCGTGCCCCGCAAAAACCCCCGTCCGCGAATTGGTCACTGCCTCGTAGGCGGAGCGCAACGCGCCCTTGAGCGAGGTGGGCGGAAGGAGCGGACGACTAGCCGCATCGGTGCGGATATCGAAGGTCTTGTGCCCCTTCTTTTTGCGGTTCGTGTCCTCGGTCGCTTCCGTCGCATTCGCCGTGTCCGGGATCAGAAGCGGTGTCTCCGCGACGATCTCGATATGGATGCGGCCGCTCCAATGGCCCTTGCGGTAGCGGTCGTGGCCGAGCGGCGCGTGCTGGCTGAGGGGCCCCTCAGCGGCGGGCGGCACCGCGGGGATAAAGTTGTATGGGTTGCGAAACGCACCAGATGGCGTCGCCTCCGCCTCGCTACCGCCGTGCCGCGATGCCGGCTGCGACCGCCTGCCGCCAGTGCCTCTCCCGGCACCCGACGCAGCGCTCGGCGGCGGCGCCGGCGCCGTCCAGTCTTCGCCCGGCGCGCGCACGGCGACGATCTGCCCGCCATCGAGCACGACTTCAACGTCGACGTCCGTGTCCTCGCCGAGCCTGTCCTTCAGGCTCGGCGAAATCTGGTGCGGATTGAACGTGGTGGGCTGCGACATGCCGCCCTTGCGCGTCTGGTGCACGACACGCCGCTCCTTGCCCCGCTTCTTCGTACTCTGCCAGACGAGCTTGCCGGGAACCGCCTCCATCATCGATCATCGCTCCCGCTCTCGATACACGCATCCTGGAAGCCGGTAAGCCGCTCCGCCGTGACGGCAACATTGCCGTGCGCCTCGCGCCGCCAATATTCGCGCGCCGTGAGCTGGATGCGCTCGACGTTGTCTTTCCCAATCACGTACGGCACCCAGAGCGTGCCGATGCGCGGTGTCGTCAGCCTGGTCCAGCCGTTGTCGCTGCCTTCCCGGTCCTTGCGGCATGGCGACCGCTCGCCCCAGAGCAGGTAAGTGTTTTTGACTGTACCCTCGGCAGCCTCGCCAATCGCATCGAGGCGCTCACGGGCCTCCTTCTCGCTCTCAGGCTCTTCAAAGTCGGCCAGATCGAAGCCAGGCGTGTCACTCAGAAGCGCGGCGCGGCCGGTTTTGCCCTCGCGCAGCCAGCGCAGCTCCCAGCCCGCACAGAACAGCCGGGCCTCAAAAGCCTCGGTCATGACACGCGCATGGAAATCGTCGAAGCAGCGCTCCGGCGGGCCTTCAAGCGCGCCGTCCTTCAGCCGGCCGAAGGCGCAGAATGACGGTGCGTAGACCAGCACCCAGGCCTCGCTCCCTTCAGCTATATTCGGCCTGAGCGCCTCGATAGCCTCGCGGAGATCGACGGTTTCGTTTCTGCTAACGTAAAGCCGACCGTTCATCGCTCGACCTCCGTCGACTCCTTTGCCTTTGCGTTCCGGTAATCCCGCCACGCATCGGTGAGTGTCTTGAAGACCTCCTTCAGCGGGTTGTCCGCGTTCTTGAAGTCCTCGGCCGTCAAGGGGCGGTCCGCGAGCTCAGCGATTCTCGAATCGACGGACTGAGACGCTTTGAAGCTGACATTCTTCACCGCTATCGCCCCCAGTCCGCGGTTGCCGCCGAAACCGATCGGGATGCGGCCGCCCATGAGGTCACGCAATGTCAGAAGAAGCAGCGCCAGCGCCGCGCGGTGCGTGTTCTCACGCTCCTCATCTGTGCGCCGACCCACGCGCGCGCGCCATTCCTCGTCCGTTTCCCACCTTTTCTTCTGCTCGCTCATATCCACTTGCTTGCGCGCGTCCTCTGGATCTGTAAGGCGGTCAAGGTCGACGCGCATCTCGATTGCGGGCCAGTCGAACTCCGCCGGTGGCTCCAGGACACTGTAGAGAAAGCCGTCGGCGGCCCCGCCGGTCCAGCGGTCGATCGCGACATGGGTGGCAGGATAGAAGCCCTGCCAGGTTTCCGCTTCGCCCGACAAAAGCTCCATCAGCGGCGTCATCTGCTTCTTGTCGTCACCGCCGCCCTCCTTATCCAGAAGGCTGAACCAACTCTCTCGGGTGATCGCCGCCTTTGCGACACAATCCTCCACCGACAGGGCACTACGACCCGGAAGCGGTGGTTCGCACCCCGCGTTCGCGCCGCCTGATTCATCTGCCTTCACGCGGCTTGATTCGTCTTCGCCTGGATCATCGTTCTCATCGCCACGCCGCTCGCGCCGGCCCGGAGCGCCGAACAGGGCCTCGACGATCTCGCAGCGCTTGAGGTGGTCAAGGAACCTCTGCCGGCCCGGCAAGTCGGGGTCCACGCATGCGCCGAGCACCGTGGCGGCGATGCGCTCCGCCTGGCTGCGCAACGCGCCCTTGACGGAGGAGCCGGGGATAACCGGCGCCACGCCGCCATTGGTGGCGCCGACCAGGGGAAGCATGTCGACGAGAACGCCTTCGGCGTCCGCCTTGACCATCACCGGGCCGATGGGCTGCCAGTCGATCGCGATGTCGAGTCGCGGCCGGACGTGAGGATCGAAGCCTTGCGGATTGTTCATGGTCAACGCCGCGAGGCCGTTCTGCGGCGCGCTGCGTTCGGCCAGGAGCGCCAGAATTCCGTCGCGCGTGTTCAAATCGTCCTTGAACAGCCTGCAGTCCTTGAGCCGCACGCGGCCGGCGCCGCGTGTCTTGGCGCCCCCTAGGCGCACTTCGCCTCTCTCAAGCGCGCTAACGAGGTGAGCGAATGCGGCTTCGATACGCGCTACGTCGCCGGGCGTGCGGTGGAGCGCCCGCTGCAAGGACTGCAGCTTGGCCTCAAGCGATGTCTTGCGAGCACCGGGCGCCTTGTCGATCTGGCACTTCAATCGGCGTTCCCACGCGCCAGGCAGATAGGGCAACTCCACCGCCATCTTGAAGTCAAGCTCCGTGCCCATGGGCAGAACCTGACGGTCATATTTGATGCCGTCGGCGGCGCGGCCTTCCACCCGATCAATGCCGACACCGTCGCGTATCTCGAACGGCAGCTCGGACCGCACCTTGGCGTCCTCGACCAAGACCAGGCTGGCGATGCCGTCAGCCGGGTCGTCGCCGCGCTTCGGCGCGTAGCCCCAGAGCTGCTCGATGTCGAATGCGTCGACGCCGTCAAAGGCTGCGCGCTGCCAGTCGCGCAAGGCGCCCGCAAGGCTGGTGCCCGGCACGTAGAAAGCGCCGGCACCGTCGACCGCCAGCGGCAGGTCCGTTTCGATCGCCTCAGCGGCGGCACCCACATGGAGCGGGCTTTCGGCAAGAAGCGTGCCCTCGATGCGCCAGCGTGTTCGGATCGGCCGGGCCATGTCAGACGACCTCCCCCTTCTCGGCAGGCGGCGACTGAGAGCCGTCATCGGAATCGGCGCCTGTCGGTGATCGCTCCAGGTCACGCTTATGAGCACGGATCGATGCGAGAATCAGCGCACGCACCGCCTCAAGCCGGAACGCGGCTTTCAGCGTTCTGTCGTCACGCACCGGTAGCGCGGGCCAAACTCTGCGCGCGGCGACGTCTTTGTCGCCGTCTCCATTGCCGTGGGTACCCTCAAGCAAATTCCAGACTGCGCTGTCCTCAGTCAAAAGCGCCTGCAGTTTGTCCTTGGGTGTCCTGTCGTCGCCTTTCGCCTTTCGGTTCCAGGCATTACTGTCTGGGTTCTTCCTTGCAATGCGCTCAAGCCAATTCTCGACCCTGGCCAGGTCACGATCCTTGAAATCGCCCATGACCGTGCGCAGCGTGCCGAGCTGGCTCATGGGCGGCGTGCCGCGCGGACGCGGATGTGGTGTCCAGCTGAGCCCGTTCTTGCGGCGCTCTTCGCTCACCGAGAAGCGGAATGCCGCGTCCTTGATCGCCGCACGCCAGGCCGCGTCCTCCACCGCGCCCACGAAGTCCTGCATTCCTTCCAACGTTCCGCCCGGCTCAAAATCCGCCTTTTTAAGCAACGGCTGCCGAGGCGCGTTGTTGTCTTGTGGAACCTCGGCACCAAAAGACCGCGGCCGCCGCCACCAGTTCGACGTCTGCGTCGCAAGCAGCGGGTGGTTTATGCGTATCTCGCCATAGCCCTCCGCGCGGCGATCGCCGATGCCTTCGGCTTCCAAGGCCTGTGCCTGCTTTTCCGTCGGTGGGGACCCTTGGACCCTCACGCATGATCCGGCCTTGACGGCCACCATGGACGGGCGCGGCAGGTTCCAACGGCCGGCCCATGATTCGATACGGCGGCAACGGACATGCGCATCCCTATCATCGATACTGAGTGAGGCGATGCCGATTCCGACTTTCTTGAAGGCCGCCTGAAGCGCCTCCACGATATCGTCGGCCGTTGTGCCCGCGCCTAGCCTAACCGCCCGCAGCAAAGCGTCCGATGTGAACCACACGGTGAAGGAATCGCCCGAAGAGCTCTCTGGCGGCGGCGGCTTCGGTTCCGGCGCACGTGACACCACCACCTCGCCATAGCCGGCCTTGCGGGCGCGGCCCAGACGCAATGTTTCTTGGGTCAGACGCTCTCGCCATCCCTCTGGCAGGCTTTTGACAACGCACTTGCGGACGCGCATCTCGGCACGCAGAACCTGTCCCGGCTGCAGCGCCTCATAGCTGTAGACACCGCCGACGGCCTCGGTCGGGCGCTGCACCTCGTCCTGAACCGTGTTGTGGGTGCGCACTTTTTTTTTACGCACCTGCGCAGGAATTCCGGCGGCTCATGCCCGTCTTCGGCCGGCCGCGGCTTGTCCCGGTCAACGACATAGCCGACGCTCAGCGGTTTGGGCGGCGACTTTCCCTTCTCGATCCGCCTCTCGACGCTTTGGCGATCGTCGGCGTTGAAGTCGTTCCAAACCGTGCCTTTGCCGTCCGGGCCGAGCAACGGCTTTACGCCTGCATTGCCGTCGACGTGCTCTGAGGACTCGCTGGCCGTCTCGTCCTCATCGTCCTTGCCGCGCGCCCATGCCATCGGGACCGGCAGGGCGCGCGTATCGTCAAGGTGGATCGTTGCATTGGAGATGCGGATATCGCCGGCGGCGATATATGGGCGCGGGTCGAAGCCGTTTCCTCGCAGCGCCTGCGTCACATGCGGTAGCAGATAGGTGCCGGGGATGAAGTCGAGGCTGGTGACGACGTTGCCCAGGACATCGTCGGCAATGACCAGGGGCGAAAGCAACAACAGGTCAAGCGGCTGGCGCTCCCAGCCATCATCCGCATTACCGATCGAGCGGTAACCGAAGAAGGCGGTGTCTTCGCCGGCGGTGAACCCACTGGCCGTCGTCGGCAATGTTGGCTTCTTGTTGTCCTGAAGCCAGGTGACTGCATCTGGGATAATCGCGAATGGCGTGCCACTCGCGATCGTGAGTTCCGCCTCACACCGCCCGTTGCCGCGCCGGCGCTTGCCGCCAAGCCGTTCCACCAGTTTCGTCGCGGCGAGAAGCAGCGCGAAAGCTGACTCGCGCGCCTTGTCCGGCCAGCGACCGTCAAGCCGAATCTCGCCATGCGCCTCAAGCACGGCGCCCTGCCGAGCCACTTCCTCGAAGCGCAGCATGTCATGGCGCGCGGCGCCCGTGCGTGTGTCCATGGCCACGCCCGGCTTGACGAAGGAGAGGGCTTTGCGGAGCCGCTCGCGGCCGGCGTCCTTGCCGCCTGGCGTGGGGTCGCGAAGGCAGCAGGCGAATTTATCTCGAAAGCGAGCCGCCGAAAGGCTGAGCACGCCGGCGCAGGGCGGCCTGCCGGAATCCCCATCATCTGAGACTTCGGCGTGAGGCTGATCATCCGCCAAGCCCTCACCGTCTTCAGCCTCGCGCCGCGCCCGCAGGGCCGGCTGATCGCCGAAGATGGCGTCGACCACCTTTGACCAGTCGCTGTCGGTTATGCCCTCGTCGAGGCCCAGTGCAACGCGCTCGGCCGCATCGCGCCAGATGCCGCGCAGCGTCGTTGCCGGAACGAATGGAAGCCCGTCCTGGTCGCGCTCGATCAGCCTGTCGATGGCGCCGTGGCGACCGCTGCCGGTGCCCACATGCCAGTCGGAGAGCATGGTGAGGCGGAGGATGAAGGAGAAAGTGTCAGTCATGCTCGACCGCTCCGGTCTGGCGGACGTCGTCATCAGCGTCGGTCGCCTTGCGACCGCCCCGCTTTCGCCCCCTCAACTCGGCAAGCTCCAGGGCGTCAAGGAACCAGGTCAGCTTCGCAGGCTCCTCGCCACGCCGCGCCTGCTCCCCGCTCTCCCATTCATCGTCGAAGAACAACGTGTCTGGCCGCTCCGTTTCGCTCGGCCGTGGAGCGTTCGGATGCAGCGTCCGCCACGGGAACGCGTTGTAGCGATGCCTGATCTGCTGAAGCCGCCCGTCCGCCGCCCCACTGCCGAGGAACAGGCCCTCCCGCAGATAGTGCTGCTGGGTTCGCGGCAAGTTCTGGTCGTCGTCCTCGCCGCCCGGGCGCAATGCGTTGGCAGCGTCGGAAAGGCCGGACCGGCCGTTAGCCGCCTGCCACTGGCGTAGCCTGACCCAGGCCACCGAGTCCGTGGTTGCAGACGCTTGCTCGGGCGTAGCATCGGTTCCGGTGAGTTTTGCGGGGCAGGTCATCACATAGGGCTTGGCGTAAAGCCGCGCCGCCGGTTCTCCGTGCGGCTCGCCCGGCACGACATTCTGTGAGCGGATGGCGTCGAGGTCGGCGCCGGAACTGTCGAAATGCACATGGAAGTCGAACGCCGAGCAGGGCACGGGCTTGCCGGCTCCGTTCTTGACCGCACGCTTTACGGTCTTCGCCGACTTCAGCAGCGCTTCTGAAAGCTGATAGGCGCGGTGGAACGGGAAGTGCGGCTTGACCACGGCCACGCCGGCACAGATGCCGAGGCGGGAGACGCCGAACGCCTTGCCGGCGATCTTCGGCACGTTGGAAGCGAAGCTCTTCTTGTGCTTCTCGACCGTCAGCGTGATCGTCTCTTGTCTGCTCCGTTCCTCGAACTTGGTCAGGAACGTCGCCCCCAGATCGACCGCCGCCTCGCCGTCGCAAACCAAGGTCAGATCGTCGCCGCCGAGAACGAGCGGCACGACGGGAAGAATGCTCTCGCGGCCCTTCTTCAGCTTGACGGGCCTCTTCCTCAGATACTTCGCTTCGACGGCAGCGCTGAGCGCGTCATTGAAAGCCGCGAGTGTGCATAGTTCCAGCGCGCAGGAGAACTGCCGATATTCACTCACATAGTCACGCGCCGATTGTGCGTCGGAGTAGTTGAGAAAGTTGAGAAAGATCGCGCCCACGCCATTGCCGTCGGCATGGATGATCCCACGCCAGTCGAGGTTCATGTCGTCCAGCCTGTCTGGGTTCTTGGCGAGCCCCTTGTCGACGACATCCCGAATGCGCTTCCAGCCGCTCTCGCGATTGCAACGCTTGGCGCGCACCGGCGCGGCGCAATCATCGGGCTCCGGCCGGTCGTCGTCTCCATCCTCTTGAGGGTGCTTCTGTTTGCTTCGCCCATAGTCGAATACCGCCTCGGCCGGCAGGCCGCTGGTCTGGCAGGGCGCGACCACCGGCAGCATGGGGAAGCGCGCCTCCGGCGCCGGAAGACGCGCGCGGAGCATCTCAATGCCTTGGTGCACCTCTTTGATGGCCTGGTCGAAGCGCTCAGCGTCATCAAACGCAAACCGTTCGCTGACGAAGCCGTACACAACGGCGCCTGGCGCTTCTTTGAGCGCGCGCTTCGTGACGTCGGCGACGGTCTCCTCTCCGATCTTGCGATCCTTGACCAGCAACAGGGCCTTGCCGGAGGTGGCAACCACCACCTCGACACCAGGGCTACCGCCTTCTTCAATCGGTCGATTCTGCGCCGGATTTGTAAGGCGTTGTGCCAGTTGCAGCGGGTGAGGCTCGTCAGGGTCGAAGAGCTTCAGGTCGCCGACCTTTTCGACCGCCTGGAGCACGAACTCAACGCCGATCCGATAGATGACCTCCGAAGCGCCGATATTCTCGCGCAGCTTGTTGGTGGAAAAAATATAGCGCTGATTGCCGGCAGTCTCGATCAGAACCAGATGGATGTCGACGGACATTGACGCATCTCCTTGGCTCCCATCCTTCATGAACCAATCGGCAAACGCAATCCTAGGATGAAGCCGGCAACGTTGCCTAGACCCGCTTTGTCGGCCCATTCAGGTATCCGTCAGGGTCGACACCCTGCCTCGGCGCAACCGATCGGCCGTTGAAACAGTACCCCAGAAACGTGAACCCGTCGGCGAAGTGCGTCACGCGCGTCTTCTCCGGGTGCAGCGTGAGTCCCTGCGCTGCCAGGAGCGAGCCCATCCGTGCCAGTGCGCGCTCTGCACGCTTGCGGTCACGGGTGAGGATCACGAAATCGTCGGCGTAGCGCACCAGCCGATGCGAGCGCCGGTCGATCGCACGGTCCACCGGGTCCAGATAAAGATTGGCAAGCAGCGGTGAGATCGGCGCGCCCTGTGCGACGCCGCGTCCGTTGCCGGAGAAACGCTCAAGCCAGTGCCGCACGAGCTGGCCCGTTCTGCGGCAACGCACATGACCCGCCAGCCGCCGCATCAGTCGCTCATGCGGAATGGAATCGAAATAGCGCTCAATGTCGCCGTCCACGAGCCAATCAGCACCCCATAATCTGTAGGTCATGACGCGCCCAATCGCGTGCTCGACCGATCGACCCCGGCGGTAGGCAAAGCTGGCGTCCGACAAACGCGGATCGATCAGCCGGTCGAGCGCGATCGCCGCAGCGCTTTGGACGACCCGGTCACGCACCGGCGGGATGGCGAGCCGGCGCCAGCCGCCCCCGGGCTTGGCGATGTCCACACATTGGAGAGGGCCCGGCCGGTATCGCCCGTTTGCGAGCGCACCCCGCAGGTCGGCGAGGTTGTCGCCAAGGTTTTGCTCGAAGCGGTCGATGCCGACGCCGTCACCGCCGGCAGCACCCTTATTCTGCCGCACCCGGCGCCAGCCGGCGTGCAGCCTCTCAGCCGAGATGATGTCGTCGAACAAGCTCATCGAGGCGCTATCCCTGTGCGATCCTCCTATGCGTGAGGGCCGGCAACGAGCGCCGGCGCGGCAAGGTTGCCGCAAAGGGCACATGACGGAGGAACGTGATGGGGTGCTGTCATCGCTGAAAGACGCAGGAGACGCACCATGAGCATCGTCGCATTCACCAACGGCTCCGAGCCGCCCTCCATATCCCTCCCGGTGCTGCGCCGCACGACCGGAGCTGAGGCCAGCGCGGAAACGGCAGGTGACCGGCTGGCGGAAGCCCGCGGCGCGCTCCCCGATATCGCGAAGCGGCGCGCCTTGCATCGCGCCGCCGCCACGCGGCTCTCCCATCATGCTCGAACCATCAAGGGCGCAGCGCGCATCACACCCTTGCAACGCCGCATCGTGACGGCCGGCGCCGGCACGCTGGCGACGCTCCTGTTTGTGGCGGCTCTCACGCCGGGCACTGGCTGGCAATGGGCCATGGTCGCCGGCCTCGGCCTGGCGATTCATCTCGCAGGCATGGCCGCACATGGCGGCAAAAGGCTGCGGCAGGCGCCCGCTCTCGGGCATACGCGGATACTCGCCGTGCTCGGTGCCTGGGCAGCCGCCCTGATGGCGCTGGCGCAGGCGCTGCTTATTGCAGTCCTGCCGATCGCTCTGGGGGCGCCTTTCCCGGTCGCGTTGGCGCTCGCGTTGTCGGCATTTGTGGTGGCTTTTATCGCCTATGTCGGCCATCCGCGCGACTGCAAGGCCGAGTTGCTCGAACGGGAATGCGCTGAGGCGAAGGCGAGCCTGGTCCGTGCCGAAAGCGAAGCGGCAACGGCCCTTGCCCTGGCGCGCACGCTCTTTGAGGCGGAGCTGGCCGAGCTTCAGAACCGCATGGCGGCCGGCGGCTCCAGGAGAGATTCCGCCGGCCTGCCCCGCGAAGCAGACATCGGCAGCGCCAAGCCGTCCGCCGACCGTCACACGCCGTTTCGTCACCAGGCTTTGCAGGCGCTCCGCGCCAGGCTGGCCGCACTCATTGCATGAGATGGCCCGTCACGTCCTTCGGCCAGATGCAACTTGCGATGCTCGGCCGATCCTGTAGATTGTTCGCCGCACATAGACAGAACAGACGAGCGAACAAGGAGAGAACAGATTGTATAACTTTTCGGCGCCGGCGATTTCTGGAATCCACCCTTGTAACGCCTTGAAAACAAGCCGTTTTTCGGAGCCAGCGGTGTCGGAGCAGTCCTGAAGAAGAAGGAATTGAAACGATCGCAGATGCTCCTCCATTTCGTACTCGCCGTGTCGGAGCAGTCCTGAAGAAGAAGGAATTGAAACGTAGGAACGGCCTGGGGCTAGCGCTCTGATTTAGGTGTCGGAGCAGTCCTGAAGAAGAAGGAATTGAAACGTCCAAGCCGGGATGCCGTGCCTTAGCAGTCTCGTGTCGGAGCAGTCCTGAAGAAGAAGGAATTGAAACACTCGGTGAACATCATCCAGTCCGTACGATTGGGTGTCGGAGCAGTCCTGAAGAAGAAGGAATTGAAACCAATCGTCGCCGGCGTCATTGCCGCCGCGGAGCGTGTCGGAGCAGTCCTGAAGAAGAAGGAATTGAAACGTCATCAGCAAACGTCTCATGGAAACCTCCCGGTTGTGTCGGAGCAGTCCTGAAGAAGAAGGAATTGAAACAGCTTCTGGGGTCTTTTCGTCTAGCTGCAGGAGTGACAGAGCGGTCCTGAAAAAGAAGGAACTGAGGAGCTGCGTCTTTGGACGACGTGTCCCTGCCCCTGGCGGATCGCGCGCCCTTCAGTGCGCCGGAGCTCCCGCTCGCACGCTACGCGCTGACCCTTCGGGCCGTTGAGCCGGTGGCGCTGCCGCCCTTGTCCGGGGCGCTATGGCGCGGCGTGTTCGGCAATGCCTTGCGGCGCATGGCCGACGGCCGTGATCCGCTGCCGCGCGGGACGGACGCGGAAGCGGCGCGCGGGCTTTATCGCGCCTTCTTCGAGACGCCGCCCCCGACGGGCGCCTCCAAGATGCGCCTCTATAAGGCGGCGCCGCATCCCTATGTCATCGCCGCCGCCGTGACGGCCGAGCCGGCCTGTCTGAGGGCCGGCGAAGACGCGCGGCTCATGCTGACGCTCATCGGCCGCGCCAACGATCACCTTCCCGCCGTCATCACCGCCTTTCGGCGCGCCGCAGAAGCCGGCATCGGCAAGAGCCGCGGGCGCATGACGCTCGACGCCGTCGACGCGATATGGGGTTCGGAGGCGCCGGCCGAGCGCAGCATCTATCGCCCCGGCCAGGGGGTCGCCCAGGTGCCGGCCGTCTCGCCGCGCGTGCCGGCGGCACCGCGCTTCATCGAAGTCACGCTCGTGTCGCCGATGCGCCTTGTGCGCGACAACAGGCCGGTCCGGGCCGACACCTTCACGGCCGCCGACCTGTTCTCAGCGCTGGTGCGGCGCGTCTCCATGCTGAGCTATTTTCACGCCGATCAAACCCATGAGACGGACTTCCGGGCGCTGAAAGCGATGGCGCAGAGCGCACGCGTCGTGGAGCGCGACCTCGGCTGGCAGGACCAGATACGCTGGTCGGCGGCGCACCGCGCGGAGATCGACATGGGCGGCCTTGTCGGCTGGTTCGTCCTCGACATGACCCGCCTCGCGCAGCTTTGGCCCTATCTCTGGCTCGCGCAATGGACACATGTCGGCAAAGGAACAACATCGGGCCTCGGTGCCGTCGCTCTGAAACCTGCCTGAATCGAAGGCAAGCCGAGAGGATTTCGCAGGTAGGCCATTGCGTTGCGCCACTGAGCCACACAGCATGCCATCTCCGAAACAACCAGCCTGTTAAACGATGTGCGCTTGCGCCCGGAACTCCGCCATTCTGTGCACGAACAAAGGCTGCGCTCTGCAAATGCACCTCACGGCAAGTCGCTGATTAGCCATCCCTTCCCGCCCGACCGACCACCGCGCACATCGCGGCTTTTATCTTGCAGTCGTAATCGGTCGTCTTTGTTTCGTCTTGTCCGACATTGTCATCTCTCCTTCCGTCTACTCCTCAACATTCTATTCCACGCTGCAATACACTCCCCTCCTGGCATCCTGAGGTCCGGTGCGCTGTACACTCTTCTGCGCTCGTCGAGGGCGTGTTCTGTGGAAGCCGAGCGCAGCGGCCCGGCGGCCACGGATTCATCGCGGCGCAAATCGCCATCGGACTTCACGGGGCAGCTTCACAGGCATTCCGGCGTGGTCCGCAAAAAGGCGGCCACTGGCAAAGACAGCGTGCGTCCCGTCGTCCTTGGTTTGCACCTTTCCTCATCCGCCGAAGCGGGGCTCCTTAGTTCACGAGGCCGCCATCAAACTGACGCGCGGCTGCATTCCATCTGCTCTCCCGATGCTCTCCCAGCGCTCATGCATGTGCTCCCAGAAGCTTGCGCTGCTTGGCGAGGACGCGCGTCCGCAGCTCGCGCGCACCTGCGCTCGGGTCACCGACATAGACCGTTCCGTCGGTCCACATGGCGTGCATGATGACGGCGAGCTCGCGCGGCACGGCAACGCAGAACTTGCGCATGTGCGCAATGCCGAGCGCGTCAGCGGCGTCGGTCTGTTGCACTGAGCAGGCATCGCGGCGCGTACGTTCCTCGTCTCCAAACACACCGCCGGGACACCGAGCGCCATCAGCTCAGGCTGCAGCCAGAGTGACAGCCGGCCGTCGGGACGATGGAGAAGAAGAGCCCCGCCCGGCGGTTCCGGGCGGGGCGCGGTGACGTGATCAGTCGCCGTTGCGCTTGCGGCTGCGCGACCAGATCAGGTTGAAGGTCTCGCCGTCAGCGTCGTCGAAGAGGTTCGCATAGATCGGAGCAGTGAAGCTCGGATCGTCCAGCTTGACGGAGAGATAGTCGCGGCCCTCGGCGGAGCGCTTGGACCAGGCGGCCGCGAGCTCGGCGCGGCCCACGAAGACCCGGTGGGAGGGAGCATCCGCGTTGGTGCGGTTCTCTTCGGGACCGATGCGGACGGCCTTGGCCTGAACGCTGAGCGTTACTATCTCGCCCTGCAACTCGCTGCCGACCTTCTTGAAGCTGCCGATATTCGCCATGATAAGTCTCCTGTTGGCTGTTCGAGCCCGCGCCCATCGCGGCCTCAATGGCGATCGCAAGGCCGGTGGCGATCAACGCCGCAGCCGGAGGCCCGCAGCGTCAGCGGAGGACGGAGGGGGCGGAACTTTCTTGCCTCGCGAGGAATGACCGTGAGGTCAGGGGAAGAAAGTTCCGGCTCTCCGTTGCGGCCCAGGCGATCGAGGCGAAGCCGGCCTCGGCCCAGATCAAGCCAAGAGAGGACCGCGTGGACGGCGCGGCCGGCCAGCCGTCAAACAGGAGACTTGGCGGACGACTCAGCTGAAGGAGAGTGCGCTGTCCAGGCAAGGAGAGACACCACTCCCTTACCGGCGTGTCCCGCATCTTGGAGAGGAGTGGCGTTTTGGAGAGGAGTGGCGTTCGGGCCTGTTTCTTGGCTATGGTGCGTTTATTGAAGGCCGGCGAGGACGCTGTCTTAGTTGAGCCTGACCCGCGAGCCGATCTGTCATGAGCGAAAGCGTCAATGCATCCGAGATTGCGTCATATCGTTGGCTGATGCTTGGCTCCGCCATGCTAGCCGCCGGCGCGCATTCTTGCGCTCCCAACTGTTTCCCTGCCGCTTCCCTGACCATCGGCCGGCGACGGGGAAGCAGAAAGAGCAGCAAGGGAATGATACTTAACCTATTGATAAAACTTAAGAATTCTGGAGCGGGCGATGGGATTCGAACCCACGACCCCAACCTTGGCAAGGTTGTGCTCTACCCCTGAGCTACACCCGCATGTGCCGAATGCCGAGAGGGTGGCCCGGCGGCGGCCTGTATATGGCCCAAGGCCTCAGCGATTGCAACAAAGTTGGGCCCTCCTCGCCGGCCCGTGCGGTTGTCGGCGCCGATGCAAGCCGCTAAGCCGGCTGCCGGCCAACACGGATGGCCTCACATTTGCCCGGAGACCCCCGGAGACATCATGCCCGCCAGCCGCGCCGATCTCGCCACATGCCTGGAGGCGCTCAAGATCGCCACGACCACCGTGGAGCACCCGCCGCTCTTCACCGTGGAGGAGAGCCGGGCGTTGCGCGGCAACATTCCCGGCGGGCACACCAAGAACCTCTTCCTCAAGGACAAGAAGGACCGCGTCTTTCTCGTCGTGGCGGAGGAGGACGCCGCCATCGACATGAAGGCGCTGCACAAGCGCATCGACAGCGCCCGTTTGTCGTTCGGCAAGCCGGAACTGCTTTTAGAGCTGTTCGGCGTGATTCCGGGCGCGGTGACGCCGTTCGGTGCGATCAACGACGTGGCGGGCCGCGTGACAATCATCCTCGATCAGGCGCTGATGCGCCACGATCGCCTGAACTTCCACCCTCTGGAAAACACCGCAACGACCTCAATTAAGCGCGACGACCTTGTCGCCTTTCTCCGGCACACGGGCCACGAACCACTGATTTTGGCGGTTTCCGACGACGGGGCGGCGGCTGAGGCGGCAGATTCGGCGTTGGAATCGCGTCAAGGACACGCCAAATAGGGGCGACCGACGACATCAGCTTGCCACGGGAGCTTGCATGAGCACCGGAACATTCATCTTGGGCGAGACCGGCGACGCCGCCGCGCCAGCGGCCGATGCCAGTCTTGTGAAAGACACCACAACACAGGATTTCAGCGCCGATGTGCTGGAGGCCTCGCGCGAGGTGCCGGTCCTCGTCGACTTCTGGGCGCCCTGGTGCGGCCCTTGCCGCGAATTGACGCCGGTTTTGGAACGCGCCGTTACCAAGGCCAAGGGCAAGGTCAAGCTGGTCAAGATGAACATCGATGACCACCCGCAGATCCCTGGGCAGCTTGGCATTCAGTCCATCCCCGCCGTGCTCGCCTTCAAGAACGGCCAGCCGCTCGACGGCTTCATGGGCGCGCTGCCCGAAAGCCAGGTCATGGCCTTCATCGAGCGGATCGCCGGACCGGTCGGGCCAAGCGACACGGAGAAGACTCTGGAAGCCGCCGACCAGGCGCTGGCCGACAACAACCATTCCGGCGCGGCAAGCCTCTATTCGGCCGTGCTGCAGGCTGAGCCCGACAACATGACGGCGCTCGGCGGATTGGTGCGCTGCTTCGTGACGCTCGGCGAGCTGGCGCAGGCGCGTGGTCTGTTCGCCGGCCTGACGGCGGCGCAAGAACAGGACCCCGCCATTGTCGGCGCGCGGGCCGCACTTGATCTCGCCAGCCAAGCGGAGCGCCTGGGTCAACCCGACGATTTGCGAGGGCGGCTAGAGGCCAATCCCGACGACCACCAAACGCGCTTTGACCTTGCGCTGGCGCTGAACGGAAGCGGCGACCGCAGTGGCGCCGTCGATCAGCTTCTGGAGATCGTCCGCCGCAATCGCGGCTGGAACGACGAGGCCGCGCGCAAGCAGCTTGTCCAGTTCTTTGAAGCCTGGGGCGTCTCAGACCCTGCCACAATCGCTGGGCGGCAGCGGCTTTCTGCGCTGCTCTTCTCTTGATCCAAGCGGAGGAGCGGCAATGGCTGTGATGGCGGGCAATCGGCAATACGAAAGTGCTGCCGATCTGCCGCACGACATCCCGATCTTTCCGCTTCCCGGCGCGCTGCTCCTGCCAAGCGGTCAGATGCCGCTCAACATTTTTGAGCCGCGCTACATCGCCATGGTCGATGACGCGATTGCGTCCGATCGGATCGTTGGGATGATCCAGCCGACCTTCGGCTCAACCTTTGAGGATCTGCACCCGCCGCTTTGCAGCATCGGATGCATCGGCCGTATCGTGCAATTCGCCGAGACCGGCGACGGACGCTATCTGATCACACTCTCCGGGATCACTCGCTTCCGGGTCGTTGAAGAACTCCCTGACGAGAAGCCCTATCGCCGCTGCCGGATGTCGCTCGACGAATTCAGCGATTTGAGCGAGCCGTTGAACGGCGAGGACGACGTCGACCGCGACGCGCTGCTGAAGACCTTTCGCGCCTACCTGACCGCCAACAATCTCGAGGCCGATTGGGAAAGCGTCAACCAAGCATCCAATGCCGGACTGGTGACCGCGCTGTCCATGATGAGCCCATGGGGACCGCGGGAGAAACAGGCGCTTCTGGAATGCGCCGACCACGCCGCGCGCGCCGACACGCTGATCGCCATCACCGAAATGGCGCTGGCGGAGGCCAACGCGCCGTCAGCGCCGGTACAGTGACGGGAGGGAGCTGAGATGTCGGAGCACGACAAGGATCATGTTCGAGCCGTGGACCCGAAGCTTCTGGAAATTCTCGTCTGCCCGATCACCAAGACCACGCTGGAATATGATCGCGAGCGCCAGGAGTTGATCAGCCACGCCGCGAAGCTCGCCTTCCCGATCCGCGACGGCATCCCGATCCTTCTGGAAGAGGAAGCGCGGCCACTGGAGCGCTGACCGGCCGTCGCCGCCGTTCCTTTTCGCCCGCCTTGATTGTAGCCTGTCGGCCTCAGGACACCGGAGGCCGCGATGGATTTCAAAGGCAGCGGCAAGAGACTCGGTCCCGCCGATCTGGAGCGGGCGGCGGAGACGCTGAGCGCGCCCTTGGCCGTGGTCAAGGCGGTGATTGAGGTTGAGGCGGGAAGCTCCGGGTTCGACCGCCGCAGGCGGCCAAAGATCCTGTTTGAGCCGCACATATTCTATCGCGAGCTTGGCGCCGGATTGAAGCGCGAAGCCGCCGAAGAGCAGAGCCTCGCCTACCGCAAGTGGGGCGCCAAGCCCTATCCGAAGAAGATGGATGATCGCTACCGGCAGATCGAAGCTGCCATGCGGATCGATCCGGTGATGGCACTGCGCTCCGCGTCGTGGGGCCTGCCGCAGATCATGGGCTTCAACCACTCCGTCGCCGGATACCCCAGCGTATTCGACATGGTTGAGGACATGAAGGTGGGCGAAGGCAATCAGATCCAGGCCTTCGTCCGGCTTCTGCTGGCATGGGAACTGGACGACGAGCTTCGCCGGCTGAAATGGCTGGAATTCTCGCTCGCCTATAACGGCCCCAAGGCCGAGGAACATGGCTATCCGGAAAGGCTTCAAAGAGCCTACGAGAAGCACGCCGCTGTGCCGCCCCCGCCACCCAAGAAGCGCCGCCGCAAGAAGCCGACCAAAAGGAAGAAGGCCAAGAAGAAGAAAACGCCGATCCTGACCGGCGCCGGCCTTTTTTAGCATGCGGGCTACGAGACCGTTGCGCCACGTCGCCCGGATGAAGCGAAGCGCAATCCGGGAGGCGGATCGGCCACGATCAACCCTCACTTCTGTCATCCCGGTTCGGCCGACAGGCCGAGACCGGGACCCATGAACACCCACGCCGACCCGGTGGCCATGGGTTCCGGACAAGCGCGTGCCGCGCTTTCCGGAATGACAAACGGGAGTAAAGCGCAAGTGACCCGCATTTCGCCTGCCCTCCATCCGGGAGGCAGATCAGCTACAGCGCTTCGCCTTTGAGGAGCTTTGGCAAATCGCCGACAAGGCCGGCGGCTTCGCCGATCAGGAACCCTTTCAGCCGCGGCAGCCGATCGACAACGCCGAGCCCGATATCGCGCGCGATGCGCAGCGGCGTGATGTCGTTGGAGAAGAGGCGGTTCAACGCGTCCGTCATGACGCCCATCTGCCACGAATCGTAGCGCCGCCATTGTTCGTAGCGCCTGAGCACATCGAGCGATCCAATGTCGAGGCCAATGCGATGGGCGTCGACAAGGGTTTCCGCCAGAGCCGCAACATCACGGAAGCCGAGATTGAGCCCCTGGCCGGCGATCGGATGAATGCCGTGTGCCGCATCGCCAAGCAGCGCAAATCGCGGGCGCACGAAGTCGCGCGCCAACATCAGCCCGAGCGGATAAGCACGCCGCGGCCCGTCAAGCGTGATCTCGCCAAGACGATGCCCAAAGCGCCGCTCAAGCTCGACGAGGAAGACGAAATCGTCGCCATCGACGAACCGCTTCGCGTCGGCGCTGCGCTCCGGCCAGACCAGCGAGGAGCGATTGCCCTTGAGCGGCAGGATGGCGAACGGCCCGCCCGGCAGAAAATGCTCAACGGCAACCCCGTCATGCGGCCGCTCATGGCGCACATTCACCACGATCGCCGATTGCGGATAGCGCCACGAGACCGTCTTGATCCCCGATAGTTTGCGCAGCCGCGAGCGGATGCCGTCGGCCGCCACCAGCAGCGACGCGCGCCGCTCCGCGCCGGAGCCGAGACGCACTGCGACCGCCCCGTCCTCGACGGCAAAGCCCGCCACCGATTCCGGCGCCGTGACGGTCACGCCGGCCGTCTCCGCCGCCTTGCGCAGCGCCGCAATAAGCATCTGGTTGGGCACCATGTGCGCGAACGGCTCGCCCTCCGCCACATCCTCGTCAAAGGTGAGGAAGACCGGACGCACACTATCGCCAGTGCGGCTGTCAGTGATCTCCATGGAGCGGATCGCTTCGGCTCCGTCCGCCACATCCGCCCATACGCCGAGTTGCTCAAGCATGCGCCGCGCCGCCGCGGCAATCGCCGAAGCGCGCTCGTCGGTCCCGCCGACATGTGGCGGCGTCGCGTCGATCACCTCCACGCTGAGCCCCGGCGCGCCCCGGGCGATCGCCAACGCACCGGCGAGCCCCGCCAGCCCGCCGCCGGCAATGACGATGTCTGATCTGTGCTGCTTGGCGGCCATCTGTTCTCTGCTTGACTTCCGCTGCCTGCTCTGACGACTGTCCGCCACCTCACCCAAGGTCCATCGACAACGAGACCGCGCCATGCCGGCTGCCATTGAGAACCTCCTGGACATCCTCGACCTTGAGCCGCTTGAGCACAACCTGTTTCGCGGTCGCAGCCCCGACGAGGGCTGGCAGCGCGTGTTCGGCGGCCAGGTGATCGGGCAGGCGCTGGTCGCCGCCTCGCGCACCGTGGAGCCGACGCGCAAGGCGCATTCGCTGCATGGCTATTTCCTACGCCCCGGCGACCCCGCCGTGCCCATCATCTACGACGTCGACCGCATCCGCGACGGCAAGAGCTTCCTCACACGCCGCGTCGTCGCCATCCAGCATGGCCAGGCGATCTTCTCCATGGCGGTGTCGTTCCAGAAGGAAGAAGACGGGCTCGACCACCAGACCAGTGCACCGGACGTGCCCCCGCCGGAAGAGCTCATGTCGGAGGAGGAACTGAAGCGGCAATTCATGGCGCATGCCTCCGAACCGATGAAGCGCTATTGGCGACGCGAGCGGCCCATTGAGCTGAGGCCGGTGAGCCTCACGCCCTATATGCGCCGCGAGAAGCTTGAGCCGGTTCAAAAGGTATGGTTCCGCGCCACCGGCCCGCTGCCCGACGACGTGGCGATCCACAAATGCGTACTCGCCTACGCGTCCGACATGATGCTGCTCGACACCTCGCTCTATCCGCACGGCCGCATGCTCTTCGACGACGACCTCCAGGTGGCGAGCCTCGACCATTCCCTATGGTTCCACCGACCCTTCCGAACCGACGAATGGCTGCTCTACGCGCAGGAGAGCCCGTCGGCGTCCGGCGCGCGCGGCTTCAACCGCGGCGCCATCTACACGCGCGCCGGTGTTCTCGTCGCCTCCGTCGCCCAGGAGGGACTGATCCGAGTCTGGCCCGATCGGACGCAATAGCGCCCCCCGATTGCCGGGGTTAGGGGCGCGAATTGCCGCGTAAAGCGGCGACTTGGCACGACATTTGAAGGTGTTGCCCACGAGCGGCTGCAATGAGCCGCACGATGGCCGCCGGCCCTCCGGCGGCGCAACTGGAGCAACACCCAAATGAAGCTGATCATAGCCATCATCAAGCCCTTCAAGCTCGATGCAGTGCGTGACGCGCTCACCGGCATCGGCGTTGAGGGTCTGACGGTCACCGAGGTGAAGGGGTACGGCCGCCAGAAAGGCCACACCGAAATCTACCGTGGCGCCGAATACGCGGTGAGTTTCCTGCCGAAACTCAAGGTCGAGGTGGCGGTCGCGGCAGCCGACGCGGAGCGCGTCGCCGAGGCGATCACCAATGCTGCCAAAACCGGCCAGATCGGTGACGGCAAAATATTCGTCCTCGACCTGGAGAGCGCTCTGCGCATTCGCACGGGCGAAACCAACGACGAGGCCCTTTGATGCCTATTTGATAGGCATCAAAGACCAAGCACACCTCTGATTGATGAAAATATATGCAGAGATGGGCGTCTGTACGCTGTGTCGAGCCGAAACGGCACTTGGCACGGGGTTTGTATCGAGTGCTTCCGAGCGCCGCGATGCTGGCTCTCCCTCTGTGGGACATGAAACGATGGAGAACACGGATGCGCTGCTTCGCAGCTAGACTGATTGGCGTGGCCGGGCTGCTCGCTGCCATGCTCGCGCCGGCTTATGCCCAGGAAACAACTGAGGCCGCGACCGAAGCGGCCGAAGTGGCAATGGTGGCGGCGGACGCCGCAGCCGTTGCCTTTACGTTCAACACCTTCTCGTTCCTCGTGTCGGGCTTCCTCGTCATGTGGATGGCCGCCGGCTTCGCCATGCTGGAAGCCGGGCTGGTACGGTCCAAGAACGTCGCCATGCAATGCCTGAAGAACATCTCGCTCTATTCGATTGCGGGAATCATGTTCTGGGTGATTGGCTACAATCTCATGTACATGGACGTGAACGGCGGCTATTTCGGCGTCCCCGTCCCCAAGGACATTCCCGATCCGGCCTCCGAGACGAGCGGCGACTATGCCGCCGCGTCCGACTGGTTCTTCCAGATGGTGTTCTGCGCCACCGCGGCGTCGATCGTCTCCGGAACGCTGGCTGAACGCATCAAGCTGTGGCCCTTCCTGATCTTCACGGCCGTGCTGACCGGCGTGCTCTATCCGATCACCGGGTCCTGGCAATGGGGCGGCGGCTGGCTTGCGGAGATGGGCTTCTCCGACTTCGCCGGCTCCACGCTGGTCCACTCAGTCGGTGGCTGGGCGGCGCTGGCCGGCGCCTTCCTGCTCGGCGCGCGCAAGGGCAAGTTCACCGCCGAGGGCGGCATACACCCGCTGCCCGGCTCGTCGATCCCGCTCGCCACGCTTGGAACCTTCATCCTGTGGCTCGGCTGGTTCGGCTTCAACGGCGGCTCGCAGCTTGCGCTTAACGGCTTTGAGAACGCCTCGGCCATCTCGCGCATCTTCGTCAACACCAACCTTGCCGCAGCTGCCGGCGTGGTCGCCGTGATCATCCTCACGCAGATCATCTACAAGAAGGTCGACGTGACGATGGCGCTGAACGGCGCGCTTGCGGGTCTCGTGTCCATCACCGCGGAGCCCCTGACGCCCAGCGTTCCCGCCGCCCTCTTCATCGGCGCGGTCGGCGGCGTGATCGTGGTGATCTTCGTGCCGCTTCTCGACCGCATGAAGATCGACGATGTGGTCGGCGCCATTCCGGTGCATCTGATCGCTGGCATCTGGGGCACCCTGGTCGTGCCGCTGACGAATTCCGGCACGAGCTACGGGACGCAGATCGTCGGAATCGTCGCGATTGGCGCGTTCACGTTGGTGGTGAGCAGCATCGTCTGGCTGGCGCTCAAATACACCGTCGGCATCCGCGCCAGCGAAGAGGAAGAATCGCTCGGCCTCGACACCTCCGAGGTCGGCGTGGAGGCCTATCCGGAGTTCGGCGTCGGCAGCCAGCGGGTCTGACAGAGGCCCAATCCAGTCCTCCCACGACAGAACGGGGCCCTCGCGGCCCCGTTTTCCTGCCTTCGAAGCGCTCAGGGACCGCAGCAGCGCCGGCCTCGTAGCCCGGATGAAGCGCAGCGTAATCCGGGACGGCCTCAGCGGCGCGACGAACATGCTCCCGCATTTCGCTCCGCTCCATGCGGGCTACGCGCGCTGCACAGGGCGCCAAGGGACCGAAAAATCCGGCCCGGTCTGCGCACTTATCCTCAGAGCCTCTTTTAAAGACCAACCTCACGGCGCGCGGCCAGCATGTGCAGACGGGCTCCCAGTGGTTAAAGCAGCCTTAACCCTGCCTCCTTACGCTCACCGAGAAGCCCTGTGACAATGCGCGTCGATCGACAATGGCCTATGGTTCCCTAGCCGACCCCTATCCTATCGAAAACCGCCTGCGCGACTTCGCTCTGCGCTACGCCATGCGCTTGAGCGGTCTCGCCATTCTCCTGCTCGCCGCCCTCGGCCTCGCCAGCCTCATCACGTGGCACGTCGACGATCCGAGCTTCAGCTATGTGGCCGACGGGTCCGTTCAGAACATCCTCGGCCGGCCCGGCGCGGCCTTTGCCGATCTGGCCATGCAGTTCTTTGGCTTGGCGATCGTCGGCATTCTGGTCCCCTTCACGATCATCGGCTGGAACCTCTTCCGCCTGCGCCGTCCCCGTCGCGTGATCCGTCAGGCCGCCGCCTGGCTGGGTGGCGCGGTTCTTTTCGCCGCCGCTTTCTCCTGCCTGCCGGTCATGGCGCAATGGCCCCTCCCGACGGGTCTGGGCGGCGCCGCCGGCGACATCACGCTGAGCGTCGCGGAATGGTTCGGTGGCGGCACTCTGTCGGCCGGCTTCTACGCGGCCTTGTTCGTCGTGCTGGGCGGCGTCTCGGTCGGCCTTCTGTGGACGGCGTGCCTGCGCGACCCCACCTCCGGCGCCTCGGCGCACGGTCGCGCTGCGCTTGAGGAGGACATGGAGGAAGACGAGGACGAGCACGAGCTCTATGACGAGGAGCCGACCGCCCGTCGGGAAAGCAAACTGCGGCTCGTCGCCGGGATTGCCGCGCACTGGGCGCTCTTGGCCAACGCGCTTGTGCGCCGCTTGTCCCGAAACATCTATAACGCTGCCAAAAGCCGCCGTGCTGCACCCGCGCTTGTCCGTCGCGAGCCGGCCTTCGGGGACGGCGGCGCCTACGCGGCCGAGGGCGACGAGTTCGACGATGCTTTCGCGGAGGAACTGGAAGATTTCGACCTGCCGCCGGGCGCGCAGCGCCGCGTCGTCCAGCCAAGGGCACCGCGTCCCAAGCCGAGCGCCCGCGCCCGCAAAGAGGCGCAGCCCTCCTTCCTGCCTTCCGACGATTTCGAGCTGCCGGCGCTCAGCCTCTTGTTTGAGCCGCCGCCGCAGCGCAAGCGCGACAAACAAGTCGACAGCGCAGCGCTGGAGCAGAACGCACGGCTCCTGGAAGGCGTGCTCGACGATTTCGGCGTCCGCGGCGAGATCATAAACATCCGGCCGGGCCCCGTTGTTACGCTTTATGAGCTGGAGCCCGCGCCGGGCATCAAGTCGTCCCGCGTCATCGGCTTGGCCGACGACATCGCTCGCTCCATGAGTGCCATCTCCGCCCGCGTGGCGGTGATCCCCGGCAAGAACGCCATCGGCATCGAGCTGCCCAATGCCAGCCGCGAGACGGTGTTTCTGCGCGAGCTTCTGGCGTCCGACGATTACGAAAAATCCAAAGCCAAACTGGCGCTGTCGCTCGGCAAGACGATCGGCGGCGAGCCGGTCATCGCCGACCTCTCTAAGATGCCGCATCTGCTCGTCGCCGGCACGACCGGCTCCGGCAAGTCGGTCTCCATCAACACCATGATCCTGTCGCTGCTTTACCGCATGTCGCCGGATCAGTGCCGTCTCATCATGATCGATCCGAAAATGCTGGAACTGTCCGTCTATGACGGCATCCCGCATCTCCTGGCACCGGTGGTGACCGATCCGCGCAAGGCAGTCGTGGCGTTGAAATGGACGGTCCGCGAGATGGAGGACCGCTACAAGAAGATGTCGAAGGTCGGCGTTCGCAACATCGACGGCTTCAATCAGCGCATCGCGCTTGCCGCCAAGAAGAAGGAGGTGCTGACCCGCACCGTGCAGACCGGCTTCGACCACGAGACCGGCGAGCCCATCTTCGAGACCGAAGAGCTTGAACTGGAGCCGATGCCCTACATCGTCGTCATTATCGACGAGATGGCCGATCTGATGATGGTCGCCGGCAAGGACATTGAGGGCGCCGTTCAGCGTCTGGCACAGATGGCGCGCGCTGCCGGCATCCATGTCATCATGGCGACGCAGCGGCCCTCCGTCGACGTCATCACCGGCACCATCAAGGCGAACTTCCCCACCCGCATCTCCTTCCAGGTGACCTCGAAGATCGACAGCCGCACCATCCTGGGCGAGCAAGGCGCAGAGCAGCTCCTCGGACAGGGCGATATGCTCTTCATGGCCGGCGGCGGCCGCATCCAGCGCGTCCATGGGCCGTTCGTCTCCGACGAGGAGGTGGAGGATATCGTCGCCCATCTGAAGAGCCAGGGCGTGCCGGACTATCTCGATTCCATCACCGACGAGGAGGAATCGGAGGGCGGCTTCGACGCGCTGGCAAGCGGCATGGAAGAATCGAACGATCTCTACGATCAGGCCGTGGCCGTGGTTCTGCGCGACCGCAAGGCCTCAACCAGCTATATTCAACGCCGCCTTTCCATCGGCTACAATCGCGCCGCCACCATCATCGAGCGGATGGAGGAGGAAGGCGTCGTCGGCCCGGCCAATCACGCCGGGAAGCGCGAAATCCTGGTCGGCGAGGATGCCGCCTGAGGCGGCGCCGGGTCCATTGCGCGCCCTTGTCTCGTCACGAAGTGATCGTAACGCACGGGGCGCCCCGGACCATGGGTTGGACCCACGGGACGCAAGGGGGCTAGGAGGATCATGATGAGCCCAGCGATGCTCACCCGCCGCGCGGTGCTCGCCGGCCTCTCAGCCGCAGCATTGGCGCCGACTCTCGGGCACGCAATGTCGGACCAGGAAGCCGCCGTCCTGCGCGAGATTTCCGGCGCGCTGTCGCGCGTCGAGACGATGAACGGCGAGTTCGTCCAGTTCAATCCCGACGGCGAGCAATTGCAGGGCCGCTTCTTCATCGCCCGCCCCGGCCGCGTGCGATTTCAGTATGACCCGCCGGCGACCGTGCGCGTCGTCGCTGACGGCAAGTCCGTGCTGGTCTTCGACAAGCGGCTGCAGACTTACGACATCTGGCCGCTATCGCAGACGCCGCTCAGACTCCTGCTCGACACCAGCCTCGATCTGTCGACGACCGACAAGGTGACTGCCATCGGCGTGGCGCCGGACCTTGTTGAGATCGTGCTGCAGGACGAGACGCGCTTCAGCGCCGGCACGCTCAATCTGATCTTCGATCGCACGACGTATGAGCTGCGGCAATGGACGGTCACCGACCAGCAGGGCCTGCAGACCATGGTGGCGCTCTACAATGTGGAGGTCGGCAACCGGCTCGACGACGATCTCTTCAAGATCGATTATCTTGCCGCGACCAACGCCGCCCGGGAGCAGCGGCGCTAGCCTGCCCAGCATGGCCCCAAGGCGCACCTCAGGGCACGTGGCGTAACCTCCCCCTGGGGAGGGTTAGGCAAAGCAACGGCGCGGCGACGCGCAGCGATAGCCACGCGAGATGCACGCCTACCAGCTTCCCGGATCGAGCTGCCGTTTAAGCCGGCGGTTCTCCACCATCAGCCGCCGAATGCGCCGCGTCGCCTCGACCGGCACGTCGTGCTTCTCCGTGTCGGAGAGCGTGACGCCGGCCCGGTCGTGCTTCCGCCAAATGACCTTTGCGGCGTGAATTTCGCCCCGGTGCGGGATCTCCAAATGGAACTCGCGCGGCGTGACGGCAGTGTGCGGGAAGACGATCATCGCGCCATGCGGCGCGATGTTGCGGACCACGCAATCCATGGTGCTGTGCAATTGCTTGAAGCTGATCCGGCCGCCGAGCAGGCTACGCAGCCGCTTCTCGTGACGCCGTTCGACCATGACGTGCTCCCCCGGACGTGGTTATCAAAACCTTTATCGTCCGGAAGCGCAGTAACGATCCATTAACGACCGCAGATAGGGTTAACGGTCGACAAGCCGGCGACCGCCGACGCTCAATAGAGCGCGTCCGCCATTTCCTTTTGATGCGCGCGCCTGAGCTGACGCGGCGTCATATGCCGGTGCACCGGCGCTTCACGCGGCTTCAAGTCGGTGAGCGCCAGTCCGGCGCGCTCGCCGCGCCGCCAGATCACCTCCGCGCGATGCACTTGGTCGTGATGCGGTATCGCCAGATCGAATGCGTCGGGCAGGCGGAACGCCTCCGCCAACTCAACCCGGGCGCCGTAGGCCGACAGGCTGCGGATGGTGCAATCCATCGTCGACATGTGATCGTCGAACTGAACAATGCCGCCCAGAAGCGTGCGCAGGCGCGGAACGCGCCGCTGCTCAGCCGTCGAAGCGTTGGTGGACTCCGTCATGAGTAGCCTCCCATTGGCGGTTAATGAGAGGTTTATGCGACCTTCCGACGGTAGTGATCCAGCTTTACCGCTCGGTAAGCTTACCTCCGAAACCGCCGGCGCGCATCATCTCTTCCAGGGCGCCGGCGTCGAGCGGCGGACTAAAAAGGAAACCCTGAGCCGCCTCGCATCTGTGATCCCGGAGGAAGTCGAGCTGGTCGGCGGTCTCCACGCCCTCCGCGACGACATCCATCTTGAGCCGCCGCCCCAACGAGAGGACAGCTGTGGCGATACCGATATCGTCGTCGTCCTGTGGGAGGTTGCGGACAAAGGAACCGTCGAGCTTCAACCGCGCCACCGGAAAAGTCTTCAGCGCGCTGAGGCTTGAATAGCCGGTTCCGAAATCGTCGATGGCGAACTGCACCCCGACGGCCTGCAGCGCCCGCATCGTTGCAACGGCCTGCGGCACGTCATGCATCAACATGCTCTCGGTGAGCTCCAGTTCGAGATATTGCGGCTCCAGCCCGGTCTCCTTCAGCGCATCGCGCACGCGACCGACCCATTTCTTCTCGCGGAACTGACGCGCTGAAACGTTGACGCAGATCCTGATCGGCGGAAGCCCCGCATCGTGCCAGGCCTTGCACTGCCGGCAAGCTTCTCTGAGCACCCAATCGCCGAGCTCGACAATGAAGCCGCTTTCCTCCGCAATCGGGATGAACTTGCTTGGGTCGATCGGCCCGAAATCGGCGTGGTTCCAGCGTGCCAACGCCTCCACGGCCAACACTTGCCTGGTTTCGATGTCGAATTGCGGTTGGAACTGAAGCGTGAACTCGTCGCGCTCCAACGCCGTGCGCATGCCTTCCTGGAGGCGCTGCTTCTCCTCCGCTGCAAGCGTCATCTCAATAGCGTAGGTTTGAACCCGATCGCGGCCATTGGCTTTGGCGCGATACATTGCGGCATCCGCGTTGGACAGAAGCATCTCAGCATTCGTGCCATCGGCCGGGTATGATGCGACACCCATGCTGCACGTGATGTGAAAGGTATGGTCATCCACGACGATCGGCTCGGAGATCCGAGCCCTGATCTTCTCCACAACGGCCGCGGTGACCTTCTTTTCGGCATCGTTCAACAGGATGACGAACTCGTCGCCGCCGAACCGGGCCACCGTGTCGGTCGCACGGATGCAGCCCACCATTCGCTTCGCCACCGCCCGAAGAACGCAATCGCCCGCATGGTGGCCGAGGCTGTCATTGACGTCCTTGAAATTGTCGAGGTCGATGAAGATGACGACCACACGGCTTCCGCGACGCTTCGCGTCACGCAGCGCCTCCGTCAGCCGATCCATCAACCGGACACGGTTGGGCAATCCGCTCAGCACGTCATGGTGCGCCATGAAGTGCACCTGCTCCTCGGCCCTCTTTCGGTCGGTGATATCGCGGGCGATCCCGACGATTCCGATCACCCGGCCTGAATCGTCGCGCAGCGGCAGTTTGGAGGTCGACACCCACTTTTTGTTGCCGCTGGGCGTGATGACGAATTCCTCCCGGTCGATCATCGGCTCCTCCGAGTCGATGATCTTCTGCTCGTCGCGACGGAACTGAACGGCGAGCTCCTTCGGATGGAAGTCGAAATCGGTCCGCCCGACCACGTCTTCCGGTTCGCACCCGAAATCCGCCGCAACGGCGGGGTTGACGATGACGAAGCGGCCCTGAAGGTCCTTGACGTAGAGATAGTCCTGCACCTGCTCGATCATGGCGCGGAACAGCACGCGTTCCGCTTGCCAGTCTTCCTGCGACTGGCGTTCCATGATCTCCGCCTGCAGGCCGCGATTGGCTGAGCCGAGTCGCTCAAGCGCAGCCTCAGCCTGCTCCAAAGGCTCATCTCCCGCCGGCTTCAGTCTATGCACCACCACGAAGTCACGCCTCTTGGCTAAGGTGCCGCCGGTCGCAAGGAGACCGGCAACGCAGCCTGCGGTTTTACATCAGGAGCATTTAACGCCGATTAACGGCGCATTCAGCATTTGAAGGGCTGCACTATCACTTCATCCGGCCGCCGTAGGCCGCTTGCAAGGCGGTGGAGCCGGCTGAGCACCGCCGAAACCGCCCAAACCGGGCGTTTTCTGGACCGCCTCGCTGCAACCGAAAGTCGTTACTGTTCTGGCGGCGGCGGCGGGCGTCAGTACACAACCACGCTGCGGATCGATTCACCCGCATGCATCAGATCGAACCCATTGTTGATGTCGGTGAGTGGCATGGTATGGGTGATCATCGGGTCGATCTCGATCCTGCCGTCCATGTACCAATCGACGATTCGGGGGACGTCCGTGCGGCCACGCGCGCCGCCGAAGGCCGTACCTTTCCACACCCGCCCGGTGACGAGCTGGAAAGGACGCGTGGCGATCTCCGCACCCGCCGGCGCAACACCGATGATGATCGACTGGCCCCAGCCGCGATGACACGCCTCTAAAGCCTGCCGCATGACGGTGACGTTGCCGGTGCAGTCGAAGGTGTAGTCCGCGCCGCCGATCTGGTCGGCGCCCTTCTTCGTCATGTCGACAAGGTAAGGCACGAGGTCGCCTTCAACGTCGTTCGGATTGACGAAATGCGTCATGCCGAAGCGTTCGCCCCATTCCTTCTTCGCCGGGTTGATGTCGACGCCGATGATCATCTCCGCGCCGACCAGACGCAGGCCCTGGATGACATTGAGGCCGATGCCGCCGAGCCCGAAGACGATCGCCTTTGCGCCGGGCTCCACCTGCGCCGTATTGATGACCGCACCTATGCCGGTCGTCACGCCGCAGCCAATATAGCAGACCTTGTCGAACGGCGCGTCCTCGCGGATTTTCGCCACGGCGATCTCCGGCAGCACCGTGTAATTGGCGAAGGTCGACGTGCCCATGTAGTGGAAGAGCGGCTTGCCCTCCAACGAGAAGCGCGAGCTGCCGTCTGGCATGAGGCCTTGGCCCTGCGTGGCGCGGATCGCCGTGCAAAGGTTCGTCTTGCGCGACAGGCATGAGGGGCAAGTGCGGCATTCCGGCGTGTAGAGCGGAATGACGTGGTCGCCTGTCTTGACGCTCGTCACGCCCGGCCCGACATCGACCACGACACCGGCACCTTCGTGACCGAGCACGGCCGGGAAGAGGCCCTCCGGATCGGCGCCCGACAGCGTGAACTCATCAGTGTGACAGATGCCTGTCGCCTTGATCTCCACCATCACCTCGCCGGCCTGCGGACCGTCAAGCTGAACGGTGGTGATCTCCAGCGGCTTCCCGGCTTCCAGAGCCACAGCGGCGCGCACGTCCATCGTTCCCCCCGGTACTGCGTGTTTCTTAAGACGGTTGCATCGACTCATAGCGGAGCAACCCAGGGCGCGTCACCTCCCTATCGAAAGATCCGCACGGCGAGCACAATCCGCGCTGCCGCCGTCACCAAGGTCACTGCCGCAAAGAGGTAGGCGAGGAGCGAAAAGGCGGACGGAAGAATGCAGAACAGACAGAACACGATGATGGTCTCTGTCGCCTCTGCCAGGCCGGTGGTGAAGTAGAGCGATTTGGAGCCCCGCGCCTCCGTGGTCAGCTTCCGCTTCTCCGCAAAGATGGCGTAGGTGAGGAACGTTGCACCGTTGACGTAGAAGGAGAGAATCAGCGCCGCGCCTGCCACGGCGTTGGCCTCCGGGTCGGCAATGACGAAGGCCATGGGGATGACGCCGTAGAAGGCGAAATCGAGCACGATATCGAGAAAACCGCCGCGATCGGTCTTGGCGGTGTGCTGTGCCACGGCCCCGTCCAGCCCGTCGCAGAGACGGCTGAGCAGGAGCAGGACCAGACCCGTTAGAAAAAGCTGAAAGGCAATCGCCGCCGCCGCCGCAAGGCCAATGCCGAAGCCGGCAATGGTGACGGCGTCCGCCGATACGCCGGCCCTGGCGAGGCCCACGCCCAATCGACTAAGGGCCGGATCAAGCAACCGGCGTGCGGCACCGTCGAGCAAGCCGTCCCCTTTCGTTTCGGCCCGCTTCCGTTTACGGGAGAACGGTCGACAAAGCGACGCACGTTCACCCGAACCTGGCCTCGAACTCGGCGAAGCGTGAAGCGGCAAGATGATTGTGCGCCTTATCCGTGTTCTGATTGTCATAGCGAGCCTCGCCGCATCTGCGGCGGTGATCGCTCAGGAGGGCGAGGCGCCCCAGGTCGACCCAGTCGTGGTCCCCAATTTCTGGGACCCGCGTGCGCGCTTCGAGCGACCCTCCGCCAGCGAGATCGGCACCATCCGCTTTCTGACCGCCGACGACTTTCCCCCCTTCGCCTTCCGCGACCATCGCGGCATCCTGATCGGCTTCGACATCGATCTGGCGCAGGCCATCTGCGACACGCTCAAGGTCCAATGCGCCGTTCAGGCGAGGCCGTTCGCGACGCTTCTCGATGGCCTCAAGGACGGGACGGGAAACGCCGTGATCGCCGGCTTCGACCTTGAGCGGTCGGGTGCGGAGGACCTGATCGCAACGCAATCCTACCTCAAGATCCCGGCGCGCTTTGTCGTCGCCAAAAGCACGCTCTTCGATCCGAGCGGTCCGCGCCCGGAGCGCTTTGTCGGGGTCGTCTGCAACAGCGCGCACGCCGCCTACCTGGAGCGCTTCTTCCCCGACCTGCGTCTCGCCTGCTACTTCAACCCGGCCGTCGCGTTGGCTGAGGTCAAGGCCGGCAATCTGGAAGCGATGTTCGGCGACGCCTTGAACTTGGCCTTCTGGCTCCACGGCACAGAAGCGGAGGAGTGCTGCCGCTTCTCAGGCGGCGCCTATCTCGACAATCGCTATTTCGGCGCCGGAATGGCCATCGTCCTGAAGGCAGAGGATCGCACATTAAAGGCCGCCCTCGACTATGCGCTGCGTGAAGTCTATCGCGCCGGCACCTACGAAGAACTCTATCTGCGCTACTTCCCGGTGAGCCTGTATTGAGACGGGGCCGCCAAACCCTTCTGCTTGTCATCCCGGTTTGGCCGCTAGGCCAAGACCGGGACCCATAACCGCTGAAGCTGATGGGTACGCAGTGGTAAGGACGATATATCTTGCGACCGCGCATCTATGGCACGGCCGGTGTTCATAGGTCCCGGCCCTCGCTGCGCTCGGCCGGGATGACAAACGAAAGGCCCCGTTGAACCTTCACCCCTCTGCTAGACGACGCGCGAACTCAGCCACCGTGCGCGAATAGACAGTCGATTTGTTCCACTGCTTGATGACGTTGAAGTTGCCGCTTCCCGGCATCCAGGACTGCCCCTTCCGCCAACCGTGACCGCGCAGATAGTTTGCCGTAGAGGCCAGCACGTCGGCCGTGCTGGAAATCAGATCGGGCCGCCCGTTTCCGTCATAGTCGACGGCGAACGCATAATAGGACGACGGCAGAAACTGCGTTTGTCCGATCTCGCCGTGCAGGCCGCCGATCATCTGCTTGGCGGTCAGGTCGCCACGCTCGATGACGCGGAGCGCATCGACGAGCTGACCTGTGAAGAAGGCGGAGCGGCGGCAATCATAGGCCAGCGTCGCAATCGCGCTGATCACCGACGCATTGCCCCGGACCGCGCCGAAATCCGTCTCCAGGCCCCAGATGGCGACGACGATCTCCTTCGGCACGCCGAATTGCTGCTCAATGCGATTGAGCAGGCTCGCATGCTTCTGCAGCCTGTTCTTCGCCCGGTTCACGCGCGGTGGGATCATGCGGCCGGCGAAGGTCTCAAAGCTCTGCTTGAAGACTTTCTGGTTCCGATCAAGCCGGATCGTGGCGTTGCTGTAGCGCGCACCGTTCAAGGCAGAGCTGATCGTGCGCTGCGATATCCCCTGGGCGGCGGCATCTTTCTTGAAATTGTCGATCCAGACGTTGAAGCCCGAGCCGTCATTGCCGCAACCCTGCGCCGCCGCTCCCCCAAGCGAAGCGCTGAACAACACGCCCGCCACCACCAACCGTACGCCGAAACCTCGCATTGGGCCCTCTCCCGACCTTTGTTTGTGTACTCCATGCTATTGTCGCTTCACGACGAACACGCAACTCCCATCGCGCCACTGCGCGTTGATTCCGCCCCGAGCCGTCACTAAGCTCCCCGCCGCCCTGATCAAAAAAATGTCATGAACGACTTTCCCGCCGACTGGCTTGCCGCCGCACGCGTCTCCAAGGCCTGGCCTTTCGAGGAGGCGCGCAAGCTCATCAAACGCGCCGAGGCCCGCGGCTTCGACGGCGAGATGCTCTTTGAGACCGGCTACGGCCCGTCCGGCCTGCCGCATATCGGCACGTTCGGCGAGGTCGCCCGCACCTCCATGGTGCGCCACGCCTTTCGGATTCTGACGGAGGATCGCGTATCGACGCGCCTCATCTGCTTCTCCGACGACATGGACGGGCTCAGGAAGATCCCCGACAACATCCCCGACCCCGAACGGCTGCGGCCTTATCTCGGAAAGCCGCTGAGCGAGGTGCCCGATCCGTTCAGCGACGACCATTCCTCATTCGGGGCCGGCAACAATGCGCGGCTCAGAACTTTCCTCGATCAGTTCGGATTCGAGTATGAATTCATGAGCGCAACGGAGACCTATCGCTCCGGCCGCTTCGACGCGACGCTCCTGACCATGCTCGCCGCCTATGACGACGTGAAGGCCATCATCCTGCCGACCTTGGGTCCGGAGCGCCGCGCCACCTACTCGCCGTTCCTGCCCGTTTGCCCGCGCACCGGCATTGTGTTGCAGGTGCCGACCATCGCGCGCGACGTTGACGCCGGGACCATCACCTATGTCGACCCGGAGACCAGTGAGGAGATGACGACCAAGGTCACCGGCGGCCGCGTCAAATGTCAGTGGAAGGCCGATTGGGCGCTCCGCTGGGTGGCGCTCGGCGTCGATTACGAAATGTCGGGTAAGGACCTGATCGATTCCGTCACGCTGTCATCGAAGGTGTGCCGCGCGCTCGGCGGCAGGCCGCCGGACGGCTTCAACTACGAGCTCTTCCTCGACGAGGCCGGCCAAAAGATCTCCAAGTCGAAAGGCAACGGTCTGACCATCGAAGAATGGTTGACCTACGCCTCGCCGGAGAGCCTGTCGCTGTTCATGTTTCAGAAGCCGCGCGCCGCCAAGCGGCTCTATTTCGATGTCATCCCGCGCGCCGCCGACGAATACTATCAGCACCTCGACGCCTATCGCGGACAGGACGCCGCCGCCAGATTGACGAACCCGGCATGGCACATCCACTCAGGCAACCCGCCGGAGGAAAGCGTGCCGGTGCCCTTCTCCATGCTGCTCAATCTGGCAAGCGCGTCGAACACGGAGGATGCCGACATCCTTTGGGGATTCATCACGCGCCACCGCTCCGAATTGAAGCGTGAGGCGGAGCCGGCGCTTGATCGGATGGTCCACTACGCGGTGCGCTACTACCACGACTTCGTGAAGCCGATGAAACGCTTCCGGGCGCCCGACGACATCGAGCGTCAGGCGCTGCAAGCACTCGACGAAACGCTGGCATCGCTTCCGGCTAACGCCGATGCGCAGAGCATCCAGGCGGCGCTTTATGATGTCGGCCGGGCATTTGAGCGCTACCAGACGCCGCCCAAGCAAGCCGGCGACCGGCCCGGCGTGGCGCTCTCCTGGTTCGCGACGCTCTATCAATTGCTGCTCGGGCAGGAGCGCGGGCCGCGTTTTGGCTCGTTCGTCTCCATCTACGGCATCGACGAGACGCGCACGCTCATCAAGAAGGCACTGGATGGGGCTCTCGCTCAGCCGCCGGAGGCGAAGTCCGCCTGAGTGCTGGGACGCGTCTTGCTCCACAGGCCAAGCTTGGCCTCGCGCGCCGTGTCCTCCTGTTCCTCGTAGCGATCGCCGGTGCGCTTGGCCCAGCCGCGCGCCACAAGCCATTCCGCAATGTCCTCTCCGCCGACGCGGCAATCGGCACGCTCAGGAATCTCCGTTGCGCCGGCCGGCACATCGCATTCGATGGCGCGTGCGCGGATGAAGCGGCGGAGGGCCGCACGCGCCATGCGCCCGCACGGCCACGCCGCCTCGCCCTCCCCGCACCGCTGATCAAAGCTCGGCGCCGACACGCCGGCAAGGCGAATATCGCGGCCACGCGCTTTGATGGTTCCAGCGGCGATAACGATCGGATTGAACAACCGCTCAACCCGCGCCTGCTCTTCCGCCGGCGGCTGTTCGATGCGTTTCAGCGGACCGGTATTTGTCGGTGCGGCGGTCATCTCTGGCGGCGTGACATCGCGGATGGTGCTGGCAATGACGACCGGCTCCTGCGAGGCGTCGCGATCGGGCGCCGTGCTCGGCCGCAACTCGAACGTCACCGGCGCCGCCCCGCCGATGCGTGAGCCATCCTTGATCGACGTCGTGACTTGCGGTCCGCCGTCGCTGGTCGGCGGCACGCCGTCGGCCAGCATGACGGATTCCGTCACCGGTTCCGGCGGCACGTCGGGGCCCATCGCGATATAGACGGCGACGAACGAACCGAGGCCGAGAAGCGCCAGAATGCTGCCGCGAATCATGAGCGCCGATGATGCGCGACCGGCGCCGAATGTCCAGCAGATACCGACAGTTGAGCGAAACGCACCCGGTGCGGCTTCACTGGCTTGCCCACAGGATGCGCGCCATCCAATCGACATCGCGCAGCGGCACGACACGCGGCGGGTGCTCCGCGTTGAACGAGCCGAGCTCCAGCTCCGTGGCCGTTTGGCGCAGCAGCGTCTTCGCCATCACCTCACCTTCCGAGGTCCGCACCACCACGCGGTCACCGCGCCGCACCTGCGCAGCGGGTGATACGATAATGAGGTCGCCATCGCGATAAAGCGGCTGCATAGAATCGCCGGATACGCGGAGCGCATAGGCCGATTCATCGGTCAGCTCCGGAAACGCGATCTCGTCCCAGCCCTGACCGGCCGGAAACCCGCCATCATCGAAGAAGCCGCCGACACCGGCTTCCGCCATCCCCACCAACGGCACGGTATGGCCGGGGATGGTGCCGCTGATCGGGATCTCGCGCACGGGCTCACCGGCGCGCCGGGTCAAGCCGACAAAGCCCTCAAGCGATTCACCGGTGGCAGTGAGCACCTTGGCGATCGATTCCGTGGAGGGCCAACGCGGCCGCCCGTCATGGCCATGCCGTTTGGAGGGGTTGAACGCCGTCGGGTCGAGACCCGCCTGCTTGGCGAGACCCGACGGGCTCAGCCCGTGCCGAGCAGCAAGCGCGTCGATCGCCCCCCAAACGGACTCGTGGTTCCACATGGGTTTCGCGCCTTCCCGTTAGCTGGGAATATAGTCCTTCACGTGCGTAAGGCGAAACCCGAAATCACGTTAGCCACAATATGCCGCGCCAAGCCGCGCCGGCTGCAAACGCCGTCGCACTCGGCTCAAGCCGCATCGTGCTCCGCGCCGAAGCGGCCGTAGAACGTCTCGTTCTTCTCTGCCATTTCCGTTACCAGCGCCGGGGGCGTGAAGCGTGCGCCGTATTTCTCACCCAGCCGCGCCGCAAGTGCGGCGAATTCCGCCGCGCCCATGAAGTCGATGTAGGAGAGCGTGCCGCCGGTATAGGGCGCGAAACCGAAGCCGAGGATCGATCCGACATCGGCCTCGCGTGGGTCGGTGACCACGCCCTCCGCTACGGTGCGCGCCGCCTCCAGCGCTTGCGTGACCAGGAAGCGTGCCTTGAGCTCGCTGATGTCGAAATCGTCGCCGCTCTTGGGCGGAGCGATCTCAGCAAGCCCCGGCCACAACGCCTTGTCGCGACCGGCATAATCGTAGAAGCCCTTGGAATTCTTTCGCCCGAAGCGCTCGCGCTTAGCGACCATCTCCTCCAGAAGCGCTTCCTGCCGCGGGTCGATCAAAATCTCCGTGCCGGCATCGGCCTTGGTCGCCTGCAGAATCTTCCAGGCAAGATCGACGCCGATCTCGTCGGTGAGCGACAGCGGACCGACGGGCATGCCGGCCATGCGCGCTGCGTTTTCGATCATCGCCGGCGGCACGCCTTCGTCGAGCATCACATGCCCCTCCAAGAGATAGGCCATGACGCAGCGATTGGCATAGAAGCCGCGTGAATCGTTGACCACGATCGGCGTCTTCTTGATGGCGCGCACATAATCGATCGCCGCCGCCAGCGCGTCGTCACCGGTTTCTTCGCCGAGAATGATCTCCACCAGCATCATGCGGTCGACGGGCGAGAAGAAATGGATGCCGATGAACTTCTCTGCGTCCTTGGCATTGGCGGCGAGCGACGTGATCGGCAGTGTCGATGTGTTGGAGGCGAAGACGACGTCGTCCGACAGATGCGCCATCGCCTTCTCGGTCGCTTCTTTTTTCACCGCGCGGTCTTCAAACACTGCTTCGACAATCAACTCGCAGCCGGCGAGGTCGGAGTAATCTGCACTTGGGTGAATGCGGGCGAGCAGCGCCTCCTTGTCTTCGGGCGTAGCGCGCTTGCGGCTGATCGCCTTGTCCATCAGCCCGGCGGAATGCGCCTTGCCCTTCTCCGCTGCGTCCTGATCGCGATCGATCAGCACGACCTCCATGCCGGCCTGCGCGGAGACATAGGCGATGCCAGCACCCATGAAGCCCGCGCCCATGATTCCGATCTTCTTGAATTTGTGCTTTGGAACATCGGCCGGGCGCCGTGCCCCTTTGTTGAGCGCCTGCATGGACACGAAGATGGAGCGCAACATCGCCGCGGCTTCGTTGGTCTGCAGGACATGTGCGAAGTAGCGCGTCTCCACAACGAGCGCGGCATCCATATCGAGCTGCAAGCCTTCGAACACCGACTGCAGAAGCGCCCGCGCGCCAGGATAATTGTCGTAGGTCTCCTTGCGATAGATGGCGTTGGCCGCCGGCCAGAGCTGAAAACCGGCGGGCGAGAAGACGCGGGACGCACCCGACGGCTTGTAGCCTTTCTTGTCCCACGGCTTCGTCGCATCGAGCCCAGACGCCAGCATGGCCCGCGCCGTATCGATCATCTTGTCGCACGGCACCGCGTCTACAGCGAGCTTCAATGCCTTGGCACGGGCCGCGTCGATGCCGGAGCCCTTCAGCATCATCTCCAGCGCGGTCTGCGTATCGATCATGCGCGGCAGGCGCTGCGTGCCGCCGGCGCCAGGAAAGATGCCGATCTTCACCTCCGGCAGCGCTATGCGCGTTGCCTTGTCGTCGGCCACGATGCAGGCATGCGCGGCGAGCGCCAGTTCCGTCGCACCGCCCATGCAGGTCCCGTGCACGCATGCGACAAACGGCGTGCCGCAGGTCTCCAGCTTGCGGAAGATGCGCGACATGCGGCCCGCTTCGTGAAAAAGCTGCGCCTTCGCCCTGGCGGGATCCTCCGCAATGCGCTTCTGAAACACCGAGAACAGAGCGTGCAGCATCGTGATGTCGGCACCGCCGGAAAAGGCGTCCTTGCCAGAGACGATGATCGCGCCCGTTATTGCGTCGTCGCCGGCAACGCGATCGACGATCGCGTCAAGCTCGTCCATGACGGACTCGGTGATGACATTGAGCGAGCGCCCGGGCATGTCCCACGTAATCAGCGCGATGCCGTCATCGCCCGTCTCGAACCGGAAATTCTCATAGCTCATCCCGTGACTCCCGGAATGTTATTGTCCAAGCGGCAACGCGCCTCGCGCGTTCATTGTTGCGGATAGGGCGTGCCGTCCCTGCGCATGAACGTGTCGACACCGTTCACGCGCGCCACTTTCATGTCGAGGTCTGAATAATGCGCCGCACTGATGGCAGTGCGTGTTCCCACTTCCAAGACCAGCGCATCGCGATCGGAGCGATTGATGAGCTGATGGCCGTTGGCGACGCCAGCCTTGAACGTAGCCGCATCGCCGGGCTTCAGCACCGTCTCGCCCTCGTCCTCCACCAGCACAACCTCGCCCTCCAGCACGTAGACGAACTCGTCCTCGCTTTCGTGCCAGTGCCGCTGTGACGAGCCTGATCCCGGCTCAAGCCGGCAGAGATTGACGCCGAACTGCGTCAGCCCGCCGGCATTGCCGAGCCGCTTGCGGACGCGCCCCCTGGCGATCTCGTGGAACGGCGCGGGATAGCCGCAGGTCGTGTCCTCAGGCAGAGATGCGACATCGATCTTCGGCATGGCTCAAACCCGTTCGATGATGGTTGCGGTGCCCATGCCGGCGCCGATACAGAGCGTCACCAGCGCGGTGGAAAGATCGCGCCGCTCCAACTCGTCGAGCACAATGCCCAAAATCATCGCGCCGGTGGCACCGAGCGGATGACCCATGGCGATGGCGCCCCCATTGACGTTGACCTTCGAGGGATCGAGGTCAAACGCCTGACAATAGCGCAGCACCACGGAGGCGAACGCCTCGTTGATCTCGATGAGATCGATATCGGCGAGCGCCATGCCTGAGCGCTTCAGAAGCTTCTCAGTGACGTCGATCGGGCCGGTCAGCATCAGCGCCGGATCGGAGCCGATATTGGCAAAGGCGCGGATCTTTGCGCGCGGCTTCACGCCAGCCGCCTTGCCGCCGGCCTCATTGCCGACCAGCACGGCAGCCGCGCCGTCCACAATGCCCGACGAATTGCCCGCGTGGTGGACATGGTTGACCTTCTCGACTTCCGGATGCGCCTGGATGGCCACGGCATCAAAACCGCCCATCTGGCCGACCATCTCAAACGACGGATTGAGCGCCGCGAGCCCCTGCATGTCGGTGTCGGGCCGCGGGTGCTCGTCGCGGTCAAGCAGAATGATGCCGTTGATGTCTGAGACCGGCACGACCGACTTGGCGAAGCGTCCGTCGTTCCAAGCCTCTGCCGTGCGCGTCTGGCTTTCCACCGCGTAGGCGTCGCAATCGTCGCGGCTGATGCCGTATTTCGTGGCGATCAGATCGGCGGAGACGCCCTGCGGCAGGAAATAGGAGGGGACGGCGACTTCCGGGTCGACCGGCCAGGCGCCGCCCGACATGCCGATGCCGACGCGTGACATGGATTCCACGCCGCCCGCCACGACCACATCGTGGTAGCCGGTCATGACCTGGCTCGCCGCCATGTTCACTGCATCGAGGCCGGACGCGCAGAAGCGATTGATCTGCATGCCCGGCACATGCGTGCCGTAATCGGCGAGAAACACGGCAGCACGCGCGACATCGCCGCCGGCCTCGCCGACCGGATCGACACAGCCGAGAACCACGTCGTCGACGAGATGCGTGTCGAGATCGTTGCGTATGCGGAGTGCGTCAAGCGCCGTCGCGGCAAGCCGAACCGTCGGCACCTCGTGCAGCGCGCCGTCCGGCTTGCCGCGCCCACGCGGCGTGCGCACGCAATCGTAGATATAGGCGTCCGCCATTCAAGCGTCCTCCGATCACCGAAAACATATCTAGGCGGCTTCGACGACGATATGAAGCCTTCGGCCGAGCGTCGAAAGAGCATCCTCGAGTCTGTCTGCCTTTGTGGCGCTGTCGGGGTCGAGAATGCGTCGCGCCTCCTTCTCGTCGACACCGAGCATGCGAGCGAACTCCGATTTCGAAAGACCGCTGTCCATCCACGCTTCGACGACGGCGATCTTCAAAACGTCAGTTGCCTGCGGAGCGACGAGCTTACCCGATCGGCGCCTCGCTGTCGGAAGCCCGCGACCGTCCTTCAAATAACCGAAGAGCGCGACGGCAAGCGCCTCCCGCGCGCTGAGAATGGCTGCCTCCCGATCCGAGCCATGCGAAATGGCCTCCGGCACGTCCGGAAACGTCGCCAGCACACCGCCGTCCGGGTCGTTCTGCAGCAATACGCGAAAACTATAGCTCTGCATTCTATCCCACCTGGTCATTCAAGGCCGAGCTGCTTGCGGATGGTTCTGACCATCAATGGCGTGAGCTCGCCGCTCTGAACCGTCGCAAACCGGTTGCCGATATGCACGCGATAGTGACTGCCTTTGCCGGCGGCCCTATCGATCCGAAACGTCAAACCCTTGGTCTTTGCTTCCTTACGGAGCGCTCTGAGCAGTTGTTCTCGTTTCATAGTGGGTGCCTTGGTGATCGGTGTGATGACCACGCTGGCCCGTCCTGCGCTCGCGCGTTGTCGATGTGATTACTTCGATGTGCGTCCTCGGCTATACACTTTGCCAATCGGACAAAAATGTCCGTCCACCATATGCCGATTAGCTCAGGCGGTCAACTGCACGATGGGCTCAAAAAGCCTCCGCCGGCAGCGCCATCAGCGTATCAGCACCCGACGATATGCGCGCCAGGTGGGCTGCCGTTTCCGGCATGGTGCGCTCCATGAAGAAGCGCCCGAGCGTCAGCCGCGTCTTGTAGAAATCCGCCGAGAGTTCCGTAGGGCCTTCATCGCCATCCGCGAGCTTCTCGGTCGCCGCCTTGGCCATCTGCGCCCACATATAGCCGAGCGCCACCAGGCCGAAGAGATGCATGTAATCGGTGGAGGCCGCGCCGGCATGGTCGGGCCTGGCCATGGCGTTGTTCATCAGCCACAGCGTGGCGTCGCGCAGATGCTCCAGCCCCGCAATCAGCGGCGCGACGAAGGGCGCCAGCGCCTCGTCCTGTTCATGCGCCTTCGCGAAGCCGGCGACCTCGTTGAAGAACGCATTCATCGCCCGCCCGCCATCCTTCGGCAGCTTGCGCCCGACAAGGTCGAGCGCCTGGATGCCGTTGGCGCCCTCATAGATCATGGCGATGCGGGCATCGCGCACGAATTGCTCCATGCCATGCTCGGCGATGTAGCCGTGGCCGCCGAAAACCTGCTGCGCCTGAACGGTGTTTTCAAAGCCTTTGTCGGAGAGCACGCCCTTCAGAACCGGCGTCAATAGGCCGAGCGCGTCATCCGCCGCTTGGCGATCGTCCGCGTCCTGTGACTTGTGCGCAATGTCGGCCTTCAGCGCCGCCCACACGAAAAGCGCTCGCGCCGCCTCGTTGAAGGCGCGGATCGACATCAGCGTGCGCCGCACGTCCGGATGAACAAGGATCGGGTCGGCCGCTGCCTCAGGCTCAGTGGCGCCGGAAAGTGCCCGGCCCTGGCGACGCTCGCGCGCGTAATCCGCCGCGTTCTGATAGGCCACTTCCGCAAGCGCCAATCCCTGTGCCGCCACGCCGAGCCGTGCCTCGTTCATCATCGTGAACATGGCGCGGAGCCCTTTGCCAGGCTCGCCGACAAGCCAGCCCGTCGCACCGTCATAATTCATGACGCAGGTGGCGTTGCCATGGATGCCCATCTTCGTCTCAAGCGATCCGCACGAGATGGCGTTCCGCTCGCCCACCTCGCCGCTTTCGTCCGGCATGAATTTCGGCGCCACAAAGAGCGACAGCCCTTTAATGCCGGCCGGCGCGCCGTCGATGCGGGCAAGCACCAGATGCACGATGTTCGGCGTCAGATCGTGCTCGCCGGCTGAGATGAAGATCTTTTGGCCGGTGATGGCGTAGCTGCCGTCCTCCGCCGGCACGGCCTTGGTCTTGATCAGCCCGAGATCGGTGCCGCAATGCGGCTCCGTCAGGTTCATCGTGCCGGTCCATTCGCCCGACACCAGCTTCGGCAGATAGAGCGCCTTCTGCTCGTCGGAGCCGTGCAGCGTGATCGCCGAGATCGCGCCCTGCGCCAGCCCCGTATACATGCCCCACGCCATGTTGGCGGAGGAGACGAACTCGTTCAGGATGGCAGCGAGCGTATAGGGAAGGCCCTGGCCGCCATGGGCCGGATCGGCGGCAAGCCCGACCCAGCCGGCTTCCGCATAGGTCCGGTAGGCTTCCTTGAAGCCGTCGGGCGTCGTCACCGAGCCGTCATCATGGCGTGTGCAGCCCTGCATATCGCCGGCACGGTTCAGGGGCTGGAGTACCTCTTCGCAGAAGCGTCCGGCCTCTGAGAGCACCGCCTCGACAATGTCGAGAGGCGCATCGGCAAAGCCCGGCAAATTGGCGTAGCGCTCATAGCCCAGCACGTCACGGAGCAGGAACAGCACATGGTCTGACGGGGCGCTATAGGTCGGCATCTTTGTTACATAGTCGCTTGACGGACGCCTTTTCGGCCACGAATGCTCACATGGCCCTGATCTTGGCTAGGCCGCCACCTGGCGCGGCGTCTTTGCCTCGGCGGCCTGGCGATCCCGGAGCATGCCGGCGACGACATTCATGGTCCGCGTCATTTCCTCGATCGCCTGCTCGATGTCCCGTTTTTGCCGGTGCAGCACGCCGATCTGCTCGGCGAATCGGTTGAGCGAGCCCTGAAGCTGGGTCACACCGCCGTCCTTCAGGTCGTAGATGTCGAGCATCTCCCCGATATCCGCCAGCGAAAAGCCGACTTTCTTGCCGAGAATCACCAGCTTGAGCCGCGAACGGTCGCGACGGGAATAGATGCGATTCGTGCCGTCGCGGCGCGGGCTGATCAGACCTTTATCCTCGTAGAAGCGCAACGTCCTGTGGGTAACACCGAATTCCCGCGCCAACTCCCCGATGGCAAAGGTACTTTTCATGACTTGCGCTCCTGAACGTCCGAATCGAAACCGTGCCCAAAGGGCTGCCAGAGCCGGGGTTCCGCTGACGTGAAAGTCACACCAGCCACCGGCCTGCGGAATCTGGAGGGCGTATGGTTAATTTTTTGGAAATGTGCCGTGCAGGTTAACCGCCTATTTACCTAAGTTACGATCATCTTCACCTTGCGGCGGAACACCGACGATTCGCGGTCCGAATCAGCGCACCCCTGCGCTAGAATTCCGCCCCGAGGAGCACTGATGAACGCGCGAAATTCTAGGAGCGTTAAGGCGAGTACCGCATCCGCGGGCCATGCGGCCGATCGGTCCGAACAGGATGCCGATCTGGCTTTCGACGATCTCTTGGACGCCCGCTTCGATGCGGAGGGGCGACTTGCACAAATCGGCCAGGGCGCACGACAGCGCGTCGCCGAGCAGCTTCAGGCACGCCCGCCCGCAACGAGCGCGGAAGAGCTTGAACGCGCCGTCAGAAAGCTCGCTGAGGGATTGGACGCAATCGAGCGCCAAAGCCGGGCTGCAACGCCGCCGGAAACACGCATCGCCAGTTCCGCCGCCGCTGAGGCCGACGGTGACCGCGATATCGTCACGCATGGGCTCGACCGTCTTGAGGCGCGCCTTGAGGCGCTGAGCCAACGGCTGCAGGGCCGGGGCTCGACTGACGACGACCAGGGCGACGACCAGGGCGACGACCAGGGCGCGGAGGCAGGGCCGGCCTCCCCGCACGAAGAGCCGTCGCTGGCGTCCGGCGCTGATGAGGCCGCCGGACGCGCCGAGCTCCGCCGTTTGGCGGAGATGGAGGCCGAGCACGCCGCGCGGCAAGTACAGATGATCGCCGAGGCGCATCAGCGCGAAGCCGAAGCAGAGGCAGAAGCAGCAGAGGCGATGCGGACCGCAGAGGCCGAGGCGGAAGCGCGCCGCCGTGCTGAGGAGGCGGCAGCGGAGGCCATGCAGCGCATCACGGAGCATCAGGCCGAAGCAGATCGCCGTGTTGAGGAGGCGGAAGAGGAAATGCGTCGCCAGGCGGCCACTGCCGAAGCGGAGCGTCAGGCCCGCATTGAAGAGGCGCGCCGCGGCCTGGAGACGGCCACGCAGACGCAAGACCAGCTTGCGGCAATCGAGGCGCGCGTGGACGCGCTTCAAGAGGACCTCGACGACAACCAGATTGAGCCGGTGCGCGCCGAGCTCATGCAGCTCCTCCACGAGATTCAAGGCCTTGCCCACAGCCGCAACAGCACGGCCTCCGCGCTGGAGGCGATCGACTCGCGGCTCAGCGAGATGGAGCTCAAGGTGAATGCGGCACGCAATATGGCCGGCAATCGCCTCGGCGACATTCAGGACCGCCTCGTCGGTCTGACCGACCGCCTCGACAATGTGGAGGTCGAGGTCCCCGGTTATGACGCGATCCGCGAGAACCAGGGTGCGATCCTGGAGCGGTTCGACCGCATGGAGGGGCTGGTGCACCACCTGGCCTCGCCGGAAGAGATCCAGGATCGTATCGACAGCCTGCGGCGGCAGCTCCAAAACACCGCCTCGCAGGAAGACGTGACGCATCTCGGCGATCGCCTGCTTGCTCTTGCTGATCGGCTGGACGCCCTGCCGGAGGCGCTGAGCGACCAGGCGGCACTTGAGAAGATTGAGGACCAGCTTGCCACCGTCGCCTCCGACCTGAAGGCGGCACGCGAACAGCGGCTGATGGCCTCAGCCAATCTTGAGCACCGCCTCTCGGAGCTGTCGGGGCAACTCATTGAGGTTGCCGAAGCCGGACGCTCGATTGATGTCTCCGCACTGGAGGCGCATCTGGCCGCGTTCGACGCACGCCTCGTTGACGACCAGACCACCAGCCGCGAGGCGTTTTTGCGGTTGGAACGCCGGCTGACCGACCTCGCGACGACGATTGAGGAGAAGGAGGACGCCGCGGAGCTTCTCGCCGGGCTCACCCGTAAGGTTGATTCCCTCGCCGAAGCCATCGAGGCACAGGACACAGACGGCGCCCGCCGCGACGTTGGGGCGCTCGGCGTCAAGCTGGACAATTTGGGCCAGCAGATCGTCGAGCACACCGAATATCTGTCGCGCGCCCAGGTTCAGCCGCTGGAATCGCGTCTTGAGGAGATGCAGCGTCAGCTCGACGAGCTGAACCAGCAGGCCATCCAGTCCAGCGAGCAGCTGCGGCCGTTCGCGCAGAAGCTTCAGGACATCTCCGAGCGCGTCAGCACGCTTGGCGCGGCCGACGAACATTCGCCGCTTTCGCTTCGCCTTGAGGCGATGGAGGAGCGCATCGCCGCACTTGGCCAGAACGGCAAAGGTCCGGACTCGCGCGCGTTGCAGACGCAGCTTGAGGGCATCATCAGCCGGCTTGAGCTGCTCAAAGGCCGTAGCATCGACCCGGCGCGGCTGAACGAGCTCTTCGACCGCGTCGACGCGACTATCCGCGCGCTTCCCGACGACCGCTTCGACCAACTGGAGCGCAGCCTCGCCGATGCCGCGACCATCACGCAGCGCTTCGAGCAGCTGGAAGAGACGCTGGTCAGAGGCGCCAACATCGATATTGAGGACAAACTGGCGCGCCTGGAGAACCGTATCGCCGATGCGGGCATGTCGCAGCATGACATCGAACGGCTCGCCGATCGCGTGGCCGAGAGCGCCGCAAGCGCCTTGGCCGAGCAAACGCCCGCCGGCTCCGACGAGCGAGTTGCGCAGCTGGAACGCAAGCTTGAGACGATCGGCCTTGCGACCTCTGTTGACGGCTCGTCCCTGTCCGTGGAGGCCGTCGCCGAGCTGCAAGAGGATATCCTGTCTTTGCGGCGGGAGCTCCGCTCGCTCCCCGGCCTCGGCCAGGACGAAGCAGGCTTCGGCGATCTCCTGCGCACCATCGTCTCGCGCATGGATCAGATGTCCGACCGCCCGACAGCGAGCACAGCCGCCCTTGAGGCGCAGATGGAGCGCATCGCCGGTCTGCTTGACGATCCCGGCCAGTCGCGCCTTGCGCTGGCCCATGTCGAGTCCAGCCTGAAGACGATCGAGGAGCGGCTGGACGAAACCAGACGCGCGGTGACTCAGCATGCGGCCGCCACGGAGCCAGGTGACGGCGAAGCCAGCGCCATGGCCGGCATGGCGCGCGCCTTGTCGGACGACGTGGACGCACTCCGCAGTTCGACAAAGGCGTCGGAGAGATCGACCAAGGATGCACTCGATGCCGTTCAGGGCACGCTTGAGGCCGTCGTCAAGCGCATGGCGTTCCTGGAGCGGGACGCCGACGCTGCCGACAAGACTTCAGCGTCACCGGAAAAGGCGACCGATACCGCCAAGCCGGATGTCTTTGCTCAGGCTGACGCCACGCCGAAGGCCACGACATCGGCTGAGGCCGAAGCTCTGGTGGAGCGGCTGGAAACGGCCAAGCCGGAGGCCGCGGATGCGGGTTCCAGCGACGCCGGATCGGAGACGCCGGTGCTGGCAGGGGGTGAATCGGAAGCTGCGGAAACGCCCGCAAGCGAGGCGGAGAGCGCAGCGCAGCGCTCCGGTGGTCTGCTCAGCCGTTTAACCTCCCGGCAATTGCTGCGCCGCGCCACAGGCGGCAAGGCCGAATCGTTCACGCCGGAGCCTGAGGAAAACGAAGACGAGACCGACCTGCCGCTTGAGCCCGGCACCGACTCGCCGCTCAACTCAGCGCTGACCGGCGCCCCGACGTCAGCCACCGGGAACCTCTCCGGCCGCGACAAAGGCCGCGAAACAGCGCTCGGCGGTGGTGAACTGGGATCGGCCGATCAGGCGGACAACATCATCGACGAGAACTTCCTCGTCGCCGCCCGACGCGCGGCGCGCGCTGCCGCGGAAGAAGCCTCCGGCGTGGAGCCATCCACCCCCGTCCAGAGCAGTGGCCTTGGCCGTTCGCTGAAATCGCGGCGCGGCGCGCTCATGGCCGCCGCACTTGCCGTGGCCGTGGCCTTCGCGGCGTTTCAGATCGTGCGTAGCCAGATCGACATCGGCAGCAATGTCAGCAATGTCATAGCCGCCATTCCGGGCTTCGGCTCTTCGGCAACGGCGCCCGCATCCGCGCCCAGTGTTCCGCCGATTGAAGAGACCGTCCAGGCGGAAGCTTTGGCGGAGCAAGTGCCCGTGGCTGAGGAGCCGGCGGCCGAAGTGCAGCCGACCGAAGTGGCGACACGTCCCGAAGCTGTCGCACCGGAGGTCGAGGCCGAAGCCAGCACCACAGCAGTGGCATCCGCACCGACCGACACACCGGCCGATGAGTTCGCCAGCGAGCCGCCCACCATGGCCGCTACGACAATGGATGACGCTGCGGCGCTGGCGACAATGACAAGCCACACGCCGACGGCGACCTTCACCACCGAGTTCACTCCGCCGGAGCCTCCGGTCACGATGGTCTCGCAGCGCCTGCGCGATGCCGCCATGGCCGGCGATCCGGCTGCCGGGTTCGAAGTCGCCGCCCGCTATGCGGAAGGCAGCTCCGGGCTTCGCGACATGCCGGCCGCCGTCGCCTGGTATGAAAGCGTTGCCGAAGACGGCCTGGCGCCGGCGCAATACCGCCTCGGATCGATTTACGAGAAGGGCCTCGGCGTCTCCAAGGACATGACCAAGGCGCAAGATTGGTATCGCCGCGCCGCCGATTCCGGCAACGTCAAGGCGATGCACAATCTGGCAGTGCTCTTTGCCGAGGGCGCCGGCGGCGAACCCGATCTGGAAGCGGCCGCGCAGCTCTTCCGTCGCGCTGCCGAGCACGGCGTGCGGGACAGCCAGTTCAACCTGGCCATCCTCCATGCGCGGGGCCTGGGCGTGCCGCAGGATCTGATCGAGGCCTATAAGTGGTTCTCCATCGCGGCGACCTCCGGCGACGAAGAATCGGCCAAACGCCGTGACATCATCGCCGCAGCCCTCCCGGAAGAAGGGCTGGCCAAGGCGCAAGCCGCCGCGGCCGGGTTCCAGCCCGTGCCCCTCATCAGCGAGGCCAACGAAGTGCTGATGCCGGAGGGTGGCTGGAGCGACCAGCGAAGCTCCATCAGCGTCGAAGCGCAGCCGGAAAAAGAGCTGGGCAGCACGCTTTCGGAGAACGACATGGTCGCCCTGGTGCAAAAGCTTCTCACCGAGAAAGGCTTCAACCCCGGCCCCACCGACGGCCTCCTCGGCCAGCGGACCATTGAGGCCATCCTGAGCTTCCAGGGTGAGGCCGGCCTCCCACGGACGGGCCGCATCGACTTCGATCTGCTGGATGCGCTGAGGGACAATGCGGGCTGACCGCTCCCCCCGACGCACCGGACGAAAGAAATCGGCCTCCCTCAAACGGGAGGCCGAATTGCTTTTCAAGGCCGACTTTTCTCCGGTTAACGCGCCTTTGACCGAAGATCAGGCAATATTCGCGCGGTTTAGCCTGTTCATCGTTTGACAGCGCTGCCTTGCGGGCGCTTATTTTCTTTGAGGCCGCCGGGAACCAAGAACGAAACGACAAAACACTTCAACGGGCGCCGCGGGTGCAGCTTTACCTTCCCATCGCCGAGCTGACAGTGAACATGTTCCTGTTTCTGGGCATGGGGGGCGCCGTCGGGTTCCTGTCGGGCATGTTCGGCGTCGGCGGCGGCTTTCTTTTGACGCCGCTTCTTATCTTCTCAGGCATCCCGCCGGCCGTGGCCGTGGCAACTGTCACGCCGCAGATTGTCGCCTCCTCCACCTCCGCTGCGCTCTCCTATTGGCGCCGCCGCCTGATCGACGAGAAGATGACGCTCCTCTTGGCGGCCGGCGGCGTCGCGGGCTCCGCCCTTGGCGTGCTGACATTTCGCGCGCTGCGCTCCGTCGGCCAGCTCGATCTGATCATCTCTGTCGCCTACGTCGTCTTTCTCGGCTTCATCGGCGTCATCATGCTGCGGGAATCGCTGCGCGCGATCCTGCGCACCCGCGCCGGCCGGCCGGCCCGGCCGCGCGGCGGCGCCCACCACAATTGGATACACGGCCTGCCGCTGAAGATGCGCTTCCGCCGCTCCAAGCTCTACGTCAGCGTGCTGCCGATTATCGCGCTCGGCTCCTCGATCGGCTTTCTCGGCGCCGTCCTCGGCCTCGGCGGCGGCTTCATCATGGTGCCGGCGCTCATCTATCTCCTGCGTGTCCCCACGAACGTCGTGATCGGCACGTCGCTCGCCTACACGCTGACCACCATGGCCGTGGCAACCGTGCTGCATGCCACCGCCAACATGACGGTCGACATCATGCTCGCCTTCCTGCTGATGGTTGGCGGCGTTGTCGGCGCACAATTCGGCGCGCAGGTTGGGCAGGCCATCCGCGCGGAGCAATTGCGGGCGCTCCTTGCGCTCCTGGTTCTCGCCGTGGCGCTTCGCGTGCTTTTCAGCTTGTTTGCTCGACCCGAAGAGATTCACTCCTTGGCCATCTTGGGAGGCACGCTATGAGGCGATGGCTCCTTGCACTGGCTCTGCTCGCCGCCATGCCGACCGTGCCGGCCAACGGCGAGAGCCTTGTCTCCACGTTGTCCGACGAGGAAGTCTCCATCACATCCAGCTTCACCGGCGAGCGGATCGTCGTGTTCGGCGCCGTGCGCGGCGGGCCGGAGGATGCGGATGGCTACGAGGTGGCGGTCGTGGTGCAGGGCCCGGAGCAGGATATGATCGTGCGGCGCAAGGAGCGCGTGCTCGGTGTCTGGGCGAACCGCACCTCACGCGCTTTCGCCAGCGTGCCGTCCTATTACGTCATGCATCTCAGCGAAAACTTCAGCGCCTCCGTCACGCCCGAGCAGCTCCTGGACTATCGCCTCGGCGTGCCGAGCCTGTCCTTCGTTCAAGAGTCGCGCGCCGAAGCGACGTCCCAGCAGCTCGCCGAAGCGCTGATCGACCTCAAGACCGAGCGCGGCCTCTATGTGGAGCGCGAAAAGGAGGTGATCTTCCTCGCCCCCGATGTGTTCCGCACGACCTTCTTCCTGCCGAGCGAAATTCCGACAGGCGATTACCGGGTAAGCGTCTACCTCTTCCGCGATGAGGCGTTCCTGGCCGGCGAGACCCAGATTCTCTCCATCGCCAAGGTCGGGTTTTCCGAGCGCATCGCCCGTGCCGCCATCGATTTCCCGTTCTATTACGGTCTCGCATGCGTGGCATTGGCGCTCTTCACCGGCTGGCTCGCAGGAATCATCCTGCGCCGCTCCTGAGCCGAGCGGCGTCAAGCCGCAACCGGCCAAGCCTCCAGGCGATAGGCGCTGTCCCAGAACATCCATTCATATTGCGTCGACCGCTTGAAGGCTTTGAGCATCGCGTCCTGTCTTTCGCCGGTCGCCGCGGATGCCGCTCGGTCGGTAATGGCGATGACGGCCTCCACGGCTTCTCCGAATCCGGGATCGGAATAGGTGTTGATCCACGCCTGGTAAGGATTGTCGTCGCGCGCTTCCTTGGCGATCCGGTTGCCGACGTCCCAATAAATCCAGAAGCACGGCAGCACCGCCGCAACCAGCTCCTCGTAGCTGGACTGATGCGCCACGCTCAGGAGAAAATTCGTATAGCCGATGCAGGTCGGCGACGGCTCCGCTTTCGCCGCCTCAGATGCCGCAACGCCGAATTTCTCGAAGAAGCCCTCATGCAGGGCGCGCTCCACCACCAGCGCGCCCTGTGCTGAGCGGGCGAATTGCTCCATGGCTGCAGCGTCCGGCGCCTTGGCGGACGCAATGGCAAGCGCGCGTGAATATTGCTCCAGATAGAGCGCATCCTGAATCATGTAGAACTGGAAGCGCGGCTCAGACAGCGTTCCTGCTGCAAGCTCGCGGTTGAAGGGCATGTCGTAGATGCGTTGGCGCAACGCCGCAATGTCCTGCCAGGCCCGACTGCTGAACGTGCTCATAGCGATGTCTCCTTACACCGAACCAGCGTCCATAAAGCGTGGAAATGATGAACCGGGCCATGCCCGCCGCCGACCTGGAGTGCATCGCTCTGGCGCAACGCCTCCGTCAGATACGCCTTGGCGTCCGCGACAGCCGCCTTCACCGAGGGCCGTTGCGGCAGAAGCGCTGCGATCGCCGCCGACAGCGTGCATCCGGTGCCGTGATTGTTGTTGGTGTGCACCCGATCGGCGGAGAGCGTCGACAGCGTGTCGCCGTCATAGAGCATGTCCGGACTGATCTCGCCGCTGAGATGGCCCCCCTTCAGAAGCACGCAGCGCGGCCCCAGTCGATGCAGCGCGCGCGCCGTATCCTCCATGGCTGCAAGCGTGCTCGGCGGCTCCTGATCAAGCAGCACGCCGGCCTCCGGCAGGTTCGGCGTCACCACGCTCGCCAGCGGGAGCAGCTCATGGCGCACTGCCTCCACGGCGTCTTCCGCCAAAAGTCGATCGCCGCTCTTGGCGACCATGACCGGATCGAAGACGATGGTCCCGACCTCGTAGTGGCGCAGCCGCTCCGCCACGATGGACGCGATTGCGGCGTTGCTGATCATGCCGATCTTCACCGCGTCGACACGGACGTCGGCAAACAGCGTGTTGATCTGTGCGGCCACGAAGTCCGGCGGCAGGTCGAGGATGCGATCGACGCCTCTCGTATTCTGAGCGACCAACGCCGTCATGACCGACATGCCGTAAGCGCCCAGCGCCGAGAACGTCTTGAGGTCGGCCTGAACGCCGGCGCCGCCGCTGGGGTCGGTGCCGGCGATGGTGAGGACATTGGGGATCATGAGCGCGCCTCCCTGAGGGCTTCTGCGATGTGTCGGGCCTCGGCGCGCGGGTCGTCGGAGCCGCAGATTGCGGAGACGACGGCCATCCCGGCGGCCCCCGCAGCGACAACTTGCGCCGCGTGATGGGCTTTCAGCCCGCCGATCGCCACGCTCGGCACGGGCGACGCGGCGACCATCTGCGCCAGCCCGTCAAAGCCGGACGGTGGCTTGTGGTCCGGCTTGGTACCGGTGGCGAGAACCGGACCGGCGCCGACATAATCGACCACGGCCGCATCGACGGCCTCGGCGTCGGCTATTGTCTCAACGGAGAGGCCCAGGATCATCTCCGTGCCGATACGGGCACGGGCCTCTGCCGGCGGCAGATCGCCCTGCCCGACATGCAGGCCATCAGCCAAACCCTCCGCGGACAAGGCGAGCGCGGCGTCGACATCGTCGTTGACGATGAGCGGCACGCCCGTGCCCGCCAGCGCCGGCTGGAGCGCACGGCCAGCCGCGACCATCTCATCGGTCGTGGCCGTCTTATGGCGCAGCTGCACGGCCGTAACGCCGCCGGACACAGCGGCTCGTGCGGTCTCCGCCATGCCGAACGCATCGCAAAGCTCAGGATCAAGAATAAGATAAAGAGACAGGTCGATGCCGGTCATGCGGGCGTCACCCGACCCCCGGCTTCCAGCGACGCAGCGTCGACGGCAGCCAAAGCATCCAGGAACCGCCAGCTGAACGATCCCGGTCCGATCGCATCCTGGGCGGCCGCCTCGCCGGCGACGGCGAACATGGCAAGCGCGCCGATTGTGGCGTCGAACGGGTCTTCCACCGCTGCCGCGAATGCCCCGACCAGACAAGTCAAAGAGCACCCCAGCGCCGTGACCTGCGGCATCAGCTCCGAACCGCCCGTGATCCGCACCGCGCGCGTGCCGTCGGTGACGAAATCCACCGCTCCGGTCACCGCTACGACACTGCCTCGCTCCGTGGCCAAAGCGCGGGCGCCGGCTTCCGCGGCGGCGACACTGTCCGTGGCATCAACGCCGCGGCCCGCCCCGTCGCCGCCGGAAAGCGCCAGAACTTCCGAGGCATTGCCGCGCACGATGGTCGGCGACAGGTCCATCAGCCGGGCGGCGACCTCGCGACGATAGGTCGTTGCGAACGCCGCCACAGGATCGAAAACCCAGGCGCGGCCCGCCTGTCGGGAGCCATGCGCCGCATTGACCATCCCCTCCACCCAGGGCGGCGACAGGGTGCCGATATTGACGGTCAGCGCCCCGGCGATCTTGGCGAATTCGCCCGCCTCCTCGGCGGCGTGGACCATGGCCGGCGACGCGCCGGCGGCGAGCAGCGTGTTTGCCGCGACGTTCATCGCCACATAGTTCGTGATGCAATGCACGAGCGGCGTGGCCGCGCGCATGGCCGTAAGAGCGGCAGCGGGAGATGTCGTCATCATGGCCTCCGTTCAGCGGAGGCCGGGCGACTCGAACTGGGCAACGCCCCGATTTCTTGCGCCGAGCCACTCCCTCCGCCAGCATGACCTGGTTCAGGTTCAAAGGGTCTGTCTCAGCCCGCCTGCCGGCGGGCGCCCCTGTGTCTCAAGCGCTAGACACCACAAAAGGCCGAGCATGTCATCCCACCTCGCATGGCCCAAATGCCGCGCCTGCCGTGATGCCCGCTTATGGCTGCGACTGATCACGGACGCCATCGGCTGGCCAGCGCCGGGCGCGCCGTGTAACCTCGTCGCGCCTGACCGGCGATCTCATTACCAGGCCGAGGACGCAGGATGCAGAGCATTGCGCTACGGCTGACGGCGGCGTTTTGGGCGCTCGGCGCTGTGCTCGCCGGGCCGGCTTTCGCAGCCGAAGGCCGCGTCGCGCTGGTGGTCGGCAACTCCGCTTACGAAAGCGTCTCGCAGCTCCCCAATCCAGCCAACGACGCCAACGCGCTTGCTGCCGCCCTCGAACGCCTTAGCTTCGATGTCACGCTCTTGAACGATCTGAGCGGCGCTGACATGCGGGCCGCCCTGCAGGATTTCGAGCTATCCGCTGCGGGGGCCGATATCGCACTCGTCTATTATGCCGGGCACGGCATTGAGCTGAACGGCGCCAACTTCCTCATCCCTATCGACGCCAGGCTGAAGCGCGATACGCATGTGGAGGACGAGGCCATCTCGCTGGCGCGCGTCCAGCGCGCGGTGGAAGGCGCGTCGCGCCTTCGGCTCATCCTGCTCGACGCCTGCCGCGACAACCCGTTCATCGCCGGCATGCAGCGCAACGAAGCGCGCCGCTCCATCGGCCGCGGCCTGGCGCGCGTGGAGCCGCCGGCGCAGACGCTCGTCGCCTATGCCGCCAAGAGCGGCACCACGGCCGATGACGGCAACGGCGATCACAGCCCCTACGCCGCAGCACTTCTGCGCAACATCGAAACGCCCGGCCTGGAGATCAACTTCCTGTTCCGCATCGTCCATGACGAGGTGCTGGCGGAGACCGGCGGCCGGCAGGAGCCGTTCGTCTACGGATCGCTGGGCGCAACGGAGATCTACCTGAAACCGGCGGCGGCTTCCGCCTCCGCAACGCCAACGGAACGGGATGAGACTCCTGCCTCGCCGACGACCGATGACGGCAGCCATCTTGCCGAAGCGGATTATTTCACCGCCATCTCGGAGAACACCGAAGAGGCCTATCGCGCCTATCTCAAGAAGCATCCCGACTCGCCGCGCACCAGCCAGGTGAATTCGCTGCTGAGTGGACTGGTGGAGAACGATCTGTGGCAGACCGTGACGGAAGAGGACACAATCGCCTCCTATCAGCGCTATATCGCCGCCTTTCCCGAAGGCCTCTACGCGGAGGGCGCGCGCACGCGCATGCAGCGGCTGATCGATCTCGCCCGCGCCCGCACCGAAGAAGAGACAACGCCTGCGCCCGCGCCGCTGCCGCAGCGCTCCGACGATTGCGGCCATCCGCACGGCATCTATCAGGTCACCGGCGTGCCGTCCCACGACGTGCTTTGGGTCCGCGCCAAGCCGGATCGCGACGCCCCCACCACCGGCAGCATGCCGCCAGGCGCCCAGGGCGTCGGCATCGGCAATTGCGTCGATGTCGCCGGCTATCGCTATCCGTGGTGCGAGGTGCGCTACAAATGCGTGTCCGGCTGGTCGTATTCTCGTTATCTCGGCCCGGCCGGCGGCGGCTCCGCATCCGCGCCGGAGACTTACCGTGTGATCGGCGTCGCCAACAACGACGTGCTCAACATGCGCAGCGGCCCGAGCACGCGCTACGGCATCGTCGCGGAGATTCCGCCCAACGGATCAGGCATTGCCGTATCGGCCTGCCGCTCCGTCTCCGGCTACACCAACAAATGGTGCACCGTGACCTGGCAGGGCATCAGCGGCTGGGCGTCGGCTTGCTGCCTCGCCGGTGAACAGACCGGCCGCAAGCCCGACTGACACCCCGTGCGGTCTTTTCACCTCGCCATCACCGTCGCCGCGATCCACCTGTCGGCCGGAATTGCCTGCGCCGAACTGCCGGACGGCTTCGTTCATTTGCGCACTGTCGATCCGACCATCCTCCAGGAGATGCGCTACGCTGGCCCGCACAATTTCGTCGGCCGGACGATCCCCGGCTACGAGGCCGCCGAGTGCATCCTGACGACAAGGGCGGCCGAGGCGTTGAGAAGCGTCCAGAATCGCCTGCGCGAAAAGTTTCTGACCCTAAAAGTCTACGATTGCTATCGGCCGAAGCGGGCGGTGTCGGCCTTTGTCACCTGGTCGGAGATCGCCGACGACAAGGACACGAAGGCGGAGTTCTATCCCGACATCGACAAAAGCCGGCTCTTTGAGAGCGGCTGGATCGCCCGCCGCTCCGGCCATTCGCGCGGCAGTTCGGTCGACCTCACGATCGTGCCGCTGCCGCCGCCGGCGCAGCGCGCCTATGAGGCCGGCGAGCTGCTCATCCCCTGCGACGAGCCGAAAGGCGTACGCTTCCCCGACAACAGCCTGGACTTCGGCACCGGCTACGATTGCTTCAGCCTGAAAAGCTACACCGCCGACACCAGCGTCACCGAGGACGCCCAGACCAACCGCGCGCTTCTGGTGGAGCTGATGGCGGAGGCTGGCTTCAGGAACTACCGGCGGGAATGGTGGCACTTCGATCTGATCGACGAGCCGTTCCCCAAGACCTATTTCGACTTTCCGATCACCGCGCCGGAGCCGTAGCGCTCATCCGACTCAATCCGGACAGAGCGCGTCGAACGCCACCGGAAAGAGCCGCCCGTCACCAATCAGGAAAGGCTTGAGCGCACCCGGGGCAAAGAGCGGCGCGAAGGCGCGGTCGAGCACGTTCAGCCCGCCGGTCAGCACACCGAAGGCCGGCAACACCATACGCATGCCGTCGGTGACGAAGGCGCGCCGGCGAACGCTGCGGCCGTTGCCGCGAATCTTCGCCGCCGGATGCAGATGGCCGGCGACTTCGCCCGGCGCCAATCCTTCCACCGGCTCGTGCCGGAAGGTGAGCCGTTCAGCAAAGCATTCGGCGATGACATCACCGCCGACATCGGCGGGGAACTCCGGATCGTGATTGCCCTTGATCCATGTCCACTCGCGCCCACCCTGGAGGGCGGCAAGCCGCAAGCGGTCGGCATCCGCCAGCCGCCCATAACCGTTGGAATCGTGAAAGGAATCGCCAAGCGCAATCACACGGCGCGGCGCGCGACGCTCAATCACATCGGCCAGATGCTTGAGCGTCGCCTTGGTGTCGTAGGGCGGCAGAAGCATGCCGCGGCGTGCGAAGCTCGACGCCTTCTCAAGGTGCAGATCAGCGACCACGAGCGTGCGGCTCTCCGGCAGGAACAGCACGCCTGTCGGATCGAGCACGACAGGCGTATCGGCGATCGCCACCTGCATTTCAGCCAGCCCCGGCCGCGCGCGCCGCGCGTCTTGGCTTGCGCTTTGCGGGTCTGTTGGCCGCAGGCTGAGCTGCAATTGCACGCGCGTGCTCCTCAGGCTCCGCCGGCGCTTCGCCCATGGCCTCGCGGATCAGCGCCTCCGACGCATCCACGAGAATGTCGGTCTGCGCCTCGCCGAACACCGGCACCTTCCCGATCTGCAACATCACGGGCACGGCCAGCGGCGAGACGCGCTCCAGCCTTTGATGTACGATTCGGTCCTTCACGCGATAGAGCATTTCGCCCAGCCGATGGATGTCGAGAAGCCCGCCGGCCGCATCCGCACGCGTCGCGTCGAGCAGAATATGGTCCGGCTCGTGGCTGCGAAGCACGTCGTAGATGAGGTCGGTGGAGATTGTCACCTGCCGCCCGGTCTTCTCCTCGCCCGGATGCCGACGCTCGATCAGCCCGGAAATGATGGCGCAATTCCGGAACGTGCGCTTCAAGAGATAGGATTCCGCCATCCACGCATCGAGATCATCGCCAAGCATGTCTTCGTCGAAGAGGGCGGCAAGCGACGGGCGTCCCGCCTCAAACAAAGCACCGAGATCGCGCAGCGCCCAAACGGCGATGGAATAGTCCGTGGCCACGAAGCCGAGCGGTCGCGCGCCGGCCCGCTCCAGCCGTCGCGTCAGAAGCATGCCGAGCGTCTGATGCGCCAGCCGCCCCTCAAAGGGAAACGCCGCCAGATAGAACTTCTTGTCATGCGGAAAGGTCTCCACCAGAAGCTCATCGGCACCAGGCAATCGCGAGCGCTCCTCCTGATAGGTCAGCCACTCGCACACCTGGTCTGGCAGCTTCGACCAGCGTTCGCGGTCGGCAAGGATGTCGCGCACCTGGCTCGCAAGATACGTTGTGAGCGGAAACTTGCCGCCCTCGAAGGAGGGAATGCTCGGATTCTCGTCCTCGCCTTGCGTGACGTAAGCCGTGCTTTCACGAATGCCCTCAAAGCGCAGCACGCGCCCGGCGAAGCGGAACGTATCGCCGGGCGTCAGCGCCTCCAGGAAATATTCCTCGATCTGCCCCAGCCGCTTGCCGCCGCGGATCACGCCCTTCTTCGGCCGCCCGAGCACGACATTGAGCATCGGCGCTTCCACGATCGTGCCGATGTTCAGCCGATATTGCTGCGCGACGCGTGGATTGGCGATCCCCCACAGACCTTTGTGCGGCCCCTCCTTGCGCCGTCTGATCTTGGCGTAGCGCTCGTAGTTCCTGAGCGCATAGCCGCCCGTGGCGACGAAATCGACAACGCGCTCGAAACGCTCCCACGTGAGATCGCGGTACGGCTCCGCGGAGATGATTTCGTCATAGAGCGCCTTGGCGTCGAACGGTTCCGCCACCGCCATGCCGAGGACATGCTGCGCCAGCACGTCGAGCGCGCCGGGGCGCAGCGGCGGCGTGTCCTGATGGCCGAGATAGTTGGCATCCAGCGCCGCGCGGCACTCCAGAACCTCAAAACGGTTGGAGGGGACAAGCAGGCCCTTCGACGGCTCATCCATGCGATGGTTGGCGCGGCCGATGCGCTGCGCGAGACGGCTTGCACCTTTCGGTGCGCCGATATGGGCAACGAGATCGACATCGCCCCAGTCGATGCCGAGGTCGAGCGTGGACGTCGCGACCACCGCGCGCAGCTTGCCCGCCGCCATGGCGGATTCAACCTTGCGCCGCTGCCCGCGATCGAGCGAGCCATGATGCAACGCGATCTCCAGCGCATCGTCATTGACGCGCCACAGCTCACGAAACAACAGCTCCGCCTGCCACCGTGTGTTGACGAAGAGCAGCGTCGTCTTGTGCGCCTTGATCGCCTCGTAGACGGTCGGCAGCGCATAAAGCGCGGTGTGCCCCTGCCACGGCACGCGCGTATCGGTCTCAACGATGGAGATCACCGGCGCTGCGCCGCCCTTTACGATGATCTTGTCGGCGAGGCGTCGCGGTGCGTCCGGCTCCTGCGGCATGAGCCAGGCGCAGAGCGCGTCCGGATCGGCGACGGTCGCGGAAAGCCCGATCGTCTTCAGCCCCGGCGCGAGCTCGCGGAGCCGCGCCAGCCCGAGCGACAGAAGATCGCCGCGCTTCGACACGACAAGCGAATGCAACTCGTCGAAAATCGCCGTCTTCAGCCGCTTGAAGAAGCGGTGCGCGTCCTTTGAAGCGAGAAGCAGCGCCACCTGTTCCGGCGTGGTCAGCAGAACATCGGGCGGATCGATCTTCTGGCGCTGGCGCTTGTAGACCGGCGTATCGCCGGTGCGCGTCTCAAGCCGGATCGGCAGCCCCATCTCTTGAACGGGCAGTTCGAGGTTGCGGTGGATGTCGACCGCCAGCGCTTTCAGCGGCGACACATAGAGCGTGTGCGGCCCGATAATTGGTGCGCCGGGCTTCGCCTTCTTTGGCGTGGCGGTCTTCTGCGCCAGATCGACGAGGCTGGGCAGGAAACCGGCGAGCGTCTTGCCCGCCCCGGTGGGCGCTATGAGAAGCACCGACCGGCCGGCCTGCGCCTTTGTGAGCAACTCCAATTGATGCGCCCGCGGCGCCCACCCACGCGTTGCGAACCAGGCGCCGAAGGCGGCGGGAAGCGGCGTCGCGGCTTTGGCGGGCGTTTGTGCCGTCATGCGAACAAAGCTAGAACTGAGTGGCAGGGCTGTCGAGTCGCAATCCTTCCTCGCACGGCGGCATGCGCCTGCTTATCTTGGCCACCATGCGCCCCACCGATCTCCTCCGCGCCACGCCGGCCGGCATCTATTGCCCGCCCGGCGATTTCTATATCGACCCGACGCGGGCGGTTGACCGAGCACTGATCACGCACGGTCATTCCGACCATGCCCGCCCCGGCCACGGCGCCGTGCTCGCCACGCCCGAGACGCTGAAGATCATGGCGGAACGCTACGGCGACGGCTTCGCGGGACGAACCCAGGCCGCCAAGCTCGGCGAGACGCAGATGATGGGCGGCGTCGCTGTCACCTACCACCCCGCCGGCCACGTGCTCGGCTCCGCGCAGATCGCCGTGGAGATGGGCGGCACCAAAATCGTCGCGTCGGGCGACTACAAGCGCCGCAACGACCCGACCTGCCAGAACTTCGAGCCGGTCGTATGCGATGTCTTCATCACCGAGGCGACGTTCGCGCTCCCTGTCTTCCGCCATCCGGATGATCGCGCGGAGATCAAGAAGCTTCTCGCCTCCGTGGCGCAGTTTCCGGAGCGCACGCACATGGTCGGCGCTTATGCGCTCGGTAAGGCGCAGCGCGTGATCGCGCTCATCCGCGAGGCCGGGTACGACGCGCCAATCTACATTCACGGCGCGCTGCAAAAGCTCTGCGATCTCTACGTGGCGGAAGGCGTCGACCTTGGGCCGCTCTCGCCCGCCACGCTTGAGAAAGTAAAGGGGGAGAAGGGCAAGGCGCACGATTTCGCCGGCGCCATCGTCGTGTGCCCGCCCTCCGCCTTCGCAGACCGTTGGGCGCGGCGCTTCGCCGACCCGGTCGCCTGCTTCGCCTCAGGCTGGATGCGCGTGCGCCAGCGCGCCAAGCAGCGCGGCGTGGAGCTGCCGCTCATCATCTCCGACCACGCCGACTGGGACGAGCTGTGCGCCACGATCCGCGAGGTGGCTCCGCAAGAAGTGTGGGTGACGCACGGCCGCGAGGAGGCGCTGGTCAGATGGTGCGAGCTGCAAGGCATTCCGGCCATGCCGCTGCATCTCGCCGGCTATGAGGAGGAGGCGGAGTAGGTAAGAGCAGGCCAACCCGTATGCCTTGCGCTGAACCAACACGTTCGGTCATCGCAATTCGGGGAACAGGTCAGGTTGATGACGGCCCTGGACGAGCGCTCCCAAGAAATCGCAGAACGGGCCGATATCCTGTTTGGTGCTGGCCTGTTCGAGCGCGTCCATATACGCGTCGCGCCGCCGCACCGGGATGACGGTCCAAGGATGGCCTGCAGCCGCCATCATCACGTTCATCAGGAAACGCCCGATGCGGCCGTTCCCATCCATATAGGGATGGATGTAGACGAAGATGAAATGGCCGAGCACGATTCGCACCGCCGGGTTGTCCTCCGCATCAATCATTTCAAAAAGGACAGGCATCGCGTCGCGCACGGCTTCAGGCGGCGGTGGCCTGTGCCTTGACCCGCGGATAAAAACCGAGCCGTTGCGATAGCCGGCGAGGTCGGCGGGCTTCGCAAGTCCGGCGGTGACGCTCGGCGCGAACAGCTCGCGATACCAGCGCCCGTGGTCACGCTCCGCGACGCTACCGGGGCGTTCGCTGCCCAAGACGGCGGCGACGCTTTCTTTAACCGTTTGAAACGCGAGATAGTAGCCGCGCGCGGCAAGCGCATCTCTGTGTTCTCGGTCCTGTTCGTCCTTGTCCGGATTCCAATTGCCTTCGCGCACGCGTTCGATCAGTTCGGGGCTGACCCGGTACCCTTCAATGGAGAGCGAGTTATATGCATCGGCTGCGTACGCATCCTCAACATGCGCGAGGTAGGCGCTGGTATCGTTCGGGCGGCCCGGCGCCTCAGGAAAGGTGTCGGCGATGACCCCACGCATAGCACTCCACATGAGACGGATGCGTCTTGTGTCGGGCAGCTCCTTCCGGTGCGGCATCGCGAACTGAGGCGTGGTGTCGAACGGGTCGCTCTCTCGGATCGCGTATCCGGCTGCCTTCATGCCGTGCGCAATATCGTCGGCGATGCGATCCCGGCCGATATTCCGGAAGGCCCCGGCAATCCGGCCGGCCACGGTGCTGCGGCCGCCCTCCAGCAGATGCACAAGCGCCTCGGACGCGTCAGCGAACTCAGCCAGCACAGTGCGCGAATCAGTAGGACTTTGCGTAAACACGGCAGGGGAAGCGTGGACCAAAGCTGCCGCTGGCGCGTAAAGACGCAGCCCGTCAAGCACCGCCACCGCGTGCGGCGGCGGCATCGTCGCACGAACGTCGAAGATCGATGTATCGTGTAGCAGCGTGGTCGGCTTGTTGCCGCCCTTCGGGGCGCGAACGAGAAGTTGCGCGGGAACCGTGCGGTTGCCGGCATGCAGCGCAAGCGATTGCTCCGGGCTCACGCACCAATCCTTGCCGAAACGCTGACTGAGATAATCTGCGCTGAAGTCCCAGAACGACGCATACCATGCGGTCGTCTCGCCCCGCTCCTCGGCGGGACTGGAGGGGATGTACCAGCCCTTCATCGCCTCTTTGATGAAACCGGCTTTGCGCAAGCGCTCTCGATGCGTACGCGTGAGGTCGGTGGAGGGGATGGCGACGGCGCCGTTGTCCTGAAGCGCCCTTAGGACCTCAAGCGAGTCAGCCAGTTTTGCCTGTGGCGCCGCCATACCTCTTTCCTAAAGCGTCATCGCATTCCGCTGAAATCGCCTCACGCTCTATCTCTTTGCTTCGAAAAACTTTTTTAGATCGATTCGCGTCCGTGGGTGTTTCGTTAGGTTTTTGCGTTGTGCTCTCGCTAGGTTTTACGCCGCAACTTGCCACAAGTCTCGCTGGATATCTCTTAGGTTATTATGCTGTACTAATTTTAGGTTTTCATGTCAAATCCCCTATGCGCAACTCGCCTCTGGACTCCAGAAGGTGGTTGTGGCTGCGTCGCAGACGCACCTATTGAAAGCGCTCCATGCTCCTTGAACTTTGGCTTGCCTTCACCGCCGCGACCATCGCCCTGCTTCTGATCCCCGGGCCGACGGTGCTGCTCGTCGTCTCCTATGCGCTGGGTCAGGGCTGGCGCACGGCGTTTCCCATGGCCGTCGGCGCGACGCTTGGCGACTTCACCGCCATGACGCTGTCGCTCTTAGGCGTTGGCGCGTTGCTCGCCGCCTCCGCCACGGCCTTCACGATCGTCAAATGGGCGGGTGCGGCCTATCTCGTGTGGCTCGGGATAAGACTTTGGCGTGCCGACGGGGAGCTCTCCGCAACGCCGAAGACGACCGAAGCATCGCCCACAAAGATGCTCGGCCATGCCTGGCTGGTGACGGCCCTGAACCCCAAGAGCATCACCTTCTTTGTCGCCTTCCTGCCGCAATTCCTGTCGCCGGAAGCCGATCTCCTCACGCAGATGGTCGTGCTGGAGGCAACGTTCCTGACGCTCGCTTTCGCGAATGCCTTGGGCTTTGCGGCCATCGCCGCACGCGCCGGACGGCTCGTCAAAAGCCCGCGCGCCGTCGGGCTGGTCAACAAGATCGGCGGCTCATGCCTGATCGGCGCCGGCATCGCGACAGTGTCGATCCGCGCATCGCAATAGAGCATGATCCCGAAAAGCATGCCCCGGACCCCGATCCGGGGTCGACACCACTTTTCGGATAAGATCATGCTCCAACAAAGAGATAGACACGCAGACGACGACCTCACCCCGCCATTTCGATCTGCTCCAGAAAATCCATCGGGATGTCGCCGACCTTCTGCCCCACAAGCGCAAAGTAATAGAGCGGCAGGCCCTCCATGGAGAGGCGGTGGCGGTAGCGCTCCAGATGGTGGATGTCGATATATTCGGAGAGGATCAGCTCGCGGATGAAGTTGGAGAAGCCTGACGTATCGGTGCGGTTCAGAAAGCTCTCCTTGATGTTGAAGGCGACCCAGCCGTCATTGCGGATCAACCGCAGCGCCTGCAGGAACGCCGGGGCGGGGATGTCGTCGAAGCCGAGCGCTGCGACGCAGGTCAGGCAATCGAACTGCCATTCCTGCAGCTCCTCGCGAATGTCTTCATCCAGGTTGATGAAGTCGGCGACGTAGTACTCGTCATAGATGCCGGGCCGATCGCGGATCACGGCGTCCTTGGCTTCACCGATGATATCGACGCCGACAAGCCGTGCCACGCCGTGCTTCTTCAGCACTTCGCCCATGATGCCGTTGCCGGCGCCGAGATCGAGGACCCGGGATTCCGTCGAGTTCCAGCCGCTGGCGTCCATCGTTTTTTGGAGGATTTCGCCGACCTTCTGCGGCGAAGAACATTTCAGCCGGTCGTAGAAGAGTTGTTCGTAGAGACCCGGGCGGGAATAGATCTCGTGATAGTCGTGGAAGCGGAAGCGTTTCTCCTCGCTGTCCTCCACCAGGACGAAGGTGACTTCGTTCTGGCCGAGTGCTTGGCTGTCCGCCGGCGGAAACTTGATGCGATAGCGCTGTCTCATAAATCAGACGGGCCGCTGGCCGATTACGGCCGCCGCGCGTCTCCCTGTTGTGCTTGCGAAGGCCCTTTCCTTGCACATAGGGACGGCGGCCTCAAATCCCGCGCGCGCCGTAAGGCGCAACCCGCGCGAAAGACGCAACCGGCATTCGCCCTTCGAGGGTATTTCCTGGGCGTTAGGCCGACACGGCCGTGACATTCGGTGCGCGGGCGCGGGCGAGCGCCTGCTCGAAATCCTCCTTGATATCGTCAGGGTCCTCCAGCCCCACCGACAGCCGCACCAGCCCGTCGCCAATGCCGAGCACTGCGCGCTCCTCGTCGGTGAGCCGCTGATGCGTCGTCGTCGCCGGATGCGTGATGAGGCTCTTGGAGTCGCCGAGATTGTTGGAGATTTTTACCACCTGCAGCGCTCTCAGCATATCGAAGGCACCACTTTTACCGCCGGCCAGGTCGAATGAGATGATGTTGCCGCCACCGGTCATCTGTCGCTTGGCCAGCGCATGCTGCGGATGGCTGTCGTGGCCCGGATAGTAGATGCGCGTCACGGCCGGATGCGCGGCGAGCATCTCCGCCAGCTTCGCCGCACTTTGCGTCTGCCGCGTGACGCGAAGCTCCAGCGTCTCCAGCGCCTTCAGAAGCACCCACGCATTAAACGGGCTGAGCGACGGTCCGGTGTGCTTCAAGTAAGGGAAGAGCTTCTTCTCAATCCACTCTTCGCTGGAAAGCACGATGCCGCCCAGGCACCGCCCCTGCCCGTCAATGTGCTTGGTGGCGGAATAGACGACGGAGTGCGCGCCAAGCGCCAGCGGCTTCTGGAAGATCGGCGTGGAGAAGACATTGTCGACAATGAGCCGCGCATCATTGGCGCGCGCCATCTCCGCCACCGCCGCAATGTCGATCAGTTCCAGCGTCGGGTTGGATGGGCTCTCAAGAAAAAGCGCCCGCGTCTCCGGTCGCATGGCGGCGCGCCATTGATCGAGATCACGCCCATCGACCAGCGTGGAGGCGATGCCGAAGCGTGGCAGGATCTGAGTGACGACGTAATCGCACGAACCGAAGAGGGCGCGCGACGACACGACATGATCGCCGGCCTTGAGATCTGAAAGCAGGGCGGCGCTGACCGCCGCCATGCCGCTCGCCACCGCCTGGCCGGCTTCCGCGCCTTCAAGGCGGCACATGCGTTCCTCAAACATGGCGACCGTCGGATTGGCGTAGCGCGAATAGACGAAGCCCGGATCGTCACCCTTGAAGCGCGCTTCTGCCGCTTCTGCGTCCGCATAAACGAAGCCCTGCGTCAGAAAAAGCGCCTCCGACGTCTCACCGAAATGCGAGCGGGCGCTGCCGCCATGGATAAGCTCGGTAGCGGGGCGAAAGCGTTTTTGGCCGGGCGTCTTGCTCGCCATGGGAAACCTCCAACAAAAACCCGGCCGCGCTTCACTCAAAAGCAGGGCCGGGGGTTTCCCCTCCGGCCTTTTAGCATTTGCTTTTGACGTGGTTGCAAGCCGGCCGGCACAAATCACCACGTGATGACGTTTCGCATAGCCGCTGGCGCTCTTGGCGTCAATCGCCGCCTCCGATAGACGAAACGTCGGCAAACGCTGCGGCGGTGCGGCCACCGAGGCGGATAACCTCCCCCTTGAGGGGAGGTCGGAGTTTGCCGAGCGGAGCGAGTGCAAACTTCGGGAGGGGGGCCAGCGTGGGAGTGCACCCCCCTCCCGAAAACCGGCGTCGCTTCGCTTCTTGGTTTTCGACCTCCCCTCAAGGGGGAGGTTAGGCGCGTAGTGACGCGGCACGGCAGACAGATGGGAGCGCTTAGAAGCACATGACCAACAAAGCCGAAGGCATCCTTCCTGACCGCGACATCAACCGCCTCATCGAAGAGGGCGCGATCACGCTCGCCGAGCCGGCAGCCGACAACCAGGTGCAGCCGGCGAGCCTCGACCTCAGGCTCGGGCGCAAGGCGACGCGCGTGCGCGCCAGCTTCCTGCCCGGCCCGGACTTCTCCGTCGCCGACAAGCTAACGCAGCTTGGCTTGCATGAATTCGACTTAAGCGAAGGCGCGGTGCTCGAAACCGGCTGCGTCTATATCGTGCCGCTTCTGGAGAGCCTGGCGCTGCCTGCCGACATCGCCGCCAGCGCTAACCCGAAAAGCTCCACCGGACGGCTCGACGTCTTCACACGTGTCATCACCGATGAAGCGCGCGCCTTCGATCAGATGCCGGACGGCTATTCCGGGCCGCTCTATCTGGAGATCAGCCCGCGCACCTTTCCCATTCTCGTGCGTGCCGGCTCACGGCTGTCGCAGATCCGCTTTCGCCGCGGCAATGCCATGCTCGACGATGCGGCCCTGCTTGACCTGCACAAGCGCGAGACATTGGCGAGCGGCAGCCCGCGCTTTATCAACGGGCTGGCGCTGTCGATCGACTTGCAAGGCGGCGACGGCGACCTCGTCGGCTATCGCGCCAAGCGCTATACCGGCGTGATCGACGTCGACCAGGTCGGCGCTTACGACATGAGCGCCTTCTGGGAGCCGATCGCCCGCGGCGAACGGCCGGAGATCGTGCTCGACCCGGCGCAGTTCTACATTCTCGTTTCCGCCGAGGCCGTGCATGTCCCTGCCGGCTATGCCGCGGAGATGGTGCCCTTCGATCCATTTGTCGGGGAGTTCCGCGTGCACTATGCGGGCTTCTTCGATCCCGGCTTCGGGCATGCGCCGGCCGGCGGCCATGGCAGCCGCGCGGTCTTGGAGGTGCGCAGCCACGAAGTGCCGTTCATCCTTGAGCACGGGCAGACCATCGGCCGGCTCGTCTACGAGCCGATGGCCGCCGCGCCCGACACACTCTACGGCGCAGCACTCGGTTCCAACTACCAGGCGCAGGGCCTAAAGCTCTCAAAGCACTTTCGCGGCGGCTGAGAGCCACGACGCAAGGAGTACATGACACGATGTCGATCGAGCATCTGATCGCGTTCAACATCGCGCTGCTTGCCGCCTTCGTCAGCCCCGGTCCCGCGCTCCTCGTCGCAATCTGCACGACGCTAAGCTCCGGTCGGCGCGCCGGCATCGCCGTCGGCTGCGGGCTGGGCCTCGTCGCCGCGACATGGACCATGATGGCCTTGCTGGGCCTGGAGGCGGTGTTTCGGCTTGTCCCATGGGCCTACACCGCAGCGAAGATTGCTGGCGCGATCTACCTTCTCTACATCGCCTATAAGATGTGGGTCGGCGCCAGGGACGATATCAAGACGGAGATCAAACCGGCCAAGCATGCCTTCCGCCAAGGCATGATGATCAACCTTCTGAACCCGAAATCGGTGCTCTTCGCCGCCGCTGTCCTGATCGTCATCTTCCCGGCCGACATGACGCTTCTTGAGAATGCGACCGTCGTGCTCAACCATTTCTTCGTTGAGATTCTCCTCTACGCCCTGCTGGCTCTCGCGCTGGGCACGCAATCGGTGAGGAACCGCTACTTGCGCGCCAAGCTCTACCTTGAGCGGTTCTCCGCGATCGTTCTCGGCGGGTTCGGACTTCGCCTCGTGGCGGACCGGTGACGCAAGCGCCACGCCGCATCAGAACGCCGAGCGCCGTACGATACACATCAAGATGTGAATGGCGGCGCCTTGGGCGCGCGCCCGCAAGGCGCTAAACCTCCGGGTCCAACATGATTGCGAGCCAACGCTGGGGTGGAACATGGAGATCCTGCGAAAATACGGGATTTGGGCGGCCATCATCGTCGTCGCGCTGATGGTCGGCGTTGCCGGCGCCATGAAGCTCGCCGGCGTGCCGGCGCTGCATGAAAGCTTCGCCATCCTGGGCCTGCCCGGCTGGTTCGGCTATTTCATCGGATTGTGCGAAGTCGCCGGCGCCATCGGCCTGCTGATACGCCCGCTCAGCGCACTGGCTGCCGCCGGCCTCTCCATCATCATGCTGGGCGCGATCTACTTTCACGTCGTGCACACGCCGATTGGACAGGCCGTGCCTGCTCTCGTGATCCTGCTTCTGTGCGTGTTCATCTTCACGCGCCGCCGCGAGGCGATGCTGAAGTTCGGCGGCGCTTAGAGCACGATCCCGAAAAGTGGACACCACTTTTCGGATAAGATCTTGCTCCAACAAAGAGATAGAGCGTTGGAGCGATTCAACCTTACGCGAAAACG
>JANQKG010000020.1 GCA_028281235.1 Afifellaceae bacterium | reverse complement strand
CCAGGACGGCGGCAATGCGATCGGGCTCAGCCAGGGCTTCACGGTCGGCATTGACGATGATATGAGCGGCACCAGCCTCGATGTCGACGAAGCATTCTCCATTGAGCCGGATTCCGTCACGCGCGCTGTGTTCTACGGCCTCGGTGCGGACGGCACGGTGGGCGCCAACAAGAACAGCGTCAAAATTCTCGCCGAGGATGCGGGGCGTTTCGCACAGGGCTACTTCGTCTACGATTCGCACAAATCCGGCGCGCAGACCGTGTCGCATCTACGTTTCGGCCCGGACCCGGTCAAGGCGCCCTATCTGATCGGGCAGGCGGGCTTCGTCGCGTGTCACCAATTCACGTTCCTGGAGCGGCAGGACGTGTTGCGGCTCGCCGCACCGAACGGCGTCTTCCTGCTCAACTGCCCATACGGACCGGACGACGTCTGGGATCATCTGCCGCGATCCGTGCAGCAGACGATCATCGACAAGAAGCTGCGCTTCTATGTGATCGACGCGTCAAGCGTGGCGCGCGGCGTGGGGCTCGGTTCGCGCACAAACACGATTTTGCAGACTTGCTTCTTTGCGATCTCCGGCGTGCTGCCGCGCGAGGCGGCGATCGAGCATATCAAGCAGTCGATCCGCAAGACCTACGGCAGCAAGGGCGAAGCGGTGGTGAAGAAGAACTTCGCCGCCGTCGACGGTACCTTGGAGCGGTTGTTTGAGGTCAATGTGCCCGACACGGTCACCGCGACGGAGGATTTACCGCCCGTGGTCCCCGACGATGCGCCGGACTTCGTCAAGCAGGTGACCGCGCCGATGCTGGCCGGTCGCGGCGACGAGATACCGGTCAGCCTGGTTCCCGCCGACGGCACGTTTCCCTCCGGCACGGCGGCGTACGAAAAGCGCAACATTGCTGATGAGGTGCCGGTGTGGCGCGAGGATTTGTGCATCCAATGCGGCCAGTGCAGCTTTGTCTGCCCGCACAGCGTCATCCGCTCGCGCTATTATCACGAGGACGCGCTGGACGGCGCGCCGGCTTCGTTTAAATCGGCGCCGGTCAATGCGCGCGGCTATCCCGAAGCGCGCTTCTCGCTGCAATTCTATGTCGAGGACTGCACCGGCTGTGCGCTTTGCGTGGAGGCGTGTCCGGCCTTCAGTCCGCGCGAGCCCGGCATCAAGGCTATCAACATGGCTGACAAGGCGCCGCTGGTCGCCGACGAGCAGGCCAATGTCGCGTTCTTCGAGACGCTGCCGGTCAACGACAGAGCGCGGGTCGACTTCGCCAATGTGCGTGGCGTCCAATTTCTTGAGCCGCTGTTTGAGTTCTCCGGCGCCTGCGCCGGCTGCGGCGAGACACCCTACGTCAAGCTTCTCTCGCAGCTCTTTGGCGATCGCGCGCAGATCGCCAACGCCACCGGCTGCTCGTCGATCTATGGCGGCAATTTGCCAGTCACGCCGTGGACCAAGGACCGCGAGGGACGGGGGCCGGCCTGGTCCAATTCGCTGTTTGAGGACAATGCCGAGTTCGGCCTGGGGTTCCGGCTGGCGGCGGACAAGCATCTTGAGCTGGCGCGCGAGCTTCTCATGCGGCTGGCGCCGCAGGTTGGCGAGGATCTGGCGCGCGAGGCGCTCGACGCGCGGCAGATTCATGAATCGGAAATCCGCGCGCAGCGTATCCGCGTGGCGGAGCTCAAGACGAAGCTGCTGGCGCTCGACAGCGAGGATGCGCGGCATCTGCTCTCCGTCATCGACCATCTGGTGCGGCGCTCCGTATGGATCGTCGGTGGTGACGGCTGGGCTTACGACATCGGCTATGGCGGGCTTGACCATGTGCTCGCCAGCGGGCGCGACGTGAACATTCTGGTGCTCGACACGGAGGTCTATTCCAACACCGGCGGGCAATCCTCCAAGGCGACGCCGCTCGGCGCGGTCGCCAAGTTTGCAGCCTCGGGCAAGCGCGTGCAGCGCAAGGACCTGGCGCTGCAGGCGATCGCCTACGGCAATGTCTATGTCGCGCAGGTGGCGATGGGGGCGAACCCCCAGCAGACGCTCGACGCCTTCCGCGAAGCGGAGGCCTATGCCGGACCGTCGCTGATCCTCGCCTACAGCCATTGCATCGCCCACGGCATTAACATGCGCTTCGGCATGAAGCAGCAGGACCTCGCCGTGGCCAGCGGCTACTGGCCGCTGATGCGCTACAATCCGGCCATGCGGACAATCGGGGAGAACCCGTTCAGGCTCGATTCGCCGCGGCCGACCGCATCGCTGAAGGACTACGCCTATAACGAGCTGCGCTATGCGTCGCTGGCGGCCACGCGTCCGGAGGAGGCTGCGGAGCTTCTCGCGGCGGCGCAGAAATCCGTCTCCGACAAATATCTGCAGTACGAAGACCTGGCCGCGCTCGACGGCAGCCATTTCCGTCAGGACGCAACAGGTGCGGGGAAAGCGTGATGGATCTCACCACCAATTATATGGGGCTCAGCCTCAAGAACCCGCTTGTCGCGTCCGCCTCGCCGCTCAATACCGATATCGGCAACATCCGCCGGCTGGAGGATGCGGGTGCTGCGGCGGTCGTGCTGCCGTCGCTGTTTGAGGAGCAGATTGAGGCTGAGATTGCCCATCATGAGCGCCTCACGGCGTTCGTGGCGGAAAGCTCGCCGGAGGCGCTCAGCTATTTTCCCGAGCCGGCGGCCTATCAGTTCGGGCCGCACCAATATCTCGACCTTATTCGCCGCGCGAGCGAGGCGGTCGACATTCCCATCATCGCCAGTTTGAACGGCACGACCAATCAGGGCTGGGTCGCCTATGCCGGCGAGATGGCGGAAGCCGGGGCCAAGGGGCTGGAGCTCAACATCTACTTCATCCCCGCCGACATTGCGCTCAGCGGCCGCGACGTGGAGGCGCGCTACGTCGATATCGTGCAGGCGGTGTGCGCCGCCTCATCGATCCCGGTGGCGGTGAAGCTCAGCCCCTATTTCAGCTCCATGGGGCATATGGCGCAGGCGCTGGAGGAGGCGGGTGCGGGCGCGCTGGTGCTCTTTAACCGCTTCTATCAACCCGATGTCGACCTCACCGAGCTAAAGGTGCTGACTGACCTGAAACTCTCAACGCCGGACGAAATCCGCCTGCCGCTTCTATGGCTGGCGATCCTGTCCGGCCGGCTGAAAGCATCGCTGGCGGCGACCACAGGCGTCGAGAGCGCCGATGAGGTGGTGAAATACATCCTCGCCGGCGCCGATGTGGTGATGTCGACCTCTGCCCTTCTGAAGCGCGGCGCCGGCCACATGGCGACGCTCGCCGAGGGGCTGGAGGACTGGCTGATGGCGCGGGGGTTCTCGTCGGTCGACGATGCGCGCGGGCTCTTGAGCCAGCGGCGGATCGACAATCCGGAGGCGTTTGAGCGCGCCAATTACATCAAGATCCTGCAGGGCTACGAAGCCGCAGCGTCCTGAGTCTCTGCGGCGCGGCGCTCGCGGTGCCAGGCGTAGAGCCCGGCAGCGATGATGATGGCTGCGCCGAGGCTCACGCGCGCGCCGGGCAGGTCGCCGAAGATGAGCCAGCCGTAGAGCGTCGCCCAGAGCAGCATGGTGTAATTGTAAGGCGCAAGGAACGACGCGCTGGCATAGCGAAACGCCAGAATGATGAGTGTGTGCGCGCCGCCGGCAAGCAGACCCATGATCAGCATCAGGCCCCACCCGGCGGCCGAAGGCTGGGTCCAGACGAACGGCGCGACGAGTGACAGAAGACCGGCGCCGATCAGCGCGGTGTAGAAGAGCGTCGACAGGGAATCGTCGTTGCGCACCTGGCGGGTCAGCATCAGGCCGATCGCCCAGAACACGGCCGCGCCCATGGCGAAGAACGCGCCGCGCTCAAGCACATCGCCGGTCGGCCACACGAGCACCAGCATCCCGGCGAAGCCGATCACAACGGCCATCCAGCGATGCGGGCCGACACGCTCGCCCAGAAAACGCCCGCTGAGCGCGACGATCAACAACGGCGCGATGAAGGAGACGGCGACTGCGTCGGCCAGCGGCATCAGCGAGAAGGCCAGGATGATGCACACGGCCGAAACGGCGAGCGACGTGGAGCGCACGAATTGCGCGACCGGGTTTGCCGTGCGGAGCATGCGCCTCAGCCGCTTCGGCCCAACCAGCGCGACAAGCGGAAGGAGATGAAACGTGTAGCGCGCCCAAGCCACCTGGATGCCGGAATGCTCCACGGTCAGGAGCTTTGAGACGGCGTCCTGGGCGTTCAGCAGCGCCATGCCGGCGATCATCAGCGCGATGCCGAGAAGCGGATTGTCGCGCATTGTTTCGGTGCCTTGGTTCATAGCGGACCGCGGGTCATTCTTTGGTTCCGCGATGATTGAGGCCGCCTTGAAGCGATCGGACAGTTCAGCGTCAGCGGGATGCGGCTTTTAGCGGGCGGCGGGGTGGAGGCTTGTGGGATTGCTTATCGCCTTTCCTTTCCCGTGTGCGGTCGCCCGTGTCAACGCTTCCGCCCGCGGTCTTTCTGTCGGTGGACCGATCGACTAGCTATGGGACATGACGCCCGCTGCGCCGTTCACCATCCGCCGGCTCACATCATCCGACATCGCGCTGATGGAGGAGTTGATGACGATGTTCGGCGCGGCCTTTGGCGAGCCGGAGACCTATACCGGCGCGCGGCCGGGCCGCGCCTATCTTGAGCGGCTGCTTGGCAGCGACGATTTCATCGCGCTTGCCGCGCTCGTCGACGGCACGGTGGCGGGCGGGCTTGCCGGCTATGTGCTCCCAAAATTCGAGCAGGAGCGGAGCGAAATCTACATCTACGATCTGGCGGTAGCGGAGGCAGAGCGGCGGAAGGGCATTGCCACGGCGCTGATTGAGGAGACCTGTGCCATCGCCAAGGCGCAGGGCGCTTACGTGGTGTTCGTACAAGCCGAGAACGGCGACGAGCCGGCAATTGCGCTCTACAGCAAGCTCGGCAAGCGCCTGGACGCGCTGCATTTTGAGATTGAGGTGGGGTAGGGGCTGGGCTGGCTTGTCACGGCCGCGTTGATTGAGGAGACTCGCGCCATCGCCGGCCGGCACCGGGACGCGCTTGCATTTGTCGTTTCAGCCGCGTAGCCGGCGGTTTGTTAGTGCCGCTCGTCGGTGTCCGGTGGGGTGACCATCCGAAGAACCTCGTGTGCTTCTAGATATATACGTTCACCTGGCGACATTGACGTCAGCGCTCCGTTCGGCGGCAATACGAACCGTTGGACTTCGACTACTGGTTCTCGGCCGTTATGGTACAGCTGCCACAACGCCTCATAGAGGCCAGCCAGGAACCCGAACAGATCTTTGATTTCATCCACGTTAGTTTGTGCTAGGGCCGCCTCAACGACCTCCCGCCTATTCTTATGTGCGAACACTTTATGCCGGACGTCTCGATACCGTTTTTCGTAGACATCCCGCCATTTCTTGACCAGCCGCTTTAGGCGTCGAACGTCCGTAGCAGAAAGTTCATAGGCATCCTGCACGTATCCGTCGGCATCCCTGTGACTCAGGCCAGCCGCGATCTTTCGGGAGCGGAGTGCCCCCTTGGTAAAGACGCCAATGTTGTCGCTTATCTTGCCCAGTAACCTATCAATGTTGTGGTCCGAATTCTGATCAAAGATGCGGCCTAGCGTTACGAATGCAGACATTAGCAACGAATGATGCGTAGTGCGCCAGAAGAGTGCATTACTTTGCATGTTAGTCAGAACGTCTTGATCAGACGCCGCGAGATTTCTTACCGAGAGATATGCAAAGAATGCCTGTTGAGCTGCCTCTTCTTCAGCTCCGAAGACTTCCAGCTCTTGTTGAAAATCGGATACCTGCATCAGCGGCCTTGGTTTCGATGACTCAACCCGCAGCAACATAATACGGCATTGCCGCCCTAAGCGAGTTTCTGGTGCCCGACACCATTAGCTTCGCTGCTGCCCGGAGGCGTGCCGGTTTTCCTGGTGTTCTCCCATGGCCCTGCGATTGGTCGTTGGAGCGGATTATTAGTAGGGCTGGAGGAAACATACCAAAGAGCAGCGACGAGCTTTGCGGTTGGTGCGGCCTGGAACGCCAAAGGCGAGAAATGGTGGGTCCGGCAGGACTCGAACCTGCAACCAGACGGTTATGAGCCGTCGGCTCTAACCATTGAGCTACGGACCCCCGCCCCGACGTACGTTGTTCGCGCCCCTTGAGCAAGCCGGCCGGCGGCTGCGCCCGGGATTACGGCCCCCGTCGATCTTGCCGCCGCCGCATTTCTTGGCCATGGCGGGGAGCGAACAGCATTCTTTTGCGAGGTTTCGTCATGAGAGCTCAGATCGGCACGCTTCTCGTCGCCGCAGCCCTTTGTCTACCGCCGGTCACCATGGCCGCCGCGCAGGAGGGCCCGCCGCGGCAGCGTATTATGGTGATGGCCGGGGAGGGGCTGGTTCAGGCGCCGCCCGACATGGCGACGATTACGCTCGGCGTGGTCAGCGAGGATGCGCGCGCCAGCGCAGCGCTTGCCGCCAACAGCGCGGCCATGACCGAAGTGATCGACGCGCTGAAGGCGGAGGGTATTGAATCGCGCGACCTGCAGACATCAGGCTTCTCCGTGCAGCCGATCATGTCGCAGCCGCCGCGCAATTACGATCATTCCGTGCCGTTCAGGCCGGAGATCCTCGGCTATCGCGTACGTAACAATCTCACCGCGCGCATCCGCGATCTGACGCGTGTCGGCGCCATCCTCGACGTCAGCGTTACGCTCGGGGCCAATTCCGTGTCGGGGCCGAATTTCGGGGTCGCCGATCCTCAGCCGCTTGAAGACGAAGCACGCGGCGTGGCCATGGCCGATGCGCTCCGCAAAGCTGAGCTTTATGCCGAGGCCGCGGGCGTCACGCTCGGGCCGGTCGTTCGCATTGAGGAGAGCATCGCGCATCGGCCGCAGACATTTGAGATGCGCGCCGCCATGCCGATGGCGGAGGACGCAGCGGTGCCGATCGAAAGCGGCGAGCTAACCTTCCGCGCGCAGGTCTCCGTGTCCTGGCGGCTCAGGAACTGAGGCGTGTGCAAGTAAGCCCCGCATTTCGCTCACGCTTCATGCGGGCTACGAGCCGCGGCCCGATACCCTCCCCCTCAAGGGAGGGCCAAATGCCGTGGCAGCCCTGGCAGATTCTCTCGTCCGTCATCCCGGTTCGGCCGAAGGACGAGACCGGGACCCATGAACACCTACGCCGAACCGGTGGCTACGGGTCCCGCACAAGCGCTGACGCGCTTTGCGGGATGACAAAGGAGAAAAGTACGCGCGTGAGCCCCGCATTTCGCTTCGCTTCATGCGGGCTACGAATGGGCCGCGTAGCCCGGATGGAGCGAAGCGCAATCCGGGGAGCGACCGCCGCGGTCAACGTCAGGACATGCGTTTCGGGATCGTGCTTCAGAACCCAGGCAGCACGAGAACGGTCGGCGTCTGCGGCAGGTTGCGCACCGACACGATGGTTTCCGGCGTTGGGTTGATCTCCACCTCGAACGTTTCGCCGAGATGACCGAGGAAGCGCTGCAGCGTGGCCGCGCCGAAATAGTGCATCGGCAGCACGAGCCGCGCCTTCACGATCTGCAGCGTGTCAACCATTGCCGCCTGGCTCATCGTGTAGGAGCCATCGACCGGCACCATCACCACATCGAGCTGGCCGATGAAGGAGAGGTCCTCGTCCGCCAGGCGGTGGTGCAGATGTCCGACATGGCCGATGCAGAGCTGCGCCGTCTCGAAGATGAAGATGGAGTTGCCGTCGGGGATGCGAAAGCCGCCGCCTTCCAGATCGAAGCCGCGGCGGATGTCGGTCGTCACGTTGCGGATGATGACGTCGTCGACAGTGACATTGTGCTCCGCCTTGCCGCCTTCGGGGTTCCAGCCGCGCAGCACGTGTTCGATGTCGGGATGGATGTCGTTGGTCCAGTGCGAGCTGTGCGCCTGGTTCATGGTGACGACGCGCGGAATAACGCCGCCGGCATAGCCATTATAATCGGTGGCGATGGTCACGCCGGCCGGGCTGGTGATGAGAAAGGTCGAGTGCCCGACGAAGCGGATCGACACCTCTTCAGCCGCCGGCGGCTGCATGCCTTCCTGCGCGGGGATAAACGCGACCGGCACGGTCTTCGGCGCAGACTGGGCGATCGCCAGGCAGCGGCTTTGCGTGATCTGCGCAAAGGCCGGCTGCGCAAGAATTGCGAACAGGGCCGCGATGAGGAATGCCTTCGCCGACAGGATCATTGTGCGCCTCCTGTCGCCATCTTATCGCGCAGTGGTTCGGCGGCAATCGGTCGAGCGTAATCGATGCGCGACGTGTGAGCGCAGAACTCAGCGAATTCGTCGTGAACGCGCGCGGCGGGCGTCTCAATTCATGGTGATGGGCGAACCAAAATCGCCCACCGGCGCTTATCTATGGCGAGAGGGAGCGCACACTTGATTGTCATGGAGTGACCAATGCAGCGATCGATCCCTATAGCCCTTGCCGCGGCGCTGACCGCCGGCGCCGCCGTGATGCCTTTATCCTCAAGCCAGGCTGCGCCGGCGCGCATCTCGCCGGCTTTGGTGCAGTCCGGCACCGGCGGCCAAATCGAAACCGTCCGGCATAAGCGCCATTGGGGCCACAAACGGCACTTCAAGCGCCACGGCTTCCACCGGCGCCATCATCCGCACGTCCGCAAACGCCACCGCGCTTTCGGCTATCCGCAATTCTATTTCGGGCATCCGCACTTCACGCGGCGCCATTATGAGTGGGGCTATAAGCAGCAGCGTCGCCATCATCGGCATTTCTATCGCTACTGACGCAAGCCGTTAGCCGAAACCTGAAGGCGCCGGGGCCGCAGATCGCGGCCCCATTATCCGATCGCGCACAACTCAGGTCGGTGGCATGGTGGCGGCGAAGCTCGGGCGGGCGACGTTCCGCTCAAAATACTTGGTCAGCGTCTCGGAATTGTCGATGCGGGCGCCGGCCTCCGACGTTCCCTTCAGATAGAAGAGGATCGGCATGAGGTTGATGTCGGCCAGCGAAAAGCCGTCACCGCTGAGATAGTCGGACTTCGCCAGGCTGTCCTCAATCACGCTGAGCTGGCGTTCCACATCGGGCATCACCTCGCTGATCACGGTGGCGTCCGGTTCACGGCCCTCACGCTGCGGAAACACGTAGCCGGCCAGGAAATAGCGGCGCACCAACGATTGATCCATGATCGTATTGACGATCGAGATCCACTGCTCGGCGCGCGCCGCAGCGGCCGGTTCTTTCGGCATGAGGGCGGGGCCGTCGAAGGTGTTGTCGATATAGGAGGCGATCGCGCGCGATTCACAGAGCTCCACGTCGCCGTGGCGCATCACCGGAACCTTGCCGAAGGGATGTACGGCCGTGACGGGGTCTGAGTGCGGCGGCTGCGGATCGAAGGCGTAGGGGACGCCTTTTTCCTCCGCCGCCATGCGCACGACGCGGACATAGGTGCTCTGCGGCACCCCGATAATGTTCAGATCGGGCATGCTTGAATCCTCCGTTGGTTTTTAGCGTCAGGCTTCGACGAGGCGCGCCAGGCCGTCGAACGAGTAGCTCCATCCCTTGTTGTGCATGTCGCGGTTCTCCGCGGTGTCAAAGCCGCGTTGCGTCAGCCGCATCAGCGTGCCGTCGCCGTCGGCGATGAAGTCGACAGCGACCTCCGTCTCCTTGCCGGGCTGACCGTCGACCAGCCATCCCCAGGTGAAGACAAGCCGTTTCGGCCGGTCGATCTCGCGATAGACCCCACCGACGATCCGCTCGTGGCCTCCTTCATTGCGCATCGTCACCGACCATGCGCCGCCGACCCGTGCGTCGGCGCTGGAATGGGGGATCGTCATATTGCCGGGGCCAAACCACTCAGCCATCTGGTCGGGCTCGATCCAGGCGGCAAAGACCCGGTCCGGCTCGGCGTTCAGCCGTCGCTCAATCTCCAGGACGTGGTCTTCGGCGGTCGCCACGTTCATTCTTCGCCTCCTTGGCTGTCTTTGTCAGATTGCCGCTCAAGATGCTGCTCCAGGCGGTCGATGGCGGCGTTCCAGAAGCGGCGTTGGCGCTCGACCCAGTCTTCGACCACGGTGAACGCATCGCGGCGCACGCGACACACGCGCCATTGCCGGTTGACGCGCCGCTCGATAAGGCCGGCGGTTTCAAGCACCGCAAGGTGCCGAGAGATCGCCGGTCCGGAAATCTCAAACGGTGCACTCAGTTCGCCGACGGTCTTGTCCCCCTCAGCGATCAGGCGTTCAACAATGGCCAGGCGGTGCGGGTCGGACAAAGCAGCGAACACATCCGCAACCGCGCCCACGTTGCTCGAATGTTGCAGGTTCATTATTTAACTTTATCATTAAATAAAGGCACAATCAAGCCGATCGCCTGAGAGCCCGTTTGAGAATGCCGGCCGCGCCGCGGGGTTGGTTTTCAAACAGGCTCTGACGCCGTTGCCGGCGTCTTTGTGGTGCTTTCGGAAAAGAAGAAGCCGCCGTGGCGACCGAGACTGAGGGGGGGCGGGTGAACGTCTCGGGGCCAACGGCGGCTAAGTAGGACTGGAGTACTCTGCGCGTGAGCTTGACGCCTCTTTACTGCGCGATTTCGGATTCTGAGCGGTCGAAGATCTCGCCAAACTTCGCAACAGTGATGGCATCCATGCGCATCAAGGTTGACGTGTTGCCGACGCGGGTCTCCACGACGATGCTCGGCTTTGAGGGGACCTCATAAGCGACGTCCATGCATTCAGCCTGCGCGTCGGGCGAAGCACCAAAGCAGCCAAGCGGGATCGGCAGGTCGCCCTTTGTAGCGACGGGAAATCCGATCGGTGTGATCGGCGGTGCGTCAGCGGCGGCGTCAAAGGCGGCGACGACGCGCGAAACGGCGTAGGTCGCGTTGGCCTGAACCGGGTTGGACTCCGCCAAAGCGGGACTGCGGGTCAGCTCAACGGCGGCGACCCCCGTGGCGACGATCAAGGCGGCAGCTGCGACGGCCTTCTTGGTGTCGATGATCATGTGACGCTCCCAAGCACCTTTTCGGCTCTCCATTGGCGTCAAATCTAGGGACGCGATGCTTCGGCTTCCTTACGCGCCAGGGGCAAAATGGTTTCGCGGTTGCCCAAATGTTTCTTCAATCCGACAAAGAACGAAACATTTGCGCGGGTTTTTCGGCCGACAACCAAATTGCCGGCGAAATCTGCGGGAATCCGGGGCCAAGCGGCCGTGATTGACGCGCCAGGCCGGGCGCCTCGGCGGCGATCTCCGCGGCGACATGCGAGGTCACGCGGTTAGGGAAGGGCCTGAGTTGCCTTCCAGGCGCGGTTGTCTTAGCGGGTCGTTATCCATGTTGAAGGGGGCGAGCGTATGCGACTTTGTCTGTCTGTGCTGGTGGTCGTGTTTGGCGTCGTGTCACTTAACGCCTTTGAAGCGTCGGCGGCGGGCAGCGCGGCGGTCGGAAAGGTCCTTGCCACGACATGGTGCTCGTCGTGCCATTTAGTGAGCTCCGAACAGCAGACGGCGACGACGGAGGCGCCGCCTTTTGAGAGCGTCGCGCAACGCTCCGACGACGAGATCGCAGCGCTTGCGCTGTTCCTCGCCGATCCGCATCCGCCCATGCCGCAGATGAGCCTGACCCGGCAGGAGATTCAGGACCTGCTCGCCTATATCGCCAGCCTGAAGTAGCGCTGTCGGCTCGCCGTGTGCGCCTCGGGGGCCGAGCTCCGCACCGAGGGGGGGTCACACGCTCAGGTCAGCGCCCGGCTCGCTAAGTGCCATCGGTGGAGCCACCACGCAAATCCCGCACATGGTGGGTTCGGTTTGAACATTCGGGTTAGTCGTTGCCGGTCAGTGGATCGATGATGTGGTGCACTTCCGTAATTGCATCCACCGGGAAGCCCGACTTTTCGGCGTGTGTACGAATATCCGTTTCGTTTTCGGCGAGATAGACGCAGAAGGTCTTGTCACCTGCGATATAGGAGTGCTGCCACTGCACTTTCGGCTCCATCTCCGCCAGTGCCGTATTGGACGCGCGCGCGGCGGCGCATAGCTCGGTGCCCGAGAACCCTCCGATCCCGGGTATGCCGCGCTCAACGACGTATCGTTTCAGCATGTCCGTCCTCCTGTTGCCGTGCGCGTACCATGCGCGGCGGAGGACCATAATTCCTAACTCAATCTTCTTTGACCAATGTTAGAAAATCTTTAGTTTCTGACAGCGCGGAAGGACGGGCAATGGTGGCGACCCATCTCAGAGCGTTGCAGGCACTTGAACTGGCGATTCGCAAGGGGTCGCTGACCGAAGCCGCCGATGAACTCGGCATAACGCCTGCCGCCGTCGGGCAGCGCATTCGTTCATTAGAGGAATTTCTCGACACCGACCTTGTTGTTCGAGGGCGTAAAGGCACGCGGCCGACGCCTGAGCTCGCCGAGATCTTCGTGGACCTCCAATTGGCCTTTCAGACATTGGATCGCGTTACCGAGGCATTGAACTTCCAAAAAGCCACCGCGGTTCATATTGTGGCGGACCTCGATTTCGCAGACCTCTGGCTGGCGCCACGTTTACATGCCTTCCGCCAAGCGCACCCCAAGGTTCTGTTCTGCATCAACGGCGAAGGCGATGTGCCCTCACGGGTCGGCGCGCCGGATATTCGAATAGAGCGAGGCGCCCACACGAAAGGCGATCCTCTGTTCAGCGACTTCTTCGTGCCCGTATGCGATCCGAGGAATATGTGGCGGGTCGGCCATCATGATGCCGAAGAGGAGATGGAAGGCGTGGCCCTGCTTCATGTCCAAAGGCGGGACGATGAGCCCGATTGGGAAGCTTGGTTCAACGCGTTCGGATTGCGTCGAAGCGGCCTGACAAGGGGGCAAAGATTCCGTAACGCGCGGCTGGCGCTGGATGCAACGCGGAACGCAGTCGGCTTTATGCTTTGTGGGCTGTCCCTTTTGGAGGAAGACTTGCGTTCAGGCGCATTGACGCTGCCCTATCCGGCCAGCATGGGGCTCGCCTCCCCCTGCCCATATCGACTCTGGGCAAGACGTTCGGCGGCGACCCGGCCTCAAGTCGACAAATTCCTGGATTGGCTCGCAGAGGAAGCGCGCGCGACGCAAGCCTTCATTACCAAGCAATCGTCATCAGCCTGACGTTCTGACCCAGGCACCGCTGTGACAGCCCGCTGGGACCGCCGTGCCGGACAAGCGCCCGCTCGCTTCGCAAAGAGGGCGCACCATTCAGTAGCGCCGACAGAGGCGCCGCCTTTTGAGAGCGTCGCGCAGCGCTCCGACGACGAGATCGCAGCGCTTGCGCTGTTCCTCGCCGACCCGCATCCGCTCAGGACCTGCTCGCCTATATCGCCAGCCTGAAGTAGTCAGACGGCCGGGGCAGTGAACTTGAGCGCGTTGGTCCGGACGCCGTCTCAGACGATAGCATCGCTTTCAAACTGGATATCCACGCTGACCGATCGGTGATCGCTGGTGAAGTCCTCCGTCCGGTCGAACACTGCGTTGACCGCGTTGTGGATCTCATGTTCGACCCTGCCTGCACCCGACGGCACACGCATCCCCGTCCTGTCCAGCGCCGCAGGGCCCGATACGCTCTGTGTGAAGACGATATGATCGAGCAGGATTTCCGGTGGCCGGTGAGGGTCCCACACGTCGGTAAACGACGCCGTCCAACGATGTTCTTCGCCGAAATCGAACAGGGCATGATTCAAAAAGCGGTCGGCGAAAAAGACATCACCCTGCAAGTTGGAGATGGCGTCGTGAAACAGGTACTTACGCTCAAATATCTCCTTGCCGACACCGTCATTCAAATCGCCGCAGACAAAGACCACCGGTTCCGGTTCGTTGCGAAACCGGTTCTCGATGTAATAGCGCACGTTTGTCGCCTCGGTGGACAGCTTGATGCGCGCCTCCACCGCTGTCTGCTCGACCTTGAGAATTAGCCTTATTTCCTCCGGACTGAGCGTTTCTTCGCGGCGCTGGTTGAGTTCGCCGGCCTGCCTATAGTCATTGCCGCCGAATTTCGATTTCAGATGGCAGCCGATAATATCGACACGGCGGTTGCCCACGGTCAGGATCAGCACCTGCGGGTGCCGGTAGTGTGAATGCTCCCGGTCCATCAGGACGGGTGCCCCCTCTGCCCCTTCCGGTTCGTCTTCAGGCTCGTCCAGTCTCTCCGTCCCCTCAGGCTTAAACAGCGGATGGATGATCGGCCATTTCTTGTTGTGCTCGCCCGTTCCGGCCTTGGAAATGTCGGTTCGGCTCTCCAGTTCGGTGGCCTCGAACCAGACCGTCTGCGCCAGCAATCTGGGCTCCAGCGCTGGCATGCGCGAAGCCTTCACCAGGAAGAAGATGCCCTGGGAACCTCGAATGTGCCAGGTGTCGCCGGCGGGCCGGTCAATCGCCACCCACTGTCCGCCCAGATCTCCTGCGCAGAAATCGTGCAGCCGCCTGATGTTGCCGGTGGACGGACCTTCCTGAATACACAGCACATCCGGGTCGATGCGTCGTATCTCCTCAGCAATCTGCTGGCGCTGAAGGCGCTGCAGCGCCTTGCCCGATTGCGAGGTCACTTTTTTGCTTAGTTTCGGCAGGGTCCGTGTCTTGCCCTGCAATAACTGCCCAAACCAGGCGATATTCCAAGTCGTTAGCCGCATGCCCATATCAGGCCTCAAGTTCAATCTGGAGCTGCTGAAATATTCTGCACAAATTCCTTGTAATGAAAATGACGCAAGCATCTTTGTCTGTTTTCGAACTGTCATGTTCCAGAAAAATCAGTTGTTTCTGGAACAACACGCCGCAGTTTGATTGCGAAGTCGTCACGGGCGTCACCACCGACAGGTGTCGGCAGTGCGGACGGAGCGGTCGTTGTGATCTCAAGAATCTAGAGCAACGGCCCGGTTGATCCTCTTTCCGGCATTCACCGCACGATAGATGGGGTGGGGCGCACGCTGCGACGTCGCGATGTCTCGTCTCAGCCACTCCCGTTCCTCCAGCAGGAGCAACGACTGGGACAGCGCTCGATCAGTGATCGGAACAAGGCTGGATTTGATCTCTGAGAATCGTTGAGGCGCCGCGGTGAGCGCCAGAATCGGGACGGTCCAGGTGCGCTGCACCAGTACGAACCCATCATCGTTCGGCACGGACGCGATGATCTTGTCGGCCGTTTCCGCGGCCAATGAACCTTCTTGAGTCAAACGAAATTCCGGTCTCAGCGGATGGCCGTGGCCCGGGTTCCTTTCCAGCAAACCAAGTTTGATGAGATGATCCAGACTTGCGGCGAACGACGTCCGGCTTGCGTCCGTTGCCGCCAACAAGGGCGCCTGCCGGCCGGGAACGCCTGAGAACATCAAGGCCAGAATTTTCAGCGACCAAGCGCGCGACGTGATGTTGACAAGCGATTTTATGTCCATAAAGTATAGTTAATATATTTTCGGTGAAGAAGGAAGCGTCATGCCGACGGTCAATCTGAAAAACACGATCACGCTGGCCTTGTCTGTTCGAGACCGACACGCCAGTGCAAAGTGGTACAGCGACAATCTTGGCTTCGAGTTGCTCCATCACATCGATGAGGCCGGTTGGAGTGAGATGCAAACCAAAACCGAGGGCGTGACTCTGGGGCTGGGCGAGCAATCCGAACCGGCGCCCGGCAATACCGTTCCGGTGTTCGGCGTGTTGGACATCAAGGCAGCGCGAGGTGCACTGGAGCAAGTCGGTGTGAAGTTCGACGGCGAAACCGAGACGATTGAAGGAATGGTCGCCACTGCGACGTTTTATGATCCTGACGGCAATGCACTGATGCTGGCTCAAGATCTATCGGGTGGGTAGGCGATCCAGCAGGCCTGCTGCCTTCAGGTGACCGGAAGTCCCAAAAAGGACTGTGCTCTAACTCGTCAGCAGGCCGTCTTCGGCCAGCTCCTGGCCGCGGGCGCGGCGGAAGCGTGCGACGAGGTCCTCCACCGTCAGGTCCTTGCGCTCCGGGTCGCGCACGTCGAGCACGATCTCTCCCTCATGCAGCATGATTGTGCGCGTGCCGAATTCCAGCGCCTGACGCATGGAGTGTGTGACCATCAGCACGGTCAGCTCAAAGCGCTTGGCGAGCGTGTCGGTCAGGCCAAGCACGAATTCCGCGTTGGCGGGATCGAGTGCTGCGGTGTGTTCGTCAAGTAGCACGACGGAGGAGGGGGCGAGCGTCGCCATGATCAGCGCCAGCGCCTGGCGTTGACCACCCGACAGCGATCCGATGGGCTGATCGAGGCGCTTCTCTAGCCCGATCTCAAGCTCGGCGACACGCTCCAGGACGGAGCGCATGCGGCCCGGGGCGAGGGCGTCGCGCAGGCCGCGTCGCGCGCCGCGGCGCGAGGCGATCGCCAAATTCTCGCCGATCGTCAGCCGGCCGCAGCTTCCCGCCAGCGGGTCCTGGAAGACGCGCGCCACAAGGCGTGCGCGCCGCTGCGCGGCGAGGCGCGTGACGTCGCGGTCCGACAGCACCACGCGACCGGCTTCCGGCACGACGTCGCCGGCGATGGCGGAAAGCAGAGTGGATTTGCCGGAACCGTTTGAGCCGATGACGCAGCAGAATTCCTGGTCGGCGACCTCAAGCGTTACGTTTTTCAGCGCGTGCCGCTCCAACGGCGTGCCTGCGCTGAAGCGCACCGACAGACCGTGCACGGCAATCATTGTGTGGGCCTCGGTTGGCGAAGGCGCGGCAGGATCAGCGTGAAGAGCACAAGCACGGCGGTGGCGAGGTTCAAATCAGACGGCGTGAGGCCGAGGAAGTCGAGGTTCAGCGCAAGCTGCACGGCCAGGCGGTAGAGGACGGAGCCGAGAACGCATGCGGCGACGGCGACGATCATGCCGCCGCGCGGCAGCAGCGTCTCACCGACGATAACGGCGGCAAGCCCGACGACGATGGTGCCAACGCCGGAGGTGACGTCGGCGAAGCCGTTCGTCTGTGCAAAGAGCGCGCCGGCCAGCGCGACCATGGCGTTGGAGAGCGCGACGCCGCCCATGATCTGCGCGCCGACGCGCACACCCTGCGCCCGCGCCATGCGCGGATTGGCGCCGGTGGCGCGCATGGCCAGGCCGAGATCGGTTCGCAGGAACCACGCCAGAAGGATCACGCCGATCGCCGCCAGCACGAGCACGAATGCCGGCCGCGCCAGATAGGAGGTGAGGCCAAGCTCATAGATCGGCGTGAGCACCGTCTCCTGATTGAGGATCGCGATGTTGGGTCGACCCATGACCCGCAAATTGATCGAGAACAGCGCGATCATCGTCAGGATGGAGGCGAGCAAATGCAGGATCTGAAACCGCACGCTGACGAAGGCGGTGAAGAGCCCGGCCATGGCGCCGGCCAGGCACGCGACGGCCGTTGCCAGCCATGGATTCCAATCGGCGATGATCATCACGGCGACGACGGCTGCGCCGAGCGGAAAGGAGCCGTCGACCGTAAGGTCGGGGAAATCGAGGATACGGAAAGAAAGAAAAACGCCCAGCGCCACGAATGCGTAGACGAGGCCGAGCTCGACAGCTCCGAAGAAGGCGATGGCCGACATGAGGATCGCCGCGGAGAGCGGGGACGCGTGCGCCCCCGCTTCTCACTTGGTTGCTATTCGACGACCTTGGCGGCGCGGTCCAGCACGGCTTGCGGCAGGGTGATGCCGATGGTCGCGGCCGTGGCCTTGTTGACCTGAAGGTCGGAGCCGGAGGCGAACACGACCTCGATCGAACCGGGGTCGGTTCCCTTCAGGACCTGATCGACAAGGCCGGCGGTCTCCACGCCGACCTGGAAATAGTTGAAGCCGACGGCGGCAAGCGCGCCGCGGGCCACGCTGTCGGTGTCGGCTGCGTAAAGCGGCAGGTTTGCCTCATTGGCAACGCCGACGGCCGATTCCAAGGCGGAGACGATCGTGTTGTCGGTCGGCACATAGATGGCGTCGACCTTGCCGACGAGCGAGCGCGCTGCCGCTTGCACTTCGGCCGATTTGGTTGCCGGTCCGTCGACCACGGTGATGCCGGCGGCGTTCGCTTCCTGCCGGACGGAGGCGAGCGATGAGACGGAGTTCGCTTCGCCGGGATTGTAGAGCACGCCGAGGCGCTCAACGGTCGGCGTGATCTCCTTGATCAGCGCGATGTGATCGCCAATGGGCGCCATGTCGGAGACGCCGGTCACGTTGGCTCCGGGCGCCTCGATGGACGAGACGAGCCCGGCGGCCAGCGGATCGGTGACGGCGGAGAAGATCAGCGGGATCTCGGTTGTCGCGGCAGCCACGGCCTGGGCGGAGGGCGTTGAGATCGCCACGATCACGTCGGCTGCGTCGCCGACGAATTGCCGCGCGATCTGTGCGGCCGTGGCCGGATTGCCCTGGGCAGTCTCGTAGGTGAAGGCGACGTCCGTGCCCTCCGTATGGCCGAGATCAGCCAGTCCCTTCTTGATGCCGTCGCGCACGGCATCCAGCGCCGGGTGCTCGACGATCGCGGTGATGGCCACGGTCTTCGGTTCCGCGGCCGCGCCGGTCGCACCGGCAAGCAACACAGCCGCGGCAAGGCCATAGGCGAGAGTTTTCATGATCCGCTCCCTCTTGGCAGACGAACTACATTGTTTGCTTTGGTATCATTCCGCGCGAGGGTGGGCGAGACCTAAAAGCGCGGGATTCTTAAAGCGAAGCGGCGGACGCGAGTGCTTAAGCCGCCCCTGTAATGGGCGTCGGCAGCTGCGTCAGGCGTCCTTGGGGTCGGCGGGACCCATCCCGTTCTTGTGCTGCTTGGCCGCGATGCCGAAGATCGTACGGCGGCGCTCAAGCTCCTCACAGATGTCATCGAAGGGGATGTCCATCCCGTCGAGGAGCACCACAAGATTGTAGAGAAGGTCGGCCGCTTCCATGATTGCGGCTTCGCGGTTTTGCTGGATCGCCTCGATTGCGAGTTCCGTCGCTTCTTCAACGACCTTCTTGGCCTGCTGCGGCGCACCGTCGGAGATGAGCTTAGTCGTGCGAGGAAAGCGGGCGGCCTGCTCGCCGACATGCTTCAGATCGTCCTCAAGCTGGTGGATGGCGTCGAAGCCACTGGAGGGGCCATGAAGTGTTTCCGTTCGGCTCATGTTGTTCTTCCTTAGAAGCCGCCCAATTCTAACGCTGTGACCCCCTGTGAGCGCCCATTATAGCAGTGTCGAACCGCATTATGTCGAGAGCAAGGCTCCAATGCAGTAAACAGCCACTCAGTCGTCGCCAGCACCTCAACTTCCGTATGACATCGCGCTTTGCCCGAAAGATGCATCGGTGGGGCTGAACAACTAGTCCCAGCGCCGTGCAGCGGACGATTCGTCATTCAAGATAGCCGATTGAACCGCATAAGCGAAATCCGGCGAGACGGTGGGATGCAATGAGCGCGCTTCAGGATTAGGAATGAAAGGGCATACCCCCACCCGAAATTCGCGCGCATCGCTTACGCGACGCTTCGAATCTTCACCTCCCCACAAGCGGGAGGTGAAGGCCGCCATAGCGATTAGATTTCAAAGGTCAGGCGGTATGTCGACGCTTGGCAGCCAGGGTTTGATATCGAGGATCGGCGTGGCGTCGAGACAATCCAAAGCGTCGACCTCAAGAACACCGGCATCCATGTCACATGACACAAGGCGTACGATGTGAAGGCCGATCGGGTTCGGCCGCACCGGCGAGCGCAACGAAAACACGCTGCGGACATGCTCGCTGTGGCGTGGGGCCTGCACGAGGAGATCACGGCGCGCCCGGTCGAACCAAGTGAGCACGACGATCGGCGACCCGATGGCAAGATCGTGCAGGCCGCGGCGCCATGGCGGATCGATCTCCAGCCGCGCCCAGCCATCGCGCTTGCCGGCTTGGCGTTCTCGGGCCTGGCGCAGATTGCGGGGCACGGCGCCGCGCTCCGTCCACGGCGTTCGCGCCTTGCCGATGAAGACGAGGCCAGCATCGGCCGGCAGCGTCGCGGGATCGACGGGGGCGCGGATTTCTCCAGGTCTTTCGGGCTGATCCATGAGGTTCGTGCAGCACTTGTCGCTACGACAATTACGCCGGCCTGAGCCAGGGCGCAAAGCTCCGCTTTGCGGCCAATCCCCAGGCACAAACACCCGTGGCTTGACGAGAACTCGTAACGATATAAAGATATCCGCATATCTTGCGGAGAGACGCATTGGGTTCGTCGGTCGAATTGCTGGTCCATCAGATGAAGGCTGCGGGTGACGAGACCCGCATTCGACTGCTGGCAATCCTTCAGCACGGCGAGCGAACCGTGAAGGAACTGACCGAGATTTTCGGGCAGTCACAGCCGCGCATCTCACGCCATCTCAAGGTGCTGACCGATGCCGGGCTGGTGAGCCGCACGCCGGAGGGCTCGTGGGTCTATTATCGCCTGACGGATGACACCGGCCGCGCCGTCGCGCTCGGCATTCTCAACGGACTCGATCAGTCCGATCCGACGCTTCGGCGCGACAATGACCGCCTCGTCGGGCTCCAGTGGCGCAACCGTGAAGCCGCGGAGCGCTACTTCGCCCAGCATGCGAGTTGCTGGGACGAGATACGCTCGCTGCATGTGCCGGAGCGGCAGGTTGAAGAAGCGATCCTGCAATGCGCCGGCGAGGGGCCGTTCCGTGCAATGCTCGATATCGGCACCGGTACGGGCCGCATGCTGGAGCTTTTTGCCGGCCGCTATGAGCGCGCTGTCGGCATCGATCTGTCGCCGGCCATGCTGGCGGTAGCGCGCGCTAGTCTGGAGCGGGCCGGGCTCGACAATGCGCGTGTGCGGCTTGGCGATGTGATGAACCCGCCGGTGCTGCGTGACAGTTTCGATCTCGTCGTCATCCACCAGGTGCTGCATTTCCTCGACGAGCCGGGGCGTGCGCTTGCGGAGGCGGCGGGCGCGCTGGCGGCTGGCGGTCGACTCCTGGTCATCGATTTCGCGCCGCATGAACTGGAATATCTGCGCCAGGCACACGCCCACAGAAGGCTCGGCTTCAGCCGCGAGCAGATGAAGAACTGGGCGTCGGCGGCCGGGCTTCGGTTGGCGAGCGTTGAAGACCTGGTGCCGCAAGACGAAGCGGGCGGCCTGACGGTGACGATCTGGTCGGCGCGCAACAAGCGCACCGCCGGTGCTGGGCGAAAGAAAGCGGAGGCATAGCCGTGATCCAAGCAAGCATCAGCGGCGGCAAGCCGCCGCCATCGATGTCGTTTGAGCTTTTTCCGCCCAAGTCCGATGCGCAATTCGCCACGCTGCGGACAACGGTGGATCGGCTTGCCGCGTTCCGTCCGGATTTCTTCTCCGTCACCTATGGGGCAGGGGGCAGCACACAGGATCGGTCACGCAGCGCCGTACGTCATATCCTGGATCGCGGATTGCCTGTCGCCGCGCATCTGACCTGCGCTGGCGCAAGCCGCGACGCTGTCAAAGAGACGATCGCTTGGTTCTGCCGCGCGGGCGTTGCGCATTTCCTGGCGCTCCGCGGCGATCCGCCCGGCGGGCTTTCGGAGCGTTACGCACCGCATCCCGACGGCTTCACCGACACGGCCCATCTGGTAGCGGCTTTGCGACAGGCTGGTGCGGCGGAGGTCACCGTCTCCGCCTATCCGGAGCGTCATCCGCAAAGCCCCGACTGGCGCACGGAGATCGATGTGTTGAAGCGCAAGGTCGATTCCGGCGCTGTTCGCGCAATTACCCAGTTCTTCTTCGACAATGATGTGTTCGAGGCTTATGTCGAGCGCGTCCGCGGCGCGGGACTCTCAATTCCGATCGTGCCGGGCATCATGCCGATACATCGTTTTCCGTCGATCCGCGATTTCGCGGCCCGCTGTGGTGCAACGATACCTGTGGATCTTGCGCGCCGCTTCGATGGGCTCGATCCGGCATCCGCCACGCACGGCTTGGTTGCCGCCGCCGTCGCCGCGGAGCAGGTGTCGGACCTCATGGCGCGCGGCGTCGATGCGTTCCATATCTACACGCTGAACCGCTCCGAACTGCCGGAAGCGGTCTGCCGGATCGTCGGCGTGACAACTGAAACAGAGAAGACGGCCTGCGCAGCGTGACGTGCGAAGGCATCGTTCAGATGTCCACGTTTTCTCGGAAAGAGCCGCCGGCGGCCCAAGCCCCATGAGGATGCCTGCGGGCCGCCGACGGCGAATTGGAGCCCGCAGATCTCAGAGCAGTCCGAAGACGATCGCTCCAAGAAATACAAAAGCGGCACATACCGCGAGAAGATTCAGAGGCTTAATGAAGGTCATGGGGATGGCCTCCCTCCTACTTCACGCTTTGATTTTATCGCGAAACTCAGGCGTGCAGAACCGCTAAATTGTGATGCACTGCACAATCTGCGGGCCGCCATTTGGGCTTGACTTGAAATTTCACGAACTGTGTCAATTCGTTAGCGACTGGACATGGGCTATTTCTCATTCGTCCACAGGCACGAAGGATCGGTCATTGCCTGTTGCAAAAGCGTCTTGTTTAGCCATGACAATGATTCGAATAGACCGGAACCTGCCCAGCGGAGGCAGGCGTATGCGTAACCGACCGGGAACCATCCTATTATAATCGTGATTTGAAACCCCGGCGGGCCGCGATGCGGGTGGGCGCGACGGATCGCACACGAGGAGCTTCCAAGATCGACAAGTTCGAGACCGGTCACGACGTGGCGTTGTCGCTGCGCCCTGACGTCCCCGTCTATTGCTTTCGCCCTGCTGTTCTGGCGGCCGACGCCAAGGCATTCATGGCGCGGTTTCCCGGCAAGACCGCCTATGCGGTGAAGACCAACTCGGAGCATTTCGTTCTGAAGGCTCTGGTTGATGCCGGCATAAGCGCCTTCGATGTGGCAAGCCCCGGAGAGTTCGCAGCCGTGCGCGCCGTGTCACCGGATGCGGAGCTGCTTTACATGCATCCGGTCAAGGCCCAGTCCGACATCCGCCTGGCGCTTGAGACCTATGGCGTGCGCGAGATGTCGCTCGATCATGAGGATGAGATCGCCAAGATTCTGCGGATCGTGCGCGCGCTCGACCTTGACCCGACGAGCATGACGCTGTTCGTGCGGCTGCAGACGAAGGGGAGTGCAGCTTATGAGCTCTCCAAGAAGTTCGGTGCGGCGCCGGCGCATGCTGTCGAGCTTCTGCAACGTATCGAGCGGCTCGGTTTCAAGGTCGGCATAGCGTTTCATGTCGGCAGCCAGATCGGCGACCCGAAGATTTACGAGCGTGCGCTCGCCTCGGCGGACTGGGTGCGCAATCGCGCCGCCGTGCCGCTTGCGGCACTTGACGTGGGCGGCGGGTTCCCGGCGGCCTACGGCATCGACCCGCGGCGTGGTGAGCCGCAAATGCCGGAGCTGCCGGACCTCATGGCCGTGCTTCGCCGAGAGATCGAGGAATGGGAGTTCTCTGATCTGCCGTTGATCGCCGAACCCGGCCGCGTGATTGTCGCGCGCTCCTTGTCGGTGATCGTGCGCGTGCTCTTGAAGAAGGGCAGGCGGCTTTACATCAATGACGGCATCTGGGGCTCGTTGTCGGATTCGTGGACCGGCAAGATCACGCTGCCGGCGCGCCTTATTCTCGATCCCGCGCGGCGACGGCGGAGCGGCAGCGCCGACAAGCTCGTGCCGTTCAAAGTGTGCGGCGCGACCTGTGATTCCGTCGACATTCTCTCCCGTCCGTTCTGGCTGCCGGAGACGGCGGATACGGGCGACTGGGTGGAGATCGGCCATATCGGTGCGTACAGCCTCAGCCTGCGCAGCCGCTTCAATGGCTTCTATCCTGATACGTTCGTGGAGGTGGCGACGCCGTTTGAGGAAGAGGAGGGACCGCAGGCCTTCGCCGCGATCGAGACCATGGCGGATTAGCGTCACGGAGCGGCTGCTTGTGTCGGGCGCGCTCCTCATACATGCTTGGCGTAAATGCTTCAGCGCCAGATTCTCGCCGCTTCTTCCATATGCGTGTTGCTGCTGATTGCGGCGACGGCGCCATTGGACGAAAGCAGGGCAGGGGAAGTCTCAGCCGGCGGTTATACGTTCAGCGATGAGCTCGGTGGCTTTCGCCTTTTGTCAGCGACCGGCACCGGCTCGTCCGACGACCCCATCATCCTGGTGGAAGAGTTGCTCGGCATCGGGCCGGTGACGCTGGTGATCCGTCGACCGAATGCCGGCCCTGAAGTCAGAGCTCCCGGGCGCTCGCAACTCACCTTGGTGAAGCATGTGATCAACCGATCCAACCGCGTCTGGGCAGGCTTTGAGGTGGAGTTGCAGGAGATTCTCAGAAAGCCGAGCGTCTACGGCGACGGCCTGTCGTTCAAACAATTCGCCGCGCAGCCCCGCGACATTCAATCGGATACCTTCACGCTGAACGATCGGCGGTTTGAGCCCTATGACCGCATCACATTCCAGGGCGGCTCGGTCGATCCCGACGCCACGGTGCGTCTACGCCTGACGATCACCGATCCAACGCCGGTGCCGGAATTCTATCTGCTGCAAAATCCCAACATCCTCTCCGCCGGGCGGAAGGCAAAGGGGCGGAGCTTCGCTCAGTGGCGCCAATAGCGGTTCACACGATGAGCAGCACGGTGGCGGCAAGCAGCAGGCCCATCGCCACGTTGAAGACGCGCAGCGCCCGGTCGGTCTGAAGCACGCGCTGCATCGCCGCGCCAAAACTCAGCCAGGCGAACATGCACGGCATGCCGACGGCCACGAAGATCAGCCCAAAGAGTGCGGCCTGCGGGATCGCGCCGCCGGACTCGGTTTGCAGAAAGCTGCCGACTGCGCTGGCGCAGATGAGCCAGGCCTTCGGGTTGACCCACTGAAACGCCGCAGCACCCCAAAAACCGATCGGCCGTTGCCGCTCGCCCTCTGACGTGCGGCCGGCGGTGGCGATCTTCCAGGCGAGCCAAAGCAACACGACGATCCCCGCGACGCGCAAAACGCGCATGGCCGACGGGGTCTCAATCAGCGTGCTGCCGATGCCGGCTGCGACCAGGAAGATCATCAGCGAGAAGCCGAGCGCTACGCCAAGCACATGCGGCATGCCGCGGCGCACGCCGACATTGGCGCCGGTGGCCGTCAACATAACGTTGTTTGGTCCAGGCGTGGCCGATGTCACGAACGCAAAGATTGCGAAGGCGATGATCTGCTCAAGGCTCATGTCCGATCTCAAAAGGTCAGTCTAGCTGACCTTTTATGCGGATGGCCTTTGTCGTGCAAGCGATCGAGAGGGTTCGGCGGAGGGCCGCGGACCCCGTGCATGCCTGACAGATGTCAGAAAAAAGAAGGGGCGGCTCCGGGCCGCCCCTCCGATCGCCCCCCGATCGGAATAGTCGAAGACATGGTTCAATCCCGCACGCCATTGGCGTTGCGTTGGAGGTGTTTTACACCAACGCGGGTGTGGAGTCCTTTATCTCGCTGTTTCCCCAGCGCTTTCGCTTGGTGCTGTGCTTCACTTGCAACACTGTGCCTTGCAGGCAACGGAATCTGGTGAGCGGCAGAGCTCCGGATTCCGGCGTCTCAACGGCGAGTTTGGCCCGTTCAGCGTGGCTACATGGTCGGAGAGCATGGGCAGGTCATCACCGCCTGCCCATGGTCTCGGCGCTGGCGCCCGACTGCGTTCGCGACGTGCAGGCGCGCCCAAGGCCAAATCCCAGACGTCAGCGCGACGGGTCGTTCTCCGCTGCCGGCCGTGTTGCTCGCGCATTCACGAACGCTTCCAGGTCTTTGGCTGCGACACGAAATTTCGGGCCGAACCTGACAGCGCGCAGCTCGTTCTCGTGGATCCAGCCACGAACGGTCGCTTCGCTGACCTTGAGAAGCTCGGCGATCTCGTGGGTCGTGAAGAACGGTCTGCTTAGCATCACTGAGCATCCTTTAGGCTCAAGCTGACGCCGTCAATCATCATTAGCGCCATGGAGCGATCTTTGACGTAAATCAATGCTATTAAGCATCGTTAGGCACATCTGCGCGTTATTTGGCAGTGACATAGGCTGATAAGCCGAGGCTGATAAGCCGAAGTTGGAGTGACCTGCATGAAAAGCATCTTGGTGGCCACGGATCTCTCGGCGCGGTCCGATCGGGCCTTGGAGCGCGCGGTGCTCCTTGCTTTCGATCACAGCGCCGACCTGACGATCATCCACGTGGTCGATGAAGATTTGCCGGAATCATTGGCTGATACCTACGAAAAAGCGGCCAGGGAGGCGATCGGAAAGCACATCGACGCGCTGGCGGCGGGCGACCGGCCGCGCATCTCCATCGAGGTGGTCTTCGGCCAACCTCATGTCGACATTCTCCAGATGTCTGAGAAGGCCGAGGCCGACATGATTGTCCTCGGCATGCATCGCAAAGATGTGCTCATGGACATGTTCATAGGCACGACGGCCGAACGCGTCGTCCGCGCCAGTGGTGTTCCCGTCCTTCTGGTGAGGGAACGGGCGAGCGGGCCCTACAACAGGGTCATGGTGGGTGTCGACTTCTCGGTCTATTCACGGCGCGCCGTGGAGTTTGCGGCCGGGCTTGTGCCGGACGGCCAGTTTCATCTCGTCCATGCCTATGACGTGCCCTTCAAGGCGTTCCTCGACAACAAAGACACGCGACGGGAGATCAGCAAGCGGCTTTCACAGCAGTTCCAGGACATGGTCGAGAAGGAGATGGCCGCCTTCCTGTCGACCGTTGAAGAGAAGGCCCTCAAGGTTGAACGGGTCATGCAACAGGGCGTGGTGCATGAGGTCATTTATCGCCAGGTGGAGAAAGTTAAGCCTGACCTGCTCGTCGTGGGAACGCACGGCAAGACCGGCGTTGCGCGTGCCGTTCTTGGCAGCCTCGCGGAAAATCTGCTTCGAGATCCACCTTGCGATGTGCTGGCGGTCAACGCCTGGTGAGGACGGCCTGCTGAGGTGAGCGGCCCAAGTTCGCATGATTATTCAGCCCGCTCCGAACGAACTTCAGATTCGATAAGGACACTAGATAAGATATTGAGCTAGTGTGGTTTTTGGGTTTGAAGTTCCTACGATGAGCCCGCTGGAATAATGGCAGGAACTTCAAACCCACCACACTAATCGGCAAGCCTCACCCCGTTCAGCATGGCCACATGGTCGGAGAGCATGGGCAGGTAATCCTCGCCTTTGCCCATCGCCTCAGCGCTCGCCAGGTAGTTCTTCACCTGAGCGCCGACAAAGGTCACGGCGCCCGCCTCATTGGCGAGGCCGGCGAGATAGCGCAGGTCCTTGTGGGCGTTCTGCAGGCTGAATTTGTGAGCGTCGCGGTCGCGCTCCACGACGTATTTCATGAAGGTTTCGTAGAAGCCGCAGCTCATGCGGCCGCCATGGATCACGGCGTGAAACTGCGCCGGGCTGATGCCGACATGGGCGCCGATGGCCAGCGCTTCTGAGTAGATCGCGGCGTAGCTGATCGACACGAAATTGTTGAGGAGCTTCATGGTGTGGCCGGCGCCCGTCGGCCCGACCAGCACGATCTTGGCGGCGAAGCAGGCGATCACCGGCCGCACGGCCTCAAGTACCTCCGGCTCCGCGCCCACCATGCAATCGAGCGTGCCCTCCGCGGCCTCCTTGGGCGTGCGGCTGAGCGGCGCGTCGACCAGCGTCACATCGATTGCGGCCAGTTCGGCGGCCAGCGCCTTGGTGGAGATCGGGTCGGAGGAGGAGCAATCGATCAATGTCAGGCCGGGCTTTGCACCGGCGAGGATGCCTTGCGGCCCGCGAATGATTGCCTCCACCTGCGGGGAGCCTGTTACGCACAGCACGACGATATCCGCGGCGCCGGCCATCTCGGCCGCGCTTTTTACTTCGCTGGCGCCGCGCGCCAAAAGGTCATCGACCGGCGCGCGGTTCGTGTGCGCCATCACGAGGAGGTCGTTGCCTTTCTCAAGGATGTTCTTGGCCATGCCGTGGCCCATCATCCCAACGCCGATGAAGCCGACGATGCGTTTGGCCATGCCGGGTCTCTCCTGTCTCTAGACGTGCTGCCTCAGCCGCCGCGCGTCCTTGGCGCGGCGGTGCGGTCAGCCCTTATCGGATGCTCAGGCGGTGCGCTGCAAGTCGAAGGTGCCGCCGCCTTCCTGCTGGCAGCGGACGGTCGATGCGGTGGTGAACGCGCAGGTGGCGGCGCGCTGCTCCTGCGCCTGCACGGAGAGCCAGCGTATGCTGACATTGCCGCCGGTCACCACATAGGTGCCCTGCGCCAGCACCTCGTTGGTCTGGATGTAGCGCGAGGTGAAGCTGCCATTCTGGAACGTGGCGATGAAGATGCCGTCGGAGGACGCCCAATTGCCGTCCATGGCGGTGCGTTGCGGCTGCTGTGAGCCGGTTTGGCAGGCCGCCAGAAATGCAGCGAGAAACAGCGCCGCTATCCCGGCACGTGGAGTCGTCATGAAAAGCCCCCTCAGGTTCCGCAATAGCCATGATATAGGCGCAAACCAGCTACGGTCCAGCCGACACCGTGGCGCAGGGGGCACACCTGGAGTGCGCCGGATCAGCCGTAGCTGAAGCGCGGTCCCCAGCCTGCGGCGCCCTCCGGCAGCAAGTCGAAGAAATGCCAGGCGCTGCAGAAATCGTCGCCGGGCGCCAAAGCCGTGTCGGAGACGCGGACGATCGCGCCATTGGCCTTCTTGAAGACCGAAACGCCGGGGAGGGGATTGCCGTCCTCGACATAGCCCATGGCGGCGGCGAAGCTTTTGTCTGGATCACTCACCATGGGGAAGCGCCAACCGCGGCTTTCAGCAAAGCTCCGCTGAACGTCCGGCGCGTCGGGGCTCGCCACGACGAAGGCCGCACGGTCGGCGAGGTGATCGTAGGTGCCGTTATACCCGTCGGCCCACATCGTGCAGTAGGGGCAGGACTTCCCCATATTGTGGATCACGAAAAGGTCGGGCTTGGCGCCGAACAGATGCGACAGGCGCACCTCGCCATCCGTCGTGGCGAAGCTGTGATCCGCCACGGGCTCCGGCTCCAATGTCTTCTGAACCTCGCGCATCTTGGCGCGGGTCGCGGCAATCTGGCGGCGGTATTCGCCAAGCTGCGTGCTTGCCTCACGGTAGTTCATCGCGCGCCTCCGTTCAGGCGTCGTATTCGTCGTTGAGCCGGAGCCAGGACATGGTGAAGGCCAGTTCGTCCTCGTCGCGTCCCTTCGGCACAAGGTCGAGATAGTGATAAGCGCCGTTCAGCATGTCGAGGCCGCGCGCGTAGCATGAATAGGTGCGGTAGATGGCGCCGTCAGCGTCCTTATGGAACACGCTGATCCCCGGCATCTCGTCGCCGAACGGCCGCTGCCGGCCGAAATTGTAATCGACCTCGCCGCCGGCGATCTGTTCCGGCGTGAACGACACGCCGAAATCGAAGTTGAATTCGCTCCCTTGCGACGACGCCCAGGGGAAGCTCCAGCCGAGCCGCTTGGCAGTTGCTTGAAGCGTTTTAAGCGGCGCGCGTGAGATCGCCATGAAGCTTACGTCGCGGGCGGCCAGGTGCGGCGCGATGCCATTGAAATTGTCGGCCCAGAACGAGCAGCTCTTGCAGGGGGCCTCCCACTCGGGGCCGTACATGAAGTGATAAACGAGAAGCTGCGAGCGATCGCCGAAGAGTGCGGCGAGCGATTTTTCGCCGTCGGCGGTCTGGAAGCGATAGTCCTTCTCCACCTTCACCCAGGGCAGCGCGCGTCGCTCACGGCTCAGCGCGTCGCGGGCGCGGGTGAAGTCCTTCTCCTTGGCAAGCAGCGCTTTGCGGGCGGCGATCCAGTCTTCCTGCGAAACGACCTGATGGTCGGTCATGACGATCCTCCAATCGACGGGTTCTTGAACGTTCAGCGTTTCTTGCTGCGCTTGGCGGGCGGGGCCGGACGCTTTGTGCGGCCTTTCCTTGCCGGCGCTTTGCGCGGCGCCTTCTCTCCGCGCTTTTCGGCAATGTTCTCCAGCGAGGCGGCGAGCAGATCGAACTGCGCCTGCCAGTATTTCGTGTAGCGGTTCATCCAGATGGCCGCGGCGAAGATGGGGCCGGCCTCCAGCCGGCAGCGGCTGATGCGGCCGGTGCGTTCCTGGCTGACCAGTCCGGCGCGCACCAGGACCTGGATGTGGCGCGACACGGCCTGTAGCGAGATATCGAAGGGCGCGGCGAGCTCCGAAACGAGCAGCGGCTCATGATCGAGCCGCGCCAGGATCTCCCGCCGTACCGGATCGGACAGCGCGAAGAACACGCGATCGAGCGCGGCGTCCGATTCATCGGAGGGCGGGGTCTCGTAAAGCGGAAGAACGGGCGCGGTGTTTCTCATCGTATCGGTTGAATATCAAGTGATATGTTGATTGTCAACGGATGTGTTGAATGAATGCGAAGGCGGCGAAGAGCATGCCGCATGAATGCCGCAAGATTCTCACGTGTCCGACACGGACACGTTGCCGTTTCGACGTGCTTGCCGGGCATAGAGATCGCGGCGGACCAAGATCGGGGAGCGCCCATGTCGCCGAAGTCAAATGCATCGCGATGCCGCGCGACGGCCGCCGGCTACGCCCGGGCGGCGGCGCTCGCCGATGATTGCGACACGCGCCGCGCCTATGGCGAGCTTGAGCGGCTGTGGTCGGAGATGGCGGCGTTGGCGGAGCGCTTCGACCGCGCGCTCGATGGCGCCGCCAAGGCGCAGATCTACGCCAAGATGGCGGAAGTGGAGGCGGTCAGGCGCGCGGTGGTTTGAGGGGCGGGCCCAATTCTTGACACAACCCGCTGCCGCCGATAACGGCGATATTCGCAAAAAATTTGCAAATATCGGAGAGAAATGCGACGTGACTCTTCTGAAACGGAACTATGCGTCGTTATGCTGATACGGTTCGGAGTTGAGAACTTTCTCTCGTTCGGAGACTATCAAGAGTTGTCTTTGGTGGCGTCTGCAATCAAGGACAATGAGGCGTCCCTCATCAAATCAACCGCCATCCGCCAGAGATTATTGCCGGTGGCGTTGGTCTATGGAGCAAATGCGTCTGGCAAATCCAACCTGCTTGCGGCCCTGGGTTTCATGCGGAGTTCGGTTATGCTTTCACAGCGAAGTGCTTCGCCGACAGGAGGCGTGCCGAGGCGGCACTTTTCACTTGATCCCGCGAAAGCAAAAAAGCCATCGCGGTTTGACATAGATTTCATATTAGACAACACGCGATACCATTTCGGATTTACTTGCGATGATAGCCGTTTCCTTTCCGAGTGGTTGTATTTCTATCCGTCGGCAAAACGTCAGATTCTTTATTACCGCAAAAACCCCACCGATATCGAGTTTGGGCGGAATCTTCGTGGCAATCCTAAAGTAATCCAGAGCCTTACAAGAGAGAATAGCCTTTTTATATCCGCTGCAGCTCAAAACGCTCATGTATTATTGACACCGATATATGAATGGTTTTCGGGATTTGAAATGGCGATGGAAATTGATGTGAACTCTCTTCTTGTAAGAACGCTGTTTCCGGATGGTGTGATTGATCCTAGAATTATCTCCTTTTTAAGTGGAGCGGACACGGGAGTTGTTGGAGCTGAGTTTTCGGATGAAAAAAAGAGCAAAAGGGTTTCCAAGTTTGAGAAAGGACTTATCCGCCTGATGAAGGAAAATTTTGCCGAAGACGAGCAATCGGCGAAGAGAATTGAGAAAGCGTTTGATGAGTTTCCGGGAAACCTCAGGTTGGGCCATCAGTCCACTGAGGGGGGGGCAGTCTACATGGATCTTGACTTCGAGAGCGCGGGAACGAGGCGTCTTTTACAGCTTTTGAAGAAAACATATACTTGCCTGGAGGCGGGTTCGCTATTGATTGTCGATGAACTCGATTCGAGTCTTCATACGCAGCTGGCAGCTCAGATTGTGAAGATATTTAATAACTCAAGATTGAACTCGCATGGTGCCCAGCTTGTCGCGACTACGCACGATACGAACCTGCTTAGCGACGAGTCTCTTCGAAGAGACGAGGTTTGGCTTGTTGAAAAGAACAGGCATGGAGAAACCGCTCTTTACCCTCTAACCGACATAAACACCCGAAGAAGTGACAATCTGGAAAAGGGCTATCTGCAAGGAAGATACGGAGCGGTACCATTCAGCGGATCGGCGCTTAGCTTGATGAATGAAATCGGTGGAGAATGACTCGGCGGCGACACGTTCCTCCGCGAAGTCTGCGTAGGAAGCCGGCCAAAAGGAAGCCTAAGGTAGCGATAGTCTTGTTCTGCGAGGGGGGGCGCACGGAACCAACGTACTTTGAAGGTTTACGTCGCTCGCTCAACAACAGCCTGGTGCAAGTTGAGATAGTTGGCGGTGTCGGTGTTCCCCAAACGGTTGTTGATCGGGCGGTTGAGCGATTGCAGCGCATACGACGAAGAGGCGCGTCGAGTTTTGAGCGCAACGACGAAGTCTGGGCACTGTTCGATGAAGACGAACACCCGCATGTGGCGGAAGCCGTCGCAAGAGCGTCGGCAAGGGGTGTGTCGATTGGCTACTCGAACCCTTGCTTCGAACTCTGGCTTCTTCTCCATATTTGCGATCACGATGCCCCGGTCGATCGAAAGAAGCTTCAGAAGAAGCTCTCAAAGGTATGCGGTTCCTACAATGCGAAAAGCAAGTCAGTGAACTTCAACGCGCTAGAAGGTGAACTGGAAACGGCCGAAATGCGTGCGGAAGCGATGGAGCATCGGAGAAACAAGGAGGGGGCGCCGGGGGGCAATCCCTCTACAACAGTGTATAAACTGACGCGATCTATAAAAGCACATATGTGGGGCTGAGTCAGTTTGTGTGCATCCCTCCTAATCGCTTTACGCCGGGCAGTTATTTCTCTTCAAACACCATCGCGGCTGAGTTCATGCAATAGCGCAGGCCGGTCGGCGGCGGGCCGTCGGGGAAGACGTGGCCGAGATGGCTGCCGCAGCGTGCGCAGCGGATTTCGGTGCGCACCATGCCATGCGAACGATCCTCGATCTCGCGGATGTGGGCCGGGTCGAAGGGTTGATAGAAGCTCGGCCAGCCGGTGCCGGACTCGAACTTTTCGCCGGACTTGAAGAGCGGCAGTGCGCAGAGCCGGCAGGCATAGGTGCCGGTCTCTTTGTTATCGAGCAGCGCGCCGCAGAATGGCCGCTCCGTGCCGTGATCCAGAAGAATGTGCCGCTCCTCCGGCGTGAGCCTTTCCGCCAGCCGCTCGATTTCGTCGGCGGCGAGGGGTGTCACATCGTGTCCGGAGGCGGAGAGTCTCTGGCTGGGGGCGGGCGCGTCGTTCATGGCGGGTGTCCTATCTGAATCTGCCCCGATGATAGGTGGTCGCCAGCGGTAGCGCTATGGCACGGCCTAATAACCTCCCCCTTGAGGGGAGGTCGAAGGTCGGCGAGGCCCGCAGCCCGGATGAAGCGAAGCGCAATCCGGGATCACCTCCGCGATAGGGCGCGCCCCGCTCCGCCAATTGTTCGCACCAGCCTCCCGTCTGTCATCCCGGAACGCGCGACAGCGCGTGTCCGGGAGCCATAACCACCAGGGCAAGCGAGGTGAGACGGGCTCTGCTTCATCTCGACCGCGGGTGGTTATGGCTCCCGGTCTTGGGCTTCGCCCAAACCGGGATGACAACAGGAGAGGGGGCGAAGCTTTCCTCACCCCTTCCCATAGCCCCCGCCCGTGGGGGTCCTGACGATCACCGCCTCGCCCGCCTCCAGCACCGTCTGGTCGGCCCCAGCGAGCTCCTCCAGGCGCCCGTCGTTGCGGCGGACGAAGGTCGCGCCGAGCGCGCCTGGTGCGCCGCCGAAGAGGCCGTGCGGGCGGACGATGCGATGCGAGGAAAGGATGGCGCAATCCATCTTCTCCAGGAAGCGGATGGTGCGCTCGGTGCCCGATCCAGCCGACCATTGTCCGCGTCCGCCGGAGCCCTTGCCGTCCTCGCCGTTGCGGATGTGGAAATCCTCCAGCAGAACCGGGAAGCGCATCTCCAAGACCTCCGGGTCGGTGAGGCGCGAGTTGGTCATATGGGTGTGCACGGCGTCGGCGCCGTCGAAGCCGGCGCCGTCATTTGTCACGCCGGCCGGCGCGCCGGAACACAGCGTCTCGTAATATTGATATGCGTCGTTGCCGAAGGTGAGGTTGTTCATCGTGCCTTGCGCGGCGGCAAGCGCGCCCAGCGCGCCGAAGAGCGTGTTGGTCACGTGCTGGCTCGTCTCGACATTGCCGGCGACGACGGCGCGCGGATATTGCGGCGCAAGCATGGAGCCCTCCGGGATGACGATCTCGATCGGCTCCAGGCAGCCGGCATTCATGGGGATCGCCTTCTCCACCATCACGCGGAAGACGTAGAGGACTGCAGCGCGGGTGACCGGGGCGGGGGCGTTGAAATTGTTGTCCTGCGCCGGGCTCGTCCCGGTGAAATCGACGCGCGCGGAGCGTGTTGCCTTATCGACACTGATCTTGACCTTGATGACGCTGCCCTGGTCGGTGGGGTAGTCGAAGGCGGCGTCGCTCAACCGGCCGACCACCTCACGCACTGATTCCGCGGCGTTGTCGCGCACGTGCTTCATATAGGCCTGCACGACATCCAGTCCGAACTGGCGGACCATCTTGCGGATCTCCGCCACACCCTTTTCGTTGGCGGCGATCTGCGCCTTAAGGTCGGCGATATTCTGCGCCGGATTGCGGCAGGGATAGGGATGGTCAGTGAGGAGCGTCATCAGCTCCGCCTCGCGAAACGTGCCGCGATCGACAAGCTTGAAATTGTCGATGAGCACGCCTTCCTCATCGACGGTCGTGGCGCGCGGCGTCATGGAGCCGGGCGCGGTGCCGCCGACATCGGCATGGTGGCCGCGGCTCGCCACCCAGAACAAAATCTTTTCCCCTCTCCCTTGTGGGGAGGGGGCCTCTCGCAAGTTAGCTGACGGAGCGTCTTCCTCGTTGAACACCGGCGTCACGACGGTGATGTCCGGCAGATGCGTGCCGCCATTATAGGGCGCGTTGAGCGCGTAGACGTCGCCCGGTGCGATGTTCGGATTCAGCCGGCGGACGATGTCGACGGAGCGGTCCATGGAACCCAGATGCACCGGCATGTGCGGGGCGTTTGCGACAAGCGCGCCGGCGGCGTCGAAGAGCGCGCAGGAGAAATCGAGCCGTTCCTTGATGTTCACCGAGTAGGCGGTGTTCTGAAGCGTCACGCCCATCTGCTCGGCGATCGACATGAAGAGGTTGTTGAACACCTCAAGCATGACCGGATCGGCATCGGTGCCGACAGCGTGGACGCGCGGGCGCGCCGTCACGCGGCGAAGCAGGATATGGTCCTTCGCCGTCACCTCCGCCGACCAGCCCGGCTCCACGACGATGGTCTGATGCGGCTCCATGATGAGCGCCGGGCCGGTGATCGAATGGCCGGGGGCCAGCGCGTCGCGCAGATGAACGGCTGCGTCATGCCAGGCGCCTTCGCAGAAGACGCGCGTGACTTTTGCCGGCGTGGCGGGTTGCGTGGTGATCGGCCGGTCGGGCTCGTCAATATCAGCACGGCCGCCGCGGCCCTCTACTTCTACGGCTTCGGCAATCAGCGGCTTGGAATCGTAGATGAAACCAAAACGCGCGCGATGTTCCGCCTCGAACGTGGCGCGCATCTTCGCTGCTGTGTTGAACGGCACGGCAAGCGCCGTGTCGGTGCCCTCGTAACGGACATGCACGCGTGCCGAAACGGTGACGTCGGAATCGCTTAGGCCTTGCTCTTCAAGCTCGGCGAGAACCTCCGCGGCGAGGTTGGTCCGCACGCGCTGAAGCTCAGATTCCGATTCCGCCTCCAGCGGCAACATCACGGCGCGGCTACGGTTTGCGCGGATGTCGGCAAGGCCCATCCCGTAAGCGGAGAGCACGCCGGACAGAGGATGGATGTGGACCATGCCCATGCCAAGCCGGTCGGCAATGGCGCAGGCGTGCTGCCCGCCGGCGCCGCCGAAGCAGGAGAGCACGTAGCGGGTGACATCGTAGCCGCGCGCCACGGAGATTTTTTTGATGGCGTTGGCCATGTTCTCCACGGCAACCGCCAGGAACCCGTCGGCGACCGCCTCCGGAATCTTGCCGACTTCCTTCGCCAGCGCGGCGAATTTCTCATGCACGATCGCCGCGTCGAGGGGCTCGTTCTGGCCCGGACCGAAGATTGCCGGGAAGTGCTTCGGCATCAGCTTGCCGACCATGAGATTGGCGTCGGTCACCGTCAGCGGCCCGCCGCGGCGATAGCAGGCCGGGCCGGGATCGGCGCCGGCGGAGCCGGGCCCGACGGAGAAGCGCCCGGAATCGTAGCTGAGGATGGACCCGCCACCGGCAGCTACGGTGTGTATGCGCATCATCGGCGCGCGCATCCTGACGCCGGCCACCTCCGTCTCGAAAGTGCGTTCCAGCTCGCCGTCGAAATGCGACACATCAGTTGACGTGCCGCCCATGTCGAAGCCGATGACGTGATCAAAGCCGGCCATCTTGGCGGTCTCCGTCGCGCCGACCACGCCGCCGGCTGGTCCGGAGAGGATGGCGTCCTTGCCTTGAAAGAGATGCGCGGCGGTCAGGCCGCCGGACGACATCATGAACATGAGGCGCGGTGCGTCGGGCCTGGGTGCCGGTATCGGGCTTTCCGGCGACGCCCGGTTCCTCTCCCCATGGGGGAGAGGTCGCCGCAGGCCGTCAGGCATGCGGCGGGTGAGGGGGTCTTGGGCAACCTCCCCCTCACCCGGCCTCCGCTTCGCTCGGCCGACCTCTCCCCGGAGGGGAGAGGAATCCGGAACCGCCTCCACATGATCGCCGGCGGTGCCTGTTTCGCCGCTTCGTTCGAGCCTTGAAGGATCGGCGCCGCCGCTGCTACCCCCGTCCCGAACACCGTCTTCGACGGAGCTCGACCTCCCCTCCAGGGGGAGGTTATTCGGGCCGTGCCCGCCAGCCCCCAGATCCCCCGCGACTTGGTCGACGTAGCGCCGCAGGATCGGCGTCAGATAGGCGTCGGCGACGGTCGTGTCGCCACGGCCGACGAGTTTTACGAGCGGCGAGACTTCGTGGCTGACGGAGACTTGAGAAAAGCCCATCTGCCGCGCGATCGCGGCGACTGCTGTCTCATGCGCGGGGAACTTCCAGGCATGCATGAAGACGATGGCAAGCGAGTGGAAACCGTCGGCGGCAATGGCCTCCAGAATGCGCCGCACATCCGTCTCGTCCGGCGCCGCCTCGATCGTGCCGTCGGCGCGCACGCGCTCGTCGATTTCCTCAACACGCGCGTAGAGCATCTCAGGAAGCACGATCTCTTTGGCGAAGATATCGGGCCGCGCCTGGTAGCCGATCCTGAGCGCGTCGCAGAAGCCGCGCGTGATGAGGAGCGCGGTGCGCTCGCCCTTGCGCTCCAGAAGCGCGTTGGTGGCGACGGTGGTGCCCATCTTGACCGCGCCGATGCGCTCGGCGGGGATGGCATCGCCTGGAGCGACGTTCAGCAGCCGCCGAATGGCCTCCACGGCGGCGTCGCGATAGGCGCCTGGGTTCTCCGACAGAAGCTTGGCGGCGCTGAGGCGCCCCTCAGGGTCGCGCGCCACCACGTCGGTGAACGTGCCGCCGCGGTCGATCCAGAAATCCCAGGTGCCCGCCATTCGCATGCTCCGCGCAAGGCGGGTGAATCACAATGGATAAGGTCTAGGCGCGGGGCCGTGTCGCGGCAAGCCGCAGCGGTGGCTCTGTTTTCCTCGCACCTCGCAAACCATCGAGGCCGCGGGGTCGGCGAGGCGTCTTCGTCTTGCACCTATCGGAGCGGCTGAGGCGTGATCGGCGTGGGTCCGGCCGTGCCGCCATCGGCGAGGTTGGGGCCTTGGAGGATCTCTTTCTCAAGGTCGTCTTTCATCGTCTTGATCTGCTCGGTCGTCGCCGCCGATCCCTTGAAGGCCGTCATTGCCGCGTTGAGCGCTTCTATCATCGCGACGATGGCTTCCTGCTCCGCCTTCTTCAGTGCCGCCTGCTTCTTGGCCTCCGCGGCCCGGCGGTCGGATTCAAAATCCTGGCGTGCCGCTTCGCGCGCTGCCTCGGCCTTGGCGCGTGCCGCGTCGAGCGCGGCGGCGGCCGTGGCTTCCTTCGCGTCAGCCTTCGCCCTGTCTGCATCGGCCTTGGCCCTGGCTGCCTCCACGTCGGCGTCCGCCTTGATCCGATCAGCGGCCGCGTCGGCATTGTCTCCCGCCGCTTTTGCCTCAGCGTCTGCCTCGTTCTGCTTCGCTGCCTTTTCGGCGGCGTGTCGTGCCTTCTCTGCCTTGGCTTCCGCCTTCGCGGCGGCCGCTTCTGCCAAGGCACGGCGGACCTCAAGCTCAAGCGAAGCAGAGATCAGTGTCTGCCGCGCCACCAGAGCCTGGATGATGACGGCCTGCTTCTGCTGCTCGATGTAGCTCGACTTCAGTTCGAGATTGGCGTTGTACAGACCCTCTTCGGGGTGCAGCTGCTCGCTCGTCTCAACGACCGGGGCGATCTTCTCGTCGATCCGCTTGAGCTCGTCGGCCAGCTTGTCGATGCCTTCCTGGATTTGACGCGGAAGGTCGCCGACGTTCTTGGCATAGTCGATCATGGCTTTCCTCATGCATCTACAGATTGTATCTGTATACGGTCTCGCGCCGATATTGAAGTGACGGCCGCACCAAAATTGCACGTGAAAAGTGTGCGGTGCGGGTCGCAACGCCGAGGTGGGCGTGTCATGATCCGTTGCCTGAGCAAAGGAGGGATGGCGATGAGAGGAATCGTCATCACAGCGATTGTCGCCGGCTTGATCGGCTTCGTCGCCGGCAATGCGTTTTGGTATCTCGCTTCGCCGCTATGGATCGACCGCATCGTGTCGGAAGACCTGCCGGCCAGCCTTAAGATGTCGACGCAAAGGGAGGGCACCTTCGTGGATGCCGATCGTACGCATCGCGGCTCCGGCACGGCGACGATCGTCGAATTGGTCGGTGGGTCCTCGGTGCTGCGCTTCACCGACTTTGAGGTGACCAACGGGCCCGACCTCGAAGTGTGGCTGGTCAAAGCGGATACGATCGAGACGTCGAGCGACGTGACGGCCAGCGAATGGGTCTCGCTCGGCCCGCTGAAGGGCAATAAGGGCGACCAGAACTACTTGATCCCCGAGGACGTGAACGTCGATGATTTCGGCAGCGTGGTGATCTGGTGCGAGCAGTTCAGCGTGCTTTTCTCGGTGGCGCGGCTTGGGCCTGCAAGGTGATGAAGACGCTTTGGCAACGGATGGCGCAGCTGCGCAAGCAAGTGGGTCAGCGGATCAGGGATCGGAACCCGATCGACAAGGCGTTTCGCGACGAGCTCTATGAAGACAGGCGAGAGCGCGATGCATCGCGGGAGGACAAACATTGACCAAGGGCCGCATCGCAGCTTGACCCGCCCGTTGCATGCATCCACATTTCCCTCGCCAGCCGGCCGGACGGTCGCCTCGCGAAAGCGGGGAGGAAAGTCCGGGCTCCATGGATGAACGGTGCCGGATAATATCCGGCGGGGGTGACCCCAGGGAAAGTGCCACAGAAAGCAAACCGCTCGCCTTCTTCGTAGGCTCCGATCTTTCGGAATGCGTGGCGGGACGGCCCCTAAAGGGCCACTCCGCAAGGAAGGCCGAAGGTGAAGGCGGGTAAGGGTGAAAGGGTGGGGTAAGAGCCCACCGCGGACCCGGCAACGGGGACGGCACGGCAAACCCCACCGGGAGCAAGACCAAGAAGGGGCGGCGCGGGTTCCGTTCGTATTTCGTCGGGGCCCGGCTTGATCCAGGCCAGCCGCCCGGGTCGGTCGCGTGAAGCGCTCAGCAATGGGCGCTCCAGATGAATGGCCGTCACGCCGCAGCGCTTCGGCACTGCGGCCTTACAGAACCCGGCTTACAGGCCGGCTGGCGTTTTTCTTCCGGCCTCATCAGGCTCTCCTTTGTCATCCCGGAAAGCGCTTCAGCGCTTGTCCGGGACCCATAGCCACCGGAGCAAACGGGCGAAGCACGTGTGCCGATCCGACAATGTTCATGGGTCCCGGTCTCGGCCTGCGGCCGAACCGGGATGACAAACCGAGGGGTTGGGTCGCCTCGCGACTAAGGCAACGCCTCCAACAGCCGCCTTAGCGTCTCGATTGTGGAGTGGTCAGCAACTCCGTCGACGCGCGCGGGGCGGAAGTGGCGCTGGAAGGCAGTCACGACCGCTTCCGTCTGCCGGTCGAAGGCGCCGGTGATCTCGATGCCGTAGCCGTAGAGCGCCAGCATCTGCTGCAGCGCCAGTGTTGGCGCGCCGTCATCGCCGGGCCGCAGCACCTCGCTCGCATCGGCAAGCGGCTTCGGCGCCACCCAATGGCCGACGCCGGCGGCGGCGAGGCGGGCCCATGGGAACTTCTCGCCGGGATCGAGCTTGCGGCCGGGCGCAACGTCGGAATGGGCAAGCACGCGATGGGGCGGGATGGGATGCCGCCCCACAATGTCATGGCAGAGCGCAATCAGCGCATCGACCTGTGCGTCCGCGTAGTCCGGCAGGCCGCCGGGATGGCCAATATTGGCGATCTCAATGCCGATTGAACGCGAATTGACGTCGCTCACATCGGCCCATTGCCCACGCCCGGCGTGCCAGGCGCGGCGATCCTCCGGCACCAGGGAAAGCACGCGGCCATCCTCGTGCACGACATAATGCGCCGAGACCCCGCTTTCCGGATCGCACAGCCAGGCCAGCGCCTGATCGTGGTCCGGCATGCCGGTGTAGTGCAGAAGGAGGATGTCGATCGGGCCGTCGGTGCGGGGGCCGTGATTGGGGGAGGGGTGGGGCGCGGCCGCGACACCCATCACGACGCCTTGGCGTGCATGCGCTCAACCTGCTCCCAGGCCGTATTGATGGCCGCTAGCCTGTCATTGGCGATGCGGATGAACTCCTCCGGTAAGCCATGCGCGATCAGGCGGTCCGGGTGGTTCTCCGCAACCAGCTTGCGATAGTGCTTGCGCAGCCGCTCATAATCCCAGCTGGCGTCAGCATTGAGCACAAAGAACGGGTCGGCGCCCTCCTCGATGACGTGGCGTGCGCGGATGTGCGCGAAGGCGAGGTCGTCGAAGCCGAAGGCCGCCGCGACGCGCGACAGATAATCGAGTTCGCGCTCGTGCACGGCGCCGTCGGCCTTGGCGATTTCGAACAACCCGTCGAGGACGGCCTCCAGCATGTCCGGCTCGTCAACAAGCAGGCGTTTGACGTCGTCCGCATAGGCTTCGAAGCCGGCCACGTCGCGCTTGGCCAGATTGTAGACGCGCGCAACGTTGGTCTCCTCGCCCGGCGGGATCTCGAAGATGCGGCAGAAGGCGTCGACCTCCGACGTGGTGACGATTCCGTCGGCCTTGGCCATCTTCGCTGACAGCGCGATCACCGCGATGGTGAAGGTCACCGCATGGCGCTCCTCGCTCTGCGCCAGCCCCGCAAGCAGATCGCGCAGGCCGGTCATGGCGGCGCCGACGCGGCCGGCGCCGCCAGCCAAAGTTGCGGTGATGCGCGAGAAGATGCCCATCGGCTTTGCGATTCACTCCGTCATCTGAGCCTGATCCCTATCCGCGTCGCGGCGCGGTGAAAAGCGTCCGTGCTGTCGCGTCGAGCGCGGCGGCCAAGCGTGGCTGGTTACCGCCCGTTTACCCTAACCGGCCAAGACTGACCGGCTTCGTTGAAGCGTCCAAAACGATCGCATGATGCCAGCAGGTTCCATTGACCACCCATATAATCCCATGATAACCCATATCGTCCCGGCAGTTGATCGGGTGGCGCTTGCCCTGACCTGGGGATGTTTTAGCGGTCAGCGGCGTTTGGTGCCCTCCACGGACGCGGGACGGGACTGCCTGAGCGGAGGCGGGCAGTCGGCGGACGCGAGGGGCGATGGACGGTTTTGTGGCCACGTTCGTGAACCGGCTCGATCAAAAGGGCCGGGTGTCGGTACCGGCGCCGTTTCGCGCCGTGCTGGCGCGCGACGGCCAGGAGGGTGTCTATTGCTACCCGGCGCTCGACCGTCCGGCGATCGACGGGGGCGGCGCCAGACTGCAGCAGGCGATCGCCAATCGGCTGCAGCCCTTCGAGACGTTCTCCGAAGATCACGAGATCCTCTCCACCGCCTTTTACGGCGACAGCCGCATTCTGAAGATCGATCCCGATGGCCGCGTGGTGCTGCCGGAGGAATTCCGCGCCTACGCCGGCGTGAGCGAGACGGCGGTGTTTGTCGGGCAGGGATACAAGTTCCAGATTTGGGAGCCGGAGCGTTTTGCCGAACGGCAGCGCGAGGCGCGGGCGCATCTGCGCGCCGTCACACGCGGGCTCGGGCGATCCAACCCCACTGCCGGTTCATCTTCGCCGGCAGAGGACGACGAGGCATGATGGCCGGCCGCACCTCTTCGGAGCGTGCTGGCGGACCGGCCGGCCACGTGCCCGTCCTCCTCGCAGAAACGCTTGAGCATCTCGCCGTCAAGGCCGGCGGTCGCTTCATTGACGGGACGTTCGGCGCGGGCGGCTACAGCCGCGCCATCCTGGACATGGGCGGCAGCGTGCTGGCGATCGATCGCGATCGGGCGGCTGTCGAAGCAGGTGCTACGCTCGTCGCACAAAGCAGCGGGCGGCTGACGTTGGTGGAAGGGCGCTTCTCCGACCTTGAAGCGTTTGCGCGCGCGCAGAATTTCACGCCTGTCGACGGCGTCGTCCTCGATATCGGCGTCTCTTCCATGCAGCTTGACGACGCGGCGCGCGGCTTCTCGTTCCGACATGACGGGCCGCTCGACATGCGCATGGGGCAGGGCGTCGACGCCGCAGCGATCGTGAACCGCGCTTCGGTCAAGGAGCTCACGGCGATCCTGCGGGTCTTCGGCGAAGAACGGCAGGCCGGTCGCATCGCGCGGGCGATTGCGCGGGCACGCGCCGAAGCACCCATTACACGCACAGCGGCGCTCGCCGAGATCGTCGCGCAGGCGATCGGTCCGGCGGCTGGCGCGTCACGCATCCATCCGGCGACGCGCACGTTTCAGGCGCTGCGCATCTTCATCAACCGCGAGCTGGAGGAGCTGGCGCTGGCGCTGGCTGCGGCAGAGGCGGTGCTCAGCGAAGGCGGGCGTTTGGTCGTCGTCTCGTTTCATTCGCTCGAAGACCGCATCGTGAAGCGCTTCCTGCAACAGCGCAGCAAGGAAGCGCGCGGCTCGCGGCATGCCCCGGCGGTTTCTTCCGCGCCGCCGACCTTCACGCTTCTGACGCGACGCGCGGTTGCGGCGGGCCAAGACGAGGTCGCGGCCAATCCGCGAGCGCGCTCTGCGCGACTGCGCGCGGCGGTGCGCACCGATGCTGCGACCCGCGCCATCGACTTCAAAGCGATCGGCGTCCCGCATCTCACCGACGTTCCCGGCCCGGAGGCCTTCCAATGATGCGTTGGCTACAAGTGGTTTGTGTGATCGCAGCCGCAGGCGCGGCGGTGTTCGTCTTTCAGGTCAAGTACCGCGCAGAGGCTGTGGCGGAGCGCGCCACTGACTTGCAGCGCCAGATCGACCGGGAAGTGGAAACCACGTCGCTCCTGGAAGCGGAGTGGAGCCTGCTCAATCAGCCGGCGCGCGTGCAGGAGGTCGTCGACCGCCACACGGAGCTCCTCGGCCTGCAGCCGCTTGATCCCGCGCAAATCACCAAGCTGGAGAACCTGCCGATGCGTCCGAGCGGTCCGGCGCCGAGCGACGAGGCGGCGCTCTCCGCGATCCTGCAGGCCGAGACGGGAGAGAGCGAATGAGCGGCAGCGCTCCGGCCTCGGCCTGGCATCACGCGAACGGCGCAGGCAGCCGCAAGCCCAACAGAGTCGACCGCCTCGGTCGCCAGCGTGTTGCGCTCGCCATGGCGGGTTTCTGTCTGCTCTTTGGCGTGCTCGCAATCAGGCTCGTCGTGCTTGGTGCCTCCGGCGGCGATACCGATGACAACGGCCGCCATTTCGTACTGGCGGCGTCGCAGGCGCGTCCGGACATTGTCGATCGCAATGGCGAAACGCTCGCGACCGACATCAAGACCGCGGCGCTCTTCGCCGAGCCGCGCTATGTCATCGATCCCGACGAGGCGACGGAGCTTATCGTCTCAGTTCTGCCGGAGCTGGATCGAGGCCGGCTTCGCCGCATCCTCTCCACGGATGCGAAGTTCGCCTACATCAAGCGCGAGATCACGCCGCGTCAGCAGCAGGCGATTCACAAACTCGGCATTCCCGGTATCGGCTTCCGGGTCGAGAACCGCCGTTTCTATCCGGGCGGCCCGGTCGCCTCGCATGTGCTGGGCACGGTGAATATCGACAATCGCGGCATCGCCGGTATGGAGAAACATATCGACGAGGCTTTCCTGAACGACCTCCAGGCGGCGGGCTTTGCCGGCGATCATGCGTTGAAGCCGGTGCCGGTGTCGCTTGATCTTCGCGTGCAGCATGTGGTGCGCGACGAACTCAGCAAGGCGATGGAGCGCTACCAGGCGATCGCCGGTGTCGGCATCGTGCTGGACGTCAATACCGGCGAGGTGCTCGGCATGAGCTCTGTGCCGGATTATGATTCCAATAATCGCGACGAGCTGCTTGACCCGAACCGCCTGAACCGCGCGGCCGTCGGCGTCTACGAGATGGGCTCGACCTTCAAGGCCTTCACCGTGGCGATGGCGTTGAATTCCGGCATTGCCAAGGTGACGGATTCCTTCGACGCCACGCATGCGTTGCGGGTCGGCGGGTTCTCAATCGACGACTTCCACGGTAAGCGCCGTTGGCTCACGGTGCCGGAGGTGTTCATCTACTCCTCCAATATCGGCGCCGCGCGTATGGCGCTGGCGGTGGGAACGGAGGGGCAGCACGACTTCTTTGAGCAGCTCGGCCTGCTCGACACGCTCAACACGGAGCTGCCTGAGACGGGCGCCCCCATCATTCCCAAAATGCCGTGGGCCAAGGTGACCACGATCACCATGGCGTTCGGCCATGGCATGTCGGTTTCGCCGCTGCAGACGGCGGCTGCCGGCGCGGCGTTGGTCAATGGCGGCTTCTATGTCAGTCCGACGTTTCGCCCCCGCGCGATTGAAACGGCGGCGACGTTGGCGCGGCCCGTGCTCACCGCGGAGACCAGCGACACGATGCGCAAGCTCTTCCGCCTCAACGTCATGAAGGGCTCCGGCCGGCGCGCCGAAGTGGAGGGCTACGGCGTCGGCGGCAAGACCGGCACGGCGGAGAAGGTTGAGAACGGGCGTTATGTCAGCGACAAACGGCGCAACGCTTTTCTCGCTGCCTTCCCGATGGACGCTCCCAAATATTTGGTATTGGTCGTCATTGATGAACCGAAACCAGAAGCTCCGGGCCGCGGCGCGACCGCGGGTTCCAATGCCGCACCAACGACGGGCAATATCATTCGACGCATCGCGCCCATGCTCGGCGTGGAGCCTAAGGCGGTCGATCCCACCGAGGAACCGGCGCTGGCCCTTGCATCCGCGCGGTAGGGGTGGCGCGCCTTGAGTGAAGAGAGACGCTACGGCCCGCGCCGCCTGGCATCGCTTTTCACCGATGAAGCGGACATATCCGGCAAGGATGCGGGTATCTGGATACAGGGTCTGACGGCCGATAGCCGCGCCGTGGAGCCGGGCTGGCTGTTTGCGGCAGTACCGGGTGTGAATGCTGATGGCGCGGACTTCGTCCCGGCCGCAATCGAGGCCGGCGCGGCGGCCATATTGATCGGCGAACAACCCCTTGAAGGCGACATCGCCGTGCCGGTCGTGCGGATGAAGGATGTGCGCCGCGCCTTTGCCCTCGTCGCTTCGCGCTACTATGCGAGGCAGCCGCGCACCATCGCCGCGGTCACCGGCACCAACGGCAAGACGTCCGTTACCGTGTTCCTGCGGCAGATCTGGGAAAAGGCCGGACGCCGGGCGGCAAGCCTCGGCACGATCGGCCTGGTCACGCCGGACCGGGAGGATCGCGGCGTGCTGACGACGCCCGACCCGGTCAAACTTCACGAGATACTGGCCGACCTCGCCAGCGAGGATGTGACCCATCTGACGCTCGAAGCATCAAGCCATGGCCTCGATCAGCGGCGGCTCGACGGCGTGCGGCTCTCCGCAGGGGCGCTGACCAACATCACGCGCGACCACCTGGATTATCACGGCACGCTGGAGGCGTATCTCAAGGCCAAGTTTCGGCTGTTCGATACCTTGCTTCCACGCGGTGCGGCCGCCGTTACTGATGCGGATCGGCCAGAGGCAAGCACGGTGCAGCGCGTCGCCAAGGGACGCGGGCAGGAATACTTCAGCGTCGGACGGGACGGCGAGACGCTGAAGCTTCACTCCGCCACGCGCATGGCGAACGGCTCGCGCCTCCTGGTGGAGGCGTGGGGCGAGAAGCATTATGTGCCGTTGCCGCTGGTGGGCGAGTTTCAGATTTCTAATGCACTGGTTGCGGCCGGGTTGGCGATCGCCACCGGCGTTGAGGCGGCGCTGGCGCTGAATGCGCTGTCGTCGCTCAGCGGCGCCAGCGGCCGATTGGAATCCGTCGGCAAGCATCCCAGCGGGGCGCAGGTCTTCGTCGATTACGCCCATACGCCGGATGCGCTGATCAACGCGCTTAATACGCTGCGCGCCCATACGGAAGGGCGGCTGGTCGTCGTATTCGGCGCCGGCGGCGACCGTGATCCGGGCAAGCGGAGCATGATGGGCGAAGCGGCGGCTCAATGCGCGGACCGGGTGATCGTCACCGACGACAATCCGCGTACGGAGGACCCCGCGGTGATCCGTGCGGCCATATTGACGGGCGCCCCCGGCGCCCTGGAAATCGGCGATCGCCGCGCCGCCATCCAGGCGGCAATCGGTGATCTCGGCGCCGGCGATATCCTTCTTATCGCCGGAAAGGGCCATGAGACTGGCCAGACCATTGGCGAAGACGTGCTGCCCTTCTCAGATCAGGAGGAGGCCCGCAGCGCGCTTCGAAGCGTGGGAGGCGCCAATCCTGGAGGTGACGTGTGAGCGTGCTGTGGTCCACCGACGCATTTGTGGCGGCGGCCGGCGGGCGCCTGGTCGGCGGCACGCCGGAACGCATCTCTAATGTCTCCATCGACAGCCGCAGCGTCCGTCCCGGCGAGGCCTTCGTCGCCATCAAGGGCCCCAACCGTGATGGGCATGAATTCGTTGGCGCCGCGCTGGAAGGCGGCGCGGCGTGCGCGGTGGTTCAGGAGGGGCGGGCGC
>JANQKG010000013.1 GCA_028281235.1 Afifellaceae bacterium | reverse complement strand
CATCGTCGCCGGCGTGCTGTTGTCGGTCGCCCTGTTCATCTGGCGCGCCAGCCGACCGCATATGGCGGTCGTCGGCAAGGTGCCGGGCACCGAGCACTTTCGCAATATCTTGCGGCACCAGGTCATCACCAGCGAGACGGTGCTGAGCGTGCGCGTCGACGAGAGCCTGTGCTTCGTCAATGCTCCCTATTTCGAGGACCGCATCCAGGCGCTGGTGGCCGAACGGCCGGCCCTGCAGCACCTCGTGCTGATGTGCTCGGCGATCAACTTCATCGATGCCAGAGGGCTCGCAAGCCTGAAGACGATCGCGGGGCGCCTGACCGCCGCCGGCATCGAGTTTCACCTGTCGGAGGTCAAAGGTCCGGTGATGGACCAGCTCGAACGATCCGACTTCTTCGAGCATCTCACCGGCGAAGTTTTCCTCAGCCAGCATGCGGCAATTCAAAAGCTCGACCCAGCTGCCACCCGGTTGGCCGACACGCGCCTTCAAAGCGCCGGCACGGTTGGCGTCCGGCCGAACGGCGCGGCCGCGCGCGACGCCGAGCAGGCGATCGAGCCGGTCGTCATCGAGCTGAGCCATCCGCCCGCAGCCGACAAGGCGCGAACGAACGCGAAAGACGACGGGGCAGATGATGACGATGCCCCGTTCATCAACCGCGGCAGCGGCATCTAGCAAAACGGGAGGCGCGCCATTCCTACTTATGTGAACCCGGACAAGTGCGATGGCTGCAAGGCGCTCGAGCGTCCCGCCTGCATGTATATCTGTCCGATGAACCTGATGAAGCTCAACGCGCTCATCGGCAAATCCTACAACCACGAGCCCGACCTGTGTTGGGAGTGTTATTCCTGCGTCAAGACCTGTCCGCAGGCGGCGATCGAGATGCGCGGCGGCGCCGACTATTTCCCCATGGGGGCGGCGCTGACGCCGTTGCGCGGGGTCAGCTCGATTGCTTGGACCGCGCGCTACCGCAACGGCAACATCAAACAGTTCAAGTTTCCGATCCGCTCCACCGCCTGGGGAGCGATCGATCCGCATCCCGAACGCCACCGCCCGCGCGCGGCCGGCGTTAAGGGGCCGACGCTGTTCGGCGAGGACAACTATCTCGGCGTCGAGCGCCTACCCGTTCCGGCGGGCAAAAAGACAAAAGAGATGGCCACCGGGTGAGGCCGTCAGGGGAGGACAAGAGTGATGCAGCGACCGGAAGTCGAAGTGGTGAATTGTGACGTGCTTGTCGTCGGCGGCGGCATGGCGGGCTGCGGCGCCTCCTATGAGACGGCGTATTGGGCGAAGCAGCACGGCCTAAGAGCGGTGGTGGTCGAGAAAGCGGCGATGGAACGCTCCGGCGCCGTCGCCATGGGGCTGTCCGCCATCAACTGCTACATGGGCATGAAGTGGGGCGAGAACCAGCCGGAGGATTTCGTCCGCTACGTCCGCAACGACCTCATGGGCCTGTCGCGCGAGGACCTCGTCTACGACATCGCGCGCCACGTCGATTCTTCCGTCCACATGTTCGAGGAGTGGGGCCTGCCCTTCTTCAAGAACGCGGAGGGGCGCTATGTGCGCGAGGGCCGCTGGCAGGTCATGATCCACGGCGAGTCCTACAAGCCGATCGTCGCCGAGGCGGCCAAGGCCGCCATCGGCGACGACAATATCTACCAGCGGGTCTTTGTCTGCCATCTTCTGAGAGACAAGCGCGATCCGAACCGCATCGCCGGCGCGATCGGCTTTTCGACCCGCGACCCGAAGATTTACGTGTTCAAGGCGCGCGCCGTGGTCTGCGCCTGCGGCGGCGCCACCAATGTCTGGCGGCCGCATGCCGTCGGCGAGGGCCTGGGGCGCATCTGGTACTCGGTGTTCAATACCGGCTCCGTCTACAAGCTGATGATCAATGCCGGCGCCGAGATGACCTCGATGGAGCACCGGCTGGTGCAGACCCGCTTCAAGGACGGGTACGGGCCG
>JANQKG010000050.1 GCA_028281235.1 Afifellaceae bacterium | reverse complement strand
TGTCGTCGATGGTCTGACTCTTCCGCGAGGCCAAGTCAGTACTCTCGTCCAGATGCACTTTTAGCATTTGCTGTGCGATCCAGGGATCGGTCCAGAGCATATCGGTTGTGTAACGGGAAAACGGCTCGGGCTTCTGATTGAGTTCATTCAGATCTGAATACACAGCAGATCGACTCCCCTCGATACGGCGCAGCCTGCAGAATCGCTTATTCGAATGTCTCCTTGCGGAACCGGACTCGAAACTGCCATTCGACGCAGAACCCCGATGTGACATCTAAACAAGGAGGCCGCTGCCTCCTCACGAAGTTCAGGCCGCGCCACCTGCAAGCACGCGCCGCACGTTCTCTGCGGCCACTTCGGCAATGCGCCGGTTCGACTCTTTCGTAATGCCGGCGATATGCGGCGTCAGGATCAGGTTGTCGATTCCCTGAAACAGCGCGCCGGCCTCGGGCGTGATGGGTTCCACATCCAGCGTGTCCAGTGCCGCGCCGGCGATCTGCCCCGACCGCAGGGCATGCGCACAGGCCGCCTCGTTGACGATTCCGCCCCGAGCCGAATTTATCAGCACGGCGCCTGGCTTCATCCGCTTAAACTGCCGCCTGTCGATCAGATCGATCGTCTCGGGCAGTTTGGGGCAATGAAGCGAGATCACATCCGCTTCTTCCACCAGATCATCCAGACCCACCCGTCGCGCATCGCCCCAGGCGGGATGATCTTCAGGCAACATCGCATCATAGGCGATCACGTTCATTCCCATGCCGCACGCCTTTGCGCCGACGACCTGGCCGATCGAGCCAAAGCCAACAATGCCCATCGTCCGGCCCGTTATTTCGGTCGAGCCCGCAAATTTCGGTCGGTCCCAGGTGCCGGCAGCGACATCCCGCGTCGCGAAATAGGTGAGGCCGCGTAGCAGAATCATGGCCGTCGCGATCACGTATTCCGCAACCGAAACCGCGTTGGCACCGATCGATGGGCAGACCTCAACACCTCGCGCCGCGCAGGCGTCTACATCGATATTGTCGAGCCCGACGCCCATCCGTGCCACCACTTTCAGGTGCGGTGCCGCCTCCAGAAGCTCTTCATTGACTCGTGTTGCGTTGCGCACCACGATCGCTTGCGCACCTGCGACCTGCGCCAGCAATTCGCCTCGCTTGCCCCAGAGATCCGGATCCCAATGGACGTCGAACTCAGCGATGAGCCCTTCGGCCACCCCCTTGTCCATGAACTCGCTGATCAGCACATCTGCCACGGTCCGGCCCTCCTTGAAACCTCTTGCGCCAGACCCGTTACAGGAACTCGCGTTCCTTGTTGTATGGGTGCTCCATCCCGTAGCCGTGAACGGCGCGATAGCCGTCATAGCGGCGCTCCAGAAATTCCATGGCGATCCAAAAAGCGAGAAACACAAAGGGCAGGATGAAGACGATCCTGGCAAGTATCGGCATTGGGTATTGCATCAACCCAGAGCCGATCGCGCCGACCGCGCAGAACAGCGTGAAGTACCCGGCGGTCTTGTGATACGCCTCAAAAATCCGCCGTCGCGTCGTGCGGCTGTAGTGATCGCCCTGCCAAGTCGCAGGGTCGTCGGGATCAGCTTTGCTGTAATACTTCCCGCCATGCGTTCCTCGCAGCATCCCGGCAACGATCTGGATCACGCCGAGAACCACGGTCAGGGTCCCGAGGATCGCATGGACCGATCCACTGAACCCACCGCTGACGACCATTGCGACCGCCGCTCCGCACAAAGACAGAAACACTGCCGCCGACAGCCCGTATTTGTGGACGCTGAACCACCACCATTCGATATGCCTTACGTGCACTTGGCGGCGCAGCCCGAACTCCGTGGGACGCGGCTTTCCGTAGCGTATGATCGTGACGCAGAGCGGCACCAGAACAAGCCAGATGCCGACCATCAGATACGCATGGTAATTCCAATGGATGTCGATCGTCCGTCCCAGGAAATCGAGATAAACCTCTTCCTTGATGTGAGGCATTTTTTCGAACATCCGGGGGTCCTTCGCCGTCGTCGTAGCGCCCTTTATGCAGGGAGCTACCTATGCTCCTGAACTCGCCGACAACACGTCTATAAATTATCGATAATCGAGAATATTCGCAATAACTCGGCAGCCCAAGATGCCCAGTTTCGAAGCCGAATTGCGGCTTCGGTGATCTGCCTACGGCTTGTTCTCCAAGACATGCTCCTTCGCCGCGTCCCGCGCCGCCTTCGGGTCGCCCGAGGCCAGGGTTTCAACCAATATTCGGTGGGACTCGGTCACTCTCAGAAGGTCGGTGCTGTGACGCAGGACATTCAGACTTGTCCGCGATCGCACGTTCAGGCCTTCCCACATCGACAGAAGCGTCGCATTGCCGGCCGATTCGAGAATAATCCGATGGAATCTTGTGTTGTGTTTGGAAAAGAGGAGAGAGTCCGACGCAAGCGCCGCACCGTGCATTCCTCTTATCTGCTTCTTCAGCTTGGCCGTCAGATCAACACCTGACAGGACGACGCATTCCGACGCATACGCCTCCAATTGCGCTCGCACATCATAGATTTCGCGTATTTCGTCGTCACTGATCACGCGCACCCGCGCGCCCTTGTTATGACGTGTCTCGACAAGTCCGATGGCTTCCAGCTCGCGCACGGCTTCGCGCACCGGGGCCTGGCTGGTGTTCAGTTCGGCCGCGATGCGCAATTCAACAAGTCTGTCGCCGGGGCGCAGCGTGCCCGACAGGATCTGCTGCATCAGATGCTCGCGGATCTGTGTCGACAGCGACGAACGGACGATCTGCGGTTGCGGCAAGGCAAGACCTTCGAAGATGCTGGGCGTCAGCGCAAAGATATCGTGTCGAACAGTTCCGTCTCCGGCAGGAAAATGCAATCACTCCAATGCCTGATGCACCACGCGGAGCCGTGGTGCGAGGCCTCTTGAGGGGTTCGTGGAGTTCATAGACCTCATCGCCGTGGAGGGCTGTCGAAGCGGTCTCCGTATGGCCGGAATTCTCCGTCGCTGAGGTAGCGCTCGTGCGCGATCTTGAGTCTTTCGGTGTCCACCTCGACTCCGAGGCCTAGCGCCTCGATCCGCCCCCAGCGCGGACCGGTGGCTATTGGAATGGGCTCAGCCAGGATGTCGCCGTCCAGCATCGCCGCGGTTTGCTGGCTGCCAGCCGCAACATTGGGCAAGGTCAGCAGGATATGCTGGCACGCCGCCGCAGCCAAGCCGAGATCTCCATGGGCGTGCATGTGCACCAGCATGTCGCTCAGCGCCGCCATTCGGCACAGCGTTTGCCAGCGTCGGAGGGATACAACGAAATAGGGACTGAAGCCTAGATGGTCGACCATGCGGGCGGAAATGACCCTTGCCGCGTCGGCTTGGGTCCAAAGTCCTTCATTGGCGCACATCGGCACGCCGTTCGGCGGGTGAGTTCGGCCATGTTTTCTGCACGGTCGAAGCGGATGGGCGCCTCGACAAAATCGAGCTGACACTGCGCCTGCATCGGGGTGATGTTCTTGAGCGCTTCCGGCATCGACCACGCCTGGTTCCGGTTGACCCGCACTGCTCTGCGATCTGCGATTTCAGCACCGAGAGAGTACGTAATCCTTCGATGGTCGGCGGGTACTGCTTCAGAAACACCTCTCACGCCGGCAGGGTCGCCTGCCATGCCGCAGGCGAACGACAAGTCAGCTGGACAGCTCACGAGGCAACTGCGCTCGTCAGAAGCTGTGGCGCATCCCGATCTCAACAAGGAACTGGAAGAAATCGTTCGCGCACTCGCGCGGGCGGCTGCTCGGAAGGATCATAGCGAAGCCCTGGAGGCAGAAGCGAAGCTACCGACCGAGGCCGACCGCCGATGATGCGTACAGCGATCTACGCTCGTTTCGGACAGGATCCGCAGGCTCGTTGCGCGCGTGACGCTGATCCCGGAGGACGACGGCTTCAAGATTGAGCTTCAGGGGCGCCTGGCGCTTCTGATGCAAGCACCGAACCTCTACCCAAACATGCGCATCGCAGCGTCGGGGGGATCGATGGTAGCGGAGGCCCGCTACCGCCGATCCCCGAACCGATGCGCCCTCACCTATCTTGAAGTCGCCCCCGGCAATCGGCTTACCTTGCTCCAGCGTGAGCAGCGCGATGAGCTGATCACGGCTTCGCATCCTCATTGAGCCTCGCCTCATGGCACTCAACGATCGGCGTCGACCTGTTGACAGCCCATGGTCCCGCCATTCTCGTCGCGGATGTCGGCGCAGGTCTCGCCTGCAATGAAGCGCGGCTCAAAATCTTCTCGCGCGCCGCCAGATTGGCGTCGGCGTTGGTAATCCGCTCCAACACCGTACCACCGGAGAAGCGGCCGGTCTTCCAAAGCGCCACAAAGGTGCCTGGCGAGGCGTAGACAACATGCTGGGCTCCAGCGTGAGCAGCGCGATGAGCTGATCACGGCTTCGCATCCTCATTGAGCCTCGCCTCATGGCACTCAACGATCGGCGTCGACCTGTTGGGAGCCCATGGTCCCGCCATTCTCGTCGCGGATGTCGGCGCAGGGCTCGCCTGCAATGAGGCGCGGCTCGAAAAACTTCTCGCGCGCCGCCAGATCGGCGTCGGCGCCGGTAATCCGCATCAACACCGTACCATCGGAGAAGCGGCCGGTCTTCCGAAACGCCGCAAAGGTGCCTGGCGAGGCGTAGACAATATGCTGGCCGACCGCGCCTTCGGCGTCTGCATCTCCCCGCGACAGCGCAGGCACCAGGAAACTCAAACGTCGTGCGGAAATTCTCGGGTACAACGATCGGCCGTCCGCTGCCCGCGATCCGTCGGCGAGTCGCCGCCGCACGGTCGTGTCAACAAACGAAAATAAGAAGGCCGATCAGCGCGCCGAACTTGATTTTGGTCAAGATGAAAACGCTCGGTATTTGCTAGTTTTACGCATGGTTCGCTCGGCAAAGTGCGACCGTGGGGGAATGGTGACCGGAGCGCTTTCAAGACGCGCGTTTTTCGTCCCTGGCGACCTCAGCCAAGGGGCGGAACCCGTTAGGCCGCCCAAAGCAATTGTCGAGCAGCGCTTCACCCAATTGTGCGAGAACTGCTCGGCCTGTGTCGACGCCTGTCCCGAGGCGATCATCGTCTCAGACCCCGGGGGTCGCCCTACCCTGGATTTCGCGCTTGGCGCCTGCACGTTTTGCGGTGAATGCACCGACGCCTGTCCGACCGGCGCCCTGGACCGCGACGCAGCCCGGCCATGGACCTGGATTGTGACGATCGGGGCGTCGTGCCTCTCCTACAAGGGCGTGACCTGCCGGTCCTGCGCCGATGCCTGCGACGTCGGCGCGATCCGCTTCCGGCTCCAGAGCGGCGGCCGGGACGTCCCGCTTCTCGACATCGACGCCTGCACAGGCTGCGGCGGATGCAAGTCCGTCTGCCCGGTCGAAGCCATCACGCTTTCCGGGCATGAGCGCGTGTCGGCAAAACAGGAGTACGCAGCATGAACATATGCGGCATTCTCGTACATTGCGCGCCCGGCGCCATGGATCGCGTGGCAAAGGCCATGGCGGACCTGGAAGGCGTTGAGGTCCACATGCGCACCGATGACAACCGAATCATCGCAACCGTCGAAGATGTCGGCGACGTGCAGGCCGGGGATCAGATCCTCAACGTGCACCGCCTCGACGGCGTAATCGCAGCCGCGCTGACCTACCACCATTTCGAAGATGAGCCCGCCGTTTCACCCGCCATCCGAACGGGAGATTGACCGATGACCCTTTCCGCCACACGCCGTGACGTTCTCAAATCGACGGCGATTGCCGCAACCGCCGCCTGCGCCGGCGTTGCAGCCCCCACCGGCGCTCTCGCTCAGAGCGGATCGGATATCCGTTGGGACAAGGCGCCATGTCGTTTCTGTGGCACCGGCTGCTCGGTTCTGGTTGGCGTGAAGAATGGCCGGGTTGTCGCCACGCAGGGCGATCCCGACGCACCCGTCAATCGCGGCCTCAACTGCATCAAAGGCTATTTCCTCTCCAAGATCATGTATGGCGAGGACCGCCTGACCACGCCGCTCTTGCGCAAGACCGACGGTGAATTCGACAAGAACGGCGAATTCACGCCGATCTCCTGGGGCGAAGCCTTCGACATCATGGCCGAGAAGTGGAAGGCGGCGCTTCGGGACAAGGGTCCGAGCGCGGTCGGCATGTTCGGATCCGGCCAGTGGACGGTCTGGGAAGGTTACGCCGCTGCGAAGTTCATGAAGGCGGGGCTCCGGTCCAACAACATCGACCCCAATGCCCGCCATTGCATGGCGTCGGCCGTCGCCGCGTTCATCCGCCATTTCGGCATCGACGAACCGATGGGCTGTTACGACGATCTGGAGCACGCGGACGCCTTCGTGCTGTGGGGCGCCAACATGGCGGAGATGCACCCGATCCTGTGGTCGCGCCTGACCGACACGCGCCTGACCAAGGAAGGGTCGGAGGTTCACGTGCTCTCCACGTTCGAGCATCGCTGCTTCGAGCTTGCCGACAACGGCATCGTGTTCAAGCCGCAGACCGATCTCGCGATCCTGAACTACATCGCCAATCACATCATCCAGACGGATGCCGTGAATTGGGACTTCGTCAACAAGCACGTCAACATCACCAAGACGGCAACCGATATCGGCTACGGCCTCAGACCGAATGATCCGCGCGAGCAGAACGCAGCCAACCCGGCTCATGACGGCAAGCACGGCAAGATCGAGCCGATCAGCTTCGAGGAATACGCCGCCGCCGTCTCCGAGTACACGCTGGCGCGTGCCGCCGAAATGTCGGGCGTGCCGGCGGAGAAGCTGGAAAGGTTGGCACAGCTCTACGCCGACCCGACCAAGAAGATCATGTCGTTGTGGACCATGGGCTTCAATCAGCACACACGCGGCACCTGGGTGAACGGCCTTTGCTACAACATCCACCTGCTGACCGGAAAAATCTCCGAGCCCGGCAACTCGCCGTTCTCACTGACGGGTCAGCCATCAGCCTGCGGCACCGCACGTGAGGTCGGCACATTCGCCCACCGGCTGCCGGCCGACATGGTCGTCATGAACGACACGCATCGGGAAATCTGCGAGACCGCCTGGGGTATCCCCGCCGGCACGATTCCCGCCAAGCCCGGCTTCCATGCCGTTCTTCAAAACCGCATGCTCAAGGACGGCAAGCTGAACGCCTACTGGGTGCAGTGCACCAACAACATGCAGGCCGCACCCAACATCAACGAGGAGGGTTGGCCCGGCTACCGCAATCCGGAGAACTTCATCGTCGTATCCGACCCCTACCCGACCGTGACCGCACTTGCCGCCGACCTGATCCTGCCCACGGCTATGTGGGTGGAGAAGGAAGGCGCCTACGGCAACGCCGAACGGCGGACTCAGTTCTGGCGCGAGCAGATCGACGCGCCTGGCGAGGCCAAGTCGGACGTCTGGCAGGTGATGGAGTTTTCAAAGCGCTTCACCACCGATGAAGTCTGGCCGGACGAGCTGCTTGACCAGAAGCCGGAGCTGCGCGGCAAGACGCTCTTTGACGTCCTGTTCGCGAACGGGGTCGTGGACAAGTACCCGGTTTCCGAAACCGCAGAAGGCTTCGGCAATCACGAGAGCGCGCATTTTGGCTTCTACGTCCAGAAGGGCCTTTACGAGGAGTACGCCGAGTTCGGGCGTGGCAAGGCGCACGATCTGGCGCCGTTCGATGTCTATCACCAGTCGCGCGGCCTGCGCTGGCCCGTCGTGGACGGCAAGGAGACGCTCTTCCGGTTCCGCGAGGGATACGATCCCTATGTGCCGGAGGGCGAAGGCGTCCGCTTCTACGGAAAGAAGGACGGCAAGGCGAACATCATCTTCGCCCCGTACGAGCCGCCCGCAGAAGAGCCGGACGACGACTTCGATCTGTGGCTGGTCACGGGACGCGTGCTTGAGCACTGGCATTCCGGGTCCATGACCCGCCGCGTGCCGGAACTGCACCGCGCCTACCCGCAGGCCCAGGTCTTCATGCATCCCGACGATGCCAAGGAGCGTGGCGTGCGGCGGGGCCAGAAGATCCTGATCTCAACCCGTCGCGGTGAGGTCGAAACCCTCGTCGAAACGCGCGGACGGAACAAGATGCCCCGTGGTGTCGTGTTCTTCCCGTGGTTCGACGAAGGCCAGCTCGTCAACAAGCTGACCCTCGATGCGACGTGTCCGATCTCCAAAGAGACGGACTTCAAGAAATGCGCCTGCAGGGTCGCCCGCGCATAGGCCAGGGAACCGGGCGCAATGACTGACACACGAGAGGGCCATGGTCTGACGCGCCGCCGCGTCCTGCAGGATGCGGCGCGCGCAGCGGGCGGATGTGCGGCCGCCGGCCTTCTTCTCGGCCTTTATGCGGTGGAGGCGCGCGAACTGCCCGCCGAGGCGCTGCGTCCACCTGGAGCGCTTCCGGAACGGGACTTCCTCGGCGCCTGCATCCGTTGCGGGCTATGTGTGCGCGACTGTCCTTATGACACGCTCTCACTGGCCGAACTTGGCCGGGATGGTGCTGCGACGGGAACGCCTTTTTTCACCGCGCGTGATGTGCCCTGTGAGATGTGCGATGACATCCCTTGCGTCGCGGTCTGCCCGACCGGGGCACTCGACCCCCGCCTTCGGAACATCGACGACGCACGCATGGGCGTGGCCGTGCTCGTCGATCAAGAGCATTGTCTGAACTATCTCGGGCTTCGGTGCGACGTCTGCTACCGCGTCTGTCCGCTGGTCGACGAAGCGATCACGCTGGAACGCAGCCACAACACCCGCACCGATAGCCACGCGATTTTCGCGCCGACCGTTCACGCCGACGCCTGCACCGGCTGCGGCAAATGCGAAAAGAGCTGCGTGCTTCCGGAGGCTGCCATCAAGGTCCTGCCCGCGCGTCTGGCGCGGGCCGAAGCGGCTGAGCATTACCGGCTCGGCTGGGAGGAGAAGGAAAAGGCAGGGGCGCCGCTGGTTGACGGCCTGATCGATCTGCCGGACCGCGGCTTCGAGCCGACGCTTAAACTGCCTGCCACCGGAGGCTCGCAATGAGCGTCAGCGCTAAGACCTTCGCTGTTGCAGGCACCGAGGCGATTGCCGCTAAGGGCTGGCTGGGCGCGCACAAATATCTCATCCTGCGCCGCCTCTCGCAGGCAGGCTTCCTGGGCCTCTTCCTGCTCGGTCCTTGGTTCGGCCTGTGGATCGTCAAGGGCAATCTCACTTCCTCGCTCACCCTCGACGTCCTGCCCCTGACTGACCCCTTGGTGCTTCTCCAGACCTTCGCCGCCGGTCATATCCCCGCTTTGACGGCTGTTCTGGGCGCTGCCATCGTCGCCGCAATCTATGCAATGTTGGGCGGCCGGCTTTATTGCTCTTGGGTCTGCCCGATCAATCCGGTGACCGACCTCGCCCACTGGCTGCACATGCGGCTTGGTCTGAAGAAGGGTTGGCAGCCGAAGCGGTCGACCCGCTACTGGGTCCTGGCCATGGTCTTTGCCGTTTCGCTGGCCACCGGCACCCTTGCTTGGGAACTCGTCAATCCGGTCTCCATGGCGCACCGCGCAATCATCTTCGGCGCCGGGTTTGCCTGGATGATCGTGCTTATTGTTTTCCTCTTCGATCTCTTCGTCTCCAGGCACGGCTGGTGCGGGCACCTGTGCCCGGTCGGCGCCTTCTATGGACTTCTCAATGAAAAGAGCGTGCTGCGCGTATCCGCAATTCGCCGCAGCGCATGCGACAACTGCATGGATTGCTTCGCAATTTGCCCGGAAGCCCATGTCATCACGCCGGCTTTGCGTGGCACCGCCGGTGAGACTCCGATCATCACGCACCGGGACTGCACCGCATGCGGGCGCTGCATCGACGTGTGCTCGCAAGACGTCTTCCGCTTCACGCACCGTTTCGCCGACCGGCCCGAACGGACGGACGGCCCTATCGAACCCCTGAACGCGCCCACAGGCGCCGCCTGATCCCATGGGAGGGACCACACATGAAGAGCGCCCTTAAATTCGTCGCCGTCGCGTTCGCCATTGCTGCGATTGTCGCCGGCGTTGCCACCGCGCAGGACGCCTCGCTTCAGTCGCTGCGCGGTGCCCAAGTCGATGAGCCGGTGACGGTCATCAGTGTTCCCAAGCAGGACAAGAAGCGTTTCGGCCGCGCCTTTAGGCTACAGCCGCCGCTCATCCCCCATGCCATTGACCAATATCAGGTCGATACCAACGCCAATCAGTGTCTGGGCTGCCACGATTGGTCGAATGCCGGCGAACGCAAAGCGCCGACGCTTTCGATGACCCACTATCTCGACCGCGAAGGCCGCCAACTCGACGCAGTCGCCGGCACCCGCTGGTTCTGCACCCAGTGCCACGTGCCGCAGGCTGATGCCGAGCCGCTGGTGGAGAACCTCTTCGTCCCGTCCTTCACGCGCTGAAGATCGAAAGGACGTTAAAATCATGAACGAACAAAACGACAGACCCGACGCCAAGCAACCGGGCTTCTTCAAGCGCCTGTGGCAGACCGTCTCGCGGCCCTCCTCCGTTTACTCGCTCGGCTCACTCCTTGTCGTCGGCGGCGTTGGCGGCGTGTTGTTCTGGGGTGCTTTCAACTGGGGGCTGGAGGTAACGAACACCGAGAAGTTCTGCATCGGCTGCCACGAGATGTACGAAAACGTCTATCTCGAATACAAGGATACCATTCACTACAACAACCATTCCGGCGTCCGGGCGACCTGCCCCGACTGCCATGTGCCGAAAGAATGGGTCTTCAAGGTGCGGCGCAAGATCGTCGCGTCGGCGGAGCTCTACCACCATTTTCGCGGCACGGTGTCGACCCCGGAGAAATTCGAACAGGAACGGCAGCGCCTGGCCATGCGCGTTTGGCGGGCCATGAAAAACACCGACAGCCGTGAATGTCGCAACTGCCACAATTTCGAATACATGGACTTCACGTTTCAGGAGGAACGGTCGGGCGTGGCTCACCAGCAGGCGATCGACGAGAACAAGACCTGCATCGATTGCCATCAGGGCGTTGCACACCGCTTGCCGGCCGACGCTGAAGCGGCGTACGAGCGGGTCGCTGCGGAGTTCGATGAGCCTGGGAAAGACGCCAACGCGGCGGCAGGCGCGCCGACGGAGCCATCAGCGGCCGATCGGTTGGCTGGCTTCGTTGCGGGCCTCAAGCAATAGCGCGGCACCTGGGCGCCGTTGCGGCGCGGTGTGACGGCCGGAATTTGGTGCGCTGGCCAGCCTAAGCCGTTTCGCGTTTCGTTGAATCGCTCTAACGCTCTATCTCTTTGTTTGAGCATGATCTCATCCGAAAAGCAGTGTCCACTTTTCAGGATCATGCTTCACGGGCAACGTCGTCAACGACATCATTCTTGCTGCGAGACCGCACTGGAGTGGACGCACAGTTCTCAATCGGGCGGCCGTAGAAGCATGCCGCCATCGACGAGAAGATCCGTGCCCGTGATGTAGCGCCCGGCGTCGGAGCACATGAGAAGTGCCGCGCCTTTGATGTCGTCGGGCGTTCCGGCAACACCCATGGGCACGACGCGTGCCTGCAGTGCTGCCCAATCATCGGCGTCCTCGCGTCTGAGCCGGTTCCTGTCTGTCGCGATCAGGCCAGGCGAGATCGTGTTGACCGTGATGCCATCGGCGGCCACCTGCCACGCCAGATATCTCATGAAGCTCGACAACGCCGCTTTGGATGCGGCGTAGGCAGGCAAGCGCGGACCGGGCCTGTGACCATGAACGGACCCGATAGCGAGGAACCGGCCCCAGCCACGCGCCGCCATCCCCGGGAGCGTAGCTTGGGCCAGTTCGACAGTGCGCGTGACGTTGATCGCCATATGCCGGGCGATCACGTCCGGCGTGATCTGATCCACAGACAGGGCTTCCTGAACCGCGACCGCTGACACCACGATATCGAGACGCCCGAGACGGTCCTCGGCTTCCTTCACGATCGCAGATGCAGATTCCGGCTCGGCAAGGTCGCGTTCGACGCATACGGCTCTTCGCCCATTCGCCGACAACCTGGCAGCCAAGGCCGGCCCGGCGTCCGGCACGCCGATCCGCGCATCGAACGCGCCCGAATGGTTCAACACCACATCGGCGCCGTGCTCTGACAGAACCTCCGCAATCGCAGCGCCGATCCCACGGCTCGCACCGGTCACCAGAGCACAGCGACCGGAAAGATCGAAACCTTTGTGCACCAAAGTCATCCTCCTGCTCGACCGAGCGCGACCGGTCAGGTCTAAACTGGAGCAGGCGTAAAGGGGATATCCGCTCCGCGTTCGATACTGGCCCGCCCGCCATGGGCGGCAATTAAAGCGCGTTGGTCGGCGAAAGAGGCGGCATCCACTTCTTCCGGCAGGCAGATCTTGTTGAGCGCAATGTGCATATCCTGTCGAATGGACACATGGGCCGCACTTTGTCCGAGATCCCTGCGCTCCTCCGGATCGTCTTCAAGATCAAAGAGCTGGGCTGGCGCGCCGACATAGCAGACATATTTCCATCGTCCGCGCCTCAGCATGAATTGCCCCGTATCTGAGCCGGCCGCATGGTATTCGGAGAACGCGACGCGGTGCGGATCGGCGCCATTCGCAATGTCGATGAGCGACTGGCCCCTATAGCGCTGTCCCGGAAGCGGCACACCCGTTGCATCATGCATCGTTGCAGCGATGTCGATCAGCGACACCGGGGTGCTGACGACGTGGCTTGCAGGAATGCCGTCACCGGCGAGTATCATCGGCACGCGGGCTGCGTCATCGTACATGACGGACTTTCCCCACATCCCGCGATTGCCGAGGCAGTCGCCGTGATCGGAACTGTAGATGATTTGTGTCGATTGAGACAGACCGGTCTGGTCCAAGCATTCCAGAAGCTGACCAATAAGGTCGTCGAGACGCGTAACCATGCCAAGATAGGCTCTGAGCGCTGCGGCCCGTCTGTGGTCGTCAAAATGCGCGTCGTAGCCGAAATAGGACCGCATGCGCTTCAAGGTCGGATGGGACGACGGTGGTGCGTCCAAGCCTTGCCGCAGGGTCTTGAGATCGTAGCGCAGGTATCTTCTAAAATAGTCCTGCGGCGCGACGAACGGAAAATGCGGCATGACAAAGCTGACAAACAGGACGAAGGGCGACGGACGGTCGCGCTCGGCCCGCCGCATCAGCCAGCGCCTCGCGGTCTCCGCAATTCGTGTGTCGTAGGCCTCATACGAATTTCGCCCCGCGCCGGCCTCCGCCGCAAGCGTGTCCGCTCCGCCGCGGGACGGAAGCTCCTTCCGCAACAGACCTTTCAGGTCGCCAACGCCCCCCACGACGTGGAGTGGTTCAAGAACCTCGCTGAAGCCGTAATCGTCACCGCCGCGGTAGTGCAGCTTCCCCACCGACACGACATCGATGCCGTGTTCGCGGAGCGCGCCGTGCCAGCTTTGCGGCGTGCCGCGATAGGGCATGGCATTATCCCAGCACCGTATCTCGTGCACATAGCGGCCAGTCGCGAGCGAGGCACGCGAAGGCACGCAGATCGGGCTATTGCAATAGGCTGACGCGAACCGCGTTCCACGTGCGGCTAGGGCGTCAAGATGCGGCGTTTCGACGAGGGGATGCCCGTAGCACCCTGTGATCCTGGCGTTGTGTTCATCGGACAGAATGAAGAGAACGTTCCGGGGTACTCGCCTTGGCGCCATGTCGCGTTCCGTCCGCTGCTTGGGTCAGTCACGCTAGGCTTACCGGTCGGGTCTCGGGTATCGCGTTCTGGGGAGTCCTCCATCACGCACTGGAATGCGTTCGCGCCGGGTCCTTGCCGTTGCGAGATCAGAACAGGGCGAGGCCCGGCGTCTTCGTCCGCATACGATAAAGCGACGTTGACGAGGTGAAGACCATCTCTTTCAGATCGCCGCCGCCCCAGGTGAAATTGGCGGTGAACTCCTGCATGAGGATCACGCCAAGCAGTGTCTTGTCCGGCAAGAAGACATGCACGCCGCCGGGTCCCGTGCAGTAGAGGTTTCCGAGCGAGTCGATCTTCATCCCGTCCGGATGGCCCTCGCCTTCGCCGGTCACATCCACCCAGACCGCTCCCTCGGAGGCGGTTCCGTCTTCGGCCAGGTGGAAGACGCGAATGTGCTTCCGCACCGTGTCGTTCACGAAGAGCGTGCGGTGATCAAGCGAGAAGCAGAGCCCGTTCGGCTGTTCGAAATCGTCGGCGAGGCACGTGATGCCGCCGCCGTCCGGGTCCACACAATAGACGCCTTGGTAGCCCAGTTCCGTTGCGCGCTCGATCCCGTAATAATCCATGCGCCCGAAGGTCGGATCGGTGAAGTAGATGCAGCTGTCCTTACGCACGACGATGTCGTTCGGGCTGTTCAGCTCTTTGCCGTCGTAGTGCGATGCGATGACGGTCAGCGATCCGTCGGCCTCTTCCCGCACCACCCGGCTGGTCGCGTGTTCGCAGGAGAGCATGCGCCCCTCGGCATCGTAGGTACTGCCGTTCGCCATATTGGAGGGCTTCCGGTACGTCTCGATCCGGCCGTCGGGGTACCAGCGACGCATGTGATCGCCGGGCATGTCGGAGAACGTCAGATGCTTTTCGTGCGGGTGCCAGATCGGGCCTTCAGTGAACTCGAAGCCGGTGCCGAGCCGTTCCAGTGACACAGCATCTCCAATGACCTGACGGAAGCGGTCGTCGTGAATTCGGACGCTCATCCCTCAGCCCTCAATTCCTTGACCCGCCGCCCCCCGACGAACCACTCCGTTTCCGGCACTTCTTCGATGACGACCCAGACCTTCTCGGCCTCAATACCGGCATGGGTTGCGATCGCCTGCGCCACGTCCGAGCCGATTTTCTTTTTGATTCCAACTGGATCGGCCTCAATCACCTCCTTCACGATGCGAATGTTAACGAACGGCATAGACTCCTCCTCGGGTTGAACGCCACATGACGAGGGCACGCCTTCGGCGCCCCGCAGCGTCTTCACTGCGAAAAGAGAATACCCCGGAGCTATGTTGCAACAGTGGGTGAAGTCGGTACTTTCTATTCCAAAAAGGAATGAGAGAGCCATGGAGACTCAGCACATTCGCCTGGTCCGGTCGGTGGCCAAGCACAGGAACATTTCCGCCGCCGCGCGCGAGCTGGGGATGACGCAGCCCTCGCTCACGAAGATCATCTCGCGGGTGGAGGATGTCGTGGGGCTCAAGCTCTTCGATCGGGGGCCGCGTGGTGTGACGCTCACGCAGTTTGGCGGCTATTTCCTTGAGCGCATGTCGCGGGTGGAGCGCGAGATGACGAACCTCGCCTCAGAAGTGCGCGCGATCAGGACCGGCATAAGCGGTTCGATTTCCATCGGAGCCGGTCAGTTCTGGATCTGGCAGGCGCTTCCGACGGTGCTGTCCGACATCGCCGCTGAGAACCCCGAGATCAAGATCATTGTTGCGACGGGCTCACGCGACGAATTGCTGCTTGGCCTGCGGGATTCAAGATACGATCTCGTGCTGGCGCGCATGGGCGAAGACCTGATGGACGGCATGGTCGGCGAGGAACTTGCGCAAGTCCGCATGAGTCTGGTGGCGCGTGAGGGACACCCGCTCGCTCAAGAGAACAGCGTCGGCGTCGATGCGCTGGAGGAATATGGGTGGATACTGCCGCCGGGGCTGAATTCGACGGTTCGCTATGCGTTTTCAGAGGTCGGGGTTGAGCCCCCGGCCCCGCGGATCGAGACGGTGATCGGCAACCTTGTCTTCAACATCATCCGCTCCACCGACCTCGTAACCATCATTCCCGAGATTGGACGCCGGCCAACGCCGGAAGGCCTTTGCCGCTTGAATGCGGACTGGCTGTCGTGGCGGTGCGGCGTCGGCGTCATTCGCGACAATGACCGCACGCTTCTACCCTGTTGCGACTATTTCGTGCGGAAGATGCGTGCGTATTCGCAATCCGTCTGAACATCTGCACGCCCTGAGCGGCATTAAAACAATCGCGCATATCCGTGTGATCAGAGAGTTATACCGGCGGGCCGCGCCCGGCGGTAAGCTTGACAGCAAGGCGGCAGAGGAAATTTTGTGTCCCGGATCGACAGCCACATCCATCTTTGGAAGAGCGAGCACTGGCCGGGCATTCCCATCGCGCAAGGCATCACGGCGCTTCAGCGGGCCTTTCTGCCCGTGGACCTGAAAGAGGCGGCACATGCGGCAGGCGTGGAGCGCTTCGTCCTCGTCCAAGCGGCGCCAGACACCGCCGAGACAGACTTCATCCTGGAGTTTTCGCGTGACCTCGACATGGTCCTTGCCGTCATCGGCTGGGTCGATCTCGACGCGGCCACGGCAAAAGTCGAAAACGAGATCGAGCGCTTTAGAGCCTATCCAAAATTCCGCGGAATCCGCGCGTTCTCGCCCGGCGGGTTCGATGGGCGATGGCTCGACGGAGACCAGGTCCGGGCCAATTACCGCACGCTGATGGAAAGCGGTGCGACGGTCGAACTGCTGATCAGCGACGACCATGTCCGGAAAGCCCATGACCTGATCTCATCCATCGACGGCTTCGCGCCGCTGATCAATCACGGCGCCCGACCGGCTGTGATGTCGGCCCGCCTTGAGCCTTGGGGCGACGACATCGCAGCCTTGGCTCGTGGCACGGCCGCTTGCTGCAAGATCTCTGCGTTGGCGGAACGGGCGGGCGTCGAATGGACCGTGGATCGGCTCTACCCCTTCGTCGCCCACCTGATCGATGCGTTCGGACCGGACCGATTGATGTTCGGCAGCAACTGGCCGGTAATGACGATCATGGCGACCTACGCGCGCTGGGTCGATGCCCTTGAGGCAATCATGGCGCGGCTCGGGCTGAGCGCGGATGAAAAGGCGGCCATTTGGCATAGGACCGCCGAACAGTTCTACGGAATAGGAGCAGTGGATGGGAAAGCTTGACGGCACAGTCACCGTCGTGACCGGAGGCAGCCGCGGCATAGGCCGGCACATCGCCGTGGCGCAGGCCGCCGAAGGCGCGAAGGTCGCAGTGCTCGCCCGCGAAGAAGACGCTTTGAATTCGGTCGTGGCCGAGATTGAAGCCAACGGCGGGATTGCGACCGCCATTGCCGCCGACCTCACCGATCTGTCGCATGTCGAACGCGCCTTCGGCCAAGTCGCATCCGAACTCGGACCGGTCGACACGCTCATCAACAATGCGGGCATATTCTTTGCCATCGGCCCGTTCTGGGACGTCGACCCTGACACGTGGTGGCGGGACATCGAGGTCAACCTGAAGTCAACCTATCTCTGCAGCCGCGCGGTCATTCCCGGCATGATCGAGCGGGCCGCCGGGCGGATCATCAGCCTCATCGGTGGCGGCACCGCGGCCCCGTTGCCGGTCGGATCCGCCTACTCGATCTCCAAGACCGGGATCATGCGGCTGAACGAATCCATGGCGGCGCTGCTTGAGGGAACGGGCGTCAAGAGCTTCGCGATCGCACCGGGGCTCGTGCGAACGGATATGACTGAGCACCAGCTGAACTCCGAAGCCGGGCAGAAATACATGCAAGGCATTGCCAAGCGCTTCGAAACGGGGGACTTCCTTCCGCCCAGCCGCGCAGCCGAGCTTGCAGTCGAGGTCGCGTCCGGACGCTTCGACGATCTGAACGGCCGCGCCATCTCGGCGACGGAGGATTTGGACACGGTCGAAGCCGAGATCGCCGACACGCTGTCGCGCGACCGACGAGTGCTGCGGCTCATCGGCTTCGATCCCGCGATGAAGCCGACGGAGACTTAAGGCGCCTGGCGCCAAAAGCGGCAGCACACGTCTCAACACGACGGGCTCGGCCCTCTCCCCTGGCGGGAGAGGGAAGGCGCCGTGCCGTGTCGGACTGCCGGACGCTTGCGAAACAAACAGAGCCGGGAAGTGGCGACTCCACGAAGAACTGAACCGCTTTATTGGCTCGCCGTTCTTCGGGCCGCCAGCACGCTTGAGACGAGCGGATAGACCAGCGCCAGAAGGACCAGGGCGAGGATCACCAAGGATATCGGGCGGCCGGCCAGATATGCCAGCGGGTCGGCCTGGGCCAATGAGGACATGCGGCGCAGGTTCACCTCCACCACAGGGCCCAGAACAAAACCAATGATGAGGGGCGCGCGCGGGATGCCGAACTTGACCATCCCGTATCCGAGGACACCGAAAGCGAGCATCGTCCAAAGGTCGAAGAGCCGGCTGTGAACGGCGTAGGTGCCGTAGATGGCCAGCATCAGCACCACGACCAGCAAGAGTCCCTGCGGAATGCTAAGCGCTTTGACGAAGAACGGGACCACGAAGGCGCCGAGCGGAAGAAGCAGAACCGCCCCCACCAGGAACATCACGAAGATTCCGGTCGCGACATCGGCATCCGTCAGGAAGAGTGCCGGGCCCGGCGTGATGCCATGCACAAGCAGCCCTCCCATCATCACCGCAACGATCGGATCGCCAGGAATGCCGAGCGAGAGCATGGGGATGAGCGCTCCGCCCGTGGTCGCCGAATTGGCCGCTTCAGTCGCAACCACGCCGTCGGGCTCGCCCTTGCCGAAGGCCTCGGGCTCTTTGGAGAGATCGCGCGCAAGCTTGTAGGACAGAAAGGACGAAACCACCCCGCCAATGCCTGGAACAATGCCCACGACAACGCCGACTACGCTGGATCGCAGATAGGAGAAGAACCGCGAAACAATTGTCCCGAAGCTGCGCAGGCGGAACCTGATCGCCTCAAGCCGTTCGCCTTTCCTGGCCGGGTTCTCAATCTGCGCCAGCACCTCCGGGATGGCGAACAGACCGACAAGCAGTGCGACGAACGTGATGCCGCCCGAAAGCTCCGTCACGCCGAAGTTGAACCGGCTGATCCCGGTATAGGGGTCGGTCCCCACTGCCGCGAACATGAGGCCCATGAGGCCGGCCAGTAGCCCCTTCAGCGCCGAGGCCTCAGCGAGCGTCGCAATGGCCGTCAGTCCGAGAAGCGCAAGGCAGAAGATCTCCGCCGGCCCGAATGACAGCGCAAACTCCGCCAGCGCCGGCGCCAATGCCAAGAGCGCAAAACCCGAGACGATCCCGCCGAACCAGGACGCGGCTGTGGCGACAGTGACAGCTTCCGACGAGCGGCCGGCCAGCGCCATCGGCCGGCCGTCGAGAAGTGTCGCCGCCGCAATCGGCGTGCCCGGGATGCCAAGGAGAATGGCCGTCACGGCGCCGCCATATGAGCCGCCCTGATAGATCCCCATCAACAGCGCGACGCCGGTGACCGGGTCCATGTTGAACGTGAAGGGGATGGCAAGGGTCACGCCAAGAAGCGGCCCAAGGCCCGGAAGAATTCCGAACACGACGCCGATGACGAGCCCCATAAGTACCGCGATCGCCGCGGCGCCGAGATTCATCCCTGCGATCTGATCGAGGAAAGGAAGCCCGAGTTCCATCTGGCTAGATACCGAGGCTCACCAAGCGGCCATCCGGCAGCAGGAGCCCGGCGCCAAACTCGAAGAGCAGACCAAACGCTGCGGTCGCCGCAACGGAAACCGCAGCGATCACGATCGGACGGCGCTCATTCGCAAGCAAAAGGACCGCCGACACTAGGAACGGCGTCGCCAGCATGTATCCGAAGAGCAGCAAGGTCTGGAAGTAGGCCGCGAGGATCACGCAAAGGAGCGCCGGCGCCCATAGCCGACCGGCCGACCGGCGGCCCGCATTGCCGCCCTTCGCCAGAACCCCGCTCGCAAGAAGCAGAACACCGACCGAGACGGCCAGAACGCCGAGGAGCCGAGGATAACCCGCAGCATCGATCCCGCCACCGATATGGCTTGAGACCGATATCTTGAAGCTCGTGTAGGTCTCCGCCACGATCCATCCTCCGAAGAGGATGGCAAAAAGACCAGTGATGGTCTGGCTTCGGTCCATGCACCACCTGTTTCTGGCCCGCGCCGACAGGCGGGCGGGCCAGACGGCCGGGTTACTTGTTGGCCAGTCGCTCGACAGCCGGGGCGAGCGCCTCTGCACTGCTCATCCACAGCGCCCTGAAGTCGTCGGGAGTCAGATACATCGAATTGAAGTTCAGCTCTTTCAGGCGCTGGCTGAACTCCTCCGACGAGGCGGCCTTGGCGAAGGCTGCGCGAAGAACCTCGACCCGATCCTCCGGCGTGTGCTTGTGGACCACAACGCCAGCCCAGCCCTGACCGCTCAAGCCCCAGCCGATGTCATAGCCCTGCTCGGCCGCCGTCGGCACGTCCGGCGACAGGGGATCGCGCTCATCCGCGATCACGGCGAGATGCTTGACGCGTCCCTCGAACACCGTCGTCGCCGCCAGTACCGCGACGGCCGCATCGAGCGAGCCCGCGATCAGATCCTTCATCGCATCGGGCATGCAACCCGGATAAGCGACCGGATTGATCTCGGTGATGCCGACCTTGGCAAGAACCTCTTCCCCCACCATGCGCGGGACCGACACGGCGCCGCAGATCGACGCATTCACGGGCCGGCCAAGCTCGCTCGACCACTTGCCGAATTCCTCAAGCGTATTGGCGGGGTGATCGGCCGCCACCGTGATCGTGAAGGGAAGGCGGACCGAGCCGACGACCGGCGCGAACGTGTCGATGTCGTACCCGACCTCCGGATTGAAAAGGCGCACGGCGATGTGCCCGGCCACCCAGTTGTTCAAGAGGGTGTAGCCATCGGGCTCCGCATTGGCGACCTGAAGCGTGCCGACCGAGCTCGCGCCGCCGGGCACGTTTTGCACCACGATCCGTTGCCCAAGCTCCGCTTCTGCAAGCTCCGCCAGGATGCGCGCTGAGATATCGGCCGAACCGCCCGGCGCCCAGCCGACGATCATGGTCAGAGATTTTTCAGGGAAATCGGCGAGCGCGGCTCCCGCCGACAGGATACCGGTAGCGAGAGCGGCCGCTGCTATCCGCAGGTATTTCCAAGGTTGTTTCAAATCGATGTCCTCCCTTTCCACCACGCGCTCTGCCGGTCCTGCCGGTGCGGCAGGACTCCTTCGGGCGGCATTCAGACCGACCGGCGCAGTGGCTACGGCTTATGCACATGAGGATTTCCGATGCGTCGTCTCCAAGGCAAGGTCATTGTCCGCAATCGGCGGCACGGAGTGACAGGAGCCCTGAAACGTTTGGGAATACCAGGCCACCACCGTCCCCAGATGGACAGCCAAACGCGCAAGCGCTTTCGTCACGACGCGCAATGGCGCGCCGCTTCGCCCCGCTTCAGCGAGAGCCGTCCCACGATGTTGACTATCTCAGCAAAAGGCGTTCCCAGAAGACGGGGGAGCGACCAAAACCAATCCCAATTGGAATGCCCGAACGAAGCAAAGGAAGGCGGAGCGACCGGAGATGCACCTTGACGGCACACGGAACGTGGAGACGCGGGACGGCAACATGCCGGTCTTCTTCTCGCGCCCCGACAACGTCAGCGTCACGTCGTCCGTCATTCTCTACATGGATGTCTTCGGGCCGCGCGAAGAGCTGTTCGACTTCTGCCGCCGGTTCGCGGCGAACGGCTATCTCGCCCTTTTGCCGTCGCTGTTCTACCGCCGGGACCGGGAAAGCTATCCGCCCGCGAACGCCAAGGGCGAACCCGTCGATTCGGCGGCGTTCGCGGCCGGGCGCGAGACGACAATTGCGATGTCGGCTGCCGATACCGGCGCTCTGATAGAAGCAGCGAAGGCGGGGGTCTTCGGCGCGTCGGCCACTGGCTTTGGGAGCATCGGATATTGCATGGGCGGTCGCCATGCGTTGAGCGCGCTGGCCAGCTATCCGAGTGATATCCTGGCCGGCCTGTCGCTGCATGGCGGGCAGCTCGTCAAGGATGAGGGCCCCTCGCCTCACGAGCTGATCGCGGCACTCGATCGGCCGTTCCACTTCGCCTTTGCCGAGGACGACCGAACCTGCCCGCCCGAACACCAGGCGCTCATCGAAAGGGAGGCCGCGAAGGCCGGCCCCCACGTCACGATCGCCCATCACGCCGCAGCCCACGGCTGGTCGTTCCCCACGCGCTGGAGCTTTGACGAAGCGGTGTCGGAGGCCAATTGGCAGATGGCGCTTGAGATGTTTGCCACCCACCTGCCCCGAACGGCCCCCTTATGACGAAGACGATCGGCATCATCGGATTGGGCGAGATCGGCGGCGGGATAGCAGCGACGCTTGCCGCCTCGGGCATTCCAGTCCTCGGGTTCGACATTGCGGAACCGGCATGCGCAGCGGCGGCGAAAGCCGGCGTCGCGCTTGCTGAGAGCGCCGCCGCAATCTTTGAAGGCGCGGACATCACGCTGATCTCGCTGCCGAGCATCGATGCGCTTCGCGAGACCTACGCCGCGCTGGACTCCTGCGACAGAAGGGCCGGAGCGCTGATCGCCGAATGCTCGACGATCCCCGTCGCGGTCGCTCATGAGCTCTCGTCCACGGCCCAGGCCGCCGGGCGTGCCTTCGTCGAAATGACGGTGATCGGGACGAGTCACGAGGCGCGGGACGGCACGCTCTTCTTTATGACCGGCGGGGACGACGCCATGACCGACCGCCTCGCTCCGATCCTCTCTGTCGCCGGCCGCGGACATGTCCATATGGGGCCGGTCGGCGCGGCGTCGACGGCCAAGCTTCTGAACAACGCCATCGGGCTTGCGACCATGCTGGCATTCGCCGAGGCCATTGCTGAGGCCGAGCGCGCAGGCATCGACGCCGCCGCCTTCGTGCGGGCGGTGATAGACGGCAACGGCGCGGGCGCCTCCGTGGTCTTCACGCGCCATGCGGCAAAGGCGCTCGGACCGGAGCCGCAGCCGCCGACGCCCCTCAGCCTTAAGGATGGGCGCGCCCTGGGCGAGCTGATCGGGCCGGTCGCAGAGGCCTACCCGATGCTTGGACTGGCCTTCGACCGCGTGGTTGAGCTGATCGGCGACGGACAGGCCGGGCTTGTCTGGGCGGCAACCGAAGCCGCCCGCAAGGCCGCGCAAGAGGCGGACCGGTCGCTACCAGATTCCGGGCCGGATTCCGGACGCTAAGGCCCTGGCCTGCCAGCCCTCGACGAAGTCGTGGCTGACGGTCGTCCGCGCCTTGAGGCCGCGTATCCAGTCGAACAGGGCCGCGTGAAGCCGCGCGCAAGTCCCCGCATGCGCTGCATCGCCTGCCAGGTCTGAAAGCTCGCCCGGATCGGTTTCAAGGTCGAAAAGCTCTGGCTCGAGACCTTCCCAAAGGACGTATTTCCAGCGGCCGTCGAACACCATGTAGCCGCGGCACCCGTCCACCGGCCGCCCGAGCGCTGCCCGGACATCGGCGTGAAAGGCATAATCCATCTCGCTGAACACATGCCGCGCAGCGGGCTCGGCCGCAGGGTCGGCGAGCATCGGCAGGAGCGAGATACCCTCGACCGCTTCGCTCGCGACCGGCAGGCCCAGCACATCGAGCATTGTTGGCAGGATGTCGACGCCCTGGACCAGTGCATGGCTGACCGCGCCGCGACGGGGATCGGCCTCGGGACGCGGGTCGTAGAGGATGATCGGCACCCGAACGGACGCGTCGTGGAACATCTCCTTGTCGCCCAGCCAGTGGTCGCCCAGATAGTCACCGTGGTCGGAGGTGAACAGAATGAGCGTATCGTCGAGCCGCCCCATCTCCTCGAGCCTATCGAGCAGGCGCCCGATATGCGCATCGAGCTGCGTCACCAATCCCATATAGATCGGAACGACCTCGTCGCGCACCGCGTCGCGCATGAACGCGCGGCTCTCGTCCCGATCCGCAAAGGCTTTATGCACGGGATGTCGAGGCGCTTTGCCTCGGTTCACGGGCGGGATGTCCGCCTTTGAATACATCTCATGATAGGGAGCCGACACGATGTAGGGCCAGTGTGGCTTGATGTAGCTCAGATGCACGCACCAGGGCTCGCCCCCCTGCCCCGCAATGAACTCAAGCGCGCGGTCGGTCATGTAGGCGGTCTCGCCATGGGCATCGTCCACGCGGGCAGGCTGGCGCGAGTGCCGCATGTTCCAGCCCGACAGAATCTCGCCGTTCGGGCCCTCGGCGGAATTCGCGAAGTCATGCCAGGGGTTCGGGCTGTCATAGCCCTGCGCACGAAGGTAGTTGGCGTATTGCGTGTCCACCGGCCCGTCTCCGAACACGCCGTCGTCCCGCACCAGCACCTCAAATCCGCCTTCAAGCGCGATATTGCGCCGCTCTGCATCGCTCAGTCCGCCGAGCCGCGCGATGCTTGCCGTGTCGGGGAAGAAATGGCTCTTGCCGATCAGCGTCAGGTCGCGGCCCGCGGCGCGCAGATAGTCGCCCAGCGTCACCTCGCTGAGGGGCAGCGGCACCTGAATCCAGGTCGAGCGATGCGACGAGACGTATCGGCCGGTGTAGAACGACATGCGCGACGGTCCGCAGACCGGCGACTGCACATAGCCGCGATCGAACACAGTGCCACGCGACGCGAGCCGGTCGATGTTCGGGGTCTTGATCGTCGGATGCCCCGTGCAGCCGAGGTAATCCCAGCGTAGCTGATCGGCCATGATGAAGAGTACGTTGCGAACCGCGCTCATTTGCATTCACCCCCCAAAGCGCGGCTCTGGAACGCCGCGAATGTTCAGCCCACGGATGCGGTAGAGCGCCCCTGCCCCGTATTGCGGCTTGGCCTCCTTGCGAAACTGGTCATGGGCCGCCGGATGCTTCACCCGGGCCATTGAGGTCACATAGATGTCCTTGAGGTCGTCGCCGCCGAACATGACCGACGTGATGTTGCGGACCGGCATACCGATCTTCCGCTCCACGCTTCCGTCCGGGGCGTAGCGCACCAGATCGCCCGAGATCAGCTCGGCGTTCCACATGTAGCCCTCTTCGTCGACGGTCGAACCGTCGGCCACGCCCTCGCTCGACTTGGTGTCGGCGAAGACCCGTTTGTTCGACAGGGTCCCCGCGTCGATGTCGTAATCGTAGGCCCAGAACTCGTCGACGAACGTATCGACGAAGTAGAACGTCCGATCGTCTGGGCTCCAGCACGGGCCGTTCGAGCAGATGATCCCCTCGTCGACTTTGGTGACGCTCAAATCCGGGTCCAGCCGCCAGAGACCGCAGATCTTCAGCTCCTCCTTGTCGTCCATGCCGCCGGCGAAAAAGCGGCCGCGGCGGTCGACCTTGCCGTCGTTCAGACGCGTGCGCGGCTGGTCCTCGTCCACCAGCCGGATCAGCTCCGGCGGCGTTCCATGGTCGAGATCGTGGAAGTAGAACCCGTCATCGAGCGCCAGCACCAGCCCGCCGCCCTTGCGCAGCGCCAGCGCACCGACGTCGCGGTCGAGAGACCAATGCTCGACCTTGCCGGTGCTCGGCGTGTAGCGCCAGAACGCCGGCTTGCCGACGCGCCGCCCGGTTCCGTCCACCCAATAGAGGCGCCCGCTTTCGACATCCCAGATCGGGCTCTCGCCGAGATGGTTGTCGCATTCCGCGACCCGTTCGATCTGCATTCCCGCTGTCCTCAGTTGAAGCTCATGGCACCGTTCACATCGAGCACGATCCCGCTGACATAGCTGGCCGCCGGCGAGAGCAGGAAGACGATGGGGCCGGCCACCTCCTCCGGGCTGCAGATGCGGTTGAGCGGCAGCGTCCCGGCGTCGATGCCGAGCGGCTCGATCATCGCCGTCGCCACCGGCCCGGGTGCGACCGCATTGACCAGAACGCCTTCAGGCGCTGCCCTCCGCGCGAGCCAGCGGCAGTAGCTGTGGAGTCCGCCCTTGGAGAAAACGTAATGCGGCGCGCTGAAGGGGCCGCCGTTCTGCGCCGCCTGGCTCCCGACCAGAACGATGCGACCGCTTGTCTGGGAAAGCGCCGGGAAGAGCGCCTCCGTCACCAGTGCTGCGCCGAGCGCATTGACGTTCAGCACCTTCGCCCACGACGTGCGCCAATCCTCGCCGGGCCATGCGCCGTAGGGTTGGACGCCTGCAGCGTAGACGAGCCCGTCAATGTCGCCGACCGCACCGGCAAGCGCGGCAACGGCGGCCGGATCGGTCACGTCGCAGGCGCAGGCCTCTCCGCCGATCTCTGCCGCGAGCGTTTCGGGCGCGGCGCGGTCGACCGCGATAACCTGTGCACCGCATTCGGCGGCGAGGCGCGCGGAGGCCGCACCGATCCCACCGCCGGCGCCGACGATTGCGACACGCACGCCATCGAGCGCGAAGGTGCCGCTCATGCGGTCGCCACCTCGGCGTTTCCCGTCCCGGCTCACGCTGGCCCTTTTGCACCTTGCGTCGTTGCGCTCAGCGTCCGATTGTTCGAAGCTGAGACGTTTCCCGCAAGACAAGTCCTCCGCTGATATCATTCCAGATCCGAATGGTTCTCCGGTCGCCCGGCGCTGCCCCGCCGAAGGGTTCGGTCGCGCATAGGCGAGACCCGAGGCTCAGCAGTTCTTGGGCGTATTTCATTCCGAGTGGGAATGGATCGCGACAGCGCTGGGCCTCCACGGTCCCAGGCCGTCGCGCCATCCTCCGCGGGAAACCGGGAAGTCAGGGAGCGTCATGGAGCCGAAGAACCTCGTCATCGTGATGGCGGACGAACATGCAGGCCGCTATACGCGCTATGGGGGGCATCCGATCGTTCAGACGCCGAACATGGATCGGCTGGCCGGGCGAGGAACCGCCTTTACCGACGCTTATTGCACCAGCCCCATCTGCATGCCGGCGCGCGCAGCATTTGTGACGGGCCGCTACCCGCACGACACCGGATATGTCTGCAACGCCACGCCCTACGACGGCCGCATTCCCGGCTGGCCGAACACGCTGGCCGAGGCCGGCATTCCAGTGACGTCGATCGGCAAGCTGCACTACCGAGACGAGACCGTCGACTCAGGCTTCGACGAAACGATCTTGCCGATGCACGCGGCCGACGGGACCGGCGATGTCTTCGGGGCGATCCGGCAATCGGCGCCGCTGCCCGTCCGCTATGGCGTTCGTCAGGTCGCTGAGCAGGTTGGAACAGGCGAATCCAACTACACCGAATACGACCGATCGATCCTGCGCGCGACACTTCGCTGGCTGCGCGAGACGGCGCCTACCCTTGACCAGCCATGGGTCCTGTTCGTCAGCTTCGTCTGTCCCCACTTCCCGCTGACCGCACCGGAAGAGTTTGCGGCGCTCTACGACCCGCAGACGCTTGATCTGCCGAAAGCCTGCCGGCCGGAGGACTGGCCCGCGCATCCATGGTACGATGCATTCCGAGCCGCCTACATCACCGACACATTCTTCGACGACGATCTCCGCAGGCGCGCCACGGCGTCCTATTTCGGGCTCGTGTCGTTCATCGACTCGCTTCTCGGCCAGGTTATCGACGCCATCGATGCAAGTGACTTCGGGCCCGACACGCGGATCATCTACACGTCGGATCACGGCGACAATCTCGGGGTCCGCGGCCTCTGGCAGAAGAGCAACTTCTATCAGGAATCGGCCCACATCCCGCTGATCGCGGCCGGGCCGGACGTGCCCGTTGGTGCGACGCGGCGCACACCCGTATCGCTTGTCGACTTCTACCCCACCGTTCTCAATGCAACAGGCCTCACCGGCCCGGACTCGTCCGTGAACGACGACGCGCGCAGCCTTTTCGCCATTGCAGCCGAGCCGGACCAAGCGGACCGCGTCGTCTTCGGCGAATACCACGCGGCAGGCGCCGTAAACGGCGTCTACATGCTGCGCCGGGGCCCCTGGAAATACATCCATTTCGCCAACATGGACCCGCAGCTCTACAACCTCGAGGCGGATCCGGAAGAGATGCGCGATCTCGCATCCGACCCGGCCTTCGCGCCGATCCTGGCGGATTTCCGGAGCGAACTTGAGGCGCGGCTCGATCCGGAGGGGGTCGATGCCCGAATCAAGGCGGCACAGCTTGAGATCGTGAACCGCCACGGCGGCGTTGAGGCGATCCTGTCGCGCGGCTCCATGGGCGCAACGCCACCCCCTGGCGCGGGCGCGGCGCGGCTCAGGTCCGGTCTCTAGGCTGGCTCACGACGCTTCGGCGGTGCTGACATTGCGCACCTCGGCGATGAACTCGCGTACGAGAGGCGGCATGTAGCTCGACTTCCGAAGGATGAGGCCGGACGTTCGCTCAACGTTGATCGGGTTGTCCGGCATGCGCGCGAGATTCATGTGCAGCCGGTGCCGGAGGCGCAGCTCGGCGACATAGGTGAGAAGGTCGGTCGCCGCCACGATCTGGAACAAGCAGGCGCTGTCGACGCATTCGATCGACGGGATCGGGTTCTCCAGGCCTTTGGAGACGAACGCCCGCTCGAACCGTTCTCGGATGAAGGTGCCGGGCGGCAAGATCCACCGCTGCGACCTGAGGTCCTTCAGCGAGAGCCTTGGCTTCTCAAGGAGCGGGTGATCGCCGCGCCCGATGACAACGACTTCGTTCACCAGGAGAGGCTCGACGCGCACCTTCTTCGCCATCGGGTTAGGAATGTCGATGGGCGCAAGAACAAGGTCGACGTCGCCCTTGATGAGCGCGGCGACCAGTTCCTCCGGCGCTGCAGGAACGATCCGGATCAGCGCCTGCGGCCGACGCTGCGCAAGGCGGGACACCGCCAGAGGCAACAGAGCTTCCTGCCAGGTGCCGCCAGCACCGACCACGATTTCGCCCATCGACGCGTCGCGCATGGCCTGGATCCGGCGCATCACGGCGCCGAGATTGCTGTCGACCTCCCGCGCCGCCTCAGCCAGCATGTCGGCGAAGACCGTCGGCGCGACACCTCGCGGCTCGCGCTCGAACAGATCGACTCCGAGTTCCTGCTCCACGCGGCGGATGGCCTTGGACACGGCGGGCTGGTTCATGCCGAGCCGGTCCGCCGCAACCGAGATGTTGCCGCATTCGTAGACGGTCAGGAAGAACTTGAGCGAACGCAGCTCCAAGCATTCCCCCCGGGAATGAATACTGCTCAAATCCGTTTAGTTTAGGCATGTCAGTCTGTCTAGAGTGACCGTGAATAATCACGGGAGGAACGCCATGAAGGAACGTGGTGGATTGCGGTGGCTTGGGGCAGCTGCGCTCGCCCTTGCCATGGGTTTTGGAGGGGCTGCGAAGGCCGAATACCCGGAAAAGCCGGTGACTTTCGTTCTTCCAAATGCCGCCGGCGGCGCGGCTGACATCAACCTGCGCATCATTCTGAAGCACCTTGAAGAGATCGTGCCTGCGCGACTGGTGGTGAAGAACATCACCGGCGGTGCGACGGCGACGGGGACGCGCGCTGCCTATGACGCGCCGAAGGACGGCTATACGCTGCTCTTCTTCCATCAGGCTTTCATGGGCACCGCATCGCAGGGGATCCTCGGGCGCGCGTTCACCGACATGCGCCCGGTCGCCCGCGCCGGTTCGATCGACATCATGTACGGCGCCGCAAAGGACGCGCCCTTCGGCAACCTGCCTGAGATGATCGACCATGCGAAAGCCAACCCCGGCGCGATCCGCGTCGGCGTCTTCCTGCGCGCGCACAGCCACATGGTGGCGCTCAAAGTGCAGGACGCGCTCGACGTCGAGTTCAACATGATCAACATTCCCGGAGGCGGCGGGCCGATCCGCGCAGCACTCGTTGGGCATCAGATCGACCTTGGGATCACTACCGTGGCTGAAAGCGCAAAATACTTCGAAAGCGGCGACATCAAGCCCCTCTTCGTCTTCCGTCCGGTCGACGTGCCTGGGCTTGAAGGCCTGCCATCGGCCGAGGAGCTTGGCTATTCCGATCTCGCCGATGTCGGCAGCGTCACGAATTACTTCTGGATCCACAAGGACGCGCCTGAGGAAGTCCGCACCTACTGGGCCGACAAGATCGAACAGGTCATGGCCGACCCGGACCTGCAGGTGGAGCTTGGCCAGCGGATCATCGACCTGCGTTTCGCGCGCGGGGATGAGCTTCAGGCCGAAGTGGATGCGCAATACGCGAACACGGTCGCAATCGTCGAGAAATTCGGCCTTAGTACCGACTCGAACGAGTAATCGCGCATGCGGCATCGTTCCGGTGTCCGCCCACAGACGCTTCAGGGCTGGTTCGGACTGGCCCTGATCGTCTCCATGGCCGGGCTGGCGGCGGTGGCTTCCCAACTGCCGCCGCCCCAGTTTGAACCGGTCGGTGCACGTCTTCTGGCGCTTGCCGCGCCCTTGGCGCTCATGGGCATCGGAGCCGTGCTGGTCCTGCAGGACCGAGCGAAGATCGGGCGCACGCAGGACCCGACGGAAGAGCCATGGTCCGCCTCCGACCTCTGGCGCCCGGCGCTCATCTACGGGGTCCTGTTCGTCTACACCTATCTCGTGACCACCGGCCTTGACCGATGGGTCTATTGGATCGTCTCGGGCCTTTTCGCGGCCCTTGCCGGATGGCTCATCGCGACTCCCCCACGGCTGAAGGCGACGATAATGGCTCTTGTCGTCGGGCTCGCGCTCTCCGGCACGATCATGTGGAGCTTCTCGTCCATGCTCTACGTCGACATCGCCCGTTAGAGGGCGCCGCGCACCTCCATGGAACTCGCCAGCGCCCTCCTGGCCCACGCAACCTTCACGCCCATTCTCGTCTCGTTCATCGGCGTTGCGATCGGCATTGTCTTCGGCGCCATCCCAGGGCTCAACCAGGGCGTCATCATGGCGCTCACCCTGCCCTTGACGTTCCACATGGACAGCTTCTCAGCGCAGGTCCTTCTGATCGGCATGTATGTGGGCGGCGTCAGCGGGGCGATGGTGACCGGTGTGACGCTCGGCATCCCGGGTTCGCCTGCGGCGATCATGACCACCTTTGACGGGCACGCCATGGCCAGACAGGGCCAGGCCGCACGCGCGCTGGCGCTCGGCGTGACCGCTTCCCTGATCGGCGGGCTGATCTCTTGGATCTGCCTTGCTTTGGTCTCGGAGCCGATCGCGCGCTTCTCACTGCGGAATTTCGGCAGCTTCGAATATGCCGCGCTTGTGTTCGGCGGGCTTCTCATCATTGCCACCTGCTCGGGACGGAGTTTCTTCATGGGGCTCGCCTCGGGCCTCTTGGGCATGCTTTGCGCGCTCGTCGGGCTCGATCTCGTGAGCCAGGTTCCGCGGTTCACTTTCGGCTTTGAGTCCTTCGATTCCGGGTTCAGGATCGAAGCGGTACTGGTCGGCATCTTCGCCATCGGCCATCTGCTCTTCGATGTCAGCGGCCGGACGCAGGCGACGCATCAGGTCAAGGTCCGCACGCTGGAGATCTGGAAATCCGCCGGCGGCGTCGTTCGCCACTGGGCGAACCTCGTCCGCTCGAGCCTCATCGGAGTCTGGATCGGCATCCTGCCCGGGATCGGCGCCAATATCGGCTCGGTCGTCTCCTATTACGTCACCCGCAACATCGATCGCGATCCCGACAGTTTCGGCACCGGCCGCGAAGAAGGAGTCGTGGCCTCGGAGGCCGGCAACAACGCAACCGTCGGCGGCGCGCTCATTCCGATGATCTCGATGGGAATCCCCGGCAGCGCCGCAGACGTGATCCTGATGGCCGCGCTTCTTTTCCACAACATCCAGCCGGGCCCGCTTCTGGTGCTCGAACATCCCGAGACGTTCTACGGGATCATCGCGACCTACTTCGTCGCCACCGTGCTGGCCTTTGTCTTCCTGATGTCGCTTTCGGTGGTGATCGCCCGGGTGATCGGCGTGCCACGGGCGCTTCTCGTGCCGGCGATCTTCATACTGGCCGTGGCCGGGACCTATTCACTCAACAACCTCTTCTTCGACGTCTGGGTGATGCTCGCCTTCGGGCTCGTCGGCTACCTCATGCGGGTGGTCGGCCTGCCTTCGGCGCCGTTCATGATCGGCTTCGTGCTCACCCCGCTCTTCGAGCAGCGCTTCCGGGCCAGCATGATGGAATCGGACGGATCACTCATGCCCTATCTGGAACGGCCGCTGGCGCTCGCCATCCTCGTGCTCTCCATCGGTTTCGCCGCAGCACCGACCTTGTTCGGCGCGCTGCGGCGGCGCAACGAGCGCGCGCCCACCAAGGAGGAAGGAACACCATGACCACCGTGCTCGTGACAGGTGCCAGCCGCGGCCTCGGCCTGGAGTTCTGCCGCCAATATTGCGATGCGGGAGATCACGTGATCGCCACCGCCCGCGCGCCGGACCGGGCGAGCGATCTCGCTGCACTCGGCATCGAGTGCCACCCGCTGGACGTCGCGGACCCGAGAAGCGCGGCGGCGTTGGCGGCGACGCTCACCGGGCGTCCGCTCGACGTGCTCATCAACAATGCCGGCATCATGGGCGACAACACGAAATCCGCCCTTGACGCCGATCTCGACGAATGGCGTGCAGCTTTCGAGATCAACGTGCTCGGCCCGGCCATCGTCACCCGCGCCCTCCTGCCGAACCTCAAACTGGCCGAGCGGCCGGTGGCAGTGACGATGGGGAGCCAGGCCGGGATCTACGACAGGATGCGCACCGCCAACCTGGCCATATACCGGTCGACCAAAGCGGGCGCCCATGCGGCGACCATTTCACTTGCGCATGCGCTGAAGGATGAAGGCGTGCTTTGCTACAGCCTGCGGCCGGGCCGGACCCGCACCGACATGACCGGGCACGACGGCGACTACGAGGCTGAGGATTCGGTACGCCTCATGCGCAAGGCCATCGAGCGATCCGACCCGAGCTGGGCCGGGCTCTTCATCGACCGCAGCCAAAAGATGTACCCCTATGCCGGCGGCTTTGCCGCCTGAGCCTCCTGGCGGAACCGGCGATGAGGAAAGCGGGCCGGCTTGCGCCGGCCCTCGCTCACACGGGTCACAGGTTGGAGATTTCCTGCACGACCTCCTGAACCTCCGGCGGCATGTCGCGGAAGGTCTGGAGGATCTGGATCGACAGCTCCGTCGGGTTGAACGGCGGCGGCACCCCGATCGAGCCTTCGTATTCGGCCAGATAGTCCGGGTCCTTGGCGGTGTCTTGGAACGCCTTCTGCATGATAGCGAGAACCTCAGCATCGACCCCCGGCGGCGACAGGATCGCCGTGGCCGCCGCCATCAGGCTGGAATGCCACCATTTGTAAGCCTCCCAATACTTGCCCGAGGGCGGCTCGCCGTGAAGCGCGACATGGGCGTCGTAAAGCGTCGGCACGCTGGCGGGATAGGCCTTTTCGGGCTTGGGCATCGGGTTGCCGTCCACGTCGAACTGCTGGTGGTAGTAGAGCGGATGGGCAACGTCGCTGTCCGGGCCGAAGAACTTGACGTAGCCCGGAAGCCCCGCATGACCGGCGTGAACCTCATTGGCCTTGATCGCCGCCTGGATCTTTGAGAAGCCACCGAAGCCGCCGACATAGCGGAAATCGGCCCCCATGGTCCTCAGCCCCAGATTGCCGAGAACTTCGATGGCGTTGGTCGCGCCGCGTCCGCCGACGATGAAGCTCGCATCCTTGAGCGCGGCAAGCTCGGGCACCTGGTCGTTGCGCACCATGAAGGCGAGATCGGCGCCCGCCGTCCCCACCACGCCCATCTCTTCAGGCACGTAACGCACGCCCTCAGCCTCGTCGATGACCGCGGACGGGCTCCAATTGCCGTAGAAATACGTCGTACCGTCAGTTTCGCCCTGCTCATAGACGGTGTTGATCGCGATGATGCCCGCGCCCCCCGGCTTGTTGTTGACGATGATCGTCGGATTGCCGGGGATGTGCTTCTCCATGTATCGCGCCGTCAGCCGCCCGTGGAGATCGCCGCCGGAGCCGGCCGGCCAGGGCAGAACCCAGGTGATCGTCTTGCCCGCAAAATAATCTTCGGCTGCCGCCATCGGTGCGCCCACAGCTGCGAGCAGCCCCACCGCCAGCATTGCCAAACCTCGTCGTGTCATCATGTCGACTCTCCCTTGGTCACTATCGATGTCGGATTTCGTGGTTCTTGGACCCGCCTTTCAGAGGATCAGCCAGACCGGGATCCCATCCGGGATCACGGCGCGGATTTCGTCGGCAAAGAGGGGTTTCAGCCAGAACACATGGACGATCCGGTCGTAGAAGCCGATCAGGATCGCCGCGGTGGCCAGCGCATAGGGCAGAACGATGCGCCAGCCGTAGCGTCCCCAGCGCCAAAGGTAGACGGCGACGAGCGCGACAAGCGCCAGCTTCTGCCCGACAAGAAGCGCAACGCCGATCATCGCGGCGCAATAGCCGAGAAACGTCGCCCCGCGGCGCACGTCCGCGCGCGCGACGAACCGGGCGCCGGTCTCGTGCAGCCGTAGCGCAGGACCTGCCAGGTCCCGGACGAGAACCGGGGCCGTCAGCAAGAGCCCGGGGATGATCGCCAGAAGCGGAAAAGCGAGCACCAGTGTGGGCCAGCCGGACAGCGGCATCGTGGCCGCGGCGAATACGGCAACGAAGACGCCCCCGATGACGATCGAGGCGAAGGAATCGGCCGGCTCCTCGCTCTGGCTGAGCAGCGTCGCGGGTCCCCCTTTTCTGGCATCACGGTCGCGCGCCCGATTGCGCCGGACGGAATAGAAGAGCGTCGCCGCCGTCAGCGCCAGGATCACCACGACGATCGGCCGGTCGAGCCATCCGAGACCCTCGTGAATCTTCCAGCTCAGAAGAAACGAGTTCTCCATCAGCGAGCCTAGGATGAAGGCGAGGATCACGGGCGGTCGCGGCCAGCCTCCGAGCTTCATCAGATAGCCCAGCGCGCCGAAGACCATGAGCGTCACCCAGTCGCCGATCTCCGCCAGCGACATCCAGGCGCCCATGAACACGAACAGGATCACGCCGGGCACGATCAGATGGCCCGAGACGAAGGAGAGCTTCGCGATCTGGTTCGCGAGCACCATGAGAAGCGCCGCCGCGATGATGTTGGCGAGCGCGATGTTCCAGATCATGGAGAACGTGAAAGGCAGCTCCGTCGTCAGCATCGGCTTGCCCGGCTGGAGCCCCTGGATCAGCAAGGCGCTGAGGAGCAGCGCGTTCATGGCCGAGCCCGGCACACCGAAAGCGACGGTCGGGATCAGCGATCCGCCCCGCACGGCGTTGTTTGCGGCCTCCGGCGCGATCACGCCGCGAATGTCGCCCTTGCCGTAGGTTTCCGTGTTTTTCGTCGATTGGAGCGCGTGGCCGTAGGCGATCCAGTCGACGACAGCGCCGCCGACCCCAGGGATCATGCCGATATAGACGCCGATCGCGGAGCACCGCACCGCCAGCCACCAATTGCGGATCGCGTCGCGCATGCCCTGGCCAAGTTGGCGCCAGTTGCTCACCGTCCGCGGCGCGCCGGCAATCGTCCGGTCCTTGGCCGCCAGATCGATCAGCTCCGGCATCGCGAACAGGCCGAGCACCACCGGAATGAGCGGCAGGCGATCCAGTAGATATGGCTGCTCCATCCAGTAGCGCGGGATCGCCGCGTCCTGGGCGTAGCCGATTGTCGAAAGGAGAAGCCCGAAACAGGCTGCGGCCAGTCCCTTCGCGACCGATCGACCGCTGAGCGATCCGACCATCGCCAGACCCAGAATGGCGAGTGCGAAAAGCTCCGGATTGTTGAACTGCAGGATGATGGGAAGCGCCACCGGCAGCGAGACCGCCAGGATCAGTGCGCCGAACACTCCGCCGAATGCCGACACGGTGAAGGCTGCCCCGAAGGCGCGCGCTGCCTCGCCTTTCTTGGCCAGCGGATGTCCGTCGAGGACGGTCGCCTGGCTCGACGCCGTGCCCGGAATTCCGAGCATGACCGACGCGATCGTGTCGGAAGTCGAGATCACGGCGAAAATGCCGAGCAGGATCGCGAAGGCCGACGCGGTGTCCATGCCATAGGTGAAGGGCAGGACCAGAACGATGCCGATCACCCCGCCAAGCCCCGGCACCGCGCCAAGCCAGATGCCGATGGCGATACCGACGAGGAGAAAGCCGAAGCTCGGCCATTGGAGCGCCAGGCGCAGCCCTTCTGCGAACGCGTCGAGGATCATGGCGAACCTCCACGCATCTGCGCCGGCAGCTTCAACGCAGCGCCAAGCCCGGGCGACCGGCCGGCCCGGCACGTCCCACGGTCAAGCACGGGCGGCGGATCGGTGATTGCGAAGAACAGCGGGCTTTCGTTCCACTGGACCTCCATGCGCTCGTCGCCGCCGATCGCCGCCATCACATGGGCGCTGAAGAGATGCGCGACCGGCCCGCTCGGATTGTGGAGCGACACCGTGACCCCGGCCGACCGCGCGCGCGCGGCCACGTCGAGGATCGTGTGAAGGCCGCCTGCATGCTTGACGTCGGGCATGATCACGTCATAGGCGCCGGCCTCGACAAAGGGCCGGACATCATCCCATCCGCCGAACCTTTCCAGACCGCAAAGACGCATGCCGCGGGCATTGGCCGCGCCACGCAAGCGCTTGAGCGACGCAATGGCGTCGTCGGTCTCCCGCAGAGGACATTCCAGCCACACGATGCCGGCTTCGGACAAAGCATCGACCAGCGACATCACGGCATCGGGCGTGAAGCGCCAATGGCAGTCGATCATGAGCGCGCAGTCCGGGACCGCCTCGGCGACCGCCCGCACCCGCTCAAGCCCGGCATCAATCAGCAAAGCGCCGTCCCGGGTCGCGCAGAGCTCAGGCGTCAGCCCGTCGAAGGGCGCGATCTTGATCGCCCGATACCCCTCTGCAGCCGCCGCGGCCGCACTCGCCGCAAAATCTTCTGCGCTTCGGCGCACGGTCGCCCGGTTCACATTTGCATAGAGCGGTATGGACGGCGCATCCGCTTCGCCGCCGAGGAAAGCGGAAACCGACTTGCCGGCGATTTGTGCGCGCAGGTCGCAGATCGCCTGGTCCAGGCACGACCGGATGGTGCGCCCGGCCAGATCGACCGGAATGCCGCCAAGCGCCGATCCGGCTTCGCAAGCATCCACATCATTGCCGATCAGCGACCGCGCTGCGCGTTCCAGCAATTGCGGGAAACCGGTGTCCTCGTCATCGAGCGTTGCCTCCCCATAACCCGACAGACCGGATTCGGTCGTCAGGACGACCATCCTCCAGACTGTCCGGCCGCTCACCGCCACTTCGGCAAGCTCGGCATGTGTCAGACGATGTGCGCGCCCCAAGAAAGCGTCCCTCCCGCCCGCTGATCCGTTTTTGCTATACGTTTAGCAATACGGTTGACAACAACAAATGACAAGCGATTATCACTCAGAGCGGTCGCCGCTGGATGGGGAGCCCGGAATGCGCCCGGCTCGGCGCAATGACTGCTCGAAGTGACTTGGCCGGCGGTCATGATCGGTGGCCGATCGAACCGGGAAGAGCGCTCAGTGTCGCAAAGAAGCCGATTGCAGGATGTCGCCGACGCCGCAGGCGTTTCCTTCATCACCGCATGGCGCGCCTTCAACAAGCCGGAGATGCTGCGGGAAGGCACCCGGGCCAAGATCGAGGCCGCCGCCGACGACGTGGGCTACGTGGTCAATGCCGTGGCGCGCAGCCTGGTCACGGCGCGGTCCGGTGTCGTGGGCGTGATCATCCCGACCCTCGACGACTCGATCTTTGCGGCAACGGTCGAGGGTCTGTCAGACACGTTGCGCGGGGCCGGGCGCGAAATGCTCATCGGCATCTCGCGCTACGACGAAGATCGTGAGACCGAGCTCGTCCGTGCTTTTCTTGGACAGCAGATCGATGCGCTGGTGCTGACCGGGGGCGGACATAGCGAGACAACGCGGCGGCTTCTTGAGAAGGCCGCGATCACGGTCGCCGAAATATGGGACGTGCCGGAAGAGCCGATCGACCTCTTCGTCGGGTTCTCCAACACCGAGCTTGCCGAGGTTGCGACGCGCTTTCTCATAGACAAAGGACATCGCAGCATCGCTTTCGTGTCCCCGCAGCATCGCGCGCGCGCCAGCCAGCGCGAAGCGGGATACCGGAAAACGATGCGAGCGGCGGGCCTCAGCGACCAAATTCGGACTTACTGGACCGAACCGACGCTGCAGGGTGGCGCCGGTGCGCTTGCTGCCTTGCGCGCGCTCCCGGACCCGCCCCGCGCCATCTTCTTCAACGGGGACACGTTGGCCATCGGCGCGCATCTGGCCGGCACCGCGCTTGGCCTTCGTTTCCCGGACGACATTGCGCTTATGGGGATGCACGACACGGACCTCGCCGCACGCATCAGCCCGTCGCTCACCAGCGTTCATATCCCCCGCTACGAGATCGGCCAGGTGGCGGCGGAAGAGATTGTCGGCCGCCTTGACCGCACCGGTCGAGGACAAAGTCGACGGATCTCTTTTTCGGTCGTCGAGCGCGAAACCACGTGACGACGCTCAAGACGAAAGGCTTAGGCTGAGCCGAACAATGCCGCTGAAAAGCTTCCTCGAACGTGCATTGGACGATTCATACGTGGACGCTGGAGGTGGAACGCCGACGCAGATGCGCTACTCCGCACCGACAGGACTTTCGGTTCTCGGCGCATAGCTAGTCGGGTCGATTGTGGTCGTGCCACCCTCAGCCAGGAGCTCCGTTGTCACGGGCGCGCTTCTTGCGATCACGCGGCCGGATCGAATGACGGCAAGGCGGTGCGCACGCAGCCGTATCGCTTCGATCGGGTCGGTGGCCTGAAGCAGCACCATGTCGGCCTTGCAGCCCGGCTCCAGGCCGTAGCCCTCAAGCCCCATGATCGTCGCTGAATTCGTGGTCACCGCCTCAAAGCACCAGGCCATGTCCGCGCGGCTCGACAGATGCCCGACATGCAGCCCCATGAACGCGACATCGAGCATGTCCGCCTTGCCGAGCGAATACCACGGATCCATCACGCAATCGGAGCCGAAGCCGACTTGAATGCCGGCGTCGCGCAGATCGCGGACCCGGGTCAGTCCGCGGCGCTTGGGATAAGTGTCGTGGCGCCCCTGGATCATGATGTTGATGAGCGGGTTGGGGATGGCGCTGACGCCCGCCTCGGCGATCAGCGGAATAAGCTTGGAGACGTAATAATTGTCCATGGAGTGCATGGAGGTGAGGTGCGAGCCGGCGACCCGACCCTGGAGCCCGAGGCGCTGCGTGTGAAAGGCCAGCGTCTCGATGTGCCGGCTCATGGGATCGTCGGTCTCGTCGCAATGCATGTCCACCATGAGCCCGCGCTCCGCGGCGATCTCGCAGAGGAGGCGCACCGATTCCGCGCCGTCCGCCATGGTGCGCTCAAAGTGCGGAATGCCGCCGACAATATCGACGCCCATGTCGAGCGCACGACGCGTGAGCGCCATGGCCTCGGGGTCGCGCAGCACGCCGTCCTGGGGAAAGGCGACGAGCTGCAGGTCCAAAAAGTCCTTCACCGCGTCGCGGACTTCCAGCAGCGCGGTCACGCCTTTGAGGTCGGGGTCGCAGGTATCCACATGGCTGCGGATGGCGCCGATGCCCATGGTGATTGCGAGATCGCAATATCGGCGCGCCCGCTTAACGATGTCCTGAACGCTCTGTATGGGCTTCAGCTCGCCCCACAGTGCGATGCCCTCCAGCAACGTGCCGGAGACGTTCATGCGCGGCGTTCCGAGCGAGAGAGTCGCGTCCATATGGAAGTGCGGATCGACGAAAGGCGGCGAGACGAGATGGCCGCCGGCGTCGATCATTGTCTCGGCTTCGGCCGTGATTCCCGCCTCTATTACGGCAATCGTGCCGTCCTTGCAGGCAATATCAACGCCCGTCTGTCCGTCGGGCAGGGTGGCGTTTTTAACGATGAGATCGAACATGGCGTTTGGCTGCTCTATCTCTTTGCTGGAGCATGATCTTATCCGACCTTGCTTCGCCCGCAGAAAGCGGGCTTCGCGAAGGCGGGAAACCGGTGCCCACCCCGGATCAATGTCCGGGGCATGCTTTTCGGGATCATGCATTTTTGTTTGAGCATGATCTTATCCGACCTTGCTTCGCCCGCAAAAAGCGGGCTTCGCGAAGGCGGGAAACCGGTTCCCACTTTTCGGGATCATGCTCTAACGCTGACCCTTGAACCACGGCGTCAGCAGCGCCCGCGGATAATCGGCGCTGCGGGCGGCGATCACCAGCGCGATGATGGAGAGCACGAAGGGCGCGGCCAAAAAGACCTGGCTCGGCAGGAATGCACCGACCTCCGTCTGCAACCGCACCTGCAAGGCATCGAAAGCGCCGAACAGAAGCGCACCGAGCAGCGCCTTGCCCGGCCGCCAGCTCGCGAAGATGACGAGCGCAATGCAGATCCATCCGCGCCCGTTCACCATGCCGAAGAAGAAGGCATCGAACGCCGACATGGTGAGGAACGCACCGCCGAGTGCCATCAAGGCCGACCCCGCCACCACCGCGCCGATCCTGAGGCCGTAGACGGAAAGCCCCTGCGCGTCGACGCTTGCCGGATTGTCGCCCACCGCCTTGATCGCCACGCCGAGCGCGGTGCGGTTCAGGACGTACCAGACAATCGCCACCATCAGAATCGCGAGCCAGGTGAGCGCCGTCTGCTGGAAGAGCACCGGGCCGAGGAACGGCAGATCGGAGAGAACGGGGATGTCGAGCGCGCCGAAGGGCTCAATGCGCGGCGGCGAGCTGACGTTCGGCAGGGCTGTGCGATAGGTGAAGTAGCTCACCGACGTGGCGAACAACGTGACGCCCAGTCCCGAGACGTGCTGCGAGAGGCCGAGCGGAACCGTCAGGATCGCGTGGATCAGGCCGAATCCCGCACCAGCGATCGCCGCGACAAGCACCCCGCCCCACAGGCCAGCGCCCAGCCATACCGCCATCCAGCCGGTCATCGCGCCGACCACGAATATGCCTTCGATCCCGAGATTGAGGACGCCAGCGCGCTCACAAAGAAGCGCGCCGAGTACGCCGAAAATCAGCGGCGTGGCGATCCGCAGTGAGGCGGCCCAGAACGATTCGCTGAGCATGATCTGCAGAATGTCGATCATGCTGCCGTGCCTCCGGCCGGCTGCACCCGGGTGAATCGGTAGCGTGCGAAGAAGCCGCCAACGAGCACGCAAAGAAGCGACGTGGAGACGACGAGATCGGCGAGGAACGACGACACCCCCATGGCGCGGCTCATGGAGTCGGCGCCCACGAAGACGGAGGCGATGAAAAGCGCCGCGATAACGACGCCCAGCGGCGACAGCCCCGCCAGCATCGCCACAACGATGCCGCTGAAGCCGAAGCCCGGCGACAGGTCGGCGGTGAGGTAGCCCTTCAGCCCGGCGACCTCGCTGACGCCTGCCATGCCGGCCAGCGCGCCGGAGACGATCGCCACGCTCATCATCGTGCGATTGACGCGGATGCCGGCGTGCCGCGCGGCGGCGGCGTTCTCGCCGACCGCGCGAAGCCGAAAACCCCAGACCGTGCGCGCCAGCATAATATGCGCGACGACCGCGCAGACGAGCGCGATGACCAGACCGGAATGCACACGCATGCGCTCAATCAGCGGAGGAAGCATGCCCTGGTCGAGGATCGGCGGGCTCTGCGGCCAGCCGAGCCCCATGGGGTCCTTGAGCGGCCCTTCCAGCATGTATTGCAGAAAGATCAGAATGACGAAGTTGAGAAGCAGCGTGGTCACGACCTCGTCGGCGCCGTAGCGCGTCTTCAATACCGCAGGCACGGCCATGCCGGCAGCACCCGCCGCGCATCCGAAAGCCATGATGAGCGGCACGAGCACGAAAGCCGGTGCGTCGATGGCGCCGGAGCCGATCGCTACGGCGGCCATGGCGCCGAGATAGAGCTGCCCCTCCGCACCGATGTTCCAGAGCCGCGCGCGAAAGGCGAGTGCGGCCGCAAGCCCCGTGAAGATCAAAGGCGTTGCGCGGGTCAGCATCTCGGTGAACGCAAACACCGACCCGAACACGCCTTTGAACATCTCCACGAACGCGACCGTGACGTCCGCGCCAGCGAAGGCCAACGGGATGCCTGCCAGGAGGAGCGCGATCACGCCCGACAGGATGGGGATGCCGATGCTCCAATAGCGCGACGGGGCGTCGCGCGGCTCAATCCGGATCACGCCGCCTCTCCCGCCATCATCAGTCCGAGCGTCTCGCGGTCGCGCGTGTCGGCCTCGATCATCTCGCCGTCATGGATCACCATGATCCGATCCGACAAGCTCAAGATCTCATCAAGGTCCTCCGAGATGAGGATGATCCCCGCGCCGCGCGAGCGCGCTTCGAGCAGCCGGCGGGCGACCTCCGCGGCAGCGCCCATGTCAAGACCGCGGGTCGGCTGGTTCGCCAGGATCAGCTTGGGGCTCCGCTCAAAGACCCGGGCCAGGATCATCTTCTGGATGTTGCCGCCCGACAAGAGCCGCGCGTTGGCCTCCACACCCGGCCCGCGGACATCGTAGTCGCGCGCCAGCGTCTCCGCATGGGACTGGACCGCATCGCGCTTCAGAAACCCGCGCGTCTGGACCTCCGGGTCGTCGAGACGCTCAATCACCATGTTCTCCGCAACGCTCATGGAGCCGACGATCCCGTCGCGATGGCGGTCCTCCGGAATGCGGCCAACACCGGCGCGGATCAAGGTCAGGGGGTCGTGACCGTCGACATTATCGTTGTCGATGACGACTGTCCCGGCAGAGGGCGGCATGAGCCCGGATATCACACCGGCGAGCGCGCCCTGTCCGTTGCCGGACACGCCGGCGACACCCAGGATTTCGTGACGCCGCACGGTCAGGCTGGCATCGCTCAGGCTGTCTCGCCGCGACCGGCCGACCACCGAGAGGTTTTCAAGCCGCAGTACGGGCGCGCCGGGCTCAAGGCTCTCGCGCTCCGCTTCCGGCGTGTCCGCGCCCACCATCATGCGGGCGATAGTGCGCTCGTCGGCATCGGCAGAGGCGATCTCGCCGACTTTCATCCCGTGGCGGAGCACGGCGATGCGATGCGAGAATGCCAGCACCTCGCGCAGCTTGTGCGAGATGAAGATGACCGACAGCCCCTCCTTGGCCATGGCGCCGATATTCTCAAAAAGCGTATCGGCCTCCTGCGGTGTCAGGACGGCGGTCGGCTCGTCGAGCACCAGGATCGTCACATCGCGATAGAGCGCCTTGAGGATTTCCACGCGCTGCCGTTCACCGACCGACATGCGGCCGACGGGCACCTCCAGCTCCGCCCTCAGCCCGCTGTCGGTCATGATCTGCTCAATCTTGGTGCGGCCTGCGGCGCGATCGCGCCTGAGGCGGCTGAGCGGCTCGGAGCCCAGCATGATATTGTCGAAGGCGCTGAGGTTCTCTGCCAGCGTAAAATGCTGATGCACCATGCCGATGCCGGCCTGAAGCGCTGCCTGCGGATGGCCGAGGGGAAGCGGGCGCAGCCCTTCGCCCTCACCGGCCACATGCACGCTGCCGCTGTCGGGCAGGTAGTGGCCGAAAAGCATGTTCATCAATGTGGTCTTGCCGGCACCGTTCTCGCCAAGCAGCGCCAATATCTCGCCGCGATGGAGATCGAGGCTTACATCGTCGTTGGCGACGACGGAGCCGAAGCGCTTCGAGAGCCCCTCAAGGGAAAGAACTTTGTTCGCTGTCATGAGAAGGATGCGGGCCGGCCGGGTGCAGTCGGCCCGCTACAGCATGTCAGTTGTCAGAGACCGGGCGGTCGTCGTTGACATTGACGCGGAAGAGCCCCGCGTTGATCTCCTCCTCCTTGGCGCGCACCGCCGCCACGACATCGTCCGGCAACAGGCTCTCGTCCATCACCAGCGAGCCGCCGCCATGGGCCATGAAGCTGTACGGACCGTAATCGGCGGCCTCGAACGTCCCGGCGCCGACATTGGCGACCGCCTTGTCGATGGTCGCCTCCATGTGCCACAGCGCCGAAGCCAGGATGGTGCCGGGGTAGTCGCCGGCCGTGTCGATCACGTTGCCGATCGCCTTGACGTCGCGTTCAACGGCCGCGTCGGACACGCCGAAACGCTCAGCGTACATAATGTCGGCACCGGCATCCATCATGGCGAACGCGCTTTCCTTGGCCTTGGGCGGGTCATACCAGCTGTCGATGAAGTTCACGATGAACTTCACGTCGGGATTGACCTCCCGTGCGCCGTCCATGAAGGCGTGCATCAGCCGATTCACTTCCGGAATCGCGTAGCCGCCGACCATGCCGATGAGGTTGGACTCCGTCATGGAGCCCGCGACCATGCCGGTGAGGTAGGACGGCTCGTGAATCCAGTTGTCGAAAACGGAGAAGTTCGGCGCCACCGGCCCGAAGGATGAGCCCATGAGGAAGGCGGTGTCGGGATAATCCCCCGCGACTTTGCGCGCCGCCCTTTCCAGGCCGAACACCTCGCCCACGACGAGCTGCATGCCCTGCTCGGCATATTCGCGCATCACCCGCTCATAGTCGGTGTTCGCAACATTCTCCGAGAAGACGTATTCGATATCACCCCGCTCTGCCGCGGTATTGAGAGCCTTGTGGATGCGGCTGATCCACTGCTGCTCTACCGGAAGCGTATAAATCGCTGCGACTTTCAACTTCTCCGCTTGTGCTGTCACGGTTGTGGCGAGCAAGCCAAGGCTCGCCAGGCAGGCAAGCGCAATCGTGCGCAATCTCGCAAAGGGCTTCATGTCCATGCCTCTCTGGCTCTTCATCCGACTGCTCATTCTTCACCAGATGATCAAAGCTGGCAACGCGGGCGCCATTGTCGAATTTGGCCCCGCGACATTCGCCCTCACCCTGCCGCCGGCGTCAGCCAAGCGGCCGCGCGGTTCGGCGCTTCGTCAAGATGGTCTCAAGGAAGAGCTGTCAGCACGCGCGAATCTGTGGACCGACGCACCAGCCCACAGCGATGGCTTATGTGCCGCGCTGACGCGCCGCCTGCTCCACGTCTTCTCTCGTGATCCGACCGTTCGGGCCGGTACCGGAGATCGTCGTAATATCGACTTCCCGATCAATCGCCAGCCGAATCACAACCGGCGTCGCACGAATGCGCGGCCGCACGGGCTCGTCTGGCACTGATATCTCGGGGCTGGCCATAGCTTGAGCCGGCGGCTCGCCGGCAGGTTCAGGTTCTGGCGGCGTCTCTCCTGGCTCACCGATCCAGGCCAGAAGCTCACCGACTTTGATCTCCGTGTCCTCAGGCGTGGTGATCGCCAGCAACGTGCCCGCTTCCGGAGCTTCCAGCTCGATCACCGTCTTGGCTGTCTCGATCTCGGCGATCGTATCGCCCTTTTCGACCGCCGCGCCGACATCAGCGGTCCAGCGCATGAGCGTGCCTTCATGGGTATCTGCCGCAATGGGTGGAAGCCTTACTTCGGTTGCCATGACACGCGACCGAAGCCGAACCGCGGCCAAGCGCGGTCCGTACCCACAGGTAGGATTGAAGCCATATTGCGGGTCCCTCAATGCTTCACAAGATCAACAATGCGTTCCGAAATACTGGCGGAGGTCGGGATCAGGTGATCGAGAAAGACCGGGGCGAAGGGCTGCGGTCGATTGACTGCGCCGAAACGGCCAACGGGCGCCTCCAGATGTTCGAAGGATGCTTCCGCGATACGGGCGGCCACTTCGGCACCAAACCCCATCCGCTGCCATGCCTCATGGACGACGAGGCAGCGACCCGTCCGCTCCACCGATTTCGCCAAGGTTGAGATATCGAGCGGAACCAGCGTGCGTAGATCGATCACCTCTACGGAGACTTTTCCCGCAAGGGCATGTGCGGCTTCCATCGCGCGGTAAACCATGCGCCCCCAGGTGATGACGGTGATGTCGTCGCCGGACTTTCGGATGGCCGCTTTGCCGATTTCACCGATCGTATCGGTCTCCGGAACCGGGCCCAGTTCGCCGTAAATGTGGCGGCTTTCACAGAAGATCACCGGCCGCGAATCCCGGATGGCTGCCTTCAGCAGTGCTTTGTGATCGCCGGCCGTCGCCGGCATGATCACGACAACATCAGGCACATGGCAGAACCATGCCTCCAACGTCTTGCCGTGATGCGGCGACGAGCCGCCCGTGCCGCCCTGAAGCCGCAGGACCATCGGGAGATCATCGCCCCAGATATAGGGGATGGTGCCCATCTGGTTCACGATGGGGTCCATCGCCAGCGGCACGAAATCCATATACATGAGCTCGACAATCGGGCGCATGCCGGACTGCGCCAAGCCTACCGCCATACCCACTATTCCGGCTTCAGAGATGGGCGTGTCGCGCACGCGGTCCGGGCCGAACCGATCGAGCAATCCGTCCGTAACGCGATACATGCCGCCATAGACGCCGACATCCTCGCCAAACAATATGACGCTTTCGTCCTGCGCCATCTCCTCAAAAAGAGCTTCGCGCAGAGCTTCGTTGACCCTCAGCTCCCTTGCTTCAGCACCGTCAACGCTCACTCCAGCACTCCCTTCGTAAGTTCGCTGGGATCGGGATCCGGGCTGTTGAGGGCTGCATCCACGGCGACCCCGACAATGGCGTCGGTCTCCGCCTCCCAGCTTGCGTTGTCTTCCGGCGTCATGATCCCCTCATCGAGGAGCCGCGCGCGCGACCGCTTCAGCGGATCATGCTGCCGCCAGCCTTCCTTGACGTCGGGATGAATGTAATCGCCCAACGTGCCGACCTCGCCGGTGGAGAACATGCCCAGGCGATAGGTCGTCGCCTCAATGAGCACGGGTTCGCCACCAAGCGCATATTCCCGCGCGCTCACGGCCTCGCGGTAGACCGCCTCCGCGTCATTGCCGTCCACGCTGGCGGAGCGGAGCCCGTATATCGGGGCGCGGCAAACCACATCCGGCCCCGCGGTCTGCACGTCCCAAGGCGCGCTCAAAGCGTAGCCGTTGTTCTCGCACACGAAGATGATCGGGAGCTTCCACAGTCCGGCCAGATTGAACGCTTCGTGCGCCAGACCGTTCTGCACGGCACCCTCGCCGAAATAACAAACGGTGACCGCGTCTTCGCCCCGCATCTTCTGCGCCATTGCCTGGCCGGCCGCCACCGACATCACCGAACCGATGACCCCGCCACCGCCGTAGAAGCCGCCCTCCTTCCATGTGGCGAACTGAACGCCGCCCCGACCACCGATGCCGCCACTAGCCTTGCCCATCATCTCTGCGCACAGAAGGCCGAGCGGCATCTTGGCGCCAATGGCTTGCGAGACCCCGCGCACCCAGTGGCGAACGATATCGCCCGTCTGTAAGGCCGTACCGAAGCCAACGCCGATCGCTTCCTGACCGGTCGACTGCATCATCCCGCCCGGGACGTTGCCCTTGCGGTGCTCTTCAAACATGCGCTCTTCATAGCGCCGGGCGAGAAGCATCGTTTTGTGCAGGTAGATCCGAAGGGATGGTTCAAGCGCGCCGGTTTGATTGTGCAATCGATCAGCGGTGCTGGTCTCCGATTGTGGGTTCGGCGATGCCATGTCCATGCTCCTGCTGCTTGGGCGAACGATTTTGGCGAACGATCGTGCCCGCCCCTGCTTCTCAAATGCGTGAAGCTCTACGAGGCGAGAAAGCCGTCGACCGATAGGCCTGTCCCGGTCCACCGGACCCGACGGCTCCAATTGCGGTGAACGATGTGCAATGGCTCAGATCGCCTAGATACGGATCAACTTCTTTTTCAAATGAGCCGTATCAGAACCCCAGCCAGCCGCTCACGCGATCAGGATTGGCCTCGATCCAATCGTCGGCGACATCGCCGGGTTCGCGATTCAGCTGGCCAACCTGATAGATGAAGTTCGAAACCTCCTCGGTTTCGAAACTGATCCGACTGAGGATATTCGCTACGTCTTCCTGGTCCGTTTCGAGGCGTTTGGCATAGGCCAGCTGCACGTTCATTTCCGGCCAAGCCACCTCGATGTTGGACTTGTTGAGCCAATCAGGATCATCCGTCGGCTGCACCATGACCCATTTCGACTCGTCGTATGGCGGCTCTTCCAGCATGACCAGATCGGCGACTTTCCACATCGCATGCGGTTTGACGCACATCGTCGCGAGCGGCTCTCCGGATTCCGCCGCGGCTCGAATACGCGCAAGCCCGAGTTCCTCGTCCATCTCCAGGACGTCGAACGTCTCGGTGATGCCAAAGGACTTGAAGCGAACCTTCTCGATTGTCGTGCTTGCCCAACCGCTTGCGCCGGCCCATATTTCGCCCTTGCCGTTACCGTCGGAGTCGAATTGCCGGGCGATCTCCGGATCGCCGAGATCATAGACGCTTTTGACGCCGGTCTTATCGATCGTCTGTTGCGTCACGCAGGTGCCTGCTTGGCCCGTATAGCCGTTGCCGGAAAGCACGACCGTTCCTTTATCGCGCACATATTTTTCCACGAGGTTCTTCTGGTTCGGCATCCAAACATCGGGATGGACGTCGATGCTTCCCTCATCCATCGCCTCAAAGAGCACCGGGTTCGTGCCGGGCACGAGGTTCACCTCAACACCGAGTTCGTTGCTGAGAACCGTCCTCATGATGTTGGTCATAACCTGCGCCGCCGCCCAGTTGGGCACGCCGATATTGACCTCCGCGCCGACGGCGCTTCCTTGAATGGCGACGACGGCCGTCGCTGCCAACAACAAACTCCGCATGTTCATAGCTTCCTCCGGCTTGAGATACGGCGTTATGGCCGCGGTTCTTTTTTGGAGTATAAATAAAAATACGACTGCACTAGAAAACCGCAGAAATTCGAGATGATTTACTTATAATACAATGAACTACTTTACGTATTACTCAAATCTATTCAGAAATTTAGCGCCCAATCCGCGGCCATGTCCAATGCCATTTGGCTATCATATCATAGTGCGATAACGCGAAGGCCCGAGCGAGGCTCCGGCTTCGTATGGCCGACGGCCTGGCGCTTGCCGGAGGCGCGGTTGGTGCGTCGACGGTCAAGGGCGAAGCAAATCCGCGGCGGATTTACTGATCCAACTCGTCGTCTACCTCACTTTGAACGAATGCCCGTGTGAACGCCAAGAAACTCTCTTGCAGCGGCGTCAACTCACCCGAGCGCCAAGTGAGAAAGGAAGGGATCAGCGTGGAGCCCGACAATGGACGCAACTCGACGCCCTTACGGCGATAGTTCAAGGCGCAATCGGGATAAAGCGTAATGCCCATGCGCCCCGCCACCAATCCGAATAAACCGTCGCTGTTGTGCGCCGTCTGGACGATCTTGGGCGACAGTCCAGCTTTGTCGAACAGCGCGTATACGTGCTGGAGATACATGCGCCACAGATGCGGCGTGCTAAGCACGATCGGCTCGCCGGCAATGTCCTTGATATCGATCACCCCTTTGCGAGTAAGCGGATGCTCTCGATAAAGGGCGACCACCAATGCGTTGCTCTGGACCTGCAGCGTATCGAACTCCGGATCGTTGATGGGACCTGTGACAAACGCGAAGTCCAAGCGCTTGCGTCGGAGTTCATTCAGCAGGACAGGCGACCCGTCCTGTAGGTGCTCGGTGGTGATGTCCGGATGTGCGACCCGAAATGACTGAAAGAGGTCCGGTAGAATTCCATTGATCGTGAAATCTCCGTAACCGATGAAAAGATGTCCAATCTGGCCGGCATTCACTCGAACCGCCTGCTCCGACGCGTTGCGCAATATGTTCAGGGCGTCCTGGCTACCGTAGAGAAATGCCTCGCCAGCCGGCGTCAGCCCGACCTTACCCTTGTCTCGTCGCAAGAGCTGCGCGCCAATGGCATCCTCAAGGTCACGAACGCGCCGGCTAAGTGACGGCTGGCTGATGTTGAGGGATTCGGCTGCCCGCCCAAAATGGCGCTCCTGGGCGACCGCGACCAAACAGGTGATCTGACGGATCGTGAATTTGAGATTGGTGATCATGGATACGATTGCGCTGCTTCATGATCATCATACAAGTTGCGGCGTAAAACAAAGCGCTCCGTGAACCGGCGCCGGGTGGCTCCTTACGGCGAGAGACGGTCGCGATCCTCAACGGCTGCGCGAAACTGCGACGGCGCAGGCAGGATGGACGTCAACGTCTCCAACAGCCGGATCAGTCCTCCCGAAGCACCAATCCGGCGCGCGACCACAATGCCCTCACGCTATGACGCGATATGCAAAGAGCATTGGAGCCCTGTGCGAGCGGCCCCCTATAGTGTCGCAGGAGGACAACGACACAGGCAGAAACCATAGCGTGGGCACACCGAAGGCGTTGGGATCGACCCACGGGACAATGCATGCCGGTCGCTTCGGAGGTGGTCATCCGCGGCGAGACCGGTAAGCTTGGCCCGCGATGGCATGACGATCAACGCCCATGCGAGGGTGCTCGGGACCGGCCAAGCGCGGATTGCCGATAGAACATTTGACGACAGGACGGCGCTGAGCTTCTTAAGGGCACACAGAGGGGATCTGCGCTTTGCCCGTTCGATGGAGAAGCCGGGCGCTGTCTTTGCCGTGCATCGCCGAACCGGCACGCGCCTGGGGGTCTTGTAGATATGCCCAACAGCCAGTTCTCACTGCATGATCGCGTCGCTCTGGTGACCGGGGCATCGCGGGGGATCGGCTGGGCGATCGCAGAAGCGCTGTCGGGAGCGGGAGCGCACGTCCTCTTGGCCAGTCGCGACCAGGCCGCCCTGGAGGCACGTGCCGAAACGCTGCGTGCCAACGGGCGCACCGCCGACGCCGTTGCGTTCGACGCCTCGCAGGAATCCACTATCGCCGAAGGCCTCAAGCGCGCCTATGCGGTCCGCGAAAAGATCGACATCCTGGTCAACAATGCCGGCGTCGGCATGCGGCGCGCTTACACGGAGACCACCGACGAAGATTTCACGACTGTTGTCGACACAAACCTGCGCGGTCCGTTTCACCTGGTGCGAGCGGTCGCCGCGCACATGGCTGAAACTGGAGGCGGCGCAATCATCAACGTCGCGTCCGCTCTGTCGATCTTGGGGCGGTCGAAGGCGGTGCTCTACACGGCCAGCAAGCATGGGCTCGCCGGCATGACCAAGGGGCTCGCCTGTGAGCTGGCGCCGCACAACATCAGGGTGAACGCCATCTGCCCAGGCTATGTGGAGACGGAGATGATGGTCCAACAGCGCCAGGACAAAGCGTTTCACGATGCCGTTTTGACGCGCACACCGCTTGGGCGCTGGGCCAAGCCAGCGGAGATGGGCGGCGCTGCGGTGTTTCTGGCCTCCGATGCCGCCTCCTACGTGACCGGACATCTTCTTTGCGTCGATGGCGGTCTGACGGTGAGCGTGTGAGCACCACGCCGGCAGAAACGCGCCTGAGGCCGGCATGAACCGGAATGCGCCTCCCCGCGACGCAGACGCCGAAGCCGTCATCAGCCTCAACAGCGTTTGGAAGGTCTTCGGCGCGCGCTCCGAAGAAGCCATGGCGGCGATTCAAAAGGAGAACCTGACAAAGCCGGAGGTCCTGGCGCGCTTCAACTGCGTGGTGGGGATCGCCGATGTGTCGTTCTCCATCCGGCGCGGCGAGATCTTCTGCATCATGGGCCTGTCGGGAAGCGGCAAGTCGACCTTGGTGCGCCATATCAACCGGCTGATTGAGCCAACGGCCGGCTCCATCACCCTGCTCGGCCGCGACGTGATGGCGCTCAGCGGCCGAGAGGTGCGCGAGCTTCGCGCCAACAGGATGGGGATGGTCTTTCAGCACATGGCGCTGATGCCGCATCGCAGCGTGCGTGACAATGTCACCTTTCCGCTGGAGGTTCAGAAGAAGCCCAAATCGGAGCGCTGGGCGATCTCGCAACGGACGCTCGCCATGGTCAATCTGGAGGGCTACGAGGACCACATGCCGGCGCAGCTCTCCGGCGGCATGCGACAGCGTGTGGGCATTGCCCGTGCGCTCGCCTCCCGCCCCGACATCCTGCTCATGGACGAACCCTTCAGCGCACTGGATCCGCTCATCCGGCGGCAACTACAAGATCAGTTCCTGGCGCTGTCTCGGCGGCTGAACCAGACCACCGTCTTCATCACCCACGATCTCGACGAGGCGATCCGGCTTGGAGACCGCATTGCCATCATGAAGGACGGCCGTATCGTGCAAATCGGCACGGCGGAAGACATTGTGTCCAACCCGGCCGACGACTACATCGCCGCGTTCGTCAACGACATCTCCACATTGAGCATCCTTCACGCTGAGGGTGTCATGGAGCCGCTTGAGAAGCTTGAGCTGCCTGCCGGCACGGATATGGCCAGCCTGCCGTGTGTGGCACCGGACTGCCCTCTGGATCAACTGGTGGCGCTGGCGGCGGAGACCGAAAACCCGATCATTGTGTCCGATGAGACCGGCAAGACTATCGGCGTGGTCACCAGAACTGCACTCCTGAACGCCATTGGCGGCCGCAACGCGCCGACCAATGGGAGCGCAAACAAGGAGGCGCCGGTATGACGCATGCCGACACGGACGCGCGCGAAGAGCACGGCCGCGACGCCGCACAATTGAGTGACGCCGTCCATCCCGACGCGGAGCACGCAGACCCCTTTGGCGATGTTGGCGCCTTCTTGGGCGAGCGTAGCCGCGCTTTCTATGTCGACAAGTTTCGTCAGATCGGTCGAAAGCCCAACTTCGCGGTGACCTTCAACTGGACGGCGGCGATTCTCGGGCCGTTCTGGTGGAGTGCGCGCCAGCTCTTCGGCATCGCTCTCATATTCTGGGTGCTGGAGCTGAATATTCTGGCGCGGCTCGCTCACGGGCTCTTCGGCGACCTCGGTGCTGAACAGGCGGCGCGTGCGGAGCAATTGATGGAGCGCAGCGCCGAGCGTGCGGCAGAAGCCGCCCGAGCGCTTGCCGCCGGCGAGGACGGCGCCGACCGCATGGCGCAAAGTGCTGAGAATCTGGCCAAGGTTGCCACCGAAGCGGCAGCGGAGGCGGAGCGGCTAGCAGCGGAGGCGCCGCAATTGGTGGTGATCAGCTTGGTTCTTCTGGCGCTCGTCAAGGGCATCCAGCTGGTGGCGGCGAACTGGATCCTGGAAGACAAGTACATGAAATGGCGGGCGCGGCGCTCAAGCGACGCGATCATCCGCCTGCCCACCGTGCTCATGACCGGCGGGCTCATCGCCGTCACCTATCTGGTGACGGCTTTGTCGCGCGTCACAAGCCAGCCGCCACCCTGGCTCTTCAACTTTCCCGCCGACCCGGAATGGCGCAACATCTCCTCCACCGCCATCGACGATCTGTTCGACTGGATCACGGCGCGCGGCGGCCTCGTGTTTGATGGCATCATCACAGCGATCAACGGTGTTGTGGGCATGCTGGAGGCCTTCCTGAGCGGCACGCCGTGGCCGGTGATCGTAGCGCTGATTGTTGTGCTCGCGTGGCGCACGGCGGGCTTTCGCACAGCCATCTTCACTGCGGCCGCTTTGTTTTATCTGGGGCTTCTCGGATTTTGGGAGAAGAGCCTGGCCACGGTCGCACTTCTCGGCACAGCGGCGCTGACTTCCATCGTGCTGGGCATTCCCATCGGCATCTGGTGCGCGCGCAACGCACGCGTCTACGCAATCATTCGGCCGGTGCTGGACTTCATGCAGACCATGCCGGCTTTCGTCTATCTGATCCCGGTGATCGCGCTTTTCGGCATCGGCAAGCCGCCGGCTGTGATCGCCACATTGAGCTTCGGCATGCCGCCTGTGATCCGCCTGACGGCACTGGGGCTGAAAAGCGTGCCCGAAGACGTCCGCGAAGCCGCAATGGCGTTCGGCGCCACCCAACTGACCGTGCTCTTGAAGGTCGATCTGCCCATGGCGGCGCCGTCGATTCTGACGGGCATCAATCAAACCATCCTGATGAGTCTGGGCATGGTCGTGATCGCCTCATTGATCGGGGCGGAGGGGCTTGGCCAGGATGTGCTCCAAGCTCTGCAATTCGCGGCCACCGGGTACGGCATTCTGTCCGGATTGGCGATCCTGTTCTGCGCCATGATCCTCGACCGCATCGTGCAGGGACGCATCAGCAAGGACTGACTTTCTCGCGCGCGCCCTGACCCGCCAACAGCCCGCTCAGCTTTTGCGAGAGGAAGGCAAAAAGATGCGCGCAACGGGGAGGCCGTTGCGCGCAAGGGAGAGTTTCGGTTTTGGCTTGGCTTAAAGCCCCGCCCTGGCTCTGATCAGTAGCCCAGCCAGCTGCGGACGCGGTCCTGGTTGGCTGCAAGCCAGGCATCGGCCACATCCTTCGGGTCCTGCTTCTCCTCCAGGACCTGGAAGATGAACTCGTCGATCATTTCAGTCTCAAAGCCGATCCGGCTGAAGATGGCTGCGGCTTCCGGCTGATCGTCCTTTAGCCGCGTTGCATAGGCCACATGCACGTTGATCGCAGGCCAGCCGACCTCCACGTCGGATTTCTCAAGCCAGTTGGGGTCTTCAGTGGGAGACACCATGTTCCACTTGGCCTCGTCATAGGGCGGCTCTTCCAGGGCCACCAGATCCGCAATCATGTTCATCGCGTTGGGCCGCACGCAATTGGTGACGAAAGGCTCGCCGGAGACATGTGCTGCGCGAATGAGCGCCATGCCGGCTTCCTCGTCCATCTGCAGCAGCTCAAAGGTTTCCGCGATGCCGTAGGAATGCATGCGCACAGTCTCGATCGTGGTGCTCGCCCAGCCGGCGGCGCCCACCCAGACCTCGCCGAGACCATCGCCGTCGGTGTCGAACTTCCGGGCCATGTCGGGATCGGTCAGGTCGTAGATGCTCGTCACGCCGGTCTTGTCGACGGTCTGCTGCGTCACGCACAGCGCCCGACCGCCGCCATAGGGGTTGGTTGAGAGCGCCACGGAACCGCGCTCCTGCACATAGGTCTGCACCAGGTTCTTCTGGTTGGGCAGCCACACATCAGGATGGACATCGAGATCACCGGTATCCATCGCCTCGAATATGACCGGATTGGTGCCCGGCACGAGATTGACCGTGACTCCCAATTCCTCGGTCAACACCTTGGCCATGATGTCGGTGATGACCTGAGCGGCCGCCCAATTGGGCACGCCGATATTGATTTCATCTGCCGCCGCCGGCGAGCTGACGGTTACGGCAAGTGCTGACGCGAGAAAAAGCCTCCGCATGGACATTCAATCCTCCGGATCAAGGGTCGTCGTTCGTTGATCGGTTCTCGCCCCTGTCTCCTGCGGGCCTCTTGCGGGCCCGTTTATTCCTGAGGGAGCGTGGAACGTGAACGCTACGAACGGCTCTGCGAGCTGTCCAATGCCGATTGCCTATGGCGCGATACCACCTGCCGAAAAAGGCAGTTGCGCCCGTATCTCGCCTACAACGGCGCTAAGTCGCCAGCGCCAAGCGATTGCGCGTCCTTGTCTGACCAAGCAGGCTCTCGTGCAGGAAGTCCTGAAAGTTCACCAGCGGGTTCGATTCATCGCCATCGCGCCAAACCGCCACAGTGGGAATCTTCGCTTTCAGTCCGCTCACCTCGCGGATCAGCAGACCGCGCCGGTAATAGTTGCGAATACAATCGGGATAGAGTGTGATCCCCAACTGCCCCGCCACCAGCCCGAACAGGCCTTCGCTGCTGAATCCATGATCCACGATATTCGGCTCAATGCCGGCATCGGCGAAGACGCGGTCAATATGCCGAAGATAGGACCGCCACAATTTTGGGATGCCGAAGACGAAATCCTCGCCCGCCAGATCGGCCATCTTGATCTCCGCCTCGTCGGCCAGGGGATGACCTTCCCACAACACGACCAACAACCCGCTTTGTGTGAAGGGAACGGCCGATAACCCCTCTTGCTGAACCGGACCTGTGACAAAGGCCACGTCGAGGCGGTCTTCCTCTAGCTGGACTAGAAGCTCGCGGGTCGACGCCTGAAACGGCTCCAGAATGACGCCCGGAAACCGTTTGCGAAAACCGCGCAGAACGTTCGGAAGGTCGGAGCTGATGGCAAAATCCGTGTAGCCGACGCGAATGCTGCCCTCAAAGCCGCGCTGAATCAGCGTCGCGCGGCGGCTGGCCTTCTCCAGCACATCAAAGGCCTCACGGCATCCGCTCAGGAACGCCTTGCCGGCCGGCGTGAGCTTCACGTCATGGCTGTTGCGCTCCACCAATTTCACGTCAAGCGCGTCTTCCAGTGCGATGATTTGGCGGCTGAAGGCGGGCTGCGTCATGTTCACCCGTTCGGCAGCCCGACTGAAATGCAGGAGCTCCGCCAGTGCCGCAAAACACTGCATCTGACGCAGGTTGAACCTCATGCGGCGGACCGGTTTGGCGCAATCATGAGGCGTTCCAGTCTGGCGCTTTCAATCATGAGCAACACATCGCGCGATGACCACACAGCATTGGCGTCAGCCTCTTCCCCACCTTATCGTTAGGCCGTTCGTGTCGCAAATTGCGGCGCGACTCCGTCGGTGGGATAAACATCACCAGGACATGACTTGGACAGGGAGGACAGGATATGACTTGGAAAGGCGCATTCATCGGCACGTGCGTCGCGGCGGCGGCGGCGATGCCGGCCAAGGCGGCCGATATTACGATCGGCGTGCCGAACTGGGCGGCGGCAGAAGCGATTTCCTACATGCTCGAAACGCTCATCGAGCGCGAGACAGGTCTTGAGGTCGACAAGATCGCATCGACCAACCCGGTGATCTTCGAGGCGATGGACAAGGGCGACATGGACGTCCACCCCGACGTCTGGCTGCCCAATCAGCAGAATCTGACTGACAAGTTCGTCAACGAGCGCGGCACCGTCGTGCTGTCGGAGAATGAATATGATGGCTTCGGCACCTATTGCGTCACCAGAGCCACGGCCGACAAACTCGGCGTCAAGAGCATCTTCGACCTCACCGATCCGGAGATCGCCAAGCAGTTCGACACCGACGGCGACGGCAAGGGCGAAATCTGGGTTGGCGCCAGCGGCTGGGCCGGCACCGCCATCGACACCGTGCGGCTGACCAGCTACGGCGTCGGCGAGACGTTCAAGCTGCTTGAGATGGACGAGACGCTGGCGATTGCCCGCATCAAGGAGGCGGCGACCACTGGCCAGCCATTCGCCACCTTGTGCTTCGCGCCGCACATGATGTTCCAGCTCACCGATCTGGTGCAGTTGGAACAGCCGCCTTACGACGAGTCCAAATGGACGATGGTGCAGCCGACCGAAGACCCGAACTGGCTGGAGAAGTCGAGCATCACCGTGGCCAATCCGCCGCTCAAGATTCAGATCGCCTTCGCCAAGCGGATTGAGGAAGAATCGCCGCGGGCAGCAGAAATCCTTCGTGGCGTGCAACTCGACACCGAAACGGTCAACGATTGGAACTTCAAGATCGTGGAGGAAGAGCGCGAAGTGGAAGACGTGATGGATGAATGGATGGCAGCCAACAAAGAGCGTATCGACGGCTGGCTTGGATTCTAGGTACGCACCCGCCGATATATTATGCCGGGGGCGCCCGCCGGGCGCCCTCGCTACCCGCGCCACCGGTTGCGCGGATTTCCGTCCCGCCGCAAGAGCGGTATCAAGCGCACACAGGCGCCGACCGTCGGCGCTGCGTGACATTCCGAACTTGGACTTTGCGATCAGGATAGAGCAATGAGCGCGCTTGCCGTTCCCGCTGCTAAGTCCGATGCAGACAATATCGCCAGGCCAGGGCTGCCCTCTCGGGCACAGGTGGTCGTGGTCGGCGCCGGCGTCATTGGCAGCAGCGTGGCCTATCATCTCACGCGCCTCGGCTGCCGCGATGTTCTGGTGCTGGAGCGCAAATCGATCGGCAGCGGCACCACGTGGCACTCCCACGGCGTCGTCGGCCTGGTCCGGGCCAGCCAGACGCTGTTGCGCCTCGCCATGGAGACGGCCCGTCTGCTGCCGGAACTGGAGCGCGAGACCGGCAAGTCGACTGGCTATAGCGTTCGCGGCTCCATCAACGTCACAAGCGACCCATCGCGGCTCATTCAGTTCCAGCGCTTTGCCGACATAGCCAAGACGCAGGGTCTGCCTATTGAGATTGTCGACGCTGCCGAAGCGGAGCGTCTCTGGCCGGGTCTGAACACCAACGGCCTGATCGGCGCAATGCATCTGCCGACGGAGGGACAGTGCAACCCACTCGATCTGACGCAGGCGCTGATCGCCGGCGCTCGAATGGGCGGTGCGCGTGTTGCCGAGCAGACAGCCGTCACCGGGGCGAAGATCGTCGCCGGACGCGTCGTCTCCGTCGACACGGAGGCCGGGCCGGTTGAGTGTGAAGCGCTCGTCAATTGCACCGGCCTTTGGGGCCGGGATTTCTTGCGCAAGGAGACCGGCGGCCTGCCGCTGCAAGGCGTTGAGCATAACTACCTTGTCACGGAGTTCTCCGAAGACATTGCGGAGGGCCTGCCGCTCCTGCGCGATCCGGACGCCGTGATGACGGTGCGTGAGGACGCGCGCCAACTCTCGTTCGGCTTTGGCGAGCACACCGCCAAGCTCTTCGCAGCCGACGGGGTTCCGGAGACGTTTGAATTCGATCAGCTTCAGCCGGACTGGGACGCCGCAGCCCCCTATGTGGAGGGAGTCGCTCACCGGGTTCCTATCCTGAACGAACTCGGGATTCGACTCTTCCTTTGCGGTCCGGAAGCAGCCACGCCTGACACACGCTACCTTCTGGGGCCGGCGCACGGTCTTTCAAACTATTTCGTTGCCGCGGGCTTTACCGGCATCGGCATCGGATCGTCCGGCGGCGTCGGCCGCGCGATTGCCGAATGGGTGCTGGAGGGCGCACCGCCCGACGACCTGTGGGACGTCGATATACGGCGCATGATGCCCTACCAGGCCAATCGCAACTATCTGATGCGCCGCACCGTGGAATCCAACGGCAAGCTCTTTGCGATGAACTGGCCTCACCGTCAGAACATCACCGCGCGTGGCGTACGCCGTTCGCCGCTTCATGGCGACATGGCCAAGGCAGGCGCCTGTTTTACCGAGATCGGCGGATGGGAGACGCCGGAATGGTTTGCCCCGGAGGGCGTTGAACCTACGCCGCGCTACAGCTTTGAGAAACCTGATTGGTTCCCCTTTGCCAAGGCGGAGGCTGAGGCGGCGCTTTCGGGCGTGGCGCTCGCCGACCGCAGCATGGCCGGCAAGTTCCTGGTCGTGGGCGCCGGCGCAGAGGCCGCGCTGGCTGGACTGTGCACCAATGATGTCGCCGGCGTCGACAAGGAGCCGGCGCATACGCTGGTTCTAAACGCCAAGGGTGGCGTGGAGGCTCTGTTTTTCGTCATTCGCCAGGCTGAGGACCGCTTCCTGCTGATCGGTGACGCCGCCGCCCAGACCCGCGACCTCGAACTTTTGCGGTCTCAAATGGGGTCGCAAGACGCGGTGAGCGTCGTCAATATGACGTCCGCCTTCGCCATGATGGACGTTATCGGCCCACGCGCCACCGACACCCTGGCGGCCGCCGGGTGGCGCGACGCCGCACGCTGCGAAGCTGGCACGTCTGGCTTCGACCCGGCGGCGGAAATCGGCTTCGCGACGGCGACGATCCTGCGCGAGACCTGCCTTTGCGTGCCGGCCTGGACCGTTCTCGTGCCGGCGGAATTCGCCGCCACCCTCTATGATGCGCTGAAAGAGGCCGGAGCGGCCCACGGCATGCGCCCGATCGGCTGCCACGCCTACCAGGCGCTACGAACATTGGCGGGCATGCCCGTCTGGGCGCAGGGACTGACGCCACTCCATTCGCCGGTGGAGGCGGGACTGGAAACGCTGGTCGACCTGTCGCACGCGCGCGTGTTCCCGGGCCGCGAAGCCTGCGCCCGCCACATGCAGGACGGCGTCCGGCATCGTCTGTGCCTGGTGACGTTGGACCGGGAAGACGCGATCCTGCTCGGCCATGAACCGGTTCGCACCGACGGCCAGGCGATCGGCGAGATCGGACAAGCCGCCTACCCGCTTGCGTCTCGCTCCGCTACGGGATTGGCCTACCTCTCCAACGGCGCACGAATGCTGCCGGGAACAGCATTCAATGGCAGCTGCGAGGTTTGCGTTGCCGGCGAATGGCTCAGCGCCGAGTTCAAAGGTCTGACCGCCTGGCAGAACGATGGAGACAGGGCCGGCATCGGCCACGGAACCTAGGCCGGCCCAGATCGTCCGCAACCGACTACCGATCATAACCCTCGACTGACCGCACTTTTTGGGCTGCACAAGCCCTTTTGATATGCTATGACACCGATGTCATGACATTGGTGTCATAGCCAGTGCGCGGCAGGGAGGATTGTGTGGCGACGATCTACGATGTTGCCAAAAGGGCGGGTGTTTCTCCGAAGACGGTCTCGCGCGTGATGAACGGCGACGCGCCGGTCAATATCGACACGCGCAAGGCGGTTCAGGCCGCCATGGGCGAACTCTCCTATGTCCCCTCGCGCGCGGCGCGCGCCATGCGCTCCAACAAGACCGGCCTTGTCGGCCTGATCACCGGCGCCATCAGCACGACGCCCAGTTCGCCCGATTCTTCGGGCCTGCCTGATCTGCTGATCGTCCAGGGGATTCAGCAGGCGCTGAGCGATGCCGGGATCACGCTCCTGATTTCAGACACCGGCGGCAACCCCGACAGGGTTGAGGATCTGACGCGAACATTCGCTCAGCACCGTGTCGAAGGGCTTGTGTATGTCGCCGACCATCACCGAAAGGTGGAACTTCCCGACGCTGCCCGCGCCGAGAACCTGATTCTGGTGAACTGCTTCGACGACGCGGGAACACCCTGCGTGCTGCCGGACGACCGCGCCGGCCAACATGCCCTTGTGTCCCGGCTGATCGAAGCAGGACACCGACGCATCGGGTTTCTAACCCTGCCGGACGATCTTGTTGCCTACGACTTGCGCCTGGCTGGCTATCGCGCCGCACATGAGGAGGCCGGGATCCCCTTTGATCCCGATCTTGTCGCCGTTGCCGGCCTGCATCAAAGCGGGCCGCGCGAAGCAGCACTGATGAGCCGGGCCGCGGAAAGCATGATGGGCCTTGCCTCACCGCCGACGGTTCTTTGCTGCGGCAATGACCGCATGGCGCTGAAACTCTACGGCATCCTGCGCAGTCGCGGCATAGCGGTTCCCGACGACATCTCCGTCGCCGGCTTCGACGATTACAGGCTCATCTCCGAGACCCTCTACCCGCCGCTCACCTCAGCGGTTCTTCCCTATCGGGCCATCGGCGAGACGGCCGCGCAGATGCTCCTGGCGCGATTGCGCGGAGGCACGCCGCCGGATGCCGACTCAACACCGCTGATCAGCGGCCCGGTCGTCTGGCGCCAATCAGTCACCGAGCGCAAACGGTGACCTCAAACTCAAGCAACGAATAGGAGGAATGATCGATGAGAAAGCTACCTCGGATCGCCACAACACTCGTGGCGACAATCGCGTTGTCCCCTGCTGCGCTGGCGGCAACGGAACTCAGCATGTGGTACCACGGCGCCGGCAACGAAGTGGAATCGAAGCTGATCAATCAGATCGTCTCCGACTTCAATGCAAGCCAATCCGACTGGACCGTCACGATCGAAAGCTTCCCGCAGGAATCCTATAACGATTCCGTCGTGGCGGCGGCGCTCGCCGGCAACCTCCCCGACATCATCGATGTCGACGGCCCGGTCATGCCGAACTGGGCCTGGTCCGGCTACATGCAGCCTTTGCCGATCGACGAGGCCGAGATCGCAGACTTCCTGCCCGGCACAATCGGACGCTGGGACGGCAAGATCTACTCGATCGGCTTGTGGGATGCCGCGGTTGCGACGGTGACCCGCCGCTCCACGCTTGAGAAGTTCGATATCCGCGTGCCAACGCTTGACGCGCCTTGGACGGCGGAGGAGTTCGACGCGGCGCTCATGAAGATCAAGGACAGCGGCGAGTTCGACTATCCGATCGATCTCGGCATGGCGTGGACCGGCGAGTGGTACCCCTATGCCTTCAGCCCGTTCCTGCAATCCTTTGGCGGCGACATCGTCGACCGCTCGACCTATCAGACGGCGGAAGGCGTTCTGAACGGCGATGCCGCGCTTGCATTCGGCGAATGGTGGCAGTCGCTGTTCACGCGCGAACTCACGCCCGGCACCAGCCAGGACCCGGCCGATCGCGAAACCGGGTTCATCGAAGGCCGCTACGCCATCCAGTGGAACGGCAACTGGGCTGCCGTGCCGATGCTTGAGGCTTTCGACGACGTGCTGTTCCTGCCGGCGCCTGATTTCGGCAATGGCCCGACCATCGGCGCCGCTAGCTGGCAGTTCGGCATCTCAGCAAGCTCCGAGCATCCCGACGGTGCCGCGGCGTTCATCAAGTTTGCCCTGCAGGACAAGTATATGGCGGCATTCTCCGACGGCATTGGCCTCATCCCGCCGACGCCGCAATCAGCCGCCATGACTGAAAAGTACAATTCAGGCGGCCCGCTGGAAGTCTTCTATGGATTGTCGAAGGCGCAGGCGTTGGTGCGTCCTGTGACGCCCGGCTACGTGGTCGCTGCAAAGGTGTTTGAGAAAGCGCTAGCCGACATCGCCAACGGTGCAGACGTCGCCGACACGCTCGATGCGGCCGTCGACGAGATCAACGCCGACATTGAGAAGAACGGCGGCTACGGCCACTAGATACTCAATCCAAGCAAACGGGCCCCGCTCCGCGCGGGGCCCAAGCAAACCGCGATCGCGTCAGGATTGTCATGGCATCCAAGCTGACGACATCCAATGCGGCAGGCTGGGCGTTTGCCCTCCCCGGCTTCGGCCTGATCTGCTTGTTCATCGTCGTGCCGTTCTTTCTGGCGTTCGCGCTGTCGCTCACCAATCAGCGGCTGATATCGCCGAACCCGACCGAATATGTCGGCTTCGCAAACTATAAGAGCCTGCTCAGCCTGGCCGTCATCACGCTTGAGCCGGAGCGCGACGAAGACGGCGAGATCGTCCGCGATGAAGACGGCACACCGGAATACCCACGCGTCCGCACGATAACGCGCAACCCGGACTTTCCTGAATATCGCGGCATGCGCGAGTGGTTCCGCTGGCATTCCGGCGACAATGCGCGCGTGGTCGTCGCCAGCGACGTCGTCTTCATGAAGGCGCTCGTCAACACGCTGACTTTTGCGCTGGTCATTGCGCCCGGACAAGGCGGGCTGGCGCTCCTGCTCGCGCTCCTCATCAATCAAAGGCTGCGCGGCATCAACATCTTCCGCACGATCTACTTCATGCCGGTCGTCGTCTCCATCGTCGTCGTCTCGCTTCTGTGGCGCTTCATCTATGACGGCAATGACGGCCTTCTGAACAACTTGCTCAGTGGCCTGACGTTCGGCCTGTTTGAGCCCATTGATTGGCTCGGCCGTACCGACACGGCGCTCGGCTCCATCATCGCCATGTCGATATGGCAGGCGGTCGGCTTTCACATGGTCATCTGGCTGGCGGGGCTGCAGACCATCTCACCCACGCTTTACGAGGTCGCCCAGATCGAGGGCGCCTCCAAATGGCAGACGTTCCGCTACGTCACGTGGCCCGGACTGCGCAACACTGCGGTGCTTGTGCTGATCGTGATCACCATGCAGGCCTTCGCGCTGTTCGCCCAGATCGACGTGATGACAAACGGCGGCCCGCTCGACAGCACCCAGACGCTGGTGTTCCAGGCGGTCGAACGCGGCTACGGCAAGCAGGACATTTCCGGCGGATCGACGATATCCGTTGTCCTGTTCCTCATCGTCCTGACCATCTCGCTTGTTCAGCGCTACCTGACGCGGGAGCGAAGCTGATGGCCGTCGTCAGTCGAGACAATCGCGGGCTGAGACTTGCCGTGCGCTATCTGGTGCTCGTGCTCGTGGCTGTCGTGTTCATGTTTCCGCTGGTCTTCATGATTGTCTCGTCATTGAAGCCGACCCAGCAGCTTCTGAGCGACACCGCATCGCTGCGCGCCTTCCTGCCGGTCGGTGACATCTCGCTGGACAATTACTTTGCGGCGTTCGCGCGCGCGCCGGTGGGGCTGTTTGTTTTCAATTCCATGCTCATCACAATCATCACCGTGTCGGCGTCGATCTTCTTGTGCTCGCTTGCCGCCTTCTCCTTCGTCTATCTGAACTGGCGCGGCAGCGGCCTTGTGCTCTCAATCGCACTTGCCACGCTGATCATCCCGTTTGAGACCATCGCTATTCCGCTCCTGCTTTTTGTTTCGCGGCTTCCATGGATCGGGATGAACGGCATCGAGATCGGATGGCTGAACACGTACCACGTACAAATCATCCCCTGGATCGCCGACGCGCTGACGATTTTCCTCTTCGTCCAATATTTCAAGGACCTGCCGGGCGAGTTGGTGGAGGCGGCCCGCGCGGAAGGCGCGTCGTGGTGGCAGATCTATCGCAAGGTGGTGATGCCGCTGTCGGGACCGGTGCTTGCCACGGCAGCCATCCTGAAATCACTGAAAATGTACAACGAACAATATCTGTGGCCACTCATCGTCGTGCAGGACGAGGCGCACAGACCGATCATGGTCGGCCTCGGCTACTTTTTTCAGTTGGACGTCGCCTGGGGTGAAGTGATGGCCTACCTCTCGGTGATCACCGTCCCGGTTCTCGTCTTCTATCTGGTGCTGCAACGCGCCTTCATCGCCTCGATCGCATCGACCGGCGTAAAGGGCTGAACGCAAAGGACAAGGGGCCATATGGTTCTGGCGCTAAACGACAAGTGGATATGGGATAGCTGGTACGTCCGCGACGGCGACATTTGGCACGGCTTCTTTCTGCAAGCCGACAAGGCGATCGGCGAGCCGGAGCTCCGCCATTGGAACGTCACCCAAGGCCATGCGACCAGCACCGACCTCGTTCACTGGCAGCATCTTGGCACCTGCCTGGAACCGGCGCGCGAGCCGGCGTGGGACGATTACACAACCTGGACTGGCTCAGTCGTGCAGGATTCCGACGGGCTTTGGCATCTGTTCTACACCGGCTGCAGCCACGCCGAGGACGGGCTCACGCAACGCATCGGCCATGCGACGAGCGCCGACCTGCACAGCTGGCAGCGCGTCGGTGACGGGCAATGCCTCGATATCGTCGGGTCGGCCGCCGATCGATACGAGGCCGATCACGCGGCCGGCATCTGGCACCATCGCGCCATGCGCGACCCCTGGGTCATGCGCGATCCTGACGGCGACGGCTGGCTTATGTATTTCACCGCCCGCGCCGCACATATCGCAGAACCGAATGGCGGCGGCGCCATCGGCTTCGCAACCTCGCCCGACCTTCACCAATGGACGCTCCATCGCCCGGTCTTTGTCGGTGGCTACGGCCAGCTTGAAGTCCCGCAGGTCTTTGAAGTCGACGGAACCTGGTATTGCCTCTTCTGCACGGCGGCCGAGCACTTCTCCAAACAACAAGCCGAAGCAACACCGGGCGGGCCCGTGACGGGCACGCATTATCTCATTGCCGACAACGCACGCGGCCCCTGGCGCATCGCGCCCGGTCCGTTTCTCGACGGCGCCTTGCCGTGCAGACGCTACGCGGCGCGGATCGTTTTCACCGACGAAGGTCTGGTCATCCTCGGCTTCGCCGATCGGCCGGACGGCGGCGCCTTTGTCGGTCACGTCATGGACCCGGAACCCGTGATTGTCGGCGACGACGGCTTGTTGACGGTCGTCGACAAATCCAAGCCTGCGGCCTGAGGAGTGTGTGATGGCGGATGTTTCCCTCAGCCAAGTCCGCAAGAGCTTCGGCAGTGCCGAAGTGATCAAGGGCGTCGACATCGACATAAGCGACGGTGAGTTCGTTGTATTCGTCGGGCCTTCAGGCTGCGGCAAGTCAACGCTTCTGCGGATGATTGCCGGGCTGGAGGACATCACGTCAGGCACGCTGGAGATCGATGGCCGCGTGGTCAATGACGTGCAACCCAAGGATCGCGGCATTGCGATGGTCTTCCAGACCTACGCGATCTTCCCGCACATGTCGGTCCGCGAAAACGTCGCCTTCGGGCTGACGATTGCCGGCGTCTCCCGCGACGAGAAGGAGCGCAAGGTCAACGAGGCAGCGCGCATCCTTCAAATGGAGCATCTGCTCGATCGGCGGCCGTCGCAATTGTCAGGCGGCCAGCGTCAGCGTGTCGCCATCGGCCGGGCGATCGTGCGCGATCCCGCGGTGTTTCTGTTCGATGAGCCTTTGTCGAACCTGGACGCCGCACTTCGCATGGACATGCGCATGGAGATCGGAAAGCTGCACAATCAGCTCGGCGCCACCATGATCTACGTCACGCACGACCAGGTCGAGGCGATGACGCTGGCCGACAAGATTGTCGTGCTACGTGATGGCGTCGTGCAGCAGATCGGCGCGCCGATGGAGCTTTATCACAAGCCCGCCAATCTCTTCGTCGCCGGCTTCATCGGGTCGCCGTCGATGAACTTCATGGATGTCGAAGTCCTGGAAGCGGCCGGCGACGGGGTCACAGTCAAAGCCCCCGCCCTCGATCCGGTCAAACTGCACGTCGACGAGCAGACCTACGCCGCGCATTCCAAAGCCAAACTCGGGCTGAGGCCGCAATATCTTTCCGTTCCTGACGATGCGAGCAAAGGCACGCTGCACGGAACCGTCGCGCTTGTGGAACGCCTCGGCACGGAGACCGTGGTGAATGTCGAACTCACCCGCGGCGGGCGCATCGTCGCAGCGCTTTCAGAAGACAAGCCGCTCGATATCGGCTCGGAAATCGCATTGGATTTCGACCCCGCCAAAGCGCACCTGTTTGCGGAGCCCTAGAGCATGATCCCGAAAAGTGGGAACCGGTTTTCGGACAAGATCATGCTCCAGCAAAGAGAACCGTTCGCACGGCGCTGCGACCCGCGGAGCGTAGGCAGTCCGGATCAAGACGGCTTGCGTTCGGTCGCAGGAGGAAGCGCGGTGATCTCCTTGTGCATCTGCGCCAGCGCCTGATCGACGCTCAGTCGACCGACGATCGCTCCGCTGACGGCTTCGCCGATCGCCACGCAGGCATCGATGCCGAGCGTTCCGAAGGGTCGTTCCTCGTAGGCGATGGCCCGACTGGCGCGGACCGCGCTGAGCAGATCGGCTCGAAAATGTCGGTCAAACTCCGGGCTGTAGAGGACCGACATCGCTGCCGTCTCAATTGCGTCTGCCTTCAGCCCGTCTTCCATGAGCTGTCGCGGTGAGGCCAGGAACTTCGCCAGCTCCCAAGCGTCGTCGCGAACCGGAGAGTGGGCTGGAATCGCCCAAGGCGGCGTGTAGAGGTTAGGCCAGCGGCCGGCCGGCCCCGCCGGCACCAGCGCCACACCCGATTTCTCCGCGAGTTCAGCATCGTCGGCGAGCAGATATGCATACTCCATGCCGACCTCCACGATCATCCCGACCCGCCCAAGCCGGAAGTCGCGCATCAGTTCGACGAAACTGATCTCACCCTGATCGGGCGGTGCCACGGCCTGGAGGAGATCGACATAAGTCGCCAAGGCCTCTCGGTACGGCTCACCGAAGGGCGCGACCGGTTCGTCGCCCGTTGGCCAGCGGCCGCCGAAAGAGCCGAGCATGGTGCCCATCGTCCACACGGCATGCCCGCCGCCACCGGCGCCTCGGCTGGCGAACGCGTAGAACTCTTCGTTGCCGCGGTCGCGGCGAACAGCCGCCTGCAGCTCCTCGCCGACCGATTTCACGTCCGCCCAGGTCTGCGGAACGGGAAGCGAATATTGGTCGAGAAGATCACGGCGATAGAGGAGAAGGTTCGAGACGTTGATGCAGGGCAGTCCGAACACCGCCCCATCGAAAGTCACGACCCGCTGCGTTTCAGCCGTTGCGTCGTCGAGCGTGACGCCGTCGCGCGCCATCAGCTCGTCAAGGGCCAAGACGCGCCCCTGTGCAGCGAAGCGGCGCAGCACCACTTCGTCACAGCAGACCAGATCGAAAGGCGGATCATCGTCGGTGAACGAGCGGATCATGTTCTCGAACATGGCCTCAATCAGCCCAACGCCCACTTTGTCCCAGACGAGCTCGGTCTTGATGCCGGTCTCGCGCTCAAACGTCTTGAGCGCGTTCGGCAGGTTTCGAAACGGCCACCAATCCTCTTGATACACCCTGACCGGCCTAGCCATCCTTGCTCCTCCGCGCGTTATCCATCGAGACCGTGTCGGTCATTTCAGCCAAATCGGCTCTCCGGGCGGCCTTTGATCCCCATTTCGACAGCGAAGAGACCGCCCTCATGCGGATTAGCCTCCAAATGGCTCTCATCCATCGTGAAGCGAGCGGAGGTGACATAGAGCGTGTCGAGGTTTGGCCCGCCGAAGGTGCAGCTCGTCGGCCAGCTGCATGGCAGCTCCACGGTCTGCCTGATCTCGCCGTCGCTTGTGATGCGGATGAGGCATGACCCACCGACCACGCGGCAGTTCCAGATCAGCCCCTCCGCGTCTTTGGTGCTGCCGTCGGGCAGCCCGCGCGGATGATCCTTCAGGGTGATGGCCCGGTCCGACAGGCGCGTCGCCTGCGCATCGTAGGCGTAGGAGTAAAGCGTGTTCTTCATCGTATCGGCCGTGATCAGCCGACCCTCGTCCGTCCACACCAACGTGTTGGTGATGCCGAATATGTCGTCCGACAATCGCGCGACCGAACCGTTCGCGTCGACGCGGTAGAGGCGCCCGGCGTCCTCCGTAATGTCGCTCGGGCTTCCGTCCGGGTTGATGTTGTTCTGCATGGTTCCGACCCAGAACGCGCCGTCGGGCCCGACCACGCCTTCGTTCAGGCGATTGCCGGGCAGATCACTTTCGATTTCGCAGAGCGTTGAGACATCGTCGCAATAATTCCAAAGCGCGATCGTCTTCTGGAGCCCGACAATGGCGCCGCCATCGCGCCGCAGCCCGACAGAGGTCGCGATCGTGGGCATCCGCCAACTTTGGTGTTCGCCGCTCACCGGCGAGAAGGCGTGGATGCGCTTGTCGATGATGTCGACCCACAACAGGCGCTCGCGCTGATCGTCCCAGACGATGCTCTCGCCCACGATGTTGCGGGCATCCAGAACCATCCTCGCGCCGGCCGGCATGGCGCTCCTCCCCATGATTATTGACAGACTGAATATAGGCTGCCTAGATACAGTTCAAGTCAAACCTGTCTGACAGCTTTTTCGGGTATATGATGCAAGGCAGTCGCGCCACGACGAGCGGAACACGCTCGCCAGCAGAGGAAACCAGGGTTTCCGGAGCGATTGGTGCGATCACCGCCCATATCCGCAATGCCGATCTGGGTCCCGGCGATCGGCTGCCGAGCGAAGCGGCGATTTCGCAGGAGCTGAGCGTCTCGCGATCGGTCGTCCGCGAGGCCTTCCGCTCGCTGGCGGCCATGCGCCTGATCGATCTGAAGGCCGGCCGCCGCGCCACGGTTGCCGAGATCGATTACGGCGCCATGTCGCCGATGATCGAGCACGGCGTGAACACCGAGCAAATCTCCATTCAGCAGATCTACGACGTGCGCCGCACGATTGAGTCGCGCACCGCTGCGCTTGCCGCGATGCGCCGCTCAGACGCGGAGGGCGAGGCCATCCTCGCCCACGCGCACGCCATGCGCGCGAACCTGACGCAGCCGGACGTCGTGATGGAGCACGATCTGGCGTTTCATGTCGCCATCGCCGCCGCAGCCAAGAACCCAGTCTACTCGCTGATCATCGGGGCCTTCGACGGTGTCACCCGTCAGACCTGGCCGATCGGATGGCGGAGCCGGACCAGCGATGCCGAGCAGCGGAAGATGATCGACATCCACATCCAGATCGCCGAAGCGATCGTGTCCGGTAACCCGCAGACGGCAAGCGCGCTGATGGCGACTCATTTCGACGTCAGCGTTCAGGCGCTGCTGGCGGCGGGCCTGGCGTAATGAAGATCAGCCGACTGGAGACCGTACGGGTCGCGGAGCGGCCGAACCTTCTTTGGGTGCTCGTGCACACCGATGAGGGCCCCATCGGGCTTGGCGAGACGTTCTATATCGCCGAGACGGTTGAGACCTATCTCCACGAATTCGTCGCGCCGCGCGTCATCGGCCGCGACCCGCTGCAGATCGATCTCCTGGCATCGGAGCTCGTCGGCTATCTCGGATTCCGCTCCACCGGCGCGGAAATGCGCGGCAATTCCGCCTTCGACATCGCGCTTTGGGATCTCTTCGGGCGTGCCACCGGTCAGCCGATCGCGCAGCTTCTTGGCGGCTTCAGCCGGTCGGAAATCCGCACATACAATACCTGCGCCGGCAGCGACTACATCAAGGAAGCGACCGGCCAGCAGACGGACAATTTCGGCCTGGGCGGCGGCGACGCTCGCTACGACGACCTCAACGGCTTCCTTCACAGAGCGGACGAGCTGGCGCAGTCGCTTCTGGAGGATGGCATCACGGGCATGAAGATATGGCCATTCGACACGGCGGCTGAGAAAAGCCGCGGCCAATACATCTCCGCCGCCGACCTTAATTCAGCCCTTGAGCCGTTTGAGAAGATCCGCAACGCCGTCGGCGACGCCATGGACATCATGGTGGAGTTCCACTCCATGTGGCAGCTCCTGCCGGCCATACAGATTGCACGCGCGCTGGCGCCGTACAAGACGTTCTGGCACGAAGACCCGATCAAGATGGACAGCCTCGGCAGCCTCAAACGCTACGCCGAGAGTTCGCCGGCCCCAATCTCCGCATCCGAGACGCTCGGCTCACGCTGGGCGTTCCGCGATCTTCTGGAGACCGGAGCCGCCGGCATCGTCATGCTTGATATCAGCTGGTGCGGCGGCTTGAGCGAAGCCCGCAAGATCGCCGCCATGGCGGAGACGTGGCATTTGCCGGTCGCACCCCATGACTGCACGGGACCAGTCGTGCTTGGAGCGTCGACCCACCTCTCTCTCAACGCGCCCAATGCATTGGTGCAGGAAAGCGTCCGCGCCTTCTACAGAACTTGGTACCGCGATCTGGTCACGGCCCTGCCTGAAGTCAGGGACGGAATGATCACAGTGCCACCAGGTCCGGGCCACGGCATGGACCTCAACCCCGAGCTGGAACGCGCATTCACCGTGGTCCGCCGGAAGACAGATGCGGCCGATTTGTGATCTCTCGGATCGATCGGTCGCGCCAAAAACCGAAGGAGGAAAAGTTGAGAAGGTTATTGAGCACCCTCACCCTTGCCGCGGCATTCAGCGTTTCGGCTGCCATCGCCAACGCACAAGATCCGCTGAACGTGGTCTTCACGCACCATTCGTCAGCCTCCAATCCGTTCTGGCAGGCGGTCAAGAAGGGTTTTGACGATGCCTGCGAGAAGCTTCAGGCCAATTGCCAGATGATCTTCACCCAGACGGAGGGCTCTATCGAGCAGCAGGCCGCCAACATGATGGCTGCGTTGTCGCGCAATCCCGACGCGCTCATCACCTCAATCGTCGACAACAACGCCTTTGATCAGATCATCTCCGGCGCGCGCGAAGCGGGCGTCATCGTGATCGCTTCAAATGTCGACGACACGGAAGGTGCGGCCGGCAGCGAGCGTCAGGCCTTCATCGGCCAGGGCTTCATCCCGGCCGGCTACTCGCTCGGCAAGAAGATGGCGGAGTTCTATCCCGCGGAAGGAAAGATCAAGGCGGTGGTGGGTGTCTCAGCACCCGGCCAGAACTGGTCTGAGCAGCGCGCCCAGGGGATCATCAACCACCTTGAGGAGATGAAGGCCGGCGGCCGTGACGTTGAGATCGTGCGGCTCGACACGGGCACCGATGGCGCCATCGTGGCGGAACGCGTCGGCGCCTACATCAACGCCAATCCGGACACGACCGTCTATTTCGACACCGGCCTGTGGCACGCTTATGTCGCACAGGTTCTCGCCGACCGCGGTGTGGAGCCGGGCAAGGTGCTGATGGGCGGCTTCGACATCGTCGCCGAAGTGCTGCAGCAAATGGAGACCGGCTACATCCAGGTCCAGGTCGACCAGCAGCCCTACATGCAAGGCTTTATGCCGGTCATGCAGGCCTATCTTGCCAAGACCGTCGGGCTGTCGCCGGCCGACATCGATACCGGGCAGGGCCTGGTCCTGGTTGAGGATGTCCCGGACCTTTGGGACCTCGCCAAGCAGGGCAAGCGGTAAGCGAAAACAAGATGGGCCACGGCGTCTTGCCGTGGCCCGCTTCTACAGGGGGCTCATGAAACGCTGGCTGAAAATCTATCTGGAGAAGCCGGAGCTTGCCGGCATCGTGTTTCTGGTTCTGTTGACGATCGTCTTCCAGATCCAGACCGACGGCATCTTCTTGAGCCCCCAGAACGTTCAGGGGATTCTTGGGATCCTTCCTGAGATGGCCATGGTCGCCATCGGCGTGACCTTGCTGATGATCTGCGGCGAGTTCGATCTGTCCGTCGGCTCCGTCTTCGCGCTGACGCCGATGATCATGGCCGTCTTGATCGAATCCGGCACACCCTTCATTCTCGCCTTCCCCGCAGGCCTGCTGGCCGCCGCGCTCGTCGGCTTCACAAACGGCGCGCTGACGATCCGCTTCAACATCCCGAGCTTCATCACGACGCTCGGCATGCTGTTCGTGGCGCGCTCCATCACCGTCGTGATCTCCGGCGGCTTCCCCCCGTTCCTGCCGGCCGATGCGCTGCCCAAGGAATTGTTCACCCATTATGTCGGCCCCGGCGATATGTTCCGCATGTCGTTCTTCTGGTTTCTGGCGATCGCCATATTGGCGTCGCTGCTTCTGTCGCGCACGAATTTCGGCAATTGGGTGCGGGCGACCGGCGGTTTCCTTCCGGCGGCCCGGTCGATGGGCATCCCCACCGCGCGGGTCAAGATCGCCTGTTTCATGATCTGCTCGGTTCTGGCGGGCTTCGCCGGCACCATTCAGGTGATGCGGCTCGGCGCGCCGCTCCCCTCCATCGGCGAAGGACTGGAGCTCCAGGCTGTCGCCGCGGCGGTGATCGGGGGCACGGCCTTGACCGGCGGCGTCGGCACGATCCTGGGAGGGATCATCGGCGCAACGCTCATTCGCGTCATCGACAACGGCCTGGTGCTTTCGCAGGTCGACGCGAACTGGTTCAAGCTGGCGATCGGCAGCCTGACGATCTTTGCCGTCGTTGTGAACGCCTGGCTGCGGAGCAAGGCCAAAGCCATGAAGGTCGAGACTTAAGAGATGCCCGAGCCGATCATCCGCTTTCAGGACGTGCACAAATGGTATTCCGGCGTGCATGCGCTGAAGGGCGTGACGCTCGACATCTACCCGAATGAAGCGCTTGGCCTGGTCGGCGACAATGGCGCCGGCAAGTCTACGCTGATCAACATCCTGTCGGGGACAGAGAGCCGCAGCTCCGGCGAGATCACGCTGGAGGGCAAGCCGATCAATTTCGCAACGCCGCGCCAGGCCATGGATCGCGGCATCGAGACGATCTACCAGTACAATTCCATGGTTCCCAGCATGTCGATCGCGCGCAATATGTTCATCGGCCGCGAGCCGCTGAAGATGTCGATCGGCGGGATCGGCTGGCTCGACCAGGAGCGGATGCGCTCAGAAAGCGTCTCTGCAATTGCCGATGTGGACCTGCATCTGCGCTCGCCGGACGCAATCGTCGGTGAGCTGTCCGGTGGCCAGCGCCAGGGCGTGGCAATCGCGCGCGCCATGCATTTCAAGTCGAAGGTGATGATCCTGGACGAGCCGACCAACCATATCTCCGTCAAGGAGACACAGAAGGTGATTGGGTTCGTGCGATCGCTGAAGGATCAGAGCATCACGTCGGTCTTCATCAGCCACAACATGCATCACGTCTTCGATTGCTGTGATCGGGTCGTGGCCATGCGGCTCGGCGAGATCGTCATGGACAAGCGCATCGAGGAGACCTCGATCGAGGAAGTCAGCAACATTCTCTAAAGGGGGAGGCGATGGCTGAACTGAGCGGCAAGAACGTCCTGTTGACGGGCGGCCTGGGGACGCTGGGACGCGCCCAAGCCACGCGGCTGTCGGAGGCGGGAGCGGCCGTCACCGTGCTGGACCGGCCGGACCTTGAGAACGCCGAGTCACGCGCTACAGCACTCGGCGCCAATGTATCCTTCCTCGGCTGCGACCTGAACGATCTCTCCGGCGCACAGGCGATCGTCCGTGACGCCGCCAAAGCCAAAGGCGGCTTCGACATCCTGATCAACAATGCGGCGCTGATCATCAACCGGCCCTACGAAGAGTTCTCGCTTGAGGAATATGAAGACCAGATCCGTGTGAACTCCTCAGCCGCCTACGCGATGAGTGTCGTATGCGCGCCGGCCATGAAGGAGAAACGCTGGGGCAAGATCATCAACTTCACGTCCATCACGCTGAACGGTCAGCTCGACGGTTATGTTCCCTACATCACGTCCAAGGGCGCGCTTTTGGGCATGACCAAATCGCTCGCCCGCGAGCTGGGGCCGTTCGGCATATGCGTGAACGCTGTCGCGCCCGGCGCTATTGTGTCGGAGGCCGAGGCGCGCGTGTTTGGCCACAAGGCGGAGGAGTATTCAAACTGGGTGCTTGACCGGCAGTGCCTCAAGGTCCGCATCCAGCCGGAAGCAGTCGCGGAGCTCGTGGCGTTCCTCGCCTCGCCGCGCTCCGACATGATCACCAGCCAGAACATCGGGATCGACGCGGGCTGGTGAGATGAGCGAGACGCTCACGCTTGCGGACGACCGCACGCGGCTTGAGCTTGCGCCCTTACTCGGCGGCGGCATTCTCTCGGCGGAAGCGCTCGTCGCTGGCGAACGCATTCCCATCCTGCGGCCCTGGCAGGGCGTGGACGCGGGACCGTTCGGACTCGGATCGAACGTGCTTCTCCCCTTCTCCAACCGAATCTCCGGCGGCGGATTTTCCTTCCATGGGACGTTCCACGCCATCGAGCCGAATTTGGACGGCGAGCCCTTCCCAATCCACGGCGATGCGTTTCAAAAACCCTGGGCGGTCGCCGACGCCACGCCTCAAGCTGCGACGCTGATCTTGGAGAGCGGCGCGATCGGTCCATTTCGCTATGCCGCCGTAGCAAAAGCCGAACTCCGCGACGGAGCCATTGAGCAGAAGCTGACGATCACCAATAGCTCCGGGCGTACCCTGCCCTTCGGCGGCGGCTTTCACCCCTGGTTTCCGCGAACGCCCGACACGAGGCTTCAGTTCAAGGCCTCCGGAATCTGGCTGGAGGACGAGCGCCATTTGCCAACCGCCCATGTCGGGATCGACGAACGGCCGGATTGGGATTTTGCCGACGGCGCACCGCTGCCGCCGGATTGGATCAACAACGCCTTCGCCGACTGGACCGGTTCGGCAACCATCGTCCAACCCGCTTCCAGGCTGGCCGTCACGTTGGGCGCGGACACGCCGCTGACGACGACCATCGTCTACTCCCCCTCTTCGGAGGCGGACTTCTTCTGCTTCGAGCCGGTCTCGCATCCCGTCGATGCACACAATCTCGACGGCCAACCCGGCCTGATCCAGCTTGCAGACGGCGAAACGCTGACGCTTTCCATGCGGCTTGATTGGCGCACATTGTAAGGCGCACGCTCGATACGGCTCAGACCTCTGGAAGGTTCTCTTTAAAGATGACCTGTAGCCGCGGCGGATGCTGAACATTGGGACGGCCGAGCACGGCATTGGCCAGCATGTTGATGGCTTCGCGCGCTTCAACGCGCGGATTCTGGTCGATCACAGCGTCGAGCGTGCCATCTAGCAGCAAACGTCGGTGGTGACTTGTGAGGTCGTGGCCGACGAAAACAACGTCCTGCCCCCTCCCCCGGTCACACAGCGCCCGGGCGATGCCCTCATTGCCGGCTCCGACATTGTAGACGCCGGAGATATCCGGAAATTGCTTGAGCAGCGCGGTGGCCTCCGCCTGCGCGCGCTCCCAATCGTCGCGCACCTCCCTCAGCTCAACAACCTCCAGATTGGAGAACTCGTCTGCGAGGATGTTGCGAAACCCCATCTCGCGCTCCTCGTGACCGCGATAAGACAATGACCCGGCAAAGATGGCGATCTTCTTGCGGCCGTCCCTGCCGAGGAAGCGGCCCAGGAGGTACCCGGCCAATCGTCCGGCGGCGCGATTGTCGATGCCGACATAGCCGACACGCGGTACCTGAGCGATGTCGGATACGAGGGTCGCAACATGTATGCCGTCGGCGACGAGCGTGCGCACTGCTTCGCGCACGGTCGGATGGTCGATGGCGATAACACCGACGGCATGCGTATGCCCGCGCAGATCGTCGAGCGCATCTGCGAGCGTGTCGGGGTTGAAGACCTCGATGGAATGGACGGCGACATCCAGATTGCGGTGATAGGACGCCTGCTCCCGGATATGCCCCTGCAGGTCCGCCATGAAGACATTGGTCCCCGCCGGAAGAACAAAATCGAGGCGCACGCGGCGGTCGACGGACAGCGCCATCCCGTCTTCCTCGGCGATGTAGCCGAGGCGGGCCGCCGTCTCCAAAACGATCTCGCGAGTCCGAGCGCGCACGCCGGAGCGATTGTTGAGCACCCGGTCAACTGTCGCGGTGGATACGCCCGCCTCCCGGGCGACGTCGCCTAACGTGAAGCGCAATTCCAGCCCCCAGAGAGCCGAATGATGGAAATTGATGCCTCTACCACGATTTCCCGAACAAGTTCACTCCAGCACCGGAAGGCCATCCTAATCCGGTCCTTTCGCCGGAAGCAAATCCGCAATAATATTATTTGAATTCAACATGTTATAAGGCATCATCGCAAAAACTCATCGCGGATTTCGTCGCCGGATTCCTGATTGATTATGAGGAGAAATGACGTTGACTTGATCTTGCAGAAACGTCAACCTGGATGAGGTCGCCGTAAGAGCGACGGAACGGAACTGGGGGGCGGCGCGTTGCGATTACAGTTTCCGAGAATCGTCAATCCGCCGCGGCGAGTCGCCCTGCCGATTGCACCATCACATCGGCACCGGTGCGCGTAGGTCTGCCACGTGGCTGCTGCACCGCACCTCAAGCCGGACCCGGATATCCGCGAGAGAAGCTATCGGATCGGCTGCGTCGGCGCTGGCATGATCATGGCGGAATGCCATCTGGCCGCCTACGCGCATGCTGGCTTTCAGGTCGCAGCGATCGCTTCGCGCACACGCGATCACGCAGCCGCGGTGGCGAAGCGTTGGAGCATTCCGCGTGTGCACGACACACCCGAGGCCCTCATCGAAGACCCGGATATCGAGATCGTCGACCTCGCCTTTCCGCCCGATCAGCAGCCGGACCTCATCCGCAAGGCACTCGCCGCCCCCAACGTCAAGGCGGTCCTGGCGCAGAAGCCGCTTGCCCTCTCGCTGGATGAGGCGATTGCGCTGCGCGATGAGGCGGGCCGCGTGGGGAAGCCCGTCTCGGTCAATCAGAACATGCGATACGATCAGTCGATACGCGTCTTGAAGCAACTGATCGACGGCGGCGTGCTCGGCGACATCGTTTTCGCTGAGATCGACATGCACGCGATTCCCCATTGGCAAGGTTTCCTGGCTGACTACGAGCGGTTGACGCTGTCGAACATGAGCGTGCACCACCTCGACGCGCTGCGCTTTCTGTTCGGCGATCCGCTGGAGATCACCTCCCTCACCCGTAAGGACCCGCGCACCACCTTCGATCACAGCGACGGCATCGTCGTCTCCACCTTGAAGTTCCCCGGCGCCGTCATGGCGGTCTCGGTGGAGGACGTCTGGTCCGGGCCGCGCGGTGACGACTACCAGGATGATCAGCACATCGCCTGGCGTGTTGACGGCACCGACGGCGTTGCCAAGGGGACGATCGGCTGGCCGACCGGCGAAGCATCCACGCTCACCTATGCATCGCGCATTGCGACAAAGGGCAGATGGGAAACGCCGCAATGGGAAACGATGTGGTTTCCCCATGCCTTTGCCGGCGTCATGGAGCAGCTGCAATACGCCCTCAGTTCAGGCGAGCCGCCGGCTTTGCCGATCGCTGACAACGTGAAGACGATGGCGCTGGTTGAAGCGGCCTATCGCTCCATAGACGAGAAACGCAGCGTCGCGCTGTCGGAGTTCGACCTGCGCTGCCCATCGGGAGCGCCCCGGCTATGACGCCAACTGGCATCTTCACAGCATGCTTTCTCAACGCTCCTGAGGAACAGGCGAAGACGTAGGCGCCGCGGAAGAAAACGACGGGAGGAACTGAATGGTCCAGCTTTACGGTCGAGAGATGACAAGAACCGCTATAGCGGAGTCAGCCGGCGCCTTGTCGCAATTCGCCGGCGTGCGGCTGATGACGCTCGGCGACGGGCTGGAGCGGGCAATTCGCCTGCTTGAGTTCCGAACCGGGACGGGTCTCCGCTTCACCGTCCTCGTCGACCGCGCCATGGACATCGCCGATTGCGAATATGCCGGCATGTCTATCGGCTGGCATTCACCGTCCGGATTTCGGCATCCCGGCCTGCACGAATATGAGGGAGAAGGCGGCCTTGGCTGGCTGCGGTCCTTCTCTGGCCTGATGGTGACATGCGGTCTCGACCACATCCTGTTCATGTATGACGAACCGGCCGATCATTACATTTATGATCCGCGCAAGACCGTCAGCCATTCCATCCACGGACGGGTCAGCACGATTCCGGCGCGTCTCCTCGGCTACGGCGAAAGATGGGACGGCGACCGCTGCGTTCTTTGGTGCGAGGGCTCTGTCGTACAGGGCACCGTCTTCGGCGAGCACCTGGAACTGGTGAGGCGCATTGAGGCCGATGTCGGCACCAACGAGATCAGGATCAGCGACAAGGTTATCAATCGCGGCTTCTATCGCACGCCGCACATGTATTGCTATCACATCAATGTCGGCTATCCGGTGCTGGCGGAAGGATCGCGCTATCTTGCACCAATCGCCGATGTCGTGTGGGCGCTTCATGACGGCGAGGATTACCGCAAGCAGGGCGTCGGCTATCGCACCATGCAAGGGCCGCACCACGCGTTTCATGAGCAGGTCTGGCAGCACGAAATGGCCGCTGACGGAAACGGCCTGGTGCCCGTCGCGTTGGTCAATGACGAGTTTGGAATCGGGTTTGAGGTCGTCACGCATAAGAGCCAGTTCCCATGCATGTATGAATGGCAGAACCTGCAAGCCGGTCAGTATGCGCTCGGCTTGGAGCCCTCCACCGACCATGTTCTCGGCCATGCAGCCGCCGAGGAGCGCAAGGAGCTCACCTGGCTGGAGCATGGCGACGAGCGGAACTACGACACCCTTTTCCGGATCCTGACGAACGCTGAGGAGATTGCAGCGGCACAGTCGCGCATCACGTCCATCCAGCAGCAACCGGATGACGACTATCCGACGCCTTCGGGCAACCACCGACCCATCAAGGGCCGCGCCTGATCATGCGGTTTGCCGGAAAGACCATATTGCATACCGGCACCGCCGGGGGACTCGGCGCGGAAACCGCACTTGCGTTCTTGCGCGAAGGCGCTCGCATCATCGCCATCGACAAGGATTCCGCGAAAGCGGCGATGCTCAAGGAGCAGGCAGCGGCGGAGAACCTGGATGGCTTGTCGATGCACGAGATCGACCTCGCCGATATTGCTGCGCTTAGCGAAACGCTCGACCAGGCGGCAGCGGAGATCGGCGGCTTCGACATCGTGATCAACAATGCCGCCATTTATCCCTTCCGTGCTGCCCATGAGTTCACGCTGGAGGATTACCGGGCGGTCCAAGCGGTGAACGTGGATGCAGGCATTATCTGCGTCCAAAAAGCCCTGCCGCATATGCGCGAGAAAAATTGGGGGCGCATCATCAACATGTCCTCCGTCACCATCTCCGGCGGCTGGAGCAACCTGGCGCCCTATGTGCAGTCCAAGGGCGCCTTGATCGGGCTCACGCGGGCCTGGGCGCGCGAATTCGGCCAGTTCGGCGTCACCGTCAACGCTATAGCGCCCGGGGCCTTCCCCACCGAGGCGGAGAAGATTCATCCCGATCCGGAGGGCTATTCCCGCTTCGTGCTGGAGAACCAGGCCATCAAGCGTCGGGGCCATCCGCGCGATATCGCCAACGCGTTGATGTTCCTGGCGTCCGATGAGGCGAGCTTCATCACCGGGCAGACCCTCAACGTTGACGGCGGCTGGGTGATGACATGACACAATCGAGCAGACAGGAGCCTTTGTCGTGACCGGGATTTTGGAGGGTATCCGCGTCCTCGACTGTTCGATCGCGATGGCCGGACCGTTCGCCGGGCAGCGGCTCGGAGACCTTGGCGCCGACGTGGTCAAGGTGGAGCCGGTCGCCGGGGAATGGCAGCGTCACGTCTCCGCAGGCGGCGCTCAGGGCAACAAGATCAATGTGTCGTTTCTCTCCCTCAATCGGAACAAGCGCTCTCTGGCCGTCGATTTGAAAGCGCCGGAGGGCCGCGAGGTTCTAAAGACGTTGGTCGAGAGCGCCGATATTTTCCTGCAGAACTACCGCCCCGGCGTCGCCGCGCGGCTCGGTGTGGACTATGCGACGCTGAGCGCAATCAATCAGCGGCTCGTCTATGTCTCCATCTCCGGCTACGGCGAAGACGGCCCCTATCGCGACCGTCCGGGCCAAGACTTGATCTTACAAGGCATGTCCGGCGCCATGCTGTCGGCCGGCAAAGCCGATGAGCCGCCGGCGCCGGCCGGCCAATATCTCGTCGACGCCGTCACGGCATATACCGCGTTCGAAGGCGCGCTGGCGGCGCTCTTCCACCGCGAGCGCACCGGCGAAGGGCAGCTCGTCGAGGTCAACATGCTCGACGCCATAACTGCGCTTCAGATGCAGGAACTCTCCGTGTTCACGGTCGGCGGGATCAAGCAGCAACGCTCCGCCGAACCGCATGCGCACGTCTTCATTCGCTCGCCTTATGGGGTGTTCGAAACAGCGGATGGCTTCATCGTCCTCGCCTTCCCCTCGCTGAAGACGCTTGGAGACGTGATCGGTGAGGCCAGTTTCTTGGACCTCGATGACGAGAAAGACACCTGGGAGAGACGCGACGAGATCTACGCGACGACGCGCCATCATCTGAAGCGCCGCACCTCGGCTGAATGGCTGGACGCTTTTGGGAGCGCCGGCATCTGGGCCGGTCCTGTCTACGGATACGAGGACCTGGTCAACGATCCGCAAATTCAACACAACGGCACGTTCGTGGAATACGATCACCCAACGGAGGGTCGCGTCAAAACCCCCGGCTTCGCTATCCGATTTGCCAAAACGCCGTCACGGGTTGAGCGCGGTGCACCACTGGCCGGCGAACACACCGAGCAGATCCTGAGCGAGGTCGGCTACGACGCGACGACGATCGCGCGCCTGGTCGAAAGCGGCGTGATCGCCCGATCGGAGGCCACATGATGCGAGCGCCTTCCAGCCTAAGATCAGCCGCACGAGACCGGCATCGAGCCGCTGCACCCCGCGGAGTCTTGTCATGACCGACGACGTTCTCTTCGATGTGGAGGGCCAGGTTGCGACCATCACGCTGAACCGGCCCAAGAAGCTGAATGCGATCACGCCGGCCATGGCCGACGCGGTGGTCGCGGCGGCAAAAGAGTGCAACGACAGCGACCGTGTTCGTTGCGTGATTCTGACGGGGGCCGGCGATCGGGCGTTCTGCGCCGGCTCCGACATCGCCGAGCTCGACAGCTATGACACGCCCTGGCAGTTCCGCAACCGGCCCGATTATTGCGATGCGATCCGCGCGCTCCTGAAGCCGTCGATTGCAGCCATCAACGGCTATGCTTTCGGCGGCGGGCTGGAGACCGCCATGTCCTGCGACATCCGCATCGCTGCGGACACGGCCAGCTTCGCCGCTCCGGAGATCAAGCTTGGATGGATCGGCGGAGGCGGCATGGCGACTTACCTCGCCCATTCCGCCGGGGCGTCCAACGCCGCCATGATGATGATGACCGGCGACCCGATCGATGCTGAGCGGGCGAGAGACTGGCATCTGATAAGCGAGGTGGTGCCGGCCGCCGATCTGATGGACCGGGCAAGGGCCATTGCTGAAACGATCGCCAGCCGCGCGCCAATTGCCGCTGAGACGGCGAAGCTCAATCTGAAGGCGGCCTTCACCGTGCCGCTGGAAAAGGCCATCGAATACGAACGCGACTTGCAGACCATTTGCTTTGCGACGGAGGATGCAGCGGAAGGGCGTGCGGCCTTCAAGGAGAAACGCCAAGCCATGTTCCGCCGGCGCTGAGAGAACAAACGGCCTGAGCCGTCCGCAGCGGGCCGTGCTGACACCAAGCGGACAAAACAAACCGGAGGGATATTATGTTCCGATATCTGAAGTACTTGCTCGCCGGCGTGCTGTTTGCCGCAATCCTGCCGGTGACGGCCGCTCAGGCTCAAAACGGCAAGACCTTCTACTGGATCTCGCATGGCTCGCCTGCGGACCCGGTATGGACGTATTTCTTGGACGGAGCCAAGCAATGGGCCACCGACACCGGCAACGACGTCAACACGTCGTTCCATAGCGGCGACGTTCCGACTCATCAGGAAGCCGTGAGAGCAGCCATTGCGGCGGGAGCGGACGGCATCGTCTCCACCAGCCCGGATCCCGGCAGCCTGATTGAGGTTGTCGCGGAAGCCAATGCTGCGGGCATTCCGATCATCAACATGAACACGCCCGACCCGTCCGCCGATTTCGGCGCCTATGTCGGAATGGACCTCGTGGTGGTCGGCCAGAAATGGGCCCAGTACATGGTCGACAACGGCCACGTGAAGTCCGGCGATTTCGTCTGGATGCCGGTGGAAGTCCCAGGCGCCACATATGGCGTTCAGGAGGAAGAAGGCATCGCCAGCGTGTTTGAGCCGCTTGGCGTCACGTGGGAAGTCACGGACGCGACGCTCGATCAGGCGGAGGCCATCACTCGCATGACCGACTACCTCAACGCCAATCGCGACAGGGTCACGGCGATTATCGGCCTTGGCGATCTGGTGACCGGCAGCATCAAGCGCGTCTTCGATCAACTCGGAATCGCGCCGGGCGAGATTCCCGTCGTCGGTTGGGGCAACTCGCTCGACACCACGCAGGAGGTGCTGAACGGCTACGTCAACGCGGCCATGTGGCAGGACCCGCAGATGACCAGCTACCTGGCGCTTTCTCTGGCGAGCGCAGCAGCAAGCGGCATCCCTCCGGGATTCGACATCATCGTCGGCGCCCTCTACGAGGCCGACACCGCGCAGGTCTATGACGACATCATGAGCGGCAATTAGGCGCTCACCATGCACGCCCGCGCCGGTGCGCCGGTTCGGGCGTGCATGACCGACACTCCGTCAATATTCTGGGGGCAACGTAGCGGCCATGGAAAGCAACCGGACCATTCTAAGGCTGATCGGCCGGCCCGAGGCAGGCCCGTTCGCCCTCCTGGTACTGTTGATCGTCGTGTTCACGTCGATCAATCCGAACTTCATCTCGATCCTGAACATCAGCAACACTCTGGCGTTCACCGTGGAGCTTGGACTGATCGCTCTGGCGATGACGCTTCTGATGACGTCGGGCGAGTTCGACCTGTCCGTCGGTTCGGTGTTCGGCTTCTCCGCCGTCCTCATGTGGACGCTGTTCAACAGCGGCGTCGCATCGCTTGAGGTGGCGTTCGTGGCGGCGCTCGGGACGGCGGCGCTGATTGGCCTTTCAAGCGGGCTCCTCGTCACACAACTCAAAATCCCATCCTTTCTCGTGACGCTCGGCATGCTTCTTCTTGTGCGCGGCACCGCACTTTTCATTACCGACGGCTTCCCGCAGCGCACATGGAACGCGGCCGGCGAGCCGCTCGCCGAAATCCTGGTCGGCGATTTCTGGATCGGCCCCTTGCGTATCTACATGTCGCTGTTTTGGTTCGCGCTTGCGGCAATCGTGCTCGGCTACGTCTTAACGGGAACAAAAGCCGGCAATTGGATTCAGGCGTCCGGCGGCAACCCCGATGCGGCGCGTGCCCGCGGCGTCAAGGTGAACCGCACTAAAATCTACCTCTTCATGCTAAGCAGCACATTTGCGGCGTTGGCCGGCATCATCAGCTCCATCCGGACGTCGGCTGCAAATCCCAACAGCGGCACCGGTTACGAACTGGAAGTGATTGCCATGGTGGTGATCGGCGGCACCGCTCTCATGGGCGGCCGTGGCACGATCATCGGAACGGTGATCGGCGTCTTCATCCTGCGCCTTATGCGCAACGGCATTATCATGATCGGCGTGCCCGGGCTGGCCTACAATATCTTTATCGGCGCCATCATTCTTGGGATGATGGCCCTGCACTCATGGCTCGATCGCCGGCATCAGGAGGCAACCTAGACATGGCCGAAGACCTGATCCGCATGGTGGCGATCAAAAAGTCCTACGGCAAGGTGCACGCTTTGCGCGGCGTCGACTTTACGGTCAGGCGCGGCGAGATCGTCGGCCTGCTTGGCGACAACGGCGCCGGCAAGTCGACGCTCATCAAAGTGCTGTCGGGGGCGGTCGCCGCCACTAGTGGCGACATCTACGTCGACGGCGAGAAGGCCATCATCAGAAACACCACCGACGCCATCAATTACAGCATCGAAACGATCTACCAGGATTCCGCGCTGGTCACGCAGCTTTCCATTGCGCGCAACCTCTTCCTTGGCCGCGAGCCGTTGCGCGGCCCGCGCTTTTTCAACCGGCTCGACCAGCCCATGATGGATCAGGTCGCAAGCGACCTCCTCAAGGAGGTCGGGATCACAAAAGACATCCCCACCACGACCCCCATCGGCTCGCTGTCGGGCGGCGAACGTCAGGCCGTCGCGATCGCGCGCGCCATGCATTTCGACAGCGACCTAATTATCCTGGACGAGCCAACCAACAATCTCGGTGTCGCGGAGACTCAAGGTGTGCTTCAGTTCGTTCGCAACGCGCGTGATTCCGGCCATTCCTGCATTTTCATCGCGCACAACATCCACCACGTGTTCCAGGTGGTTGACCGTATTGTCGTGCTGCGTCGCGGCACGGTTGCCGCTAACGATATCGACCCGAAGAAGACCTCAATTGAAGAGGTGGAGAGGATCATCACGGGCATGGAGCACTAGCTGGTCGGTGCGAATAGCATCAATCAAAGTCCCGCGGCGCGGGACCGCGCTCTTCGGGTGGCTTCGCCGGCTCGCCCTTGCCAGTGCCCTGCTTCTGCTGCCGGTCCCGGCGCAAGCCGACACCAAAGCCGAGATCGCTGCCCTTGCGCGCTCGGGCTTGGTGCTTGTGCTCGACGCAGAGGGCAACGAATTGGTGGCCCAAAACGTCGAGCAGCCCTTTGTCCCGGCGTCCGTTACCAAGCTGGTCACCGCTTGGTTGGCGGTGGAGGTCCTGGGCGGCGACTACCGCTTCGAGACCCGCTTCTATTTGGGCGACGACGGATTGCTGTACGTCCGCGGGGGCGGCGACCCGTTCTTGATTTCCGAGGAGCTGGCGCTGCTGGCGCCCAAGCTCATCACCGCAGCCGGCAGGGAAGCGTTCACCGGCATTGTGCTCGACGCGAGCTACTACCCCGCCGACCTTCGCATCCCAGGCATTGAGAACGATGAAGAAGCGTATAACGCGCTGAACGCAGCCCTTGCCGTGAACTTCAATACGATCCACGCCGTGCGCCGTGGAGATACGATCCGCTCCGCTGATAAGCAGACGCCGATCACCCCTTTGGCTGTCAGCCAGTTCCGAGCGCGGGGCCCTAAGGGTCGGGGCCGCATCAACCTCGGCCAAGAGGATTCCAGCGTAGGCGTTCAATATGCCGGCGAGCTCATCGCCGCCTTCATTGAGAAGGCCGGCGGAAGCGTTGAGGGCGAGATATCGATTGGGTCGGTGCCGGAAGACCTGGAGCCGATCTACGTCCACCAGCAGTCGCGCACGCTCTTGGAAATCCTTGCCCTGATGCTCCTCGGCTCGAACAACTACATCGCCAACCAGGTCTTCCTGGAGATCGGCGCGCACCGGCTGGGCGGCCCTGTCAGCCTTGATAAGTCGCTGCAGGTCGCTGGCGAGATCCTCGCCGAACACGACCTTGCCGGCGCCATTCATCTGAAGGAGGGCTCCGGCATCAGCCCGGAAAACAATCTCACTGCCCACGGGCTTGCCAAGCTGCTCCATCAGCTTGCGCCCCATGCCGACCTGCTCCCCAAGACAAAAGGCGGCTCGCGGTACAAGACAGGTTCCATCCCCGGCGTCCGCACGCTGGCGGGCTACGCCGAGACGTCCGAACATGGCCAGGTGCGCTTCGTGATCTCACTGGGTGGCAACACGGGAAAGCTGCGCTTCCGACTGCTCCGGGCCATCGAGCGTGGCCTTTAGCCGGAGGCCGCGCAGAGCATTGAATGGCTGAACCCAATATCGGATGTGTTTGTTGCTGTGCTTTTCGGGCTTGATATCGGCGGCACCAACCTGAAGGCGGTCAAGGTCACGCCGACGGGCGAGATCGTCGACAGCGCAACCGTGCCCGCCGGCGGCACCATCCCGCGCAATGAGCTTCTGAAGCGCGCTTCGGACACGCTCCGCTCCGTTGCCGGCGACGATCGCCCGCAACATGTGGGGATCGCCTTCGGCGGCATGATCCAGCCCGACGGCACCATGCGCCTCGGCAGCACGAATCTGCCCAATCTCGCCGACTTGCCGCTGGTTGACGCGTTCAGCGATTGCCTGGCCGCCTCGTGCACGATCGACCATGACGCCCGCGCCGCCATGCGCGGCGAGGCGTGGCTCGGCGCAGCACACGGGGCGCAAAACGCCATGACCGTAACGTTCGGCACCGGGATCGGCGCAGGGCTGCTTCTCGGCGGACGCATTCATGCCGGCGCACATGGCGGCGCTGGCGAGATCGGCGTGTGGCGGCTAATCCCACCCCCGGACGCCGACACTTGGCCGAGTGTTGAGGACATCGCAGCGCCAGCGCAGTTCGCAGCTCGCCGAGGCGTTGGCTTCAGCGAAGCGTTCCACGCCTGGATTGACCGCGACAGCGCCACCGCCGGCGACGACGAGCTTGACGAGGTGTTTGAGCTGGTCGGACGAATGATCGCCAACGCCCATCTGCTTCTCGATCTTGAGGTCGTTGTCTTGATCGGCGCGGTGACTGCGCTTGGCGAGCCGTTCCGCCGCGCCATCGAATCGTCGTTTCTTGCAGCCTGTCCGGCCGGCTTTCCCCGCGATCTCGCCATCCGCCTTGGGACGCTCGGGCCGCTGGCCGGCGCCGTCGGCGCGGCCGCATTACATAGCGACGAGGCCCAGTCGTGAAGGTCATTGAGGCGGCGGATTATGAGGACCTGAGCCGACAGACGGCGGAGATCGTCATTGCCCAATTGCGTGCCAAGCCGTCATCGCTGCTGGTCTTTCCAACCGGACGCACGCCGCTCGGCCTGTTCAAGGCGCTGGTTGACGCTGAGCGTGCCGGCCGTGTCGACTTCAGCGCCGCGGTGTTCCTGACGCTCGACGAATATGCCAGCATCGCCGCCGACGACCGGCGACGGCTCCTCCTTTGGCTGAAACTCGAACTCCTCGGCCCGCTGCGCATTCCCGACAGCGCCGTGCATGCGTTCGACCCATTGGCTGAGCCGCACGCGGAAGCGGATCGGATTGAGGCGCTGATCGCCGAACGCGGCGGCATTGACCTCGCCATCGTCGGCCTCGGCCCGAACGGACATATCGGCATGAACGAACCCGGCAGCGCCTTCGACAGCCGCACCAGACGCGTAGACCTGACGCCCGCAACGATCCGCTCCAACGCCGCCTATTGGGGCACGGAGGCCGATGTACCCCGCGCCGGCCTGACGCTCGGACTCGGCACACTAGGCGAAGCCGGCAAGCTCGTGCTGATCACAGGCGGCGCTGAGAAGGCTGGCATCCTCGCCAAAGCTCTGAACGACCCAATCTCAGAGGACCTGCCCGCCACCGCGCTTCGGCTGCATTCCAATGGAATTGTCGTGGCCGACCGCGCTGCCATGGGGCAGGCAACCCGCCTGCCCAACTAAGCCGACTGCAGCCATTCGGCCCTGAATACGCACTTGAACTGAGTACAGTATTGGTACAATCCTAGGGCATGCGTCAGCGCACAGAAGCGGCCGTTGCCAGCATCCAGGCGTGGCTGAACCAGGCCATCGATGAGGCCAAGCCGGGCGACCGGCTGCCCACAATGCGCCAGATCATGCAGCGTTTCTCCACCGCACAGCGCACGGTGGAAGCAGCGCTTCGCCCTTACGTGGAATCCGGTCAGCTTCAATCCCGGCCCGGCGCCGGGATCGTCGTTGGTGATCCTGGTCAAGCCGACGCCAAAGGTCACGACTGGGAGGGCGACCTGCTTGTGCTCTACAGGACATCCGACAGCAGGCTCGCCCACAATGCGCTGCAGGAAATCGATGCACGCCTCAGCGCGCGCAACATCTCCATCCTGCAGATCGGTTACTCCGACGAGGCGCAGGCACTGTCGGTGCTGGAAAAGATCGGCCGCTTCAAAACCGGCCTGCTCCAGTCGAATTTCGAGGTCTTGTCGATCGCCTTTCTCGCCGCGCTCCATAAACACGTGGCCCGTATCGTCATCGACGGCGTCTCCGCGACAGGCATCGATGTGGATGCCATCGGCACCAACTGGCGAGAAGCGCTGTCCGTGGCGTTTCGGATCGTGCGGAGCAAAGGTCATGAGCGCATCGCGTTCCTGACATCGGCTCACCAAGCCAGGCAGATCGCCATGGCGCGTCGCGAGTTCCGCCTGCTGAGCGAAGCGCTGCCCGATCCGGCCACAAGCTGGCTTGTGGAGGTTCCGAAGCTGCCGGGGAGCTACGAGGTCGCGGACATTTCAGACGCGCTGTCGCGCCTGAAAGGAGATGACGGACGCCTGCCCTTCACCGCGCTGATCGTTTGGGGTGTGGTGGAGGGCTACGTGCTGGATCGCGCCCTGACGGAGATCGGCTGCAGCGCCGGCGCAGATCTCAGCGTCGTTCTTCTGGGTAGCGTTGACTTCCCCTCAGAGCATCTCGGCCGCTACGACGTGGTCGGCAACAGCAATGCCCACAAGCTCAGGGTCTTCGAAGAGATCGTCATGAGCCGCATAGCCCTGGAAGACGCGGCTCCGGAGACGGTCTACCTGCCGGTGAGCTATGCCGAGCATGGCAGCCTCCTCGCGCGTTAGAGTATAACTTCTATTGTATCAGCATATATACTCACATACGATGCCCGCCAATAATCGACGACAGGACGGGCGTGCATGCTGCAGCGGCGGCCACAGCAAGACATTATTGGTGTGTCGATCATCGGCGCGGGCGAGCGTGGCGTCTTCTTTCTCGGCACTCGCATGGCGGAGATCGCCGCGGAGACCGGCTTCCGGATCATCGGTGTCCAAGACGTTCTGCCCGACCGTGCGCGCTATGCCGCGGAGCATCTGAACGCCATCTACGCACGCCGCGGCATTGCGCATGACGTGCAAGTCTTCGAAGGCCTTAAGCCGGCTGTCGACGATCCCGCTGTCGACCTCGTTTTAGTAACCACACACACCAACACGCATCGCGAGCCCGTGGAGGCAGCGATCAAGGCAGGCAAGCGCGTCTATCTCGACAAGCCGATCGCGGTGACGCTGGCCGACGCAGAGGCAATTCTCGGAGCTGAAGAGAAGAGCGGACAGCCACTCCTCATGGGGTTCACACGCCGCTACGAGGGGCCATGGATCAAATCGGTACGCCTCGCCCATTCCGACGTGATCGGCGATCCGCAGATGATTCTGTTGCGCTCGGTGATCCCCTACACGCGCTACCTGCAACTCTGGCACCGCAAGAGCGCCCTCTCCGGCGGTGCTCTGAACGACAAATGCTCGCATCATTTCGATGTCTTGAACTGGGTCGCCGGGTCGCGCCCGCTGTCGGTGTCGGCGATCGGCGGGCGGAGCACCATTTTTACACCGGACCCGAATGCGCCGGAGCGGTGCAGCGAATGCACGCGCATATGCCCCTATCGCCGCCACGAGACGCTCGTTGACCGGTTCGAAGGCGTCGGCGCCGCCGCCAATCCAAGTTGGCGGGACGCCACCAGGATCGAGGACCGCAACGACACATGCGTCTATTATCCCGGTGCCGATATCGACGACCACGCCATTGTCACCATCCGCTACGAGAACGGCATCTCCGCCTGCCTGTTCTTCGCCATTTTCGGGCCGTGGGCTGAAGACCAAGAGACGCTGGAGATCGTCGGCTCGACCGGCCGTCTACGGATGGTTCGTCACTCCGGCACAATCGACGTGGTCGCAGATCACGGCCGCAAGCACGAGACCCATACCTTCACCGATCCCGACCGCGCATCGACGCATTTCGGCGCCGACCTGGAGCTCGTCCGTACGCTGAGACGCTTCTATGACGGCGAGGCGCCGCCGGCTGGCGCGAGCGACGGATTGGCGTCGCTGAGGATCGTGCTCGCCGCGCAATCGTCACTTCGCAACGGCGGTGCACCGGTGGATCCTTACCGCCTGGAGGCCGGGTCGTGATCCGCGACGCCCTGCCCGATCGACTGACGCCGCTTGCGGCTTCGCTTGGTCTCGCGCCGCTCTATGGCGACGTGCACAATCATTGCAATCTGTCCTACGGCCACGGCGATCTGGAGGACGCCCTTGCCCGGGCAGAGCTTCAGCTCGATTTCGTGTCCGTCACCGGACATGCCGACTGGCCGGACATGCCGAAAGATGAGCCCGGCATCGCCCACATCATGGCGTTCCATGTCGAGGGTTTCGCGAAACTCAAGGCCAACTGGCTTGGACACTTCGACACGTTGAGAGCCCACGAGCGCCAAGGTGTGTTCAGCGTCTTTCCCGGCTACGAGATTCATTCCTGCGCGCATGGCGACTACACGATCATCTACGCAGACCTTGATCCGGCCGAGATCGAGCTGGCCCAATGCCCTGAGGCGCTACGGTGCGCACTGGCGCAGAGCAAAGCCGACCGCGCCCTCGCCTTCCCTCATCACATCGGATACCGCCAAGGCGCGCGCGGCATTAACTGGAACACGTTCGACCCGGCTTTGTCGCCCTTCGTTGAGATATTCTCCATGCACGGCTGCGCCGAAACGTCTGAAGGCGAGCGCACCTATCTCCACTCCATGGGGCCCACCGACGGCCGCTCGACCATGGCGGCGGGCCTGGCGCATGGGCATGTGTTCGGCGTGGTCGCCAACACCGATCACCATAGCGGCTTTCCGGGCTCTTACGGTCACGGCCGCACCGGCCTTTATGCCGAAAGCCATTCGCGCGACGCCATCTGGGAGGCCATGCGCGGCCGGCGAACGAATGCGCTGACCGGCGACAACATTCATCTACTGACGGCCATCGATGATGTCGTGCAAGGACGGATCATCGCCCCGCAGAGCGACGCTGTGCTTGCAATCGAGGCCGTAGGCGGAGGCTTCATCGATACGATCGACGTCATTCGCAATGGGCATCTCGATTGTCGTATCTCGCCTGAGCTTTCGCCGGCGCCAATCAACGCCGATGACGGCGGCACCTGCGAGACCATCCTCTACGTCGAACTTGGCTGGGGTGCCCGCGGGCATGCACATCGATGGGCGGGAACCGTGAGACTTGAGGCCGGAGAGATTCTGGCCGTGGAGCCGCGATTTCGAGGTGCGGAGGTCGTTTCGCCGTTGGAGGGCGACGAAAGCAAACATGCCTTGCCTGAAATCACGCGCGACGCCGACGGAGTCTCATTCGACGTCACTGCGGAAGCCAATCCGAACAATGCGACACCGGCCACGCAAGGATTTGCACTGAGAATGCGTGTTCGCGACGAGACAATGATACGCGCGGAGCTCTCCGGCACATCAATCGCCATACCGGCCAAGAGGCTCTTTGAGGGCGCACTCGCCGGCAATCTCGGACCGATCGATTCACCGGCCTACCGTTTCCACGCTCTGCCGCGTCCGCGTCAGTGGCAGTGGCAAGGCCGCGTGGAACTCGGACGGATCGACGACGGCGAAAACATCTATGTGCGGCTACGGCAGCTCGGGGGTCAGACCGCCTGGGCGTCGCCGATCTTCTGCCGAAACGATCAGAAAGCGAATTGATGCTGCGCACAGCGATGGACTGCGCCGCATCTAAAGTGGAGGCCAATAACTAGGAGGAGAATGAAAACATGAAACGCATCGCTGCATTTGCAACAACTTTTGTCGGCGCGACTATGCTGGCCTGGTCATCTGTCGCGGTCGAGCTGAGCATCGTCCATGGCTCGGTCGGGCGCGATCAGGAGATCCTGCGTAAGCAGCTCGACAAGTTCGAGGCGGAGACCGGTCACACAGTGACCATCGTCTCCATGCCGGAATCGACCACCGACCAGTTTGGTCAATACAAGCTGTGGCTTGCCGCCCAGTCGAGCGACATCGACGTCTATCGGCTTGACGTGATTTGGGCGCCGCAGATCGCCGACCACTTCATCGACTTGAATCCCCACGTCGCCGACATCAAAGGCGACTTCGTTGCCGGCGCTATCGAAAGCCAGACTGTCGGCGACAAGCTGGTTGCGCTGCCGATGTTTCTCGGCGCACCGGCCCTCTACTACCGCAAGGACCTGCTTGAGAAACACGGCGAGCCGGTGCCGGAGACCTGGCAGCAGCTGACCACCACCGCGCAGAAGATCATGGATGCCGAACGCGCCGCCGGCAATGACGACATGTTCGGCTTCGTGTTCCAAGGTGCAGCCTATGAAGGGCTGACCTGCAACGCCCAGGAATGGATCGTCAGCTTCGGCGGCGGCCGTATCGTGGAGAACGACGGATCCATCAAGATCAACAATCCGACAGCCGCCGAAGCGTTGAACTTGGTGGCCTCCTGGGTCGGCACGATCGCACCCGAAGGCGTGCTCAACTACAAGGAAGAGGATGCGCGCGGTGTGTTCCAGTCGGGCAATGCCGTCTTCATGCGCAACTGGAACTACGCTTATGCGCTGGCGGCCGGCGACGACAGCGCGGTGAAGGGCAAGTTCGCGGTGACGACACTGCCCTCCGGCGGCGAAGGTCTGCCCTCGGCCGCGACGCTTGGCGGCTGGCATCTGGGCGTCACCAAATACTCAGAGAACCAGGCCGAGGCGATTGAGCTGGTCCGCTTTCTGAACAACTACGAGAACCAGAAGGAACGAGCGATCGTGACATCGCGGCCGCCGACGCTGAACGCGGTCTACGAGGATCCGGACGTCGCCCGTGAGCAGGAGTTCATTCCGCTGTGGAAGCCTGTCGTCGACGGCGCGCTGCCGCGGCCGTCCGCGGCGGCCAAACGCAAATACAATGAGGTGTCCTCAGAGTTCTGGACTGCGGTGCACAACACCATGTCCGGCAACGGAACCGCAGAAGAGAACCTCGCCATGCTTGAGGCGAAGCTGAAGCGGCTGAAGGGCGCTGGCTGGTAAGATCTGGCATAAAGCGAAGCGCGCGGGCCCGCCCGGTCCGCGCGCTTGACGCGAGCGGAGTGAGCCATGCCGCCAGTTGAGGCCGCTGCCACGGCCGCTGCAGGAACGCCCGTCAGGAGCGGAACGATGTCGACGCTGTCGCGGCAGCGCATTCGGTCCGCGTGGGTCTTTCTGGCGCCGATGCTGGTGGTGCTTGCCAGCGTCGCAGCCTACCCGCTCTATCGAACCATCTGGTTCAGCTTCACCGACGCCTCACTCGATCTCATCGACGACGCGCGCTGGGTCGGGTTTCGCAACTATCTTGAATATGTCGATTACGGAAACGGCCAGGGCGAGTATTTCGGGCTGCTCGCCGATGCGCGCTGGTGGCGTTCGGTCTGGAACACAATCTGGTTCGCGACAATCTCCGTCGCGTTCGAGACCTTCTTCGGCCTGATCATCGCACTGGTCCTCAACGAGCAATTCAGGGGCCGCGGCCTCGTCCGCGCGGCCGTGCTGATCCCCTGGGCCATCCCCACCATCGTGTCGGCCAAGATGTGGGCATGGATGATGCACGACCAGTTCGGCATTCTGAACGACATTCTTCTGCGCCTTTATCTGATCTCAGAACCGGTGGCGTGGACCGCCTCTGCCGATACGGCGATGATTGCCGTGCTGATCGTCGACATCTGGAAGACGACGCCGTTCATGGCGCTGCTTATCCTCGCCGGACTGCAGATGGTGCCCAACGATGTCTACGAGGCAGCGCGGCTTGACGGCATCCACCCATTTCGCGTGTTCCGCAAAGTGACGCTACCGCTGATCATGCCGGCCGTGCTTGTCGCAGTGGTCTTTCGCGCTCTCGACGCGCTGCGCGTGTTCGATATCGTCTATGTGCTCACGCCGAACACCGACGCGACCCGAACGATGTCCGTCTATGCGCGCGAGAACCTCTTCGACTATGACCAGTTCGCCTACGGATCGGCCGCTTCGACGCTGCTTTTCCTGGTGATCGCCCTGATTACCATCTCGTTCATTCGCCTGAGCCGGATGGACCTGGAGGGCAAGGAAGAATGACCGCGCGACGCTGGATCACACGTGCCGGGTTCTACGCGCTGGTGGTCATCATCATCGTGCAGGCCATATTCCCCTTCTACTACGCGATCCTGACATCGCTGGAAGACGGGCAAGCGCTCTTCGAAGTCAACTATCTTCCGGCGGCGTTGGATTTTTCGAACTATGCGTCGATGCTCACAAGCGGCGTGTTCGGGCGCCAGATCCTGAACTCCGTCTTCGTTGCGGCAATTGTCGTGGTGATCTCGCTCTTCCTCGCTGTCACCGCGTCCTATGCGCTCTCCAGGATTCGCTTCCGCGGGCGCGGGCTCTTGCTCCTCACCATCCTGTCTGTGTCGATGTTCCCGCAGATCGCAGTGCTTGCGGGGCTGTTCGAAGTGATCAGAACCCTCGGTCTGTTCAACTCGCTCTGGTCACTGGTCTTCTCGTACATGATCTTCACCCTCCCCTTCACCGTTTGGGTGCTGACCACATTCATGCGCAATCTTCCCATCGAGATCGAGGAAGCCGCCATCATGGACGGCGCACCGCCCTTCACGATTATCCGGCGCGTCTTCTTGCCGATCATGTGGCCCGCCATGGTGACGACCGGTCTGCTGGCCTTCATTCATGCGTGGAACGAATTCCTCTTCGCTCTGACGTTCCTCTCCACCGATACGCAACGCACGGTTCCCGTGGCGATCGCTCTCATCTCCGGCCGCAGCGAGTTCGAGGTTCCCTGGGGCAACATCATGGCAGCATCCGTCGTTGTCACGCTGCCGCTGGTCATCCTGGTGCTCATCTTCCAGCGCCGGATCGTCTCCGGCCTCACGGCCGGCGCAGTGAAGGGATAATCGATGGCATCCGTTGAGCTGAAATCGATCTGCAAGTCCTTCGGCTCCGTGGAGGTTCTGCGCGACGTCAATCTGTCTCTTGAGAAGGGCGAGTTCGTCGTCTTCGTCGGGCCGTCCGGCTGCGGCAAGTCCACCCTTCTTCGTCTGGTCGCCGGGCTTGAGGACATCACCGCCGGCGACCTTTATATCGACGGTGCGCGGATGAACGACGTGCTCCCATCCAAGCGCGGCATCTCCATGGTCTTCCAATCCTATGCGCTTTATCCGCACATGAACGTCTTTGAGAACATGGCGTTCGGCTTGGAGCAGGCACGTCTGAACCAGGCCGAGATCAAGGCTCGGGTCGCGGAAGCCGCGGAAATCCTGCAGATCACGCCGCTGATGGAGCGCAAGCCGCGCCAATTGTCGGGCGGCCAGCGTCAGCGCGTGGCGATCGGGCGCGCGATTACACGCAAGCCGCGGGTGTTTCTGTTCGACGAGCCGTTATCGAACCTCGACGCGGCCCTGCGTGTCGACACGCGACTGGAGATCGCGGCACTTCACAAGCGCTTGTCGGACACCACGATGATCTACGTCACGCATGACCAGGTCGAAGCAATGACCCTGGCCGACCGGATCGTCGTGCTGAACGCCGGACAGGTCGAACAGGTCGGCCGGCCGATGGACCTCTACGCTGAGCCGGCCAGCGCTTTCGTCGCCGGCTTCATTGGCTCGCCGCGCATGAATTTCGTCACCGGCGCGACGGCGGAGAAGCACGGCGCGCATACGCTCGGCATCCGCCCCGAGCACATCACGATATCGCGCGATGCCGGCGAATGGAGCGGCTCAATTGTCCATATCGAACAGCTGGGCAGCGACACCTATGTGCACGTCAAAACCGAAGAGGCCGGCATCGTGAACGCCCGCGCCATCGGCGCCAACGCCTTCCGCGCCGGCGACGCCGTGTTCCTCACCCTCCAGTCGGAATCGGTGCATTTGTTCAACGCCGACGGCCTGCCGGTCGGCCCGGCCCGAACGTGACGGAACCGACGATGCGGAACATCCTTCTACTGATCGCCGACGATCTCGGCCGCATGACCGGCTGCTACGGCGAGCCCGCCATCCACACGCCCAATATCGACCGCCTTGCGCGCCAGGGCACCCGGTTCGACATGGCATTCACCTCCACGGCGTCCTGTTCCGCCAGCCGCTCGGTGATCTTTACGGGTCTCCACACGCATGAGACCGGCCAGTACGGACTCCACCACGACTATCACCATTTCATGACCTTCGGCCATGTTGAGACAGCGCCCGCCTTGCTCAACACAGCCGGCTACCTGACCGGCATCATCGGCAAGGTTCATGTCGGCCCGCCCGATGTCTATCCCTGGGCGCTGCGCGAAGCGAGCATGACGCGGGACGTCGCTTGGGTGGCGGAACGGGCGCAAAACTTCCTCGCATCGGCCCGCGCCGCGGACAAGCCGTTCTTTCTGACGATTGGCTTCGTCGATCCGCACCGCGACCTGACGCGGTCGGGGTTCGGCAACGACCGAGCCTATCGGGACATCGATGACCACACCTTCTCCCCCGACGAGGTCAGCGTCCCGCCGTTCCTCACCGATCTCCCCGAAGTGCGAACCGAGCTCGCAGAATATTATCGCTCCGTGCACCGGCTCGATCAGGGTGTAGGCCTTGTCCTTGCGGCGCTGGAGCGCGCCGGCTTTGCCGACGATACGCTCGTCTGCTTTTTGAGCGACAACGGCGCGCCGTTTCTCAATTCCAAGACCACGCTCTACGACGCGGGTGTCCATCTGCCGTTGATCATGCGCGTGCCCGGCGCGAAGGCGGGCGTCGCCAATCCCAATTTGGTTTCGTTCGTCGACATCCTGCCGACATTCCTCGACTGGGCTGGGCATGACGTCCCGGCGGGCGCGCGGCGCGGGCGTTCAGTCCTGCCGATCCTGCAGGACACCGAATTGCTTGCGGATTGGGAGCGTGTCTTCGGATCACACACATTCCACGAGATCACGAATTACTATCCGACCCGCTTCATCCGCACGCCGCGCTATAAGTATCATCGAAACGTGGCGTGGCAGCTCGACTTCCCCTTCTCCGGAGATCTCTACGGTTCCTTGTCCTGGGAGGGCATCCGCAACACGGAGCCGGTCCTTATCGGCGCGCGCGCCTTGAAGGACTATGTCCGACGCCCGCCCGAAGAGCTCTACGACCTTGAGGCTGACCCGCGCGAAGTTCGCAATCTCGCCACCGAGGAGAGCCATCACAATGTGCTGCTGGAGTTACGGGCGGCGATGGAAGCCTGGCAGCGCACCACGGATGATCCTTGGCTCTACCGGGACGGCGTGTCAGTGCGGTCCGTCCAGCATCATCTGAGCGCCGGGATGCACCTGCCGGACCGTTTCGACTTCGACCCCAACGACGCCGGCAATCGGTAGCCGCGGACCCGAACTGAGCAGCAGCGATCCTGCAAACTCAGATGGGGCCTCGCAAGATCAGCAAGTCTGCGTGATGCCGCAACCCTTCAGAACGACCCGTGTGATCGTTTCGACGGCACGATCGTAGTCGCCGACGCTCAGTCGTTTTGACACCAGAGCGTTGCGGGCTAGCACATCGAAATCGGCATAATACTGGGTGGACGCCCACAGCATGATGAACAGATGGATGGGATCGACCGGGTCCATCTTGCCGGCCGCCGACCAGGCATCGAACACCTTTGCCTTTTCCAGAGTGATCGCCTGCATGTGCGACCTGTCGCGGCGGCTGAGGAAGCGGCCGCCATGCACAGCCTCCGCGGCGAACATGCGCGACTGGGCGGAATGCTTGCGCGTGAACTCCAGCTTGGCGCGGATATAGTCACTGATCGCTTCGGCCGGCTCGCGCTCCGATCTGAGGTGATCAAGCGCCCTGTCCCATTCGGAGATAAGATCGGCGATGATCGTCCGATAGATCGTCTCTTTTGATCCGAAATAATAATAGATATTTGCCTTCGGGAGCCCGGACATTTGCGCGATTTCGGCGATACTCGCACCGTCATAGCCCTTCTCGGTGAATGTCTGAATCGCGGCGTCCAGGATCGCCTTCTTGTTGCGGGCACCGATGCGCGTCTCGTGGCCGGCGCCTGCATTTCGGGCTTTTCGTCGTCCCATGTCTCTGCCTCTCTCGCGGGAAAGTTGCCGAACTGTCTGCCGCTGTCCACAAAAAAGTTGACGCCTGCGTCAAAGTCATATGCCTGAAAAGTTGACGCTTCGGTCAACTTTCGGCTAAGCTTCTCGCCGCTAGGGAGACCGCCTCATGAGCATGGCGCTCAGAGACGCGATGCAGGAGATTCTCGCCGGCTGGAGCGATGACCTTGACCCGGCCTGGCGCGATGTCGCCGGCGAGGCTGAGTTAGGCTTTGCCGACATCGACCCGAAGCTGCGCCTTGAGGCCTGGGAGCCCGTCTTTCCGGCGCGTCGGGGTCAGGTCTTTCCGGGCGCGCCCGAAGCGGCCCATATGCTGCGCGCCTTCGACAATATTACGCCGCCGCAGGTGCGCTGCGTGATCCTGGGGCAAGACCCCTACCCCTGCCCGGCTTTTGCGACCGGCCGCGCCTTTGAAGCCGGCAATGTTGCCCACTGGATTGAGCTGGAGAAGATGTTCTCCACCAGCGTGCGCACTTTTATGCAACTTATCGCCGCCGCCCGCACGAGTGACGCCTCATATGCAGCCGCCGATGATGGCTGGCGCCGGCTCATCGCAAAAATCGAGGCCGGCGATATCGACCTGGAGCCCGCTGCAAGGATCGCAGACCGCTGGGTCGCGGAAGGCGTGCTGCTTCTCAACTCGTCGCTCACGATCAGCCGCTTCGCGGTCGAAGGTGACCCGCATCAGACGCGCGGCCACCTGCCTTTGTGGCGCCCCTTCACAGTGGCCGTGCTGCGCCACCTTGCAGCGCGCGGCGCGCCGATCGTGTTCATCGCCTTCGGCAGCCAGGCTATCGACGTCATCCGCGCCGCCGGCATCGAAGAAAGCGACGCCATCGCCTGCGTCCTGCGAGAGCACCCGGCGCGCGCCGATGACGTTCTGGCTGAGGAGAACCCGTTCGTCGCGTGCAATCGGCATCTCGCCACGATGGGCGGAACCCCGGTGTCCTGGTAGGCAGACATGGCAGAGCACCCGACCTACGATTACATCGTCATCGGCGCCGGCTCGGCCGGCTGTGTCCTCGCCAACCGGCTATCGGCCGACCCGGCCCATTCGGTTTTGCTGATTGAGGCCGGCGGCCCCGACCGTCACCCGCTGGTGCATCTCCCCATGCTCATGGGCAAGCTGATGCACTCCAAGATATACAATTGGAGCTACGACACGGAGCCGGAGCCGGAGCTCGACAACCGGCGCATCTACTGGCCGCGCGGCAAGGCATTAGGCGGCACGTCGACAATCAACGGAATGATCTATGTGCGCGGCAATCGCGCCGACTATGACCGCTGGGCGCAGATGGGCAATCCAGGCTGGTCCTACGCCGAGGTGCTTCCCTACTTCCGCAAATCGGAAACCCATGTGGAGCGGCGCGATGCGTTCCACGGCGATGACGGCCCGCTCTCAGTGTGCCGTGCACGCGGCACCAATTCGCTCTTCGATCGCTTCGTGCAGGCCGGCATTGAGGCCGGCCATGCGTTCAACGACGACTTCAACGGCGAGGTCCAGGAAGGCTTTGGCCGCTACGATTTCACCATCCGCAACGGCAGACGCTGCAGCACTTCCAAGGCGTTCCTGCGGCCCGCCATGCGCCGAGCGAACCTGACGGTGCAGACGCACGCTTTGACGCTGCGGATCGTCATGGAAAACGGCAGGGCCGTTGGCGTCGACTATTCGGTTGGCGGAGCAACGCGTCACGCGCACGCCGCACGCGAAATCGTGCTGTCGGCCGGCGCCGTCAACTCGCCGCAAGTTCTGATGCTCTCAGGCATCGGCGATGCGGACGAGCTTAGCACGCACGGCGTTGACACCGTCCATCACCTCCCCGGCGTCGGCAAAAACCTGCAGGACCATGTCGATGTCTGCCTGGTCTACGAGATCAAAGAGCCGATCACGCTCTACAGCGAACTCCGCGTCGACCGACTGACGCGCGCCATCGTGGAAGGCGCACTGTTCGGAACGGGCGTGGCGACGACGTTCCCTTATGAGGGCGGTGCCTTTATCCGCTCGCGGCCGGGACTGGAGGCGCCGGATATTCAGGCGCATTTCATGCCGGCGCTGGAAAAGACCGCCAACCTGCATTGGCCCAAGCCGTTCACGCGCGCCCGCATTGAGGATAATCACGGCGTCACGATCCGCGTCGGGCCGGTCAACCCGGAGAGCCGCGGCCACATCACGCTGCGTTCGGCCGACCCGCGTGATCCTCCGCGCATCTTCGCCAATTACCTGACCACGGCCTTTGACAAGGCGACGACAGTTGCCGGCGTGAAGATCTTGCGTCAGGCGATGCAGCAGCCGGCCTTTGCCGACTTGATCGGCACGGAGATCGCGCCGGGACCAGAAAAGACGAGCGACGCGTCGCTGACGGAATGGCTGAAGCAGGCCGGCGGCACGACCCTCCACCCCGTCGGCACCTGCAAGATGGGAAACGGCGCCGATGCCGTGGTCGACGCCGAACTCAAAGTGCACGGCGTTGAGGGGCTGCGCGTTGCCGACGCCTCCATCATGCCGATCATCTCCAGCGGCAACACAAATGCACCGACCATCATGATCGGCGAGAAGGCCGCCGACATGATCCTCAAGGAATCGTCCTGACCGGGAGAGCGCGTTGATCGTCGAGCATCGAACCTACACTTTTCGCCCCGGCACTTTGCCGGCCTGGCTGAAGAAATATGAAACGGAAGGCCTGCCCATCCAAAAGCGTCATCTCGGCCACTTCATGGGCATCTTCACCACCGAATTCGGCAACGCACACCAGACGGTGATGCTTTGGGCCTATGAGAGCTTTGACGAGCGCGAGCGCCGGCGCGCCGCCATGAACGCCGATCCCGCATGGCAGCACTATATCGACGACATCTGGTCGATGAACGCGATCCAATCGCAGGAGGTGCGTATCCTCAAACCGATGGCGTTTTCGCCGGCGATCGGCTGATTGAGGACGCTGGAAAGTTGACACAACCGTCAAGATCACTGCGTGCAAAGTTGACGGTTCGGTCAGGATGCGTCTATCGTCAACAATGCCATTTACACGCAGAAGACCGGTCGATGCGATTGGCTCCGGGCATGTGCAATCCGCCCGTCACAATGCGTGTGCTTTCAAATCCGACCTGCGCTCCATCACGCCGCGCGACGCCGACAGCCCCGTCTGTGCCGGACGGCCCGTCTTTCTCAGACAGTACTGGGGCTTGCCGGCCGCGGGCGGCTCATCCGCATGGACTTACCTTGGACTGACAACAAGTAAGTGGTGTCGCCGCGACGCCGCAAGGAGGGAAGCATCATGAGCAGAGGATTCCAATTTGGCCGGAACCAGATTTGGTCGCGCCGCACATTTCTGAAGGCATCGGCGGGCGCGGCAGCACTTGCCGGCACGGGTGGCTTGGCGCTGCCGAACCGGGCGCGCGCGCAGGGCTCCGGCCTCGTCGCTTTGGTCCATACGCAAGCGGCCGGCGACAACGGCCCGATCGATTCCATGATCGCATCGCTGAAGAAGCTGTCGGAAGAACAAGGCTTCCCGATCCGCACGATCTACGCCCAGGATTCAGCAACCTTCCCTCAGATCTTCGGGAGCCTCGCCGATGCCGGCGCCGAAGTGATCGCCGGCACGTTCAACGAGGTCGCCGAGCCGATCAAGGAGCTTGCGCCGGCCTATCCCGACACGAAGTGGATCCAGATTTTCGGCGACCCGTTCGATCCGCCGATGCCCAATGTGGTGACGGTCTCCTACGACTATTATCTGGGCTGCTATCTGTCGGGACTGTTCGCCGCCAGGGTCTCCAAGACCGGCAAGATCGGATATATCGGCGGCGTCAGCCTGCCGCCGCTCAATGCCGACCTCAATGCCATGAAAGCTGCTGCCGCGGCCGCCGGCGGCGGTCAGACCGTGACCGGCGCGTTCGCCGGCTCCTTCCAGGACCCGGCCAAGGGCCACGAGATCGCCAACCAGATGTATCAGGACGGCATCGACTACATCCAGACGGATGCAGCCGCGACCGATACCGGCATCATCCAGGCGGCGAATGAAGGTGAAGGCCGCATGGTGAGCGCCATCTCGCCAGAGCAATACAAGCTTGGGCCGAGCACGGTGATTGCGCTTGTCGCGCTCGATTTCGGTCAGTCGCTTTACAACGAAGTCACCAAAGCGATCGGGCCGGACTTCCAGGGCGGGCATCTCAGCACGGGCTTGGGGACCGGCGTCATCGACTTCATCCTCTCGCCTGTCTTTGAGGAGCAAGGGCCGCCCGATCTGGTTGCCAAAGCCAAGGAAGTCTGGCCGGAAATCCAGGAGGCGCGCGCCGGGATCATCAACGGCACGCTTGAGGTGCCATTCAACACGGAGCTTTAGCCGAACCTCCTCCCTCCGAGACCGGCGGCACGCCGATGACCTCTTCATCGGCCCCGGCGCTCGCCTGCCGTGACATCACCGTCAATTTCGGGGATGTCACGGCGCTGTCGGATGTCTCGGTGGGCTTCACGGAGGGCTTGATCCACGCCGTTGTCGGCCAGAACGGCGCCGGCAAGACGACCTTTGCGCGCGTGGCCGCCGGCATCGTCCGCCCCGATAGCGGCGCAGTGGAGATCGAAGGCCAAAACGTGCCGCTCGGCAATGTCGGCCGGGCGCGGGCAGCCGGCATCGAGCTCGTTCATCAAAGCTTTGCTCTGCCGCCCTCCTTCACGGTCGCGGAGGCCATGGAATATGGGGCGGAGGGCGGCCGCTCCATCTATGCCCGCGGCGCTATGGAGCGTCGCTGGACGCGCCACCTTGAGATGCTGGGAGTCCAGGTTGGCCCGCGCGAGCGCGTGCGCGACCTGCCCGTGGAGACACAGCAGGCCGTTGAGATCGCGCGCGCCCTGGTGACGGACGCCCGCATCCTCATTCTCGACGAGCCGACCGCGGTGTTGTCGCCGGCCGGCATCGACAATTTGTTCGCTCGCCTCAAGGTGATGCAGGAGAACGGCGTCACCATCATTCTCATCCTGCACAAGATCCGCGAAGTGCTTGCAGTAGCCGACACGGTGACGGTGCTGCGCGGCGGCAAGCTTGTTGAGGGCCCGATCGCCACCGACGCGACCGATGCCGCGCAGCTTTCAGCCTCAATTATCGGCACGAACGTGGCCGGCGACATCTCCGAGACGGACCGCGAGGCGCTGGTCGGCGCTGCAGAGGAGAGCGACACCGTAGAGCCGATTGCGGCTGAGACAGAAGACACGCTGGCGATCCTCGATATCCGCAATGTCACGACCCGCCAGGATGCCGAGGGTCCGGCGCTTGATAAGGTGGCGCTCCGCGTCGGGCGCGGCGAGATCGTCGGCGTCGCCGGCGTGGAGGGCAACGGCCAACGCACGCTGGTGCGCGCGCTGTCTCACCTCGCCGATATCGTCTCCGGCAGCATTGAACTTTCCGGCACCGACGTGACGCGAACGCCGCTCAGCAACAGACGCGCCAACGGCCTGCGCGTCATCCCCTTTGAACGCAACAGCGAAGGCCTCAGCCTGTCGAGTGCCTTGTGGGAGAACTGGGCGGCGCGCACCCTGCTGCTGGGCGGCTCTCTCAAGCTGATCAATCCGGCTCAGCTGAAGAAGACCTGCGTCGACACGCTGAGCCGATGGGGCGTCCGGTTTTCGTCGCCCAACCAGCCGGCCGGCTCGCTCTCCGGCGGTAACGCGCAGAAGCTCATTCTCGCCCGCGAGATCGACGACGACGCCACGCTGATCATCGCAGCACAGCCGACGCGCGGCCTGGATGTCGGCGCCACGGCCTTCGTGTGGCGCGCGTTGCGCGAAGCCCGTGCTCGCGGCTGCGGCATCTTGCTGATCTCCTCCGACCTCGACGAGCTGTTCGACATCAGCGACCGGATCGTCGTGATGCTGTCGGGCCGCATCAATGGCGAGTTCAGTCGGCCATTCCATCTCGCCGACATCGGAACCGCAATGACCGGTGCCGGCCGATGATCGGCTATCTCACACAAGTCGTCCGCGCGCTCGCCTTCGTCTTCATCGCGCTTCTTCTGTGCAGCATCATCTTTGAGTTCGCAGGCTTCTCCGCCCCGCTGATGTTCCAGAGCATCGCGGAAGGAGCGTTCATGTCCGCCCGCGCCTGGCAGAACAGCCTGCGCTGGGGACTGCCGCTTTTCCTCACGGCACTGGGCGTCGTCATCTCGTTTCGCTGTGGCTTCTTCAATATTGGCGCGCAGGGCCAGTTCTACATGGGCGCCATCGCAGCCACCTTCGTTGTTGACGGGCTGAACGGCCAGCCCGCTTTCATCGTCGTTCCGCTGACCTTCGCCGCCGGAATCTTGGGCGGCGCGGTGTGGGCGGCGTGGCCCGGCATACTCCGCGTGCGCTCGGGCACCGATGAAGTCATCACCACGCTGATGGGCAACTTCATCGCCGGGCTCTTGTTGATTTACGTCACGTCCGGACCGCTCAAGGATCCCTCCGGCACGGGACAGGCGGCGTCCAGCCGACCGGTCGGCGAGATGTACCGCATCAGCGCCGGCAACTCGCTGTCGCCGACGATCATCGTCATCTGCGTGCTGGTCGGCGTTGCGATGTGGGTGCTCGTCAACCGCACCTCCTTCGGCGTGCTCTCAAGCCTCGCCGGCCGCAACCCGATCATGATCGTCTGGCAGGGCGCAAAGCTGTCGCGGCTCGGCCTCGTGGGCTTCGTCATCGGCGGCGGCCTGGCGGGGCTCGCCGGCACGATTGAAGTGCTCGGGCCGATCGGACGGCTGTCGAGCGGCATGCTGCCGACGCACGGTTTCACTGCCATCCTGATCGCGCTGGTCGCCAACCTGTCGGTGATGGCGACAGCATTCGTGGCGGTGTTCTTCGGCGGGCTTGCGGCGGCGGGGCTTTACCTGCCCGTGCTCGCCGGCCTGCCGGCTGCGGCGATCGACATCATCAACGCCGCGATCGCCTTGTTCATCACCGCGCGCACTTGGCCGAAGCGCCTGGCGGGCCTGTTGCGCGTTCGACAAGAAACCTCCTGAGAAGCGGCCATGGACGACACCCTCATCGCCATTCTGCGCTCCGGCACGCCGCTGATCTACGTGACGCTCGCCGGCGTCTTGGCGCAGCGCGCCGGCATCTGGCATCTCGGCCTTGAAGGTCTGATGATTATCGGCGCTTGCGCGGCGGTCGTGGGCACGGTGCAGTCTGGCTCGGTGCTGGTCGGCCTGGGGATCGGCATCGTTTTGTGCGTGCTCGCCTCAGCGCTTCTGTGGTTCGTCATCGAGAAGCTGCGCGCCAATCCCATCATTGCCGGCCTCGGTTTGACTGGCCTCGGCCTTGGCGGCACCGACCTTGCCGTGCAGGCCATCTACGGCAGCCAGGCATCGGTGAACGCGCCGTTCGGCATGCCGCGCCTGGGTGACGCCTTCGGCCAATACGGCGTGCTGTCGATCCTGGTGCTCTTCATGCCGCTGGCGGTCGCAAGCGTGTGGGTGCTGACGCGGCGCACGCGCTGGGGTCTGCAGCTTGCCGCCTGCGGCGAGCACCCCTTTGCAGCGCGAAGCGTCGGCGTGAACCCGGCGCGCATGCGGCTCGCGGCGCTCTGCCTGGGCGGCGTGTTCTGCGCCATCGGCGGCGCGGAGCTTTCCATGGGCTCCTTGCAGATCTTCGCTTACGGCATGACCGCAGGGCGCGGGTTCATGGCGTTTGCGGCGGTCATCTTCGGCGCTGCCCACCCCGTCGGCGCCACCGGCGCATCGCTTTTCTTCGCAATCGTCGGCGCGCTCGGCATTCGTGCACAATTGCTCTTCGGCGAGCGCGTGCCGCACGACCTTCTTCTTGCGCTGCCCTATATCGCCACGGTCATTGGCGTGTGGATCAGCGGCAAGCTGCGCGGAGGCGCAAAGGCCGCGGCGACCTTCGGCGAATTACGGGACTATTAGGAGACGACATGGAGTTCGCTCAACGCCACGCCATAAGCGATGTCTGCGTCCTCGTGGAGGATATCGAACGCTCCATCCGCTTCTATGTCGATTGCCTCGGGTTCACGCTCCTGCACCGGGCGGAGGGTTTTGCCGATTTCTCCGGCGCCGGGCTGACGCTCGCACTTTGGGAGATCGACCATATCAGCCGCCACACCGGCATCGCCAACACACGCGGGCCGGGCGCGCACAAGGCGTGCATCGCCATCAAGCTCCCCTCGCCCGCCGAGGTCGACGCCTGCCATGCGGAACTCAGCGCCAAGGGCGTGACCTTCCAGGACGCCCCGGCCGACTATCCCTGGAACGCACGCTGCTGCTATTTCGCCGGCCCCGACGACGAGGTCTGGGAGCTCTATGCCTGGCGTGAGGGCGGGCCGGTCGGCACGCTGGACTAGCGAGACAACGCGATGCAGCCGCAGGACCTCATCCGCAAGAAGCGCGACGGCCAGACGCTCGACAGCGCCGAGATCACCGCCTTCGTGCACGGCATTGTCGAAGGCAGCGTGTCACAGGGCCAAATCGGCGCCTTCACCATGGCCGTCTACCTGAACGGCATGAATGCAGCGGAGCGCATCGCTCTCACGCTTGCGATGCGCGATTCCGGCAATGTGCTCGACTGGTCGGCCATGCCCATCGACCCCAGCCGCATTGTCGACAAGCATTCCTCCGGCGGCGTGGGCGATGAAAAGATCACACTGCTCGTCGTGCCGCTCGCGGCCGCCTGCGGCGTCTACGTGCCGAACCTCTCCGGCTGGGGCCTCGATTATTGCGGCGGCGAGATCGACATGCTCGACAGCGTTCCCGGCTATAATGGCGCGCCGCCGCCGGAGACGTTCATGCGGGCCGTGGCCGACACGGGCGGCGCCATCATCGGCCCCACGCCCGATCTTGCCCCCGCCGACGCCAAGATCTTCAAGGTCCGCGACGTGACGGCAACCGTTGAGAGTGTCGCCCTCATCACCGGGTCGATCATGTCGAAGAAGCTCGCTTCGGCGCCGCGCGGACTGGTGATCACCGTCGGCTCCGGCTCAGGCGCTTACATGGCGACGGCCGACGATGCGCGGAAATTGGCTCAGAGCATGTCGGAGGTCGCCGCCGGCGCCGGCGTGGCAAGTGTGATGCTCCTCACCGACCTTGACGCCGTGCTTGGAACCGCCGTCGGCGCAGCCGTAGAGATGGTCGAGACGGTCGACTTTCTGACCGGCCGCCACGGCGATGCGCGCGTGACCGATCTGGTGCTGAGTGTGACGGCGGAGATGATCGTGCTTGCCGGGCTTGCCGATAATGTCGGTGCCGCGCGGCATTTCGCTGAGAAGCGGCTCGCCGATGGCACGGCAGCCGAGCACTTTGCGCGCATGATCTCCGCCCTCGGCGGGCCGGCCGATTTCGTCGCCCGCCCGACGCATCACCTGAAGTCCGCTGCAATCATGCGTCCGGTCTTCGCCGATGAAGCCGGCTTCGCAGCGCGCATGAACGCCAAGGAGATTGGCCTTACGCTGGTTGCCCTGGGCGGGGGTCGCAAGCGACCGGAGGACCCGATCGATCACGCCGTCGGGCTGACGGATTTTTGCCAGATCGGCGATCAGCTTAGCGACGACAAACCGATCTGCATGATCCATGCGCGCGACGAGGCGGAGTGGGAACGCGCCGCGGCCCGCGTGCGCGCCGCTGTTGATGTTGCCGCTGCCCCACCCGCGCCGCTACCGCCCATCGTCATCGATCGGATCGAGCGACGACCGTAAACAGCTTGGTCGGTCACGGGGCAGCACCGGACGCGCCGGAATGACACCAGCCGGGGCGCCGTTCCTACCGCTTCAAGCGTTTTGCGACCTGACGCTTCTCCCAATCCGGACCGAACCAGTTGAAGACCTCAAAGACGGAAAGCCCGTGCACGACCAAACCGATCCCCCAGCCAATTGCAACGAAGGCAACCCAGTAAAAGCCGGGCGTGAGCCAAAGGTTCAGGCCGAGGAAAACCGCGATGGTCACCGCGAACTGCATCGCATGCGTATAGAAGCCCTTGATGTCGCGGACATATTCAAGCGCATCGCGCTCCGTGTCGGTGAGTTCGGGATGAGACGTGTTCGCGGTCATCTGCTGATCCTTTCGCAGTTCGGAAAAGTCCACCTCCAAAACAGCCGCCAGGCATTTCAGCGTCTCCGGCGTCGCCCGAGCCCCGCGCTCGATCCGCTGAATCGTGCGCACGCTCACCCCGGACATCTGCGAAAGCTGCTCTTGGGAAAGGCCCTTATCGAGGCGGAGCTTGCGCAAGATCATCAGCTGGTCTCCTTCGACCGTCTCGCGGCCAAGTTATGCCGAAACGCGGGTGCCTGGACCACGACAACCACCCGCCATCTTCATGACATCGGGGCGTCGATGCGGGGTCGTCCTGAAAGCCGCGAGGACGCTCCCGACCGGCTTAATAGGGCGTATCGCCTCCGTCGGCATTGATCGCCTGCCCGCGGATGACGATCGCCGCGTCGGAAAGAAGAAACGCGACGATCCGGCCAATTTCCAGGGGCTCCACGTGCCGGCCGAGCTGCGCGGGAACCATGCCGGCAAAGAGCGCTGCCGCATCGCCGGCTCCGCTCTTCGCCAGCGCATCGGCCACCTCATGAAGCATCGGCGTCGCGACGCTTCCTGGGCAAACCGCATTGACGTTGATCGCCTCGCCTGCCCATTCCTGCGCGAGTGAGCGGGTCAGGTTGATCACCGCCGCCTTGCTGGCATTGTAGGCGGCCATACTCGGGAACCCCACCTTGCCGGCATTGGAGGCGACATTGACGATCGCTCCACCCTTGCCGGCAAACGCCCGGTAGGCGGCCTGCGAGCCAAGAAGCACGCCGCGGCTGTTCACCGCGAGCTCCAAATCCCACGCATCCGCGGTGATGTCCTGAGCCTGCGCCATGCGGATGATGCCGGCATTGTTGACCCAGCCCTGAAGCCGCCCGAAACGCTCCCGCGCCGCTGCCACTGCCCGGTCAAGGGACGCGTCGTCGGTGACATCGGCAGCGACGGCGAGCGTTCGGCTTCCATCGGAATCGAGCCGGCGCGCTGTCTCCGCGGCGGCATCGGCATCCAAGTCGAGAAGCACGGCGCGGCCACCGGCTTCCAGCACCGCCTCGACAATGCCGGCGCCGATCCCGCGCGCAGCACCCGTCACTGCGATTGCGCGGTCGGCCAGTGCGGCGTTGGAGATTGCGTTCATATCGTCGCCTAGAAGGACGGCGTGCAGGTAATCCCGCCATCGACGACGAGGTTGGCGCCGGTGATGAAGCGGGAAGCAGGCGATGCCAGGAAGAGGACAGCGTCGGCGATGTCCTCGTCTTCGCCCAGACGGCCGAGCGGAACCGAGTCCATCCAACGCTTGACGCCCTCCGGCCAGGCCTCCTCGATGCCCTCGCGATGGATGACGCCGGGAGAAACCGCGTTGACCCTGATGCCGCGCGGCCCGAACTCCAGTGCCGCAGCACGGGTGAACATGATCAGCCCGGCTTTGGTCGTGGCGTAATGGCCATGGGTCAGCGCCGGATGCAGGCCTTCGATCGACGATATGTTGACGATCACGCCGGCGGCGCCACGTGCGACCATGGCGTCGGTCACGGCGCGCGTCGCGTTGAAGACGCCGTCAAGGTTCGTTGCGAGTGTGCCGCGCCATTCCTCCGCGCTCATCTCGCCGATTGTGGAATGCGTCTGGCGCGCCGCATTGTTGACGAGGATGTCGACCGGTCCGAGCGCCGCTTCCACGTCCGCAAACGCCGTCTTCACCGCATCCATGTCGGTCAGGTCTGCGTGCACTGCGATCGCCTTGCCCCCGCGTGCGGCGATCTCCGCCGCAAGCGCCTCTGCCTCGCTCTTGCCGCCGCGGTAGTGAATCGCCACAGCAGCACCCGCCTCAGCCAGGCGGCGTGCAATACCTGCGCCGATGCCGGCGGACGCGCCGGTCACAGTTGCAACGCGCGATGAAAGGTCGAGGAGCTGATCAACCGGCCTGTCTGTCCCGCTTACGCTTTGATTCATAATCGTCGCTCCCAAACGTCACACCGGCCAATCTGCGCTTAAGAGTAAGCAGACTCTCCACCGGCGCCTGTGAGTCTCGCACACACACCGCGCTCTTCCAATCTTCCATACGTTGTGCCGCATCAGCAGCGATGGTGTCGCTCACGGAGACGCTGCGAAGCCTTGCCGCATCGCGCGACTCCGATTCCGGTTTACTTGCCGCGGCATTACCGATAACGATGTCGCACCGACAGGGGTGCTCCGTAGGGCCGGGGCTGAGATGCGGACCGCATGGCCGCGAACCCTCAAGCTGATCTGGATAATGCCAGCGGAGCGAGGCGAGCCATGTTTTCCGGCGCACAAGTGTCCCTGTATCCCATGTCCGACGATTTCGTCGGCGTCATTATGGGCGCGTTGTCTGCGCTCGACCCCCATCGTGATCGACTGCGCATAGAAACCGACGACATCTCCACACTGATCGTCGGCCCCCCGGACGTCCTGTTCGACGCCATGCGCGATCTGTTCGTCGCGGCGGCAAAGACCGGGACGCATTGCGTGCTCTCCGCGACTGTGTCGCGCGGCTGCCCGGGCGAGCCGGACGATCCGATCTGCACGCCCATCGAAGGACGCGCGCCGGACACGCCGATCGAACAGCGCGTCACCGCCTCGGTCGAGGCCGTCAAGAACGCACCGATTGTGGGCCAGTCGGTCGTCTGCCAAGTGTCGCTCTATCCGCTCGGCGCCGGCCAGCACATGGATGAGATCGAAGGCTGCATCGCCTTCCTGAAGGCATCGAGCGTCTTCGACCGGCCCAAGAATTTCTGCACCAAGCTATCGGGCGACGCGGGCGCGGTCTTCGCCGCGCTGGGCGAAGCGTTCACCCGCTTCGGTTCGCTCGACGGCCATTTGACGCTCGACGTTACGGTATCGGCCAACAGCCCAACCCGCGTCTGAGTGCCCGCCGCGCCATGCGGCCCCCTCCTCCTCCACTCCAGCACGAAAGGTCGGACCATGCCCGACAGCAATCTATGGACTTTGCGTGAAACCCTGATCGTCGCCGTGCTCGGCGCGGTGTTCGGTGTGCTCTATCTCGGCTGGGTGCAGGTCTGGCTGATCGCCCAGGCGGCCTTCGGACCGGTGACGATGGATGTCTTCATGGGCTTCTGGTTCATCGTCTCCATGATCGCCGCCGCCATCATCCGAAAGCCCGGCGTGGCGCTGGTCTCCGAGGTGCTCGCCGCCGGCACGCAAATCCTGCTCGGCTCTCCAGCCGGCCTGCTTCTGCTTTTGACAGGCCTCGTGCAGGGTGCCGGCGCAGAAGCCGTCTTCGCCGCCACCCGCTGGAAGCGCTATTCGCTGCCGGTGCTCATGGCGGCGGGCGTGGGCGCAGCCATCTTCTCCTTCATCTACACCTGGATTCGCTTCGACTATGGCGATCTGGCGCCGACGCTCCTCGTCATCATGTTCACGCTGCGATGCCTGTCCGGCGCATTGCTCGGCGGCTTGCTCGCCTGGGTCGTCGTCAACGCGCTCTACAAGACCGGCGTGCTCTCCGGCCTGAGGATCGACCATGAGCGCCGCGCCGCCCTTGCTGCCTGAGCAGTCGGCCTCGCCGCTTGCTGAATGGGATAGCGTCGCAGTGCGCTATCCCTACGCAGCGCGGGATGCAGTTGGCCCGGTTTCGCATTTGGTCGGGCGGGGCGAGCGAGTGCTGTTGCTCGGCCCGTCCGGCTCCGGCAAGTCGACGCTGCTGTGGACCTTGACCGGCATCGTGCCGCAAACGGTTCCGGCGACCGTGCAGGGCCATGTCCGGATCGGCGGCGTGGACGTCGCCGGCCGGCCACCTGCTGGCTGGGCCGACGCGGTCGCGCATCTCTTCCAGGACGCCGAGCACACGCTCACCGGCCTGCGCGTCGCCGACGAGATCGCCTTCGCACTTGAAAACCGGGGCTTGCAGGAAACCGAGATTGAAGCGCGCACCCGCGCGGTGATGGCACGGGTCGGCTTGCCTGAGACCTGGCGCGATCGCCGCACGTCAACGCTGTCGGGCGGCGAGAAGCAATTGGTTGCGCTCGCCGCCACGCTTATCGCCGACGCGCCTTTGTTCGTTGCTGATGAACCCACCGCCAGCCTGGCCCCCGCCGCGGCGAGGCGCGTCTACGATCTGGTGCTGAACGACCTGGGCAATGGAGGCGTGCTGATCGTCGATCACCGGCTTGACGCCATGATCGGCGCGATCGACCGCGTCGCTGTGCTGGACGATCATGGCGCACTTGTTGCTGAAGGCCCGCCGGCCGCATTGTTCCGCATGCACGGCGACCGGCTCGACGCAGAGGGCATCTGGACGCCGCTTGCAAGCCGCTTCGACCGTGCGCTCGTCAAGGCGGACCTTGCCCCAGCCCGTCCGGCGCTGACCATGGAGCAGCTTGGTCGCCATCTGGCGCACCTCTCCACCGACGCCGCCGATCGCGCCCGCGCCATAATTGCCAAGACTGCAGCGCCGATGCTGCCGCGGAGACGGACACCTGGCGCTCGTGTCGTCCAGCTCCAGGGCGCGGCCTGCGCCCCACTCTTCGGTCCGATTGTCCTGCGCGATGTGACGATGGAGATCGCCGCCGGCGAAATCGTCGGGATCGTCGGCGCCAACGGTGCAGGCAAGTCGACGCTTGGCGCAAGCCTCGCCGGCCTGTTGCGATTGAAGGCCGGCCGACGCGACGGGCTGCCCGGCGCCATCGCTTTCCAGAATCCCGAGAACCAGTTTCTTGAGGCCAACGTTCACGACGAACTCGCCGCTGCCCTGCCCAAGGACACGGCTGAAGATCGGATCGCCGATATCCTGGGACGCTGGGGGCTTGGCGATGTCGTCCGCCAGCACCCTTACGAACTGTCGCAGGGTCAGAAACGCCGGCTGGCGCTCGCCTGCCTGACCGCCGCCGATCGCTGGCCCCTTATAGTGCTCGACGAGCCGACGTCCGGACTTGACGCACGTGGCGTTAAAACCATCGTCGATGCCGTCGACACACTCGCCGATGACGGCCGGGCCATCGCCATCATTGCCCATGATATGGATTTCGCGCTCGCCGTTTGCGATCGGCTCGTCGTGCTCGCCGATGGCGGCATCATCGCGGAAGGTGCACCGAGTGAGATTCTGCACGACGCCGCCCTTCTCGCTCGGGCGGATCTGGCACCGCCGGCGATCCTGCCCGTTCTCGATTGGATGGATCGCGTCACATGCTGAGCACACTGCATCCATTGCCCAAGCTGGTCGTCTGCGTGCTCTGGATCGTCACCTCGATCCTCATCTTCGATCTTGGCTTTCAACTGGTGACGATTGCGCTCGCCGCCGGCGCATTGATTGTGCTTGAGCGCCGCTCGCCGCTCCTCGTGATGGCGCTGATGGTGCCCTTCGCCCTGTTCGGCTTCGGCTTCTTCACCACCAGCGTTCTGTTCCGCCAGGACAGCACCTTCGCCCTGCAGATGGCGGCCGAAACGCCCTTCGGCGCCCCGGCATTCTCCGCCGGGCTCATCCTGTTTTGCCGCGCGATCGCCTGTGGCATGGTCTCCGCGCTGTTCGCGCTGACCACCGATCCGGGCGCGCTGATCAAGGCGCTGATGGTGCATTGGCGTCTGCCGCCGTCGATCGGCTTCGCTTTGTTCCAGGCGCTCAATCTGGTCCCCGACCTCGGCCGCGAGATGCAGCAAATCCGCCTTGCGCGCGCCATGCGCAAGGGCCGGCCGCCGCGGCGGGTGCCGGGGCCCGTCGAATTGGTATCGCTGATCGTGCCGCTTCTCGCCTACGCGATTCGCCGCGCCGGCCGTTCAGCACTCGCTATGGAGGCCCGCGGGCTCTCGCCGGCACGCACACGCACCGTCACCAACGCGCCCGTTCCGACCGGCCGCGACCGCCTCTTCGTCATGATCTGTTTGTGTCTGCTGGTGGCGGTAATCGCCTCAGCGCTTCGTCCCGACCGCCCCTTACAAGAAGCGGCCGCAGCAACAGACATCGCTCACACCGGATCGCGTGGGCCGGCCGCAATGATCTGGCGTACTTCGTGCTCAACCGTATCGATGATCGATGTGACCGCAGCCACTGCCCGATCCGCATCGCCGCGCATGATCCCATCCGCCAGATCACGATGCAGCGGAAAGCTCTTCAACCCGAACGCGCTCGGCCTAAACGGCGAATCGGCCGATTTCTCAAACGCCTCGTCGAGCCGCGCCAGTATCTCGACGAAGAAGGAATTGCCCGACGCCTCATAGATCGCACCGTGGAACGCCTGATCGGCCTGGCGATAGTCGCTGCGGGCGTCGACGACCGCCAGAAGCGCCTCGCACAACCGGCCAATCTCGGCGCGCTGGGCGTCGCTGGCGCGCTCTGCCGCCAGCCGTACCACCTCAATCTCCAGCGCGCGCCGCACTTCAAGCAGGCGCAATATCCCCTCGCCTTCCAGCCGCACAATGACCGGCACGGGCCCATCGGATCGCGGCAGCCGGGCAGCCAGGTAGGTGCCGACGCCACGCTTGCGCCTGATCAGGCCGACCCCCTCCCAGCGATTCAATGCCTCGCGAATGGTGGAGCGGCCAACGCCAAGCTGCCGGGCAAGCAGGATCTCTGGCGGAAGCCGGTCGCCGACCTTGAGCCCGGCGCGCTCCACCATTTCGGCCAGCGCCTCCAGCACCGCGGTGCCGCGCGAGCGGTCGTCCAGCGGTTCCAGGTAGCTTAGCGGGCTGTCTCTCTGCATGACGGATCTTGCGGCCGATGTTGTCTCGTTCAGGCCGCTGCGCTCAGATGCAGGATGTCGGTCAGCGCGGTGACCAACAGATCCATCTGATGCTCGGTATTGTATCCCTGCACCGACAATCGCATGACGGTGTGCCCGTTCCATTCAAAGACAGGGATTTCGATGCCATAGCGCTGCATCAATGCGTGTTGCAGGACTGCCGGGTCGGTGCACGGCAGCGGGATGGCGACCATCTGCGGCGCGACGAAATCAGGCGCCGCAAATAGCGGCAGGCCGGTCAGCGCCGTGATCCGGCCGGCGGTTGCGTGCATCATCTCCGTGCAGCGTCGTGCCACCTCGTCCCAGCCCTGGGCATGGCGAAACCGGATCGCCTCCGGCACGGTCAGCCAAGCGGACGGATCCCGGGTGCCTTGCATCTCCATGGCGTCGACAAAGGCGGAATTGCCGAACGGGCCGGGTTCAGCGCGCTCTGCCGTCCATCCGTGCGAGATGACGAGCGGGCTCATCTTCGCCTGCTGCTCCCTGCGGACGTGCAAGAAGGCCGAGCCCTTGGGCGCCATGAGCCATTTGTGGCAATTGCCGGCGTAGAAATCGGCGCCCAGCGCATTCAGGTCCAGTGCGATATGGCCGGGCGTATGGGCGCCGTCGATCACCGACCAGATGCCGCGCGCGCGCGCCTCCGCGACGACACGCTCAACCGGCAGGACCAGCGCTGTCGGCGACGTGACGTGACTGAGGAAGAGAACGCGCGTGCGTTCCGTCATGGCCGCCAGGATCGCGTCGGTGAACGCCGCCTCCTCGCTCAGCGGCAGCGGCAGGCTGACGGTGACGATGCGCGCACCCGTGCGCCGGGCGACGTAGTTCCAGGTCTTTTCAAGTGCTGCGTATTCATGATCGGTCGTCAGAATCTCGTCGCCGGGCTCAAGCGGCAGCGAGCGCGCCACGATGTTGAGGCTGAAGGTGGCGTTGACGGTGCCGAAGATGTCCTCCGGGTCGGCGCCGATCTCATCGGCGAGCGAGACCCGGGCCTCTTTCATCCAGGCGACATAGCCGCGCATCGGATCGAGAAACGCCACCGGCTGGCGCTCCAGCTTGAGCTGCCAGGCCTGATAGGCCTCAAAGACCGGTTTGGGACACGCGCCGAACGAGCCGTGATTGAGAAAGACCACGTCCGGATCGAGCAGGAACAGGCTCGCGAGATTGTCGGGCATCAGGTCAGCGGCCTTTCAGGGTGGGATCGAGCGCATCGCGCAGCCCATCGCCGAACAGCGTGGTGGCGAGCACCGTTATGGCAAGCGCGGCGGTCGGAAACACTGCCATATGCCAGTAAAAATACATGAAATTCATCCCGGTATTGATCATCTGGCCCCAGCTCGGCGTGGGCGGCGGCACGCCGACGCCAAGAAAACTGAGCGATGCCTCCAGCATCATCGCCAGCGGGATCGCCAGGACGAAGCCGACGATGATCGGCGAGACCGAATTGGGAATGAGATGGCGGCGGATGATGTAGCTCGGTGTCGCGCCGAGCGCCTGGGCTGCGCGAACGAACTCCCTCTCCTTGAAGGCCTTGATCTGCGCCCGCACCAAGAGGCAGACTTGCACCCAGCCGAACAGGCCGGCGATGAAAACGATCATCCAGAACCCGCCGCCGGCGAGCGCGCCAAGAAGCATGGCGGCAAGCAACGGCGGCACGACGGAGAAGATCTCAATCACCCGCATGATCAGCCAATCGGCCCGACCACCGTAATAGCCGGCGATGGCGCCCAACGGGATACCGATGATCACCGAAAAGGCCGCCGCCGCAAAGCCGATGGTCAGCGACACGCGCGCGCCATAGACGATGCGGGAGAAGAAGTCGCGGCCGAGATCGTCGATGCCGAACCAATGTCGCGCATCGGGGAACCCCAGCGCGCTGGTCAAGAAAATCTGCTCGGTCGGCCCGGCAATGGTGATCAGCGGGGCGAAGATCGCCATCAGCGCAATAATGGCGAGCGCGCTGCCGCCGCTGACGGCGGCCTTGTTGGCCAGGAACCGGCGCCAAGCGTACCACAGCGGACTGCGCTGGCGCGTCTCCGGAGCGGCGACGGGCGCAACCGGCTTGGCGGCCGCAGCAGTCCCACGTGAAGCAAGCGCATCGGTGATCGGCTCGGTGCTCATCCCTTACGCTCTCCGTGACGAAGGCGCGGATTGAGCCACGCATAGACGATGTCGGAAATCAGATAGGCGAGGCAGAACATCACCGTGATCATCAGCATCAGCGCCATCTCCAGCGGATAGTCGCGGGTCCTGATGGAGGTGACGAAATAGGCCCCAAGCCCGGGTACACGGAACATGGCTTCAACGAAGATCGAACCGGTCGCCGTGCCGATGAACATGGGCAGGAACACGGTGACCATCGGGATCGCCGAATTGCGCAACACATGCTGGAAGATGATTCTGTTCTCCGACAGGCCCTTGGCGCGGAGCACCATGACGAACGGCTTGTTGAGCGTGTCCAGCATGGCAGAGCGCGTGTAGCGGGCATAGGTCGCCATGGGGATCGTCGCATAGGCGGCGATCGGCAGGATCCAATGCGTCGGCGAACCCCATCCCGATGCCGGCAGCCAGTTGAACCAGACCGCAAAGACCAGGATCAGCAGCATGGACGTCACGAAGACCGGCACGGTGAGACCCAGCGTGGCGACAACGGAGGCCAGATAATCGAGCCAGGAGTTGCGGCGAAGCGCGGCCGCGATGCCCAGAAGCATGCCGAGCGGAGCGCCGATCAGAACACCCAGCCCGCCAAGCACGAGCGAGGGGACCCAGGCGCGGCCGAGAAGTTCAAGCACGGTCTCGCCGGGGCTCTGGAAGGGCACGCCAAAATCGAGCTGTAGGACAGCCCACATGTAGCGCAGATATTGAACGTAGAGTGGCTGGTCGAGCCCGTATTGCGCCATCAGCCGCTCGCGCACCGCGTCGGGCAGCGGCATGTCACCGTGGTCGAACGGCCCGCCGGGGATGGAGTGCATCATCAGGAAGATGATCACCGACACGATGATGAAGGTGACCGCCACGGAGACGAGCCGGCGGAGAATGTAGCCGGTCATCGCGGCGCGCTCCCGCCCCGGCACTGTCGGCTGGGTCGCTTCATTGCGTCACCACAGCCTCGACCCGATGGTCCGGCGCGACCGTGACAAGGCGCGGCTGCTCCGACGGCGCCGGCCCACCGGGCAGGTCGCTTGCGGCGATCTGCGGCTTGTCGGCCTCCAATTCGTCGCGAGAGCGGAACGTGCGGGCGCGCCGGTGGCGCGGATTGAGCACCGGGATCGCATCGAGAAGCGAGCGTGTATAGGGATGGCGGCTATCGGTGAAGATCGCCTCTGTCGGCGCCTGCTCCACGATCCGGCCGTTGAACATCACGGCGACCGTGTCGGTCAGCGAGCGCACGACGGAAAGATCGTGACTGATGAACAGGATCGACAGACCCATATCCTCCTGCAGGTCTTGCAGAAGGTTGATGATCTGCGCCTTGACCGAAACGTCCAGCGCCGACGTCGGCTCGTCGGCAATCAGCACATCCGGCTGTAATATCAGCGCCCGCGCGATAGCGACGCGCTGGCGCTGCCCGCCGGATAACTCGTGCGGGTAGCGATTGCCGAAGGACCGGTGAAGCCCGACGCGCTCCAGCCAGTCCAACGCAAGATCGGTCTGTTCCGCAGCACTGCCGATGCCGTGAATGTGCAGCGGCTCCGCAACGATCTGCGCCAATGTGAACATCGGGTCGAGCGCAGAGTAGCTGTCCTGGAAGACGACCTGCATCTTGCGCCGATGGCGCTTGAGCTCGCCCGCCTCCAACGTGGTGATGTTCTCGCCGTCAAGCCAGATTTCACCGGTGGTCGGCTCAATCAGCCGCAGCGCCATGATCCCCGTGGTCGTCTTGCCTGAGCCGCTTTCTCCAACAAGCCCGACAATGGCGTTTTTCGGCACGGTCAAATCGACGTCGCGCACCGCCTTCAGTTCAACATAGCCCGGGCGGAAGAAGCCGCCCGTCTTCAGACGGAAGCTCTTGCCGAGCCCCTTGAGCTCAAGTGCCGCCGGGGCGGCTATCTTGACCTGCGCATTGGCGGTGCTCAATGCACCCTCCAGCAGGCCGCGTGGCGGCCGGGGCCGATCTCGGCAAACGCGGGTTCTTCCGATGCGCATTGGGCATCGGCCTGCGGGCAGCGCGGATGGAACGGACAGCCGGCGGGCGGGCTGACCGGATTGGGCGACCCGCCCGGAATCTCGCGAAGCCGGCGGCGTCCGCCCTCCTGGCCCGGCATCGATTCCATCAGCGCGATCGTATAGGGATGGCGCGGGTCGTCGAAGATATCCTCAACACGGGCCTGCTCCATCACCTTGCCGCCATACATGACGATGACGCGGTCGACCGTTTCGGCGATCACGCCCAGATCGTGCGTGATCATCACCAATCCCATTCTGAGATCGCCCTGCAGTTCCTTGATGAGTTGGAGGATCTGAGCCTGGACCGTGACGTCGAGCGCCGTCGTCGGTTCGTCCGCAAAGAGCACCGCCGGGCGACAGGACAGCGCCATGGCGATCATCGCGCGCTGCAGCATGCCGCCGGAAAGCTGATGCGGATAGGAATTCAGCACCGCGTCGGGATTTCGAATCTCAACACGCGCTAGCAAGTCTTGCGCCTCCTGGCGCGCCGCAGCCTTGCTCGCTGAGCGGTGCGCACGAATGGTCTCCACGATCTGCTGGCCAATCGTAAACACCGGATCGAAGGCGGTCATTGGGTCCTGGAAAACCATGGCCGCAAGTCGACCGCGAATATCGGAAAGCTGCGCCTTGTCGGCACGCATCACCGGCACGCCGCCGATCTGGAGCGTCCGCGCTTCGATACGTGCCGGGGGACTTTGTAGGAGCCGCAGAACGGCCATGCAGGAGACCGATTTCCCGGAGCCGCTTTCGCCGACGATGCCCAGGCTTTCGCCCGCATCGACATGAAACGTCACGCCTCGCACAGCCTGAACCAGGCCGTCGTGCTGCACGAAGCTGACATGAAGGTCGTCGATCTCGACAAGCGGCGTCGACGCAACGGTACTAGCACCGCCGCCTTCCATCTCGCTTCCCGGCGGCGGGCGCCGGGAAGCGATGCTTTGGTTGGTCGCCGCGAAACTACTCGGCGACATTCGTATGCGCGTAGAAGAAGGGCACCAGCCGGTTCATCGGCGTCATGCCCTGCGCATTGGCCCCAACGCCCTCGCCGGCCAGCCGGTCGCTGACCACAAACATCTGGATCGGGTGGACGAGCGGAACGATCGAGGCATTGTCGATCAGCACCTGCTCGGCCTGTTCGTAAAGCGCAACGCGCTCCTCCCACACTGGATTGGCGTCCGCTTCAGCGACCAGACGATCGTATTCCGGCACTTTGTGATCGTGTCGGCCACCATTGTAGAAGATGCCGAAGAAGTTCGACGGGTCGATGTAGTCGAACTCATAGGGCGACAGGAACAGATTGTTGGTCTCGTTGAGGAGCGCATCCATCCAGTCCTGGATCGGCATCACGCGGATGCCCATCTCAATGCCCAGATGCTCTTTGAACTCCGCCTGCAGATACTGAAGCATCGGCGGCGTGATGGCGCCGTTATAGCCGCCCTGCTCGCGATACCAGATCTCGACCTCCGGGAAGCCCTCGCCGTTGGGGTAGCCGGCCTTGGCCAGGTGCTCACGCGCTTTGTCGGGATCGAACACCGCCTTGTCGGCAATCGCCTGGCTGTAGCCGGGATAGGACGGCGACAGAAGGGAGTTGGCCGGAATGGCCAGGTTCTTGAGCACGGTGGAGGTCATTTCCTCCCGATCGATCGCGTACCAGAGCGCCTTGCGCACATCGACATTGTCGAAGGGCGGGCTCTCCAGATCGAACGAAATGTACGAGATGGCGAAGATCGCGTTCTCGCGGATCTGATCAGGCATGCGCTGCTCGACAAACGGGATCTGACCGGCGTTCAAGAAGGCGAAGTCCACCTCGCCTGCCATGAAAGCGGGAAGCCCGACTTCCGGCGCGCCAAGGCTCTGGTCGATGGTGATGCTGTCGGGCAGACCCGGCCAGACGCCGTTAAATTCCGGGTTGCGCACCAGTGTCATGGTGTTGTCGTTCTTCTCCCAGGCTTCCATCATGTAGGCACCGGCCCCGACATGCGTGTCCACGGAAAGCGCGTAATCATCGCCAAGCTCGTCCACGACATGCTTGGGCACGCTGTACCAAAGACTCACCACACTCGGCAGATAGGGCTTGGGCGTCTCCGTTGTGACTTCGATCGTGAGATCGTCAACGGCGCGAATGCCAAGGGTGGAGACGTCGGCTTCGCCTTCGGTGACGGCCTTCCAGTTCTTGATGCCGGCGGCGAAGTCCCAGTACCAGGCGAAATCGTAGCCGCCGGTGGCAGCGCGCTGCAGCGCAAAGACGTAATCCTCCGCGGTCAGCGGATGTCCGTCGGAAAACTTCAGGCCCTCACGCAGGGTGAAGGTCCAGGTCAGCCCGTCCTCGGATTGCTCCCAGCTCTCCGCGGCGATGCCGTGCAGTTCGTAATTGTGGTCGAAGCTCGTCAGCGAAAGCTGCAGCATCTCAGGGTAGCCGGCGCGGGAATAGACCGTCTTCATGTAATCGGCGTGCGTGCCGGTGGTGTTGTCCCCCGGCGCGTTGACGTGTTGCGCCGCCGTCGGCAGCGCCAAGCTTACGGCGAGAGTGGCCGCCGCGGTGAATGTCGCAATGGATCGGATGTTCATGATCGCTCCCTAGTTGTCATGTTTCACGCTCCGCCCTGCCATGCAACGCCGACGGACAGCCATGACCGGCCGACGGCGGGCACTGAAACGGCTCGCTCAGGCAACCGATGACAGATGTCTGACAAATTGTGCTGCGAGGCGCAATGGCTGGGACTTGGAAAGCGATGCAACCATAAGAGCGAGCCAGCGATCGCCTTGCTACCGACCGGCGATCACGACATCAGTTTCGCCTGGCAAAGCGGTGTCCGATTGCTGAGGATCAGCCGTCGTGGCTGTCTGGAGGCTGTCCCTGCGTGGCACTTAAAGCATGTCCTTCAACCGGATGATCACCGGCAGCTCAACGTGTCAGGACGCAGGTGCGCGCAGCGTTTGCTCGCAGATTGCGACATAGCGCCGAAACGCCTCGTCGGTCGCCGACACCGCCTCCTCCTCCGGCTCAAAGACACGGCCGGTCTCGACCAGACGCTCAGCAAGCTCCGCCACCGGGGCGCCTTCGGCCCCTGCTCTGGCGAGAAGTGCGGCGCCGGCAGCCGACGTGTCGGACTCAACGAGCAACCGCACCGGCCGTCCCAGCACATCGGCGATGATCTGACACCACAACGGCATGCGCGCACCGCCCTCCGCAAGCCGCACATGCTCCACAGCGCCGCCATTCGCCTCAAACACTTCCACACATTGCCGGACGTTGAAGGCCACGCCTTCCAGCACAGCACGCAGCATGTGCGCCGGGCCGTGCGTCGACGACATGCCGTGAAACGAAGCGCGCGCGTCCGGCCGGTGATAGGGCGTCGAGGCACCTTCAAGGAACGGCAGGAAGGTGACGCCACCGGCGCCAGGCGGCGCAGAACGCGCCAAGTCCTCAAGCGCGGCGTAATCGTCTCCTACGCCGGCCGCCAGAACGCCCCTGCCCCACGACAGGCTGAGGCCACCGCTCATCACCAAGCCAAGCCACAGCCGGCGGTCGGGAATGGCGTGCGGAAGAAGCCAAACCGCGCCCGGATCGGGCGATGGCCGCTCCGTTGCGTCGAGAACGACATGACCGGCCGTGCCGAGCGTCACGGCCGCCCGTCCGCCCGCCACGATTCCGCATCCAACCGCCAGCGCCGCCACGTCGCCGGCGCCGGTGACGACAGGCGTCTCCGCCGGCAGACCCAGCTCGGCTGCAACCTGTGGCCTGACGCGGCCCGCGATCGCAGCTGATGGCGCAACGCGCGGCAATTGCGATGGCGAAACGCCGGCATGCTCGCAGAGATCCGCTTCCCACGCGCCGCTGTCGATACCCATGAGCGCCGAGCAGCAACCGTCGGAGGGATCGGTGGCGAGTTCGCCCGTCAGACGCATGAGGATGTAATCCTTGACCAAGGCGATCCGATGCACGCGCTGCATGAGCTTTGGTTCGTTCTCGGCAAACCAGGCGAGCTTGGACATAACCGCGATCGGCGAAAGAGGGTTGCCGGTCAACTCCGCGACGCGCGCACCGACGGTCTCGCCGAGCCGCGCGCACGTATCGGCGCTGCGCAGGTCAAGCCAGATGACGGCGTCGTGCAGCGGCTCGCGGTCCCGATCGAGCAGCACGAAGCCGTTGAGCTGACCGGAAAGGCCGATGCCGCGCACATCGGCCTCACCACCGAGCGAAGCCAAAACTTTGCGCACGGCGTCACCCGTCGCGCGCCACCAATCGCGTGGCGATTGCTCCGCCCAGTTCGGCTGCGGGGCACGAGTCTCATAGGGCACGCGCGCCTTGGCACGCACTTTGCCGCCCTCGTCCTGGAAAAGAACCTTGACCGCGGACGTGCCGAGGTCGATGCCCAGATAGCCGGGCACACTCATTGCGCGCCGTCGTGCTGATAAAGGCCATGGCGCGCCAGGAACGAGAGCCATAACGCGGCTGAACGCGCGCTCGCCAGCTCGATCCATCGCCGGCCCTTCTCTGCCGTGGATGGCGTCGGGTCGCCGAACACGCCGCTCTGCATCATATGCCCCATGGAGAGTTCCGACTTGCCGTAATCGGCCGGCACCGGCGGATAGTCCGCCGCCGCCAGATCCATGCGCACACTCTCCGGTGCGATCGCCAGCATCATGGACGTCTCGATTTCCTCCGCGTGGATATCGTTATGCCAGCGCTCGGAGTCGGTCTCCGCCAGCATCTCGTCGATCCCCTGATACATGCCGTAAAGCACCTTGATGCCGTAGCGTTCGTGGATCAGCTCACGGACGGCATGCTTGACCACCTGCGAATTCGCGCCATGCCCGGAGATCACGTAGACCGCCTTGATGCCCCACAGGTCGAGGCTCTCGGCAAGGTCGCCGATCATCGCCTTGTAAGTGTCGAAGCTGAGCGTCAGGCAGCCGGGGACGCCCTTCCAGACCCAGGCATAGCCGAACGGCGACGTCGGCAGGACGAGGCCAAGGCTCTTGGTCGCCGTCTCCCACGCGACGCGCTCGGCGATGCGGTTGTCCGTGTCGAGCGGCAGATGCGGGCCGTGCTGTTCGGTGGAGCCGACCGGCAGGATGGCGAACGGATATCGGCCTATAAAGGCCTTGACCTCAGGCATCGTCGCCGTGGCGGCGAGCAGATAAGGCGTCATCCAGGTCCCCTCCCCGATTGCCAGCTTAGCCGGTACTCCTCGTCGTCGTCCCATCGCTGCTGGTCAAGCGATTCTCCGGTGATTGCACCGGGCGGCTGCGCGGCGAGGAACAGCGCCGTCTCGTTGAGGATCGTCGGCGGCGCGAGGTCGGCGCGTTCCGATGCGTCCAGATGAGCGAAGAAACCAGTATCGATCTTGACCGACGGGAACAGCGTGTTGACGTTGACGCGATCGCTCGCGACCTCCTTGGCGAGCACCCGCGCCAGCATCTCCACCGCCGCCTTGGCCGTGCAATAGGGCGCGTCGCCGGGCAGCGCATCTGAGAGGCGCCCCAGCGAAGAGGTAACGAAAACGATGTTGCCGCTGCGCTGCTCGACCATGCGCCGCGCCGCCGCCCGCGCCGTGATGAGGGCGCCGTCGACATTGACCCGCAGCACTGACTGCCAAACCGCGAGCGGCAGATCGACGACATTATGGTGGCGCAGATCGGTGACCGCCGCATTGGCAATGACGGCGCTGACCGGCGCGGCGGCCCAGGCGCCGTCCATGGCTGCGCCCATGGCGGCCTCGTCGGTGATGTCGGCGGCAACGCCTTGAAAGCCCGCCGCGCCGGCAAGGTCGGCTCCGCTTGGCCGGATATCGATGCCGGTGACGCGCCAGCCAACGCCAAGGAAACGTGCGGCCAACGCCGCGCCGATGCCACCAGCCGTGCCCGTGATGATTGCGTGACGAGATCGCCGCGACGATCCGGCATTCATGACATCGTCCCTTCGGCTATTTGATCGCTCCGCTCGCCAGCCCGGCCACGATATGCCGCTGCGCCACGCCGACGAACAGGAAGGCCGGCAGCATCGAGCAGACCGACACGGCCGCAATCAGCGGCCAGTCGAAACTCATCGTGCCCGCCAGGCCGGCGACCACGACCGGCACGGTCTGCGCGTCGCGCGACGTCAGAAAGAAAGCGAGCAGAAACTCGTTCCACGAAAAGATGAACACAACGACCGCAACGGAGGCAATCATCGGCCGGCTGATCGGAACGATGACATAGAGCAAGGTTTGCAGCGGTGAAGCGCCGTCGATCATGGCGGCATCGTCAAGCTCCGTCGGCAGGCCACGGAAATAGGTCATCAATAGCCACACGGTGAGCGGCAGCGTGAGGCTGAGATGAGCAAGCGCCACCGCAAAGCGTGTGTCGAGCAGCCCGAGCGACTTGAAAAGCACATAAAGCGGCAGGATGACGCTGAAGAGTGGCGCCATGCGGATGGAGAGCACCCAGAAGGAGAGGTTCTCTTGAACGGCCCCGCGCATGCGCGAGAGCGCGTAGGCGGCGGGAACGCCGATCACCAAAGCGAGCGCGACATTGGTCAGTCCGATCGTCAAACTGTTGGCGAAGGCGTTCAAGATCCCGCCGGCGAGGATCTTATGGTAGGCGTCGAAGACCGGCGTGAAGATGAGCCGCGGCGGCAGCGCCAGCGCATCATGCCGCGTCTTCAGCGACCCGATGATGAGCCACACCAGCGGAAAGATGGTGAAGATGCCGACGATTGTCAGAAACGTCGCGCGAAGAATGGCGATACCGCGATTGTAGGTGGGGTCCATCGCCCGCGCCTCAAACGTCCTGCCCGGCCGGACGCAGGAACCGGCGGAACATGATGAGCGCACCGACAAGCGTGATCGCCAGCATGACGATGCCGAGTGACGCGGCTTGACCGAAATCGAGCTCCTGGAACGCTGTGCGCCACCCGAAGATCGACAAGACCTGGGTCGCGCGCCCGGGCCCGCCTTTGGTCATGACGTAGATCAGCTCGAACGTGTTGATGGCGTCGATGATGCGAAAAAGCAGCGCAACGACCAGCGGTCCGCGCAGCATCGGCAACGTGATGCGCATGAACTGCGCGACCGGTCCTGCTCCATCGACCCGCGCCGCTTCGTAGAGGTCTCTCGGAATGCCCTGCAAGGCGGCAAGCAGGATGAGGAACATGAACGGCGTCCGGCTCCAGACATCGGCAATGACGACGGAAAAAAGCGCGCCCTTCGGGTCGGCAAGAAGATTGGCCTCAAACCCGACGGCCGGCAGCAGGAATGCGCCGATGAATCCGATCTCGCCGTTCAAGAGGAAACGCCATGTGAAGCCGGCGACCACGGGCGGGATGATCAGCGGCATGACAATCATCACCCTGAGCAGCGTGCCCGATTTCGTATTGGCGAAGCTGAGCGCCAGCCCCAGCCCGATGACCAGCATGATCGCGGTGCCGAGCACCAGATAGGCGACGGTTACGCGAAGCGATTGCCAGAAATCCTTGGCTGACAGGAGCCGCGTAAAGTTCTCCGCGCCGACATAGAACTGATCGGGATCGGTGACGAGCCAATGCTGCGTGCTCATCCAGAACAGAAACACAGTCGGGAAGAGCACCACAGTGGCGAGCGCCACGACCATCGGAGCGATGAACCAGAGGCGCCAGAGCAATGATTAGACCCACCTTAAACGTCGCGCGAATAATGCAGGCAGCGGGCGACCGTTGGACTGCAAAGCCCAGCCGCCCGCCGCCTGCTTAAGCCTTATTCGTAATAGCCGGCGCGTTCCATGCGCTCTTCGGCCCAGTTCTGCAGGTCGTTCAGCGCTTCCTCCACACTCTTCTCACCGGAGATCGCCTCAGACGCGGCCGTGCCGATGCGCTCCATGAAGGCGCTGAGCTCCGGGATGTAAGGGAAGTAGTGCGGGTTAGCCTGCTCGTAGGAGGCCTCCACCTGGTCAAGCAGCTCCGTCGGCCATTTGGCGGTGAGCACCTCGCCGCGCGTGATGGACGGGAACGTGCTGTACGGCCAGCCGATAGATTCCGCGAAGCCCTGCATGGCTTGCTCGCCGGTCAGGAACGCCAGCGTCTTATAGGCCGCTTCTTTGTTGGCGGACTGCGCGCTGACACCGACTGAGAACGTCCAAAAACTCTGCACCGGCTTGCCGGAAGCACCGACCGGGCTTGGTGCGAAGCCGGTGTGGTCGCGTACATTCTCGTCTTGTGTGCCGCCGAGCGCCGCGAACCCGTTGATCGCCGAAGGCATCAGCACGACCGCCTGTCCCTGGCCGTAAAGGTTCATCATGTCGACCCAGGTGTGGGTGGCGATCCCCGGCGGGCCGAACTCCTTCGACCATTCCACGAACCTCTCAAAGCCACCGCGAAATTCGCTGGTGAAGATCGGCTTGGCTTTGTTCGCCTTGATGTCCTCCGGCGTGGTCGGGCCGCCCTCGAACCAGGCCGGGAAGCCGGCATCGGCATAGACGAAGCCGGCGAGATCGAGGCTCGGCTCCTCGCCCGGCGCGCCGCGCATGGTCAGCGTGTGCACGTCATCCATGCCATCGGCCTCAAGACCGGCCTTGATCGTGCGCAGCACATCTTCAAGCTCCGCAACGGTGCCGGGGAATTCGTCGATCCCGTATTTCTCAAACAGGTCCTTGCGGTAGATGACCCCCGCCCCGAACGAATAATAAGGCAGCGCCCACAGCTTGCCGTTGACCGTGTTGGCCTCCAGGAACTGCGGATAGACCTGATCAGCGTCGAAATAGTCCTTGGCCGTGTCGAGATAATCGTCGAGCGGCTCCAGGTATCCGGCATAGCTGAAGGTCTGCACGGCTCCGTCGCTGCCAAGCATCACGAGGTCATAGGTGCCCGTCTCGTTGACCAGGTCGAGCAGCACCTTCTGGCGCGCCGTCTCCTCGTCGGCGAACTCCATGTTCACAACGATGCCTTCCGCTTCCTCGAAGGCGCGCAGCTTGTCCGTCTTCTCAGTGCCGGACGGGCCGAACATGTCGGCCCAGGCGAAGCCCGGCGCAAAGGCCAGGATGTTCACCTCAGTGTCGGCCAAAGCGGGGCCGGATGCTGTGGCGATGATTGCCGCCAAAGCCAATGAAATGCGGGGTGCCGCGGTCATGGATAAGCCTCCCGTGTTGGTGGATGACAATGTCGAATGCGCCGTCTTCGTGCGGCGTCACAGGATTGACGCGCAGTTAGCACATTTGTAAAAGCCCATCAACAAAATTGCCCCCACCAGCAAAATAGCCGAAGGAGGCTCGCGTGGCGGACCTGGATACGATCACGGCGCGCGACACTCCCGCCGAGATGATCGGCGACGAGGACCGCGCGCTCATGCTGCGCGCCGCCTGGCACTACTACATCGAAGAGCGCACCCAGGCCGATATCGCCGACGTGCTGGGCGTGTCGCGGTTTCGCATCAACCGCGCGCTGGCGGAGTGCCGTCGCCAGGGCATGGTGCAGATCCAGATCACATCGCCGCTCGCCTCATGCGTCGCCTTGGAGCGCAAGATCGTCGCCACCTTCGGTGTGCGCGAGGCGATCATCGTGCCGAGCCCGGCTGATCCGGACCGCAGCCACGTTCTGGTCGCCGCCGGACTTGCCCGCCACGTCGAAAGCCTGGTCGCTGACGCTGGCAAGAAAATCTTCGGCTTCGGCTGGGGCAAGACGATCAAGGAGGCGCTGCGCTTCATCAATCCAACGCAGCGGCCGGGCGCCACGATCGTCACGCTCTTGGGGACGCTCCCCCATGTCACGGAGCGCAACTCCATTGAGATCATTGCCGAATTGGGCCGCCTCCTCGGGGCGGAGCGGCGCTACATGACCGCTCCGATCTATGCCGACACGCCGGAGGCCCGCTACGTGCTGACCGGCCAGCACTTCTTCTCCTCCACGCTGGAGACGATCCTCAATGCCGACGCTGCCTGCTTCGCCGTCGGCAATGTGCGCGAAGAGTCCTTGTTGATCCGCCACGGCCTGCCGAAGAATGTCAGCGCCGACGACCTCGCCGCCCGCGGCGCGGTGGGCGACCTCCTTGGCAACTTCATCGATATCGACGGCCGCCCGATCGATCATTCGATCAACCGCCAGCTTGTGGGCCCGGGCCTGGATGATCTCCGCGCCATGCGCTCGCTGGTGCTGGCAAGCGGCGGTCTTGAGAAGACCGACATTCTGACCAGCGCGCTCAGGACCGGGCTGATCGACGTGATCATCTCCGACGAGCGAACCATGCAGGCCGTGCTCCGCCGCCACGAGACGGCGCGCGCCGTCGCCCGCCTCTGACAAACGAAAGAAGACAACATTCTTGCGAAACAAAAAACAACTGTGCGATGACACGCGAGATCAAGCCGGATTCCGGAACTGACGACATGCTCATCGAATGGAAGCGGCTGACAAATCCGGAAGTCGACGCGCTCGACCGACGATTGCCGGTGCTGATCCCGATCGGGCTGATTGAGGCACATGGGCCGCACCTATCTCTGAGCGTCGACATTGACACCGCGGAATATTTCGCGCGCGCCATCGCCGAGCGAACCGGTGCGGTGCTTGCCCCGGGCCTGCCTTACGGCTTCGCCGACGAGATGCGCGAATATCCCGGCACCATCGGATTGACGACCGGCACCTTCACCATTGTCATCACTGAGCTTGCGAAGAGTTTTTGCTTCCACGGCTTCAAGCGGCTGATCTTCGTCAGCGGCCACGGCGCCAACAAGCCGCCCTGCGAGGCGGCGTTCTGGAGCGTGTGGGAGACTTATCCCGATGCGGAGCTCGCCTGCTGGAACTGGTGGACGGAGGCCGGCCTCACCGGCATTCATCATGCCGACAAGGGCGAGACGGAGATCGCCGCAATCACGGGCGCCGTCTACCACCCCGACCGTGCGCGCGACTTCAAGATCGACAAGCCCTGGCACAAGCTGCGCTCACGCCGCGCGATCAACCCCGATTCCGGCGGCATCAACGGAGCCCCGACTAAGGCCGATCTCGACGCCGGCCGTGCTGCGCGCGACGCGGTGATCGAGAACCTCTCCGGCAAGGTCGCCGCCATCATGCGCCAAGCAGGTCTGGAGACCGTGTCGCCGGCCTAAGCACCCACGGCGTGCCCTTTCGCTGGAATGTCGCGGGCACCGTCGAACCCGGTTGCAGAACCCACTGACGTGCAGGCATTAATGAGGCCGGTCGCCGGATGGTTTACCGGCCGGGATTTGCAATTGACGCACGGAGAGCCGTGTGTTTAACGTTAAAGCACCACTGAGAGGCGTCAGTCCTTGATCTCACCCTCCGAACTGCGGAAAACGCTCTACACCGCCGTCCTGTCCGATGTTCTGGACAGCATGGGCTACACAGACCAGGCCATGCGGCCGTTCGTGCGGCCTCTCGACGAAACGCTCGTTTTGATGGGCCGGGCCCGCACCGGCACCTATGTCAGTACGTATTCCGTGGAGGACGGCGAGAATCCCTATGAACTCGAGATTCGGCTGATCGACGACTTGAAGGACGGCGAAGTGGCCGTCCTCGGTTGCGACGGACCGACGGAGCGGGTCGCGCCGTGGGGCGAGCTTCTGACAACGGCATCCATGGCGCGCGGCGCTGTCGGCTGTGTGACCGACGGTTTGGTGCGCGACGTGAGCAAGATCCGCAAACTCGAATTTCCCGTCTTCCACGGCGGCATTGGCCCGCTCGACAGCCGCGGCCGCGGCCGCATGGTTGAAATGGACCGCCCGATCAAATGCGGCGGTGTCCTGGTGCACAGCGGCGATGTCGTCTTCGGCGACATCGACGGCGTCGTGGTCCTGCCGGAGGCGATCGCCGACGAGGCGTTCCGCCGCGCCATGGAAAAGGTGACGGCGGAAAACCACACCCGCGACGAGTTGCGCGCCGGCAAGCGGCTTGCCGACGTCTATGCCAAATACGGAGTCCTGTGAGCGGCAGATGCGGCCATAGGGGCACGCGCGCCCGAAAAGAGTGCGCGTGGGGCCGGCATGGTTGAGACGCCCCTTCCTGCTTCCGCAGAGTCGATTTTCGACATGGCCGGCGCCGTGGCTTTCGTCACCGGCGCATCCAGCGGCCTCGGCGCACGCTTCGCCGAAGTGCTCGCCGCAAACGGCGCCAAGGTCGCGCTCGCCGGCCGTCGCCGCAAGGCGCTTGAAGAACGGGCGGAGCGTATCGCCGCGCGCGGCGGGAAGGCAGCGATTGTGCCGTTCGACGTTCGCGAACACGAACGCATCGGCGCGGCGTTCGACCAGGCGGAAGAGGCGCTCGGACCAGTCACAATTCTCATCAACAACGCCGGCATCTCCGGTACCGCGAAGGTCACCGACCTCTCGCTCGCCGAATGGCGTGAGATTCTTGACGTCGACCTCGACGCGCTGTTCCTGCTGGCGCGCGAAGCGGCAAAGCGGATGCGCCGCGGCGGCGCCATCGTCAACGTCTCCTCCATCCTGGCGCTTCGCCCGAAGGCCGAAATGGCCGCCTATTCCGTCGCCAAGGCCGGCGTGGAGCACCTCACCCGCGTGCTCGCGCTGGAGCTTGGCGAGGCCGGTATCCGCGTGAACAACCTCGCGCCGGGCTACGTTGTGACGGGCATGAACGCGGCGTTCTTCGCCAGCGAGGAAAGCCGGCCGCTCATCGCGGAGATCCCGCTCGGCCGCGTCGGCCAGGTCGACGATTTCGACGGCGCGATCCTCTACCTCGCCTCCGACGCGTCGCGCTTCATGACCGGCGCGACGCTCGTCGTCGACGGCGGCCACATCCTCGCATTCTGACTGAGCGTCCCGGAGGTCCCGGCACTTGAACGAAACAGCCAAGCCCGCTCTGCGCCTCGCCGTCGACACAGGCGGCACCTTCACCGACCTGATCGTCGGCGCGCCGGACGGATCGATCGACATCTACAAGGCGTCCACCACCGCGCACGACCCCGCCGAGGGCGTCTTGAACGCGCTGAAGGTCGCCGCCGACGCGCATGGTGAGAGCCTCGCATCGCTGCTGGGACGATCCGAGATGATGATCCACGGCACGACCCACGCAATCAACGCCATCATCACCGGACGGACCGCGAGGACCGCCTTCCTCACCACCGAAGGCCACCCCGACACCTTGGTGTTTCGCGAGGGCGGTCGCCAGGACGCTTTCAACTTCACCATCCCCTACCCTGAGCCCTTCGTGCCGAAGGCGCTGACCTTCGAGGTGCCGGAGCGAATCCTGCGCGACGGTTCCGTCCACAAAGTCCTGGATGAGGCGGCGGTCATCGACATCCTCTCCCGGCTGAAGGCACTGGAGGTCGAGGCGGTCGGCGTATGCTTGTTCTGGTCGATTGTCTGTCCCGATCACGAGGTCGCAATCGGCCGGCTGATCGAAGAACACCTGCCCGACGTGCCCTATACGCTGTCCCACCGCATCAACCCCTCGATCCGCGAATATCGGCGCGCCATGTCGACCTGCCTCGACGCCGCACTGAAACCGGTGATGGGGGCCTATATGAGCGGGCTGGAAAGCCGCCTCGCCGATGCCGGCTTCAAGGGACGCCTCCTTGTCGTCACGTCGCAGGGCGGCGTGATGGATTCCGGAGACACCGCGGCAGCACCCGTGCATCTCATCAATTCCGGCCCCTCAATGGCGCCGGTCGGCGCAAAGGCCTATGCCGGCGCGGCCGCCGATACGCTGGCCGATACGCTGATTGTCGGCGACACCGGCGGGACAACCTTCGACATCTCCGTCGTGCGCGCCGGGCGCATCCCGCGCACCCGCGAGACCTGGCTCGGCCGGCCGCTCTCCAGTCATATGACCGGCATGCCGTCCGCCGACACGCGCTCCATCGGCGCCGGCGGCGGGTCCATCGCTTGGGTGGACTCAGGCGGCCTTCTCCATGTCGGCCCGCAAAGCGCCGGCGCCCTGCCGGGCCCGGCGGCCTACGGTCAGGGTGGGACGCAGCCCACCGTCACTGACGCCTCCATTGTGCTCGGCACCATCGATGCGGATTTCTTCCTCGGCGGGCGCATGCACCTTGATGCCGATGCTGCCCGTGCGGCGGTGGGCCGCGACGTGGCCGAACCGCTTGGCATGAGCGTGGAGGATGCCGCTGCGGCCATCGTTGGATTGGCGACGGAGAACATGGTTCAGGCGATCATGGCGATCACCGTGAACCAGGGCATCGACCCGGCCGATGCCGCCTATGTCGCCGGCGGCGGCGCGGCCGGCATCAACTGCGTCGCGATTGGCCGGCGTCTCGGTTGCCGGACCGTCTTCGTCCCGGAGACCGGCGCCGTGCTTGCCGCCGCCGGCGCGCTGATCTCCGATCTCGTCGCCCACCACCAAGCGATGTTCCACACCGACAGTCGTGCCTTCGATCGCGACGGTGCCAATGCGGTGCTGGAGAAGCTTGAAGGCCAATGCCGCGCGTTCGCGGAGTCCACCGGCATCGATCCGTCGCGCGTCGAGATCGATTGGGTGACGGAAGCACGGTACCCCGACCAGGCATGGGAGATCGAAGTACCTCTTCGCGCCAGCCGCTTTCGCTCCGACGCGGACGTCGCCACGCTTGTGGAGGACTTCCACAAAACCCATCAGGACATCTTCGCTGTCTCGGATCCGGGTTCGGCCATCGAGACGGTGGGATGGATCGCGACGGTGCGCTGCAAGATCGGCGCGTCGGAGCCGGGCCGCATCAACGCCGACATTCCCGCCGCCGAGGCGATCGCCAAGCGCCCCGTCTACTTTTCCGATATCGGCTGGACCGACGCCGCCATCCATCGCTTCGAAGCGCTGGCGGAGGCCGACGCAATCACCGGTCCGGCGATCGTAGAATCCGCCTTCACCTCCGTCGTGATCGACCCCGGCGTCACGGCGCGGCGCGACGCGATGGGGACACTCGTCGCCGATCTTGGCCCCAGCCGCGAGGGAGCTATCTCATGAGCAGCGGCGTTCGCATGGCCGTGCTGACGGCGCGGTTTGAAGGCATCGCCCACAAGATGGCGAACACGCTTCACCGCACCGGGCGCTCCGGCATCCTGACCATCGCGCGCGACTTCTCATGCGTGATCCTGACGGCGAAGCACGAGCTTCTGACTGCCTCCGACAGTCTGCCCATCCACGTTTTGCGCGGGCCGGAGACCATGTGCCGGACCATGACGGAGAACCATCCGAAGCTGAGACGCGGCGATGCGTTTCTGCACAATTCGCCCTATCACGGCTGCACGCACCCGGCCGATCATTCCATCCTGGTGCCGGTGATCGATGACGACGGCATCCACCGTTTCACGGTGCTGGCCAAAGGCCATCAGGCCGATTGCGGCAACGCGCTGCCGACCACCTACATGGGCTCCGCCAAGGACGTCTACGAGGAAGGCGCGCTCATCTTTCCGGCGGTGAAGATCCAGTCGGACTACGAGCACAACATGGACATCGTGCGCATGTGCCGCATGCGCATCCGCGTGCCGGATCAATGGTGGGGCGACTACCTCGCCACACTGGGTGCTGCGCGTGTCGGCGAGCGCGAGATATTGGCGCTCGGGCGCGAGATCGGCTGGGACGCGTTGGAGGCCTACGCCGGCGACTGGTTCGATTATTCGGAAGAGCGGATGATGGAGGTCATCCGCGCCATGCCCGGCGGCACCGTCACACGTTCAAGCCGCCACGATCCCTTCCCCGGCACACCCGACGACGGGGTGGAGATCAACGTCAAAGTGGACGTGCGGCCCGACGACGCGATGATCGAGGTCGACCTCCGCGACAACCCCGATTGCATGGAGAACGGCATCAACCTGTCGGAGGGCTGCGCCCATTCCGCGCCCATGGTCGGCATCTTCAACTCCATCGACCACACCGTGCCCAAAAACGAGGGCAGCTTCCGGCGCATCAAGGTGCATCTCCGCGACAATTGCTGCGTCGGGCGGCCGCGCCACCCGACGTCGTGCTCGGTGGCGACGACCAACCTCGCCGACCGGGTGTCGAACCCGGTGCAATGCGCCATCGCCGAGCTTGCCGACGGGCTCGGCATGGCGGAGACCGGCGCGGTGATCCCGCCCTCATCGGGCGTCATCTCCGGCATCCATGACGGCGAACCATTCGTGAACGAGGTCTATCTCGGCTGCACGGGCGGCGCCGGCACGCCGACGACCGACGGCTGGCTCACCATCCTGCATGTCGGCAATGCCGGCATGTGCTTCCAGGATTCCATGGAGATCGACGAACTGCGTCATCCGATCCTCGTCCACAGCCGGCGGCTGATGCCCGACACGGAGGGCGCGGGGCGGCTGCGCGGCGCGCTCGGCGCCTATTCGGAGTTCTCGCCGCTCGGCTGCGAGGTGACCGTCGCCTATGTCAGTGACGGCAACCACAATCCCGCGTCCGGCGCCCGCGGCGGTCTCGCCGGCGGCCCGTCATCGCAGTTCCGCAAGACCGCCGAAGGCGCGCTGGAGCCGGTGCCGGGATGCGCGGAGGTGGTGATCGGGCCCGAGGAGGCAATGGTGTCGATCAGTTGCGGAGGCGGCGGCTACGGGCAGCCGTCGGAGCGCGATCCCGAACGCGTTGCCCACGATGTTCGCGAAGGCTGGGTGAGCCGAAGACGGGCCGAGGCGGTCTACGCCGTCTGCCTCGATGATGCGCTGCAACTCGACACGGAGCGCACCGCATTGCTACGCAAGGCGCAGATCGCAGAGGGCTGATTCCGCCCGCGCAGAGCATGGCAGAAAAGGCTCGGAAATCACCGATGTCGCCCACCAAATCAGGTCGGTTGGCCGAGAGGCGACGACGTCCGCCAACGCTGCGCGACGTTGCCGAGCGGGCCGGCGTCTCCATGATGACTGTCTCCAACGTCATCAACCAGAGGACTGCGCGGGTCTCGGAGGAGACACGCGCGCGCATCCACGCCACCATCGACGAGCTCGGCTACCGCCCGCAGCGCTCCGGCAGAAGCCTGCGCATGCAGCGCGAATATTCCATCGGCCTCACCATCGTGCGCCCCGACCGCCGTTTTCTCGACGACCCCTATGCCACCGAGATCGCCGCCGGCATGAGCAACGAATTGGCCAAGGCCGGTTACGGGCTGATGGTCAATGGCGTGCCCGACCTTGACGCGTTGCGCACGACTGTCACCCGGGTCGCCAATGTCGACGCGCTCGCTGTGTTCGCTTCCGGCCCACGCGCGCTCCGAGAATCGATCTACGGATTGTTGTTGCGCCTCCACCATCCGCTCGCCGTCATCCAGGACGACGTGGCCGACCTGCCGGATTCGTGCTGCTTCATCCAGGATGACGAGGCCGGCGGACGGATCATCGCCGAGGGGCTGATCGCCGCCGGCGCGCGCCGTCTCCTGTTTGCTGCAACGGACACCGACTGGCCGGCGATCGAACGGCGCGAGGCGGGCGTGCGCGCTGCGGCATCTGCCGGCGGGGCAAAGGTGGCGACCGTCAGGTGCAACGAGAACGACTTCACCGAGATCATCGACGCCGTCCTCGCATGGTTTGACAGGAACGGCGTGCCTGATGCTGTGATCGGCGGCAACGACCAGATCGGCATCGCCGCCATCCACGCAGCAGCCGATCGCGGCATTGCCGTGCCTGAAGACCTGATGGTGACCGGCTTCAACGCCTTTCCCTTCCGGCGCTTTTCTAAGCCGCTGATCTCCAGCGTCTCCTCACCGGCCTACGCGCTCGGCGAAGCCGTCGCCCACGGCCTTCTCTCCCGTGTGGAGACCGGCCGCTTTGAGGAGGCGCGCCGCGCGCTTCCCGTTGAAGTCGCTCCTGGCGAGACGGTCCGCCCCACTTAGAGCCCGTTTGAGATTCCGGCCGCCGACCGTGTCGACAGCTGACCGGACGGCCTGCCAACAAAAGACCGGCCCCGGGCTCTTGTTCTTTGATTTTTGGAGCCGGGACCGACGAAGTTGGCGCGCGCGAACATCTGATCATCCGGCCTCGCAGCGTGAGGTTGATTTTTCAGACAGGCTCTTAGGCACATCCGCAAGGCCCGCCCGCGACTTCACGCCGCTTCTGTTGAATCTCGCACGCCTGAACCTTGACATGGTCCGGGCACCGCCTAATATCGGCATCAAATTTAACGATAAACTAAGCGCCGACGAGGGAAATCGAAGAGGGATCAGGCGGATTGCTGAACGAGGCCATGGGCGCATCTCACCCGATCCCGTCGCCAGCCGCGACACCCCCTTCGACCGACGACGCTCCGATCCTCGACATCGCGCACGCCTCCCATGACTATGCCGGCACGCCGGCGCTGAACGACGTCTCCCTCACCGTTCCGCGTGGCGAATTCCTCACCATCCTCGGCCCCTCCGGCTCGGGCAAGTCGACGCTTCTGCGCGTGATCGCCGGTCTGGAGCATCCCCGATCCGTTGCCCGCATGATGCTGCACGGCGCCGACATCGTCGGCTTGCCACCCAACCTGCGCAACGTCTCTACCGTCTTCCAGAACTACGCGCTCTTTCCCCACATGAGCGTGGGCGAGAACGTCGCCTACGGGCTGAAGATCCGGAAGGTCCCGCGTGAGGAGCGCCGCAAGCGCGCGGAGGCAGCGCTGACGCTGGTGCGCCTGGACGACAAGCATGACCGCCGCATCCATCAGCTCTCCGGCGGCGAAAAGCAGCGCGTGGCGCTGGCGCGCTCGCTGGCGACGGAGCCGGACGTGCTCCTGCTCGACGAGCCGCTCGGCGCACTCGATGAGCGCCTGCGCCTCGACATGCAGGTCGAGTTGATCGAAATCCGCCGGAAGACAGGCGGCACCTTCATCCTGGTCACACACAGCCAGGAGGAGGCGATCACCATGAGCGATCGCATCGTCCTGATGCGCGAAGGCGCGATCGAGCAGATCGCCGATCCAGAATCGCTGTTTGAAAGCCCCATCACGCGTTTTGCCGCGCGCTTCATGGGCGTGGAGAACGTGTTGCAGGGCACCGTCATTGCCGTTGAGCACGACCGGGTCACGATCCGCGTCGGCGAAACCGAAATTCGCGGCCGGCCCGTCGGCGGAGCTGATAATGCGCAGCCCGGCGCGCGCGCATTCGCCGCTATCCGGGCTGAGCGCATGCGCTTCGGCGATGTGGCCGGCGAGGACGAGAACGCCATCCCGGCCCAGGCCGGGGCCGCGATCTACAAGGGAAAGTACCACGACATCTCCGCCGAGAGCCCCGTCGGCGAGTTGATCGTGCGCCGCTGGGATACCGAAACCGCGGCGCTCGCGGGAGGCAGTGTCCGTTTCCGCGTGGTCGACTGCGTCGTGGGGCTTGAGCAGGACGATGCCGCCTGACCAATCCGGCATCAGAGCAAAAACAGGGAGCAGAGACATGGCCAAAGCGAAGACCGGAAGCGGGAGCGTTTCCCGCCGGACAGTAATGAAGGGCTTGACGGCGGGCGCTGCAGTGCTTGCAGCGCCGAGCCTGATAGGACGAGCCAAGGCGGAAACCGGGACCATCCGGATGATGGGTGGGCCGACCGTTGCGCTGGAGGATTGGAGCCTGTTTGAGGCCGAGACCGGCCTCAAAATGGAGTTCACGCCGTTCCACGTCGATGATGTTGGCGCGCTCTACAACGAAATCCTGGTCAACGAAGCCGGTGAGCGCTTCGACCTGATCAACACGCTGGCCGGCGTTCAGAAGAACCTCGTCGAGCAAGGCGCGGTCGCCGAACTCGATACCAGCAAGCTCACCAACTATGCCGGCATCGCCGACACCGTGAAGCGGAGCCCGGTGCTCTATCAGGGCGGCGACAAGGACTGGAGCATCCCGCTTTACTACAACGCCGACAGCTTCGGTTATTTCCCCGAAAAGCTCGGTCTGCCGCGCCCGCCGGAGGCGCTCGACTGGGACCTCCTGCTGAACAGCGAGGAGACGCTGGGCCAGACCGCCCTCGACGGCGACTTCATCGCGCTGATGATCGGCGGCATGTATCTGAAGCATCGCGGGCTCGCCGACATCGCCGACCCAGCCAACATGACCGCCGCGGAAGTGAAGACTGCGACCGATTTCCTGATCGAGCGCAAGCAGGCCGGCCAGTTCCGCACGCTGTGGAAGACCTATGACGAGCAGGTCGCCAATTTCGTCAACGGCGAAGTGCTGGTGCAGCGCTGCTGGGAGCCGGCGGTGAAGGAAGCCCGGTCCAAGGGGCTCGACATCGAATACGCCACCTGTAGCGACTTCCACATCAACTGGATGCACGCCACGTTCATGCCGGTGCAGGCGGCGGAGCGCGACAACGTCGACGAGATCTACAAGGCGATGGATTGGTTCCTCGGCGGGTCGTATGCGGCGGAGCTTGCGATCTTCCGCGGTTATACGGGCTCGCGCGTCGACCTCGGCCTCGAATACGCCAATGGAGCAGGCTGGCCGGAGGACAAGATCGCCCAGGTGGAGGCCAACATCGTCAAGGTCGACACCAAGTTCTCAAACCCGAACTACTGGATCGGCGGCGCACCGGACGATCTCGCCGCGCATGACGCGGAGATGGCGCGCTTCCGCAACGCCTAGGAACAAGGGGCGTCGGGGCAATTTCCTCCCGCCCCGGCGCCCCACTGGCCCCGGCCTCTTGGCCGGGGCCCCTTGACGAGCCGGCGCCTATTCGGTGCGCTGCGGCAAGACCTTGAGGACAACGAGCTTGTCGGCAACGCACGCGCAGAAATCCCGCGCCGGCGGCGCATCGATCTCCGTTGAACGGGCAAGCGTGGCTGTACTGACCACGCTTTGGGCGATCGGCGTGCTCCTGCCGATCCTGTCCCTGGTGCTGATCTCCTTCCTCCAAGGGCGGGGTCTGAGCTTCCTGTGGACCTTCTCGTTCAGCGCCTACGCTTCCGTTTTCGTCGACTATCGGATCGAGACGATCCTTCGGTCGCTGCGCGTCGTCGGCTTGGTGACGCTGATTGAACTCGCGCTTGCCTTCCCCTTCGCTTTGTGGCTCGCCAAGGGCATTCGCGAAGGCTGGACCAAGTCGATCCTGCTGGTGCTCCTGGTCGTGCCGTTCTTCCTAAGCCCGGCCGCGCGCACCATCGTCTGGCGCCCCATCCTCGGCCGCGAAGGCCTCATCAACAGCATGCTGATGGGAAGCGGCGTCACCGACGCACCGATGGACTGGCTGCTCTTCACAGAATTTGCCGTCCACCTCGGATTGATCGGCCCGTACTTCCCGTCCATGGTCTGGCCGATCTTCATATCGATCTCGCTGATCGACGACGAGCTCATCAAGGCCGCCCGCGACCTTGGCGCAACGCCGCTGCAGGCCCTCAGGGATGTCGTCCTGCCGCTTTCGGTGCCGGGCATCGTCGCGGGCGTAATCTTCACCGCCATACCGATGCTCGGCGACAACGTCGCCACCACGCTTCTGGGCGGTGGCCGGGTCTCGCTGATGGCGGAGACATTCGACGACCTCGTGCGCGCCATGAACTATCCCGGCGCCGCAGCACTCGGCTCTGCCATGCTCGGCGCGTTCCTGGTGATCGCCATCATCATCGTTCTGGCGTTCGCGCGTTTGCGCAGCAGCGCGACCAATCCCTTCGAGAGCATGAAGGCATGATCAACCCCGCAGGCGTGTTCAGCCGGACGACGGCGACGATCGCGGTCGCCGCCGGCGCATTTGCGCTCGTGCTTCTCTACGCGCCGATCGCCGGGCTCGCACTTCTGTCGTTCAGCACGCGTCCTCTCTCCGGCATCCCCTGGCCGATGACGATGGAATGGTACGCCTCGCTGTTTGAAGGCGACAATGCGCGCTGGGTTGAACCGCTTGTCACCAGCGTCGGCGTCGGCCTCATCGTATCGGCGCTGGCGACGGTGACGGCCGTCGTCATCGGACGGTTGATCCCGCTTTTGAAGCGCCGCGCCGGCCTTTTGGCCGCCTACCTCTCCGTATTGGTGATGCCGGGCATTCTGGTCGGCGTGGCCGTGCTCTTCTTCTATCGCGGGCTCCTCGACATCCGCACCGGCCTTTGGTCGGTTGTGCTGGTGCATTTCGTGTGGGCGCTGCCCTTCGCGCTGCTTTGCATTCTGATCGTCGCCGTCCGCTTCGATCACCGGCTGGTTGAGGCTGCGCGCGATCTCGGCGCCGGGGCGTTCCGCACATTCCTCGACATCGAACTGCCGCTGCTGCGACCCGGCATCGTTGCCTCGGTATTCTTCTCGTTCCTGCTCTCCTTCAACGAATTGCCGCGCACCATCTATACGCGCGGCGGCATCACCACCCTGCCTTACTACATCTGGACAGCGTCGGCCGCGCATAGCTCGCAGGTGTCTCTGATCTATGCGCTGAGTGCGATCATCATGGCCGCGAGCTTCATCCTGGTGCTGATCGCCACCCGGGTGCTGATGCGGAACAATTAGAGCACGATCCCGAAAAGTGGACACCACTTTTCGGATAAGATCTTGCTCCAACAAAGAGATAGAGCGTTGGAGCGATTCAACCTTACGCGAAAACG
>JANQKG010000062.1 GCA_028281235.1 Afifellaceae bacterium | reverse complement strand
GGTGGGTTTGAAGTTCCTATCATTATTCCAGCGGGCTCATCATAGGAACTTCAAACCCTAAAACCACACGAGCTTCAATAAGTTGTCTAGTGTCCCTATCGAATCTGAAGTTCGTTCGGAGCGGGCTGAACAATCATGCGAACTTCAGATTCGGGACACTAGATGCAGCGTCGCCTTCGTACGGATTTCTGGGTCGCCGCACTCAGACGCCGTGCGGAGCAGGCCGGCGCCTATGTGTCCATCGCCCGGCGGGGAGCCGACGAAGCGGGTGCGGTGTTCATCCTCGTCGACCGCCGCGACGGGGCATTCGATCTCTATGGGCCGGCTGCGCAAAGCGTGTTCGACGAAGAACGACCGGCGGACCGCCTGTTCTCGCTTGTCGTTGCGGCAGCACCGCAGGACGCCGTGCAAGCGCGCGTCGAACAGGAGATGCGTTTCGATCCCGATTTGTGGCTGATCGACATTGAGGACAAGCAAGGCCGCGCATTCATTGAGCTTGCGCCCGATCCGGACCAGCGCGGGTTCACTTCGCGTTAACCACAATGCGGCCAGATCGCATTGGGCTGGAATGAGAGAGTAGCAAGATGGCTAAGATATTGCCGTTTGCGATCGATGGGGCGAGCCGAAAACGGAAAGCGCCGGTGACCGGCGGGGACGTGGTCATCTTTCCGGGCATTCGGGTGGAGTATCATGAGGGCGCCCCGCAATCCGACGCGAAAAGCCGTCCGCGTCGCGGGGCGAGCAAGGACGCTCTATCCGCCTGACTCAGCCTGACTCGGGCGCCGGTATCACCGACGGCGCGGGCAGGCATTCCGATTGGGCGAGGATGCGCTGCGCATCGGCGCGCGTCGCGGCGGTGGGAGCATAAAGCCGCAGGATCGCGATCAACTCGTCGCCGGGGCTTTCAACGACAATCGTCAGCTCAAGCTCGACCGTCGGGTTATCGCGCAGCCTCTGGTTCTGCTCGCTGTTCACGACAATCATGTCGAGACGCCCTTGCGCGGCCGTGCGGTCGTTCAGGCTGAAGACGATCGTGCCCTGTGGATTGTAAAGCGCCACCGACCAGAAGCGGTCGCGGGCGTCGACTGTGATGCCAGCCGGCGCGTCCCCAAGATTGAGCCGGCAGGCACCGTTGACGAAAAGCGGATCGAGGCCGGGCACGCCGTCGGCGGTCGATCCGCCGGCCGGCAGCTCGGCGAATTGGTTTTCGCCGGCATGGGGCGCAACACGTGACCAGCCATCCGCTTTTGCCAAGTAAGGCACCGCCAGGATGACCACGATGTGGATGGCGCCTGCCAGCAAGGCCGTTCCGATCACCAGCGTCGCAATGGTGCTGAGCGACAGGCGCGGCTGCCAATGCTTCAAAAGGGTCAGGCTGATCATGTGCAGCGGTCGCGGATGATGCTCGGCATGAACAAGGTCGTGAGCGCGGTGCCGGTGCGCGCCGACGTATCGTAGAGGCGGATCACGACACGGAAACGGCCGGCGCCATCCGTGGATATCCAGTTGCCGGTCTGCGGTTTGGGCGACAGCGTGATCTCGAAGGACCCGTCGGCGGAACGCAGCAGATTTTGGCTGCCCAGTGCCGCGACGCCGCTGGGGCCCTCCACGAACTGGCCGTTGAGGTCCTCCAGCGCCACCGTCCACAGGCGAGCCGGCGGTGTCTGCCCCGCAATCCGGTAGTCGCAGGCGGCGGAGAGCGGCGCGCCGGAATCGTCGTCCTGGGCGAGAAGCATGAGGCCTTCGCCGGAGCCGAGCGGTATCTCACCGACGCGCGCCAGCCGCGCCCGCGAATAAGGATCGGCATCGGCTGTCCCGGCGTTCGGCCAGGCCTGCCAGGCGCCGAGTGCGATGGCGTCAATCGGCGTGGGCGAGCGGACGGTCAGCCAAGCCGTCCACAGCCCCAGCGTCAGCGCTGCGGCTGTGGCGACAAGCAGAGAGACGGCTGAACGCAAGATTATTGCGCTGCCGCCTCGCCGCGGGGCTCAAGTGCGGCCTGGCGCTGGAGTGGGTCGCCGTTGGCTTCGCGGAAGCGTTCTTCCAGTCGGCCGAGCGCAGACGAGGTCTGAGGCGCAAGGCGGCCGGACGCGCCGGGATCAAGCAAGTCTGCATCGCCCGCTTCGGCGACGAGCGCTTCGCCGGTCGTGTCGGGCGGCGGCAATCCAGGTAGCGGCTTCGGAATCTCGTAAGCCATCGCCACGCGCATGAACTTCGCCCACGTCATTGCCGGCAGATTGCCGCCGGTCAGGCGCCTAGTCGGTTCGTAATTGTCGTTGCCGAGCCAAACGGCGGTCGTGTAGTTGCCGGTGAAGCCGACGAACCACGCGTCGCGATAGGCGTTGGTCGTGCCGGTCTTGCCGGCGACCTGAATGCCGGGGAGGCGCGCACGCCGTCCGGTGCCGGCTTCCGCAACATTGTGCAGCATGTCGACCATGCCGGCGACCGTCGTCTCTTTCAGCACGCGCTGGCGCGGTTGCGGATTGGCGTTGGTGTCGTAGATGGCGACGCCGCCGGAATTGCGGATCTCGATGATGCCGCGCGGCTCAACGCGGAAGCCGCCATTGGCGATTGACGAGTACCCCGTCGCCTGGTCGAGCACGGTCAGCTCGGAGCTGCCAAGCGCCAGCGAGCGCGTTACGCGGATCGGCGACATGATCCCCATGGCATGCGCGAGGTCGGCGATCGGCTGACGCCCGGTCTTGATCGACAGGCGAACGGCCACCGTGTTGAGTGATTGCCTCAGCGCATTTCGGAGCGACAGCCGGCCCTTGAAGGAGCGGCCGTAATTCTGCGGCGACCAATTGCCGATCGACACCGGGGCGTCGAGGACGATCGTGTCGGGTTCGTAGCGGCCGGTCTCCAGAGCTACGGCGTAGACGTAGGGCTTAAAGGACGAGCCCGGCTGGCGCTTGGCGTTGACGGCGCGGTTGAAGGTCGACGTGCCGTAGTCGCGGCCGCCCACCATAGCGCGGATCGTGCCGTCGGGCTCCATGGAGACGAGCGCGCCTTGTCGGACGTTGAAGGACTCGCCGGATTCCCGAAGGGTGGATTCAAGGGCCGCCTCCGCGGCTTTTTGCATACGCATGTCGAGCGTCGTGCGGGCGATCAGCACCTTCTCGGACCCGTCGACGCGCCGTTTCACCTGCTCGAACGCCCAGTCGAGGAAGTAGTCGGCGCTGGCGATCTGGCTGCGCTCCACAGCGCCGGCAGGGTTGCGGCGGGCGCCGACGACCTGGCCCTCGGTCATGAAGCCGGCCTCCACCATGTTGGAGAGCACTTCATTGGCGCGGGCGCGGGCGGCGGGGAGGTTGATGTGCGGAGCATAACGCGCCGGCGCCTTGAAGAGGCCGGCAAGCAACGCCGATTCAGCAAGATTGATGTCGGTCACCTTCTTGCCGAAGTAGAACTCCGACGCAGCGCTTACGCCCGTCGTGCCGCCGCCCATGTAAGCGCGATCGAGATAGAGCTTTAGAATCTCGCGCTTGGACAGATTGGCCTCCAGCCAAAGCGCCAGGTAGGCCTCTTTGATCTTACGCTGCAGTGTGCGCTCGTTTGAGAGGAACAGGTTTTTGGCGAGCTGCTGGGTGATTGAGGAACCGCCCTGCACGACGCCGCCAGCGCGAGCGTTCTCAAGCAAGGCGCGGAACGTACCCATGACGTCGATGCCGAAATGGGTAAAGAAGCGGCGGTCCTCCGTCGCCAGCACCGCCTTGACCAGGTGGTCGGGCAGATCCTCAAGCTCGACCGTATCGTCCTGCAGAACGCCGCGTCTGCCAATGACGTTGCCGTAGCGGTCAAGGAAGGTGACCGAATAATCCGTCTGGGTGCGCCAGTCGCTGCCGATCTCGTCAAAGGCGGGGACAGCGAGCGCCAGCATGACCAGCGCTCCGGCAACGCTTAGCGTTGCGCCTTCGGAAGCCGCCTCCGTGAAGCCGCGCCACACGCCCTCCACATGGAAGCGGCGCATGAAATTGGAGAAGCGCTCCCAATATTCGGCGAGGTCGCGGCCGGTGTCGTGAAGGGATGAATCGATCAGCCCGTCGAGCGCCAACAGGCGCTGACGCCATTTACCGCGGCTTTCGCTGCGGAACGGATCTTTCATCCAGGCCAACCTCGCGCCCCTCCCTTTGGCTCAAATGTAGATTCCGTCAATCTTTTTCCGGACGCAAGGGTGTGATTCGCG
>JANQKG010000059.1 GCA_028281235.1 Afifellaceae bacterium | reverse complement strand
CCTACCGTTCGCATCCGTGCCAGGCGATGGCCGATATCCTCACCTTCGAGGAGCATTGCGGGCCCGTGGCCGGCAAGAAGCTCGCCTGGTCGGGCGACGTCAACAACGTGCTGGCGTCGCTTGTCCACGCATCGGCGCGCTTCGGCTTTCAGCTGGACATCGCCTCACCGCCGGAACTCACCGACGGCACGCCGCTTCGCGACTGGGCGCGAGAGAATGGCGCATCCGTCCGCTTCTTGAGCGACCCGGAGGAGGCGGTCGCCGACGCCGATTGCGTGGTCACCGATTCCTGGGTCTCCATGGGCGACGACGAGGCGGAGCGCCGGCACAATCTCCTGAAGCGCTATCAGGTCAATGCCGCGCTTATGGAAAAAGCCCGGCCGGACACCATATTCATGCACTGCCTCCCCGCCCATCGCGGCGAGGAGGTGACCGCCGATGTGATCGACGGACCGCGATCGGTCGTGTTCGACGAGGCGGAAAATCGTCTGCACGCCCAAAAGGGCATTCTTGCCTGGTGTCTCGGAGCAAAGTGATGGCTATGGAGCGGCCGGAGGCCGTCCTTTCCGATGCGTTTGCAAGCGACGACCGCGCCTTGCCGTTTCAGGTCGAGGGGCTGGACGTGCGCGGCCGCGTGGTCACGCTCGGCCCCTCCATCGACACGATCCTGCAGCGCCATGATTTTCCCGGCCCGGTGAAGCGCCTGGTCGCCGAAGCCGCCGTGCTCGCGTCGCTGCTGGCCACGTCGCTGAAAGACACCGGCCGCTTCATCCTGCAAGCCCAGACTGACGGCCCCGTGTCTTTGGTCGTCGTCGACGTGCGCACGCCCGGACAGATCCGCGCGACCGCCACCTTCGACGCCGAAGCGGTTGAGGCCGCCGCTGCCGACGGCCCGGTCGATTCAAGCCTGCTCCTCGGCTCCGGCACGCTCGCCATGACCGTCGAGCAAGGCAAGGCGCAACAGCGCTATCAGGGATACGTGCCGTTTGAGGACGAGACGCTTGAAGCGGCCGCCCATACCTACTTCCGCCAATCGGAACAGATACCGACGCGCATCCGCCTGGCGGTCGCGGAGATGTTCGACCGCGACACTTCAGGTGCTGCGCGGCAGACCTGGCGGGCGGGCGGCATCATCGGTCAGTTCCTGCCGGAGGCGGGTGAGCGCATCCGCCATCGCGACCTGCCGGCCGGCGACGTTCCTGAAGGCGTGGAGCTTCTGGCCGAGGAGCTTGAGGACGACGATGCCTGGGTGGAGGCGCAGGCGTTGATCGACACGGTGGAGGATCACGAGCTCACTGATCCGTCCATCGTGGCGGAGCGGCTGCTCTACCGGCTCTTCCATGAGCGCGGCGTGCGCGTGTTTGAGCCCATGGCGCTTGAGGAGAATTGCTCGTGCTCGCGCAAGCGGATCGCCGATGTGCTGCAGGAAATGCAGCCGGACGAGTTTGAGGACGCGACAATCAACGGTCAGATCGAGGTGCGCTGCGAATTCTGCGGAGCACGCTACGATTTCGATCCCGACGAGGTTCGCAGCGCGAGCGCGTAACGGGCCGCAAAGCCGATCAGTTCAACACGCGAGCGGCGTTCGGCAGATCGAGCGAGAAAGCCGGGATGTCGACGGAGAACACCTTGCCGTCACCGCCGATCGCCTCATAGCTGCCTGCCATGATCCCCGACGGCGTCGGCAATGGGCAGCCGCTCGTATAGGTGAAAGACTCGCCGGGCTCGATCAGCGGCTGCTCGCCGACGACGCCCAGCCCGCGCACGTCCTCACGCCGCCCGTTCTGGTCCGTGATGATCCAGTGGCGCGCCAGAATCTGGACGGGCGCTTCAGTGCCGTTGGCGATTTCGATGGTGTAGGCCCAGAAGAACAGCGGCTCCGACGGGTCGGAGCGATCTTCCAGGTAACGCGGCTCGACGCTGACGCTGATTCCCTTGGTCTCGGTCTTGTACATGGCACTAACTCAGCCCGCTCCGACGCCTCGATTCCTTATAGGCACGGCAGGGAAACGCAAGTGCGTCAGCGTGACATCAAATGCCGCTTTCTTGAACGGCCGCGCCTGCTGTGCTACCTATGTGCTACATCTCGATACGAGGCTTGCCGATGCGAGCGCGCAGACAGAAGGACGGTTACCGGCAGATAGGCGTACGCGAGGCCAACCAAGGCTTCTCCAAGCTCATTGCGCGTGTGGAGCAGGGCGCTCGCTTCGTCGTCACGAAGAACAGCAAGGCCGTGGCGCAGATCACGCCGGTCGAAGACTCAGAGGCCGCCAAAGCGGCCCGACAAAAGGCCGCGATGGGGCGACTGCGGGCCTTGATGGCAAGCGGCCGAAAGTCGGAGGACGGCTGGACGTTCAAGGGCGCCCGCGAAACCCTGCATGATCGCGATCGATAGACGATGCCGGATCAGGCGCCGCGCGTTGCGTTTGATACGAATGTGCTTTTCTACGCCGTTGATGGGCAGGACGCGTCCAAGCAGCAAAGGTGCGCGGACCTTCTAGAGGCGGCGATGGATAGGGGCCTCGGCGCCGTGCCTCTCCAATCGCTCGGCGAATTCTCATCTGCAGTCGTGCGCAAGAACGTGCTGACACGGCAGGAAGCAGCTTCCGCCGCCCGGGACTGGGCAACGGTGTTCGCCCTCGTCACCGCGTCTCCGGCAGCGTTCGATCTTGCACTCGATTGGTGGAGCGAGGAGCGCCTCGCCTTCTGGGACGCCTTGCTTGTGGCGACCGTCAGCAAAGCTGCGGTCACGGCTCTTGTCTCCGAAGACATGAACGACGGCGCGATCTTCGCCGCAATTGAAATCATCAATCCGTTCGCAAAGGACCTGGGCGTCAGGTTATCGGCGCACGGATTTGAGCTTTAGCCTCAGCAGATCGAGCCCCGCCGTTTCCGGCGAGGCTCGATTGGATAACGGTCCGGCAGATCTGCCGGCGTCGATGATGCGTGCTGTCGTCGTCAGCTCATCTTGCCAAACGACTTGTCGAGCATCTCCTTGACCGGCTTGCCGGCTTCGGTGCCCGCCTTGCTCATCATGTCCTGCATATCCTTGGAATAGCCCACGAACGCCTCAAAGCGCTCGCGTGCAAAGGCGGTCTGCAGCTGAAAGGCGTCGGACGCGCTGGTGACCGTGAGCATTTGCCGCATCAGGTCGAACGTGGCGTCGGTGTTGGCCTTGGCCATTTCGAGCGCCTTGAACTGGGCGTCGTGGACGGCCTTGCGGTTGGTCTCCATGCTGCCTTCAAGCATGTCGGTGGCCTCTTCGGCCGCACTCTTCACGCGGGCATAGGCCTCGCGCGTCTGAGCCAGACCCTGCTCGGCGAATGAACGAACCATCTCAGGAACCTCGAATTTGGGGTAGGCGAGGGCTGCATCCATCGCCTCTTTGGCGAAATCCGCCGCCGTGTCGATGACGTTGGCGCCATTATCGGCGGCCTTGCTGGCGCGAGCCTTGGGTGCGTTGGCCATTCTTGTCTCCATCTCACATCACCTTGATGTTGCCCTGATATAGCATCTGTCATTGTGCAGTGCAACATAAATTTTGCATCGCACAATTGGCCGGCGAATTAACCTAATGCCGCAATTGCCGTAGATCGGAGGCGGATGGGGCTGGTCCGGCTCGTCGTCTGGCCATAACACTTCATTAACCAAGCGAAGCGCGTGAGGGACGGGGCGATTTGATGACAAGCGGCCGGGACACGGCTCTGGCTTTAAGCGCCCTGCCGGAGGCGGGCGCGCGCCTCATGTCGGCCGTCCCGGCGTGGATATGGGCGTCCGACGGCAGTCGCATCCTTTGGGCCAATCCCGCTGGCGGGGCGCGTCTGGGAGCCGCCAGCTTCGCTGAGCTGGCGCGCCGCCGCTGGGATGAGCGTCATCCGCTCCGCCGCTCGCTCAGTGCACTGGGGCGTACGCTGTCGCCTTCAGGCACGCTGGCCAGGCTGCGCCTCACCGATGATCTCCTTGCGCAGCCCGCGGTCTGCCGCTGCGACTATGTGCGGGCGGGCGACATGCGTGGGCTTCTGGTGTCAGCTCTGGAGGAGAACGGGAAAACGCCGCTGCTCGCTGGGCTTGCGGGGTTTTTCGCCGATGCGGCCACCGGAGCGATCATCCTCGACGAGCACGAAGGCGTGCTTGCCGAAAGCGCACCGGGGATCGCCGAAGCTCGGACCTATGCGACGCTATACGCCGCGTTCAACCACGCGGACCGCGCTCTGCGGCTCGGTTTCGTCGACCTTGGCGTTCCCGTAGCCACGGCAGCGCCGGAACGACCGAACGAGCATCCGCCCGAGCCCGTGGCGATCGAAGCGGCCCGCCGCGATGAACCGCCCAAGCCACAGCACACCGCCTCAACGCTGGCCGAGCACGATGATGCGCGTAGCCCGGATGGAGCGAAGCGCAATCCGGGGACATCATCGCCCGCCGAGCCCCAGAGGGCCGCACGCGCCCCGCACGCCGAAAAGCCCGCGGAACCTCAAAGCGAACCGCAGAGCGCGCCGCCTCACAAACCGGAAGAGCGTGTCGTCTCCGCCGGGCGCGTGCCGTATGCGCTGTCACGCAAGCCAGTGCGCTTTCTGTGGCAGACCGATGCGGACGACCGCTATTTGTTTGTCTCGCCCGGCCTGGCGCAGGTGGTCGGCCGCAACGCGGAGATCGTCGGTGAGCGTTGGCCGGACGCTGCGGCGCGTCTGCGGCTCGACCCGGAGGGCCGCATCACGCTGGCGCTGGCGCAGCACGACACATGGAGCGGATTGACCGCGTGGTGGCCGGTTGAGGGCTCCAATGTGCGGGTCCCGGTCGAGCTGACGGCGCTGCCCGTCTTCGGCGCCGACCACTCCTTCCAGGGCTATCGCGGCTTTGGCATTCTGCGTCCGTCCGAGGCGCTGATGCCGGCGACGTTTGAGACCCGCTTCGGTGCGACTGACGAGATGCCGCCGCCGGCGCAACGGCCGCCTTACGAGGAAGCCGCCGATTCCGGCGACGCCAATGTCGTTCCCATACGCGCCGACCTGGAGCACATGGCGGACAGCGCGCGGCTTTCACCGCAGGAGCGTTCCGCGTTCGAAGAGATCGCCGAGGCGCTGCGCAGCCGCGTCGTTGCGCCATCGCAGGGGGAGGGCCACAGCGAAGATCAGAGCGAAACGCGTCCGTCTGAATCCGACGCGCTTGATTCGGCTCCACCGCCGCAAATGCCGGAGCCGCCCGCGCCGCCTCTTGTTGCGCGTCTCCCCCGCAAGGAAGAGCGCGCGCCCATGCATGAAGAGACGCATGCGGCCGCACCGGCGCTGAAACAGACGGTGCCTGAACCAACCGCCCGCGAAGCCGACTTCGCGGATGTGGAGCGCCGGGTTCGGGAAATGACCGCCATCCTCGACACGGCGACGGACGGCGTCGTCATCCTCCGCGCCGATGGGATGATCGAGAGCGTCAATGCCAGCGCCGAGGCTTTGTTTGGTCTTGAGGCGAAGGAAATGGAGGGCCGTCGCTTCGTCGATCTCATGACTGAGGAGAGCCGCGAGCCGGTGCTCGACTATTTGTCGGGGCTGAAGGGCAGCGGCGTCGCCAGCCTGTTCAATGAGGGGCGCGAGGTTGCCGCGCGCGCCGGAGCGGGCTCCATCTCACTCTTTTTGACCATGGGACGCGTCTCAAGCGAGGAAGACGGGCGCTTCTGCGCTGTGCTTCGCGACATTACGCATTGGAAGCGCATCGAATCTGAGCTGACGGAAGCCAAACGCGTCGCCGAGGAAGCCTCCAAACAGAAATCGGAATTCCTGGCGCGGGTGAGCCACGAGATCCGCACGCCGCTCAACGCCATTATCGGTTTTGCCGAAGTGATGATTGAGGAGCGGTTTGGGCCGGTCGATCACGAGCGCTACCGCGAATATCTGCGCGACATCCGCACCTCCGGTGAGCATGTGGTGAGCCTGGTCAACGATCTGCTCGATATTTCCAAGATCGAGGCCGGACGGCTCGACCTGAATTTCGCCGCCGTGCCGCTTAACGATCTGGTGCGCGAGTGCATCGGCCTGATGCAGCCGCAGGCCAACCGCTCGCACGTCGTTCTGCGCTCAAGCCTGTCACGCGAGGTGCCGGCCATCGTTGCCGATGAGCGCACCATGCGGCAGATCGTGCTGAACCTGTTGTCCAACTCTGTCAGACATACCGATCCCGGCGGCCAGGTGATCGCCTCTACGTCCTTGTCGGAGACCGGCGAGGCAGTGCTTCGCGTGCGCGACACGGGTGAGGGCATGAGCGAGGACGAGCTCCTGCGCGCGCTGGAGCCGTTCCGACAGCTCTCCACGGCCAGCCTCGGCGAGGGCGCCGGCCTTGGCCTGCCGCTCACTCAGGCGCTGGTGGAAGCCAATCGCGCGACCATGTCGATCAAGAGCGCGCAAGGCGAGGGAACGGTCGTGACCATCACCATCCCGCCAACGCGCGTGCTTTCGGAGTAGGTTCGCACCGCTTGGCACGGCGTTCCTCTCCCCTTTGGGGAGAGGTCGGCCGCGCCAGCGGCCGGGTGAGGGGGCCAACGCTGCGGCCTTCCCCCTCACCCGGTTTGTCGCTTTGCTCCAAACCACCCTCTCCCCGGAGGGGAGAGGAGGGGGCCGTGCCCTACCTTGCCGTCGTGCTAGAGCACGATCCCGAAAAGTGGACACCACTTTTCGGATAAGATCTTGCTCCAACAAAGAGATAGAGCGTTGGAGCGATTCAACCTTAAGCGAAAACGCTCTAATGCGCGGCGAAGTGGGACGTGCGGTCCTCCGCACCACACCTCCCCGCAAGGGAGGTGGGGGGCTGTACCAGTCGCGCAGTAGCCTGGCGGTCGCTGGACCCGCTTCGCACCTAATAAAGCTGCTCCTCAAAAAGCGGCTCCACAGAGCGGCCCCAGCGTGTCTGGTACTGTCGCAAGAGGTTCTCCGCCGGCGTGAAGCCGAGCGCCAGCGTCTCCTCCAGCGGACCGAGATAAGCGGCCTCGTCGTCTGAGCCATTGCCGGCCACGGCGCGCCGCTTCAAGCCGTCGCGCGACAGCCCGACCATCTCCTTGGCGATGTCGAGGACGGTGCGGTTGCGGAACGGCGTGGCAAGCGCCGATTTCGGCACGGCGTCGCGCAGCGCCTGCCGCTCCTCTTCCGTCCACGTGCCGATCAGCTCCTTCGCTGCCTCCAGCGAGGTCTGGTCGTAGAGGAGCCCCACCCACAGTGCCGGCAGCGCGCAGATGCGCCGCCACGGGCCGCCGTCGGCGCCGCGCATCTCCAGAAAGCTCTTGAGCCGAACCTCCGGGAAGAGCGTGGAGAGATGGTTCTGCCAGTCGCCCATGGTCGGCGTCCGGTCGGGCAGGTCGTCAGGCGCCTCACCCGCCATGAACTGCCGAAAGGTGTGGCGCGTCATGTCGCAATAGCGTCCGTCGCGGACGACGAAATACATCGGCGCATCGAGCACCCAATCGACATAATCCTCAAAGCCGAAGCCGTCATAGAAGGCGATGGGCAGCATCCCGGTGCGGTCGGGATCGACATCGCGCCAGACCTCCGCACGATAGGACATGAAGCCGTTCGGCCGATTCTCTGTGAACGGCGAATTGGCGAAGAGCGCCGTGGCGATCGGCTGCAGCGCCAGGCCCACACGCATCTTGTCGCGCATGTCGGCTTCGCTGGAGAAATCGAGGTTCACCTGGATCGTAGAGGTGCGGAACATCATGTCGAGGCCGAGCGAGCCGACCTTCGGCATATAGGCCGCCATGATCGCATAGCGCTGCTTGGGCATCATCGGCGTGTCGGCGAGCTTCCACTTTGGGCTCATACCGATGCCGAGGAAGCCGATGCCGAGCGGGTCGGCGACCTCGCGCACCTGCGCCAGATGCGCATGCACCTCGCGGCACGTCTGATGCAGCGATTGCAGCGGTGCGCCGGAGAGTTCGAACTGCCCGCCCGGCTCCAGCGAGATCGCCCCGCCGCCGATCGGGTCGGAGAGCCCGATAATGTTGTCGCCGTCGTGGATCGGCTCCCAGCCGAGGAGCGCCCGCATGCCCTCCAACAGCGCGCGAATACCGCGCGGCCCGTCATAGGGCACCGGGCTGTGGCCGTCCTTGTAGAAGCCGATCTTTTCGTGCTCGGTGCCGATGCGCCAATCCTCGCGCGGCTTGCAGCCCGCCTCCAGAAGAGCGGTCAGCTCGCGTGTATCTTCAATCGGCGTCGTATCGGCGGTGTCGCGGGCCATGCGCGCTCCTTAGAGCATGATCCCGAAAAGTGGGAACCGGTTTTCGGACAAGATCATGCTCCGGCAAAGACTCATGATCCCGAAAAGTGGGAACCGGTTTTCGGACAAGATCATGCTCCGGCAAAGACTCATGATCCCGAAAAGTGGGAACCGATTTTCGGACAAGATCATGCTCCAGCGAAAAGATGAGCCCCCATTCTGATTTGGGTCAGAATGGATAAGGCTCTTGAAGACGGCCCGGACCATAGTCCTGCGCTGCGGCGCGTCAAAGGCTTTTATCGCCAATCGCCGATGAATGACTGGACGAGCGCCAGCGCGGCGATTGCGGCCGTGTCGGCGCGCAGGATGCGCGGGCCAAGGGACAGGGCGGTGACGGAGGGACGCGCCAGGAGATCGTCGCGCTCATCGTCGGAGAACCCGCCCTCCGGGCCGATCAGAAGCGCCGCCGGGCCGCGTGGAAGCTGTCCCAAAATCTCCGCCGGGCTCGCCGTTGGCGCCGCTTCGTCGCAGAAGATGAGCCTCCGGTTCGCGTCCCAGTTCGCCAGCACCTCGGCGAGCCTGCGTGGCGTGTCGACCGGCGGGGTCGCAAGCACGCCGCATTGCTCGGCGGCCTCTATCGCATTGGCCCGCATGCGCTTCGTGTTGACGCGGCTTGTCTGCGTGAATGCCGTGATGACCGGCGACAGCCGCCCGACGCCCATTTCCACGGCCTTCTGCACCATGTAGTCGAGCCGCGCATGCTTCAGCGGCGCGAAGAGATAGTGGAGATCGTTGAGCGGCGTCTGCCCCCGCACCTGTTCCTCAGCGCGAAGCACGCAACGCTTCTTGCCGGCGTTCGCAATCGACGCGCGCCATTCGCCGTCGCGCCCGTTGAAGAGGAGGATGGCGGCGCCTGCCTTCAGCCGCAGCACATTGAGGAGGTAATTGGCCTGGTCGCGGTTCGCCGCGATCTCCGCGCCCGCGGCAAGGTCCGCCTCCACAAAGAGCCGCTTCGCGCGAAAATCGTAGGTCATGGCTTTCGCTTGAAGAGCAGCCGAAGCCGCGTCAAGCTGTTCGGTTCTGTATGGGACGACAAGCGGCGCGCAGCGCGCATTCCCATTGTTATCACCGTCTGATAGTATATATTATGGCCGTCGAACGAGATCTGGGGCTGGATGCACTATTGGCGCCGAATGGCGTGACGTTTTTCGTTGATTCGCAGGGAAGCTACTACGTTAGGTTTGTCGTGCGGCGCGTGGTGCCCAGCCCGGAGCGGCCACATGGCCTGAGTTACAGCCTGACGCTTCACGATGGAGCAGGCGAGCGTCTTGTTGGTTTCGACAACGCCCATCCGGTTAGCCACGGGCGTGGACCGGGCGCCCGTCGACGGCGGGCTCATGATCACCGCCATCGGCTTAGGACTGTTCGCCCGTATGATTATGAAGATGCCGCAAGCTTGCTTGCCGATTTTTGGGAACAGGTTGATGCGGTCTTGAGAGAGAAAGGCGTTCTGCCATGACGAAGCTCAAGGTGGGGATTGCATCTTATGACGCGTTCAAGGCGCGCAGCATGGCCATTGCCAGAGGCGAGCTCAAGCCGTCTCCTGGAGAGCCCAAGGTCTGGTTCACCTCTATCGAGAGCTTCGCCAAGGTACTCTCCGACCGGAATCGGGCATTGCTTGCGCTCATCGCGGAGACCAGACCGGGCTCGCTGAGCGAATTGGCCGAGAAGACCGGGCGGGCGCCCTCAAACCTGTCGCGGACATTGCGCACTATGGAACGCTACGGGCTTGTCCGGTTTGAGAAGGGGCAGGGCCGCACGCAGGCGCCGCGGGTGGTGTATACCGACATCGTGCTCGATATGCCTCTCACGTCTGCCGGCGCCGAGCATACGCCGGCGGGTCGGTAGCCGAGCCATGAATCAGCCCGCCTCCCCCTCCAACGTCGCGGAATACACCGTCTCGGAGCTCTCCGCCGCGCTGAAGCGCACGGTGGAGGAGAATTACGAGCATGTGCGCGTGCGCGGTGAGATATCCGGCTTTCGCGGCGCCGCCGCCTCCGGCCATTGCTACTTCACGCTGAAGGACGAGCGCGCCGCGCTCGACGCCGTTGTGTGGCGCTCAACGGTGCAGCGTCTCCGCTTCAAACCGGAGGAAGGGCTGGAGATGGTGGCGACCGGGCGGCTCACCACCTATCCCAGCCGGTCACGCTACCAGATCGTCGTCGACCATCTGGAGCCGGCCGGCGCCGGCGCGCTGATGGCGCTTCTAGAGGAGCGCCGCAAGAAGCTCGCCGCCGAGGGCCTCTTCGATCCGGCGCGCAAGCGGCCGCTCCCCTATCTCCCGCGCGTCATCGGCGTCGTCACGTCGCCGACCGGCGCTGTCATCCGCGACATCCTGCATCGGCTGCGCGACCGCTTTCCAAGCCGCGTTCTGGTGTGGCCGGTCCGCGTGCAGGGCGAGGGCGCGGCGGAGGAAGTGGCCGCCGCAATGCGCGGCTTCAACGCCATCGCTGAAGGTGGAGCCTTATCGCGCCCCGATCTTCTCATCGTCGCGCGCGGCGGTGGCTCGATCGAAGATTTGTGGGCCTTCAACGAGGAGATCGCCGTGCGCGCCGTGGCGGCCAGCGACATTCCGGTCATCTCCGCCGTCGGCCACGAGACGGACTGGACGCTGATCGACCACGCCGCCGATCTTCGCGCGCCGACGCCGACCGGCGCGGCGGAGATGGCCGTCCCGGTGCGGCTGGAGCTAGTCGCGCAGACGCGCGACCTGGCGAGCCGCCATGCACTGGCGCAGCACCGCTTGATGGAAGGGCGCCGCCGCGACTTCGCAGCTCTTGCGCGCGCATTGCCGTCGCTTGACGAATTGCTGGCGCTGCGCCGGCAGAAGCTCGACGATGTCGGCGGCCGGCTGGGCCGCTCGCTGGTGGGCGAGGTTGCGAAGAAACGCACGGCCTATCAGGCTTACGGCGTACGCCTGACACCGCCACTCCTGACACGGAGCTTCGCGCTGCGCCGCGAGCGTCTCGCCGGCATGGCCGGCCGCGCCCGGCAGGCCAATGTCGCGATGGTTCGCCACGCGCGCCGCACCTTCGATGCGCTGGCACCGCGCCACGACATCGCAGGCGTCGTCCGCTACCTGGAGCGCCAGCGCCAGCGCTTTGAGCAGAGCGCGCGGCTGATGCGCTCTTATTCCTATGAAGCGGTGCTCGATCGCGGCTATGCGCTGGTTGTCGGCCCCGCCGGTGACGCCGTGCGCGATGCCGATCAGGTCAGAACCGGCGATCCGCTGATGATCCGCGTGGCGCGCGGCGACTTCGGCGCCACGGTTTCAGGTCCTGGACGGCCCAAGTCGCGGCGCTCACTGCCGCGCAAAAAGCCTCCCGAAGGGCAGGGGAAGCTTCTATAGAGCAGGCGAGGCGGCGGTCGATGCCTATGCCTGCTCTCCCCAAACCGCGCCGCGGCCGCTACTATCAGAGACAAGAAACGCTTGTCGGAGCCGTCATCATGATCCGGACCCTGATTGCCGCCGCCGCTCTTGTCCTCTCCGCAGCTCTTGCCTTCGCCGAGCTTCCCGATCTCGGCGGCCGCTCCGTTAAGGCGGTGACGGAGAACGCCTACGTGCCGCTCAACTTCGCCGACCCGGCGACAGGCGAGGGGATCGGCTGGGAGTACGACGCCTTCGACGAGATCGCCAAGCGGTTGAACATCGATCTCGATTGGCATCTGTCGAGCTGGGACACGATGATCCAGGCCGTGCGCGAAGGCCAGTTCGATGTCGGCATGGACGGCATTACCATCACTGACGAGCGCAAAGAGCAGGTGGATTTCTCCGATCCCTACATGGTGTCGGAGCAATTCATGCTTGTGCGCGCCGACGAGGAGCGGTTCACAAACGCGGAGACATTCGCCGCTGACGAGAGTTTCCTGGTCGGCGCCCAGGCCGGCACCACCAACTTCTACACCGCCGTCTACAATGTGCTCGACGGCGACGAGGCCAATCCGCGCATCAAGCTCTTTGAGACCTTCGGGGCATCGGTGCAGGCGCTGAAGACCGGCGACGTCGACCTGGTGCTGATGGATAAGACCAGCGCGGCCGGCTATATCGGCGCCTCGCCCGGCGCCTTCAAGATCGTTGGCGATCCGCTTGGCACCGAGGAGTTCGGCTTCATCTTCACGCCGGGCTCCGACCTCGTCGGTCCCGTCAATGCAGCGCTCGCCGAGATGCGTGCCGACGGGACGCTGGAGGCGCTGAACCAGAAATGGTTCTTCGAATATCGGGCTGGGCAATAACGGCAGCACCTTGTCCGAGCGCTAGTCTATGTGGCACGGCGCGCTCCTCTCCCCAATGGGGAGAGGACGACGCAGGCCGTCAGGCATGCGTCAGGTGAGGGGGCAGACACCAACGCATCCCCCTCACCCGGCCTGTCTTCGCCCGTGGGGCTGCGCCAGGCCGACCTCTCCCCGGCGGGGAGAGGAACGGGCCCTGCCGGACCGCATCTGCGCGTCAAGCCCATGACCGACCGAGCAGATGACGCCGCTCCGCCGCGCCGTCCCCGCCGCGAGATTCCCTATTGGCTGATCGCCGCTTTGCTCCTGGCGGTGCTCTTTGCCTGGCTGATCGTCGCCGACAGCGATTACCGGATCATCTTCGCCGCCCTGCGACACGGCGTCGTGGTGACGCTCTGGGTCACCATCGTGGCTTTTGCGCTCGCTGCCGCCCTTGGTCTTATCGTGGCGCTCGGCCGGCTGTCGCCGTCGCGCATCGTGCGCGAAATCGCGACCTTCTATGTGGAGATCGTGCGCGGCATTCCGGTTCTGGTGCTGCTCTTCTATGTCGCCTTTGTCGGCGCGCCACAGCTTGTCGTCGCGTGGAACTGGGTGTTCGCCTGGGCGATCGATGCCGGCTTTCTGCCTGCGCTGACGGTGCGCGACTTCGATCTCACCTGGCGCGCCATCGTGGCGCTGACGATCAGCTATTCCGCCTATCTCGCCGAAATCTTCCGCGCCGGGATCGAGGCGGTGCCCAAGGGGCACATAGAGGCCGCCCGCTCGCTCGGCCTGAAGCGTGGCCAGACCTATCGTCTTGTCATCCTGCCGCAAGCGGTGCGCACCGTGCTGCCGCCGCTCGGCAACGATTTCGTCGCCATGATCAAGGATTCTGCGCTGGTCTCCGCGCTCGGCGTGCAGGATATCACCCAGCTCGGCAAGGTCTATTCCGCTTCGACCTTCCTCTTCTTTGAGACTTACAACGTCGTCGCCTTCCTCTATCTGGTCATGACGCTGTCGCTGTCGCTGATGGTACGGGGGCTGGAGCAGCGATTGAAGCGGCGCGGCTGGGCCGGCGATCAATAAGATTGCCATTGCCGCCGCGCTTGGCTCTTATGCCACTGCTGGGAGGAGCCTCATGCCTGAAGTCATCGTCTATCTCGCCGAAGGCCGCACGCCGGAGAAGAAGCGCGCGCTGATGAAGGACATCACCGAGGCGGTGGTGCAGAACCTGGATGTGAAGGCGGAGGTCGTCACCGTGCAGCTCGTCGAAGCGCCGAAGGCGCACAAGATGAAAGGCGGGGTGCTCTTCTCCGAGCGCCCAATGCCAAAATCCTCGGTAAAACCCTCGTCATGATCGAAGACCCGCCGATCCTGACGCTGCGCCGCAATTTTCCGCGGCCGAGCGCGGCGCAGCTCGCCGCCTTCGCCGACGCTCAGACCGGCCACCTGGTCGATTCCATGGGCGGCCGCGGCGCGCTCCATCACACAATCAAGCCGATCGGCAAGGAGACCAGCTTTGTCGGTACGGCCATCACGTGCGACCCGGGGCCAGGCGATGTGCTGGCTCTGTTCGGCACGCTGGAGGTCGCCAAGCCCGGCGATGTCGTCATGTGCGCCACCGATGGCTTCAGCGCCACGGCGGTCCTTGGCGATCTTCTGATCGGCATGATGAAGAATTGCGGCATCGCCGGCTTCGTCACCGACGGGCTGGTACGCGACACCGCCGGCATCCGCGGTGTCGGTCTGCCCTGCTTTGCAGCCGGCGTGACGCCGAACTCGCCGGCCAAGACCGGGCCGGGTAGCGTCGGCCTGCCCGTCGTGATCGGAGGCATTGCTGTGGAGGCTGGCGACATCGTGGTCGCCGACGAAGATGGTGTCGTTGTCGTGCCGCTGAGGCTGGCAGAGCGCACAATCGAAGCGCTCGCCGCCGTCCGCGCAGCAGAGTCCGAACTTGAGGCCAAGGTGAAAGCCGGCCTCAAGCGGCCGGATTTCCTGAAGCCGGTCTTTGCCGCAGGGCAGGTGCGCGAGGTGGATTGAGGGCAATCTGTGCGCCGCAGATTCATCCTTCGGATACCGCACGCGTTTTCCGGTTCTTAAGTAATGACGCCTTAGCTGGTGGCCTGTCTCAGGGGCGTCCAATGAAAACGCTTATTGCTGCAGTGCTGCTCTTCGGCGCCGCGTTCGGCGCGACCTATCTTGTCATGTTTCGCGCAGCGCCTTCGGCGGAAGAGGCGGCGATCTTGGAATCGGCCAAGGACGCCATCGTGGCGGAGCTTGGCGAACGCCCCGAGCGGCTTCGCCCGACAACGCACAGCGTGGCGGATTATTATGACGCCTATCAGGCGTCGTTTGCCGCCCTGAACGAGAGCTGCTCGGAGGCGGCTCGAAAGGCTTATGCCGTTGCCTTCGTGGAACTCGTGGAGCGCGCCAAGCGTGCCGACCGGCGAAGCGAACCCATGAACGTTCCCGCAAATGGCTACGACATCATCCTTCAGTTCTCCGACGCGGCCGCGCGGAATGTGATCAGAAACGAAGACATCCCGTCGCGCGCCTTCCGCCGGATGTTCAAGGACGCCGGGTCTGTTCGGGAACGAGACGGACTGATACGCGACACCGACGGCAAGCCCATCGACGTTGTTCGCTGTGAGCCGTTGAGCGCAAAGGGATAGGATGATGAGCGAGATCGGATGGCCGCTGCGTATCGTGATCCTCGTCGGGGTGATCCTTATCGCGCAGCAATTCTGGTCCATATCGACCGTGCGGTACGAGCCGCTGCCGGTCAGCTCCGAGGTGCCGAGCTTCTCCGACATCAACCCGGACTTTGATCGCGGCAAGACGTATCGGAGTTCGGTTCGCGCGGCTTTCGAGCGGCTCAAAGACAATTGCACACAGGACACGCTTCGCGAGTTCGCCCACGCGGCGACGTGGTTCTACATAAACGCCGTCGGCAGTGCCCGGCGCGCCGGCGTGTCGGGAATCGAGAATGCGCCGGGATGGTCACAGGACGACCGGGAGGTCGACAATTACGTTGCCGCGATGGCTCAAGCGGGTGTGCTGAGGTCCGAACATCTGCCGGCCAGTGCAGGGCGTGCGGAGGGCCGGATTCCCATCGACAACGATTTCGGCGCTCAGCGCATCTACCCCGAATGGGCTGACCCGCCCTTAACCCTAGGCTGCCCGCGCGGCTGAGGCCCAATCAGCCATCCATGCGATAGAAGCGCGTGGCGTTGTCGCGAAAGAGTTTTTGCTTCTCCTCCGCGCTCGCGCCCTCCACGACCCAATCGACCAGCGCCACCCAATCCGGATAGGCAATGGCGAGCTCTGCCACATGCCAGTCGCCGCCGAACATGACGCGGTCAAAGTCAAAGCTCTCGATGGCGTGCACGATGTAGGGCTTGAGTTGGTCGCGCGTCCAGTTCTTGTGATCGGCTTCCGTGGCGACGCCGGAAATCTTGCACCAGACATTGGGCAGCGCGGCCATCTCCTTCATGTGCTGGCGCCACGGATCCAGCAGCCCGTTCTTGATCGCCGGCTTGGCGATGTGGTCGAGCACGAAACGCACCTCCGGGCATTGCTGCGCCAGCTTGATGGCGTTGGCGAACTGGTGGTGGTAGATGCAGATCTCAAACGCGATGTCCTGCGCTGCCAGGAGCCTCACGCCGGCGACGAAGTCCGGCTGGATGCAGAATTCCGGATCAGGCTGGCTTTGAATGAGCCGCCGCACCGCGCGGAACGTTTTGTGCTGTAAGAGCTTTTCCAGGTCGGGCGCGATCGCTTCACCCTGCTCAAGCGGCAGCGACGCGGTCATGGCTTTCAGCCGCGGCTCCGATTCCGCCAGCTCCGATATCCACGCCGCTTCATCAAGGTGCAGCGGCGTATCAACATCGACCTCGACGAATACGAACGCCTCAATCTCAACCGGCGCTGCAGCAGCGAAGAGGTCGCTCGGCAGGACCTGGCGATTGAGGGACGGCGCATCCGCCGTCCAGCCGTAGGACAGACGTTTCGGATCGACGAGATGGATGTGGCTGTCGACGATCGGAAAATCCGGCATCGCTTCCCCCCGGATGCGTTGTTGCTCTGAGACGGTGCTTATGAGTGCATGCGCGGCTTAAGCAGGAATTCCTCGCGCGCGCTTGATTTAATCGTAACGTCGAATGCCTCTCCGTCACGCTGAATGTGGAGTGGCACGTCGCTTCCTACCGGTCCCGTCGACCACGCCTTGCGGAAGAAGTCGGCGAGCCCAGAAACCTCCTCGCCGCCGACGGACACGATCTGGTCGCCCGGCTTGAGGCCGGCTTGGTCGGACGGGGCGTCGCTATAGACGCCGACCACAAAGACCTTGCTTTCCAAGTCCGTGGCGAAGAGGCCGAGCCAAGGTTTCGGCGGTCGGTCTGCGCGACCCGTGGTCAAGAGGTCTTCGAGGATCGGCTTCACGATGTCGATGGGCACGACCATGTTGAGCTGGCCGTTCTCGCCGCTCGCCGTGCGCTGCTCCACTTGCAAAGAGCCGATTCCGATGAGGTCGCCGGCCGTGCTGATCAAGCCGGCGCCGCCCCAGAATGGATGCGCCGGCGCGATGAAGATCGCCTCGTCGAGCACGTATTCCCAATAGCCGGCGAATTCCTGTTTGGCGACGATGCGCGCCGCAAGCGCGTGCTCACGCCCGCCCGCCGCTGCCATCACGACACGGGTTCCCGGCTCCGCCGCGCCTGAATCACCAAGCGGCAGAGACGGCAGGTCAAGCTGCCCCAAAGCCTGCACCAGCCCAAACCCCGTCACCTGGTCGTAGGCGAGAGGATGTCCGGCCACCACGCGGCCATCGTCGAGGCTGATCCAGATTTCCTCCGCCTCGGTAATCAAATAGCCGATGGTCAGGACGACATTGTCGCGGATCACAATGCCGCTACCGCCGCGCTCCGTGCCGAGCGTCTGTGCGGTGAACGCTTCTTCCGGCACGATTGTGCGAAGGCCGACGGCGGAAGCAAGCGCCCGCTCAAGGTCGAAGTCGTAATCGGCCGGCCTGGGCTGCCTGGCGGGCGTGATCTTCCATCCGCTCAACGACGACATGGAGGCGATGCCTGTTCTGGTACGTGTTTCGTCCAGCCCGTCATTTCTGGCGCCGACCCTGCCTCTATCGGCGCGCACCGGTCAACCCGGCCGTTATCCCGGTCGCGTGAAGGCGCGACGCTCCGCCTCGACCGCGGAGCGGCACATGCAGCCGGAGAGGTGGTCGTTCACCATGCCCATCGCCTGCATGAACGCATAGACCGTGGTCGGACCGACAAAGGACCAGCCGCGCGCTTTCAGTTCTTTGGAGAGCGCGGTCGATTCAGGCGTCTTGGCCATCGTCATCAGCGTTGCGTGATCGAGCCGCTTGGGCCGCGTCTTGGGCTTCGGTTCAAAGCGCCATAGAAAGGCGGCCAGCGAGCCTTCCTCTTCAATCAGCGCCATCGCCCGCTGCGCGTTGTTGATCACCGATTCAATCTTGCCGCGATGGCGCACGATGCCGGCATCGCCGAGACAACGCTTGATGTCCCGCGCGCCGAACCGGGCGACCGTCTCAATGTCGAAATCGGCGAAGGCGGCACGGAAGTTCTCTCGCTTGCGCAGGATGGTCAGCCAGGAAAGTCCCGCCTGGAAGCCCTCCAGGCAGAGTTTCTCAAACAGACGATTGTCATCGCCGACGGGCCGCCCCCATTCCTCATCGTGGTAGCGGAGGTAGAGTTCGTCTTCGCCCGGCCACCAGCAGCGGCGCTTGCCGTCCGCGCCTTTCTTCAGGCCATCGGGAGGAGCCATATTCGTTCCTTCCTGGTTTTGCGCTTGCGCTGATCGCCGTTAAAACGGCTTCCGCCGTGCCACACAACTGACAGCGGCGATTGAGCCATGCGCCTTGCGTCGACGAGCATTCTGGTTGCGCTTTTCTTCTGCCTGACCATCTCGCCTGGCCGGGCCTTCACGGATGCCGAACTGATCAACGGCTTCATGCGCACGGTCTTCGGCAGCGAGCATTCCAACTGGAACCCGCAAACGGCGATGGTGAAGAAGTTCACTCGGCCGGTGAGAGTCTATGTCGACGACCGCTCCTCCACCCGCCGCGGCGACGAGGTCGCCGCTTTCGTGCGCAAGCTGCCTGGCCTCATCGACGGTGTACGCACCTCCGTGGTCGTCGATCCTGCGGCGGCAAACTTCCGTATATTCGTCCTCAATCGCGCCGATTACAGACGCGTCGTTTCGCGCGAGGTCTATGGCCGCTCAGGCTCCGCCTACGCGCCGGGCAAATGCCTTGTGCGCATCGTCTCCTCGCGCGGCACCATCACTCGCGCTGACGCCGCGATTGTGGCCGACGAAGGCGATTTCCTTTTCCGCCGCTGCATGGTGGAAGAGGTGCTGCAGGGGCTTGGTCCCGTCAATGATGACCCCAGCTTGAAGCAGAGCGTGTTCAACGACCGCTCACGCCACGCCACGTTCACCAATTTCGACCGCCACATCCTCAACATGCTCTATCACCCGCTCATTCGCCCGGGCATGAGCAAGGAGGAGGCGCTCCGTGCCCTGCCGGCGGTGGCGGCCGAGACACGCGCGCGGCTGCGCTGAGCCGGCAACCATTCTTTAGGCATAACGAGAGATTGCGCGCCGCACCGATGTGCGCAACACTCCCCATTCACCAAACCGCAGACATTCGCCTCTATCGGTCCTCAGGCGTCCCGACGGTCAGTAGCGAGTACGTCATGCAGCGTTTCCTCATCGCAATTGCTCTTCTCTTCACAGCCATGCTCTCTGCCGCGACAGCGGCGCCGCGCGCACAAACAAGCGGCGATCCCATGATCGACCAGCAATGGCTGCAGCTTGCAGGCCGCGCCAACGCAGCACCGATCGACCCGCACACGACCGAGCCCACGGGCATCTTCCGCCTCTTCCGCGGGCGCGACGCCGCCACCGCGCCGCGTAACCGCCAGGTCACACCCAGCGCGCGCCAGAGGACGACGACGCGCGTGCGTACCCGCCAGATCAGCCGCGCCTATCTGCCGAGGATGGTTGACGACCCCACCGGCGAACGGCCGGGCACGATCGTGATCGATACGCGTAATCGCTACCTCTACCGTGTGCTGGAGAACGGCAAGGCGCAGCGCTACGGCGTGGGCGTTGGCCGCGAAGGATTCGGCTGGACGGGCCGCGTCCGCATCGCCCGCAAGGCGGAATGGCCGACTTGGACGCCGCCGGCGGAGATGCGCAAGCGGCAGCCTTATCTGCCCGTTTCCATGCCGGGCGGCCCCAACAATCCGCTCGGTGCGCGCGCGCTCTATCTGTTCGACGGCGGGCGCGACACGCTGTTCCGCATCCATGGCTCCAACGAGCCGTGGACCATCGGCCATGCCGTGTCGTCCGGCTGTATCCGCATGCGTAACGAAGACGTGATTGAGCTCTACAATCAGGTCAAGATCGGTACGCCGGTTGTGGTCTTCTAGACCCGCACGCGAGGTCACAGCAGGCCCGGCCCGCCGTCCAGGCGAGCCGGGCTTTTTCGTGGCCTCACGCCGTGCCGCAGGCCGCGTGTCCGTCGCCCGGAGATCGTGATGCGCGGATGCCACGCCGGGCGGCCGACAGGCCCACCGACTCTGGCGACAAACGGCGCGTTTGGGTATTCATTGCGTCGACTTGTCGGCAGAGACGATTTGGAGGGCTGGAATGAGGGTGCTTCACGCGGCCGCCACATTGGCGATCACCTGTGTCTTGTCGCTGACGGCGTTTGCCGCAAGCGCGGCGCCGATGACGATCTACGATCCGGCGACCCGCAGCTACATCACCTATGATCCCGACAAGGTCCGTCGTGATGCCGGCCTGGCGCCTGCTGCTTCTGAGGCGACAAACGCGCCTGCAACGAGCGCACCGGCTGCGACCTCTGTCGCGCGCGTCCCCGCATCGGTGCGTCGGAGCAAGCCCGATCCGAAGTTTGATCGCCAGGTGGTCGCCTATGACACCACCGAAGAGGTGGGCACGATCATCATCGATACCGGCAACAAGTTCCTCTATCTCGTGATGGAGGACGGCAAGGCGCTCAGGATGGGTGTCGGCGTCGGGCGCGAGGGCTTTGGCTGGACCGGCACGGTCTTTGTCGCCAACAAGCGTGAGAACCCGAAATGGTTCCCGCCGGCGGAGATGGTCGAGCGCCAGCCGGAGCTTGCCAAATACCAGAAGGAAGGCATGGCCGGCGGCAAGGGCAATCCGCTCGGTGTCCGCGCGCTCTATCTGCACGACGACAAGGGCAAGGATACGCTCTACCGCATCCACGGCACGAGCGAGCCCTGGTCGATCGGCCACAACGTGTCGTCCGGCTGCATCCGCCTGCTGAACGAGAACGTGACGGCGCTCTATGAGATGGTGCCGATCGGCGCCAAGGTCGTCGTCATCTGACGCGGCCCGAGCTGGCTTAAAGAAACGGCCCGCGCTGCGGGCCGTTTTCATGAGAGGCGGCGGTCGTGCGTGATCGCCGCGCTACCCGCCGGCCTGCTTGCGCTTCGCCTCGATGCGCCGGGCGTGCAGAACGGGCTCCGTGTAGCCGTTCGGCTGCTCGCGCCCCTTGAGCACCAGATCGCACGCCGCCTGGAACGCCACGCTCCCTGAGAAGTCCGGCGCCATCGGCCGATAGGCCGGATCGCCGGCATTCTGCTCATCGACCATGGCGGCCATGCGTTTCATGGTCTCCATGACCTGATCTTCGCTGACCACGCCATGATGCAGCCAATTGGCGATGTGCTGGCTGGAGATGCGCAGCGTCGCGCGGTCCTCCATCAGGCCGACATCGTTGATGTCCGGCACCTTGGAGCAGCCCACGCCCTGATCGACCCAGCGCACGACATAGCCGAGGATTCCTTGGGCGTTGTTATCGAGCTCCGCTTGAATGTCCTCTGGCGGCCAGTTCGGCCGTTCGGCGACAGGGATCGTGAGGATATCGTCAAGCGACGCTAGCGCGCGCGATCTCAGCTCCGCCTGTCGCGCAGTCACATCGACTTTGTGATAGTGGAGCGCATGAAGCGTCGCCGCGGTCGGCGAGGGGACCCAGGCCGTATTGGCGCCGGCGGTCGGGTGGCCGACCTTGTCCTTCAACATGTCGGCCATCCGGTCCGGCATCGCCCACATGCCCTTGCCGATCTGTGCGCGGCCCGGCAGGCCGCACGACAACCCGATGTCGACGTTGCGGTCCTCATAGGCACGGATCCAGGCAGTGTGCTTCATGTCCGCTTTGCGGATCATGGCGCCGGCTTCCATGGAGGTATGAATCTCATCGCCCGTGCGGTCGAGGAAGCCGGTATTGATGAAGACAACGCGGTCCTTCACCGCGCGGATCGATTCCTTCAAATTGACGGTCAGCCGGCGCTCCTCGTCCATGATGCCGATCTTGAGCGTGTTGCGCGTCATGCCGAGCGCGTCTTCCACACGGTCGAAGAGCTCAGCGGCGAAAGCCGTCTCTTCCGCGCCGTGCATCTTCGGCTTCACGATGTAGACGGAGCCGGTGCGGCTGTTCAGCCGTCGACCGTCCGGCCCAATATCGTGCAGCGCGATCAAAGATGTGATCATGGCGTCGAGAATGCCTTCAGGAACCGGATTGCCGTCCTTGTCGAGCGCGGCGCCGATCGTCATCAGATGACCGACATTCCTGACAAGCAGCAGGCTGCGGCCGTGCAGCGTGAGCGGGCTGCCGTCCGGCACCGTGTAATGCCCGTCGACATTCAGCGCGCGCTCGACGCGCTCGCCGCTTTTTTCGAACGTCGCGGTCAGGTCGCCGTTCATGAGGCCGAGCCAGTTGCGATAAGCCCCGACCTTGTCTTCGGCATCGACCGTTGCGACGGAATCCTCAAAGTCGACGATCGTCGTCAGCGCTGATTCCAGGACGACGTCGCAGATGCCGGCCGCATCGTCTTTGCCGATCGGGTGCTTGCGGTTGATCCGCACCTCAAGATGCAGGCCATGGCGCTTCAGAAGGACAGCGCTCGGGCTCTCCGCGCTGCCGTCGTAACCGGCAAAGCCAGACGCGTCGCGCAAGCCGGATTCTGCATCACCCGCCAGTATTACGAGCTTACCGTCGTCAACGCGGAAGCCGGTGGTGTCACGCCACGACGCGCCGTCAAGCGGTGCGGCTTCGTCGAGCATGCCGCGCGCCGCATCAATGACTTTGCGGCCGCGCTCAGGATTGTAGCCTCCGCCGCCGCGTTCCGCGCCCGGCTCCTCCGCAACGGCATCGGTGCCGTAAAGCGCGTCGTAGAGGCTCCCCCAGCGGGCATTGGCGGCATTCAGCGCATAACGCGCATTGGTCACCGGAACGACGAGCTGCGGCCCGGCAATCGTGGCGATCTCCTCGTCGACATTCTCCGTGCCGATGGAAAAATCCGGCCCTTCCGGCTGCAGATAGCCGATCTCCTCCAAGAAGGCCTGATAGGCCGCCGCGTCCGATGGCTGGCCGCGATGCTCTTTGTGCCAGGCATCGATCTTCGCTTGCAGGCGGTCGCGTGTGGCAAGCAGCGCTCGGTTCTTCGGCGTAAGGTCGTGGATGACGCTGTCGAGGCCCGACCAGAACTGCTCCGCGGTGACGCCGGTGCCCGGAAGCGCCTCCTCGTTGATGAAGTCGAGCAGGCTCACCGCCACCTTGAGGTTACCGACATTTGTGTATTCGCTCACGCTCCGCCTCTTCTGTTCTTTGTGCTGACCGGCGCTGTGGGGAAGGCCGATTCAGCCTAAGAAGCGCCCGTCCGCGGTGCATAGCGGGACTGCATAAACACGTCCATCCAACCTCGCGTTGCGCTAGCGCAATGTTGGAGCAATGAAGCGGCGGCAGAGAGCTCGCGACAGGACGAAAAGTGTCACGACGGCGGCGCTTCCACGCGCCGCCGCAGAAAGTCGCGCCGCTCGCCGCCATAGGCCCAGTCGAGCAGCTCCACCGTGTGCAGCACGGGCACGATCGTCGCCGGTGCGATCTGTGTGATGCAGCCGATATTCCCGGTCGCAATGACGTCCGGCGCCACCGCCTCGATGTTGCGCACTTTGCGCTCGCGCAGCCGTGCGGCGATTTCCGGCTGCAGGATGTTGTAGGTCCCCGCCGAGCCGCAGCAAATGTGCCCTTCCGGCACGTCGCGCACCTCAAAGCCGGCGTGCTCCAGAAGCGATTTCGGTAAGCTTGTTATGCGCTGGCCATGCTGCATGGAGCAGGCGGAGTGATACGCGACGACGAGATCGGACGCGCGCTCGCCGGGCGGCAGGTCGAGCTTTGCCAGATATTCGGTGATGTCGAGCGCCAGCGCCGATATACGTTGGGCTTTCTCCGCATAGGCGGGCTCGTGCTGGAGGAGGTGCCAGTAATCCTTGACCGTCGTGCCGCAGCCCGACGCGGTGATTAGGATGGCGTCGAGACCTTCGCCTTCGATCTCTTCCATCCACGCATCGATATTGGCGCGCGCAAAGCGCTTGGCCTGTTTGGCGCGGCCCATATGGTGCACGATTGCGCCGCAGCAGCCTTCGCCTTTGGGGAACACGATCTCCACGCCAAAGCGGCTGAGGAGTCGCACGGCGGCGAGGTTGATGCCCGGATCGAGCACCGATTGCGCACAACCGGTGAGCAGCGCAACACGGCCTTTGCGTTGGCCATCCGGCGTGACGCTCACGCCAGGCTTGATGCTGCTCGCCGCCGGCAAACGCTCCGGTGCGAGTTCGAGCATCGCCTGCATTCTTTCGCCGAAGCGCCCCATCTTGGTTATCAGCGGCGCGAACGCCCGACCGAAGCGCGCAAAAGACAGCGCCACACGAAAGCGCCGCCGATAGGGCAGCACGCGCGCCAGGATCACGCGCAGCAAGCGATCTCCGAACGGCCTTCTATAGGTCTTCTCGATACGCTCGCGCGCCAGGTCGACAAGGTGCATGTAGTCGACGCCTGAGGGGCATGTCGTCACGCAGGAGAGGCAGGACAGGCACCGGTCGATATGCAGCGTGACCTCCGCTGACGCCGGCCGGTCGTTCTCCAGCATGTCCTTGATGAGATAGATGCGCCCGCGCGGCGAATCGAGCTCGTTGCCGAGCTCCAGATAGGTCGGGCAGGTGGCGAGGCAGAAGCCGCAATGGACACAGCGTCGGAAGATGGAATCCGCCTCCTTGATCTCCGGGTCGGCAAGCTGCGCCAGTGAGAAATTGGTCTGCATCTACGCCCCGGCCAGAAGCCGCCCGGGGTTGAGAATGTTGTTCGGATCGAACTGCGCCTTAAGCCGCTGCGACAGAGCTGCCAGCGCCTCCGGCTGCGGCTCAAACGGCGCCACGGCGGCACGCAGCGCCGGGCTGCCGCGCATCAATGTCGCATGGCCGCCGCCCGCCGCCGCAATTGCGACGCGCAGCTCGCGCGCCAAGCCGTCCGCGCCGCCATCCTCCACGTCGATCCATAAAAGCCCGCCCGACCAATCATAATAATGGCGAAAGGCGCGCCGCTCGTTCATCGCGGCGATGACAGCAGGCCCGGTATTGGGCACAACGCTGACGCGCCACACCGGATCGCCCGTTGCGCCGAACGGTTCGCCGTCTCTCACCGCCCGCCAAACGGCAACAGAGGCATCCCTCTCCAGCACCGTCACCTGGCCGACACGGCCGATCTGCGCCGTCAGCTTCTCTGCGCGGTAGTCGACGGATTGCGCGATGCCTTCAAGCCGGATGAGCGTCGCCGCCTTGCTGCCGGAGGCGAACGCGGCGTCGGGCACTTCGCCGACCACGTCCTCCGGCAGATGCGCCGCGCCCGACACCTCCCACGGCGTGCCCATGGCCTGGCAAAGCACGGAAACGGCCTGCGGATCAGCGAGATCGGCGACGACGAGCGTGGTCTCCGATTTGGGTCGCGGCAGCACTTTGACGGTCATCTCCGTCACGACGGCGAGCGTGCCCCACGAGCCGGCCAGTGCCTTGGAAAGATCGTAGCCGGTCACGTTCTTCACCACGCGTCCGCCGGACTTGAAGGATTCGCCCCGACCTGAGACGGCATGCACGCCGAGAATATGGTCACGTGCGGCACCGGCCTTGATGCGGCGCGGCCCGCTGGAATTGGCGCCGAGCATGCCGCCGATCGTGCCGCGGCCGCGCGCCGCTCCGTTGAGTGGTCCGAAATCCATGGGCTCAAAGGCCAGCATCTGATTGTGCGCGACAAGAAGCGATTCAATCTCGCTTATCGGCGTGCCGGCCTTGGCGGTGAGTACCAGCTCTTCCGGCTCATAGAGCGTGACGCCCCTGAGCCTGGAAAGATCGAGCTCGTATTCCGCTTGCAGCGGCCGGCCGATGCCACGCTTGGAGCGATGGCCGTAGACCTCCAGCGGCTTCTCTTCGCCCGCCGCCCAGGCAACAACCTCCAGGACCGCCTCAGCAGAATCCGGTCGCAGCACAGCCATGCGTCGTCAGAACCGAGGAAGGTCGGGGAACGGCAACTGGCCTTTGTGCACATGCATACGGCCGAGCTCGGCACAACGGTGCAGCTCGGGGAACATCTTTCCCGGGTTGAGCAGGTGGTCTGGATCAAAGGCGCATTTGACGCGCTCCTGCTGCGCCAGATCATCCTTGGAGAACATCGTCGGCATCAAGTCGCGCTTCTCCACGCCAACGCCATGCTCGCCCGTCAACACGCCGCCGACCTCCACGCAGAGCCGCAGGATGTCGGCGCCGAACGCCTCCGCCTTCTCAAGCTGATGAGGCTCGTTGGCGTCGTAGAGAATGAGCGGATGCAAATTGCCGTCGCCGGCATGAAAGACATTGGCGACGCGAAGACCGTACGTGTCGGACAGCTCGCGGATGCGCGCCAGCACCTTCGGCATCTCCTTGCGCGGGATCGTTCCATCCATGCAATAATAGTCCGGCGTGATCCGGCCGACTGCCGGGAAGGCGGCCTTGCGTCCGGCCCAGAAAGCCTGTCGCTCCGCATCGTCCTTGGAGACGCGGATCGTCTCAGCCTTGTTGGCGCGTGCCATCTCCTCCACCTGCTCCAACAAGAGCTCCACCTCGCGCCGCGGACCGTCGATCTCTACGATGAGCAGCGCCTCTGCATCGCGCGGATAGCCGACTTGCACAAAATCCTCCGCCGCGTTGATGGCCGGCTTGTCCATCATTTCCATGCCGCCGGGAATGATGCCCGCTGCGATGATGTCAGCGACGCATTGGCCGGCATCCTCGCTCGACGGAAAGCCGACGAGAATGGCGCGCGCGGTTTCCGGCGTTCGCAAAATCCGCACGGTGACTTCAGTCACCACACCAAGCAGACCCTCCGAGCCGGTCATCAGCCCGAGCAGATCATAGGCTTCCGAATCAAGATGCTTGCCGCCCAACCGGATCACCTCGCCGGTGACCAGCACCATCTCAACGCCTAGAACGTTGTTGGCGGTCAGCCCGTATTTCAGGCAATGCACACCGCCGGCATTTTCCGCCACGTTGCCGCCGATGGAGCAGGCGATCTGCGATGACGGGTCGGGCGCGTAATAGAAGCCGCGATGCACCACGGCGTTGCTCACGCCGAGATTCGTGACGCCCGGCTGCACCACAGCGGCACGGTTCTCAAAGTCGATGTCGAGCACCTTGTTGAACTTCGACATCACCAGAAGCACCGCATCGGCAAGCGGCAGCGCTCCGCCGGACAGCGACGTGCCGGAGCCGCGCGGCACGACGCGGATGCCGTTGGCATGGCAGTAGCGCAAGACCCGGCTGACCTGCTCAACCGTCTCCGGCAGCACCACCACAAGAGGAATTTGCCGATAGGCCGTGAGGCCGTCCGTCTCAAACGGCTTCAGCGCATCCTCAGCCGACAGCACGCCCTCGCCGGGGACCATGGCCCGAAGCTCGGCCACGATCGTGTCGCGCTTGGCGAGCACGTCGTCCTTCGGTTTCGGCATGGCCAGCGTCATTCGTCCTCCTCGCGCATAAAGGGGCGGTGCTGGCTCTTTTCACTAGAGCATGATCCCGAAAAGTGGAAACCAGTTTTCCGATAAGATCATGCTCCAGCAAAGACGTAGAGCCTCCGTTCTGATTCAATCAGAATGGATAAGGCTCTAGGGCCTTTTGCTGGCTGAGTCGACGCACGGTCCAGTAGGGCGGAGGCGGCCTATTCCATCCGTGATCGGATTCGCCGCACGATCAGCGCCACAACCAGCACGACGAACGGTACCGACCCAGCGGCGATAAGCCCCGGGCGCACGGCAAGCCCGGCATCCTGCGCTCCTTGCGCCAGATAGCTGACAAGGCCGACCACGTAATAGCTGACGGCGGCAATGGAGAGGCCTTCCACCGTCCGTTGCAGCCGCAATTGCAGTTTGGCGCGCCGGTTCATGGAGGACAGAAGGTCGCGGTTCTGCTGTTCCAGCTCCACGTCGACCCGCGTCCGCAGCAGGTCGGCTGTGCGCGCCAGCTTCGCGGAGAGAATCTCCTGCCGGCTCTGGACGGACATGCACGTCCGCATCGCCGGCCCGATGCGGCGGTTGAGGAAGGTCTGCCACATCTCGTAACCGGGGATCGGCTCCTCGGCGAGGACCTCCAGCCGCTGCAGGAACGTCTTCTCGTAAGCGAGGCTCGCGCCGAAGCGCGACAATGTCGCTACCGCCTCCGCTTCCAGTGACGCTGACAGCGCGATCAACTCGTCAAGCAGCTCGCGGCTTCCCACCGTGCCCTTCTCCATGGCCTCGGTGATGCGTACCAGCTCGCCTTCCGTTCGCCCCAGCACGGGGACGAGCCGCAGCGCTTCGGGAAGTCCAAGCAGCGCCAAGGTGCGATAGGCTTCAATTTCCAGGAGCCGCTGCGTCAATGCGCCAGCGCGTGCCGGGCCGAGCCCGCGATCGAGCACGGCAATGCGCGTGAGCCCGTCGGCATCCTGCCGGAAGTCGCTGGCCGCGTCGGCCAGCCCGCCTTCCATGCTGGAGAAGCAAAGGCTGGTCGGATCGAAGAAGGCGAGGACCGATTCACGCGCATCCTCCGGCAGGAGATCGATCCGTGCGGCGGAGATGACCGGCCCGGGCGCCACCGATTCCGCGAAAGGAAGCCCCTTCAGCGGATCGTGGAGATCCGCAACGCCTGGCGCGTCATAGGTCCATTTTGTGAATTCGGTATGCCGCTCCCAGCGCAGCCGCCCCTTTCCCCATTCGATCGTCAGATGGCGCGCATCGGCGGATGGCGGCGTGCCGCCGCGCGCCTCCACCAATTGCGCGATGGAGGCAATGTGCGCATCTGCCGTCCCCGGCTCGATGAGAAAGGCGACCTGGACGATGGTGCGCGGCGTCGTCAAGAGCTGGAACGGGCGCGCATGCACCTCGCCCAGGACCTGCGGCAGCAGGCGGTGTCCCGGCATGCCAAGCGGGCTGCGCGCGGACGCTGCAGCGTTTTTGGGCATCTCGTTCATGGCGTTCCCAGCAATTCGCACCCAACATCACAATATTGGGCGCTTGCGCAACCACCGCGATGAATCTCTCCTTGGAGCCTGTTCGAAAAATCGACCTCACGGAGCGAGGCCGGATAATCAGACGTTCGCTCACGCCAAGATGGTCGGTTCTGGCTCCAAAATCAAAGAACAAGAACTCTGACCGGCCTTCTCCTGGCAGGCGGCCGTCTGATCGACTGTCGACACGGCGCGCTGCAAGCAGTCTCAAACGGGCTCTTGACGCTGCATTTGACCGGCGCAAGGCCGCATGCCAATCGTCGGGCGGTCGATGTGTCTCTGATTTCGGCCGCCCGGATTGATCGCTGATGACCCTAACGCCCCCGCATGTCGGCCTCTTTGTCACCTGCCTGGTCGACCTGTTTCGCCCGAGCGTCGGGTTTGCCGCCATCAAGCTCCTGGAGGAGGCGGGCTGCACGATCGACGTCCCCGCGTCGCAGACCTGCTGTGGTCAGCCGGCCTACAATTCCGGCGACAGTGCCGATGCGCGGGCGATCGCCAAATCCGTCATTGAGGCATTTGAGCCCTACGATTACGTGGTTGCGCCGTCCGGCTCCTGCGCCGGCATGCTGAAGAAGCACTACCCGGCGCTTCTCGCCGACGATGCGCAATGGCGACCGAGAGCGGAGCGCCTGGCGGCGCACACGTTCGAGCTCGTCAGCTTTCTTACCGACGTCCTTGGCGTCACCTCGGTGACGGCGCAGCATGACGGCACCGTCACCTATCACGATTCCTGCTCGGGCCTCAGGGAACTCGGCATCCAGGCGCAGCCGCGCCAGTTGCTTGGCTCAGTCGACGGGCTGCAGCTTCTGGAACTGAAGAATGCCGATGTCTGCTGCGGTTTCGGCGGAACGTTCTGTGTCAAATATCCCGACCTCTCCAACGCCATCGTCGAACGCAAGACCGCGGACATCGCCGACAGTGGTGCTGAGACGCTGCTTGCCGGCGACCTTGGCTGCCTGATGAACATGGCCGGCAAGCTGAAACGTGAAGGGCGGGCGACAAAGAGCCGACACGTCGCGGAGGTTCTGGCCGGCATGACGGATGTGCCGGCCATCGGCGAGGGTGTCAGCGAGTGAACCTCACGGCCGACCGCTTCAAGGACAATGTGCGCGTCGCGCTTGACGACGATCAGCTCCAGCGCGCGCTCACCCATGTCCGCTCCAACTTCATCGAGAAGCGCGCCAAATCCGTCGCGGCGCTGCCGGAGTTCGAAGCGCTGAGAGAGGCCGCGCGCGCCGTCAAGGACCATGCGCTCGCGCACCTCGACCTCTACCTGGAAGCCTACGAGACGCGCGTCGCCGAATCCGGCGGGCACGTGCACTACGCCGAGACCGCTTCCGACGCCCGCGATGTCATTCTCGACATCTGCCGCAAGGCCGGCGCGCGCACGGTGACCAAGGGCAAGTCGATGATCGCCGAGGAGGTCGATCTCAACAATCACCTTGAAGCGCACGGCATTGAGCCGGTGGAGACCGATCTCGGCGAATACATCATCCAGCTTCGCGGCGAGGTGCCAAGCCACATCATCGCACCGGCGGTGCATGTGAATCAGGACCAGGTGGAATCGGACTTTCGCCGCGTCCACACGCATCTTGCCGCCGACCGTGATCTCACCGAGCCGACAAGCCTCCTGGCAGAAGCACGCGGCATTCTGCGCGATCGCTTCCTGGCCGCCGATGTCGGCATCACCGGCGCCAACTTCCTCGTTGCGGAGACGGGAACGTCGATCATCGTGACCAATGAAGGCAACGGCGACCTGACGCAGATATTGCCGCGCATCCACATCGTCATCGCGTCGATTGAGAAGATCGTGCCGACACTTGAGGACGCCACGACCATTCTGCGTCTCTTGGCTCGCTCCGCCACCGGCCAGGACATGTCGGTCTATACGACCCTTTCGACCGGGCCGCGCCGGCCCGACGATCCCGACGGACCGGACGAATATCACGTTGTCATTTTGGACAACGGACGCACCGCCATGCTCGGCACGGAGTTCCAGGACATGCTGCGCTGCATTCGCTGCGGCGCCTGCATGAACCATTGCCCGGTCTATCACGCCGTCGGCGGCCACGCGTATGGCGCGACCTATCCCGGGCCGATGGGGCAGGTGCTGGATCCCGCGATCTTCGGGCTGAAGGCGACGCACGACCTGCCCAACGCCTCCACCTTCTGCGGGCGCTGCGAGAGCGTGTGCCCGATGAAGATCCCGCTGCCCAAGATGATGCGGCACTGGCGCGACAAGGAATTTGAGCGCGGTCTGTCGCCGGCGCCTCAGCGCTGGGGGATACGGGCCTGGGCGTTCTTCGCCCGGCGCCCGGCGCTCTATCGCTTCGCCACCGGCCTGATGATTCGGGCGCTCGGTAATCTCGGATCGGATCGTGGACGCTTTCGCATGCTGCCGCTCGCCGGCGGCTGGACCGCGCATCGCGACCTGCCGGCGCCTGAGGGCCGCACCTTTATGAACGCCTACCGCGCCAGGGCGAAAAGCAAAGGCCGCAAGACATGAGCGGTCGGGAGATCGTGCTGCGCAAGGTCAGGCACGCCCTTGGCGTGACCGGCGAGGAGGCCGCACGACGCTCTGCCGTTGCCGAGCGGCTGAACAAGCCGGAGCCGAACGTGATCCCCGAACGCGGCAAGCGCGACCGCGAAGGTCGCGTGGCGCTCTTTCGTGAGATGGCGGAGGCGGTCTCTGCGACCGTCGAAAGCGTGGCCGCGCCTGACGACGTGCCCACCGCAATTGCACGCTATCTCCGCGAGCAGAACCTCCCCGCCGCTTTCCGTGCCGGTGCGGATCCAGCCATCAGCGCGCTGCCATGGGACCGCGAGCCCAACCTCACGCGGCTGAGTGGGGCATCGGACGGCCGCGATGCGGTCGGCCTGAGCCGCGCTATCGCCGGCGTCGCGGAGTCCGGCACGCTGGTGCTTGTGTCGGGGCCGGACAACCCGACAACGATCAACTTCCTGCCCGATGCGCATATCGTCATGCTGTCGGCCGACGACATCGCCGGCGACTATGAAACGGTCTGGCGGCGCCTGCGCGAGCGTTTCGGCGCCGGCCAGGCGCCGCGCACCGTCAATCTTGTGACCGGACCCTCGCGCTCCGCCGACATTGAGCAGACCCTGATCCTCGGGGCGCACGGGCCGCGCGCGCTTCATATCATCGTGGTCGGCTGAGGCGCGCTGTGCGGTGCTCACTGGACAAGCCTGACCCACAGCCCTATCGTCATATTAATGAAAACCGGCCAGCAGCCAGCCGGTCGAGGAAACGTCGATAGAAGCGGGCAACGGGTGAAGTGGCTGTCCTGAAGCTAAACAAGATATCGAAGAGCTTTGGTGCCATCCGCGCCCTGACCGATGTCGACCTGGAGCTGGAACCCGGCGAGGTTCTCGGCCTCATGGGTGACAACGGCGCCGGCAAGTCGACCTTGGTGAAGATCATCGCCGGCAACTTTCCGCCGACATCCGGCGAGATGGTCCTGCAGGATCGGCCCGTCCATTTTCATAAGCCGCTCGACGCGCGCCAGGCGGGGATCGAGATCGTCTATCAGGACCTCGCGCTGTGCGACAACCTGACGGCAACCGGCAACGTCTATTTGAGCCGCGAGATCGGCTGGCGGTTCGGGCCGTTCAAGTTCATGGCGTCGAAGACGATGTCGGACCGGGCCGGCGCCTTGTTCGGTGAACTGAAATCGGAGACGCGGCCGCATGATCTCGTACGCCGCATGTCCGGCGGCCAGCGCCAGGCTGTCGCCATCGCTCGCACGCGGCTGTCGGAAGCCAAGATCGTGCTCATGGACGAGCCCACCGCGGCGATCTCCGTGCGTCAGGTGGCGGAGGTGCTCGATCTGATCCGCCGCCTCAAGGATCAGGGGATCGCCATCGTGCTGATCAGCCACCGCATGCCCGACGTGTTCACCGTCGCTGACCGCGTGGCGGTGCTGAGGCGCGGCCGCAAGGTGGCGGAGAAGCCGGTGTCGCACTCAAGCCCTGAGGAGGTCACTGGGCTGATCACGGGAGCGATCCATGCCGCCTGAAGCCCAATCCGGTGCGACGACGCATCCCGATATCGGTGACGTCAGCATCCAGGACGTGGTGTCGATCAAGGAGCAGACGCCGCTGGAGAAGCTCCTCTCCAGTCAGCCCTTCTGGGTGACGGTCGCGCTGGCTCTCATTATCGTCGTCATGACGGTTCGGCAGCCCGATTCCTTCGGCAGCGTCGCCAACTTCGCCAACATGACCCGTAACTTCGCCATCATCGGTTTGATGGCGATCGGCATGGTCGCGGTGATCATCACCGGCGGCATCGATTTGTCGGTCGGCTCCATCATGGGCGTGACCGGCGTAGTTTGCGGCCTGCTCTTGCAGGATGGTCAGGCCTGGTATGTCGCCCTTATGGCAGGCCTTCTCACCGGCATTCTAGTCGGGACGATCAACGGCGTTCTGATCGCCTATGTTGGGCTGTCGCCATTCGTGGTGACCCTGGCGATGATGTCGTTCGCCAGGTCGCTGGCGATTGTCTTGTCGCAGAACCGCATGATCTACGATTTCGGCGCCGACGGAGACGGCTTCAAGGCGATAGGCGGCGGCGAGATGTATGGCCTCTCCAACATCTTCTGGGCGCTGGTGATCCTCGCCGTCATTGTTGGCATTGTGCTGAGGTTCACGACCTGGGGCCGCCATCTCTATTCCATCGGCGGCAATGAGCAGGCGGCGCGTCTGACCGGCGTTCCCGTCGACCGCGTCAAGATGCAGGCCTATATGCTGTCCGGCTTCACTGCGGCGGTTTCGGCGGTTCTCGTCGTCGGCTGGCAGGGCTCGGCGATCAACGCGCTCGGCACCACTTATGAGCTCCGCGTCATTGCCTCCACCGTGATCGGCGGCGCCAATCTGATGGGCGGGGAGGGCAGCGCCTATGGCGCAGTCGTCGGCGCAGCGCTTCTTGAGGTGATCCGCAACAGCCTTCTCATGGAGGGCATCGATTCCAATTGGCAAGGTGCCTTTGTCGGCATCTTCATCATTCTCGCGGTTCTTCTGGAGAAGATCCGCGGGCGGCGGCGTGCGTAACCTTTGTTGCCACGCCTGACTTTGAAGGGAGGAAATGGAATGAAGAAACTATCAGCTAGCGCCGTGCTTCTCGCCGGCGCCGTAGCAGTCGGCGTACTCTTCGCCGGTCAGGCGAGCGCGATGGACAAGCTCGTCATCGCCGTGGTGCCGAAAAACCTCAACAATCCGTTCTTCGATCAGGCCAAGTTCGGCTGTGAGAAGGCGGTTGCGGAGATCGGCGAAGACAAGGTGGAATGCTTCTTCACCGGGCCGCCCGAGCATGGTGGCGGCGACGAGCAAGTGCAGATCGTGGCCGACCTGATCGCCAAGGGCGTTGACGGCATCGGCGTGGCGCCGTCCAACGCCGCGGCCATGGCCTCCATTCTGCCGCGTGCGAAGGAAGCCGGCATTCCTGTTCTGACGTGGGACAGCGACCTTCTGGCCGAGCACGCCGATCTGCGCACCGCCTATATCGGCACGCACAATTACGATATCGGCGTGAACCTGGCGAAGCTCGCCCAGCAGATCAAGCCGGATGGCGGCTCCATCTGCATCCAGTCCGGTGGCGCAGCCGCTGCCAACCACAATGAGCGCATGCAGGGTATCCGCGACACGCTCGCCGGCGTGGATCGTGGCGATCCTCCGGGTGAGCGCCTCACCGGCCAGAACGGTTGGACCGAGGTCGACGGTTGCCCGCTCTACACCAACGACGACTTCCCGCTTTCCGTTCAGCAGATGGAAGACATCCTGATCAAATATCCCGATCTCGATGCCTTCGTCCCGACCGGCGGTTTCCCGCAATTCGTGCCGGACGCCTACCGCAACGTCGCGGAGAAGCATAAGGACCGGATCGCCAGCGGTGATCTCGCCCTTGTCGTCGCCGACACGCTGCCGGTGCAGATCGACCTGATGAAGGAAGGCCTCTCTGCCGGTCAGGTCGGCCAGCGGCCGTTCGAGATGGGCTACCGGGTCATCTACGCCATCAAGGAGATGGCTGAGGGCGGCGATGCGCCGGCCGACCCGACCTATACCGGCCTTGACGTCTGCACGCCGGAGAACGTCGACACCTGCATCGGCGGGTAATCGATAGCGCTTCGTGTGAACGAGCGGCGGGGCCCAGCGCCCCGCCGTTTTTTCGTGCCGGGCATTCGCCACACGAGGCGAACTCCAGTTGACCTCCCCCTTGAGGGGAGGTCGAAAACCGCAAACGTAAGTGCAGCGGTTTTCGGGAGGGGGTGAGCGAGTCGATCAGCAGAGAACAATCGCCCACCCCTCCCCGAAATCGGCTCGCTAGGCTCACCGATTTCGACCCTCCCTCATGGGGAGGGTTAAATCCGACCTAATCGTCGAGCCCGAAAACAGCCGCAAGCGGGCTCTGCGGCATCGTCTCGCCATCCTCGACCTGCACCGTCAGCGCCTGTTCGACGGTTGCGAGGAGATGGCGATAATCCTCCCGCCCGAGCGCACCTGTCTCCGCCATGCGGCGCGCCATGAAGAGCGCCACGCCGGTCAGCCGCGTCGCGAAAGTCACGGCGTCGCCCGGTTTGACGCGGCGTTGCGCCATACGCTTCGAAGCGAGCTGCTCCAGTGTCGCAAGATCACTTGCCATCAGCGCCGATGCGACGGCGGCGCGTTGCGTGTCGTCGAGCTGTTGCAAAAAGCGTCCGACGATCTCCGCCGCGATCTGCAAGGCGGCGCTTTGCGGCGTCACGCCGGATTCGTGATGCGCGCGGATGGTCTGGCGCAGGCGCGGGAAGTCTTTGGTGAACTGCCGGCCGGACGGGTAGTAGACGAGGAGCGCATTGAGATGCGACAGCGTCTTGTCACGATAGTTGAGGCGCTCGACGAAGCGCCGAACTGCGCTCAGGCTCACCGGCGCCCTCTCAAGCTCTGGTCTTCCGCTTCATGTCACGCAGAATCTCGCGCGCCGCATTATGCCCTGGCGCGCCGCTGACGCCACCGCCCGGATGCGTGCCCGCGCCGCACATATAGAGCCCGGAGATCGGCGTGCGATAGTCCGCATAGCCAAGCATCGGCCGCGCCGAGAAAAGCTGGTCGAGCGACAGCTGGCCGTGGAAGATGTCGCCGCCGAGGAGCCCGAAATCCCGTTCCAGATCGAGCGGCGAAAGGACCTGTCGGCCGATCACCGACGCCTTGAAGTTCGGCGCGTAGGAATCGACGGTGTCGATCATCAGATCCGCGACGGCGTCCTTGTGGTCGTCCCACGACGCGCCGCCGGGAAAATCCGCCGGCAGCTCCGGCGCCACATGCTGGCAGAAGAGGCTCGCAACGTGCCGGCCTGGCGGCGCCAGGCTGTCATCGAGCGTTGACGGGATCACCATCTCAATCACCGGCGCGCGCGACCAGCCGTTCAGCTTTGCGTCGAGAAAGGCGCGTTCCATATAGGCCAGGCTCGGGGCGATGATGATGCCCGCTGTGTGGTGGTCGGCAGGCGTGCGGCCCGGCAGGCAGGTGAAATCGGGAAGCTCCGACAGCGCGACATTCATGCGGAAGCTGCCGGAGCCGCAACGCCAATTGTGCATGCGGCTCAAAAAGTCCGGCGGCAGCGTGTCGGCATCCAATAGGCGCGTGAACAGAAGCTTGGGGTTCAAACTTGAAACGACGATCGGTGCGCGGATCGTTTCGCCATTGTCCGTCACCACCTCGGCGGCCGCGTCGTTTTCGACAATCACTTCGCGCACAGCCGCGTTCGTTCGGATACGGACGCCGCGCTCGGCGCAGCAGCGCGCCATGGCCTCACTGATGGCACCCATGCCGCCGATCGCGTGGCCCCATGCGCCGCGGCGGCCGTTCACCTCGCCGAGCGTGTGATGCGCAAGCACATAAGCGGAGCCCGGCGCGTAAGGGCTCTGATAGGAGCCGACGATGGAATCGAACCCGAGCACAGCTTTGATCGGGTCGGACTCAAACCAGGCATCCAGAAGATCGCCGGCCGATTTGAGCACCAGATCGGCGAGCGCCCGCCGCTCCGCCATGGAAAGCCGGCCGGCGCGGCGCATCAGCCGTGCGGTCTTGAACAAGTCCGGCAGAGCGGCCGCCCAGCCCGCCGCCGTGACGATGGGTGGCGTTTCCAGCATGAGGCTGCCAAGGACTTCACCGGCGGCACTGAGCATGCGCTCATAGGCGTCAAGCCGTTCCGCATCGCGCTCGGAGAACTTTGCGACTTCCGCCTTCGTCTCACTGCCACCGACCTTGAGCGACCGCCCATCTGGCAGCGGCAAAAAGTTGGCGAGCTTGCGCTCCACGATTTTGAGCCCGTGACGATGGAGCTCAAGATCGCGCATGATTTGCGGATTAAGCAGCGACACCGTGTACGCGGCGACGGAGTTGCGGAAGCCCGGCCAGAACTCTTCCGTCACCGCCGCGCCGCCGACCACATGGCGGCGCTCCAGAACGGTCACTGCTACGCCGGCTTGGGCAAGATAGGCCGCAGCGACCAGCCCGTTATGCCCGCCCCCAATGATAACGGCGTCCGTCGTGCCCAACCCCGCCTCCGGTCTCCCAGGCTCCGTCATAGCGGCGCGGCCCGGGAAGGGCGAGGCAGCGATAACGCAGCCCCAAAAAGGGGGAGGGCCGGCGCTAAGGCCGGCCCTCAGGCGGACGGGAGGTTGGGTTAAGGACTTTCCGTGGCGGGGGGCAGTGCCGATCGGCGTCCGATACCCAGGCGCGAATATGAGGGGCCTGCGTTTCGGCAATGTTGCGCCGGCCGGTGAATTGCGTTTCGCGCGGAGGCGCAAATGTTTCGTGCTTGGTTAAGGCGTCATGCGCCGCCGCTAAGGTAAACGAAGGGTTTCCGTCGTCTCCGGGCCGGTGCCGGGCGATAATCATGCTGCGGCAGCGATATGGCCGGCCAGAGGCCCAAGAACCGGCCTGAGAGCTGGAGTTCGCCATGCAGCACCTCATGCGATACGCGACCGACGAGACCGGCGCCTCGGCGGTGGAATACGGCCTGGTCGCCGCGATGATTTCAGTCGCCATCATCGGTGTGCTGGCCACGATCGGCCTGAACCTCGCCGACAAGGCCAGCGAGATCGCCGATGCGATCCTGCTGGCGGGGACCTGATTCCTCGCCGGCGACTGCTTAGGCCCTGACGCCCAGGCATTTGGCCGCCGGCCATGCTTGCGTGCCGCGCCGCGTCGCGGCATCACCGGGGGCATGAGCCTGAAGCCACCACGCATTCTTGCGCCCAAGGTTCCTGCGCGGGCCATTCCGATCGTCACGACGCTCGATGAGGAGATACTTGAGGAGAAGCGGGCGAATTTGGCGCGGCTGACGAAAACCTTCGAGGCGAAGCTGTCGGCCTGGCGCACAGCGGAAGCGGAGCCGGGGGCGTTCGAACCGGAGCGGCGGCGGCGCCTCTTCGATGACGCCGCCGAAGCACTCTGGCAGTTCGTTGTGCAGCGCGAGGCTTGCGGCTTGCGAAACACTGAGGCGGTGCTTCGCGAATACGACGTGCCGGCAGCACTCAGGCTGAGAATGGGTGCAAGGCGCCGCCCCTAACCGCTTCATCGCGAAATCAAAAGCGGTGCGCCGGCGCCCGGTTTCCCCGACCGTTTGAGCTGCGACGCAAAGAGAACGTTAAGAACCTGTTTAGTTTAAGGTGTCATGAATGGACCCACGCTAGAGGGCGCCACCCGCGCCCATGCCGCGCGCCGGGTCTGCGGCGCCTTGGGAACAGTGTCATGCGTATCACCAGTTCGCTCGCCGCCGCTCTTGTGGCCCTTCCAGCCGCAACTTATTCCGCTCCAGCAGCAGCCGATGCCGGCGACGCCTTGATCGGCGGGGCCTTTGGCTTTGCCGTCGGCACGCTCTTCGGCAGCGCCACAGCACGCCCGCGCTACTATTATGAGCCGGCGCCGGTCTACGTGGCGCCGCCACCACCTCCACCTGTTGTCGTGTATCAGGCCAGTCCGCATCCCTGGACGCCTGAATGGTATGCCTATTGTGCCAAGCGCTACGTGAGCTTTGACGCCCGTTCCGGCACCTATCTCGGCTACAACGGCTACCGGCACATGTGCCAATAAGCTCTTCTCTCCAACGCTCCCCCTTTAGGCCGGCGCTTTCCGCGTCGGCCTTTTTTCTGGTCAAGATGGCCGAGCGCATCTTTCGTTAACCACGACCGCCACCTCACCCAAAAACGCATGGCAGCTCTGCAGCATGGAATCGCTGCGCCATCGCCGCATTCTGCCGCTGCCGCGACCAAATCTCGCCGCCTTTGCCGAGCTTCTCCCCGCCTTCCCAAGACGACGGACGAAGGAGCTTCAATGTCGTTATTGTCGAGACTGTTTGTGGTTTCGGTTCTGGTTGCAGCATCGGCGCTCGCGCCGAACGCGAGCGCATTTGCAGAAACCGGTCGCGCATCGTGGTACGCGCTGACCTCCAAGACAGCGTCGGGCGAGATGTGCGACCCGACCGCCATGACCGCAGCGCATCGTACGCTGCCGTTCGGCACGCGGGTCAAAGTTGAGAATCTCAAGAACGGCCGTTCGGTTGTCGTGCGCATAAATGACCGCGGTCCTTTCATCCGCGGCCGCATCATCGACGTCACCAAAGCCGCCGCAGCACGGCTCGGATTTGTCCGCAAAGGCGTCACCGATGTGCGCCTGACCGTGCTGTCCAAAGACTGACCCACACCAACCACAGCTGACAGCCTGCCCCGCGGCGGCGCGATTCGCGCTTGCCGAGGGGGCAGGCTTGTGCGAAGACTCGCAAGCGACGGCTCCGTCTGCGGAAGCCGGCGAGGTTGGATGGGCTTTGAGGATTTGATTTTTCGCCCGACCGCTATAGACGATTCCTCTCCGAAGACCGCACGCACGCTCGCGCCGGTTGGCCTCGCTTGTTGAGGTCGGGCCAGGCAAAAAACCCCAATTCTTCGAGAGGACTTAGTTGATGATCGACAACGGTAACCACGACGACGACGACGATTTTGAGGATCGTCGCAGCGATCGTGAGCGTGACCGTAGTCGCGGTCCGCGGCGCGGCGGGCAACGGGAATTCGGCGGTGAGCACGACTTCGGCGGCGACATGCCGCCGAGTCCCGGTGGCTACGGTGACCGCGGTAGTGGATACGGTGATCGCGACGGCGGCTATCGCGGTGGTGGTGGCAATTATCGCGGTGGTGGCGGTGGCGGCGGTTACCGCGGCGGCGGTGGCGGAGGTTATCGCGGCGACCGAGAGGGCGGCGGTGGCGGCTATCGCGGCGGCGGCGGCGGCGGTTATCGCGGCGACCGAGAGGGCGGCGGTGGTGGCTACCGTGGCGGCGGTGGTGGCGGCGGCTATCGTGGCGACCGCGAAGGCGGCGGTGGTGGCGGCTATCGCGGTGGCGGCGGCGGCGGTGGTGGTGGCTATCAGGACCGCGAGCCGCGCGAGCGCGGCCCACGGCAGAATGGCACGCTGAAATTCTTCAACAACGACCGCGGCTTCGGGTTCATCACCCCGGAATCCGGCAGCAAGGACGTATTCGTCCACATCTCGGCAATCGAGCGCTCCGGGCTGCAGCAGATTCCGGAGGGGACGAAGCTGTCCTTCGAGACCGAAGAGGATCGCCGCGGCCGTGGCCCGCAGGCAGTGAACCTTCAAATCGTCGAGGAATAGACGGCGCGTCTGAGCGCGTCTGACGGCGGAGCATCGCTCCGCCGTTTCTTTATGCGTCTGTTCCTAGAGCCTTTTCTATTCTGATTGAATCAGAATGGAGGCTCTATGTCTTTGCTGGAGCATGATCTTATCCGAAAAGATGGTGTCCACTTTTCGGGATCGTGCTCTAGCTCAGATTGTTGCAGAACCGCTGGATACGCGTGCAGGCTTCCTCAAGAACCTCCGTGGCGGTCGCATATGACACGCGGAAGTTCGGCCCCAGGCCGAAAGCCCCGCCCTGCACGGCCGCAACGCCCTCCGCCTCCAAAAGTTCCGTGACGAAGTCCTGGTCCGTCTCGATCGTGTTGCCCGACGGCGCGCTCTTGCCGATCGTTCCCGCGCAAGACGGATAGGCGTAGAACGCGCCTTCCGGCGAGGGGCATTTGATGCCGTTCGCCTGGTTCAGCATCGACACGACAAGGTCGCGCCGCTCCCGGAACACCTTGCGGCACTTCGCGATGAAATCCTGCGGACCGTTGAGCGCCTCCGTTGCCGCCCATTGCGCGATCGAGCATGCGCCTGATGTCTGTTGGCTCTGGATCATGGTCATCGCCTTGATGAGCGCGTCGGGCCCGGCAGCATAGCCGATGCGCCAGCCGGTCATCGCGTAAGCCTTCGACACGCCATTCATCGTCAGCGTCCGCTCCTTGAGCTTCGGCTCCAACTGCGCGACCGTGACGTAGGGCTCGTCGGTGTAGAGCAAATGCTCGTACATGTCGTCCGTCAGCACCCACACATGCGGGTGCTTGAGGAGCACGTCCGTGAGCGCCTTCAGCTCCGCGGCCGAATAGGCAGCCCCTGACGGGTTGGACGGCGCGTTGAAGATGAGCCACTTGGTGCGCGGCGTGATCGCTTTGTCGAGCGCCTCCGGCGAAAGCTTGAAGCCCGTCTCGATCGGACAATCCACGAAGCGCGGCTCACCGCCATTGATGAGCACCATCTCAGGATAGCTCACCCAATAAGGTGCCGGGATCAGCACCTCGTCGCCGGGATTCAGCGTCGCGACGAAGGCGTTGTAGAGGATCTGCTTGCCGCCGGTGCCGACGATCACCTGCTCGGGCCGATAGTCGAGCTCGTTCTCGCGGCGGAACTTTTCCGCAATGGCCTGCCTGAGCGGCATGATGCCGGGAACCGGCGGATATTTCGTCTCACCGCGGCGGATCGCGTCGATTCCGGCCTCTTTCACGTTGTCGGGCGTGTCGAAATCCGGCTCGCCGGCGCCCAGCCCGATGACATCGCGGCCGGCCTCTTTCAAGTCGCGCGCCTTTTGCGCGACCGCAATGGTGGCAGATGGCTTTACCCGTGACAGGCTGTCGGCAAGGAAGCTCATGGCCGCTCCGTGACATTTGGCTAAAGGTGAGGGACGGTGGCGGACCCTATTGCCCGGTCGTTTCCATCGCAAGCGCGAAGCGCATCCGGGCTCTTGTTCTTTGATTTCAGAGCCGGGACCGACCATGCTGGCCGCGCGCCGTGTCGATAGCTGATCAGACGGCCGCTTGCCAGGAGAAGGCCGGTTCAGGGCTCTTGTTCTTTGATTTCAGAGCCGGGACCGACCATGCTGGCGCGAGCCGACGTCTGGTGATCCGGCCCCACGGCGTGAGGTTGATTTCTCAAGTAGGCTCTAAGGAACAGCGATGAATCTCTACCAACTGGCGCTCGACCATGAGGAGAAGGCCGGCCCGATCGGCGTGACACTGATCGGCGCGGGGAAGTTCGGCTCCATGTTCCTGGCGCAGCTCCCCACCATGCCGGGCATCGCGCTGCGCGCCATAGTCGATCTTGATCCGGAGCGCGTCCGTCAGAACCTCCCCAGGCTCGGCTGGGACGCAGACCGCATTGCCTCCGTCCACTTGAGCAGCGATCTGGACGAGGCCGTCGGCCGCGACGATATCGCGCTGGTGGTCGACGCCACGGGCGACCCCGCCGCCGGCATCTCGCATGCGTTGAAAGCCATCGCTGCGGGAAAGCACATCGTCATGGTCAATGTGGAAGCCGACGTTTTGGCCGGTCCGGCGTTGGCCGCGCGCGCCAGGCAGGCGGGCGTCGTCTATTCGCTCGCCTATGGCGACCAGCCGGCATTGATCGCCGAGCAGATCGACTGGGCACGCGCTTCCGGCTTCAAGGTCGCCGCCGCCGGCAAGGGCACCAAATACCTGCCGCAATATCATTCCTCCACGCCCGACACGGTGTGGGACCATTTCGGCTTGCCGCCGGAGGAGGCGCGCGCCGCCGGCATGAATGCGCAAATGTTCAACTCCTTCGTCGACGGCACCAAATCGGCGATTGAGATGGCGGCCGTCGCCAATGCGTGCGGCCTGGACGTGCCGGCAGACGGCCTCAGCTTTCCCCCCGCCGGCGCCGACGACCTCGCCGAAGTGCTCGGCCCCCGCGCCACGGAAAACGGTGTCGTTGAGGTCGTCTCGTCGCTTAATCGCGACGGCAGTGACGTCGAGTGTGATCTGCGTTGGGGCGTCTATGTCGTGATTGAAGCGCTCAGCGACTACGCTGCGCAATGCTTTGAGCATTACGGCATGAAGCCCGCGCATGGCAGCCGCTATGCGGCGATGTACCGGCCGTTCCATCTGGTGGGCTCCGAACTCGGCATCTCCATCTACTCGGCCGTGCTGCGCGGCGAGGCGACCGGCGCACCGACCGCTTGGCGCGGCGACGCCGTGGCGGTGGCGAAGGGTGATCTGCAGGCCGGCGGGCGTCTTGACGGGGAGGGCGGCTATGCCGTGTGGGGCAAGCTCATCCCGGCGCGGGCAAGCGTCGATTCATCAGCGCTGCCGATCGGACTGGCCAAGGATATTCGTTTGACCCGCAACGTCGCCGCCGGCGAGATCGTCCGCATGAGCGATGTGGACCTCGACGAGACGAGCCAGGCGGTCAAGCTGCGCCGCGAGGCGGAGCGCTTCTTGGGTTGATGTTTACGCTCTACTCCCAGCAGGGCTCCGGCAACGCCTACAAGCCGCGCCTGTTGATGGCGCTGCTTGGCATTCCGTTTCGCCTTGTGGAGATCAACACATATGACGGCTCCACCCGTAAGCCGGACTTTTTGGAGAAGAACCCGATCGGCAAAGTGCCGGTCCTGGAGTTTCCCGACGGGCGATGGCTGGCGGAATCGAACGCCATCCTGCTGCATCTGGCGGAGGGCACAGCCTATCTGCCGAGCGACGCATTTAACCGCGCCAAGGCCTATGAATGGCTTTGCTTCGAGCAATACAGCCATGAACCCGCGATTGCCGTGCGCCGTTCAATCCTCACCGCACCGGAGCGCGCGCATCTGCGCACGCCGGAGCGCCTGGCGGAATTGCTGGACGCCGGCAACAGCGCTTTGGCGATCATGGAGAAGCGCCTCGCCGATGCGCAGTGGCTCGCCGGCGATGCTTATTCCATCGCCGACATCGCGCTCTACGCCTACACGCATGTGGCGGACGAGGGCGGCTTCGATCTCAGCGCCCATCCGGGCATTGGCGCGTGGCTTGCGCGCGTGGCGTCACAGCCCGGCCACGTTTCCATCGATTGGCAGCCGGGCTCGTCGTGAGTGCGATGCAGAATCTGGCTACGCTTTGAACGCGATCCGCGTGATCTCGTAGCTGCGCGCGCCGCCGGGCGCAGTGACTTCGACGGAATCGCCCTTGCTCTTGCCGATAAGCGCACGCGCAATCGGCGAGGAGATGGAGATGCGCCCCTTCTTCACGTCGGCTTCCATGTCGCCGACGATGCGGTAGACCTTCTTCTCTTCCGTGTCCTCGTCAAGAAGCGAGACCGTGGCGCCGAACTTGACCGTGTCGCCGGAGAGCTTGGAGACGTCGATCACTTCTGCGCGGCTGAGCTTGTCCTCAAGCTCCGCGATGCGTCCTTCGTTGAGGCTCTGCGCTTCCTTAGCCGCGTGATATTCCGCGTTCTCCGACAGGTCGCCATGCGAGCGGGCGTCCGAAATCGCCTGAATGATGCGTGGACGCTCCTGCGATGTGAGGCGCTTCAACTCAGCCTCCAGCGCTGCATGCCCGCCGGCGGTCATGGGCACCTTTTCCATCCCAACCTCCAATGCCCCGGTCCTGCCGGGGCAACAAAAAACCAGGGCATTCCGCGGAAACGGAACACCCCGTACTTGTTTCTCTCAGGCTGCTTCAAAGTAGGATTGTAGCGGCCGGACTTCAAGCTGACCGCTGAGCAACGCCTCAATGCCAAGGGCTGCCGCACTTGCACCCGCAAGGGTTGTAGAATACGGAACCTTGTTTAGAAGCGCTTCGCGCCTGAGAGAACGGCTGTCGGACAGGGCCTGCGCCCCTTCAGTGGTGTTGATCACCAGCTGAACCTCGCCGTTCTTGATAGCATCCACAATATGTGGCCGGCCTTCAAGCACCTTGTTGATCTTCGCGCAGGGGATGTTCTGATCCCTCAGAAATTGCTGGGTTCCGCCTGTGGCGATGATCCGGAAGCCGAGATCGACGAGCCGGCGGATCGTCTCCACGACCCGCGGCTTGTCGGCGTCACGTACCGACACGAACACCGTGCCGCCGGTCGGCAGCTTCGTCCCGGCGCCGATCTGGCTCTTGGCGAAGGCCACCGGAAAGGCGGCGTCGATGCCCATCACCTCGCCGGTCGACTTCATTTCCGGGCCGAGCACAGTGTCGACATGCGGGAAGCGGGCGAAGGGAAACACCGCCTCCTTGATGGCGATCTGGCGCGGGCTCGGCGGCGTTAGACCGAAGTCCTTCAGCCGTGCGCCGGCCATGACCTTGGCGGCGATCTTGGCGATCGGCAGGCCGATGGCCTTGGCGACGAAGGGCACAGTACGCGAGGCGCGCGGATTCACCTCAAGCACATAGATCTCGCCGTCCTTCACCGCATATTGCACGTTCATCAGGCCGCCGACTTCAAGCGCCTTGGCAAGCTCGATTGTCTGGCGCTCGATCTCCGCGATCGTCTCCGCCGCCAAGGAGTGCGGCGGTAGCGAGCAGGCGGAATCGCCGGAATGAATCCCAGCTTCCTCGATATGCTCCATGACGCCGCAGATGAAGACGTCCGTGCCGTCCGACAACGCGTCGACATCGACCTCGGTCGCATCGGAGAGATAGGAATCGATCAGGACGGGTGAGGTGCCCGACACGACAACAGCATCCTTGATGTAGCGTTCCAGCTGGCCCGGATCGCGGACGATCTCCATGGCGCGGCCGCCCAGCACGTAGGAGGGACGGATCACCAAAGGATAGCCGATGCGCTCCGCCACGGTGCGCGCTTCCTCCACCGAGCGGGCGATGTCGTTCTTCGGCTGCCGCAGGCCCAGCCGGTCGAGCAGCGACTTGAAGCGGTCGCGGTCTTCCGCCAGATCGATCATGTCGGGCGACGTGCCGAGGATCGGGACATTCGCCTGCTGCAAAGCATGCGCCAGACCGAGCGGCGTCTGCCCGCCGAACTGAACGATCACGCCGAGCAGGCTGCCGCGCGATTGCTCGACGTGCACGATCTCCAGGACGTCTTCGGCCGTCAGCGGCTCGAAATAGAGGCGGTCGGATGTGTCGTAATCGGTCGACACGGTCTCCGGATTGCAATTGATCATGATCGATTCAAAGCCCGCCTCGTCGAGCGCGAAGGCCGCATGGCAGCAGCAATAGTCAAACTCGATGCCCTGCCCGACACGGTTCGGCCCACCGCCGAGGATAATGACCTTGCGCTTCTCCGAAGGCTGCGCCTCGTCCTCAAGCGCATCGCCGAACGGCACCTCATAGGTGGAGTACATATAGGCCGTCGGCGCGGCAAACTCCGCCGCGCAGGTGTCGACGCGCTTGTAGACGGGGCTCACCTCAAGCCGGCGACGATGGGCCCGGACATCGCCTTCGCTGACGCCGGCGAGCTTCGCAAGCCGCGCGTCGGACAGACCGAGCGCCTTGATCTGCCGCATGAGCTTGGCGCTGTCCGGCAGGCCATGCTCAAGGATGCGTGCCTCACAATCCACAATGCGCTTGATCTCGCGCAGGAACCAATGGTCGATGCGGCAGGATTGGTAGACCAGCTCAAGGTCGAAGCCACGCCTCAGCGCTTCCGCGACCGTCAGAATGCGGTCCGGGCGCGGCGTCGCGAGCGCGGCGCGTACCGCGTTCTCATCATCGCCCAGGCCGAGATCGGGAATGTCTACCTCGTCGAGGCCTGAGAGACCCGTCTCCAGACCGCGCAGCGCCTTTTGCAGCGATTCGGCGAACGTGCGGCCGATGGCCATGACCTCGCCGACCGACTTCATCGACGTGGTCAGCACCGAATCGGCGCCGGGAAACTTTTCGAACGTGAAGCGCGGGATCTTGGTGACGACGTAATCGATCGTCGGCTCAAACGACGCCGGCATGGCGCCGTGCGTGATGTCGTTCTCCAATTCGTCGAGCGTGTAGCCGACGGCAAGCCGCGCTGCGACCTTGGCGATTGGGAAGCCGGTCGCCTTGGAGGCAAGAGCCGACGACCGCGACACGCGCGGGTTCATCTCAATCACCACCAGACGCCCATTATCCGGGTTGATCGCGAACTGGACGTTGGAACCGCCGGTCTCCACGCCGATCTCACGCAGCACCGCGATGGAGGCGTCGCGCATCAGCTGATATTCTTTATCGGTGAGCGTCAGCGCCGGTGCGACCGTCATGGAATCGCCGGTATGCACGCCCATCGGGTCGACGTTCTCAATGGCGCAGACGATGATGCAATTGTCGTCCCGGTCGCGGACGACCTCCACCTCGTACTCTTTCCAGCCGAGCACCGATTCTTCGATCGCCACCTCATGCGTGGGCGAAGCATCGAGGCCGCCGAGCACGACGTCGTAGAGCTCGTCGAGCGTGTAGGCGATGCCGCCCCCCGTGCCGCCAAGCGTGAAGGAGGGCCGGATAATCGCCGGCAGTCCGGTTGCTTGCACGGCGCGCAGCGCCTGGAGCTGCGCCGTCAGCCGGTGCTCGTCGCGCCTGAGCCGCTCGCCGGCATTCCAATCTGCATGAAACCCGGCCAGCGCCTTCGTCCGCGCCGGGCCATCAGGAAAGTCGCGGTCGATTGCCGCCATCCGCGTCTCATATTCTTCGCGGAACCGCTTCTTCAGCTCCGACGTGTTGACGAAGGTCGCCCGCGGCGTCGCCAGGCCGATCTTGTCCATCGTCTTGCGGAACAACTCGCGATCCTCCGCCTTGTCGATCGCCTCGGCCGTGGCGCCGATCATCTCCACGCCGAATTTTTCCAAGACGCCCATGCGCCTCAGCGAAAGCGCCGTATTGAGCGCCGTCTGCCCGCCCATGGTGGGGAGCAGCACAAGCTTCTCGTCAGGTCGCTCGGCGCGCTCCTTCTCGATGATCTTGGCGACGATCTCCGGCGTAATCGGCTCGATATAGGTCGCGTCGGCCAGCTCCGGGTCGGTCATGATCGTCGCCGGATTGGAGTTGACCAGGACGATGCGATAGCCTTCCGCCTTCAGCGCCTTGCAGGCCTGCGTGCCGGAATAGTCGAACTCGCAGGCTTGGCCGATGACGATCGGCCCGGCGCCGATGATGAGAACGGTGTCGATGTCAGTGCGTTTGGGCATCGTGTCGCGTTCCGTGCAAAACCCCGGCGCGGCAGCACCGCCCGGGGCCCGATTCTTCAGGGTTTCAGGTCAGGTCGGCCTTATAGGGGAACAGCCGGAAGCGCGTAACCCTCAGGCGGCGCAAACGGGCGCTCCGAATTGCCGCATGCGGCAAGCAAAGGGTCGGCTGGTCCCGAGATTTGGGAATCCTTAGCGACAGGCTCGCTTCGCAATTGACCATGACACGCGCTCCTGCAACCTGTGACGGTGAGGACTGAGCGAGGACTGAACGCGCCAAAGGAGCGGCGGGGCGTGACGGTTTCGGGAGGCGAATCACCGAAAGGCTCTGAGGCCGGGCATGTGCCGGGGGATGGTGCGCGCCCACCGCAGCAGCGCAAGCGCTCGTTCTTCGCGCGGCGCAAGCGCTGGATCGTGACCGTTGTGCTGCTTGCGGGGCTGGCGCTTTACGGCTGGTTCGCAGTGCCGGTCATCGAGGAGACGGTCGTTGCGCTGGAGGGGCCGCCGGAGCCGCCGCGCTTCTTCTATCGCGTGAAGGCCGACGTGATCTTCGACGGCAGTCCCTACACGATCGACGAATGGATCGCCTGCAACACCAAGACCTTCTACTCGCCGAGCAGCGGAGAGCATTGGGGCTACTACCGATCCGTTCAAGCTGTCGGCGTGCGCACGGCGGATGGGGGGGCGCTGTTCGTCAGGACGCCGGACCTCTGCCGGCCGATATGGGCGCGCCACAAGGCGCTGGAGGCGGGCGAGCCCGACACGCCGCCGCTTTCGGAGGTGGGCGCCCCGGCGAATCATCTGCCGGAATTCTTCTGGTTTGACGATGCCGATTCGCCGACGCAGGTGGAGGCCTACCTCTCGGAAATCTACTACATGCGGCCGGACCGCCGCCTGACGATTGAGGATGTCGCGTTCGGCTCCGCCGCCCTGGAGCCGCCGGCGGGCGTGGAGGTGGTGGATTTCGGAACGAAGATCCCCGATCCGTTCGATCCCTGCGAACTCATCCGGCCGTATGCGATCAACTATCCGCTGGAAGTGAGAGCCAAACACCTCTGCTTCGGCGGCTATGGCGCGTTTCCTTATGTCGAGGAGGAATGGCAGCTCTCGCCGGGTCTTGTGGCCTTCGTCGAGGAGGCCCCCGACGACCGGCTCACGCCGGTGACCTTGGAATTCTGGCGAGAGCACGGCGTCAAGTCCGAGACCATCATCGAGCATCTGGACAGGCCGTCGCTCTACGATATTGATGGCCAGCTCGGGACAGCCTATCGGAGCGGTTTCGGCATTCCACGCCTTGAAGAGACGGAGGCGGGGAATTGCGCCAGCATGCTGGCTCCGGTGTCCGGCGACACGTGCCGGAACCTGCGCCGCTTCGACATGGTTCTGCCGATCCTCTGCGAGGACACCCGCTGCACGCTCATCGAAGGCGAGCCCGGCGTCTACTTCTTCAGGTATTATCCGCGCCCGTTTCCGCCCAAGGTCCTGGACGTGCGGGGCCAGGACATACCCCTTCCATATGGCGAAGCTGCCGGCTGGTACGACCCGTCGACCAGAACCTTCTGGTGGGTGATCGTGACCATTGACCTTTGAGCCCTTGAGGAGACCCCGATGACCACTTCGAGCATCGACACTGCAACATATGCCCGCATGGCTTCGGGAGCATACGACGCAGCGATGCGCCAGGCAGTATGAGCGACGTATCCAATATGCGTGCACCCACGCCGCAGCAGCGCAAGCGATCATTCTTCGCGCGGCGGAAGCGCTGGATCGTGACCGTCGTGCTGCTGGTGATCGGCTATGTGCTCTACGGCCTCGTGGACATCCCGCGCTACACCTACACCCTGCACACGACCGAGCTGGTCGTGGACGGCGAGGCGGTCACCGTCACAGGTCTGCTGGAATGCGAGCGCAGTCCGCTTTTTATCACAGGGCTTCCATCCGAAGGTCGTCCGTACCGGATGAGAGGCAGCCCCGCTGCGGCACAACGGCTTGGCGATGGTGGTGCCGTCGTCGTGGGCTTCCCAAACCTCTGCGGCAGCAGCGGCGGCCGCGTGGAACACGAGCCGGGATACTTTCCAGCGACATACTTGATCGACAACGCGACGACTCCCACCAGCATGGAACAATACTTCTCGGATCTGAGCCTGAGTGCCCCCAAGTCTCGGGTCGGGTTTGTTGGATTCTCGACTAAGCGCTCGTCATCGCCCATACGGTCGTATTTGCTGCTCTGGCGTCATCGCTGGTCTCACCAGTTCTCATCGGCGGTCCCGGGGCTGGCTGACGATAACGCCCTCTACCTCGGCTACTTGATGACCGTCGCGTCGTTGTCGGATCTGCCTGACGAAGAGCGCATGTTCATCACGGAGAGCTCGGAGGATTGGGATGGTGTATCGAGGATTATGATCGAATCGCCCGAAAAGCGCGAACCCATCCTGAATCTTCTCCGTCTCGTCGATCCCAGTGTCTTCGGAGTCGTTACTGGCAGCGCATGCCAGTCGGAAGGATCGAACGTAGAGATATGTGACAAGCTTCGTCGCACATTCGGTGTGCCTATCATCGACGGTGTCCCAATCATCGACGAAATCGGTGAGTTGACCCCCTATGCGGAACTTCAGAGGCGGCCAGGCACCGACGCATCCGTCGGTCGGAGTTTCGCAGGAGCGATGAGCGCTGCTGCGATCGACGTGGCGGAGTTTTCCCTTTTCGGAAACACCGTCGAAGTTAGTCGCGGAGAATTTGAGAGAACCATCTTTGTGGCTCCCAGTCAGAATGTCGTGTTCGGACTCGACATGCTCATGACCAGCAGCCCACGGATCCAACACCCTTAGGAAGTAGGGGTGTGCCGGCAGGTGGCTACACCGTCTAATCTCGGCCGGGCATCAAACCACAACGGAGACAGGCATGCGGGCGGTGATCTGCGAGCGCTATGGGGGGCCGGAGGTCCTGAAGATCGTCGATGTGCCGAAGCCGGAGCCGAAGGACAACGAAGTCCTCATCAAGATCCACGCCACAACCGTCAATTCAGGCGACGCGCGGGTGCGCGCGCTCCGTGTTCCGCTCGGGCTTGGTATCGTGGTGCGGCTCTCCATGGGCTTCTTCCGGCTCAAGCAGCCAATCCTCGGCTTCGATCTCGCCGGCGAGGTGGAGGCTGTCGGCGGCGCCGCGACGCGGTTCAAGCCCGGCGATTGCGTGGTCGGGGCCGGCGACTTCACGCTCGGCTGCCACGCCGAATACAGGTGCCTGCCGGAGGATGGGGCGCTGGTGCACAAGCCTGAGAGCTTGACTTATGCCGAAGCCGTCTCGCTAAGCTTCGGCGGCTCCACGGCAGCGGACTTCTTCTCGCGGGCTGGGTTGAAGAGCGGCGAGACCGTGCTGATCAACGGCGCGTCCGGCGCGGTGGGAACGGCCGCTGTGCAGATTGCCAAGCATCACGGCGCACAGGTGACGGGCGTTTGCAGCGCGGCGAATCTAGAGCTCGTCACGTCGCTCGGCGCCGACCATGTGATCGACTACGCGACCGAAGACTTCGCCAAGAGCGGCGCGACATACGACGTCATCATGGATACGGTCGGCAACGCGCCGTTTTCGCGGGTGAAGGGATCGCTGAAGCCGGAGGGGCGGTTTCTGATGATCAATGGCAACCTGCCGCAGATGATCGAGGCAGCGCTCCGCAGCCAAGTGATCGGCGGCGTGGCGAATGCGTCCGATCCGGTCTTCGGCGAACGGCCGTTCGATTACCTCATGCGGCTCGCCGAGGAGGGGGCGCTCAAGCCGGTCATCGACCGCACCTATCCGCTGGAGGAAATCGCCGCGGCACACGCCTATGTCGACACCGGGCGCAAGACAGGCAGCGTGGTGATTGAGGTGGCGCCCGGCTAGCTTTGGCGGCGACGTGGATTGCGTAGCCCGGATGGAGGGGAGCGCAATCCGGGGAACCTCACGACCGCGAACAAACCTCTCGATTGTCATCCCGGTTCGGCCGTCAGGCCGAGACCGGGCCCATGAACACCAGACATTGAGGTGCGACCGGCGTTGAGACACCTCTCCCCTCCGGGGAGAGGTCGGCCGCGCCAGCGGCCGGGTGAGGGGGCCGAGCCAGCACGCCACCGCCTAAACTGTGGGCGTCTCCCGCATTTCGCTCACGCTCTATGCGGGCTACGTTGCCCGCGCGGCGCTGCGTTGATCCTATTCTCTGCTAAGCCGCTTGCTGGCTGCGCACGCTCGACTTCTTATCGCCCGCTTTGTCGTCGCGGTGCGGCGTTGCCGCCGATGCCTGTTTGGTGGACGTGCCGTCAAAGCCTTCCACGCCGATGGACAGCGCATAGCAGGCGAGTTCGACGGTCTTGGGGATCACAACCTTCTTGGAGCCGCGGCGTCCGGTCTCGTAATATTGGATCATCCGCTTCTTCAGGCCGAGCTTCTCCGCGGCCTCTTTTTGCTTGAGGCCGAGTGACTTGCGCCAAGCCTTGAACTCAGGCGAATCCATGCCCTGCTCCTCCGAGCGAAGACCTGCCACGCCAATACGACAATCGGGTGACGGCTAAGCAATGTCAGCGCGCCTCCAGGCGCTGACCGCCGCGGCAGCGATCGGCGACGACACATTGCAGAAGAGGGCGCAAGGCTACGTCGTGCCCGACAGCTTCACCCACGGGACGTCAGAGCAGCGGGTCGATTGGTTCCGCCGCGGCCTCAAAGCGGGAACGATCAAGGCCTGCGACACATTTTCGGAAGGGGTTTAGCGGCGGCCGCTTGACTGAAAGCGACCGCCCCATATTGGTGCGCCGCGCCTCACATGCCGGTTTTGATCCGCCCCTCGACCGTCGGCGCAACCGTGCCCATGGCCGCCACATAGTCGATGACTTGGCTCGCCATCAGCTGAGCGCTGACTGCGGAGATCAGGTTCGGCGCGTCCTTGAACACGCTGTAGCCGTCGCCGCCGCGCGCCAAAAAGTCGTTGGTGGCGAGCGTATAAGTGCTGCCCTCGTCAAGCGCTGCACCGCCGACCATCACTGACGCCACGCGTTCGCCGGCAGGCTTGCTAAGATCGACCTCCACAATGATGCCCGAAAGGTGCGGGAAGCGGCCCGACACGTCCTCCACGCGCGAGAAGCCGTTCTCCAAGGCCTCCAGGATCTGCGAGCCGGTCATCTCAAGCTTCACCGTTTTGTTGCCGAAGGGCAGCTCCGCAAGGATGTCGCCACGGGTGATCGTGGATCCCGCCTCGTATTCACGGTCGGCGCGAATGCCGCCGCCATTGGTGAGCGCCACATCGGCGTCAACGGCCGCGCGCATGGCATCGGCGATCAGATTGCCGATGGCGGTCTCCTGGCTGCGCACGGAGGCACGGCGGCTGTCGAGCGGTGTTTCCGTCGTGCCGATTTCGATTGCCAGCTCCGCGTCGAGCTTGTCGGTGTAGCGCTTTACGATTGCCGCGATGTCGGCGTCGGGCTCCACATTGATCGTATCGACAATCTCAAACGCTGGCGTCCAGCTGACCTTGGTGCGGCCGTCATCTTCCGTCTTGTCGAGCGTGATGGTCGTGACGACGACGTAATTGGCTTGGCTGTGCGATTCCACCATCGCCGTGCGGCCGTTGTAATAGGTCAGCAGATGCTCGTCGTGGCCGGTGAGGATGAGGTCGGCGAGCCCTTCGCGCACCAGCTCCATGTCCTCCGAGAACCCGGAATGGAGCACCGCCACCACGAAGTCGGCGCCGGCCTCCTTCAACTCCGCCTGCTTGGCGCGTGCCGTCTCCACCTCGTCAGCAAACGTGAGGTCGCCGGGCGAGGAGACCACGGGCGTCTCCGCCGTGGTTAGCCCGTAGAAGCCGATCGTCACGCTGCCGACATCGACCATCGTCGTGTCGAGCGTATCGGCGGGCTGGCTGCCGTCCGGTTCGCGCACATTCGACGTGACGACAGGGAACGTCGCCTGGCTCATGCGCGTGCGGAACGTGTCGGCGCCGAAATCGAACTCGTGGTTGCCCGGCGACATCACCGCCACATCCATCTGATTGAGGATGTCGATGATGTGTGCGCCCTTGTCGATGCCGGACAGAAGCGAGGGCGACAGCGTGTCGCCGGAATGGACGAGGAAGGTGGGTCCCTCCGCCCGCTCCGCGTTGGTAACAGCCGCCAGCTTGGCGAAGCCGCCGCGGCCTTTCGATTCCTCGATGCGATCGATGTCGTTGGTGTGCACAAAGCTGAATGTCACCGTTTCGGCGAACGCCGGCAGCGTCAGCGACGTGACGGCTGCCGCAAAAAGGGCCGATCTCAGCCCGGCTTTGAGATGCGGAATCATGACGTGTCTCCCAGAACAGGCCTCAACGAAAGCGCAATAAGTGCGTTTTCACATTCTGGCAGCGTTCTGTGACGGAGTCATGTGGGATGGGGCCGAGGTCGGCCGCATACGGCGCAAATTTCACCCGTCTCAGGGGTCAGCCGGCCGCCTTCTGCTCTTCCATCAGCCCGACGAACCGCTTGAACAGATAATGGCTGTCCTGCGGGCCGGGTGAGGCTTCCGGGTGATATTGCACGGAGAAGACCGGTTTGTCGGTTAGGCGGATGCCGCAATTGGAGCCATCGAAGAGCGAGACATGCGTCTCCTCGACATTGCCCGGCAGGCTGTCGCGGTCGAGCGCGAAGCCGTGGTTCATGGAGACGATCTCCACCTTGCCGGTCGTGTGGTCCTTCACCGGATGGTTCGCGCCGTGATGGCCCTGCCGCATCTTGGTGGTCTTGCCGCCGATGGCGAGGCCGAGCATCTGGTGGCCGAGGCAGATGCCGAAGGTCGGCACGCCTGAGTCCACCACCGCCTTGATGGTCGGCAGCGACGCGCGGCCGGTCGCCGCCGGGTCGCCCGGCCCGTTGGACAGGAACACGCCGTCGGGCTTCTGCGACAACACGTCGTCCGCGCTCGCCGTTGCCGGCAGTACCGTCACCTCGCAGCCCTGATCGGCGAGCAGCCTGAGGATGTTGCGCTTCACGCCATAATCGAGGGCGACGACGCGAAAGGCCGGCGTGCTGTCGCGCTGGCCATAGCCCCGCTCCAAATGCCAGGTCGTCTCGTCCCACGTGGAAGATTGTGCGCTCGTGACTGTGGGCACCAGGTCAAGCCCCGCCATGTCGGGAAGCGCTGCGGCCTCTGCCTTGAGCGCCGCGATGTCGAACGCGCCATCGGGATCGTGGACGATGATTCCGTTCAGCATCCCTTGCTCCCGGATGCGTGCCGTCAGTGCCCGCGTGTCGACGCCGGAGATGCCGACGATGCCGCGCGCCTTCAGCCATTCGTCAAAGTTCCGCGCCGCGCGCCAGTTGGCCGGCTCGCTGATGTCGGCTTTGAGCACACAGCCGCAAGCCGCTGAGCCAGCGGCATTCAGCGTCTCAATGTCGTCGTCGTTGGCGCCGACATTGCCGATATGCGGGAAGGTGAAGGTGACGATCTGGCCGGCATAGGACGGGTCGGTCAGGATCTCCTGGTAGCCGGTCATCGCCGTGTTGAAGCAGACCTCGCCGGCGGCTTTTCCGATAGCGCCCGCGCCGGAGCCTTCCACGATTGTGCCGTCGGCCAGCACAAGCAATGCCGTTGCCTTCGGTTCGCTCCAAGGGGGCGTGGTCATGGGCACTCCTCAACGAGGCGACCGATATCGGCCGTCTCGGCATTTTGCAGGATTTGGGCAACGTGGGCCGGGCAGGGCTGAGGTAATTGCCGCGTCAGCGGCGGTCAATGCGACGGAGACGCCGCACCCTTGCCGTCGGTGACTGGCCCTAAGCCGCGATTCGCGGCTGGCGGTCGGCAAAGAGCAGCGCCAGATAATTGCGGAACTGCCGCGACTGACGCGCCACCAGATGCGCGTCGCCATAGCTGCGCGACAGGATGAGCCCGCCTTCAATGATCGCCACAATCATTTCCGCCAACTCCTTGGCGGCAATAGGAAGGCTCGGTTCGTACCGCGAGAGCACAGCGTCGAACTTGCCCTCATAGAGTGCAGCCCAACGCCGTAGGCTGTCGGCGATGCGGTCGCGGAGCGTCGTGTCGAACTGCCCGCCCTCATGCGTTGCCGCGGCAAAGACGCAGCCCGGAAGCGGCTTTGACTGCGCTTCGATCAGCGCCTCGAAGCGCTTGAGGAGGTGCATGGTGGCATCGAGCGGGTCGGCGTGTTTGGCCTCCGCTTCGGCCACCAGGCGCTCAAAGAGCTTGGCGTGGTTGCGGCGGTAGCGCTCCACCAGAGCCTGAGCGAGATCGGCTTTGCCTTTGAAATGGTGGAAGAATGCGCCCTTGGTCGAGCCGGTGGCGCGGAGAATCTCGTCAAGCGAGGTGGCAGCAAAGCCCTTGGAAAGCACCAGCGTTTCCGCCGTCGCCAGCATTTTTTCGCGCGTGCGCTCGCCCTTGGTCGCCATGGGAAGCGACCATACCGTCCGGTCGGTTACCGGTTGGTTAACAAAGTGCAACAGGAGGTTAGAGGCGAACGCTCGCATCGGCACGAAGCTCCGGCCCTCGGGTATGACACGGAACTGTCGGCGCTATTGGCGGACCGACCGGTTGGTCTGCAGACCGGTGTGACCCACCTGTGATTAGCGGGCATGGTCACACGCATGGTCGTTACAGTCGCTGTCTGCGCCCGAATCACTTTGCTAAATGCATGGCAAGATGCGCTTCCCTCCGTCCTTTCTCGACGACATCCGCGCCCGCATCCCGATCACGGATGTGGTTGGGCGGCGTGTCACCTGGGACAAGCGCAAGTCCAATCCGGGCCGCGGGGATTACTGGGCCTGCTGCCCGTTCCATGGCGAGAAGACGCCGTCCTTCCACGCCGACAATCGGCGCGGCCGTTACCATTGCTTCGGCTGCGGCGCGTCGGGCGATCATTTCACGTTCCTCTCCGAACTGGACGGTTTGAGCTTCCCGGAAGCCGTGGCGCAGCTTGCCGAGGAGGCTGGCTTGCCGTTGCCAGCGCGCGATCCGCAGGCGGAGAAGCGCGAGGCAGAGCGCGCCAGCCTGCACGAGGTGATGGAGAAGGCCGCGCGCTTCTTTGAGGAGGCGCTGCATGGGCCGGAAGGCGGCAAGGCGCGCGCCTATCTCCGCGAACGCGGCATATCAGCGGACATGCAGACGCGCTTCCGCATCGGCTACGCACCGCCCGGCCGCAACGCGCTGCGCGAAAGCCTCGCCAGCGCCAACGTCCTGCCGGAGCAGATGATCGAGGTGGGCCTTCTGATTTCCGGCGATGACATCGCCGTCCCCTTCGATCGCTTCCGCGACCGGGTGATGTTCCCGATCACCGATTTCCGCGGGCGGGTCATCGCCTTCGGTGGTCGGGCATTGTCGCCGGAGGCCCAGGCGAAATATCTGAACTCGCCGGAGACGCCGCTCTTTCACAAGAGTCGCGTGCTCTTCAACGGCCAGGCCGCGCGCGGCGCCTCACGCCGCGGCGGGCATGTCGTGGCGGTGGAGGGCTACACTGACGTCATCGCCTGCGTGTCCGCCGGCTTCGAGGCAACGGTCGCGCCGCTGGGCACGGCGCTGACAGAGGATCAGCTCCGCCTAATGTGGCAGATGGCGGACGAGCCGGTTCTGTGCTTCGACGGCGACGAAGCGGGACTGAAGGCGGCGTTTCGCGTGGCGGATTTGGCGCTGCCGCACCTTCAGCCCGGCAAGAGCGTCCGGTTCGCGCTTCTGCCCGGCGGGGAAGACCCCGATGATCTGATTCGCCGCGAGGGGCCGGAAGCTTTCCGCCGTGTGCTGGGGGCAGCGAAGCCGCTCATCGACATCCTGTGGATGAGCGCCGGCTACGGCCTCGACCTGACGACGCCGGAGCGGCGTGCCGCTTTCGAGCGGACAATCCGCACCGCCGTGAGCACGATTGGCCATGCCGATGTGCGGCGCCATTACGAGATGACCCTGCGCGAACGGCTTGAGCAGCATTTCGGCGGAGCGCGGCGCGCGCCGCGCCGCCTGCCGGCGGAAGGCCGCCGACCCGGGCCACGGCAGCGCTTCGCGCCCGGGCAATCTCCGCCCGCCGGTCCCTCGGCAAGCCTTCTGGCGCATCCGCTCGTCCGCGATGGCGGCCGTGGCGCGGCGCCAAGTCTGAGCGATGCCACCCTTCTGGGCCTATTGGCGCTGCATCCGGAGATCGCGGCGGAACGGCTGGAAGTGCTTGCTGAAACACGCTTTTCCGGCGGCGCTTTGACCGAGCTGGCGGCGGCTCTGGCGGCGCGGCTGGCCGAAGCGCCGGGGATCAGCGCCGCCGATTTGCACGCCGGCCTGGAGCGCGACGGCCATGGGCCAGCCTTGGCCGCCGTGCTGCAGAAGCTCCAAAATGCCGGGCTGGGGGTGCTGAGTGAGGTGGAAGCGGCCCATGCCGCAGCCGTTTGGGACGATGCGGCCCACTTGCGTCTGCGCGCCGGAACGTTATCTATCGAACGGCAGGCGGTTGCCGCAGCGCTCGGCCAAGAGGCGAGCGAAATCCATTTGAGCCGCCTGAGAGACATTCAGGAGCAGGATCAGCGCCATCTTCGTCCCGATCGGGTGGAGGAGACGGAGGCGGCGATTGTGCATCCGTTTAAGCAGCACTAGCGCCGAGTGGTGAGCAGACCGGCGTTTAAGTGCTGCGGTGGGCGAGGCACGAAGGGGCGTGGTTAAGGCGGCCTTTACAACGCAGGCCTTAAAAACCCGGCTTCCTTCCGAACAGACGGCTTCGATCGTTTCGGGCCTGTCGAGACAAGAGCACCATGGCGACCACAGCGCAGACGGCAAGCACGGCAAGCAGAGCCACTAAGGCCAGTAGAGCCAGCACGGCGAGAAAGAAGGACAAGGCGCCGGAGGCGGCGCCCCCCGACGGGCCGCTGCTCGATCTCTCCGACGCCGCCGTCAAGCGGATGATCAAGGAGGCGAAGAAGCGCGGCTTCGTCACCGTGGACGAGCTGAACTCCGTTCTGCCGTCGGAGGAGGTCACGTCGGAGCAGATCGAGGACACGATGGCGATGCTCTCCGACATGGGCATCAATGTCGTGGAGTCGGACGATCAGGACGATTCCGATTCCGGGGAAGAGGAGAGTGAGGAGGCTGACGGCCGCGAACTCGTGCAGGCCGGCACGACCGCCGTCGCCAAGAAGACCAAGGGCCGCGAGCCGGCCGACCGCACCGACGATCCCGTGCGCATGTATCTGCGCGAGATGGGCTCCGTCGAGCTGCTCTCCCGCGAGGGCGAGATCGCCATCGCCAAGCGCATTGAGGCGGGCCGCGAGGCGATGATCGCGGGCCTGTGCGAAAACCCGCTGACCTTCCAGGCCATCATCATCTGGCGCGACGAGTTGAACGCCGGGCGTGTGCTCCTGCGCGACATCATCGACCTTGAGGCGACCTATGCCGGCCCGGACGCCAAGGCGCCAGATACGTCTCAGCAGCCGTCCCAGCAGCCGTCACAGCCCGGAGCCGATGGCGCGTCCGCCGGTTCGCCCGCGCCGGCTGAGAACGGCCACGCCAAGACGGAGAAGCCGCAGGCGGGAGCCGACGGCGGCGAAGGCGAGGGTGAAGAGCAGCAATCGTCGGATGCCGACGGCGACGATGACGACGATTACGAGAACAATTTGTCGCTCGCCGCGATGGAGGCGGAGATCAAGCCCGCCGTGCTTGAGACCTTCGACCGCATCGCCAGCGATTATAAGAAGCTCAGGAAGCTGCAGGACGCCCTCGTCGGCGGCAGCTCCAAGGCGCACGCTCTGACCCCGGCGCAGGAGCGCCGCTACCGCAAGCTCACCGATGAGATCGTCACCGACGTGAAGTCGCTGTCGCTCAACCAGGCGCGCATCGATTCGCTCGTGGAGCAGCTCTACGACATCAACAAGCGCCTGATCTCCTTCGACGGCAAGCTTGTGCGACTGGCGGAGAGTCACGGCGTGAAGCGCGCCGACTTCATCGAGCGCTATCGCGGTCACGAGCTTGATCAGTACTGGACGCGTCGCGTCTCCCGCCTGACCGGAAAGGGTTGGAAGCCCTTCTGCCAGAAGGAAAAGGAGAGCATCTCCAAGATTCGCAGCGAGATTCGTCACCTTGCCGCCGAGACCGGTCTGCAGATCCAAGAATTCCGCGAGATCGTTCACAAGGTACAGAAGGGCGAGCGCGAAGCGCGGCAGGCCAAGAAGGAGATGGTTGAGGCGAATCTTCGCCTGGTGATCTCCATCGCCAAGAAATACACCAATCGCGGCCTGCAATTCCTCGACCTGATCCAGGAAGGCAATATCGGCCTGATGAAGGCGGTCGATAAGTTCGAGTATCGCCGCGGCTACAAATTCTCCACCTATGCCACGTGGTGGATTCGCCAGGCCATCACCCGCTCCATCGCCGACCAGGCGCGCACCATCCGCATTCCGGTCCACATGATCGAGACGATCAACAAGATCGTCCGCACCTCACGCCAGATGCTGCACGAGATCGGCCGCGAGCCGACGCCGGAGGAGCTGGCGGAGAAGCTGCAGATGCCGCTGGAGAAGGTGCGCAAGGTCCTGAAGATCGCCAAGGAGCCGATCAGCCTGGAGACGCCAATCGGCGACGAGGAGGATTCCCATCTCGGCGATTTCATCGAGGACAAGAACGCCGTCCTGCCGATCGACGCGGCGATCCAGTCGAACCTGCGCGAGACCACGACGCGCGTGCTTGCCTCGCTCACGCCGCGCGAGGAGCGTGTGCTCAGGATGCGCTTCGGCATCGGCATGAACACCGACCACACGCTGGAAGAGGTCGGCCAGCAATTCTCCGTGACGCGCGAACGCATCCGCCAGATTGAGGCGAAGGCTTTGCGTAAGCTCAAGCACCCGAGCCGAAGCCGGAAGCTCCGGAGCTTTTTAGATAGCTGATCCCAGAGCGCCGGCCGATATTCTCGCCGCCGCTCTTCTGCTAGACTGACCGCATGAACGTGCCGCTGACCCACGCCGCTGAGGGCCTGGAACGCCGCGCCTTCACCGTCAAGGACGTGATCCGGATGGTGGAGATGGGCGTGCTCGGGCGCGAGGAGCGCTTTGAGCTGATCGGCGGGGAGATCGTGCCCATGTCGCCCAAGGGAATCCGCCACGAACGACTGAAATCCTGGCTTTGCACCTGGTTGATCGAGAATCGGCCGAAGGACATCGCCGTCACGCAAGAAACCACCTTCTATCTCTCCGACGACACCTTCATCGAGCCCGATTTCGTGCTCTACCCGGCCGCAAGCGGCTTGGAGAACCTTTCGCCGGAAACGCTGCTCCTGGCGATTGAGATTGCCGATTCCAGCCTCGACTACGATCTCGGCCGCAAGGCTGAGCTCTATGCGGAGTTCGGCATCGCCGAATTGTGGGTCATCAACGCTGAGACCTTGCAGACGACGATCCATTGTCGTCCCGCGGATGGCGCGTTCGCCGATATAGGCCGCGTTGACGCCGGTGAGCCGCTGACGCCGGAGAAGATCGCCGGCCTCACGGTCAATCTGAAGGACTATTCCTGAACACCCGCCGCGGGCGACCGGCCGCGGACCAATCGATTCCAGCACCCACACTTGCTGAGACCACCGCCCGCGTGGACCCGTGGGCTGAAATCTGCGATGGCTTTGTCTTATGACGGAGCGCGGCGGCCGGGAGATATGCCGATGCGCGCTGACCCGAGACGTGAAAGGAACTCCCCGATGGCGCGCAGCGAGGCCACGGACGTCGATGCCCTCGGCGAGATCATGCTTATTCAAGGCACGATGCAGCGGCAGTTCCTGCGCGTGCTTCTGCGGCGCGTCGTCAGCGACGTGCCGGCCTTCAACGCCGAAATGTTCCTGGCCGAGCTCGACCTCCTCAAGGAGAGCCTTGAGAGCGGCGGCGAGACCTCCGCGCTTCACAAGTTTGCGCTGAAGGAATGGGAGCGCCTGTCGGAAATGGCGCTTGACGCGATCGCCTCTACGCGCACCAAAACGGAGGCGCACTGACCGCGCGACCGGCGGGGCTCAGGGCCACCCCGCGCGCCTCAAATTGCCGCAAGATCGCCTTTCTTGGGCCGTTTACTTTCTGCTAAGTATCTTGGCGGGCCTGAGTATCAGAGGTTCACGTGCTGAGTATCAAGCGGCGTAGCGGCGCCCACATTTTCCGTGAAGAAGCAGCGTTTCGGCGTTCCGAGCAGGGATGGCCGAACTGGGGCGAACTCGGGCCAATTCTTCTGCGCAGCGCGGGTATTGCGGGCCTTGCCGGCGTCATCATGGTGATCGCCACCGGCGATGTCCTGTTCACCGGGCCTGTCAGAACAGCGTCGGTGCAGCCGGAGACAGCGGACGCGCCCGATGCCGCGCCGGCTGAAAGAGCGACACAGGTAGTCGCGGCGCGCGATTTGAGCGCTGAGCCCGTTATCGAAGCGCCTGTGGTTGAGACACCTGTCGCCGAGGCACGGATCGTCGAAGAGCCGGCCGTCGAAGAGCCTATTGCGGCGACGAAGGCGGCTGACGAACGTGTCGTCGAGGAGCCTGTAATTGAGCAGGCGGCTCAGGAAGCGCCGGTTCAAGAGGAGCCGCAGGCGATCGCTTCAGCGCCGGAGGCGCCCATCCTCGATCCGCATGGGCCCGCGATGGACGCGCCGGGCGCGTTCGAGCCGCTGGCCTTTGTCCGCACGCCGACAACGCAAGATCCGCAAACGGCAGCACCAGGCTTTGCGTCGATCGGCACGTTCTCGCGGCAGCCGACGCCGCCCAAAATGACCGGCTCTGTTGAGCCGCAGGAGCGTCAGGTCGCTGCGCCCCAGGTCGCTGCGCCATCGCCGATCTTCGACAGGCCCGTCGCGCTGCGGGGCACGCAGAGTGAAGCCGATAGGCTCGGGCAGTCAGCCGGCGCGGGCGGCAATGTCAGCGTTGTCGCGCTTGCGACAAGTGAGCGCGAGAGGACGCGCTCCGCACCGATCGATCGCTCAGGCGAGGTTAGTGACCCCGCCACCTGGGTTGAAGCCTCCGCGGTCTGTCCACGCGATTGGCTTGATCAGGGCGATGGTCCGGACGCTGATTTCAGGGCGTCGTCCGATTGCGAACCGACCGTTGCGCTCGCCGCCGTGGAGCCTTCGCCCGATGAAGGCACGGAAGAGGAGGGCGCCGTGCTTCAAGAGGCGCTGGAATCGGCAGCCGCGACGCATGCGTTGAAACTTTCCGGTTTCGTGGCGCGGGTTCCGCTGGTCCGTCCGGAGACACCGGCCTGGGCACTGAAGAGGAAGGCGCGCAGCACCTACAAGAAGCGCCGCGCCGACTGGCC
>JANQKG010000027.1 GCA_028281235.1 Afifellaceae bacterium | reverse complement strand
GGTGGGTTTGAAGTTCCTATCATTATTCCAGCGGGCTCATCATAGGAACTTCAAACCCTAAAACCACACGAGCTTCAATAAGTTGTCTAGTGTCCCTATGGAATCTGAAGTTCGTTCGGAGCGGGCTGTATAATCATGCGAACTTCAGATTCGGGACACTAGCGGCGCGACCTATGGCTGGGGATCTGGTCGTTTGTTGCGTGAAGTGGGGAGAACGATACCCATCGCACTACGTCAATCGGCTGCGGCGGATGGTGCAGCGTCACCTGACGCTTCCACATCGCTTCGTCTGCGCGACCGACGACCCGTCCGGGCTCGACGCGGGGATTGGCACTGTCCCCCTGCCGCCGGGACTCGTCGGCTATTGGAACAAGGTCAGCCTGTTCAAGGCTGGGCTGTTTGAGCCCGGAAACAGGATTCTCTACCTTGATCTCGACGTGGTGGTCGTCGCGTCGATCGATTTTCTGCATCAAGGCTCAGGTGAGCTTCACGCCATTCGCAACTGGCGCACGAAGAGCGGTGCGTTCAACAGTTCCGTCATGTACTTTGAGGCGGGCCGCTACGACTTCGTCTTCGACAGGTTTCTGCCGCAGGCGGCGGAGGTTGTCGCGCGCCATATCGGCGACCAAGATTGGATCTGCGAGCAGGTGCCCGAAGCGAAGTCCTTTCCCGTCGGCAAGATCGTCTCCTACAAGAAGGACCTGAACGCGCATATCTTCCTCGCCGCCAAGAAGCTGGGCCTCGATTTCCTCAAAGCACCTCACTTCATGACGGTCAGCCCGCCGCCGGGCGCGTCGATCGTCGTGTTTCACGGCAAGCCCGACCCAGAGGACGTCATGGATGCGCCTTATGGCCCATGGAAGCGTGCGCCCTTTATCAAGGAGCACTGGCGCTAAATTGGCGACCCCGGCAGGATTCGAACCTGCGACCAATAGCTTAGAAGGCTACTGCTCTATCCCCTGAGCTACGGGGCCGATTGGTGTCTCGCGTCGGCTGCTTCGCCCGGCCGGTGTCAATGCGTCCAGGGCTGCGTCCGGTCGCGGCGAAAATTGTCCGCATAGGCCATCGCCGGTCTGGTGCGGCTCTTCGGCTCGAACACACGATAGGCGAGCCCGTGTCTCTTGGCGTAGTCAATGGCCGCCTCTTTCGTCGCGAAGGTGAGACGGATCTGCTGGTGCATATCGTCGCTCGACGTATAGCCCATAAGCGGCTCGATGGAGCGCGGGCGCGCCGGCTCGTGCTCCAGAACCCAGCGATGCGTCTTGGCGCGGCCGGAACTCATGGCGGTCTTTGCGGGCCGATAGATGCGCGCTGTCATATTCGTCTCACAGTCTTCAGGCGGTCCCGCCGCAGATGGTCGATCGATTGGTCGGGGCAGCAGGATTCGAACCTGCGACCCCCTGCTCCCAAAGCAGGTGCGCTACCAGACTGCGCCATGCCCCGATTCCGCCGCCCGCGGTAGGCCGAGCCGCCGTCCCGGTCAAGCCACGTGCCTCATATCGGACATATAGGGCCAAACCTTTAAAAAGCCGAGGGCAGGGCGGCACGCATTTGCCGCATCAAAGCCCGCGTCAGCCGTCGGCGAGCGCGGCAAAGCCGCGTTCCAGGTCGGTGATGAGGTCGGCGACATCCTCCAGCCCGACATGGAGGCGGATCACCGCACCCTCGGTCCAGGGCCGGATGGTCCTGGCGTAGTCCAGCTCTGCCACCACGGCGAGGCTCTCAAAGCCGCCCCAAGAGGGACCGAGGCCGAAGAGGCGGAGCGCGTTCAAGAAGCGCTTGGCCTCAGGCATGCCGCCTTTCAGGACAAACCCGAAGAGCCCGGATATGCGTTTGAAATCGCGCTGCCAAAGCGCGTGACCCGGATCATCGGGAAGGGCAGGGCAGAGCACCCGTTCGACCTCCGGGCGCGCGGTCAGCCATTTTGCGATCGCGAGCGCGCTTTTTTCGTGGCGCTCCAGGCGCACGCTCATGGTTCTGAGGCCGCGCAGCGTTAACCATATTTCCTCCGTACCCGCCTGCAGACCGAGGTTTTTATGGAGCCGGGCAAGACGCGGCCAGGTTGTGGCGTTCGCCGTGATGGAGCCGATCATCAGGTCGGAATGGCCGCCGAAATATTTGGTGCCCGCATAGGCGACCAGGTCCACGCCATGGTCGAGCGGCCGGTAAATAAGCGGGGTTGCCCAAGTATTATCGAATATGGTTAACGCGCCGGCATCGCGTGCGGCCGCCACGATCTTCGCCGTGTCGGGGAGCTCGAAGGTGAGGGAGCCGGGCGCTTCGATCAGAACGGCGGAGGCGCCGTCGAGCTTGGCGGTCAGGTCGTCGATGGAGAGCGGGTCGTAATAGACAGCCTCGCCGCCGAACTGCGCGAGCGAAACGTCTCCGAAGCGGCGCGACGGGTAGTAGGCGTTGTCGGGGATGAGTACCTTCGATGCTGGCCGCATGACCGCCATGATGGCGATCGCGACAGCCGCCAAGCCGGAGGGAAGCAGCACGGTTCCTGCGGCTTTATCGCCTTCAAGAGCCGTCAGCGCCGTGGTCAGCGCTTCGATCGTCGGCGTGTTGTTCAGTCCGTACGGATAGCGAATGCCACTGCGGGCGAGCAGTGCGTCGGCGTCTTTGTGAAGCACCGTGGAAGCGCGGACGACCGGCGGATTGACGAAGCCGTGATAATCGTGCGGCGCCAGGCCGGCATGCGTCAGAATGGTGTCGCTGTGCCACGCGGGATCGTGGGGCGGGCCGCTTTTGGCGTCGTCTTCAGACATTGAGGCTCCTTCAGGTCTCGCCCGCAATAAGGGACGTTGATCGAAAACGCCAATGGAAGTGGCCCTTGACCAAGTGTGACATTTGCATTTCGATCCGATGCATCCGGGGCGGGTATTGGCCGACAAGACGCAAGCCACGTCTCTCCGATCGGTCAACGATACTGACCTGTCCTGCATAGGTGAGGTAACAAGGGAATACGCTATCAATGGGCAAGACTATTCTTCCTATCGTTGCTGGTGCTGCGCTTGGGTTGACGGTGAGTGTTGCGTCGGCAGCCACGCTTGATGAGGTGAAAGCGCGCGGCGAGTTGGTCTGTGGCGTGAGCCAGGGGCTGCCGGGCTTCTCCAATCCAGATGCCCAGGGCAACTGGTCAGGCATCGATGTGGACGTCTGCCGGGCAATCGCTGCGGCGATCTTCGGTGACGATTCGAAAGTCAGCTACACGCCGCTTTCGGCCAAGGAGCGCTTCACGGCGCTGCAATCGGGTGAGGTCGATCTCCTGAGCCGCAACACGACATGGACCATGTCGCGCGATTCAGAGCTCGGGCTGAACTTCGCCGGCGTCAACTATTATGACGGCCAGGGCTTCATGGTGCGCAAGGATCTTGGCGTCTCATCAGCGCTGGAGCTTGGCGGGGCGGCTGTGTGCACGAACACAGGCACCACCACGGAGCTCAACGTCGCTGACTACTTCCGTGCCAACAACATGGAATACGAGGTGGTGGCCTTTGAGAAGGCCGACGAGGTTGTGGCCGCGTATGATGCCGGCCGCTGCGACGTTTTCACGACGGACGCCTCCGGCCTCTATGCCCAGCGTCTGAAGCTCGCCAACCCGGGCGAGCACATGGTGCTGCCGGAGATCATCTCCAAGGAGCCGCTCGGACCGGCCGTGCGGCAGGGCGACGACCAGTGGCTGGACATCGTCAAATGGACGCTGAACGCGCTGGTCAACGCAGAAGAGATGGGCATCACTTCGGCCAATGTCGAAGAGATGAAGGGCAGCGGCGACCCGGCCATTGCGCGTCTGCTCGGCGTTGAGGGGTCGTTCGGCGAAGCCATCGGCCTCGACAATGACTGGGCGGTCAAGGCCATCGCCGCGGTCGGCAATTACAGCGAGATGTTTGAGCGTAATGTCGGCCCGGACACCGATCTCGGCATCCAGCGCGGCCTGAACGCGCTTTGGAAAGACGGCGGCATCCTCTACGCGCCGCCGGTTCGCTAAAATCTCAAGGACCCGGCCAGCAATGGTCGGGTCCTTGCTTTGGCCGACGCCGTGCACGCGATACGCGTGACAGTTGGCCAAGCCGTGGCGATAGGCTGAAACATGGCGGTGCAGGACGCAGGCGTTCCGCGGCTTGCGGGAGGTGGTAGCGGCTTCTCGGTGCTGAACGACCAGCGCGTCAGAGGCGTGCTGTTTCAGGTTTTGCTCGTCATCGGCGTCGTCAGCTTTGCCTGGTGGCTGATCAGCAATACGGCCGCCAATCTGCGCGATCAGGGCATTGAGTTCGGCTTCGGCATTTTGTGGAACACTGCCGGCTTCTCAATCAACCAGACGCTGATTGAGTATCAGGAAAACTCCACCTACGGCCGCGTCTATATTGTCGGACTGCTCAACACGCTGCTTGTGGCGGCGCTTGGCGTCGTGCTGGCCACGGTGCTGGGCTTCATCGTCGGGATCGCGCGGCTCTCCAACAACTGGATCATTGCGCGCGCCGCCACCGTCTACATCGAGGTGCTGCGCAACCTTCCGCTGCTTCTACAGATCTTCATCTGGTATTTCGCCGTTCTCCGGCTTCTGCCGGCCAAGCGCGAGGCGCTCGACATGGGCCCCTTCGGGCTCCTCAACATCGCCGGCTGGTACGCACCCAGTCCGGTCTTGGGAGAGGGGTTCTGGCTTGTGGTCGTGGCGCTTCTGCTGGCGATTCTCGGCTGCTTTGCGATCTCGTCTTGGGCACGGAAACGGCTGGCGGCCACCGGCCAGCCGTTCCCGGTCTTCCTGGCGAGCGTCGGTCTGATCGTTGCAGCACTTGTCGTCTCACTGATCCTCGTTGCGCTGATCTGGGGCAAGCCGCTGACGCTGGAATATCCGACGCTCGGCAATTTCGGTCCGCGCGGCGGTGCCAGGTTGTTTCCGGAGCTGATGGGCCTGCTTCTGGCGCTCAGCACCTACACCGCTTCGTTTATCGCGGAGATCGTCCGCGCCGGTATCCTCGCCGTCTCCAAGGGGCAGACGGAGGCGTCCTATTCGCTGGGCCTGAGGTCCGGCCCGACCTTGCGGCTGGTCATCATTCCGCAGGCGATGCGCGTGATCATCCCGCCGCTGACCAGCCAATATCTGAACCTCACCAAGAACTCCTCGCTGGCAGTCGCCATCGCCTATCCGGACCTGGTCTCCGTGTTCGCCGGCACGGCGCTCAATCAGACGGGCCGGGCGGTTGAGTTCATCCTGATCACGATGGCGACTTATCTGATGATCTCGCTCATCACGTCGCTTTTCATGAACTGGTACAACGCGCGCATGGCGCTGGTGGAGCGCTAGGTCATGGCCGATACAAGCGCGACCGATCTCTCCTATGTGCGCACCGAGATGGAGCCGGACGCGCCGCGGCCGAGGCACGACACAGGCATTGTCGGCTGGCTGCGCCAGAACCTCTTCTCAAGTTGGACTAATACGCTGCTCACGCTGCTCGGCGCGTGGGTCATCTGGATCGTCGTTCCGCCGCTGATCCAGTTTGCCTTGATCGACGCGGTGTGGACCGGCGAGAACCGCCAAGCGTGCACGACCATTGCCCAGGGCGGCGTCCTGCCGGATGGCTGGTTCGGGGCTTGCTGGCCCTATGTGGGCGACTACTTCGCCCAGTTCGTCTACGGGCGCTATCCGTTCGACGCCCGCTGGCGCGTGGATATCGTGTTCGTGCTGTTCGCCATCGGGCTGATCCCGATGCTTATCCCGTCGGCGCCGTTCAAGCGCGAAAACATCATCTACATGGCGGTGATCTTCCCCGTAGCGGCGTTGCTGCTTTTGACGGGAGGGCATTTTTACTACGGCGATTTCGGACCGACTGACCTCCTCTTGGAGAGCCTGCGAAATTCTGAGTGGGTGCAACATAATCTGGGCGCAGAGTTTCTTGCGACAGTTCGAAGCGTGCAATTGTTCCTGGCGAAAGACGTGCAGATCGGCGATGCGCTCCGCCTGAACCACGGATTCCTCGCTGACTTTGCCCTTGTTACCGTTGTCGCTTCTCTGCTCGCCTCTGCCTGGGCGCTTTCCACTGGAAGCTCTGTCGTGGGGATGCTGCGCGTAATCGCCATCACGATGGGAGGAATAGCCGTACTTCTTCTTGTGCTTGCATACGATTTCGGCCTGAGCCACGTAGAGACCGATGTCTGGGGCGGCCTTCTGGTGACGCTGGTCATCGCCGTCACGGGCATTGCGGCGTCGCTGCCGCTGGGCATCCTGTTGGCGCTTGGGCGGCGCTCCAACATGCCGATCGTGCGCGCCGTGTGCGTCGCCTTCATCGAGTTCTGGCGCGGCGTGCCGTTGATAACCGTGCTCTTCATGTCGTCGGTGATGCTGCCGCTCTTCCTGCCGGAGGGGGTGACCTTCGACAAATTGCTGCGCGCTCTGATCGGCGTGGCGCTGTTCTCCGCCGCCTATATGGCGGAGGTCGTGCGCGGCGGTCTGCAGGCCATCTCCAAGGGGCAATATGAAGGCGCCGATGCGGTCGGCCTGACCTATTGGCAGAAGACGCGGCTCATCATCCTACCGCAGGCGCTGACCTTGGTCATTCCAGGCATCGTCAACACTTTCATCGGCCTCTTCAAGGACACAACCTTGGTGCTGATTATCGGCCTGTTCGATTTTCTCGGGCAGATGCAATCGAGCTTCACCGATCCGACCTGGGCGAGCCCCGTGCAGGCGACCACGGCTTATCTCTTCGCGGCAATCGTCTATTGGGTCTTCTGTTTTGCCATGTCGCGCTATTCCATCTTCACGGAGCGCCGGCTCAGTACCGGCCACAAGCATTAGGAGCCACGCTGATGAGCGAGAACGTCGTAACGGCTCAGGACATTCGCCATGTCGACGCGCATATCGAGAGCGAAGTCGCCATCGAGATGGACGGCGTCAACAAATGGTTCGGCGAGTTCCACGTGCTGAAGAACATTGACCTTTCAGTGCGGCGCGGCGAGCGCATCGTCATTTGCGGGCCGTCGGGCTCGGGCAAGTCGACAATGATCCGTTGCATCAACCGGCTGGAAGAGCATCAAAAAGGCAAGATCGTCGTCGACGGTATTGAGCTCACCAACGATTTGAAGCGGATCGACGAGATCCGCCGCGAGGTCGGCATGGTGTTCCAGCACTTCAACCTCTTCCCGCATCTCACCATCATGGAGAACTGCACGCTGGCGCCGATCTGGGTGCGCAAGATGCCGAAGAAAGAAGCTGACGAGGTCGCCATGCACTATCTGACCCGGGTGAAGATCCCGGAGCAGGCGCAGAAATATCCGGGCCAGCTCTCAGGCGGTCAGCAGCAGCGCGTGGCAATTGCGCGGGCGCTGTGCATGAGCCCGCGCATCATGCTCTTTGACGAGCCGACCTCCGCGCTCGATCCGGAGATGATCAAGGAGGTGCTCGACGTGATGGTCGGGCTGGCGGAGGAGGGCATGACCATGCTCTGCGTCACCCACGAGATGGGCTTTGCGCGGCAGGTGGCCAACCGCGTCATCTTCATGGATCAGGGGCAGATCATCGAGCAGAACGAGCCGGAGGCGTTCTTCGGCAGTCCGCAGCACGAGCGCACAAAGCTGTTCCTCAGCCAGATCCTGCACTGAGCATGATCCCGAAAAGTGGGAACCGGTTTTCGGGATCATGCTCCAGCAAAGACGGTGAGCCTCCGTTCTGATGCAATCAGAACGGACAAGGCTCTGAGCGGCACGCAGCCAAACCAGCCGCTACGACAAAAACAAAGGGGCGCCTCGGCGCCCCCTCTTCGTCGTCAGAGCGGCGTTTCCTGTTCTCCGTTGGGCGGCGACGTGTCGTATTCGCAGTAGTAGCCCTCGCCGAATACCCACTCTCCGCCGGATTGCTCGCACAATTCCTGCGCGGTGAGGGCCCTCTGCTGCATCATGCCGGCCTGGTCCTCCGCCCTGACGCGCGGGTCGTCCTCGCGGTGGCGGCGGATGAGCGATTTCGGCTCAGGCCCGAGATAGATGCGCAAACCGCCCCAGATCGCGACATAGTCGTCCTCGCCCACGCGTCCTTCGGCAAACAGCGCCGCCGCGCTTCCGCCCCATTGCATGGGAAGCTGGTACTCAGCGCCGAAGGCAGCCATATGGATCTCGTTCCAATGGCGATAGCCGGCGGAGAGCCGGAGATCGTCCATCGGGTAGAAGGCCAGGTCCGCAAGCGCGAAGATGTTGTCATCATCGGCACCGGTGTCGAAGTCCAGGCCCTCCCAGCCGAGAACGGCTTCGATGGACATCCGGCCGAGATAGGCTTCGCCCTCGATGCCGGCCCGGATGGTGTAGAAATCTAGCAACTCGTTGCGCGCACCGCCGCCATAGACGCCGAGAAGGCCGACAGTCGGGTCGCGCCAGAAGAGGTGGCCGGCGCCGCCGGCGACGAGTTCGCCTGACGTCCACATGCCGAACCCGTCCGCCTGGAAGCCGAATCGATGGCCAATCGGAACGGAGATAGCGCCCTGTGCCCCGAAGAGCTCGCCGTCATTGCCGCCATCTGCTTCGAAGCCGCCGCCGAGAACCGCAAACTTGCCGTTCAGGGCGGAAACCGCCGGGAGCGGCAAATCCTCCGCCGCCGGGGGAAGGGGGTCGGCTGTCGGGATCGGCAGGTCTGCCGCCTGTGAGGCGCCCGCTACACCCACCAGCACAGCAAACGCGAAAACTCCTGCACTGCGGCCAAGCAACATACTCTGCCTCCCAAACACGATCGCGGCGCTGCGTTTGTCGCTGTTGCCGCCGATACGGCACTCTCTCCCTAAGAAGACGGTTGGCTAAGGAACCGCAAGGCCTTACCGGAGGAGCAGTGGCGATATTGGGCGCCCGTCGCTTCTATGCCACACAACCAGCGACAAAATGCGCTCAACTACAGGGAATTACCTGCGTGGTTGCGAGGGGAGGGCGGCGTCGCTCCGCAGTCTGCTGCTACGGCTTACGCCGCTTCATCGCCAGGAGACCGATATAGTGGTGCGCCATTGTGGCTGCGGCGATGGCAGTGATGTCAGCGTGGTCGTAAGGCGGCGAAACTTCAACGACATCGCCGCCAACAAAGTTCAATTCGCCCAGTGCGGCGAGCGTCATCAACGCATGTGCGGATGACAAGCCGCCGGCGACCGGCGTACCGGTGCCGGGCGCGAAAGCCGGATCGAGGCAGTCGATGTCGAAGGTGAGGTAGGCGGGCGCGCCGCCGACGCGCTCCACGATGCGCGCGGCGATTGCGTCCGGTGACATCCCGTGCACCTCGTGGGCGTGCAGGATTTCGATGCCGCAATCCTCCGGCGCTTGCGTGCGGATGCCGATCTGTATGGAGCGGGCGGGGACGATGACACCCTCATGCACGGCGCGCGCCACGAAGGTGCCGTGCGAGATTTCTTGGCCGTCGTCGTCCCAAGTGTCCTGGTGGGCGTCGAACTGCACGAGCGCCAACGGTCCGTGCTTGGCGGCATGCGCCTTGAGCAGAGGCCAGGTGATGAAGTGATCGCCGCCGAGCGCAAAAAGATGCACGCCGGCGTCCAAGATGCGTCGTGCTTCCGCTTCGATGCTGTCGGGGATGGTCAGCGGATGATGCAGGTCGAGCGCCACGTCGCCGTAATCGATGGCCGCGAGGTCGGCGAAGAGATCGATGCCGAAGGGATATTGCGGATCGCCGTCAAAGATCGCCGATGCCCGGCGGATGGCCTGCGGCCCGAAGCGGGCGCCCGGTCGATTGGTGACGGCGACGTCAAGCGGCACGCCGAGGATCGCGAGATCGACATTCGCGAGGTCCCGCGAATAGCGACGCCGCATGAAGGAGAGTGCGCCGGCATAGGTCGGGTCGCTGGCGCCGCCTTTCAGCGCCGTGGCGCGGAAGGCGTGGTCGATGGTGGGCTTGTCGGGCGTCTCGGCCATGGCGACGCCTTCGATAGTCGCTCAGCGCGGCAGAGGGAAGGACCCGACCGGACCAGCCGCCGGGAGCAGCGGGTGTATTGGTCGAGGCTGCGGCGGGCCGCTCAGCCCGCGGCCTTATGCGCTGCTTTGCAAAACCGAGCCGGGCCCGGCGGACTCGATCGCTACGCCCGCGCGCGCGGCTTCAAGCGCAATCAGCCGGGAAATTTCGGCTTCACGCACCGAAAGCGGGGTCGACGATGCGATCCGCCGCGCGAATGCGTCCGCCCAGATCACGCCTTGCCGCGACTTTGCGTGCTGAACGCCAGCTTCAATAATGGATTGGAACTGCGTGCTCATGCCACCTCCGATAGTGGGGGCAAGTGGCACGATTATGACCGATTCGGTGAACTTCTGCGCTGTTTGATTAGCCGGAGATGGACTGAGCCGGTGGCATTTTCGCTATTTTCTGGTGCGCTTGAGCCGGCATACGGGTGTCGGCGCCACCTATTCCGCCGGAGGACGGTGGGCGCGCGCGTCGTGCTCCTATGCTGAGTTGCGTTGCAACCGCCGCCCCCCAAAGCAAAGAAGCGGGCCAGTGGCCCGCTCCTGTCCTAACTCTTTTGGCCGGCACTTCTGCAGCTGTTCACCCCTAACGCTTGGAGAACTGGAAGCTGCGGCGGGCCTTGCGGCGGCCGTATTTCTTACGCTCCACGACGCGGGCGTCGCGGGTGAGGAAGCCGTTGCGCTTCAAGACGGGGCGCAGGTCCGGCTCGTAGTGCGTCAGCGCCTTGGAGATGCCGTGCCTTAGCGCGCCGGCCTGACCCGACAGCCCGCCGCCCGAAACGGTGGCCATGATGTCGTATTGGCCGTTGCGGTCGGTCAGCATGATGGGCTGGCAGATGATCATCTGCAGCACCGGCCGGCCGAAATATTCGGTGTATTCCTTGTCGTTGACGACGATGCGGCCGGAGCCGGGCTTCACCCAGACGCGGGCGACGGCGTCCTTGCGCTTGCCGGTGGCGTAGGCGCGGCCGTACTGGTCAAGCTTTTGCACATGCACCGGCGTCTCGGGCTGAGCTTCTGCGCCATCGGTCAGCGCGGCGAGATCTTCAAGCGACTGGGCCATGGTCACACTACCCTGATGTTCTTCTTCGACAGCGAGGCGACGTCCAGCACTTCGGGCTGCTGCGCCTCATGCGGATGCTCGGTACCGGTATAGACCCGGAGGTTCTTCAGCTGGCGACGACCAAGCGGTCCGCGCGGAAGCATCCGCTCCACCGCCTTTTCCACCACGCGCTCGGGGAACCGCCCTTCCATCACCTTGCGGGCTGTGCGTTCCTTGATGCCGCCCGGCCAGCCGGTATGCCAATGGTACTTCTTCTGATCCAGCTTGCGCCCAGTGAGCACCACCTTGTCGGCATTGATGACGATGACGTTGTCGCCCATGTCGACATGCGGCGTGAAGGTCGGCTTGTGCTTGCCGCGGAGGCGCGTGGCGACGAGGGCGGCAAGCCGGCCGACGACAAGGTTCTCGGCGTCAACGAGAACCCACTTCTTCTCCACCTCCGCCGGCTTTGCGGAATAGGTCTTCATGCGTTTCTTCCGGAAAGATGAAGCGGCCCAAAGCGGGCCGCTGATGGCGGGCAGATAGGATGAGCACTCTGTCTTTGTCAAGGCTGTTCGGCGGGAAATCACCATGAAATCAGAATATTAAGAGGACGGTAATATGATACCAGGAACGGCGACGTCGAATGCTGAGAGGGTTGCGACAAAGCGGATCGGCGGGCACGGGCTTGCTTGATACCGCGCGCCTCTTTCCCCCTGGCGCACGATTTGTCCGAAAACCGGTTCCCACTTTTCGGATCGTCCTTTAGCTGATTGGGCACGAGTGCCATGACGATGCAGGGAGTAGAGATGAGCATCGCAGAGCAAGCAGACCTGTCGCCTGCGCTGGTGGATGCGACTGTCGACGCGGGCGTGCGCCGGATCACGCTTTCCAACCCGCCGGCCAATGCGCTGTCGCTTGCCATGCTCGAAGCGCTGGTCGGCGCAGTGGAAGACGCTTCGTCCGATCGCGACACGCGAGTTGTGGTCATCGCGGGCGCAACGCGCATCTTCTCCGCCGGGCACGATTTGAAGGAGATCACAGCCCATCGCAACGATCCCGATCGCGGGCGGGCGTTCTACGAACAACTCATGGCGCGCTGCGGAGCGCTGATGCAGGCAATCGTGCACCTGCCGAAGCCGGTTATCGCCGAGGTGGCGGGGATCGCCACGGCCGCGGGCTGTCAGCTTGTGGCAAACTGCGATCTCGTCGTGGCGAGCCAAGACGCACGCTTCCAAACGCCCGGCGTCGATATCGGGCTCTTTTGCTCCATGCCCATGGTGCCCCTCTCTCGGAAAGTGCACCGCAAGCACGCCATGGAGATGCTGTTGGGCGGGGAGCCGATTTCCGCCGCCCGCGCCTATGAGATGGGGCTGGTCAACCGCGTCGTCCCGGCGGCTGAATTGGAGATTGTGACGCGTGAGATGGCACAGCTCATCGCCTCCAAACCGGCCGCAATCGTGAAGATCGGCAAGGAGGCCTTCTACGCCCAGGCGGAGATGCCGCTTGCCGAGGCCTACGCCTACACCGCGCGCGTCATGACGGAGAACATGCTTGCGGCGGAGGCAGAGGAGGGCATCGGCGCCTTTGTTGAAAAACGCAAGCCGCGATGGCCGGGCCCGTGAGCCAGCGTACCTATTCCGACGCCGAGATCAGCGCAATCCTCAGGAGCGTGCGTTCCATCGCCGTTGTCGGGGCAAGCCTGAAGGACGTGCGGCCAAGCTATTTCGTCGTGCGCTATCTCACCGATAAGGGCTATGACGTCTTCCCGATCAATCCAGGACATGGCGGCGAGACGGTGCTCGGCCGAAAAGTCTATGCGACGCTCGCCGACGTGCCGGAGCCGATCGACATGGTCGATATTTTTCGCGGGCCCGAGCACGTCCCGGGCATTGTTGAAGAGGCGCTAGCGCTTGTGCCGCGCCCCAAGGTCATCTGGATGCAGCTCGGCATCCGTCACGACGATGCCGCGGCCCGGGCAGAAGCGGCCGGCCTGACGGTGGTCATGAACCGCTGCCCCAAGATCGAGTACGGCCGGCTCTCCGGCGAGATCAGCTGGAGCGGCGTCAACTCCCGCGTGTTGTCGTCGAAGAAGCCGGTGCTGCGGCCCGGCTTCCAGCATCGCGGCCTGCCGGGCACGTAGGTTCTCTCAGCGGGCCGATGCCGGCAACGCCATGCCTTTGCGCCGGGCTGGCGATGGGCTAAGCCCTTGTGTCCCGAATCTGAAGTTCGCATCACTTTGCAATCTGGTCCGAACGAAATTCAGATTCGAAAAGGACACAAGGGAATCATCGAATGACGTGTGGTTTTAGGATTTGAAGTTCCTATGAAGAAACTGTCGGAAACGATGATAGGAACTTCAAATCCACCACACTAACGGACTGCCATCGGGACGGGAGGGACGAGTATGGCCGAAGAGCGCACACCTGGCTTCAACACGCTTGCCATCCACGCCGGCGCCAAGCCGGATCCGGCGACCGGCGCGCGCGCCACGCCGATCTATCAGACGACATCCTATGTCTTCGACAACGCGGAGCATGCCGCCTCGCTCTTCGGGCTCCAGGCCTTCGGCAACATCTACACCCGCATCATGAACCCCACGCAGGCGGTGCTGGAGGAGCGCGTCGCAGCACTTGAAGGGGGAACGGCCGCGCTTGCGGTCGCATCCGGCCATGCGGCGCAGGCGATCGTGTTCCACACGCTCTGCCAACCGGGCGATGAAATCATCGCAGCCAAGAAGCTTTATGGCGGCTCCATCAATCAGATGGGGCACTCGTTCAAGAGCTTCGGCTGGAACGTTGTGTGGGCCGACACCGACGACCTCTCCACGTTCGAGGCGGCCGTGTCGCCGCGCACCAAGGCGATCTTCATTGAATCGATCGCCAATCCGGGCGGCATCGTGACCGATATTGCTGCCATCTCGGAGATCGCGAAGAAAGCGGGTGTGCCGCTGATCGTCGACAATACGCTGGCGACGCCCTATCTCTGCCGTCCGTTTGAGCATGGCGCGGATGTCGTCGTGCACTCGCTCACCAAATTCATGGGCGGCCACGGCAATTCGATCGGTGGGATCATTGTTGACGGCGGCACGTTCAACTGGTCGGCGGAGGGGCGCTTTCCGCTCCTCTCAGAGCCGCGGCCGGAATATCACGGCATCAAGCTGCACGAGACGTTCGGCAATTTCGCTTTCGCCATCGCCTGCCGCGTCCTCGGGCTCCGCGACCTCGGTCCCGCGATGGCGCCGTTCAATGCGTTCCTCTTCCTCACCGGCATTGAGACGCTGCCGCTCCGCATGCAGCGCCACTCAGACAATGCGCTGGCGGTCGCGGAATGGCTGACGCAGCATGATGAAGTGACGTGGGTCAGCTATGCCGGCCTGCCGGGCGACCGCTATCACAATCTGGCCAAGCGTTATTCACCAAAGGGGGCGGGCGCGGTGCTCACCTTCGGCGTGAGGGGCGGCCACGAAGCGGGCGTCAAGATCGTGGAGAGCGTGGAGCTCTTCTCGCATCTGGCGAATATCGGCGACACGCGCTCGCTCATCATCCACCCATCATCCACAACGCACAGCCAGCTCACCGACGACGCCAAGGCCGCCTCCGGAGCCGGCCCCGAAGTGGTGCGGCTCTCCGTTGGCCTGGAGGATGTGGAAGACATCATCGCCGATCTCGACCAGGCGCTGAAGGCCTGATCTGCCGCTGCGGCGGGGATTGTTGGGCGGCGGGCGACCCCGCCGCCCATACTCGGCGCGATCCCAAGCGTTTGCGCTGGTTCGCCTGGCAATGCATGCCTGATCCCCGCCGCCGCCGGTGGCGCCGCCCGGTCTGAGCCGCTATGTGAAGGCAGAAGAGCCGGAAACGGCAATATCTCCTCAGGAAACGAGCATGGCGACCAGCTACGACGTGATCATTATCGGATCGGGGCCGGGCGGCTACGTAGCAGCGATCCGCGCAGCGCAGCTTGGCCTGAAGGCGGCGGTGGTGGAGCGCTCCTATATCGGCGGCGTCTGCCCGAACTGGGGCTGTATCCCGACCAAGGCGCTGCTGCGCTCCGCCGACATCTATCACGCCATGCTGCACGCCAAGGAATACGGCCTGTCGGCGGAGAATGTCGGCTTCGACATCGGCGCGGTCGTGAAGCGCTCGCGCGGCATTGCCGGGCGGATGAGCCAGGGCGTCGGCTTTCTTCTGAAGAAGAACAAGGTGGACGTGATCTGGGGCGCCGCCAAGCTTGCCGGCAAGGGCAAGGTGCTCGTCGAGGCTGCGGAGGATGCGCCGAAGGGTACGCTCGGCGCAGGCGAGTATTCCGCCAAGCACATCATCATCGCCACGGGCGCACGGCCGCGGGAGCTGCCGGGCCTGGAGCCGGACGGAACGCTCGTGTGGACCTACTTTGAGGCCATGGTTCCGCCCAATATGCCGAAATCGCTGCTTGTGGTGGGTTCCGGTGCGATCGGCGTGGAGTTCGCGTCCTTCTTTGCCACGCTCGGCGCGGAGGTCACGGTCGTGGAGATCCTGCCCCAGATCCTGCCGGTGGAGGACGATGAGATCGCTGCGCATGCGCGCAAGCGCTTCGAGAAGGCGGGCATCACAATCCATACCGAGGCGAAGGTGACCAAGCTCGACAAGGGCAAGGACGATGTCACTGCGACGATCGAGCTGAAAGGCGGGAAGACGGAAACGCTGAAAGTCGATCGCGTCATCTCCGCCGTCGGCGTGGTCGGCAACATTGAGGGCCTCGGCCTGGAGGCGCTCGGCGTGAAGACCGATCGCGGCATCGTGGTTGCGGACGGACTGGGCCGCACAAACGTCGATGGAGTCTATGCCATCGGCGACGTGGCGGGGCCGCCGATGCTCGCCCACAAGGCAGAGCATGAAGGCGTGGTCTGCGTGGAGGCGATTGCCGGCAAGAACCCGCACGCCATGGACAAGCTGAAGATTCCCGGCTGCACCTATTGCAATCCGCAGATCGCCTCCGTGGGGCTGACGGAGGCCAAAGCCAAGGAAGCAGGGCACGCGCTAAAGGTCGGGCGCTTCCCCTTCATGGGGAACGGCAAGGCGGTGGCGCTCGGCGAGCCGGACGGGCTGGTGAAGACTGTCTTCGATGCCAAGACTGGCCAGCTTCTGGGCGCCCATATGGTCGGTGCAGAGGTGACGGAGCTGATCCAGGGCTTCGTGGTGGCCATGAACCTGGAGACGACGGAGCAGGAGCTGATCGACAGCGTTTTCCCACACCCCACCATCTCCGAAACGATGCATGAGAGTGTGCTTGACGCCTATGGTAGGGTTATACACGTTTGAGTAGTCTGGAACCCGCGATTAGCCTGCAGCGGCAGCATAAGGAGCAGGCAATGGTCGATGAAAACAAGGGTCGCGTGAGCGGTGATGCTCAAGCGATGATGATGTTCGAAGCGAACAAGAAGTCAGTTGGGGTAAGTTATCTTTTGTGGTTCTTTCTTGGTGTCTTTGGCGGACATCGTTTCTATTTGAAGCGAACTGGAAGTGCGATCGCGATTTTGTTGCTTTGGATAATCGGCTGGATTTCTACTGCGGTGGTCGTTGGCTTTGCGCTTTTGGCCGGCGTCGTTGTTTGGGTCATCGTTGATGCATTTCTTATTCCGAGTTGGGTACGCCAGCACAATAACCTGCTCGCGGCGCAGCTCGGGGCCGGCTCGCTCGTGATCAACCCTTGATCATTGCGGAAATGAGTGCCTATCGCGGCGTGCTTACCGACTACGAATACAATCCGCTTTAGCGCGATGGGCTGCTATGTGTATGGTGTTACGGAACGCCATTTGTGCGGACGGAGGCAGAAATGCTGAGCGTTTTATATTGGATTGTAATCGGTGGTCTCGCAGGCTGGATCGCCGAGAAGGTAATGAAGAGCGATATGGGCCTGATCGGGAACATTGGCCTCGGTATCGCCGGGTCAGTTGTGGCGAACGCGATCTTGGGCGTTTTGAACATCGTTCCATCGGGAGGATGGATTCCTCAGCTCATCGTCGCAGTCGTTGGCGCCTGCGTCCTGATCTATGGATGGCGCATGATCCGCAGCCGCAGGTGAGGCGCGTCTAGCGAAAGTCAATCTTGGTCACGCTCATCAACACCCTTGAACGGCCGGCAGGCAATGATGCCCGCCCGCGCCATCCGGAAAAGGCGCATCGCCCGGACAGTCCGGTGCTGCGCAAGCCGGACTGGATTCGCGTGCGTGCGCCGGGCTCGCCGGTGTGGGCGGAGACGCGCGACATTGTCCGGGAGAACAAGCTCGTCACCGTGTGCGAGGAGGCGAGCTGCCCCAATGTCGGGGAGTGCTGGTCGAAGAAGCACGCCTCTTTCATGATCCTCGGCGACACGTGCACGCGCGCTTGCGCCTTCTGCAATGTGAAGACCGGCATTCCCGGCGCCGTCGATCCCGAAGAGCCGGAGCGCGTGGCGAATGCCGTCGCCAAGATGGGGCTGAACCACGTCGTGGTGACCTCCGTTGACCGCGACGACCTGGCCGATGGCGGCGCTGGCCATTTCGCCGCCGTCATTCGCGCTATCCGCGACGGCTCGCCCGACACGACAATCGAAGTGCTCACGCCGGACTTTTTGCGCAAGGACGGTGCACTGGAGATCGTGGCGGAGGCGCGGCCAGACGTCTTCAACCACAACCTTGAGACCGTTCCTTCGCTTTACCTAACGGTTCGCCCCGGCGCCCGCTACTTCCACTCCATCCGGCTCTTGCAGCATGCGAAGGAGCTTGACCCGCAAATCTTCACCAAGTCAGGCATGATGGTCGGGCTCGGCGAGAGCCGCAATGAAGTGCTGCAGGTGATGGACGATTTGCGCGCCGCCGATGTCGATTTCCTGACGATCGGCCAATATCTGCAGCCGACGCGCAAGCATCATCCGGTGGAGGAATTCGTCACGCCGGAGGCGTTCCGCTCCTACGAGACCATTGCTTACGCCAAGGGTTTTCACCTGGTGTCCGCCAGCCCGCTGACCCGGTCGTCACATCATGCGGGCGAGGATTTCGCGCGGCTGAAGGCGGCCCGCGCCGCGCGTCACTAATCTTCCGGTGCCGGAATTTCGCACGACACGACGCGTCGCGCATTCCCCTGAAGAGATGTTCGACCTTGTCGCGGACGTGGAGCGCTATCCGCAATTCGTGCCGTTTTGCGAGCGCCTGACGGTGCGCAAGCGCGGCACTGAGAACGGCAAGGACATTGCGGTCGCCGACATGACGATCGGCTACAAGCTGGTGCGTGAGACATTCACGTCGAAAGTGATCTTCGACCGCCAGGCACTTCGCATCGACGCCGATTATCTGGACGGGCCGTTTCATAACATGGAGAACCGCTGGGCGTTTCGCGCGCTGCCGGACGGGAGCTGTGAGGTGAGCTTCCGCATCGCCTACGAGTTCCGCAGCCGGACGCTGGCGATGCTGATGGGGGCGGTCTTTGACCGGGCGTTCCGCATGTTCGTGCATGCCTTTGAGACACGCGCTGATCAGGTCTACGGGCAGGCGGGTTAGCTGGAGCCGGCCTTCATTCAGTGCGGCTCTGTCTGTCCCGGATTGCGCTTTGCTCCATCCGGGCTACGTGGTGCGATGATCTCGTAACCCGCATGAAGCGTCAGCGAAATGCGGGGGCTCGCTCTCCCTCTCGTTTGTCATCCCGGAAAGCGCGTCAGCGCTTGTCCGGGACCTATAACCATGGGAGCAAACGGACGAAACGCCGGCGTGACTCGACCCAACAATGTTCATGGATCCCGGTCTCGGCCTTCGGCCGAACCGGGATGACAAACGAAAGGAAGGGGCCGGGTCAGGACCGCGCAGCCAGTTCGCGAAGCATGCGTAACGCCTCAGCCACCGACAAGCGGCGGATCGCGCTGCGGCCTATGTCGCCGGTGCGAAGCTCGCGATGGAGCAAGTGGCCGGCGCTATCTGTCGCAGCCATATGCACCAAACCGACCGGTTTGTTTTCTGTGCCACCGCCGGGGCCGGCAACGCCGGTTACCGAGACGGCGATTTCTGCACGGGAGTGCGTAAGCGCTCCGGTAGCCATGGCTTCCGCGACTTCGTTGCTGACGGCGCCATACGCTTCGATAAGGTCAGCCGGCACGCCGAGGCTCTCCGTTTTGGAGTCGTTGGAATAAGTGACGAAGCCGCGCTCGAACACGTCGGACGAGCCGGGCACTTCCGTCAGGATCGCGGCGATCAAGCCGCCGGTGCAGGATTCCGTTGTGGCGATCTTGAGGGATTTCTTGCGGCACGCATCAAGTAGGGCCGAGGCTTCGGCAACGAGCGCGTCGAAGGAGGGGGCGGTGGGGCCGTGCTCTTTAGCTGTGCCTCGGCTCATCACTCGACCGGCAGTGCGACTGTGGCGATGGCAAGCGCCACAATGCCTTCGCCGCGGCCAATAAAACCCATCTTCTCGTTGGTCGTGGCCTTCACGCCGACACGGGTTGCGCTAATGCCGGCGAGCGCGGCGATCCGGGCTTGCATGGCTTGGCGGTGCGGGCCGATACGCGGTGCTTCACAGACCAAGGTCACGTCGACATTGACGATGCGGCCGCCCTTGTCTTGGACGCGGCGGACGGCATCGACGAGAAAACGGTCAGACGAAGCGCCCTTCCACTTCGGGTCCGATGGGGGGAAATGCTCGCCGATATCGCCGTCGCCGATCGTGCCGAGCAGCGCGTCGGTGAGGGCATGCAATCCCACATCCGCGTCGGAATGCCCGACGAGGGCCTGGTCGTGCGGGATCTCCACGCCGCAGAGCCAAACAGCATTCCCGGGGCCAAAGGTGTGTACGTCAAAACCCTGACCGGTGCGGGTTTCCATGGCCATGGTCAGCATCCGTTCTGCGGCGGCGAAGTCCGCCGGGTTGGTGAGCTTGATGTTCTGGCGGTCGCCGTCGACAGCGCGAACGGTCAGGCCGGCGAGGGCGAAGATTGCGGCGTCGTCGGTCAGCTCCGTCAGGCCGTCGTCCCATGCGTCGCGGTGCGCTTTGAGGAGGGCGGCAAAGGGGAAGCCCTGCGGCGTCTGCGCCGTGCCGAGCGCGTCACGCGGAACCGTCGCAGTGATCACGCCGTCCTCGATGCGCTTCACCGTCTCCGTCACAGGTAGCACGGGAATGGCGCCATGGTCGTCGTCACATCCGACGATCACGTTCTCCACCACGTCTGCGGTCACGAACGGCCGAGCGGCATCGTGGACCAGCACGAGGTGTGGCGCGTGCCCGGCTAGCGCTTCCAGTCCGTTCTTCACCGATTCCTGCCGGGTCGCGCCGCCGGCGACCGGAGGGAGAAGTTTTGGGGCGTCCTGAATGGCGCTTCGATAAAGCGCCTCGTCGCCACCGGCGATCACCACCTGAATGAGGTTGACCCGCGGATGGGACAGAAGCGCCTCGATGGTGCGCTGCAATACGGTTCTGTCGCCCAGCGTCACATATTGCTTGGGCAGATCATGGCCGGCGCGGACGCCGCGCCCGGCGGCGACGATCAGCGCGGCGACGTCGGCTTTGGAGAGATTTTGGGCGGTTTGCATGGCCATCCGGGGCGCTCATAACACAAGCGCTCCAGCGCCGTCGCCTGCTTGCGCCCTCTTGCGCGTTTTCAATAGATGTCTATTCTTAGGGCAATCAGAAATCTGCATAATTATTGGGCAGAGAGCAGCGCATGACATCAGGCGGTTTGAGTGCTGATGCAGAGGCGTTCGGTGATAGCGCCGGGGCCGTCTTGAATGCGCTGCCGCATCCGGTGGTGACGATCGCGCCCGACGGCCGGGTCTCCAGCGCCAACCAGGCGGCGGAGATTTTCTTCCAGAATTCCAGCTCGGTACTCGCCCGTCACGAGCTGGCGCATTTCGTGCCGTTCGGCAGCCCGTTGTTCAGCCTGCTGGAGCAGGTTCGCGGGAGCGGCACGCCGGTCACCGAATATCGCGTGGATATCGGCTCGCCGCGACTGGGGCCGGATCGTGTGGTCGACATCTACGCAGCACCCGTCGCGGAGCGCGTCGGTTACGTGGCGATCATGCTTTTGCCGCGGTCCATGACGGAGAAGATCGATCGTCAGCTCACACATCGCGGTGCCGCGCGGACGGTGACGGGCCTTGCCTCCATGCTGGCGCATGAGATCAAGAACCCGCTCTCCGGCATCAGAGGGGCGGCGCAGCTTCTGGAGGCCGACACCGACGAGAACGGCCGCGCGCTCACCCGCCTCATCCGTGACGAGGCGGATCGGATCGTCGGTCTGGTCGACCGGATGGAGACGTTCGGCGACGAGCGTCCCATGGAGCGCGAGGCGATCAACATCCATGCCATCCTGGAGCGCGTGAAGGCGGTGGCCCGCAGCGGCTTTGCACAGAGCGTGCGCATCGTGGAGGATTACGATCCATCGCTGCCGCCGGTGCACGGCAATCGCGACCAGCTCATCCAGGTCTTCATGAATCTGGCGAAGAATGCGGCCGAGGCGCTTCAGCGAACCAAGGACCCGGAGATCGTTCTCCGCACTGCGTTTCGCCCCGGCATACGGCTCTCCATGCCCGGCAGCCGCAGCCGCGTCAGCCTGCCGTTGGAGTTCTCGGTGATCGACAACGGCCCCGGCGTGCCGGACGATCTGCTGCCTTATCTGTTCGATCCGTTCGTCACCTCCAAGGCCAATGGCAGCGGCCTGGGCCTGGCGCTGGTCGCCAAGATCATCGGCGATCATGGCGGCGTCATCGAATGCGAGTCGCAGCCGCGGCGAACCGCCTTCCGTATTCTTATGCCGGCGCATGCCGAAGCCGGCGGCGACGGCGATACGGAGCAGGCGACATGACCGGTAGCACCGTGCTGGTCGCCGATGACGATGCGGCCATCCGCACTGTCCTTAATCAGGCGCTGTCGCGTGCCGGCTACACGGTGCGGCTGACCTCCAACGCCGCCACGCTATGGCGCTGGGTGGCGGAGGGGGAGGGCGATGTGGTGGTCACCGACGTGGTGATGCCGGACGGCAATGCGTTCGATCTGATCCCGCGGATCAAGCGCACGCGTCCGGACCTGCCGGTCGTCGTGATGAGCGCGCAGAACACCTTCATGACGGCGATACGCGCTTCAGAGAAGGGCGCCTACGAATACCTGCCGAAGCCGTTCGATCTGAAGGAGCTCACGGCCATTGTCGGACGCGCGCTGGCTGAACCGCGCGGGCCCCAGCGTGCCGATCTGGACGAGGATGGCGGCGAGGCGATCCCGCTCGTCGGCCGCTCGCCGGCCATGCAGGACATCTACCGCATGCTGGCGCGGCTCATGCAGACGGACCTGACCGTCATGATCTCCGGGGAGTCGGGCACCGGCAAGGAGCTGGTGGCGCGCGCGCTCCACGATTACGGCAAGCGGCGCAAGGGCCCGTTCGTTGCCGTCAATATGGCGGCTATCCCACGTGATCTCATTGAGTCGGAGCTCTTCGGTCATGAACGCGGCGCCTTCACCGGGGCGCAGGCGCGCTCTGCGGGACGCTTTGAGCAGGCGGAGGGCGGCACGCTTTTCCTCGATGAAATCGGCGACATGCCGATGGATGCGCAGACGCGGCTCCTCAGGGTCCTCCAGCAGGGCGAATACACCACAGTGGGCGGGCGCACGCCGATCCGCACCGATGTCCGCATCATTGCAGCCACCAACAAGGACCTGCGCCAGCTCATCCGGCAGGGATTGTTTCGCGAAGACCTCTTCTTCCGGCTCAATGTTGTGCCGATCCGCCTGCCGCCGCTTCGCGAGCGCGCCGACGACATCCCTGATCTCGTGCGCCATTTTCTGAGCCAGGCGGAGCGAGAGGGGCTTGCGGCCAAGACGATCGAGCCTGGTGCGGTGGAGGCCATGCAGCGCTACCGCTGGCCGGGCAACATCCGCGAGCTGGAGAACCTCATCCGTCGGCTGACCGCGCTCTACCCGCAGGAGACAATCGCCACGCCGATCGTGGAGAACGAACTCGGCCCCATGTCGGAGATCGAAACGGGTACGAACCACGAGGCCGACAGCATCAGCGGCGCGCTGGAGCAGCATCTTTCGCGCTACTTTGATGAGTTCAGCGGCGCGTTGCCCCCGCCCGGGCTCTATCAGCGCGTACTGCGTGAAGTCGAGATCCCGCTCATCAGCGCCGCGCTTGGCGCAACACGCGGCAATCAGATCAAGGCGGCCGAACTCCTCGGCCTCAACCGCAATACGCTGCGCAAGAAGATTCGTGAACTTGACATCCATGTGATGCGACGCGGCAGCGTTTGACGGAATCCCCCGCCCGGTCTTAATAGTGACATATTGGTCACGCCTGTTGCTCAGGCGCATCTTTGCATACTCAGCTTGCGGGGGATCGGGGCCTTATGATTGCTGCGGCGAGCACGCGCGCTGCTGATTCGCCAAGCGAACGCCGACGGCTTCCGCGCTGGATCGGCTTGGCAATCGTCATCTGCGCGGTTGTCACGTCGGTCACCTCGTTTCTCGTTCTGACCGGACAGACGCCGGTGGAGCCGACGCCTTTGGTGGTGCGTAGCGCCGGCATCGCCAACGGGCTGATTGCGGTCCTCTTGATCGGGATCGTCGCCTATGAGGCAGCCGGGCTGTGGATCGCACGGCGGAGGGGGCGCGCGGCTGCGCGCCTGCATGTCCGCATCGTGCTGCTCTTCTCGCTGATTGCCGCCACGCCGGCGATCCTCATGCTGGTCATCGCCAGCGTGACGCTGAACATGGGGCTCGACCGATGGTTTGGTGGTCGTGTGCCGGCCATCATCGACACGTCGCGAGCGGTCGCGCAGGCCTATGTTGAGGAGCACAGCCGTCAACTTGCGCTCGACCTTTTGGCGATTTCTGCGGAATTCAACCGGGTCACGCCGGATATCGACGCCAATGCGCGGGCCATTCAGGGCTACCTGACCAACCAGGCCAGGCTGCGCGGCTTGTCGTCGATCCAGCTCATACGGCGCGATCGCGGTCTGATCCTGGAAGGGGAGACCAGCAGCGAAGAGGCGGTGCCGCGGGCGCCTGAGAGCATATTCGCGGACCTCGATTCGGGGCAGCCCGCTGTTCTAGCGCCAGGCACGACGAACCTCGTCGGCGGTGTCTTGAAGCTCGCCAACTTCGATGACGTCTATCTCTATCTCTCGCGGCCGCTTGACCCGCGCGTCACCCGCAATCTGCGTCTGACGGAGGAGAACGCCGCGGAATATGCAGCGCTGGAAGCGAACCAGTTCGGCGTCCAGCTGGCGTTCGGTGTTGTTTTTGCCGGCGTGGCGCTCGTGGTGCTGTTGTCGGCCATCTGGATCGGCCTCGGCTTTGCCGGCTCGCTGGTCTCGCCCATCCGCAGACTCATCAACGCCTCGCAGGAAATCGCCGGCGGCAACCTCAATGTCCGCGTACCGGTGCGCAGCTCTACCGGCGATATCAGCGTGCTTGCCGACACGTTCAACACGATGGTCGGTCAAGTGAAGTCGCAGCGCGACGAGTTGGTCGCCGCAAACGTCCAGATGGACCAGAGGCGGCGCTTCACCGAAGCGGTGCTTTCTGGAGTCTCCGCCGGCGTCATCGGCTTGAACGGCGAGGGGCAGGTCACGCTGGCGAACCGTTCCGCACTCGAAGCGCTCGGCCTGGAGGAGACCGATCTCGTGGGGCACCTGCTTGGCGATGTCATCCCGGCGCTGCGCAATGTGCTCGACGTCGCCCGGCAGCGCGGTCGCGGACCGGCACGCGACCAGGTGCAGATCGTCCGCGACGGCGAACCGCGCACGTTCAACGTCCAGGTGACGCAGGAGGGCGTCGGCGCGCAAGGCGATGACGGCCTGGTCGTGACGCTTGACGACATCACCGATCTGACGGCCGCGGAACGGCGCTCTGCGTGGGCGGACGTTGCGCGGCGCATCGCGCATGAAATCAAGAACCCGCTGACGCCGATCCAATTATCCGCTGAGCGACTGAAGCGCCGCTTCGGGGAGCGGGTGGAAGAGGGCGACCGCGCGGTCTTCGATCAGTGCACGGAGACGATCGTGCGGCAGGTCGGAGACATCCGCCGCATGGTCGACGAGTTCTCCGGCTTTGCCCGCATGCCGCGTCCAGTGATGGCGGATCGTGATCTCAACGAAATCGTGCGCGAAGCCGTGTTCCTGCAGGAAGTCAGTCAGCCCAACATCCGTTTTGACTTGCGGTTACCTGAGCATCCGGTCGTCGCGCAGGTCGACCATCGGCTGCTCACCCAGGCGCTGACCAATATCGTGAAGAACGCCACGGAATCAATTGAGGCCGTGCGGCTCGGCGAAAACGAACCGGGGCTCATCATCGTATCGGTCTCAGTGGACGGCGACAACGCCATCATCGACGTGGAGGACAATGGCAAGGGCTTGCCGCGAGAAGACCGCGAAAAGCTGCTTGAGCCCTACATGACGACACGCGAGAAGGGTACCGGCCTTGGCCTCGCCATCGTCCGCAAGATCATGGAAGAGCACAGCGGCACCATCATGCTTCTCGACGCGCGCGCTGTGGCAGATGGCGGACGAGGGGCCTGTGTCAGGCTGACATTTCCGCTGGTCGTGAATTCAGAGGCCGCGCAGGCCGATAATGTGGCCGCGCAGTAATCGTAACCAGGACAAAGGGACCACGGAGAGCAACCATGGCCGCGGACATACTTGTTGTCGACGACGAGGCGGACATTCGAGAGATCGTCGCCGGTATTCTGGAGGATGAGGGGCACGGCACACGAACGGCAAGTGACAGCGATGGCGCGCTTTCAGCCATTGCAGAACGACGGCCGAACCTTCTCTTCCTGGACATCTGGCTGCAAGGCAGCCGGCTTGACGGTCTGTCCCTGCTTGACGAGATCCACGCACAGCATCCCGACCTTCCCGTCGTGATCATCTCCGGCCACGGCAACATCGAGACGGCGGTTTCGGCCATCAAGCGCGGCGCCTACGATTACATTGAAAAGCCCTTTAAGGCGGATCGCCTGGTGCTTGTCGCGACGCGAGCGCTGGAGGCGTCGCGGCTGAGGCGCGAAGTGGCGGCGCTCAAGCAGCGCTCCGGCGAATCCGACGATCTCGTCGGCTCCTCGGCGGTGATGAACCATCTGCGGCAAACCATTGACCGGGTGGCGCCGACCAATAGCCGCGTCATGGTTTTCGGCCCGTCAGGCGCCGGCAAGGAGCAGGCGGCGCGCGCCATCCATCAGCGCTCGCAGCGCGCCAGCGGCCCTTTCATCGTGCTCAATGCGGCCGGCATCACGCCCGACAGCATGGAGGTGGAGCTCTTCGGCACCGAACCGGCCAACGGCGCGTCGCGGCGCGTCGGCGCACTGGAAGAGGCGCATGGCGGAACGCTTTATCTCGACGAAATCGCGGAGATGCCGCGCGAAACACAGGGAAAGATCCTGCGTGTGCTCGTCGAGCAGACGTTTGAGCGGGTCGGCGGGTCAACCAAAGTGAAAGTCGATGTTCGTATCCTTTCCTCCACGGCCCGCGACCTTGAGATGGCGATCCAGGAGGGGCAGTTCCGCGAGGATCTGTTCCACCGTCTGAGCGTCGTGCCGCTCCGCGTGCCGTCGCTTGCGGAGCGGCGCGAGGACATTCCGGAGCTGGTGGCGCATTTCATGGATCAGGTCACCGGCTCCACGGGGCTTAACCCCCGGCAGATCGGCGACGACGCAATGGCCGTTCTGCAGGCGCATGACTGGCCGGGGAACCTCCGGCAGCTCCGCAACAACGTGGAGCGGCTGATGATCCTGACGCGCGGCGATTCTGAGGCCGTCATCACGGCGGACATGCTGCCCAAGGAGGTCGGCGAGATCCTGCCGTCCACGCCGTCGGAGGGCAGCACGCACATCATGTCGCTGCCGCTCAGGGAGGCGCGGGAGGTGTTTGAGCGCGAATACCTGACCGCGCAGATCAATCGCTTCAGCGGCAATATCTCGCGGACCGCGGAGTTCGTCGGGATGGAGCGCTCAGCGCTTCATCGCAAGCTGAAGAGCCTCGGCGTTTAACACCGATGTCGCGCATAGCTTATGTGAACGGTCGCTACGTCGCGCATCGCGACGCGGGCGTCCATGTTGAGGATCGCGGCTATCAGTTCGCCGATGGCGTGTATGAGGTCTGCGAGATCTGGAATCATTGCATCGTCGATGAGAGGCGGCATCTTGATCGCCTGGAGCGCTCGCTTCGGGAGTTGGCGATCGCCACCCCGATGCCGCGCGAGGCGCTCAAGGTGGTGATCCGCGAGGTCGTGCGGCGCAACCGCGTCAAGAACGGACTGGTCTACATGCAGGTGACGCGCGGTGTGGCGCCGCGCGACCATGCTTTCCCAACCAAGCCGACGCCGCCTGCTTTGGTGCTCACGGCGCGGAGCGTGCCGCGCGAAGCCGGCGAGCGGCTTGCCGCGGAAGGCGTCGCCGTTGTCACGCGCCCGGACAATCGTTGGGAGCGAGTCGACATCAAGTCGGTCGGCCTCTTGCCGAACGCGATCGCGCGGCAGGAAGCCAAGGATGCCGGCGCGCGCGAGGCCTGGTTCGTCGATGACGAGGGCTATGTGACGGAAGGCGCGGCCACCACGGCGTGGATCGTGACGGGCGAAGGCGTTCTCGTCACGCGCCCCAATGGCACAGACATCCTGCCGGGCATTACGCGAATCACGGCCTCGGAGGTGGCACGCCGCGCTGGGCTGTCGATTGAGGAACGGAAGTTCAATGTGGCGGAGGCCAAGGCGGCGCGGGAGGCCTTCATGACCGCCGCCAGCACCATCGTCATGCCGATCGTGCGTATCGACGGAACAGACGTTGGCGACGGTAAACCGGGGCCGATTGCGACCGAGTTACGCGCGGCATTCCACGAGGTTGCGGAAAAGAGCGACTAGTGCGGTGGATTTGAAGTTCGCTCTGAGGGGGGCGCAAATCCTGCGAACTTCGGATTCGGGACACTAGGCTCGGTTGTGGGTCTCTCCGCTCTTCCTGGGGCGAGGGGGTGACAGTGCACTGCGAAAAGGGCAATCTGGTCGTCGATTTTTCAAACGGCCGGGCTAAAGAACAATGGCTGACAAGAGTCACAATCTGCAGGACACGTTCCTCAATCATGTCCGCAAAGCTAAGATTCCGCTGACGATTTTCCTGGTCAATGGGGTCAAACTCCAGGGTGTCGTGACCTGGTTCGACAATTTCTGTCTGCTTCTGCGCCGCGACGGGCACTCGCAGCTTGTCTACAAGCACGCCATATCAACGGTGATGCCTTCACAACCTGTGCAGCTTTTTGAGCCTGAAAGCGAAGAGCAAGCGAGTTCTGATTGAAGCCAAGAGACAAGCGCGCCAAGGAGCAAATCAGCGGCGCCTCAAGGGATAGCGGTGGCGCTGGGCCGACGCGTGCGCTCGTTATCCTGCCGGACGACCGTCGGGCAGGGCATGGTGCCGCTTCGGGGCGCAGCAGCCGCCCCGCGCGTGCGGCCGAAGCGCGGCTCGCCGAAGCCGTCAGCCTGACTGAGGCGATTTCGCTCGACGTTGCGGCCGCTCTCATCGTTTCGATGCGCAAGCCAGCGCCGGCGACGCTCATCGGCGCAGGCAAGGTGGAGGAGATCGCCGCGCTGGTTCGCGTGCACGAGGCGGAGCTTGTGATCGTCAATCACGCGTTGAGCCCGGTGCAGCAGCACAATCTGGAGAAAGCGTGGTCGGCCAAAGTGCTCGACCGGACAGGGCTCATCCTGGAGATATTCGGCGAGCGGGCGCAGACCAAAGAAGGCAGCCTGCAGGTGGAGCTCGCGCACCTCAATTATCAGAAGAGCCGGCTCGTGCGCTCCTGGACCCACCTTGAACGGCAGCGCGGCGGCTTTGGCTTCCTCGGCGGCCCTGGCGAGACGCAGATTGAGGCCGACCGCCGGCAGATCCAAGGGCGGATCGGCAAGATCGAGGCGGAGCTGGGGCGGGTGCACAACATGCGCTCCGTGCACCGCGCCGAGCGCAAGCGCGTGCCGCGGCCCATTGTGGCGCTCGTCGGCTACACCAACGCCGGCAAGTCGACATTGTTCAACCGGCTGACCGGCGCGAACATCCGCGCTGAGGACATGCTCTTCGCCACGCTCGATCCGACGCTGCGGCGCGTGCGCCTGCCGCATGGCGAGGAGGTAATCCTGTCCGACACGGTCGGTTTCATCTCCGAGCTGCCGACAATGCTGGTGGCGGCGTTCCGGGCGACGCTCGAAGAGGTCCGTGAGGCGGACGTCATCGTTCATGTCCGCGACATCGCTTCGCCGGAGGCCGGAGAGCAGGCGGATGATGTTGCTAAAGTTCTGGCGGAGCTTGGGATTCATCCCGGCGATGGCCGTCGGATCGTGGAAGTATGGAACAAGATCGATCGGCTTGAGCCGTCGCAACGCGACGCTCTCACAGCGCGGGCGGTGACGCTTCAGCCACCGGCAGTTCTCGTCTCAGCACTCAGCGGCGAGGGCATGACCGATCTTCTTGCCACCATCGAGCAGGCGCTGATGGGTGGGCGGCCGACCGTTATGGTCGAGCTTGGCGTAGAGCAGCTAGGTGCAGCGCCGTGGCTCTACGCCAACACGGAGGTCCTGGAGCGCAGCGACGATCCGGAGACCGGAGGCGCGCGGCTCAAGGTGCGGCTGGCGGAGAAGCGCCTGGCGCCGTTTCGCGCGTGGGCTGAGCGTGAGCATGTCGCCGTCGCAGCAGCGTAACATGGGGGCTCTTAGAACCTAGGAGCCGATCTCCCGTTCCTTGGCCTCCGTCCAAAGCGCTTCCATCTCCTCAAGCGAGGCGTCCTTCGGGTCGCGGCCGCGGCTGCTGAGTTCGCTCTCGATATGACGGAAGCGCTCGACGAACTTGCTGTTGGCACGCCTGAGCGCGACCTCGGGGTCGATATCTAGATGGCGACCAAGATTTGCGACCGCGAAGAGGATATCGCCGAACTCGTCCTCCAACCGCTCGTCGTCGCGGTCCGGCCGCGTCATCTCTTTCTCAAACTCCGCGACTTCTTCCCGGATCTTCTCCAGCACGGCTCGCAGGTCATCCCAGTCAAAGCCAACGCTTCCGGCACGCTTCTGCAGCCGCACCGCGCGGCTTAAGGCGGGGAGGGCCATCGGGATGCCCTCCAAAATGCTCGCGGCTTCTTTGGTAAAGCCGTTCTTGGCACGCCGGGCAGCGCGCTCAGCTTTTTCTTCCGACTTGATGGTGTTCCAGTGCGCTTTCACCTCTGCCGGGTCTTGCGCATCAAGGTCGCCGAAGACATGCGGATGGCGGCGGATCATCTTTGCGGTGATCGCTTCCACGACGTCCTCAAACGCAAATTTCTGGACCTCTTTGGCCATCTGGGCATGGAAGACGACCTGTAGGAGGAGATCGCCGAGTTCGTCCTTCAGGTCGTCGAAATCGCCGCGGGCAATGGCGTCGGCGACCTCATAGGCTTCCTCGATCGTGTAGGGGGCTATGGACTCAAAATCCTGCGTCAGGTCCCAGGGGCAACCGATGCCTGGGGTTCGCAGCCGCGCCATGATTGCGAGAAGGTCTGCAACATTTTTGCTGGGCCTCATGCCGCACCTTTTTGTTCTGTTGGTGTTGGCGCAAACGACGAATCGTTGCCGACAGCCGATGATCCCCGCAACCCCACGTTGGCAGCGCCTGCGGCAGTGTCAAGTCACATCGACAGTGCAGAAGCTGGGCGCGGCCACGGGCTGGAGAGAAATACGCAAACGCGGCAAAGAGAAGGCCTGCTGGTCCCACGCGGAGCTGTATCACAAAGTCGCATAAGATATATTATGGAACTGAAATGTAAATAGCAAAGGAGCGCCAACCGTCGGTAGCGCCGCCTGTCTTGGCGAAGATCGCATCAGGAACGCGTCAGGCCGGCAGATCGATCGTCATCCCGTCAAATGCCGGCTCGATGTGGCTGGGCAGTTCGCGACGCAGCGTCTCGTAATCGAGGTCGACATGCATATGCGTCAACACGGCGCGCCTGGGCTTAATGCGCTCGATCCATTCAAGCGCTTCGCTGAGCGAAAAATGGCTTGGATGCGGCGTGCGTCGCAATGCGTCGACGATCCAAACATCAAGGTCTTGGAGTTGATCGATGGCGTCGTCGTCGAGCCCGTTGACGTCCGGCGAATATGCAAGGCCGCCAAAGCGAAACGCCAGCGATGTGATGCGGCCGTGGCGCTGCGGGATCGGCGTGGCGGCAATGGTGCCGCCGGGTCCGTCTATGGAGACTACGTTGCCAACACTAAACGCATGCGCCTCGGCGATCGGCGGATACTCGCTTCCCGGCGGCGTCCGAAAGCAATAGCCGAAGCGCTCTCTCAGTCGCGCCAGCGTGCGGTCCTCGGCATAGATGTCGACCCGGCGCTTCGTGTTGATGACGAAGCCGCGAAGATCGTCGATGCCGTGGATGTGGTCGGCGTGGTCGTGCGTGTAAAGCACGCCGTGGAGTTCGCCGATGCCGGCGCTGAGCGCCTGCTCGCGAAGATCGGGGCTGGTGTCGACGATGACATTGGTGACGCCCGCATCGGACATGCGCTGAACCAGCAAGGCGCACCGGCGGCGGCGATTGCGCGGATTATCGGGATCGCAATCGCCCCAATGGCCGCCGATGCGCGGCACGCCCGGCGACGAGCCGCATCCCAGAATCGTGAAACGCAGACGATCCGCCAAACCGGGCCTCAATCTCTCGGTACTTTAGCGAAGAGCCGGTGGAAGTTCGCCGTCGTCTGCTCAGCGATTTTGGGAAAGCTGACGCCACGGGTCTCGGCGAGCGTCGCGGCCGTCTTGGCGACGAAGGCCGGCTCGTTGCGCTTGCCGCGATGCGGCGTCGGCGCCAGGTATGGCGCGTCAGTTTCAACGAGGATACGATCGGCTGGAACGTCCTTTGCTATCGATCTGATCTCGTTGGCATTTTTGAACGTGAGGATGCCGGAGAACGAGACATAGGCGCCGATTGCCAGACCGGCCTCGGCCAACGCACGGCCGGAGGAAAAGCAATGCAGAACAGCCGGAAAGGCGCCCTTCTCCGTTTCGTCTTTAAGGATCGCTGCAAGGTCGTCATCGGCCTCGCGCGCATGAATGACCAGCGGCAAGCCGGTGGCGCGCGCCGCCGCGATATGGGTGCGCAATCCGGCGGCCTGCGCCTCGCGTGGTGAATTGTCGTAATGATAGTCGAGCCCCGCCTCACCGATCGCCACGACCTTGGGATGCTCCGCCAGCCGCGCCAATTCGTCGGCCGTCACGTCGAGCTCCTCGTGCGCATTGTGCGGGTGCGTGCCGACCGAGCAATAGATGTTCTCGTAGCGCTCAGCGATCGCCAGCACCTGATCGAAACGCCGCACGCGCGTTGAGATCGTCACCATCGTGTTGACGCCGGCCGCAGCGGCGCGCGCCACGATTGCGTCAAGCTCCGCAGCGAAATCGGGAAAATCGAGGTGGCAGTGGCTGTCGACGAGCATCAGCCGCCGCCTCCCTCCTTCTTGGCTTCGTCCTCCACATAGCGCGGGAAGACCGGCTCAGCCTTCGGCAGCTTGGTGCCGGGCTTCAGCCGCCCTGCCTCACCGAGTGCTGCAAAGTCACGTGCCTCTTCCGGTGCGGCAACGAGGTCGAGGAGCTGCACGCCGGCCGTCGGCATGACCGGCTGCACCAGGATCGCCACCTGCCGCACGACCTCGGCCGTCACGTAAAGCACGGTCGCCATGCGGTCGGGATCGGTCTTGCGCAGCGACCACGGTTCCTGTGCGGCGAAATAGCGGTTCGCCTCCGCCACGACCTGCCAGATCGCGGTCAGCACGAGATGTAGAGCAAGTGCGCTCATCTCCGCGCGGCAACGATCGACCAGCCCGTCTGCCGCCGCCAGCAGCGCGAGGTCGTCGCCGGTCAGCTCGCCCGGCTCAGGCACCACGCCATCGGCATAGCGGCCGATCATCGACAGCGAGCGTTGCGCCAGATTGCCGAGATCGTTGGCAAGGTCGGCATTGATGCGGTTGACGATCGCATCGTGGCTGTAGGAGCCGTCCTGCCCGAAAGACACCTCGCGCAGGAAGAAGTAGCGCATCTGGTCGACGCCGTAATGCGCACTGACGGCGAACGGATCGACGACGTTGCCGACCGATTTCGACATCTTCTCACCGCGATTGAACAGGAAGCCGTGGCCGAAGACGCGGCGCGGCAGCTCCACGCCCGCCGACATCAGAAAAGCCGGCCAGTAGATGGCGTGAAAGCGCACGATGTCCTTGCCGATGATGTGAATGTCGGCCGGCCAGTAGCGCCATAGCGGTGCGTCGGCATCGGGGTAGCCGATGCCGGTGATGTAGTTGGTGAGCGCGTCGACCCACACATACATCACGTGATCGGGATCATCGGGCACCTTGACGCCCCAGTCGAAGGTCGTGCGCGAGATCGACAGATCGTTCAGCCCCGACTTGACGAAGTTCACAACCTCGTTGCGGCGCTCGCGCGGTCCGATGAAATCCGGGTTGGCGTCGTAATGCGCCAGAAGCCGGTCCTGATAGGCCGAGAGGCGGAAGAAATAGCTCTCCTCCTCCACCCATTCCACAGCCGTGCCTTGCGGGCCGACACGCGCGCCGTCGTCGCGGAGCGTGGTTTCGCTCTCCGCGTAATAGGCTTCGTCGACGACGGAGTACCAGCCGGTATACCGGTCCTTATAGATGTCGCCATTGGCGGCCATGCGTCGCCAGATTTCCTGGCTGGCGTGATGGTGGCGCTCTTCGGTGGTGCGGATGAAGCCGTCATTTGAGCAATTGAGTGCTGCGGCCATCTCCTCAAAACGCGCTGCGTTGCGGTCGGCGAAGGCGCGCACATCCAGGTCCTCGTTGCGCGCCGTCTGCAGCATTTTCAGGCCGTGCTCATCGGTGCCGGTGAGGAAATACACATCGTAGCCGTCGAGCCGCTGGAAGCGGGCGATGGCGTCGGTGGCGATGATCTCGTAGGCGTGCCCGATATGGGGGGCGCCGTTGGGGTAAGAGATCGCCGTCGTGATGTAGAATCTGGGCTTGTCGGCCATTGCGGCGTCGCCTGGGTTACACGCGTTCAGGGATCCCGGGCTGACGAAGTGCGGCGGCCGATGTCTCGAGCAGGTCGAGGACGAACTGCCGCCGGTCAAGGTTGTAAGTCTCGACCTCCCGCCCGGAAAGCGTCGCCTTTTCCCATAGCTCCGCCCACCTGACAAGCGCGACGGAGGGCGGTTGTTGCTGGCCGGTGGGCTCCGCCTCCGCGCGTACGCGGCGGCTCAGATAGCCTTTGAAGAGGTCCATGAGCTGTTCGGTCATCGCGGCGGTGGAGGCGCGGGCGGAGAGCGCAAGCTGCGCCTCTTTGCTGCCGTCCTCAACGGCCTGCCTCATGAGCCGATAAAGTGCGACACCGTCCTGGCGTTGCAGCTCGATGAAGCGCCTGACACTGCCGCCGGCAAGGGCTGCGGCAAGCTCTGCGTCATCGGTTTCCGCCATGTCCGGCGCCGCCGCGTGCGCCACTTTCTGTGTCTCATCAGCACTCAGTGGCTTCAGGTGGAGCGTGCGGCAGCGCGACAGGATCGTCGGCAGAAGCGCGCCGCGGCTCTTGGTGACCAGCAGAAAGAGCGTTTGCCTGGGCGGCTCCTCCAGGTTTTTCAGGATGGCGTTTGCGGCGCTCAGCGTCATGTCGTCGGCCGGATCGACGATCACCACGCGCCAGCCGCCCTCTCCTGCCGTGGTGCCCAGAAACGGCGTGATCCTGCGGACGGAATCAACGGAGAGCGCTGCGCGGTATCGATTGTTTCTGTCGTCCCAGTCACGCTGCAGATGCAGGAGGTTGGGGTGGGCGCCGATCGCCAGCCAGTGCGCGTCGCGGTGGTCGGCGGGCACGGAAAGATCGGTAGCGTCCGCGACCTCTCGTGCGGACGGGTCGGGATGAGCGAAGACGAAACGGGCAAGCCGAAAGGCGAGCGTCGCCTTGCCGGTGCCGCGCTCGCCGGAGAGGATCCAGCCGTGATGCATGCGCCCCGACCGGTAGGCTTGCAACAGGGCATCTTCGGCGTCGCGGTGGCCGATGAGCGTCGTCGTCTCACGCGGCAACGCGACGCCCTCCAGGGCGTCATGCGGTGGGCGCTCGGTCTCAGGCTTGGGGGTGCGCGCCATGTTGGATTACGGCGAGGGCGCGATGGTCGGGCTTAGCCGCTCGCTGACGACAGCGCGGATGGCTTCAGCCACGTGGTCTTCGCCGGCGCGCGCGTCGACCACGACGCAGCGTCCCGGCTCTCCTTCGGCGATCTTGAGAAACGCCAGGCGGCGCGCCTCCTGCTCATGGCGGTCATCGCGTTCGAAGCGGTCTGGCCCGGCATCGCGCCCATCGATACGCTCAAGTCCCTCGGCCGCGGGCAGGTCGAGGATCAATGTCAGGTCGGGGCGATCGTCGCCGACGGCGATTCCTTCAAGCTCGGAGAGCCGCTCCGGCGACACACCGGCCGCGCCTTGATACGCCCGCGTGGAATCGAAGAAGCGGTCTGAGATCACCCAGGTCCCTGCCGCGAGCGCCGGGCGGATCGTCTGGGCCATGTGGTCGGCACGCGCCAGTGCAAAGACGAGCGCCTCAGCGTCGGCGCCAAAGGGCGCGACTTGCCCCCCAAGGAGCAGCGCGCGCAGCGTCTCAGCCTTGGGGCTGCCGCCGGGCTCGCGTGTGAGAAGCACGGCGATTCCCCGCGCCTTGAGCCAATCGGCGAGGCGCGCGGCCTGCGTGGATTTCCCCGCGCCCTCACCGCCCTCAAGCGTGATGAAGCGCCCGCGTTCGCTCACAGCCAGCCGAAAAGCAGCTCACCCAGCGCGTCGAGCGCACGCGAGTGAAGCGGTCCTTTCTCCACGCTGCCTGCGGTGTAAAGCGGCACCTCCTGAATGAGCCGGTCACCCGCCCAGACCTTAAAGGCGCCGACGCGGCGCCCCTCCTCCACCGGCGCAACCAGCGGACCCTCGTAGACAACGCGCGCGCGGAGCCGCTCGCCGGCATCGCGCGGCACAAGGATGCGGACGGCGCCGTCCGCCTTCAGCGGCACGTCGCCCACTTCGCCGCCATAGACGGAGGCCTCGGCGACGATCTCGTCAGCCTCAAACGCGGTGACGTGCAGGAAGGCGCGAAAGCCCCAGTCGAGCAGCTTGGTCGCTTCAGTGATGCGGTTGCGCTCTGAATCGAGCCCGCCCACCACAAGTATAAGCCGCTGATCGTTGCGCTTGGCCGACACGGTGATGCCGTAGCCGGACTCCTTGATATAGCCGGTCTTCAGCCCGTCGACGCCGATGCCATCGTCGAGCAGCGGGTTGCGGTTGCGCTGGGGGATGTCGTTCCAGGTGAACTCCGTCTCGGAGAAGATCGGATAATATTCCGGATAGGTGCTGATGATGTGACGCGCCAGGATCGCCAGGTCGCGGGCCGTCGTATATTGGTCAGGGTCGTTGAGGCCGCTGGCATTTTGCCATCGCGAGTTCCGCATCCCGAGCCTCACGGCGCGGTTCGTGAGGCGGTCGGCGAAGGCGGCCTCGGAGCCGGCGATCCCCTCCGCAAGCGCTATGGCGGCGTCATTGCCGGACTGGACAAGCAAGCCACGCAACATGGAGCGCAGCGGCACGCGCGAATTGATCTCCGCGAACATGGTGGAGCCGCCCGACGGCGCGCCGCCTGTGCGCCAGGCATGTTCTGAGATGGTGAAGAGGCTGTCTTGTGTAAGCCGCCCTTCCTGCATCTCGTAGAAGACATATTCGGCGGTTCCCAGCTTGGCCATGGAAGCCGGCGGAAAGCGCGTGTCGGCGGCTTTTTCAAACAGCACCGTGCCGCTGTCGTAATCCATCAAGATCGCATACGGCGCCTTGGTGTCGAACAGCTGGGCGCGCGCGGCCCCGCCGGCGAAAAGCGCCGGTATCAGGACAAGCGCCAAAGAAAGCGCCGATCTTGCGAGGAGCGTCACGACTCACCTGTTGTGTTGAGGTCTGCGCACCATGAAACGACGCACGGGCCGCGGAATCAAGCAGCGACGATGTCGCTTTTGGGTGGCCTATTCTTCGGCTTCCGCGGCCGCCTGGAACGCCAGTTTTATGCGCTCCGCCGTCGGCATGGACTGGCTCAGCCGGCGGATGGCCATTTCGGCCGGCCGCGGCTCGGCTTCAGGCGCAAAGGCAAAGGCGCGTGCCAGGATCGGTTTCGCCTTCTCCGACGTCAGCACCGTGCTCGGCGTGGCCTCAGGCGGCCCACTGAAGGACGCCAGCAGCCAATCCTTGTCGTTGCCGGAAAGCGGCGCCTTGGAGACATATTCCACGCGCACCCGCGCCAATCCACGCTTGTGGAAGCCGAGAAGCGCGGCCGTCTGCTCCGAGACGTCGATCAGGCGGCCATATTTGAACGGCCCGCGATCGTTGACCCGCACGATCATGGAACGGTCGTTATCGAGATTGGTGACGCGCACGTAGCTCGGCAGCGGCAGCGTCGGGTGTGCGGCGGTGATTGCCGCGCGGTCAAAAATCTCGCCGTTGGCCGTCAGCTTGCCGTGGAAGGCGGCGCCGTACCACGATGCCTTGCCTTCACGGTTGTAGTTCGGTTCCTCGCGAGGCTCGTAAAGCTCGCCGGCGATCTCGTAAGGCTTGCCGACCCAATAACGCCCACCGCCGTGGATAACATGGGCAAAGCGCTCCAGCACTTGCGGGTCGGGAATTGCGGCGACGGTCGGATCGGCCTCCTCCACCACCTGGAAGCCGGCTGCGACGGCAGATTTCGGTTCAGCCATCGGCAGCCGCACGCGCTCCGCGGCAATCGTCTGAATCGGCGTCTTGGCGCGTTCGGGGGTATCAGCTGCTATGTCGACGGCCGTCCCCGGCCCGGGCCCAAAGGAACAGGCCGTTAGGACCGCGCAGAAGCCGACCGCTACGACAATGTGCCCCGATGACAAGCAGGCACGCACGAAACGACGCGCTGACCTCAAAGCACCCCCTTCATGCCGGGCCATTCACCCACGCCGCTTTGGCGCGTCCACCCGAAATCCCGTCTGCCTCAGCCGCTCATAAGCCGGCTGAAGGCTTATGGTTACGACTCTCTAAACGCCATGGCTAGAGGGCTGTCGAATCAAGGCGAAAACATGGCAGAAGTCGGCATATCACGGCGGATGCCGGCGCTAAGGTTAGTCGGGAACCATGTTGCAGCAGGGGCGTCGTGGCCAGAGGCTGTTCGCAGACCTCGGGCCCCCTCGCCCGCTGCAGAGCGAGCCCGGCTTGCCAGCTCCATGCGAATAGCCACATTAAGGGCGCGACGGATGGGTGGCCGAGTGGTTGAAGGCACCGGTCTTGAAAACCGGCAGGCGGGCAACCGTCTCGTGGGTTCGAATCCCACCCCATCCGCCAAATTCGGACGTGGCTTCTTCGCGGACAGGTCGACTGTCTGCAAGAGCCTTCCCGATGGGGACCAGAACTGGATCTGATCCCCAAAGATGACCTTGAGCATCAATCGTTAGTTCTTGAACAAGCTCTCGTTCTCAATCAGGTAGAGTTCACGCTCGAAGTCTTCCAGATCGAACTGCTGCTGAAGATTGAGAAGCTCGCGGTTGTACGAGTCGATGTCGTATTTCTTGATCAGCGACTGAACCCGTCCGGGATTGTTCGGGAAGAGCACTTTGATGTTCTCGTCGAACAGAATAGGGCAGGACAAGCAGACCGGACCGGGCCAAGGCCAGCGCGGCAGCTCCACGCGCGGCGTGATCAAGTCGCGAAAATCAAAGCTGAAGTTGACGAAGATCGGCCCGCAAGAACCTTCATTTAAGATGTCGTAGCCGTTTACTTCCCACGTTATCACGGTGTTTTCGCGCGCAACGTCGCAGTCTGGGTACGTAGCACCGCTTACCGTCTCGTGATGGTGGGTATCGTCGTTCGGATCGTCCTCGTCGTTCCTGTCGACCGCGGTCACCGTAGCCGACCACCCCCAGAGTGCGGCATGCGCTGGTATCGCACCGAGGAGGATTGCGCAGCAAGAAACGAGCAAGACAAGCGCCCGGGCGGATATGTTTTTGGTGGCGTCTATTTTGGGCATCACTTCCTCCTGGTTCTTAAGCTGTTGAACGGTCCCGCCCTACCCGCAACCACCTGCGGTGGTCGAAGACCGGCCCGCATCTTTTAGACTTCTGCTCAGCCGTTCAGCCTCGAGTTCCTGCCTTTGGGCTAAGAAAAAGCCTGGAAACTGAGCTTGAGCGGATAAGATGGAGCCTCGTGATGGCGGTTTCGTGACGTGCTCAGTCGTATTTGACTACAACTGCCGCAAGAAGTGCGCCGGGCTAATGGCGTCGGAGATGAGGCGGCTCAGGGAGTTTGAAGAGGAGAACACTAAGCTCAAGCGGCTGATAGCTGATCTGTCGCCGGACAGGGTCCGTGCCGCAGGACGTTATCCGCCGCAAGATATGAAGCTGCTCGGAAGCGGGCGATGGTCGATCGTCTTCCGGGCAACACGGTTAGCACCCGCCGGGCGTACCAATTATGCCGATCGGGAGATCGACCTACCACTACCGGACAATTGAACGCACCAAATGAGCCAGACCCTCTATCAATTTCAATTCCTCTGGCCGCGGAGCATCGACGAAGGCATGCCATGAAATTCGACGGCTATAGGGTTCTCGGTGACTTCGAACATGTGATGGCACGGGCCAAACCCAAGGATGTTCAACGCCTCGCGCATGGAATCCGTTCCGGTTCGGCCAAATCCGGCGCCAATGATTTCTGGCGTCATGGATGCCTCCGGCTTTTAGATCGCATGCCGATCACCGGTCTCGCGATGGCGTGCACACGAATGAGCGTTTCAGACAGAGCGCCTTGATCCCCACGCTCTAGGTTACACCAGCGAAGACAGCCATATGGCCCGTGGCGGCAGCATGACTCCCTCACTCGTTCTTAATCACCGTGTCGAAACTCTCCGGGCGTGCGAGGGTGTCGAAATACCAGTCTTCGGCGCGGTGCCATTGGCGCTCCCATTCGGTGAGCGTGCCCTCACGCTCCAGGAGCCGCCTGTCGCGTTCAGCCTTTGACGTCCGCAGGAGAATTGCGAAATCGACGAGGTCCCGGAGATCGGGATGCGCCGCATAGACGCCTTCGACCATCAGCACCGCGCGTGGTTCGATCGTTGTCTCCTGCGCGGCCAGCGTCCCGTCGAAAGCCTCCCAGTCGAAAGCGGCGTAGCGCGTCGGTCTATTGGACTTGAGCGCCTGCAGCACCGAACGCAGCTGGGCGCGGTCGATACAGATGTCAGCAAGCGCCTCCGGCGTACGGCGATGGATCTCGGTTCCGCCGGCGTAGAAATCATCGCCGGGGATAAGCGCGGCATCCAGCCGGCGGGCCAAGGCCTCCGCGAGGGTCGATTTCCCCGTGCCGCTTCGGCCGTCGATCGCGACCAGGAACGGGCCGTCCGCACGGTCGAGAAAGGGCGCAAGCGTTTCGGTAAGCGCCATGCACATGCGGGCGATCGCGGGGTCGTGCTGTGTCGACCCGGCACGGGCTGAAAGCGGTGGATATTCAACCATAGATAACTACACACTCTGAAATACAGCAGCTAGCATTCTGCACCAAAGACGGCAGGAGGCAGGCAGCGACGGCGGCATGGAGGCGCAACAGCCACCGCTCGGGCTCCGGCACCTCGATGTAGAAGGAAGATAGTTACGAGAGCGATCGTCTGTTGTCTTTCAAGATAGCAGGCACCCGGCGCGCTGAATAGTTGTGTATCCGTGTATACTCAGAGTGCTTGGAGGCAATTGTTCTCCTGATCTGCGGCAATCATGCTTTCCTCCGAGACAGTTTATTCTCCTGATATTATGGCTCTTCACATGAAGGAGGCTGCCGATGCGCGCGGATTTCCGAATTCTTATGTGAACACACGCCTTATGGAGAAACGTAAGATCCGGACTTGGCTATTTTTTGAAGTCGGAGATAGATCGTTCTACTACTCAAGCGGTATGCTTCTTGAAGCCGGTATGGGCAAGTGGGATATAATTGGCCGTAACATCAACCATAAAGCGGCATTGCTTATCGCAGATAAGTATACGGCCAAATGTCACTTGAAGAAGGCCGGATTCAGCGTTCCGGAAGGCCGCTTTTTCAGGCGCCGCCACATCGATCAGGCACTGGCTGCGTTTGACGAATTCAGAAAGCCCCTATGCGTGAAGCCCAACAGAGGGTCGGAAGCGCGAGGTGTGTATCCCGCCATATTCAATCGGGGCTGGTATGAGCGGGCGGTTCACAATGTCGCTAAGAAGGTTCCCAACATCCTGATCGAGGAGAGCGTTGTCGGCGACCATTTCCGGTTCTTCTATGTCTCACCCCATGTGGTCGCGGTACGGCTGGGACGACCACTAAGCGTGGTCGGCGACGGTGTATCGTCGATCGCGGATTTGCTCGCAGCGAAGAATCTGGAACGACAGACACGGGCGTTGCCGTCTCATCCGCCGTACGAACTCGATCAGCTCGTTGTCGATTTTCTCGCAATGCAGAACCTGAGCGTCGAAGATGTCCCGCCGACCGGGGAGCGGATCTATTTGAGAGGCGCGTCCAATGCGACAGCAGGCGCCGACAGCTTCTTGTTGGACGAAGGAGACGTTCATCCAAGCTACAAAACCGTCGTGGAGGATGCGTGCAAGAGTGTGCCTGGGCTCCACTATTCGGGCGTCGATCTGATCATCGAAGACGCGTCGCAAGTCGCACGGCCTGGCAACCACTGGATACTGGAACTGAACGCGAGCCCGGCGATAACGGCCTACTACTACCCCTGGGCGGGCGAGAATGTTGATGTCGCCGGATTGATCATGGACTTCCTAGCGGAGGCGCCGTGCTTCTCCTGAGTTTCGGAAGGGCGGCACGTTCATAGTCTGCCAAGGAGAGCCTTGAGCGCGGGATACGCGTTTACGGACGGGGCTTTGGAAGGGTTACGAGGATGCATCACGATAGCGATTCGTTGAAACGATGGATGACGTTGTATCTGGCGGTTCTTATTGGTGAGCCGTCGGAGACAATCGATACCAGCGAATCGATCTCGTTCTTCGATCTTGATTCAGTTGATGCGGTCACCATGGCGATCGAACTGGAGGACAAATTCGGGATTGTGGTCCATCCGGAAACATTCCTGAACCCTCAATCTTCGATCGATTACATCAGCGACCGGCTGGCGCATCCCGGCTCGTCCAGCCAGGCCGAAGTGGTCGAAAGCCTGCGGCGGGCGGTTTGAGACTTTCAAATGGATGCGTTCCAGCGATGGTCATACATTCCCGAAACATTGTTTGATGTCGAACTCGATGAAGCAGAGCGGCCTGAGTTTGACCGAGTTCTGACATCGATTCGCACAGCGCGTGATCGAAGCCCCTCACACCGAGCGGCGCCGCACGACGAGATTCTGATATTCAACGAATCCGGATCAAAGCCGCCGATCGTCTGGTGCTTCAACAATTGGTCGGAGCCTTACTTGCTGGCCTACCAACTTGATTCAGACCAGCCTTTGGTCGCGACGGAATCCCCACACGCACATGAGCCCCGATGGGTCAAAAAGGCCAGATTCACTGAGCCCCTGGCGAAGACCTATCTCGACAGTGTGCTCAAGATCTATGACGGGCGTGATTTGATCATCGGCGGCAATTGCCAAGGCGCTCCGATCGCTGAATCGATGTCCATTCAGATGGCGTCCAGATTTCATTCTTTTCCTCGATTGATCACCGTCGATTACGTTCCCAAGCGGGCCTATTCGGGCGATACGCTGATGCTTTTTGGTCACGAGAGCCCCTTCAATCCATTCCTCCATCAGAGAGATCCGGTTAAATATTGGGAGGGGCGACTAAAGTCTTTTGGCTGGGGTTTTCTTCAAGTTACACACGGCAGTTACTTCTTGGAGCCAACCATATTGCAGCTGAAAGACTATATATTGCGCTTTCATTCTGTGTATCCCGAAGGGGCGGCGCATTTTGCTCTGAGTCGCGAACCAACCTGGCGGGATCGCTTAAGGCGTGCGTTTTTGAAGTTCGGGACGTCAGGCAATGCCTAAGAGGCAGGATGCAATCGTGGCCAATATCGGATTCCTATCGTTTCACGCCGAGCCGACGGAGAGCATTCCGCCGATGCGGCTGCGTGCCATGCAGGCTGAGGCGCGTTTTCAGGGCGCGGATTTCGTTGTTTTGGATTGGCGCGACTTTGATGAATCCAGCGGGCAGATTCAGACGTGGGTCTTTACACCTTCAGGCTGGAAAGGCGAGCAGCGCCCTCTTCCCGATCTGGTCTATATCTTGGGTGCGCCAATCTCGGAACGCCAGGGGGCTCTGATCAGCTGGGCGCGTGAGACGCGTCCATACATTTATGATGTCGGCGTCGACAAAGCCCGCCTCAATGGCATTCTCGCGGGCACCGGTTGCGGCAGATACATCGTTCCGAATACGGAAATCCCGAAATCCGACGGCCTCGATGTTCTGATTGGTTTTCTCCAGAGCCATGGAAGCGCCGTTATGAAACGGGCCAGCGGCAATAAGGGCGTCGGGCTCCAGTTTCTCCTGAAGAGCGAGGCCGGTTGGCGCTTTGGCAGCGACAGTTCGGACAATGCCCGGACATTGGATGATATCGCCGCTACGACGTTCTCCAAGATAAAGGGGCGGCTCGCCTACCGGCGCTTTGTGATTCAGAAATATATCTGCTCCGTCGCCGGCGACGGTCGACCCGCCGATATTCGCGTGCATGTGCAGCGCGACGCCGACCACGCCTGGGGCGTCACGAAGGCCTATGTTCGGCTATCTGAAGTCGGCTCGATGGTGACGAATATCAGCCGCGGCGGATATCAAGGGCCCCTGGATCAGTTCCTCAAGACAAGAACCAGCCGGCAGGCTGCCGAAATCGAGGCTGAGATGCTGGCGGCCGCCATGGAAATCGCAGAACTCCAAAGCCAAGCCGCGCCGCGACCCTTGTCGGAGCTGGGAATTGATTTTCTGCTCGATGAAGATGACCGCATCTGGCTGATCGAAACCAATGCCCTTCCGCAATCCGCTCTCCACGAGCAAGAGCGTGCGATCAAGATGATCGGTTACGCCTTGTCCTTCCTGTGATTGGCCGGGCGCCTCGATGCATCCGTCGATCAGCAGCTCGTTCCGCCCACGTGCGGCCTGAGACCTGCTCCTTAAGCGGCCGGTCGGGCGCGTTGGTCGTTGGCCGGCATGACATCCGTTCCGGCCACCAGTTCCGGCGCGCGCTGGGTGGTCGCCCGAGGTCGTCGTGAAAACCTTGGACGCCACACTCCCAACACAACGTTGGCGACCGACAGGATCATGACGAAGATGAGAAAGGCCCATTCGTTGAAGATCGCCGCCTGAAGCAGCGCTTCGGCGGGTTCGCCCTCTTCAATCCTTTGAGCAATGTCGGCGGCCTGGTTGGCGGTTACGCCGACGATGGTCAGCACGGCCTTGAACATGAAGAAACCCATGCCGGCTTTCAGCCAGGCCCATCCTCTGTTGAGGAACGGCGTATGCACGGCCATTGAAAGCAGGCCGGAGATGAGCACGATCGCCAGGGACGGCACCAGCACGTAATTGCTGATTGCGGAGATCGATTGCCGCATATCCGCATAGGCGGCGGGCGTCTCCTGCGGAGCAAAGATCAGCAGGATCATGTGGCAGCCAATGCCGCCAATGATGCCGCAGGCGGCGAGCGTGTGCAGGAACTTCAAGGTCTTAGGCAGGCGGCGCATCGCTCAATCCTAGCTGGAGAGGCCCCCGCCGGTCCATCCTCACCGCAGGGATGCGTGTTCAGCGACGCGCTGATTGTTTTCGCAGGTTTCGCGCGCGGGCGCGCACTGACGCCGCGGGATCGTCGTCCGCTTCGTTCAGAGCCGCCTCAGCGCGTGCCGCCAGGTCGTTGTTTCTTTGGGCAAGATGCTGCAGCGCGTCCATCGACCATGCCCGCAGAAAGGGCCGCTCGCTTCGCAGGAGCGGCGTCAGCCAGTCGGCGCAGGCGCGCGCCTGCTCGGGCGATGGTTCAAGATATTGCACGGATTGACAGACATGGAGCTCTGCCTGCCAGGACGAAATCGCATCGAGTCGGCCGACAAGCGTTTTGGTCCGCGCCGGCGTGAGGCGGCCGCCGTTCTCAAGATGGTCTTTGATGAGCCAGGTCGCGCCGACGGAGACGTTCGCTTCCTCATGCGCTGCCAGCCGCACAAGGTCCGACACGAACGACCGCCGCCCGCCAAGCGCGGCGCGGGCTTCCGACAGGATGGTCATCGCCTTCCCGTCGAAGTCCTTCAGGGCTTCGTAGAGTGCGTTCATCTTCTCGCGGGCTGGTGCTTGCGTGTAGGAGGCTTAATGACGATCGGCGCCCGTGGGTCAATGGCTAGCGCGTGCGCTCAGGAACTCTCCTGACATTGCGCGCTGAGGCGGCTTCTTTGGGTGCTACGGGCGCTGCTCAACCAGGTCCCATTTGTTGCCGAACGGATCAGTGAACACGGCGACCTTGCCGTAATCCTCTTCCCGCGGAGCCTCCAAGAACGGGACGCCAGCGCGCCGCATTTTTGTATAGTCGCGCTCGAAATCGTCGGTCGACAGAAACAGAAACACGCGACCGCCCGCCTGGTTGCCGATAGCGCTTTGTTGCTCCGCTGACGCGGCCTTGGCGAGCAACACACGGCATTCCATGCTGCCGGGCGGCGCGATGAGGACCCAGCGCTTTTCCGGCGACAGCGCCGTGTCCTCGATTAGGTCGAACCCCAATATGCGCACATAGAAGTCGAGCCCGGCTTCATAATCGGGGACGACCAGGGTCACGGCGGACATGTGCTGGACCACGACGGGATCAGCGCCTTTGTTGGTTTCGCTGGGGTATAGTCAGCGCACGGCCCGGGTTTTAACGAAATGCGCTTTGATTTTGCGTCGATTTTTTCTGCCAGGCTCCACGACAGGTAAAACAATCGATCAGATTTTCAAAACCCAGTTGGGGAAAATGAAGCAGACTGAAGTCGATTGGAATTGGCGAACGGAGATGGAGCGATGTCTAAGGTTTTGCTCCGTGGGTCTCTGCTCCTAGGGCTTTTCTATACCTCCGGCTTTGCCGGCGTGCCGATGACGGAAAGGCAGGCGAGCGAGGCGCTGTTCAAGATGCAGCTTGGCGCGACGGCGGTCAGCCAGGCGTTTAACCGCAAGATGGTCTCGCTGGTGGAATAGCCGGCAGCGTCCGCCCTGCCCGGCCTAAGACCGACCCTAAGCCGCCTCTACTCCGCCGGCATCTCCGAATGGATCGGGGCCTCCGGGCGGAAGGCATGGAAGGCAAAGGCGAACGGCGTATCGAAGACCACCGGCTCCTCGCCGTTGGCGGTCTCGCGATGCACGGTCACCGTGCCGACGTCGCGGCCGCCGGCCACGGTCGCGGCATCAAGGGCGGAGGCCTTCCCCGGCCGCCAGCGCAGCACCAGGCCGCCGTGGCGGATTTCCTTCTCGTCGCGCACAAGCGCCAAGGACCAGGCCATATGCTCGCCGTCGCCGGCATCGATTGCGACCACGCGTTCCATGGCGGCGACATTCTGAGGCAGCGCGCCGGTATAGAGGAAGGGCTTGCGGTCCTCAGCATCGTAATTGACGTAGGGGTTTCGCCCGTAGGGCCGCATCGTCATGTTGGTGGGGATCAGGATCTCGCCGTCGGGATGTGCATCGGCAAAGTCCTGCAGCGAGGTCAGCAACGACGGCAGGAAGCGCAGCGTCGCGCGCGTCATCTCGCCGATGATCGCCTCGCCGGTGAATTGCTGCCACCAGCTTTCGGTCTGGCGGTCATACATGACGAGATCGGAGTTACGCAGTTTGCCGGTCGTGCCGAAATCGAGCACGCGCTCATCGAGCCGGCGGTCGAAGACGATCGCTGAGTTGCACAGCGGGCAATAGGTGACGCTCACCGGTACGCCACCGAGCGTGTCGTTGACGATCTCATGCCACATCAGGATGCGGATTGGGTACGCACGCGCCGCGCCGTTCACCTCCACGGCCACGACCGCCTCATTGGGCATAAGCTGCTCCGCCCAGCCGGTCGCCGCACCGTTCTCCATCTTCACGAATTGTGGGTCGTCGATGGCCGGAATGCCGTCCTTGGGCGGTCCGCCGGAACGGATCTCCTTGAACGTCACGGCTGTCTTCTCAAAATCGGTGTCGGGCCATTCCACCGTCCAGCCGCGCGGCGGGGTCTGCGCGGCCAGTGCCGTCCCGCAGACCAACAAAAGCGCGGCGATGGTGGCGCTCAGTCGCTTGGTTATGCTCATGAGCCCAATCTAGGGCCCCGGCGACCACACGCGGAAGTCAAGGTTCGGTGAGATGTGCGTGGTCAAACCACTGGACATCGCGGGCTGCGCTGGTTTGAATCCGCTATTCGTTTGTGAGTGGGTCGGGTTGTGACGCAGACCAAGGAGAAGAACACCGCGCCGTCCGTCGACATGCCGGACATGGAGCCGGCGCGCGGCGGTGTTGCCTATCAGCTTGCCTATGAGGGCGTTTCGCCGAACCTTGCGACGCCACTGGAGCGTTGCGGCGCGGACGCCGCTGTGCTCGGCCGCGCCACGATCGGCCGCAACGCCCGGCTCGGCACATCGAGTGTGATCCGTGCCGACGGGCACGTCATCAAGGCTGGCGATGATTTCACGCTCGGTGATCGTTCCACGGTTCATATCGAGCACGATCTCTTACCCACGGCGATCGGCGATCGCGTCACCGTCGGCGAAAACGCCGTCATCCACGCCTGTACGGTGCACAACGACGTCGTGTTGGAAGACGGCGTGCTGGTGCTTGATGCGTCGGTGGTGCCGGACAATGTCGTGCTTGAGACGCGTGCTGTTGTTTTTCCGCGCTCCAAGCTGGAGAGCGGCAAGCTTTATGCCGGCATTCCCGCAAAGCTGCAGCGCGACCTGCGGCCGGGCGAAGTGGCCGAGCGCGCAGCGCTTTTACGCGAGCGTGTCGGAACCACACCCGGGGCAGCACGTGCGCTGACTGACGGCAGCATCCATGAGAGCGTGTTTGTCGCGGCAACCGCGCGGCTGCGCGGTCATATCATCGCGGCGGAGAATGCCAGCATCTGGTTCGGCTGCGAGTTTGATTCCTCTGACGGCGTGATTGAGATCGGGGCGAACACCAACATCCAGGACAACACCCTGATCCGCTGCCGGCCGGGTGAACGCGCCCTGATCGGTGCTGACGTCACTATCGGGCACAATGTGACGCTCGGCGACTGCACGATCGGCGCACGGTCGCTGATCGGCATCGGCAGCGTTGTGGCCAACGGCACGGTCGTGGAGGAGGAAACCTTCCTCGCCGCCGGCGCTGAGACGACGGAGGGCCAGGTGCTGGAGGGCGGCTGGCTCTGGGGCAAGCGTCCGGCCGTGAAGATCGCGCCGCTCGATGAGATCAAGCGCAAAGTGATCCTCATGACGCCACCGCTTTATATGGAATATGCGCGGGCGTTTGACGCCGCTCAACGCGGGTCTTCGTAGGGGGGCGGCGTGGCTTTGACACGCCGCCCTGCCCGATCACCAAAGCGACCCTGAGCGTTACGCCGCCAGGCTCCCGTGCATGATGCCGAGCGCGGTGCGGTCGCGCAGCACGATCTGCCGCGAGACGGGGATGGCGATCAGCCCGTCGCGCTCCAGCTGCGTGAGCGTCCGCGATACGGTCTCAATCGTCAGGCCCAGATAATCGGCGATGTCCTGGCGCGACATGGGCAGCCGGATCTTGCCGTTGCAGCCCAAGCGTTCGGCCAATTCCAGCAAGAAAGCAGCGATACGCTCCTGCGCGTTCTTGCGGCCGAGCAGCAGCATGTGATGCTGCGCACGCCGTAGATGGTCCATCGTCTGTGCCCAGAGCTGACGGACCAGCTCAGGATGGCGGGTCACCTCCGCCAGGAAAGCGCCGCGTTTGACGATCAGCACCTCCGTGTCGCCGACGGCCTCGGCAGAGAAGAGATGCGTGTCGTCGGTTTCCAGGCCGAACACGTCGCCCGGCAAGTAGAAGGCGCTGATCTGACGGCGGCCGTCGCTCATCAGCTTGGAAAGCCGCACGGCGCCGTTCAGCACCTTGTAGACGAACTCCGCCGGCTCGTCTTCGCCGTAGATTTCGCTGTTTCGTGCGTAGCGCATACGCACGCCCATCGCAGAGAGCATATCGCTGACGGACGGATGGGCTGCTTTGGTCCCCTTGGTCTTGGCCCGCAGGGGAACCACCTCGGCTGTCGCCGGTGCACCTTGCCAATGTAGCATCGGAATCCCCTCCTACGTCGCCTCTACATGAGATAGAAAGACCAGCGGCTAAGCGGAATTCGGTATGTCCACTAACGTAGTTTTACGGAGGCGAAACCTGCGGGAATCTCAGGAGATCTGCTGGGGCGGCAGACGGCCTCTGTGGCAGCGCTGTGGCTGAGCGCGTGGCGGCCGAGGACCGAACCATCTCTGCGAAGAGGTCGGAGGGGCATCTGATTCGCCTGCCTGCCGGACAGTCGGTGCTGTTCGAATACGGCCTGAGCATCGCCGTCGTGCTGGCGGCGCTGATTCTGAGCTTCCTGCTGGGGCCGTCGCTCGCCGGCCACGCGGCGTTTCTGTTCTTCACGGTGGCGATATTGATCGCCGGAGCGGTCGGCGGTCTTGGGCCGGGTTTGCTCGCCACAGCGTTGAGCGCGTCGCTTGTCCTTCTGTTCATCGCGGAATTCACGGTCGGCGAGATCGCCAGCCTGGCGGCTTTTGTGTCGATCGGGATCGGCACGGCCGGGCTCGGCGAATGGCTCTATCGGGCCCGACGCGAGGTCGCGCTCGCCACCGCTGAGGCCCAGGCCGGCGAAGCGCATCTGCGGTCCATTCTCGACACCGTCCCAAATGCGATGATCGTCATCGACGAACAGGGCATCATGCAGTCGTTTTCCAGCGCGGCTGAACGGCTGTTTGGCTTCTCTGCCGAGGAAGCGGTCGGCGGCAATGTCAGCATGCTCATGCCGTCGCCCTATCGCGAGCAGCACGAACAATATATCAGCCGCTACCTCAAGACCGGCGAGCGGCGCATCATCGGGATCGGCCGCGCCGTGGTTGGTCAGCGCCAGGACGGGACCACATTTCCCATGGAGCTGGCCGTCGGCGAGATGCACTCCGCCGACCGGCGCTACTTCACGGGCTTCATCCGCGACCTGACGGAACAGCAGCAGACTGAAGCACGGCTGCAGGACCTGCAGTCGGAGCTGGTGCACATCTCTCGCCTCACGGCGATGGGGGAAATGGCTTCAGCACTGGCCCACGAGATCAACCAGCCGCTTGCCGCGGTCGCCAATTATGTGAAGGGGTCGCGGCGTCTTCTGGAAGCGCGCGACGACCCGGAGGCGGAGCGACTGCGTGACGCGCTGGACAAGGCCGCCGAACAGGCCTTGCGCGCCGGAGAGGTCATCCGGCGACTGCACGATTTCGTCCGGCGCGGCGAAACCCAGATGCAAAACGAGAATATCGGCACGCTGGTGGAGGAAGCGAGCGCGTTGGCGCTCGTTGGCGCCAAGCAGCATGGCGTGAAGGTGCGCTTCAACCTGGACCCGCGCGCCAACATTGTCGTTGCTGACCGCGTGCAGGTGCAGCAGGTTCTGGTCAACCTCATGCGCAACGCCACCGACGCCATGTCGGACGGCGGCTCCGCGCATCGCGAACTGTCCATCACGACGAAGCTCGCCGATAACGGCATGGTGGAGACCAGCGTGTCCGATACCGGTCCCGGAATCGGGCCGGAGATCGAATCGCAATTGTTCCAGCCCTTCGTCACCACCAAGCCGCAGGGCATGGGGATTGGCCTTTCCATCTCGCGCACGATCATTGAGGCGCATGGCGGTGTACTATGGGCAGAGCCCAATCCAGGCGGCGGTGCGCGGTTTCGCTTCACGCTGCCGGCGGCGCGAGGAGAGACAGAAAATGGCGATTGACGCAGTCGTTCATGTCATCGACGACGATGAGGCGATGCGTCAGTCGCTGACGTTTCTATTGGAAGCCGCAGGACTGAAGAGCCGCGCCTATCCTTCGCCACTGCCGCTTCTTGAGGCGCTGCCGCTTTCTGAGCCGGCCTGCGTGGTGACCGACATCCGCATGCCGGAGATGAGTGGGATTGAGCTTCTTCGCAGGCTCCATGCCGACAAGCACGATATTCCGGTGATCGTCATCACCGGGCATGGCGAGGTGCCTCTAGCTGTGGAGGCCATGAAACTCGGCGCCGCCGACTTCATCGAGAAGCCGTTCGCCGACGAGGTGCTGATTGAGTCCGTGCGAGAGGCGATGGCGCGGCATGCGGCGGCTGAGGAGGTCGGCCGGGAACGCAGCGCCGCATCGGAGCGCATGGCGACTTTGTCGGCGCGCGAGCGGCAGGTGCTGGAAGGGCTCGTCGCCGGCAGCCCGAACAAGGTGATTGCCAATGATCTCGGCATCAGCCCGCGCACGGTGGAGGTCTATCGGGCCAATCTGATGGCGAAGATGCGGGCGGGGAGCCTCTCTGAGCTGGTGCGCATGGCGCTTCTGGCGGAGGGTTTTTCCAACTAGTACCCGGATTGCGCTTCGCTTCACCCGGGCTACGGCGGGCTACGATCACTCGTAGCGGGTGGCTCTCTCGCACGCCCTCTCCTTTGTCATCCCGAAAAGCGCATTAGCGCTTGTTCGGGACCCATACACACCGGCCGCGCTTTAAGTGTTCATGGGTCCCGGTCTCGGCCTGACGGCCGGACCGGGATGACAGACGAGAGGTTGATCGTAGCCCGGTCTGCGACCCTGGGGATCGTGCTCTACGAAAACGCCTGGATGCCCGTCTGCGCGCGCCCGAGAATCAGCGCGTGGACGTCATGGGTGCCTTCATAGGTGTTGACGGTCTCCAGGTTCAGCGCATGGCGCATGACGTGGTACTCCTCCTGGATACCGTTGCCGCCGTGCATGTCGCGGGCGGTGCGGGCGATATCGAGCGCCTTGCCGCAATTGTTCCGCTTGATCAGCGAAATGGCTTCCGGTGAAGCCTCGCCCGCGTCGAACATTCGCCCTACGCGCAGGGCGGCCTGCAGCCCGATGGCGATCTCCGTCTGCATGTCGGCGAGCTTTTTCTGCACAAGCTGCGTGGCGGCCAGCGGCCGGCCGAATTGCTGGCGCTCCAAGGTGTAGCTTCGCGCACGGTGCCAGCAATCTTCCGCTGCACCCATGACGCCCCAAGAAATGCCGTAGCGCGCGCGGTTAAGGCAGCCGAAGGGGCCCTTCAGGCCTGACGCATTGGGAAGCAGTGCCGCTTCGCTCACCTCCACACCATCCATGACGATCTCGCCGGTGATGGAGGCACGCAGGCTGAGCTTGCCGCCGATCTTCGGTGCTGAGAGACCGTCGGTTTCTTTGTCCAGCACGAAGCCGCGGATGGCGCCGTCATGCGCTTCCGACTTCGCCCACACGACGAACACATCGGCGAGCGGTGCGTTGGATATCCACGTCTTGGTACCGGTGAGCCGATAGCCGCCGTCGATCTTCGCAGCTCGTGTGCGCATGCCGCCGGGGTCGGAGCCGGCATCCGGCTCCGTCAGCCCGAAACAGCCGATCCATTCGCCGGTCGCCAGCTTCGGCAGATATTTCTGCCGCTGGTTTTCGTCGCCGTAGGCGAAGATCGGATGCATGACCAGTGAGGATTGGACGCTCATCATGGAGCGGTAGCCGGAATCGACGCGCTCGATCTCACGCGCTACCAGGCCATAGGACACGTAGCCGGCATCGGCGCAGCCGTAGTCTTCCGGCAGCGTCAGGCCAAGCAGCCCGAGCGCACCCATCTCCCGAAAAATCTCCGGATCGGTCTTTTCGTCCCGGTAGGCCTCAAGTACGCGCGGCAGGAGCTGCTCCTGCGCATAGGCCCGCGCGGTATCGCGGATCATGCGTTCTTCGTCGCTGAGCTGCTCGTCAATCAGGAAGGGGTCGTCCCACTGAAACGGCCGACCGGTGCCGCTTTGGGCAGGTGCCCTCGCCTCTTGCCTCATTTCGAACTTGGCCATTGCGCGTGCGGATCCCCGATTGGCTGAGGCGAACCTACTCCGCCATGCGGCGCGATTGAAGGGGCTGGCCACGGTCGAACTTGCGCACATCCGCGCCCGCCGGATGCTCGGACATCGGAAATCTGAGAAGCTCATGCCGCCAGGTGCTGATTCGGCCTGTCGGCGGCGGAGACACGGATGAACAACGAGGCTGAGACGGGGCGCCTCCAGCGGCTTCGGCAGACGCTGATCGGGCTCTATGAGGGGGATTCCCCCCGCGCCCATCGCTTTCGCTACGCCTTGCTGGTGTTCGATTCGTTCACGATCCTGTTCATCATCGGCACGTCGTTCGCACCGCGCGTGACGCCGGAGGAATGGATCGATGCCGTGCTCGGCGTCGTCATCCTCGCCGATTTCTCCGCTCGCATGCTGATCAGCCGCAATCGCACGCGCGACTTGATGCATCCGGCGACCTGGGCCGACATCGTGGCCATCATCTCGTTTCTGCTGCCGATCATTGGCGAAGGCGCCGGCTTCCTGCGCGTGCTGCGCACGCTGCGGCTGCTGCGGACCTATCAGATGATGGCCCGGCTACGGCAGGACAGCGAGTTGTTCCGGCGCAACGAGGACGCCCTCACGGCGATCGTCAATCTCGGGGTCTTTGTTTTCGTGATGACGGGGATCGTCTACGAGACCCAGCATTGGCGGAATCCGGCGATCGATAATTATGTCGACGCGCTCTACTTCACCATTACGGCGCTGACGACCACAGGCTTCGGCGACATCACACTGAGCGGCACGGCCGGCCGGCTGGTCGCCGTACTCATCATGATTTTTGGGGTCACACTGTTTCTGCGGCTGGTGCAGGTCCTTCTCAGGCCGCGAAAGGTCCGGTTCGCATGCCCCGATTGCGGGCTCTTTCGCCATGAGCCGGACGCCGTCCACTGCAAGGCGTGCGGTGGGCTGCTCAAGATCCCCGACGAGGGCCGCTACTGAGCGCTTTCGGCCGCCTCTTGGTGATCAGGAGACTCACCGCCGACGGCACTGGTTAACAAAAAGTGACGAAATTGTTTCGGGCACCCAGCATGTTACGGCAGGGCAGGTATGCATTTGTTGCAGTGCACAAACGCAAGGACTGGGACTATATGCGCCGCGTCACCTGATGAGTGACCCGTCCCGCACGGTGCGGGACGTGAGGAAGGAAGAAAACCATGGCACGCAACACCAACACCCTTGCCGGGCGTTTCCGCCGCTGGCGGCGTTACCGGGACACCGTCCGCGAGCTGCGGAGCCTCTCGGTGCGTGAGCTGGACGATCTCGGCATTCGCCCGGGTGACATCGACCGCCTGGCCCGCGAAGCGACCCAGCTTTGACCAGGCCAGGCACCCGATGCCCTTGCCAAAAAGGCCGGGGGCGCACGGCGCCCACCGGCCTTTCCTTTATGATACGGCGGTTCGCCTAAGAGCCGCTGTTGCGCGAGCGACGCCATACCGGCAGCGGCTGTACGACAGGCGGCTCGCCGTTGGCCCGCGGCCACGAATCGACCGCCCACTTCTCCTTGCTGCCCTTGACCGATAGCACCGCGGTGGCGTGCGGGTAGCGGCCGTCGAGGAAGAAGCCGCGTGAGGCGGGCTCCCTCACCTCGTGATGCTGGATATAGCCGTGCTCTGTCAGAAGCATCAACAGGCTGGTCGTGTTGGTGGCCTCGTCGATGCAATCCATCTGATCCGGCTTGGCCTGGCCGAATTGCATGCCCGGCAGGTCGTTGCCGGTGCCGATCCGTGGGCCGACAATCCGCTCAAACGTCTGCACGGCGCGCGAAATCGCCTTCAACTCAGCTTCCGCGCCGGAAGTCCCGCCGCGAAGGTCGCCGGCGATCTTGGCAATATCTGCTGCGCTCAGACGCACCGGCGTGACGATGCGGCACGAATAGCCGTGGCAGACATGCACACGGTTGCTCTCCGGCGCGCGCCCGTACCCCCTGGAAAACCAGTTGATTGCCAAGGCCGCGTCAACGGCGAAAAGGCCGGCGAGGCCAAAGCTCAAACCGATCAGGAGGGGTTTCCGCATGTCCAGAACCTATCAAGCGCTGAGGATACGGCAAGTCGGAGCGCGGCCCGAGGGCTAGTGTCCCGAATCTGAAGTTCGCATCATTTTTCAGCTCGCTCCGAACGAACTTCAGATTCGACAAGGACACTAGCAAGATATTGAATCTAGTGTGGTTTTAGGGTTCGAAGTTCCTATGATGAGCACGCCGGAACAATGATAGGAACTTCAAACCCACCACACTCGGATCACGGCGAATTGCACGATTCGCTCTACCCTGGGCGCATTTGGTTGCGGAAGTGTTTGAACGGCACGGCGTTCGGCGTTCCAGAAGTGCCCGGCCAGTCGCGTGGCCCTTGCCCGCGGCACCTTCAGTGGCCCATACAACGGCATGTCGAAGCAAGTCGTGACCATTATCGGCGGGGGGCTCGCCGGCTCTGAGGCCGCTTGGCAATTGGCCGAAGCGGGCGTCTCGGTGGTCGTCCATGAGATGCGCCCGGCGGTGACCACGCCGGCGCACCATACCGGCGGCTTTGCCGAGCTTGTCTGCTCCAATTCGTTCCGCTCCGACGACGCGGAGGCCAACGCCGTTGGCCTCTTACATGCGGAGATGCGCCTTGCCGACTCGCTGATCTTGCGGATGGGGGATGCGCATAAGCTCCCCGCGGGCGGCGCGTTGGCGGTCGACCGGGACGGCTTTTCCGACGGCGTGAGTGAGGCGCTCCGCGCGCATCCCTTGATCCGCATCGAAACAGGCGAGGTCGAAGCCCTGCCGCCGGCGGAGGCCGGTCTGGCGATCGTGGCGACCGGTCCCCTCACCTCCTCGGCTTTGGCGCATTCCATCCAGGAGACGACCGGCACGGAGCGGCTGGCGTTCTTCGATGCGATCGCGCCGGTCGTCTACCGCGAGACGATCGACATGGATGTCGCCTGGTTCCAGTCCCGCTACGACAAAGCGGGGCCGGGCGGCAGCGGTGCGGACTACATCAACTGTCCGCTCGACCGCGACCAATATTATGCGTTCGTGGAGGGACTGGTGGCGGCCGAGAAAGCCGCGTTCCGCGATTGGGAGAAGGACACCCCCTATTTCGACGGCTGTCTGCCGATTGAGGTGATGGCGGAGCGTGGCGCGGAAACGCTGCGGCATGGGCCGATGAAGCCGATGGGGCTGACCAATCGCCATAAGCCGGGCGAGAAGCCCTATGCGGTGGTGCAGCTTCGCCAGGATAACGCACTTGGCACGCTGTTCAACATGGTCGGGTTCCAGACAAAAATGAAATACGGAGAGCAAGTTAGGCTCTTCCGCTCCATCCCGGGATTAGAGAACGCAGAATTTGCTCGGCTTGGCGGCGTGCATCGCAATACGTTCCTGAACTCGCCTCAGCTCCTGGACGAGACGCTGCGGCTAAAGGTTTCACCGCACATACGATTTGCCGGACAGATCACCGGCTGCGAGGGTTATGTGGAATCTGCCGCCATGGGTGTGTTGGCGGCGCGCTTCGCCGTCGCTGATGCTCAAGGTGCCCGGCGGAGTGTTCCTCCGCCGACAACAGCGCACGGAGCGCTTCTGGCGCACGTGACCGGCCGGCACAGCGTTTCGGGCGATGCGCGCGACTTTCAACCGATGAACGTGAATTTCGGGCTTTTCCCCCCGATTGAACAACCGCTCAAAGATGCCGATGGCAACCGCTTGCGCGGCAAAGAGAAAACGCGGGAACGCAAGCGTGCCCTGTCACGGCGGGCGCGCCGCGATTTCGAAGCTTGGCTGGGTGAAACGAAGCTCATGGCGGCGTAGGCACGCACCCACGCCGAGCGGCGGGCGCGAAAAGGACGACCGAATATCCCGTATGAAAGCGATCTATCTCGTACAAGGGGCCGCCGCGCTGCTCGACAAGTTTGAACCGCCGGAGGGCGCCGTCGTCTATGCGCTCTGCTACGACAGCGACGTTTCGTTTCCCTGGGCGACCAAAAGCCTGTTCGATCCGCGCTGTACATGGGCGGAGGGCCGCAACAGACTTGCCGATGTCGCGGCTCGGAACCATCCGGATTTCGATTATCTCATCTTTGCCGACGATGACGTGGTGTTCCTTAGCGGATCGTTTGGCGACTTCGAGCGCGCTGTTGAGGCGTCTGCGCCGGCGCTCGGCGTGCCACTCATGGATAAGGCGGTCGCTATGCGCCGCTTTGACGAAACAAGGCCTGTTGAGCCAGCGGAAGTCATCGACGAGCAGCTTATCGCCATCAGCCATGCCCTTGTTGGCATAGAGGGCATATGCCCGCTGGTTACCCGCTACGACCATGTCTCATGGTTCACCCCCTGCTTCATCTTCGAGTATCTCGCTCTCTCCAGCTACGGCGTGTTGCAGTTGAACACGATCCGCGTGCAGAACGAGGTGCACCGGGGCCGGACCGGTGAGACGCTCTACCGACAGGGCAGTTGGAACGCGGCCTACGAAGCCTTTAGATCACACCTCAACCAGCGCGGGATCGACTATGATCCGGCTGTTCTGCCGCATGTGACCCTCCGCGAAGAACCCACGTAGAACAAATGCGATCAGATGAAGGAGGGTCTTCACGACATGCCTGGAGGCGGCTTTCCAGGTCATGTTCTCGATAAAGGGCAGGTGTGATCAGCAAGACTGCTAACTGACTGTCTTTGCTCACGTCCCGAACCAACCGGTGCGCGCGATGCGGGCGAGCATGCCGATATCCGACAGAGCTTGCTGCCTGACCACGATGTCGGGGCCGGCGCGCTCCACCCGCTTCAGAAGCGGCGCGGCGATGGTGAGCGGCAGGAAGGCCGATTTTGTCGCCGCCGGAAGCGCGGCGATATGGCGGCGCGCATCATCAAGGTGCCGGCGTGCCAGCTTTACAGCGGCGTTGACCACGCTCTGCAGTCCCTCCGGCGGCGGGAACGCGAAGACGTCCACCGGCGCAACACCCTCTGCGGCGAGCATATCGGCGGGGAGGATGATGCGCCCATGGGCGCGGTCGGTCGCCAGAGCGGCAAGACGCGTCGCGAGCCCATAGGCCACGCCGGCATGCCCAGCGGCATCGGCGGCGCTGTGCGGCTCAGCGCCCATGACAATTGCGGCCATCTGAAAGAGCGCCGATTGGGTTTCGCCCAGCCGCCCCTCAAGATCGCCGATCGTCGCCGGTGGATCGGCATAAAGGTCAAAGGCGGTTGCTTCGGCGAGCGCCTCAAACGCCCTCACCGGCAGCGCATGGCGCTTCACCGTGCGCGTCAGTGCCCGGATGGCCGGCGCGTCGGCCGCCTCACCCGTCGCCAGCGCGTCCTGCCACCATCTCAGCCGAATCTCGCCGAGCTGCGGCTCGCTGACGGCGTTGGGAATGCGGCCGATTTCCGCGGCGAAGCCGAAGATGGCGCAAAGGTCACCGCGCGTGTCGGCAGGCGCAAAGAGCGTCGCGTAGTAGCGCGGGCGGTCGTGGGCCCTAATGAGCGCCGTCAGATAGGCGATGTCGTCCCGGTGATGGTCCGCAGGCTCCATCCTCCGCGTCTAGCGAATACTCTCTACGGCGACCAGCGCGGCGGCGACCTGCCGCTCCTCCGACAGGAGGACATTGTAGGTGCGCACGGCCGCGCCGGTGGACATGGGGTCTGCGTAGAGCCCGGCCGTCTCAAGCGCAGCGGCAACGTCCGGCGACATCGGCACCATGGCGTCGCCGGTGCCGACCAGAAGGATGTCGATGGCTTTGGCCTCGGCGATCAGCCGCGAGAGGCTGTCGGGCGTGATCTCTTCGACCCGGCTGACGGACCACGCCTCAATGCCGCTCGGCAAAGCGAGGATGGAGCCGCGATGCGACATGTCGGCGAAGCGGAAGCCGCCATTGCCATAGGCTTCGATGGGCGCGCGACCTGGAAAGCGCGCCGGCTCCATGAGAAAGCCGCCGCCGCTTTCCGACATTCCGTCGCTCCTGTTTAGGCTTTTGCGGCGTCGGTGGAGGACGCTTCGCTTTGCGCGCGGATGCGCAGGTAAATCAGGATCGGGCCGCCAATGAAGATTGAGGAATAGGTGCCCACGAACACGCCGAAAATCATCGCGGCGGTGAAAGACCGGATCACTGCGCCGCCGAAGAAGAACAAGGCGAACAGCGCAATCAGCGTCGTCACGGAGGTCATCAATGTGCGCGCCAGCGTCTGGTTGATCGCCATGTCGATGATGTCGATGACGGGCTTCTGCTTATAGCGCCGCAACACCTCGCGGATGCGGTCGAACACCACGACCGTATCGTTCAGCGAATAGCCGACGATAGTGAGGATCGCCGCGATGCTCGACAGATTGAAGTCAAGCTTCGTTATGGCGAAGAAGCCGATCGTCAAAGCCACGTCGTGAATGAGCGTGGCGATCGCCCCAATGCCGAACTGCCATTCAAATCGAAACCAGATGTAGAGGAGCACGCCGATCATGGTGACGATCACCGAGATCGTCCCGGTCCACGCGAGCTCCCCGGAGACGCGCGGGCCGACGACCTCCACGCGCCTATAGGTGAAATCGTCTGAGCCGAGCGCGGCCTGCGCCCTTTGCACGGCGACCTGCTGGGCCGCGTCGCCGCCGGGCTGTGTCGCGATGCGGATCAGGACATCGTTGGGTGATCCAAAGCCCTGGACTTCGACATCACCAAGGTCGAGCGCGTCGAGCGTGGAGCGGATGGCGCCAAGATCGGCGACCTCTGTCTTGCTGCGCACCTCAATCAGCGTGCCGCCCTTGAAGTCGATGCCGAGATTCAGGCCGATCACGAAGGCGAGCGCCACGGAGATGATCATCAGGCCGATGGAGACCGGAAAGCCGATCCGTGCCATCCGCATGAACGGGATGCGCGTGTCGTCGGGAACGAGGCGAAACGGCATGGCGTCAGCGTCCGGTCAAAGTGGCACGGCTTTGGGCCGCCGCTGGCGCACCCACGTCGCTATGATCAACCGCGTCAGCAGGAAGGCGGTGAACATCGTCGTCATGATGCCGATGGCGAGCGTCACGGCGAAGCCGCGGATCGGCCCGGAGCCAAGCGCAAACAGCGCAGAGGCGGCGATCAGCGTGGTGACGTTGGCGTCGACGATCGTGCCGAGCGCGCGGCTGAACCCGGCTTCGATGGCATTGATGGCCGATCGGCCGAGGCGTGCCTCCTCGCGTATTCGCTCAAAGATCAGCACGTTGGAATCGACTGCCATGCCGACCGTCAACACGATGCCGGCAATGCCGGGCAGCGTCAGTGTTGCCGGGATCACCGTGATGATGCCGAACACCAGCGCCATGTTGGCAAAGAGCGCCGCGATGGAGAAGACCCCCATCAGCCCGTAGGCGGCCACCATGAAAATGACGACGCCGACAATGCCGATCATGGCCGCGATCCGGCCGGCCTCGATGGAATCGCGGCCAAGGCTCGGGCCGACCGTGCGCTCCTCCACGATCTCCAGGTCGGCCGGCAATGCGCCGGCGCGCAGGAGGACAGCCAGGTTCTGCGCGCTCTCAACGGTGAAATTGCCTTCAATCTGCCCCGAGCCGCCGAGGATCGCGGAGCGGATGACAGGGGCGGTGATGTATTTATCGTCGAGCACGACCGCGAAGCGGCGGCCGACATTCTGCTGGGTGGCGTCGGCGAACAGGCGGCCGCCCCGTGCGTTGAAGCGGAAGGTGACCACCGGCTGATTGGTCTGCTGGTCGAAGGCAGGCTGCGCATCGGCCAAATCGTCGCCGGAGAGCAGAGCGCGGGTCTCCGCCAGCACCGGCGGTTCGTCCTCTTCCGTCGATTCAAACAACTCGCAGCCCGGAGGCGGGCCGAGCTGCAGCGCTTCGGTGATGTTGCCCTCGGTGCATTCCATGTGGAACGTCATGCGTGCCGTGCGCCCGAGGATATCCTTAAGCTGTGCGGTATCCTCCAGGCCGGGCACCTGAACGAGGATGCGCTGGGTGCCTTCAGCCTGGATGGACGGCTCGGTGGTGCCGAGCGCATTGAGACGTCGGTTCAGGACATCAAGGCTCTGCGTGACGGCGGCACGCAAGCGTGTGTTGAGCCCCTGCTCGGTGAGCGTTGCAGTGATGCGGCCGTTATTCTCCGACAGCTCCACCTCGCTGATCGTGCCTTGGCCGAAAAGCCCCGTTTGGATGGGTGCCGCCAGCGGTTCAAGCGCATTCATCGCGCGGTCGGCGTCCTCAGGGTTCCGCAGCGTGAAGGAGGCCGCCTCGCCCCTTTCCCCCAGCCCGCGATAGCCGATGCGTTCGTCGCGCAGAATCTGGCGGACATCGCCGGTCAGCGTCTCTACGCGGTCCTTCACCAGGCTCTCGCGGTTCACCTCAAGCAGGAGATGCGCGCCGCCGCGCAGATCGAGACCCAGCGCAATCTGCTCGCGCGGCAGCCAGGTCGGCCACGACGCGACCGTCTGGGCGGAGAACAGATTGGGGATGCAGGCAACCACGCCGCCAAGCACTGCCAGCACGATCAGCACAATGCTCCAACGGGGGAAATACAGCATGGGCTTCTCTAGGCCGGCCTAGTGGTCCGATTCCGACATTTGTTACCCTTCTCAGCCCCCACCCGAGCAAATGTCGGAATCATAAGGACCACTCGTCAGTCTATTGTCTCTAGTGGAGCTTCTGAATTTGACATTTGAGCAAGAGCCTCGCCGCAAGCGGGACTCAAATGTCAAATTCGCTCCACTAGGTGTTTCCGGCAACAGGCTCCGCCTTGGCGCGCACGTCTGCGACGAGATTGCGCATGGCCCGAACCTTCACGCCGTCGGCGATCTGCAGCTCCAACTCGTTGTCGTCGACGACCTTGGTCACTTTTCCAACAATTCCGCCATTGGTGACGACCGTGTCACCGCGGCGGATGGCCTTGAGCATCTCCTGGCGCTGCTTCGCCTGCTGGCGCTGCGGCCGGATGATCAAGAACCACATGATGACGAAGATGAGCAGAAACGGCGCAAGCTGAATAAGCCCCAAGCCGGCGCCGCCACCGCCTGTCTGCGCAAAGGCCGGAGTGACCCACATAAAGGCTGCAATTCCCTTTGAATCGGGCCGCAGCCCTTAGGTGGCGCGGACTATAGCCACGGGACGGGGCTTTGCAACCGCGCTGGAGCAGTCGAGCCGGGCCCTTTGCCGCAGCGGCTGGGCGTGATAATCGCGCCGCGGGGCCAAGGATTTCGTGTCCTCGGAGGGCCTGTGCAGAAAAACCTCGATCCAACGCGCGACCTGCTTGAGCGGATCGCCGATGCGCTGGAGCGCCTGGCGCCGGCCGTGGCTGCGCCGGTCGACTTTGCCGCCGCCGACGCCTTCATCTGGCACGCCAGACCGGCGCATCTGCAGCCGGTGCCGCGCATCAACCGCGTGGCGCTGCCGCTTTTGAAGGGGATCGACCGCTCGCGCGACACGCTGATGGAGAACACACGGCGCTTCGCCGACGGTCTGCCGGCCAACAATGCGCTTCTGTGGGGCGCGCGCGGCATGGGCAAGAGCTCGCTGGTGAAGGCCGTGCACGCCGCAATTGCCGCCGAGCTGCTGGCCGACGCCGCGCCGCTCAAGCTGATTGAGATCCATCGTGAGGACATTGAGACGCTGCCGGAGCTGATGGGGTTTTTGCGCGACCAGCCCGAACGGTTCCTGCTGTTTTGCGACGATCTTTCCTTCGATGCCGGGGACACGTCCTACAAGTCCTTGAAGGCGGCGCTGGAAGGCGGCGTCGAGGGGCGGCCGGAGAATGTCGCGTTCTACGCCACCTCCAATCGGCGGCATCTCCTGCCGCGCGACATGATTGAGAACGAGCGCTCCACAGCCATCAATCCGTCGGAGGCGGTGCAGGAGAAGGTGTCGCTGTCGGACCGCTTCGGCCTGTGGCTCGGCTTCCACAATTGCAGCCAGGACCAGTATCTGGAGATGGTCGCCGGCTATTTGGATCACTACAAGGTCCCCGCCGCGGAGGCGGAGTGGCGTCCTGAAGCGCTGGAATGGGCAACGACGCGCGGCAGCCGTTCAGGCCGCGTGGCGTGGCAATTCGTTCAGGATCTCGCCGGGCGAAAGGGCGTCAGGCTGGACTGACAGCCGCTAAGATTCTCTCTGTCGTCATGCCCGGACTTGATCCGGGCATCCATGCTGTTGTGCTTGCGGAGTAGATTGCCGGGTCAAGCCCGGCAATGACGACAGTTTGAAACGACGGTCCTCAAGTCTCCGTCAAGTGCTTGAGCGGATCGACCGGTGCGGCGTCCTTGCGCAGCTCGAAATGCACCTGCGGTGTGGTGACGCCGCCGGACATGCCGGAGAGCGCGATGACCTGCCCGCGACGCACGCTGTCGCCGCGCTTCACCTTGAGGTCGCTGTTATGCGCATAAGCCGACACCCAACCACCGGTGTGGCGCACGAGAACCAGATTGCCGTAGCTCTTCAGTTCGTTGCCGGCATAGATGACGGTGCCGTCCTCGGCTGCCTTCACGGCGGTGCCTTCCGGCACGGCGAGGTTGATGCCGTCATTGCGCTCGCCGTTCGGCTTCTTGCCGAAGCCTGAGATGACGCGCCCGCGCACCGGCCAGCGGAAACCGGAAGGTGCTGCGGCGGCCTGCGGCGCCGTTGCGGCCTGGGCGCCGGCCTCACCAGTCTGCGGAGCGACCGCCACCTGCTGGGCGCGCGCCTCGGCAAGCGGTGACGCGGGCGCCTGCGCAACTTGCTGCGGCACGGCAGGAGCTGCCGGTGCCGTTGGCGCCGGAGCAACGGCCTGCGGGTCAAGGCTTGCCACCTGGACCGGCGGTGCGGTGACGGGCTGCGGCGCGCCAGCGCCCGGAATGCGAATGCGTGAGCCGAGCTTCACCGTGGTGGAGCCGCCATTGGCGGCTGCGAGCTGATCGACGGTGATACCGTAGCGGCGGGAGATGTTCCAAGCCGTGTCGCCGGATTGGACGATGTGGACGGAGGAGCCGACGGTCTGCTGGGGCGCGACATTCGCGGTGCGAATACGCGCGGCCTGCTCGTTCAGCGTAGTGGGCGGCGTGCCTAGCGTCCGCGGCTGCGCCGGCGCGGCGGCGATTTGGGTCGCCGGCGGCGTATAGGGCTGCGGGCTCATGGTCGGCGCAGGTTGTGCGACGTAAGTCGGGGTGCCGGACGCGCCAGGAGGCGGCGGCAGCTCAGCGGCCTGCACCGCGCCGGGCCGCGTGCCGACATAGGTGTTGCCGAGCGGCGTCGTCCCCTGCCCGGCGATGATCTGCTGCTGATTGGTGGACCCGGTGAAGACCGGCGACCGCAGGCCACCCATATTGGCGCACGCGCCAACGCTGACCAGCAGCGCAGCAAGGCTCAGCCGGCTGGTCAGGGTTATCACGGTCGAAGAAGAAGCGGATTCAGAGGATTGGATACGCATCGTTTTACTCAGCACCCAGGGGAATTCGATGCCGCACCATGAAACGTCAGGGTTGATATCGGGTTAAGGCGATGGCTAGAGATTCTGCGCAACGCCGGAAACGAGCGGCAGGAAGCGTGACGGGCCGAGGTCGCGTGTGTCGACGTTGCGGCCGATGCGCTGAAAAAGCGTAAGGCGCTGCCCGCCGCGTCCGTCTCCCGTGGGTGCGGTCAGAATGCCCTGATCGCTGAGCTGAGCGATCAGCTTCACCGGCGGCGTGACACACGCCGCGTTCACCAGAATACGGTCGAACGGAGCCTGACGCGCCCATCCCAGGGCGCCGTCGCCGACAATCGCCGTGATGTTGCGGATACCCAGATGCTGCCAGCGGAGCTCCGCCGCCTTCACCAGCTTGCGGAAGCGATCAATCGTCGTGACGCGCCGCGCCAGCCGCGACAGAATGGCGCTCTGATAGCCGGAGCCGGTGCCGATCTCCAGCACGCTGTGGCGGTCTGAGACGTCGAGCGAGACGGTCATCAGCCCAACAATCGTGGGTGCGCTCATCATCTGCCCGCATTCGATGGGCAGTTCGTGGTCGGAATAAGCGTGGTGGCGCCACTTCTCCGGCACGAAGAGCGCGCGAGGCACGGTCTCAATCGCCTTGAGTACAGCGCGGTCGGCAATCCCCATGCCGCGCAGCTTGAGGATGATGGAGGCGGCGTGGACGTGCGCCTCGGAATGATCCTCGCAACTCGGGACTGGGGCCGGCAGACCGGCCAATGCGAACTCGGCACTCATGCACCTCAGCATGCCGGCCTATGGTTAAGATTGGGCTTCAGGCCGACGGCCCTTTAACCTCCCCCTTGCGGGTAGGTGAGGGACGCTGTGCAACCCCTCGTTTGTCATCCCGGCCGAGCGCAGCGAGGGCCGGGACCCATGAACACCTCCGAAGGAGATGAAGCAGAGCGCCCACATCAACTTGCTTTCTCCAGTGGCTATGGGTCCCGAACAAGCGCTCACGCGCTTTTCGGGATGACAAACGAGAGACATGGGTGCCGGTCAGTCGCGATTACTCGTAGAGTTCACCCGCCATCAGGAGAACGCTGAAGCCAGCGCCTTGTGGGCGCTTTCGTGGGTAAGGTCGAGCGATAGCGGCGTGATGGAGATGCGGTTGTCCTCCATGGCGGCAAGGTCGGTCCCCTCCTCCGGCTCCATCTTGGAGCGGCGAAAGCCGATCCAATAATAGGGGAAGCCGCGGGCGTCGCGCCGGCTCTCAATGTTCAGCCAGTCGGGCACGCGCCGGCCCTGCCGCGTCAGCGTCACGCCCTTTACCGCATCGGGCGCGCAATTGGGGAAGTTGACGTTAAAGAGCGTGCCGTTGTCGATGCCGATCTCGATGAGCTTGGTGATGATGGCCGGCGCATGCGTCTCCGCCGTCTGCCAGTGCGGGTTCTCGCGCGTATCCGGGCCAAAGCCCTGCGACAGGGCAATGGACGGAATGCCGAGCAGCGTGCCTTCCATGGCGCCGGCGACCGTGCCGGAATAGGTCACGTCGTCGGCGATGTTCTGGCCGCGATTGACGCCGGAGATGACGAGGTCCGGCTTCTCGCCGATCACGACCTTGAGCCCCATGATGACGCAATCGGTCGGCGTGCCGCGCACGGCGAAGCGGCGCTCGTCGACCTGGCGTACGCGGATCGGGTCAGCGAGCGTCAGGGAGTGCGCGGAGCCGGACTGGTCGGTCTCCGGTGCGATCACCCACACATCGGAGGAGAGCTTTTTGGCGATCCGCTCCGCGACTTTGAGGCCGCTCGCATGCACGCCGTCATCGTTGGTGACGAGGATTTTCATGAGTGAGCCCTTTGGGAGAGCACGCGATGCACGCCCCTCCTCTCCCCCGCGGGGAGAGGTCGGATCACGCCAGCGATCCGGGTGAGGGGGAGAGATGGTGCGTACACCCCCTCACCCGATTTGTCGCCCCGCGCTAAATCACCCTCTCCCCAAGGGGGAGAGGGACGCGCCGTGCCGGCGTGCAGGGCTTCTAACCTTCCCTTTGTGGAGAAGAGCGGATGCGCAAAGGCAAAGCCCCTGCGGTTTGTCATCCCCGATGCGCGGAACGCGCAGTCGGGGACCCATGAACACCTTCGTCTGCGTTTCCCACCGGCCGTCGCGGAAGGAGGGTTATGGGTCCCGGCCTTGGCCTGGCGGCCAAGCCGGGATGACAAACGATAGAGCCGGGCATTCATCCTTCAACCTTCTCCAATCCGCCCATATAGGGGCGCAGCTTATCGGGAACGGTGATCGTTCCATCCTCATTCTGATACGTCTCCATGACGGCAATGAGCGCGCGGCCGACGGCCACGCCGGAGCCGTTCAACGTATGCACGAACGGCCACGGCGCCTTGCCGCTCTCGTTGCGGTAGCGCGCGTCCATGCGCCGCGCCTGAAAATCGCCGCACACGGAGCAGGACGAAATCTCGCGATACGCCTTCTGGCCGGGCAGCCAAACCTCGATGTCATAAGTCTTCTGCGCGCCAAAGCCCATGTCGCCGGTGGAGAGCGTCACGAGGCGGTAGGCAAGGTCGAGCTGCTTCAGCACCTCTTCGGCGCATGTTGTCATGCGCTCATGCTCCTCGCGGCTCTTCTCCGGCGTGGTGATGGAGACCAGCTCCACCTTGTCGAACTGATGCTGGCGCAGCATGCCGCGCGTGTCCTTGCCGGCGGAGCCCGCCTCTGAGCGGAAGCACGGCGTCAGCGCGGTGAAGCGCAGCGGCAGGTCCTTTTCGTCGAGGATTTGTTCGCGCACGAGGTTGGTGAGCGGGACTTCGGCCGTCGGGATGAGCCACAGGCGAAACTGCGCTGCGTAGTCCTCATCAAACCGCTTTCGCCATTCCGGCATCTGAGCCTTAAAGATACCGGTAAGTTCACCTTGCGCTGCCTGCGGATCGAGTCCGTCGTGAATTGCTTGCGTTAGCGCATTGTCAAACCCCTCTGCGATCAACCCCGCGAACGCGTCATCAGCGGCCGCCTTGTTCGTGGCTGAGTCAAACAGATCCTCCGCAAACTTCGGCAGTTGCCCCGTCCCGAACGCCGCATCATCGCGCACCAGAAGCGGCGGCTGCATCTCGGTGTAGCCGTGCTCGTTGGTGTGCAGGTCGAGCATGAACTGGCCGAGCGCCCGCTCCAGCCGCGCAAGCTGTCCCTTCAGCACCACGAAGCGTGAGCCGGAGAGCTTTGCCGCAGTCTCAAAATCCATGAGCCCGAGTTCTTCGCCGAGCTCAAAATGCTCCCTGGCAGAGTTTGTGCGCTTCGGCTCGCCCCAAGTGCGCTCCCGGCGATTGGCGCTTTCGTCCTCCCCGACCGGCACGTCGGCGAGCGGCGGGTTGGGGATTTCGGCAAGCACGTCAGCGAGCGCCTTGTCGGCAGCCCGCTCCTCCTCCTGCGCGGCCTGCATGGATTCTTTCAGCCCGGCGACCTCGACCATCAGGGCCTGCGCCTTTGCTTCGTCCTTGGCGGCCTTGGCCTGGCCGATCCCCTTGGACGCGGCGTTCCTGCGCGTCTGCATGTCCTGCAGCGCCTGAACGGCGGCGCGGCGCGTCTCGTCGAGCGCGATCAGCCGCCCCGCCGCCGGCTCAGCACCGCGGCTGGCGAGCGCGCGGTCGAGCGCTTGCGGGTTTTCGCGTATCCAGCGAATATCGAGCATCGTCTTCTTCCTTGGCCCAAGCCGATTCACCGGACTTGAGGCGCGGGTGTTGGGTAACGGAACCGACTGCCGGCGTCATCCCGCTATCGGGGAGCGCGGCAATACGACGTGGATATGAGAAAAGGTTGTATCCGCCGCTCAGGCGGACGAGCCTGGCGTGCTCAGGCGTGCGATCATGGCCTCAACGTCGAACGTATCCGCAGTCATCTCGTCCAGCGAAAACGGGCAACTATCAGGAATGCCGGCGACGAGCGACGATCCGTGCTCGCGAAGCTGGACGTCGGCAAGGTTGCGTGCCTTGGTCCAGATCGCATCAAGGTCGATCAGCTGCCGCATCGAGGCCGTGTAGTATCCGGGTACATCCGCCTGGAACGTCGCCGCTTCCGCCAGCCAGTGGGCGCGCGCTTGCGCCTTCGTTTCTGATGCAGCCTTCATGAGGTGAACAAGGACTTGCCGGATCAGGCTGGTGACACTGCGCAGTTCCGATTTGCCCAAGTCCTCGATCTCCTCCGCCAGATGATCGACGTCGAGTTCCTTGGGCAGCCCGGCGCGGGGTCCGCCAAGCGCGCGCAGGAGCTTGGCCTGGCGCTGCGTCCAAGCATAATAGTCCTCGTCATATGCCGCCGTCGGTGCTGTCAGGTGGCCCATGTGTCGTCTCCGACGCGCATTTTAGTCGATCGCGTGCTGACTTGAAACCGGCGGTAGCCGCAGGCGATGCTCCAGCTCACTCCGCGGCGTCGGCGGCGGCCTCCTGCGCCTCGCGGGCGGCGCGGGCGCGCTCAATCAGGCGCACCGCCTGGATGGAAATCTCATAAAGAAGCAGCGTCGGCAGTGCCAGGCCGAGCTGGCTGACCGGGTCGGGCGGCGTCAGCACCGCTGCGACCACGAAAGCGATGACGATGGCGTATTTGCGCTTGGTCTTCAGCGTGTCGGACGAGACCAGCCCGGCGCGGCCGAGCAGCGTCATCACCACCGGCAGCTGGAACACCAGGCCGAAGGCGAAGATGAGCGTCATGATCAGCCCGAGATATTCGTTCACCTTGGGCAGAAGCTCGATCGCTGCGCGGCCCTCGCCGGCGGCCTGCTCCATGGAGAGGAAGAAGGTCAGCGCCAGCGGCATGACGACGAAATAGACGAGCATTGAGCCAAGCGCGAAGAGGACCGGCGTGGCGACCAGGAACGGCAGAAACGCGCTCCGCTCGTTCTGATAAAGGCCGGGCGCGACGAATTTATAGATCTGGTTGGCGATGATCGGGAACGCGATGAACAGCGCGCCGAAGAGCGCCAGCTTCATCTGGGTGAAGAAATATTCCTGCGGTGCCGTATAGATCAGCTTGATCTCGCGCTCTGCGCCGGCCGCCCGCTCATAGGGAACGATGAGCAGATTGTAGATGTCGGTGGCGAAGTAGAAGCAGACGATGAAGGCGATGAAGATCGCGATGAGCGCGCGCATCAGCCGCTGACGCAGCTCAATCAGGTGCTCAATCAGCGGCGCCTTCGATGCCTCGATATCGTCATGCGTCACGCGGCGCTGCTCCCGTGCTTGGAGGTCGCGCCGGCTTTGAGCGGCTCGGCTTCGCGCAGCCGCTTGTCGGTATCCGGCTTGGGCGCCGGCGCCTCCACCGCCGTCGGCTCGGCTTTATCCTCCGATGCCGGCTTAGGCTTGTCGGCCGTGGTCATCGTCTTGTTGAGGTCGTCCTGCATGTCTTTCAGCGGATTGGCCTTGGCCATCGACTGGAGATCCTTGCGGGTCTCTTCAAGGCCAGCGGAGCGCTCCGCGTCGCGCAGGGCATCGTCGAACTGTCGGCGGAACTCGTTCGACATGCGGCGCACCTGCCCCATGGTCCTGCCCAAAGCGCGCAACATGCGCGGCAAATCCTTCGGCCCCACGACGACGATGGCGATCGTCGCGATGACGAGAATCTCTGTCCAGCCGATGTCAAACATCACTGACTCACCCGCCGCCTTGCGAGGCTTTCAAGCCGCGGGCGGCCTAGCCTGCTTTGGCCTTGGACTTCTCTTCCTCACTGCTCTTGGCCGTCATGGGCTCAGCAGCGTTGTGGTCGATGGTCGGCCGCTCGTCGGTCTCGTCCTCGGCCATGCCCTTCTTGAAGCTCTTGATGCCCTTCGCCACGTCGCCCATCAGGTCGGAAATCTTGTTGCGCCCGAAAAGCAGCACCACAAGCGCCACGACCAGCAGAATTTGCCAAATACCGATAGACATTCGCTCAACCTTTCATCCCGGCGGGATCGTTAGTGACTATCGCAAATCACCCAGACGCCATCAATCAACGCGGCAATCAATGCTGCCGATCCTCGGCCCTGGGGAACACGAGAACATCCCGCGCCTCAAAACTCACCTCAACGTCGGCGCCCGGGACCATCCCCTCCTCGCCGCGCGATCTGGCCAGAAGATAGGTGTCGCCGCCATTCACCGCTACGTCGAATAGGTCGATTTCGCCGAGGAAATGCCGCGATACGATGCGTCCGGGGGTCCCTTTTTGCGCGCTTTCGGTGCTTTTCAGCCTTATGCCCTGCGGACGTATTGCCACTGTGACGGCCTCGCCTTCGCCATATCCCGGCGCGCCGAAATCGCCGATTGTGGTCACCGCGCGCCCGGAACGAATTGTGCCGCTCAACTCGTTGAGATGGCTGAAATAGCGCGCAACGAAGAGGTTCGCGGGCTGGTCGTAGAGGTCTGCGGCGCTCCCCTGCTGCACGATGCGACCGCGGCGCATCAGCATGATGCGGTCGCTCACGCGCATGGCCTCCTCCGGGTCATGCGTGACGATAACCGCCGTGGCGCCTGTTTCGCGCAAGACGGAAAGCGTGTCGGCGCGGACGCTATCCCTAAGCCGGCTATCTAATCCGGAGAACGGCTCGTCCATCAGGATGATCCCCGGCCGCGGCACGATGGCGCGGGCGAGCGCCACGCGCTGCTGCTCGCCGCCGGACATTTCGTGCGGATAGGCGTCGCCGAGATGCGCCAGGCCGACACGGCTGAGCGCCGCCAGGGCCTCCTTGCGACGCTCCTGCCGGTCCAGCGCCGTCAGCCCGAACATGACGTTCTTCGCCGCGGTCAAATGCGGGAAGAGCGCGTAATCCTGGAACATGAGCCCGACGGAACGCTTCTCGGGCGGCACAAACACCGCGCCGGACGCCACCTCGATATCGTCGAGGAGGACGCGGCCTGAAGTCGGTGCATCGACACCCGCGGCGACGCGCAGAAGCGTGCTCTTGCCGCAGCCGGAATGCCCCAACAGCGAGACGATTTCACCGGGATCGGCGTTCAGATCGATGTCCTGCAACGCGGTGACGTTGCCAAAGGTCCGGCACACCTTCTCCAAGGTGAGCCGGGACGCGATGGTTGCCGCGGCGCGGCGGCGCAATCCCTGCGCAATCAAGGCCATGAACCGGGCTTATGACGGGCCGCATGCGCGGCGGCAAGGCATTTGCTGTGGTCGCGGTTTACGCGTCGCGGTGCGGGGGCTCAGCGTCTTGGCTGGTTTCCTCGTCCTCCGCCGCCAGATCGGCGTCGGCTTCCAAGTCGGCGAAGTCGAGGTCGAGCGGGTCCTCGTCCTCTGCCAATTCTTCGTCGTCACGCGGCTGCAGCTCCGCGTCCGCTTCCACGATCGCTTCCAAGAGGCCCGCTGCCTTCAGGTCGGCGAGGCCCGGCAAATCGCCGATCGATTCCAGTCCGAAATGGTCCAGAAAGGAGGGCGTCGTGCCAAAAGTCACCGGGCGCCCCGGCGTGCGCCGGCGGCCGCGAAGCCGCACCCAGCCCGCCGCGAGAAGCACGTCGAGCGTGCCGCGCGAAAGCGATACGCCGCGAATCTCCTCAATCTCGGCGCGCGTAACCGGCTGGTGATAGGCGATGACGGCCAGCGTCTCCACGGCGGCACGCGACAGCCGCCGCTCCTCCACAACGTCGCGCTTGAAGATGAAGGCCAGGTCATCGGCCGTGCGAAAGGCCCAGGAATCGTCGGTGCGGCGCAAGACCACGCCGCGCCCCGCATAAGCAGTCTGCAGCTCGCTCAGCAACGCGTCGAGCTCGATGCCCTCAGGCATGCGCTCGGCGATCTGTTTGGTCGACAACGGCTCGCGGGCGGCAAACAACAGCGCCTCAAGCATCCGCAGATGCCTGCGGTGATCCTCAGTTTCCATCGACAAGCTTTGGACGTTTGTGCCTTCCCAGACCTGCGCGGCTTCAGCCATTGGCGACCTCTGCGAGCTCGGTGTTCTCGCGCAGCCGGCGGCGAACGAAGAGCGGCATGAAGTGCTCGTCCTGCTTCAGCTCAACCTCGCCTTCGCGAACCAGTTCCAGACTGGCGGACAGCGCGCTGGCGCGCGCGGAGCGCTGGAGGTCCGGATGCACCAGATATTCGATGAGGTAGGAGTCGAGCGACTCCCATTGCGTCGCCGCGCCGATCATCCGCAGCAGTCGCTCTCGCGCTTCCTGCAAGGTGATGACGCGCCGGCCGCCGACCTTCACATGTGCCGCCACGGAGCGCAGTCGCAGAGCGCCGTAAGCGGAAAGGAGATCGTAAAGCCCCGTTCCCCAGACCGTGCTGGTGTGGACGGAGAGCGGCTCCGGCATGCCGCGCTGGAAGACATCGATGCCGACCCGCGAGGACGCCATCAACTGGCGGCCCGCCTCGCGGATCGCCTCCAGATGCTTCAGGCGCCGGGCCAGCACGGCGGCGAGTTCCTCGCCGCTCGGGCCGCCATCCTCCTCTTCCGCCGGCAGGAGCAGGCGCGACTTCAGATAGGCAAGCCACGCCGCCATCACGAGATAATCGGCGGCGATCTCAATCCGAAGCCGGCGCGCGGCTTCGATGAAGGCCAGATATTGCTCCGCCAGCGCCAGGATGGAGATCTTGGAGAGATCGACCTTCTGCTCGCGCGCCAGATTCAAGAGAAGATCGAGCGGGCCCTCAAAGCCGGCGACGTCGACCATCAGGCAGTCGTCGCGACGCACGGGCGCATCTTCGAAGTCCGCCTCTGACTCCAGCGGCTCCCCTTCCGGCAAGGCCTCCGCGGTTGCGGTCGCAGGCTCGCTCATGCCGGTTCCTGGGCCTGGGTTAGCAGGTCATCGAAGCGGCGCTCCAATGCGGCACGGTCAACTGCTTCGGGTTCACGGCGCAGGGCAAGAGCAGCTGCCGTGCGCTCAAGCATCGCCTCCGACAGCTCCGGCACGCCCTCGGCGATACCGCGCATTTCTTCCATCTTGCCGTTGCAGTGAAGCACCAGGTCGCAGCCGGCGGCGATCGCCCGCTCAGCGCGTTCGCGCGGTGTGCCGGAAAGTGCTTCCATACTGATATCGTCGGTCATCAAAACGCCATCAAAGCCGATTCGCTCTCGAATAACGTTAACGATTACCAAAGACGAATGCGTAGCCGGCGCAGCGTCATCCACGTCCAAAAATACCACATGCGCTGTAATGCCGAAGGGCGAGCGTTTGGCCAGCAGCCGAAATGGCGTGAAATCCTGGGCTTCCAGCTCCGCCATGGTGGCATCGGCCTGCGGCAGCTCGTGATGGCTGTCGACAAGGGCACGACCGTGGCCCGGCATATGCTTGATCACCGGAAGAACGCCGCCCGACTGCAAGCCGTCGATCTGGGCGCCGCCGAGCGTGGCGACGGCATCGACGGTCAGGCCGAGCGCGCGGTCGCCGATCGCTGCTGTTACGCCCTCCACCGGAATGTCGAGAACGGGCACGCAATTGATGGTGATGCCCAAGGCGTGGAGGTCGAGCGCGATCAGGCGTGCGCCGAGATAAGCGGCCTCGACGCCTGCGAGCGAGTTGTGGAGGTAGATCTCGCCGTAGCGTGCGCCGGGCGGATAGGCACGGAGATGCGGCGGCCCGAAGCGCTGCACGCGGCCGCCTTCTTGATCGACAAGGACGGGCGCGTCCTCGCGCTCCAGCGCTTCACGGGCAGCGCGGCAAAGCCGCCGCACTTGATCAGGCTCATTCATGTTACGGGCAAAGAGGATCACGCCCCAAGGGCGCGCCTCACGCAGGAAGGCGGCCTCCTCCTCCGAAAGCTCGGTTCCCGACAGTCCGCTAATAAAGGCGCGCGGCGTCACGCTTGGCCTTCTATGACGGCTCTATGTTGGAGCATGATCTTATCCGAAAACCGGCGCCCACTTTTCGGGATCATGCTCTAGCGCGCCACGAAGCAGTCGCCGCCGGCGGCCTGTAGCGCTTCACACACGTTCACCGCATCGGCGCGCTCGGCCCAGGGGCCGACACGCACCCGGTAGTAGATGCCTTTTTCACCAAGATCGGCGCGTTGAATATTGGGCTCCAGCCCCCCGAGCACTGAACCGTAGCTCCGCTGCAATGAGGCGAAGGTCGCTTCGGCTGCCTCCTGGCTCGTCTGCGAGGCAATCTGCACGACAAAGCCGGATGCAGCCGTCGGTGGCGTCGCGGCGGGCTCCGGTTCGGGCGCTGTTTCGGGCTCGGGCGCAACGGCGACTTCGACCTCCTCAACCGGCTCGGTGGCCGGCGGTGCTGCAGCCTCTTCGGTCGGTTGTGCGGCCTCTGTCGGCTGCTCCACGGGCGCCTCTGCGGCGACGGCAGCCAGCTCCTGCGCAGCCGTTGGCTCGCCGGCCGTACGCGGCTCGCTGATCGTGACGGTCTCCACCGGCTTGGGGTCCATCGCCTCCGTCTGCGCGGTCGCCATTTGCTGAGCGGTCAAATCGGGCTCGCTGGGCTCACCGGCCTCCGTGGTGGTGACAATCGTCCCGTCCGGGCGAACGACAAAGGTCTCAACGCGGCGCGGTCCGAAATCCTCCAGGCTGGCCTGCGCCTCCTCAGCGGACCCAGCGGGCTCTTCAGCTACGATGGTGTTCTCCGCTGGCGCGGGCGGTTGCTCAGGTGCGGCGCTTTCTGCCTCCGGCAGCACGATGCGGGCGATTTCGCGCGGCTCCTCGGCACCCTCAACGACGGTCTCTTCCGTTTCGGGCGCCTGTCCCGCGACGCGGTCGTAAACGGCCTCGCCGACAGTCTCGCCGCCGCCTTCGGCCTGAGTCTCCTCCGGCGTGATCTTAACCGGACCGTCCTGCGCGGCGATGACCGGCGGCGGGCCGGACGACGTTCCGTTGAAGGTGCGCAGATACATGGCCCCCGCCCCGCCTATCGCCACGACGATCAATACCGATGCGGCAGTGACCAGAACTTTGCGCGAGCGTCTTGGCGGTGGCGGTGCGGGCTCAGGCGGCGCCCGCATGGCGTGCTGCGGTGCAATTGCAGCGGCAGCGGCGACATGCGCCATATCGGGCGCGTCGTCCGCAGGCGCCGCTTCCGCCACGTCGGCGACAGGCTGTGGAGCAGGCGCGGCTGTTGTGCGCCCTCCGCGTGGATCGAACTCCGCCGACAGCTCCTCTTCGAGGCTTGCAAGCTCGGAAGTTCGCGCGGCTTCGGCAGCCGGCCCGTCGGTCGCGTCGGCATCGGGAAAGTCGGGCGGCAGGCGCAGCCGAAGGGGCGGCGGCGCGACTGGTTCCTCAGCCGCAGCGACGGGTTCTTGCGGCGGCGCGTCAACGGGCGGGGCGGCCGGCGGAGGCTGAACCGGTGCGGTGGGCTGTGCCTCCTCAAGGCTGTCCCAGCCTCCGCCGGCTGGACCTCTGAACCGATATTCGGCCTCCGCGTGCTCCTGGTCCTCACTCCATTCAGCCACGGGCTCGGGCGCTGGCTCAGCAGGCGCTATCGGGTCCGGCTCAACGGCTCCACGCGGCTCCAGTTCAGGGGCGGCGGGCGATACGGGCACAGCGGCGGCACGCGGTTCCGGCTCGATCGCCACACGTGGCTCCGGCTCAGGTTCAGGCACGCCGCTCCAGCTCTCCTCCTGCTGCACAAGGGGCTGGCCATCGCCGGCGCCGAATCCCTCCGCGCGGGCACGCTGATCGAACTGGCTGAGCTGCTCTTCAATCGAGCGCAAAAGGTCATCGGGATCGCCGGCGTCGGGGGGTGCCGGCGCTGCGACCGGTTCCGGCTCTGCGGCCGCCTCGGCCGGATAAAGCGGCGCTGCCGCCTCTTCCGGCGGCATGGCGGCAGCGGCGGCGTCCTTCAGGGGCGGCAATTCGCTGACGGGTTCGGCCAAGCTCGGCCGAAGTTCTTCGACCGCCGCGGGGGGCTCAGGCTCAACAGGCAGTGGCGGTGGCGGAGGAGGCGCAGGCTCCGGTGCGAAATCCGGCTCCGGCTGGGGCGGGGCCGGCGGAGCAGCTGCCGGCGCTGCGGCGCTCGGCTCTGTTGCACTCGGGGCGGCTTCGCGGCCGGCAAACGAGGTTTCCAACTCCTGCAGGAGCTCCGCTTCGAGATCGGCGGAGAGGTCCTCGTGGGCGACCGGCTGCGCGCTCGGGCGCGGTCTCACCCGGCCAGAGAACCCGCCGTCCTCACTGACAATGCGCGCAAGCTCCACCAGCGGATCTTCATCCGCGTCAAAGGACTCGCGATTGTCCCTTACGTTCTTAGGGTCGTTACCAGCCATACGATTGGCCCGCCGTCATCAGCCTCCGCAGATTAGCGCGGGTTCTCCTGTATTTCATCCACCTATTACATTTCCTCAGGCGCTTCGACACCAAGAACTTGCAGGCCGCATCTCAGCACACTTTGCAGCGCCGTGACGAGCCCGAGCCGTGCGCGGCTGAGGTCGATATCGTCAGGCCGGATAAAACGCAATTGCGGCAGTTCCTTGCCTTTATTCCAATGAGCATGGAAAGCGCTTGCCAGGTCGTGGAGGTAGAAGGCGACGCGGTGCGGCTCCCGGTTCCGGGCTGCAGCCTCCAATATGCGCGGCCAATCGGCCATGGCCCGTAGCAGGGCCCGCTCGCTGGAATCAGCCAAAAGCCGGAAATCCGCCGCGGCCAGCGATTCTGCCTCAAGCGCGATATCGGGCGCCTCCTCGCGCGCCTGGCGCCTGACGGAGGCGGTCCTGGCGTGCGCATATTGGACGTAGAAGACCGGATTGTCCTTCGACTGCTCCTGAACGGCGACGAAGTCGAAATCCAGCGGCGCGTCGGCCTTGCGATAGAGCATCATGAAGCGGGTGGCGTCGCGCCCCACCTCCTCCACGACCTCGCGCAGCGTGACGAAGTCGCCGGCGCGCTTGGACATGGCCACCGGCTCGCCGCCGCGGAAGAGCTTCACCAATTGGCAGAATATGATCTCCAGCGTCGCCTCGCCGCCGCTCATCGCCGTCACCGCGGCACGCATGCGCTTCAAATAGCCGCCATGGTCGGCGCCGAGCACGTCGATCAGTCGGCGCGCCCCGCGGCTGAACTTGACGTAGTGGTAGGCTATGTCGGAAGCGAAATAGGTGTAGCTGCCGTCGGACTTCAACAGCGGCCGATCGATGTCGTCCCCGAATGCCGTTGAGCGAAAGAGCGTCTGCTCGCGATCTTCCCAATCCTCCGGAATTTGGCCTTTGGGCGGCGGCAGCGTGCCGCGATAGATGAGGTCGCGCTCAGACAAAGTGGCGATAGCCTCCGCCACCCGATCGGTGCCGGATAGAAGTGACCGCTCGGAAAAGAAGATGTCGTGCCGGACGCCGAGCAGTTCCAGGTCAGCGCGGATCATGTCCATCATCGCGTCGACGGCGCGCTCACGCACCACCGGCAGCCATTCGGGCGGTTGCAGATTGAGCAGGCCCTCGCCGAACTCCTCCTTCAACGCCACACCGACCGGCTTCAGATAATCGCCGGGGTAAAGACCGCTCGGGATCTCGCCGATCGCTTCGCCGAGCGCTTCCCGGTACCGCAGATAGGCAGAGCGCGCGAGCTGATCGACCTGCGCACCGGCATCGTTGATGTAGTACTCACGCGTGACGTCGTATCCAGTCGCGGCAAGGAGATTGGCGATCGCATCGCCGACCACGGCGCCGCGGCAATGGCCGACATGAATCGGGCCCGTCGGATTGGTGGAGACATATTCAACGTTGATGGCCTCGCCGCCGCCGATGTCGCTATGGCCGTAACGAAGCCCCGCCTTGAGGATCGCGCGCGGCTGCTCCGCCCAGAACCGATCCGACAGGCGGAGATTCACAAAGCCCGGCCCGGCGATCTCAACGGATTCAATGTCGTCATCGTCCGCCAGCGCAGCGGCGATCTTCTCGGCAATGTCGCGCGGCTTGGCCTTAAGCGGCTTGGCCAGCACCATCGCCGCATTGGTGGCAATGTCGCCGTGAGCCGGGTCACGCGGCGGTTCCGTTGCAAGGCGATCCAGATCGATCTCTGCCGCGTCCCGATCAGCCAGGACGGAGGCTTTGACGGCCTTGCGGATGCGACCGTTGAAATCGTCAAAGATGTTCATGCGCTGCTGAAAGCTGTCGAAAGCTGCAGGGGGGGCCTCGTTGTGCGGCCCGAGCCCTATCGCAAGAGCGGCGTTTCTCCAACCGCAGGGTGACGGTCGAGGGGTCACATCTCGCACGGGCCGGGATCGGCGCCCTCCCCAAACAGGCGATTATGCTCCGCGTCGGCGTAGCGGTCGGTCATGCCGGCGACGTAATCGGCCACGCAATAGGCGCGGGCCGCCGGCTCCTCCGCGGCGTGAAAGCGGCGGTGCCAATCCTCCGACATCAGGTCCGGTTCGGCGAGATAGGCGGCGAAGAGCTCCGTGACCAGCGTTTCGCCCTGACGAGCGGGAAGCAGGACGGGCTCGGCGCGGTAGACCCGGTCGAATAGAAAACGCTTCAGCGCCGCCTCTGCATCGGCCATATCGGCCGAAAACCCGACCAGCGGTTCGGTTGCATTGCGCACATCGTCGGCGCTCTGCACCTTAGACGCCGCGATTCGGCGGGTCGTTTCGCTGAGCACATCATGGATCATGGCGGAGATCATGCGGCGGTTCAGCTCGTGCACGGCGCGCGGCGGCTCAAGGTCGGGATGCGCAGCGCGGATCGCGTGGAGGATCGGACCGACAAAAGACAGGCCGCCGAGGTCAGCAAGCGTGATCAGCTCGGCGCGAAGGCCATCCTCCAGATCGTGGCAATCATAGGCGATGTCGTCGGCCATGGCGGCGACTTGCGCTTCCAGACCGGCAAAGCGCGCCAGCGACAGGTCCTGCTTCTGCTGAAATGCGATGATCACCTGCGGGACGGTATTGCCGGCATAGGGCCCCGCTGCGTGGCCATCAGCGTCCAGCACCGGGCCGTTGTGCTTCACTAGGCCCTCATGCGTTTCCCAGGTGAGATTGAGGCCGTCGAAAGCGGTGTAGCGGCGTTCCAGGGCGGTGACGACGCGCAGGCTTTGGGCGTTGTGGTCGAAGCCTTCATGGGCGGCGAGCGCCTGGTTCAGCGCCCGCTCGCCGGCATGGCCGAAGGGCGGATGGCCAAGATCGTGGGCAAGCGCCAGGGTTTCGGCCAAATCCTCGTCGAGCCCCAGCGGCCGGGCAATGGAGCGGGCGATCTGGGCGACCTCCAGCGTATGGGTCAGCCGCGTGCGGAAATGGTCGCCTTCGTGCTGGATGAAGACCTGCGTCTTGTGCATCAGCCGGCGGAAGGCGTTGGAATGCACGATACGGTCGCGGTCGCGCTGGAAGGCGGAGCGCAGCGGGTCGTCCGGCTCGGCATGAATGCGGCCGCGGGACGCCGCCGGATCGGCCGCATAAGGGGCGCGCCAGCGTGTGCCGCGGCGCAAGAGATCGTGCGGCGGCTCCGCCATCGGCCTCCCCCGGATTTGACTGTGCGCGCCGTCGTTCTTAGCTACTATGTCAATCGGAACAAGGGCCAACGATTGCCATGGACCAGCAGAGCGTGATCCTCACCGACGCCGCGGCCAAGCGGATCGCCAAAATCCTGAGCGCGGAGCCAGGCGGGACGGCGCTGCGCGTCAGCGTCGAGGGCGGCGGCTGCTCCGGCTTCCAGTATCGCTACGATTTGGTGCAGGAGACGCCGGGCGAGGAGGATATCGTGCTGGAGCGCGATGGCGCGGTGGTGCTCATCGACAGTGTGTCGCTCGATTATATGAGCGGCTCTGAGATCGACTTTGTCGACGACCTGATCGGCCAGTCGTTTCAGATCAAGAACCCGCACGCCACCGCCGGCTGCGGTTGCGGCACGAGCTTCTCTATCTAAGGATCGCCGGGGGATTGCCGGATTACGTCCGGCAATGACGAGCGGTAGGGTTGGGGCCACCACAAGTTCATGCGCATCGCCACCTGGAACATCAACGGCGTCAAGGCGCGGCTTGAGAACCTCCTGCATTGGCTGAAGGAGAGCGCGCCGGACGTGGCGTGCCTGCAGGAGATCAAGAGCGTTGACGAGGCGTTTCCGGCGCTTGAGATCGGTGACCTTGGCTACAATGTCGCTGTCCACGGCCAGAAAGGCTTCAACGGGGTTGCGCTTCTTTCCAAGCGGCCGATCGACGATGTAACGCGCGGGCTCCCTGACGGTGACGGCGACGAGCAGGCGCGCTTCATCTCCGGGCTCATTCCCACCGATCACGGCGCGATGCGTGTCGCCTGCTGCTACATGCCGAACGGCAATCCGGTGGGCTCCGAAAAATTCCCCTACAAGCTCGACTGGATGCGGCGGCTGGAAGATTGGACGGCCGCGCGGCTTGAAGAGGAAACGCCGCTTGTCGTGGCGGGCGACTACAACGTCATCCCGGAACCGATCGACGCGAAGCACCCGGAGAACTGGACGGGCGATGCGCTCTATCGGCCGGAATCGCTTTCCGCCTTCCGTCGCCTCTCAGCGCTTGGCCTGACCGACGCCGTCCGGTCGGTTGCCGAAGGCGGCAACGTCTACACCTTCTGGGACTACCAGGCGGGTGCCTGGCAGAAAAACAACGGCATTCGCATCGATCATCTGATGCTCTCGCCGGAGGCTGCTGATCGCCTGGTGGAGGCCGGGATCGACCGCCACACGCGGGCCTGGGAAAAGCCGTCGGACCACGTTCCGGTGTGGGTGGAGCTTAGTTAGCTGGCTGACGCGCCGACGAACGTGACTCAGGTCACGCTTCTGATAAAATCGCGGGATGAGGCTGATCCTCACTGGCGCCGCGGCGGTCTTGCTCGGCGCGATGTTGTCGCCCGCGCTTGCGGATTGCACGTGCCGGGCGCAGGGCGATATTGAGGCGGTTATTGGTGACACAATCTGCCTCGACACGGCGAAGGGTCGGCAGTTGGCGCGCTGCGACCAGGTCCTCAACAACACAAGCTGGACATTTCTTGGCGTGCCCTGCCCGTTTGCCCGGCTTGATCGCGCGCCGGATGCGCGAGTGCTCTCTCTTGCTTCACCGACCGTGCCGCTGGGCAACTAGCCTGGCGGCCGGCCCTCATCCCGGGTTGCGCTTCGCTCCATCCGGGCTACGGGCGCGCATCTCGTTGCCCGCATGAAGCGTGAGCGAAATGCGGGGGCTTGCTCGCACACTCTCTCCCTTGTCATCCCGAAAAGCGCGTCAGCGCTTGTTCGGGACCATAACCACAGACCGCCCTGCAGGTGTTCATGGGTCCCGGCCCTCTCTACGTTCGGCCGGGATGACAAACGAGATGGTGTGTCGCGGCGTGACGGCCGGCTATTGCGCCTGCGCTGCGGTTTCAGCCTGAGGGGCCTGCGCCTGCGCGCCGCCGGTGCGGTTGGTCATCCAAGTTTCGGCGGCGGCCATGGCGGCGCGCCGAAGCTCCTCCTCGGCGGTGGAGAAGGCTTGCTCGTGGCGGGCTTGGATAACCGGGTCACCGGGGCTGGCAAGGCGGGCAATGCTCAGCCATTTGAGCCCCTCGCCCGGCCGGCGCCCGACGCCGATCCCCTCAAAGAGCATGTGGCCGAGTTCAGATTGCGCGCCGACATGGCCCTTGTTCGCCGCCAAGCGATACCAGGCCGCTGCCGTGCCGGTGTCCTGACGGCCGCCGACACCCTCATGCAGCATCCGGGCCAACAGATATTGCGCCTCGGCGTTTCCAAAAATCGCCGCGGCGTGGCGGAACAGGCGCCGCGCGTATTCTGGATTGGGGTCCACGGATCCGGCGACGCCGTTCAGATAGTAGCTGCCCAGCGTGACCAGCGCGTCGGCGACGAAAGGCGCCTGGGGGCCGCGTGGATTGCCGTCGCCAAAGTCGCGGGCGACGCGGGCATAGAGCTGGATAGCCTTGCCGGCGTCCTCGCTCACGAGGTCGCCGTTCTGATACATCCGGCCAAGCTTCCACAACGCCGCCGCATGTCCGTGATCGGCTGCGTAGTTGAGCGCCTCAATCGCCGTCTCGGCGTCGCCGGCCTTGTAAGCCTGATAGCCGGAGCTGAACGCCTCGCCGGCCGAAAGGTTCGGGTCAAGCGCAAGCCCTGCGCTCGCGCTAAACGCAGTCAGGCTTACAGCAGCGGTGCAGGCCCTAAATATCCGCATAAGTCATCGTCTCCGCCGCGCCGCCGGGATGCGTCACGGCACCGTCGCGCGCTGGGCCGACGCCCTGCGCGAATTTCCAGATCGCGCCACTTAGATAGCGCGGCTCACGCGGCACCCACGCCTCGCGGCGTTTCGCCAGTTCCTGATCATCCAGCCGCACGGAGAGCGTGCCCTCGTTAGCGTCGATGTGGATGATGTCGCCGTCGCGCAACAGCGCGATCGGTCCGCCAAGTGCTGCTTCAGGCCCGACATGGCCGATGCAGAAGCCGCGCGTGCCGCCGGAGAAGCGACCGTCCGTGATGAGCGCCACCTTCTCGCCGGCGCCCTGTCCGTATAGCGCGGCTGTCGTGGACAGCATCTCCGGCATGCCGGGACCGCCGCGCGGGCCGACATAGCGGATGACGAGCACCTCGCCGTCTTTGTATGTGCGGTTCTTCACCGCGGCGAAGCACTCTTCCTCAGAATCGAAGCAGCGCGCCGGGCCGGAGAATGTCAGCGTCTTCAGACCGGCGACCTTCACGATGGCGCCTTCGGAGGCGAGATTGCCCCGCAGCCCGACGACGCCTCCGGTCGGCGTGATCGGGTCGTCGGCCTGGCGGACGACATCCTGATCAGGGTTCCACTTCACCGAGCTCATGTTCTCGGCGATCGTTCGGCCCGTGACGGTCATACAGTCGCCATGCAGATAGCCGTGATCGAGCAGCGTCTTCATGACGAGCGGGATGCCGCCGGCCTCAAAGAGGTCCTTCGCGACGTAGCGGCCGCCGGGCTTCAAGTCGGCGATATAGGGCGTGCGCTTGAAAATCTCCGCGACATCGAAGAGGTCGAACTCAATGCCGCATTCATGCGCCAGCGCCGGGAGGTGCAAGCCGGCATTGGTCGAGCCGCCGGATGCGGCGACAACCGTGGCGGCATTCTCCAGCGCTTTGCGGGTGACGATGTCGCGCGGGCGGATGTTGCGCGCAATCAGCTCCATCACCTTCTCACCCGCCGCCATGCAAAAGCGGTCGCGCATCTCATAGGGCGCCGGTGCGCCGGCGGAGTACGGCAGCGCCAGTCCGATTGCCTCCGACACCATGGCCATGGTGTTGGCAGTGAACTGTCCGCCACAGGCGCCGGCGGACGGACAGGCGACCTGCTCAAGCTCTTCCAGTTCCTCTTCCGACATCTTGCCGACGGAATGGAGGCCGACCGCCTCGAACACATCGACGACGGTCACGTCGCGGCCCTTGAACCTGCCGGGCAGGATCGAGCCGCCATAGATGAAAATCGCCGGGACGTTCAGACGGCACATCGCCATCATCATGCCGGGTAGCGACTTGTCGCAGCCGGCCATGCCGACCAGCGCGTCATAGCCGTGGCCGCGGATGGTCAGCTCGACGGAATCGGCAATCACCTCACGCGAGGCCAGCGAAGACTTCATGCCCTCGTGGCCCATGGCGATGCCGTCGGTGACGGTGATGGTGCAGAACTCGCGCGGTGTCCCGCTGGCGGCCGCTACACCATGCTTCACTGCCTGTGCCTGGCGCATGAGAGCGATGTTGCAGGGGGCGGCTTCGTTCCAGCATGTGGCGACGCCGACGAAGGGCTGATGGATCTGCTCACGCGACAGACCCATGGCGTAATAGTACGAGCGATGCGGCGCACGGCTTGGCCCCTCCGTCACATGACGGCTGGGCAGCTTCATCTTATCGAATGCTCTTGCGTCCATTTACGCCTGCTCTCCCGGTTGCCTCGGGGTTCCGTTGCGCCACCCTTCGAGATTATCGCGCCCGGCCCCAGGGCAATCCCAGCGGCATCGGGAGATGTGCCGCTGAGTCCTTGAGAAACAATAGAAGGGATCGTGGCGCAAAGGGGGCGTATGGCCCGCGCGCACGGATTCAGTACATCTGTGGCAGAAGTGCGACAGGGTGCGGCATGGGCGCCAAGGGCTTAAATGCCCGTCAGGCCGCCTGTTTCAGGCGCTCCAGCGCGGCGGAAAGCCGTTTACCGTCCTCCTGATAGGCGGCGCGCTTGTCACGCTCCGCCTGCACAACGTCTTCCGGTGCTCGGGCGACAAAGTTCTCGTTGGCGAGCTTGCTGTCGATCCGCGATATCTCGTTCTCGACGCGGTCGATCTCTTTCTTCAGCCGTGCCTCCTCGGCGGAGAAATCGATGATTCCTGCAAGCGGCAGAGCAAATGTGGCGCCGCCGACGACGATCTGCGCGGCCTGACGCGGCGCATCGCCGTTGGCGGCAATCCCCTCCACCCGGGCCAGGCGCTCCACCGCCGGCTCGTGGCGCTGCAAGCGCGTGAGGAGCACGTCGTCCTTGGTCAAGGCGACAAGCTGCGTCTTTGATGCGGTGGGCACGTTCATCTCAGATCGCACTGAGCGGATAGCGCCGACAAGCTCCACGAGCCAGTTGATCTCCTCGGCTGCATCGGCGTCTGCGAAATCCGGCGCCGGCCATTTGCTGAGCGCCAGCAATCCGTCTTTCCCGGCGCTCAACTCTTTCCACAGTGCTTCGGTGATGAAGGGCATGAAGGGGTGCAGCAGGCGCAGGATGATCCCCAGCACATGTGCGGCGGTCGCGCGCGTCTCCGCTTTCGCTGCCTCGCTGCCGTCGGCGAAGACCGGCTTGATCAGCTCCAGATACCAATCGCAGAAGGAATCCCAGACGAAGCGGTAGGCGGCTTCGCACGCATCGTTGAAACGGAAGCTCTCCAACGCGACGGTGACCTCAGAGGACGCCTTTGCGGCTTCGGTGAGGATCCAGCGGTTGACCGTCTCCGACACGGCTTGCGGATCAAAATCCGGGTCAGGCCGGCAGTCGTTCATCTCGCAGAAGCGCGCGGCATTCCAAATCTTGGTGCCGAAATTGCGCGAGCCTTCGATGCGCGCGCGCGACGGCTTCACGTCCTGGCCGGGCGTCGTAAGCGACGCCATCGTGAAGCGCAGCGCATCGGCGCCGTATTCGTCGATCAGCTCCAAGGGGTCGACGATGTTGCCCTTGGACTTCGACATCTTGGCGCCCTTCTCGTCGCGCACGATGCCGTGGATGAAGACTTTCTGGAAAGGCTCGTTGCCCATGAAGTGGAGGCCCATCATCATCATCCGCGCCACCCAGAAGAAGATGATGTCGAAGGCGGTCACGAGTACCGCGGTCGGATAGTAGCGGCTGAGCTCCGGCGTCTCGTCCGGCCAGCCGAGCGTGGAGAACGGCCACAGCGCCGACGAGAACCACGTGTCGAGCACGTCGTCGTCGCGTTTCAGTTCGGTCTCTTCGCCGTAATGGCGCAGCGCCGCGGCCGCGGCCTCCTCTTCCGTCTCCTCAACGAAGATCTCGTCATCGGGACCGTACCAGGCGGGGATGCGGTGTCCCCACCAGAGCTGTCGCGAGATGCACCAGGGCTGGATGTTCTCCATCCAGTCGAAATAGGTCTTCTCCCAATGCTTCGGCACGATCGTCGTGCGGCCGTTCTTGACGTCGGCGATGGCCGGCGTAGCGAGCGCCTTGGCGTTGACGTACCATTGCTCGGTGAGGAACGGCTCGATCGGCACGTTGCTGCGGTCGCCGTGCGGGACCGTGTGCGTGTGGTCCTCCGTCTTCTCCAACAGCTCGCGCTCCTCCAGGAGCGACACGACGAGGGCGCGGGCGGTGAAGCGGTCGAGGCCGTCCAACTCGTCGATGATGTGGGTCAGCTTAGAGGACGGCGCCAGCTCGTTGAGAAACGCCTCGTTGTTCTTGAGGCTGATATTTGCCTCCGCGTCCATGACGCTGATGACCGGCAGATTGTGGCGGCGGCCGACTTCAAAGTCGTTGAAGTCATGCGCGGGCGTGATCTTCACTGCGCCGGAGCCGGCTTCCGGGTCGGCATATTCATCGGCGATGATCGGGATGCGGCGACCGACCAGCGGCAGCACGACATACTCACCGATCATGTCGGCGTAGCGCTCGTCATTTGGGTGCACAGCGACCGCACTGTCGCCCAGCATGGTCTCTGGCCGCGTTGTGGCGACCGTGATTGAGCGACCGTTTCCTTCAAGCGGATATCTGAGGTGCCAGAGCTGGCCTTCCACCTCGACCGGCAGCACCTCCAGATCGGAGATGGCGGTCAACAGCGCCGGGTCCCAGTTCACCAGGCGCTGATCCTTGTAGATCAGCCCCTCCTTGTAGAGGTTCACGAAGACCTTGGTGACCGCCTTCGATAGTCCGTCATCCATGGTGAAGCGCTGGCGCGACCAGTCGCAGGAGCAGCCGAGCCGCTTCAACTGGTTGACGATGACGCCGCCAGATTCGGCCTTCCAGGCCCACACCTTCTCCACGAAGGCGTCGCGGCCAATCTTGCGCCGATCCGGTTCCTGTCGCTCCATCATTTGGCGCTCAACAACCATCTGAGTGGCAATGCCGGCATGGTCCATGCCGGGCTGCCAGAGCACGTCCTTGCCGCGCATGCGCTCAAAGCGCACCAAGACGTCCTGAAGCGTGTTGTTCAGCGCGTGCCCCATATGGAGCGAGCCGGTCACGTTCGGCGGCGGGATGACGATGCTGAACGGCTCCGCGTCCGCACTCGCGCCCGCGCCGGCGCGGAAGGCGTCGGCCTTCTCCCAGCTCTCGCGGATTGCGGGCTCGACGCCTTCAGCGTCGTATGTCTTCTCAAGCATGGGGGTTCCAGCAGTGGCGGCGGTGTTAAACTGACGGCGCTGCCCCGTGTCAACCGCCCCAATAACAAGCAAAAAACGCGCCGACCGGGAAGGCGGCGCGCTCTATCGTGGCGGACGTCGTCTCCGGCGACTTAAGGCCGGCCGCGTGATACCCGTTGAATCTCTTCCTGAACCAGCCGCTCCACCAGGGACGGCAAGTTGTCGTCGAGCCAGCTCTTCAGCATCGGCTGCAGCATCTCAGCAACCAAATCTTCAAGCGTGCGGGCGTTTTGCGCCAGGATCGTGTGCGCCAGTGCACTGAATGCGCCGTGCACGGCCTCGTCGGATTCCGACGATAGGAGGTTGTTATCGCGGGCTGCGGATTGCTTCTCGCCCGACGCCGCGGCCGGTTCGAACGTCAATGCCTCGGCCGCGGAGGAAGATTGCGGTGCCATAAAGTCTCCGTATGCAGATGCGCCTTCGGGCTCAGGATCGGGCTCAAACTCAGGCTGAGGTTCGGCTTCGGCCACGTCGGCCTCCGGTTCGAATGGGTCGGAGGCTGCGGTGTCCTCGGTTTCGTCCGTCATGTCCTCTGCGGCTTCTGCACTTGTTTCAGCGGCCGCTTCTGCCGTGTCGTCCGGAGCCAGTTCGCCCTCCGGCGCCTGCTGCCCTTCGCCGTCTTCAGAGATGATCTGCCGGATCGACGCCAGAATCTCCTCCATAGAGGGTTCGTGAGCCGCGCTCGGATTTGCCATTGTGCCTTCTCCGGTGAAGTCGTCTGTCGATTCGATGCCGAATCGTGACGCGATTAGACGCGCACATGAATGTTAAGAAAAGCTTCGTGGCACGATCACAACAGAAATGGCGCGTCGGACACTAAAGACCATCGGGCGTGCGTGTGCCGTAGATGCGATTGCGCACCGCACGGTAGTGCTCGCCGGGATCGTAAAGCGGGGCCGGAAGCGACAGAGCCTCGGCCGTCAGGCGCCCCATGGCCGAAAGCAGCGAGAAAGAGGCCACCACCCGGTCGCGGCGTGCGACGACAAGCGTTTCGCGAGCGTTGAGCAGCTCCTGCTGCGCGTCGAGCACGTCGAGCGTCGTGCGCTGACCGACGCGGCGCTCTTCCTGAACGCCCGACAGCGCGATCTCCGCTGCCTCCACGCCTTCACTGGCGGCGGCGATGGCACCGCGGGCGGCATCGGCTTGCGCCCAGGCGGAAACGACGGCGGCGCGCACCTGGTCACGCGCGACGTCGATCTCGATCTTGCGCAATCCGTATTGCTCCTTGGCCTGGCGTACACGGGCCGACACCGCTCCACCCTGATAGAGCGGAATGGAGACCCGGCCGAGGATCGTGGCCGTGTTCGGATCGACGTCGGTATCGAAGCTTTCGGAGCGCTGAAGCGTCCCCTCCACGCTGACGGTCGGCAGAAGCTCGCCTTCAATCTGCTTGACTGCGAAGGCCTGTGCGTCGGCTTGGTTGATCGCCGCCAGGATAACCGGGTGGCCGTTTTGGCCGATGGAGACCGCCTGTCCGAGGGCGCCTGGAACCAACCGTGTATAGGGGAAGCTCTCCGAGAGAGCCTTCGGATCGTGACCGATGATCTGGCGGTAGGTCGCTCGGCTGATCGCCAAATTGGCGCCCGCCAAGCTTACCGCAGCACGGGCTGAGGCAAGACGGGCGCGGGCCTGGGCAACGTCGGTGCGGGTGTTCTCGCCGACATTAAAGCGCTCATTGGCGGCGCGCACCTGCTCTTCCAGAAACAGCACGTTGCGGCGCCGGATATCGAGGATGGCGCTGTCGCGGAGCACATTCTGGTAGGCCTGAGCGGCATCGAAGAGCACGTTCTGTACGGTGTTGCGAAGAAGCTCGCGGCTCGCCAGCACCCCGGCCTCCGATTGGCGGAGCGCATTGCGCACACGAAAGCCGTTGAAGATGTTCTGCGTGACGCTCAGTCCGACTGTGCCGTCCCATGTCGTGTTGTCGGCGCCGGGCAGCGGCGTGTCCGTGTTGCGGCCGGTAATGGTGCTGAACAGCGACACGACCGGGAGCCGGCCGGCGCGGGCGATGGGAATATTCTCATCGTCGGCGCGCGTCTGGGCGCGGGCGGAGTTGATCTGAGGATTGGAGCTATAGGCGGAGGCCAGCGCCTGCGCGATCGACTCCGCCTCGGCGGTGGACACCAGGGCGGCAGCGAGAAGATAGCCAGAAGCTACTGCGAATACGGCTCTGCGAATGGACACGGGCTCCTCGAATCCGCCTGACGGTGACGTCAGCCGACCGCGCGGCCACTACTAACATGCTCTGATGTCTTTGCGCCCGCGTCCGACCGTCATCAACAAGAATGAGGCGTGAACGCGGCGCAAATGCAACAGATTCCTAGCCGTTCTGCACAGGCGGCTAGAACACGAACGCGGCCTCGCGCTCGAACCCGGGCAGCACGGTCGCCCAGGCCTCAAATTGCGGCCATTTGGCCGCAGACTCGCCCACGTGCTCCCAGAGCATCGCGCGGCTGATTCTCTCCGAACGCTGGATCGCCGCGAGCATTCCGCCTGGCTTCAACTGGCTGATCAGCGCGTCCGGCGAGGCCTCAACGGCCCCCTCAACAAGGATGGCGTCGTAGGGAGCCCCGGCCGGCCAGCCGTCGATGAGCCTCCCCTCCGCCAGCGTGACGTTCGCCGCAGCGACCTCCGCCAGGCATTTGCGGGCCTCAGCAAGCAATGCGGGGTCCTCCTCCAAAGCGACGACCGACGCTGAAAGATGCGCCAGGATCGCGGCGGAGCAGCCCGAGCCGCAACCGACCACCATGGTGCTGGCTTCCAGGCCGAGCGGCAGCGCCTGGACGAGACGCGCCAGATTGACCGGCGTCAGCATGCGCCGTTCCGGCGCGGCGGCGGACATGAGAAGCTCACGCTCCGCATAGGCGAACGGCATCTCGTCTTCGGCCACGAAGACATGCCGCGGCACGGCAAGCATTGCCTGGATCACATCAGGATCGGTAACCGCGTTGGGCCTGATCTGATTGTCCACCATGCGCCGCCGCAGCGTAGCGAAATCGGCCATGCGAAGCGCTCCGAGGATGACGATCGGTGGGTTCTATAGCCTTTTCCATTCTGATGGAATCAGAATGGAGGCTCCGTCTCGTTGCTGGAGGATGGCCTTGTCCGACCTTGCTTCGCCCTCCCCCGCATTTCGCTTCCGCGCAATCCGGGGACAACGGCCGCGGCCGCGATAAACCTCTCGCCTGTCATCCCGGTTCGGCCGAAGGCCGAGACCGGGACCCATGAACACCCCACGGACGAGATGAAACCAAGCGCGGTCCTCTCGCTCGCTCCGGTGGCTATGGATCCCGGACAAGCGCTGACGCGCTTTCCGGGATGACAAACGAAACGGTGTGCGAGAGAGCGTCCCGCATTTCGCTTCCGCTCCATGCGGGGTCATGCTTTTGAAGCCGCCCTGCCCAAGCATGAGCGGGGTCTGCCCTTCCTGAGAGATGGGTAACAGAGTTTACCGGAGACATGGGTGACACTTTTGGGCCTTTGCGGGGAGAGCAAAGGTGCCTTGGAAGGAGTGTCACGTCATGGACGAACGGGTGAAGTTCGTGGCCCGGCTTCTCGACGGGGAGACGATGTCGGGTCTGTGCCGGGAGTTCGGCATCTCCCGGAAGACCGGCTACAAGCTCTACGCGCGCTACCGCGATTGCGGGGTGGAGGGGCTGAGCGACCGCTCACGCCGGCCCTACCGGCACGCCAACCAGCTGCCCATCCAGATCGAGACGCTGATCGTCAGGTTGAAGCGTGAGCGGCCGGCCTGGGGGGCTCCGAAGATCAGGGAGCGGCTTGCGCGGCTCTATCCCGACATCCAGCGCCCGGCGATCTCCACTGTGCATGCGGTGCTGGACCGCCACGGCCTGGTCAAGCGCCGCAAGAGGCGGCGCAACAGGGCCACCGGCACGCCGCTGTCCTCCTCCAGCAAGCCCAACGCGCTGTGGTGCGCCGACTTCAAGGGCGAGTTCATGCTCGCCGACCGGCGCTATTGCTATCCGCTGACCATCTCCGACTATGCCAGCCGCTACCTCATCGCCTGCGAGGCGCTCGCCAGCACCAAGGAGGTCACCGCCTTCCCGGTTTTTGAGAGCGCCTTCAAAGCCTTCGGTCTGCCCAGAGCCATCCGCACCGACAATGGCGTCCCCTTCGCTTCACCCAACGCACTGTTCAACCTCTCAAAGCTCTCCGTCTGGTGGCTGAGGCTGGGCATTGAGATCGAGCGCATCAAGCCGGGCAATCCGCAACAGAACGGCCGCCATGAGCGCATGCACCTCACCCTCAAGCAGGAGGCCACCAGGCCGGCGGCGGAGACCTTCCTCAGGCAGCAGGCCAAGTTCGACGACTTCCTTCAATGCTTCAACACTGAGCGTCCGCACCAGGCGCTGGGCATGGCCTGCCCGGCGGAGCACTACGCCCCCTCAACCCGCCCCTATGCCGGCCTGCCGGAGCTCCACTATCCCTTCCACGACAGGGAGGCCACCGTCACCACATGCGGCCGCATCTGCCTCAAGCGCCGCAAGATCAATCTCAGCCAGGTCTTCGCCGGCCAGCGTGTTGGCATCAAACAGGTCGACGACCGGCTCTGGCTCGCCAGCTTCATGCATTACGATCTAGGATACTTTGACGACGAGACATGCAGGCTGGAGCCCATCACCAACCCATTCGGAGCAAAGGTGTTACCCATGTCTCCGGAATAAACTGTCACCTATGTGTCCGGAATGGACCCGGTAGGAAGTGGTGACCCCGACAGGATTCGAACCTGTGACCCTCAGATTAGGAATCTGATGCTCTATCCAACTGAGCTACGGGGCCGTTTGCGCACGAAACGCAACTAGGCCGCTAATCATCTGCGCGCTTACGCGGCGGCAGCAACCGCGCTTTCGCCTAGCTCCGCTTTGGCCCGGCCGTCAACCTTGGAGGCGGCCACAGTTCCGTCAGGTCGCCGAAAGAAAGGCGTCGACCAGGCGGTTGATTGCGTCGGGCTGCTCCAATGTCGTGATGTGGCCGGCGCCGGGCACGATTTCCAGTGTCGCGTTCGGCAGAAGCGCCGCCATGGCCTGGTGTCGCTCCGGCGGACAGAGCGCGTCTTCCGCGCCTGAGATCAGAAGCGTCGGCTTCGGCCAATCGGCAAGAACGGCGGTGTAATCGCAGCGCGCGGCGAGCGCACGCGACTGGTCGACAAAGGCCGCTTCTCCCAGATCAAGCGCCATGGCGACCAGGAGATCAAGGAGTGCCGCGTCGGAGCGGTTCGCCTCCGCCAGATAATGCGGCTTCATCTCCTCCACGATGACTTGACGCAGCCGACCGGCCTGAACATCGGCGATCTGCCGTTCGCGCATGACGCGCCGTTCCGGCGCATCGGCCAAATGGTTGGTGTCGAGCAGAATGGCCTTGTCGATGCGCCCCGGTGCCTGCGCCAGCATCTCCATCGCGACAATGCCGCCCATGGAGAGGCCGGCGACAACGAAGCGTTCCCAAGCGATCTCATCGAGCACCTGCCGCGCCAGACCTTCGATCGTGTCGGTGCCGACAAGGCGCGGCACATACACGGCATGGCGCCCGCCGAAATGCGCCACTTGCGGCGCAAAGAGCCGCTCGTCGCACATCATGCCGGGCAAGAGAACGAGGTCTTGGCGCATCCCAGTCGGCTAGCGGCGCGCACCGTTCGACGCCATCGCCGCCCCCTCAGCAAGGGCTTCAAGCTTGGCGTAGGCGATCTCAGGATCGACAGCGCCGAAACCGGCGAAAGTGCCGAAGCCGCAATCGGAGCCGGCGATCACGCGCTCTGCGCCGACAATGTCGACGAAGCGCGCGATACGCTCAGCGACAAGCGCGGGGTGCTCCACGAAGTTGGTTGTCGTATCGACCACGCCGGGCACGAGAACCTTGTCGTCGGGGATGGTGCTCCGCCGCTCGCGAAACACCGTCCATTCATGGCCGTGACGCGGGTTGGCCGTCTCAAACAGCACGTAGCGCGACTTGGTCCTCATGAGTGTGGCGAAGAGCTTCTCCATGCCGATGTCGCAGACATGCGGGCCCTCGTAATTGCCCCAGCAGATGTGCACGCGCACACGCTCGGCGGGGACATCGCTAAGCGCATGGTTCAGCGCGTCGACGTGGCCTTCGGCTATTGAGACGAACTCCTTGTCGGAGAGGTCAGCGAACAGCATGTGCCGGGAGAGCGCCAGGTCCGGACAATCAAGCTGCACGTCAAGGCCGGCAGCGACGATCGCTTCGTATTCCGCCTTCATGGTGTCGGCGAGCGCGGCAAGATAAGCGTCGCGCGTCGGGTAATGGTCGTTGGGCAGAAACAGCGAGATGACCCCCGGCGAGGCGGCATTCATGAAGCCGTGCTGGATGCCATGCGCGGTCATCGCGGCTTTCAGGTTGGCGATGTCTTTCTTGAGTGCATCCTCGTCTTTGCTGCGAACCTCGCCGGTGCATTTGGGCCGGGCGTATTGCGGCGTGCCGCCGGCCTTTGCCAGCCGCTCCAGGAAGCTCGGAAAAAGCTTCAGGTCCGCGGGCGCGTTGCGCGGACTATCGCCGCTAAAGCCGGTGTAGCGGTCTTTCACATAGGTGGCGTAGGAGATCTTCGAGGTCTCGCCATCGGAGACGATGTCGATACCGGCCGCCTTCTGCCGGGCGACGCAATCGTCCACCGCATCCTTCATGCACGCATCGAAGGCGGCAGCATCATACGTCTCGCCGCGCTCGCGGGCGAACAGGAAATCGACGACCGGCTGGCTGCGTGGCAGCGAGCCGACATGGGTGGTGAGAATCGTCGCCATGCTTGTGCGCCCGCTCGCTAGAGCCTTGTCCATTCTGATTGAATCAGAATGCAGGCTCTATCTCTTTGCTGGAGCATGATCTCATCCGAAAACCGGTTTCCACTTTTCGGGATCATGCTCTAATGCCGCGTCGGGCCGGCGGGATCGTCGGTGTCGCGAATGCGGTAGAGGCTCGCTTCGCCCGTCATGGCAGGAGCCAACGCGCGGGCGAGCTTCGGCGGGAACGCGCATGTGTCGCCCGGCGCAAGCACCGTCTCGCCACCATCCCAGCTGAGCTTCCAATGGCCGCGCATGGCGACCAGCACCTCATGCCGGTCGCTCGCATAATCGCTCTTTGGGATGGAGCCGCGCACCAGAAGCTCCACCTCGAAACCGGGGCGGTCGCGGATCAAGGCGTCAGGGCCGATCACTTTCGCCGGATTGTTGGCGGCGAGCGCCACCATGTCCCAGTAGCGGCCGATGAAGTTCGGCACGACGTCCGCTACCGGCGTTTCGGGGAAGGCTTTCAATTCGTCCTCGGTGAGAAGCGGCATCGGCTTCGCGCCGTCGGGCAGGCGCTCGCCCTTCTTGGTGTCGTAGAGGCGACCGCATTCAGCCAGGACAAGGCCGTGGTCCCTGGCGTCCTCAATCACCTGCGGTGCCCAGATGACGCCGCCGCCGGCATCGTCGCCGCCAAGGATCGACACGATCATTCCGTAGTCGGTGCCAATATTCTCAAAGCCGCGGAAAATGCCGGTGGGGATGTTGAAGATATCGCCTTCCTCAAGCACCACCTCGCCCGCCGTTCCCCAGCGGCCCCAGAAGAAGCGCCAGCGACCCTTGAGCACGAAGAACACCTCCGCCGTGCGGTGGCTGTGAAGGGAGTTGCGGCATTTGGGCGGCTGACCGGCGGCGCCGATGTTGAAGCCGGGCGTCTCGCGGATGTGCACGTGCTGATCGGCGGCCTCAGAGACACCGCCGCCGATGATGGTGAAATTCTCCTTCTGGTCGGAGCCCGGCGTATGCGCATCGATGAACGCGGTGCGGCAAGGCACCAACTCGCCGTAGCGAACAATGCGCTGTTCCATCTCCTGGGGTGTCACCTCATCCTCCATTACTCATGCCAGTTGCGCGCCCACAATGGCGCGAAAGGCCTTTGCGTGGCTCAGCCGGTCTGCAGCAGGATCTGTTTCCAGATGGCGGTTTCGTCGTAGAGCACGTATTCGCGGCGGAGCCCCCACGGACCGAACTCGGCGTGGGCCGCCCCCATCACATGGACATCGGCTCCGGTGGGTTGGCCGAAGGCGCCCCACCCATCGTGCTTGCCGGAAAGGCTCCAACGGATCGCAGCGCGAGGCGGCATCAGCGGATCGTCACGGCCTATCCGGTGCTCAATCTTGAAGGTGGCGGCGGGAAACGCGGAACGCAGCGCCACCCAGAAACGGTCGGCGTCTTCGTGCGAGCGGCCTGACGCGCTGCCAGGATAATTGAGCTCGCAGGCGCGATCGTATTCGGCCGGGATGACGGCGAGGTCGGCTCTCATGATGCGGGTCAGCGTCGCGGCGTAGCGCTCGCCCCATTCATTGTCGTTGCCGGTTCCGGTGTAGGGACCCGGCCGATCGATGGCGGGCGTGAACGGTTTGACACAGGAATCGGCGCCGCCTTCGCGCGTGATGAGGTCCCGAGCAAAGGCCGCCGGCTCCCAGCCGAGCTGACGAACGATCGCGCCTTGGTCGCGGATCAGCCATTCGTCGTCGATGCAATTGTCGATGGCGTGGCAATCGGCGATGATTCTGTACGCAAGATTCTGACCGGTGGCCTTGCCGTAGACGCCATCGCCGGAATGCGTCGCGGTGGAGAGAATGCGGTGCGAGGAGAGCATTCCCGCCTCCGGCGTGCCGCACCAGATCACGTCCTCGCCGAAGAGCCTGCGATCGGGAAACTCCGCCAGCGTCGCAGAGGTTGCGGCGATGACGCCTTCATTACCGACAATTACGGAGCCAGGCGAACGCACGACGATGTCGGGCGCGTAATATCGTCGGAGCGTGGCGATGCCGCGGTCTTCCCAAATCTCCTTGGTGATCCCGATGATGAAATCGGGAAAATCCTTCCAGCGCGGATCAAAGCCCTTCATCGACCCATCCATCCGGTATCCGGGCCGTCCCGCGGACGATGAGCGGTCCGTCGATTCTGATCTTCTTGTATTGCCCCGCGGTGCCTTCGATCTGGCCGAGCAGAGTGTCGACGGTCGCCTCCACCATGCGATTCGATGGCTGGCGGAGCGTCGTCAGATCATAGGTGGGCCAGGCGGCCAGCGGCACGTCGTCATAGCCGACGACGGACACATCCCCCGGCACGTCTAGTCCGAGGTCGTAGCGCAGCGCATCCATGACGCCGAATGCCATGTGGTCGTTACCGACGAAGATCGCGTCCGGCTTCCAGCGCTTCTTGAACATCTGATGGACCGCTGCGGCAGCGACCTCACGGCTATACATACCGTCCACGCAGACATGGAGCTTGCGGCTGGACTGCTTCAGCCCGGCGCGGAACCCGGCCTGGCGGTCGCGCCCCGTCGACGAGCCGGCCCAGCCGGCAATGTGGGCAATTCGCCTGTGTCCGCCGCGTACCAAGAAGTCCGCGATCTTCTTGGCGCCGGCATAATTGTCGGAGGTGACCGCGCTCAGTTTCACGCCGTCCTGGTCGCGGTTGAAGAGCACGACGGGAATGCCGGCGGCCTTGCAACGCGTGGTGAGGTCGTTGGAGATGGCGACCGAAGCGGTGATGATTCCATCGACCTGATAGTCGAGGAGCTCCTGCATCACCTGGTCGACACCTTCGCGGTCGTTGGAGGCCATGAAGACCAGGATGTGGTAGCCGCGCTTCTTGAGCGCATTGGAGAGCTTCTCCAACGCGTCGGGGTAAAACTGGTTCTCCAAATAGGCGACCACCAGCCCAATGATCCGGCTCCGCCCGGTAATCAGCGAGCGGGCGAGCACGTTCGGTCGATAGCCGAGCTCCGCGGCGGCCTTCAAGACCCGCTCCGACATCTTCTTGGAAACGGAGGCGCCCGGCGTAAAGACGCGCGACACGGCGGATTGGCTTACCCCGGCGCGGCGCGCGACATCCAGTGAATTGGCCTTCTCAGCGCTCATCACTCAGCCGTCCATCCGCCGTCGACGAGAAGCGCTGTACCGGTGACAAGCGCGGATGCATCGGACGCCAGATAGATCACCGCGCCCATGATATCCTCCACCTCCCCCACCCGGCCGAGCTTGATGTTCTCCTCAATCCAGCGCACGCGATCCGGTTTGTTGAATGTGACTTCCGTCAGCGGCGTGCGGATGAAGGTGGGGCATATCGTGTTGACGCGAATGCCGAGCGGGCCCCACTCAATCGCCATGGATTTGGTGAAGCCCTCAACGGCATGCTTGGACGCACAATAGACGGCGCGATCGATGCCGCCGACATGACCCATCTGCGAGGAGATGGTGATCAGCGAGCCGGCCCTGCCGGCCGCAATCAAACCGCTCGCCACGGCCTGCATGAGAAAGTAGGCGCCGCGCAGATTGACGGCCATCGCGGTATCGAAATCCTCCGGCGTCGTTTCAATCGCCGGTGTGTGGCGGGCGGTCCCCGCGCTGTTGACGAGCACGTCGAAAGGGCCGTGTGCGGCGACGGCCGTCCTTGTGCCGGCGACATCGGACACGTCGAGCTGCAACGCTTCGGCCGAGCCGCCGGCGGCGCGGATCGCCTCCACCAATGCGCTTAGCTCATCGGCGCGGCGCGCTGCGGCGACGACATGGGCGCCGGCCTCCGCCAAAGCCGCAGCGCATCCGAGCCCGATCCCCGAGGACGCACCGGCGACCAGCGCACGCTTGCCATCGAGGCGAAAGGACGGGGTGCGCGGCAATTCCGTCATGCCAAAGCCCTCCCGGTTTCCGGACAGAAACCGGCGCGCGCCTTATTGAACTCGCGCAGACGGGCAAAGACGTTGACGCCGAGCTGGTCGTAGGCGTGGATCAGGTCGAGCAGCACCCAGTTCTCGCGGATCAATCCGTCCTCGACGCGCCAAAAATCGAGGCTGCGCATCTCAATCATTCGTCCCGTCGGCGCAATGCCCATCCACCCATCCTGGCTCAGCGTCTGGATCATGTTGGGCCAGCCGGTGACGCCGGCATAGTTCCTGTCGCCGAAGAAGTGATAGGTGATCTGATCGACATATTGCCCGCGGTCGGGCATGGCGTTGAGGAACGGTATCTGGTGCCAGTCGCGAAAGCCGGCGATGCCGCGCGCTGTGCCAATCCCCGACGGGCCGTACCAGTTCATCCTGGGGTGCCAGTAGCGGTCCATCTCCATCACTTCGGGCCCGCCTTCTGAGGGGTGGCGCTTCAGTGCCGTGAGCATGTCGATGATGTGCTGGCAGGTCTCGGCGCCGGCCGCCTCGTCGTAGGGGCCCGGCACCAGGCCATCCTGTGTGGCGGGTCCGGGGACATGCCATTCGCGGCCAAGGCTCGGCGCCAAGGGCCAGGCGTCCGCCTGGATCAGCATCTCAGGGATATCCCACAGCGCCTGCACTTCAACGACCCGCCCGTTCTCGAAACGAAAGAACTCGTGGAAGCGCATCGCCACCTGATGCTTGGTCGGCGGGATATCCAGCCACGGCGCCATGAAGGTGCCTGTGTAGTAGCCTCCGCATCCCACCCAATCGGTGCCTTCCGGCGTCGGGCCGGCCATGACGATCGTGTCGCGACGCTCCAAGTCCGGGAGCGCCTTGAGAAGCGGCGCATAGATGGCGTCGTAGAACGTATCCGGCCCAGCCATTTCGCCAAGCGGATCGGCAAGACGGATGACGGCGTCTGACGCCAGCAGCTTCGTCAGCGCCGCACGCACTGCGGCTTCGGAAAAATCGTACATGGCCGCCCGCAGCGGCGCGACGAGCGCTTTGTGCTGCGTGTGCCGGTCCATTGCTCACTCCGCAGCCGCGCCGTAAGGCACGTTCTTGCCGCCATAGCGGCGCACGCGAAGATTGGCCTGCTCGGCGTGACCGACAAAGCCCTCCAGCATGGAGAGTCGCGAGCAATATTCGCCGACCTCGGTTGCGGCGGCGTCGGTGGTCACCTTCTGATAGGAGTGCGTCTTGAGGAACTTGCCGACCCACAGGCCGCCCGTATAGCGACCCGCCTTCTTTGTCGGCAGCGTGTGGTTCGTCCCGATCACCTTGTCGCCGTTGGCGACATTGGTACGCGGGCCAAGGAACAGCGCACCATAGGACGTCATGTTCTCCAGGAACCAATCATCGCGGTCGGTCATCACCTGAACGTGCTCCGACGCGACGTCGTTGGCGATCTCAAGCATCTCGTCGTAATCGTCGCAGACGACGATTTCGCCGTAATCCCGCCAGGAGATTGCCGCCGCCTCCGCCGTCGGCAGAATCTTCAGAAGGCGCTCGATCTCCGCCATCGTCTCTTCGGCGAGCTTGCGCGAGTTCGTCACCAGAACGGCGGGCGAATTGTAGCCGTGCTCCGCCTGACCCAGCAGATCGGTGGCGCACATTTCAGAATCGACCGTCTCGTCGGCGATGACCATCGTCTCCGTCGGACCGGCGAAGAGATCGATGCCGACCCGCCCGAAAAGCTGGCGCTTGGCTTCGGCGACAAACGCATTGCCGGGGCCGACGAGCATGTCCACAGGCGCGATCGTTTCAGTCCCAAGCGCCATGGCGCCGATGGCCTGGACACCGCCGAGCACATAGATTTCGTGCGCGCCGCCCAGATGCATGGCGGCGACAATGGCGGGATGCGGCGCGCCGTTAACGGGCGGGGCGGCCGACACTATACGCGGCACGCCGGCGACCGATGCGGTCAGCACGGACATATGCGCCGACGCCACCATGGGAAACTTGCCGCCGGGCACGTAGCAGCCCACCGACTGCACGGGGATGTTGCGGTGGCCCAGAATCACACCGGGGCGGGTCTCCACTTCGATGTCACGAAGTGCCGCCTTCTGCTCCTCTGCGAAACGCCGGATCTGATCCTGCGCAAAACGAATGTCCGCCATGTCGCGGGCCGAGACCGTGTTGATCGCCGCCTCGATCTCCGACGACGACAGGCGGAACGATGGCGGTGCGAACTTGTCGAACTTCTCTGACAGAGCACGCACGGCAGCGTCGCCGCGCGTTTCGATGTCGCTGAGAATCGCCTCAACCGTCTTGCGGACCTTCTCGTCGTCCTCGGCGCGCTCATCCGCCGGCTTACCGCGTTTAAGGTACTGCGCCATTTTTTCCTCAGCTCGTCGGTCTCGGCGGCTCTTTCTCGCCGCGGTCGAAGGCCTCCCAGCCCTCCCCCTGAAACACGTCGACGCCCAGCTGCGCGAGGACGTCCGGGAAATCGACCATCACCCAATTGTCAACGATCTTGCCGTCGACGACTTTCCAGAAATCCATGTAGCGGATGACGACCCGCTTGCCGGTCGCTTCAACGCCGAAAAACGGGCCGGAATGCGTGGCCTCCTGGCGGCCGAAGGCGGCAGCCCATTCGCCCATGAACAGGCGCGCCTCGTCGATGCACACCTTGTCGGAGAACGCCGCCTGGAAGGGCCGCTGCCAGTTGTCCTGAAACGCCGTCAGGCCGTTCTTGGTCCCGCAGCCGTAATTCCCCATCCAGCGAACGTCGTCGGCGAAGAACGCCCCGATATCGTCAATGCGATGATCGTTCAGCCCGTCCACCATCGCCTCAATGATGCGCTGGGTGTGAGCGGTCTTGGAAAGGTCTGCGCCGCGCGTCAGGGCTGCCTGCTCAGGCCGCAATCCTTGCATGGGTCTTTCTTGCATACGTATGCAGCACCATTAAGACGCCCGTCGCCGATCGGTCAAGGACTTCGCGGCCTGCATCGGCTCAGCCCTTCACGGCGCCGGCCGTCAACCCGCTCACGATCTGGCGCTGGAACACCATGACGAGGACGAAGAGCGGCGCGGTGATGGACACGGCAGCAGCGACCGCCTCCACCTGGTCGGTGGTTGTGGTTTCACGGTTGAAGTAACCGGTGATGGCGGGAACCATGGTCTGGTTCTGCGCGTCAAGCAGCAATGCGGTTACGAGATAATCGTTATAGGCGAGCAGGAAGGAGAAGAGTCCCGTGGTGATCACGCCCGGCCACATGACCGGCATGATCACGCGCCGGAACGCCTCGAAGTGCGAGCAGCCATCGACCCGCGCCGCTTCATCCAGTTCGGCGGGGATGTTCATGAAGAACGACCGCAGCATCCAGATCGTGAAGGGCTGATTGATCGACACCAGCACCATGATCACCGCCCAGGGCTTGCCGTAGAGCGTCGGCGCTGCGTCGCCGAAGATCGGGCGCAGGATCTCGGCGGAATTGATGAAGGGCGGCAGATAGCCGGTGACCAGCACGGAATGTGGCAGCGCGCGGAACACCAGCGCGATAATGAGAAGCCAGAAGGCCAGAGACGACCCGGATCGGGCCAAGGCGTATCCAGCGAGCGTGCCGACGCTGAGCGAGATGGTGACCACGCCGGCGGTGACGATCAGCGAATTGAAGAAGTTGCGGTAGAATTGATTGTCGAACCAGACGGCTTGGTAGTGCTCCATGGTGAGGCCGATCAGCGGCCGGCCGAGCGGACCGAGCAGCGGATCGATCACGCTTAAGATTGCCGGCAGCACAAAGCCGAACGCGGCGAGCGTTCCAGCGACAAAAATCGCCGCCGCCAGAACCCAGCCCAGCGCCTGGCTGCCATCAATCGCGAGCGCGCCGGCAAGCCGCGCGACATGCCACGTGGCCACGTACCAGGTCAGCGCCAGAAGCGCTGCACCGGCCACGATATCGAACAGCGACAGGCCCTTGCCGGCGGCACGGGTGGTTGGCCCGAAAATCACATCGAAGGGGTTGGACGCAAAAGCGTCGATGGGCACCTTGAAGCTCATCACCGCGATCCAGAAGATCGGGAACGCCGCCATCACGCACCAGAAAGCGAGGAAGCTCGCCGAGGAGACGCGCAGGGCCAGGCCTTGGCGCAGTGCGCGCGGCGTACTCATCGTGCTTTTCCTCGATGGTCGCGCCAGGTGCGCATCAGAAGCGGGATCAGCAGGAACACGATCCCGATCATCGTCAGCATGGAATTGGCCGAGGCACGACTGATGGAGCGATTGCCGCTGTCGTCGGGCGTGAGCAGGTCGAAGGTCAGATATTGCAGGCTGATCACGTGCGCCTCGGAGCGGAAGCCGACGACCTCCTCAAAGACCCGATAGGCATCCATCAGATGGATCAGCGCGACGAAGACGATGAGCGGCATCAGATGCGGGATGACGACGAAGCGCAGGCGCTCGAAGCGCGAGGCGCCGTCGATGATGGCGCTCTCCAGCGTGTCCTGGTTCACCGTTTGCAGGCCGGCATAGAAGATCACGAAGGTGAACGGCGCAACATGCCAGACGCGATAGAAGAGCATCAGGATCTCGATGGTCCAGCCCTGCGCGAACATGGCAATGTCGCGGCCGGTGTACCATTCCATCGCGGCGGTCAGGATGCCGTCGCCGACAAAGAGCCAGCGGATCGACAGCGCGCCGATGACCGGCGTGATGATGAACGGCAGAAGCGAGATGAAGATGACGGGGCCACGGATGGATCGCACGGCGTTGTTGACGGCAAGCGCAATGCACAACCCCACCACAATGACCAGCGGCAGCGTGATCAGCGTGAAGGTCAGCGTGAAGCGCAGCGCCTTCCAGAAGTCGATCTTCAGGAGCTCCGCCAACGAGCCTTGAGCGAGTGCTGCCACTGTCTGAGCCGGCTGCAGCAGGTTGCGGTAGGATTCCAGTCCGACAAAGGACGTCTCAGTGACGACCTTGCCGTCCTCACCGATCACCGGGCGGCTTTTGATCTCCGTGACGCAGTTCTGCTCGACGAAGCCGGGCGTGCAGGTCTCGACCTCGACGGACTCGAAGACCTGCTGGGTCAGGTAAAAACTCTGCCACAGCACCGAGATGAGCGGTGCGGCGATGAACAGCACCATCAGGAAGAGCGAGGGCGCGACAAAGGCCGCGAAGGTCTTGAAGCGCATCCCTCCCCTCCCTGTTGATGTGCTCTCGTGGAGCGCGCCGGCGGCGCCGTCTGCGGTGTTCTTATTGAACCAGCCCGGCCTCCCTGGCGGCGGTCAGATATTCAGCTTCCACCGAGGCAAGCGTCTCCTCGGCCGACTTCGTTCCGGTGAAGAAGTCGGGAAGGTTATTGCCGAGCGCGGTGTGCATCAGGCCCATCTGCGTGGTTGAGGGATAGGCGGCCGGCGACGGGCTTGCCGTTGCGGTGGCGATGGCGCCCTCCGCAAGCCGTCCCGGCTGGTAGCCTTCGACAAGCCAGATGGCTTCGTCGTTGGCGGCCGTCACCATTTCGGTGTCGAGGCCCTCCATGGCCAGGCGGAACGCCGCCTCCGCTTCTTCATCACTGATATTGGCGGCAATCACGATGCCGTCCCACCACAGGGTCGTCGCCGGCGGCCCGCCCTCCATGGCCGTGGGGGCTGCGGCGGACGCGACCTTGCCGACGACCTGGCTTTCATTCGGGTCATCCATGGCAGCAGCGCGCGACGCCCACAGGTTGGAGATGGCGATCTTGCCCTGCTGGAATTGCTGCTGAACGTAGGTGGAATCGGAGGTCAGATATTCCGGGTCCATGTAGGCCGTGAGCTTATCCATCATCTCAAGCGCTTTGGCGCCCGCTTCAGAGTTCACCGCCGGCGTGTTGTCGTCGTTCACAAACTGGCCGCCAAATCCGAGATACATGTTGACGAAGTCCTGCGCGATGTTCCAACCGGCCTTCATTGTGGCGCCGATCGGATAGTCGACCATTCCGGCCGCCTGGATTGTCTCCGCCGCCGTGAGCACCTCGTCCCATGTGGTGGGCACCGCAATGCCGAGATCGCTGAGGATGTCCTCGCGGTATTGCAGGTGCTGGGTGTTCACCATCATGGCCACGGCCATGACGCTGCCGTCGATCCTGATCAGCTGGTTGGGTCTGAGCTGCTGGCCGTGCATCTCCACCAGATCATCGAGCGCGCGGATGGTGCCTTCGTTGACGAGCGGCGTGATGGTGCCGTTCGATACGCCGCCGATCTGATAGAGCGACGGCGTGGCGGCAAAGGCGGCCGGCTGCTTGGTGCGGAATTCCTGGTCGAGCTCGGGCTCGAAATTGCCGCACTCAATCATCGCATCGGTCACGGCCTTCCAGGCCTCAAAGCCGGCGGTCAGTGATTTGAGCGGCGTTTCGTTTTGATAAGCGCATCCCGCATAGGCGCCTGTTGCTAGCAGCGAGAAGGCGCCGGCGAGCGCAAGGGTTTTCAAGGGCATTTTGAACGATCTCCCTCTTGGTCGGGGCGGCGAGCGACGAGCCTCGGCCGCCATGTCGGTCACGCCGAAATCAGCGCGACGCTGTGATCCGGTTGATCCGGCCCGCATTCAGAAGGCCTCGATCCGACGGCCGGTCCGGCTGTCGAACAAATGGCAAATGGCGCGCGGCACATCGATCGACACCACGTCGCCGATCTCCGCGTGGTAGTCCTTCGCAGCTTTCACCGACACCATGGCGCCGCCGGCGCGCACAGTGACCATGTTGGCGTCGCCGAGGAGCTCCAGCGTGTAGATCGGCGCGTTGATGGCCCCGCTTCCAGTGTCGGAGACGACGGCGTCCTCTGCGCGGAAGCCCAGCTTGACCGGGCCGTCGGGACCGGCAAGCCCGGTGACGTGGACGTTCTTGCCTGTGAAAGCGCCGCGCTCCAGCACACCGTCCATCAGGTTCATGGCGGGCGAGCCGATGAAGCCGGCAACGAAGGTATTGGCGGGGCGGTCGTAGATTTCGGTCGGCGAACCGACCTGCTGAACGATGCCGCGATCCATCACGACCACCCGGTCGGCGAGCGTCATCGCCTCGATCTGGTCGTGGGTCACGTAGATGGTCGTGACCTTCAGTTCGTGTTGCAGGTTTTTGATCTGCGCGCGGGTTGAGACGCGCAGCTTGGCGTCCAGATTGGACAGCGGCTCGTCCATCAGGAACACGGTCGGCTCGCGCACGATTGCGCGGGCCAAGGCAACGCGCTGGCGCTGACCGCCGGACAGTTCCGCCGGCTTGCGGTGCAGAAAATCGGTCAGCTCCACCATCTCGGCAGCGCGGCGCACGCGCGCGTCATGCGTGGCGCGATCCACTTTCCGCACCTTCAGCGGAAAGCGGATGTTCTCGTAGACGTTCATGTTGGGATAGAGGCCGTAGGACTGGAAGACCATGGCCACGTCCCGATCCTTCGGCTCAAGATCGTTGACGACGCGGTCGCCAATGACGATCTCGCCGTCGCTGGCCTCCTCCAGGCCCGCGATCATGCGCATCGTCGTCGTCTTGCCGCAGCCGGAAGGGCCGAGAAGCACCAGGAACTCGCGATCGGCGATTGACAGGTCGAAATTGTCGACCCCGACGAAGGCTCCCCACCTCTTCGACACGTTGCGAAGCTGTATTTCGGCCATCGGTCCCTCTCTCGGACACGTCGGACCCAGCGTTTTTTGCATACGCTTGCAAAAACTCTAGACGCCGCTGCGGCAATTTGGCAAGCATTTTTTGCATGCGTATGCAAAAATCCGCACAATGACCAAAACGACAGATCACCGCGCCTCGATTCACAGCTTTCTGAACCGGCTTATCAGCGCACCCGATGAGAGGATCGGCGCGCTTGTGGAGGGCGGTCTAACGCCCGATACGGTGTGGGACGTTGCGCATCCCATCGACCGGCTCACCGGCCGTGACGCCGTGCGCGACGAGTTGCTCAACCCGCTGCGGCACGCGCTAGGGCACATCCGCCGGCGCGACGAGATCTTCATCGGCGGCACGGACCGCTTCGCCTCCGGTGGTGAATGGGTGGCGTCGGTGACGCATTATGTCGGCAACTTCACCGCACCGCTTGTCGGCATCGCGCCAAACGATCGCTTGATCTTTCTGCGCTCCGCGGAGTTCTACAGAATCGAGGACGGCCAGATCGCCGAGGCGAAGCTCATCATCGACTTCCTCGATCTCCTTCGTCAGGTCGGCCGCTTTCCGCTGCCGCGCATGCTGGGCACGGAGATGCTGTTTCCGGGGCCTGCGACGCATGACGGCGTGCTGCCCGGAAATCGGGAGCGTGGCGCGGCGTCGCTCAAGGTCGTTGAAGGAATGGTCAGTCACCTCCACGAATACGACCGGCAGACATTCCAGTCGAAGCGGCAGACAGGCGAAGACGGCTATTGGCACGACGACATGCTGTGGTACGGGCCCGCCGGCATCGGCGCCAATTACCGCTGGGATGGCTTTGAGAAGGACCACCGCGTGCCGTTTTTGCGGGCGTTCCCGGACCGAAAGGGCGGCAACCATTTCTGCCATATCGGCGACGGCGCCTATGCCGCTTTCGGCGGGTGGCCGTCGATGACCATGACGCATCGCGGCGATTATCTCGGCGTTGCCGCCACTGGCAGGAATCTAACGCTGCGGGTCATGGACTTCTACCGCTGTTCTGACGGCAAGATCATCGAAAACTGGGTGGCGCTCGATTATCTCGACCTCTTCCGCCAGATGGGAATTGACCTGCTGGCGCGCGCGGCAAAGATGGAGGTTTGGAGCCTAATCCATTCTGATTGAGTCAGAATGGACGCTCTATGTCTTTGCCGGAGCATGATCTTGTCTGAAAACCGGTTCCCACTTTTCGGGATCATGCTCTAGCCCGCAGCTTGGGGGCTGAACGTGAGCGAATCCGAGCCGAGCCTTCGATTACGAGCGATTGCGGCGCTGTTGGTGGCGGTGGCCGGCGCGCCTGCGCTCGCCGCCGAGGCGTGCCTTGAAGGCGCGACGGAGGCGATTGCTGCCGACGTGCCGGATGCGCGCTCCATCACGCTGTCCGACGGGCGGACATTGCGGCTCGCCGGGATTGAGCCCTTCGACCTGTTCCGGCCGGACCTGACGGGAGCGGAAGCTGCGCTGCGGGAGCATGTCGAACGGCTTGTGGAGGAGAGCGCTGTCACCATGCGGCCCGTGACGAGCAAGGCCGACCGCTACGGTCGGCTGCCGGCGCTGGTCGCCGTTGAAGGCGTGCTGCTACAGGAGCGGCTTGCCGAGGCGGGCCTGGCGATCGCCTTCGCCGGAGGCGACCTCATCCCCTGCTTTGCACGCATCCTGGCGGCTGAGGACGAGGCACGCGAATCCGCCAAGGGGTATTGGGCTAAGACACAGCTTCCGGCGGCCACGCCGGAGGCGCTCGGCGCCATGACGGGGCGCTTTGCAATCTTTGAGAGCGAGGTCCTGTCTGTGGGAAACCGGTATCAGCGCACCTATCTCAACTTCGGCACGAGCTGGTCGCGGGACGTGACGGTGGAGATTGCGCGCGCCGATCGCGATCGCCATTTTGGGGGCGAGGCAGCGCTTGCCGCGCTCGCCGGCAAAAATGTCAGAGTGCGGGGTTATGTTGAGGAGAAGTCCGGGCCAATGATTGCGGTCCGCTCCGTGATGCAGCTTGAAGTCCTTAGCACGAACAAGGCGGAACCGGAGGCCACGCCTTGATTTTACCGCCGAAGCGGCGCAATGGGAGCCCCATGCACCGCAACGTTGCTGTTCTGCTGGCCGGCACGCTCCTTGCCGGGTGTCAGCTCATGGGGCCGTCCGCGCCGCGCGTCGACCCCGTGGCGGTTGTCGCGCCGCGCACGCCGAGCGCGGCGGAGGAAGCGATTGGCGCGCGCGAAGACCCGCGGGTTGTGGCGGAATATGGCGGCATCTACTCCGATCGCGATGTGGAGGCGGCAGTGGCGCGGGTTGTGGCCCGCCTGGTGGCGGCTTCCGACGACCCCTCGCGCCGGTACAAGATCACCATCCTCAACTCACCGGTCGCTAACGCCTTCGCGCTTCCCGGCGGCTATCTCTACGTGACACGCGGACTGATCGCGCTCACCAATGACCCTTCCGAGCTGGCGGCGGTGATCTCTCATGAGATCGCGCATGTGCTGCTGAACCACGCCATTGAACGCTCCAAGGTCGTGCAGCAGGCCGACATTGTGGAGCGCGTTGCTGCGGAGGTTCTGAGCGACCCGCTGGAGAGCCAGTCCGCACGCGCCGGCTCGCGGCTGACGCTGGCGACGTTCTCACGCAACCAGGAGATTGAGGCCGACAAGGTCGGCATCACGATCGCCGGCCGCGCCGGCTTCGACCCCTTCGCGGCGTCGCGCTTCCTCGACAAGCTGGAAGCCTATGCGGCGTTCCGTTCCGCCGTGGGCAATCGCGACGACGCGGCGAGCTTCCTCGCCTCCCACCCGGCCGCCAAGGAGCGGCGCGACCTGGCGTTGGTCGTGGCGCGGCAGTTCGGCGCCCCGGGCGTCGGCGAGCGGTCGGACAGCCGCTATCTGAGGGCGCTCGACGGCATGGTCTTCGGCGACGATCCGTCGGAGGGCTTCGTCCGCGGCCGTGAGTTCCTGCATCCGCGCCTGGCAATCAGCTTCCAGGTGCCGCCGCAGTTCCGTCTTGAGAACACCAGGGAAGCCGTTCTCGCGGCCGCCGGCCAGGATACCGCCATGCGTTTCGACGGCGTGACCGTCGATACCGGCACCGAGCCGGCGACCTACCTCGCCTCCGGCTGGATCAACGGGCTGGTGCCCGGCTCCGTCAGGACGCGGGTGCTGAACGGCCTTCCTGTGGCAACGGCTGAGGCGGAGGCCGGCGACTGGGTCTTCCGCATCGGCGTGGTGCGGGTCGGCGGCAGCATGTATCGGATCATCTACGCCGACAGAAGCGACGGCGCCGCCATTCAGGCCGCGCTGGATTTCACGCTCGCCTCGTTCCGTCGCATGACGCCGACGGAAGTGGCGCGCCTGCGGCCGCTTAGAATCGACGTGATCGCGGTGCGCGAAGGCGAAACGGTTGGCGATCTGGCCGTGAGGATGCAGGGAACGGAGCGTAAGCTGCAGCTCTTCCGGCTCCTCAACGGCCTTGAACCCGGCGCGTCCTTGTCGGCCGGTCAGCTCGTCAAAGTGGTCATCGACTGACGCTGCCGCCGGCAGCTTGCGCCGGCCTCCAAACGCGGCGAGGATCGTGCGGTGAAGCATCGTGTGAGCCGAGCCGTAACGGCGATGGCGCTATTGGCATTCTCAGCGATCAGCGCCGCCGCACAGGACCGGGAGATGGCGGTCGACCTGGAGCTGGTCATCGCGGTCGACGTCTCCGCCTCCATGGATCGCGGCGAGTTCAGCCTGCAGCGCTCCGGCTATGAGCGTGCCATCGGCCATCCCGATTTCGTGCGGGCGGTGCTTTCCGGCTATCACCGGCGGATCGCCATCACGTATGTCGAGTGGTCGAGTGGCCGGCTTCAAAAGGTCATCGTGCCCTGGCGGCTGATCGACGGAGCGGAGGCCGCATCGGCCTTCGCGCGGGAGCTCAACGCTCAGCCCATCACCAGTTCACGCGGCACGTCAATTGCCGCCGCATTGGCCTTCGGCGCTTCGCTTTTTGACAACAACGGTTTCGACGGCCGCCGCCTGGCAATCGACATATCGGGCGATGGGCCGAACAATTCCGGCCCCCGGGTCGATCTTGCGCGCGACGCGATCGTGCGGCAGGGCATCGTCGTCAACGGCCTGCCCATCCTGATCCGCCCTTCGCCCATCTTCCCGGCGATTGACGATTATTACGCGGAGTGCGTGATCGGGGGGCCGGGATCGTTCATGCTGCCTGTCAGCGACGTCGGCGAGTTCACGACCGCCATTCGGCGCAAGCTTATTCTAGAGGTAAGTGCTCGGCCGGCAGGACGCATCGTGCCGATTGCCGGCCGTGAGCCGGTCGATTGCCAAGTCGGCGAAAAGATGCGTGATCTGCTCGCCCCGCATTTCCCCGGCCTGAACGACTGAACGATCAGCGCTTGGCTGCTTCGGCTCCAGCGGGCACCGCAAAGCGCGAAAACGCTGTGGCGACCTCGGCATAGACCTCGCGCTTGAACGGCACGATCAAGTCCGCCACGCGGTCGAGGCGCTCCCACCGCCATGCCTCGAACTCCGGCTTGTGCGCCCCGCCGCCGGGGCGCTCCACGTCGATCTCGGAATCCTCGCCTAAGAAGCGGAAAGCGACCCATTTCTGCCGCTGGCCGCGATAGCGGCCCTTCCAGGCGAAGCCGGCAATCGGTTTGGGAATGTCGTAAGCCAGCCAATCCTCGTTCTCGCCCAAGAGCGTCACGGAATGCATGTTGGTTTCCTCGAAAAGCTCGCGGCGCGCCGCCTGAAGCGGCGTTTCACCGGAATCGATGCCGCCCTGTGGCATCTGCCAGGCATGCGTTTCCTCCGCGACCTCAACATTGAAGCGCCGCCGGCCGACAAAGACCAGGCCCTGGCTGTTGAAGACCGCAATACCGACGCAGGGCCGATAGAGGCTATCGGCTTTGGCCATGTGATCTGTCTTTTCTTTGACTTGTCGGACCTTGCTTCGCCCGCCGAAGCGGGCTTCGCGAACGCGGGAAACCGGTGCCCACTTCGGATCGTGCTTTAAGAATCGAGCGCAGCACTCGCCGGCACGACGAAGATGCCGCGGCTCTCCGCCTCGCGCGCCCAGCGCGCGATCGTCTCCACCGATGTGGGGAATGCGGAGGCCACGCCGACGGCCAGCCCGCGGGTTCGCGCAATCACCTCCAGCGCCGCCAGCTCGCCTTCGATGTCGGCTTGAACGCGGCTGCGGTCGAGCCTCCTGTCGGCGGTCAGCACCGGCACGCGCAGCGCTTCGCCGACCTCCGACGCCTGGCTTCGCGGTGACGACCCGTCGTCGAGGAAAAACAACCCGCGCTCACCGATCTCGCCCAGGAAAGGCAGCAGCGCCGCCTCCTCGGCCGTGAAACGTGCGCCCATATGGTTCATCACCCCGGCATATCCGGCCATGCGGGACAGGACCCAATGCAGGCTCTGGCGGTTGGCGCCGCCATCGGCTGCAAGCAGCGTATGCTCGCCCGGGTTCTCCTGCGGATAATTGTTGGGCTCCATCGGGATCTGCAGCAGCACTTCGCGATAGTCCTGCCGTGCCCTGCTGACCCAACGCTGCAGGCTTGACCCGTAGGGCGCAAAGGCCAGCGTGATGTCGTCGGGCAAGGTATCCATTGCGATCTGCGTCGCCGTCTGGCTGAGCCCCAAGCCACCGACCACAATGACGACGCGCGGCACGCCTTCCGGCACCGTTGCAGAACGGCGCGCATAGACCTCACGCGGGCGGCGGCCGTCCGGGGAGATGCGCGGCAGCGGCCCCAGACCGGTTCGCTCCATCAGGCTCGGGTCGGCGCCGACGGCCGGCGGAATGGCGGGAAGTGCGGCGAGATCGGTGGCAGCGTCGTCGTCCGGCTGGGCGCGCGGCGCGCCGTCCTCAGTCGCCAGGCTGCCGGTCGCCGCCGGCAACGCATCCTCAATCGACGCGACCGCTACGGCGCGACCGCCCTCCGGATCGTCAACCACGGCGATCCAGAACGCAGCGACCACCGCAACGACCAAAGCCGCGCCGATCAGTGCGGGCGCAACAACGGCGCGCCGACGACGCGCGGCGCGCTCGCGCGCCTTCTTGTGCAGGGGCTGGTTGAGGTCGTTCAGCGACATCGAACCCCGAGGAGGATACCGACCGGACGGATGCGGCGCGGCCTTGAGCCGCGCCTGTGATTCGTCAGTTAGGTATACCCTGCTCAGGGGTTGCGGGGAACCGCGCGTTCACCTGTACGCCCCGCAAAAGGTCATAGGCGTAGTTCAGCTGCGCATCGAGCTCAGGATCGTCTGGCACATAACCAGCGAGCGCGCCGCTCGGCGGTTCGCTCTCGCCGGTCGGCTCGGCTTCCTCAGCCGTACCCACGACGGGCTCCTCCGCCGGCGCCGCCTCGCCCTCGCCCTCGCCCTCGCCCTCGCCGAGAAGGTGGCCGCGCAGCTCCGCCTCGGTCACCGTCGCGTAGTCCTGCAAGTCCTCCGGCAGCTTCGGCAGAACCTCAATGTCGGGGTCGATGCCCTTGGCCTGGATGGAGCGTCCAGACGGCGTGTAGTAGCGCGCCGTGGTAAGCCGGATAGCGCCGCTTCGTCCAATCGGAATGATGGTCTGCACGGAGCCCTTGCCGAAGGAGCGCGTTCCGACCAGCGTGGCGCGACGATGATCCTGCAGAGCGCCGGCGACGATCTCCGAAGCCGAAGCCGAGCCGCCATTGATCAGCACGATGACCGGAGCGCCCTCAACCAGATCGCCGCCACGGGCGCTGAAGCGCTGGACCTCATTGGCGTGGCGGCCGCGCGTTGAGACGATCTCACCGCGCTGCAGGAAAGCGTCGGAGACGAGCACCGCCTGATCCAGGAGACCGCCGGGATTGCCGCGCAGGTCGAGCACGAAGCCCTTCAGATCGTCTTCGGGAATGGCCGCTTCGATCTTGTCGATCGCCTTCTCCAATCCCTCCATGGTCTGTTCGCTGAAGGAGGAGATGCGCAGATAGCCGATATCGTCCTCCACGCGATGCCGCACGGACTGGACGCGGATCACGTCGCGCACCACGGTGATCTTCAAGGGCTCATCCTCGCCTTCGCGGATCACCGTCAGCGTGATGGAGGAGTTCGCGGGCCCGCGCATCTTCTCCACCGCCTCGCGCAGCGACAGCCCGCGGACGGGCTCGTCGTCAAGATAGGAGATCAGGTCACCGGACAGGATGCCTGCCTTGTCGGCCGGCGTGTCGTCGATGGGCGAGATCACCTTGATGAGCTCGTTCTCCATCGTGACCTCAATGCCGAGCCCGAAGAACTCGCCGCGGGTCTGGACCTGCATGTCCTGATAATCTTTGGCGTTGAGGTAGCTGGAATGCGGGTCGAGCCCGGTCAGCATGCCGTTGATGGCCGATTCGATCAAATTCTCGTCAATCGGCTCCTCTACGTAGTCGGCGCGGATGCGCTCAAATACGTCGCCGAACAGGTTGAGTTGCCGGTAGGTGTCGTTCGCCGCAGCGGTGGCGCCGCCGATGCCGCCATATTGTGCGGCGCTGCCGGCGGCCAGCGCGCCCAGAAGGGCTCCGGTGGCCAATAGCGCGAACCTACGCATCATCGCCTTTAACCTCACTATCCATCGGCGCCCACCAGGGCGTTGAATCGATTGCCGTTCCGTCTTTGCGGAATTCTACATAGAGAATCGCCTGGGCAGAAGTGTGTTCCATATCACCGACGCTGGCCAGCCTGGTCTCGCCCATTGCTGCAATCGGCTCTCCACTTAGCACAAACTGCCCCAATCCGGCATTGAGCCGCTCCATGCCCGCCAGCACGACATGGTAGCCGTCGCCGGCATTGAGAATGATCACTTGTCCGTAGGAGCGGAACGGCCCGGCATAGACCACCCAGCCGTCGGCCGGCGCCAGCACGGAGGTTCCCGCACGGGTTGCAATGGAAAGGCCCTGAGATTCGCCGCCCAGGCCGTCGGATTCGCCGTAGCCGAGAATGCGCTCGCCGGTCACCGGCCAGCGCAGCAGGCCTTTGGCGTCGACGAAATTGATGGCCGGCGCGATGCGGCTGGTGTCGGCGAGCCGCCGCGCGGCCTCGTTGCGGTCGGCGCGCGCCGTGGTCAGGGCCGCCTGCCGAGCCTCCTCCGCCGCTCGGGCGGCGGCGGCCACCTCCGTCTCAAGCTTCTGGATGAGCGATTGCAGGCCATCGGCCTGACCGGCCAATGAGGCGGCCTTGTCCTGCTCCGCCTTCAGCGCAGCCTGGGTCTGCTCACCCTGCGCCTGCTTGGCTTCCACCAGAAGGTCGATGCGCGCCTGCTCTTCGCCAAGCTCCAGATAACGGATGCGCAGCGCATCGCGTTCCGTCGCAATGCTGGCGGTGAGTTGCGTCAATTCCTTGAGGTCGGCGGCAAGCGATTCCGCCTCGATGCGAATGTCGGGCAGCACCGCGCCAGCCAGGATGGAGCCGCGGATCGCAGCGAGCGCGTCCTCAGGCCGCGAGAGAATCGCCGGGGGCGGCGTGCGGCCCATGCGCTGGAGCGCCATCAGCACCTCGGCCATGACATCGCGCCGACTGAGCAGGGAGCTGCGAACCGCGTCCTCGTTGTCGTGCAATTCGTCGAGGCGCGCCTCAATTGTGGCGATCCCCTCCTCGGTCGTGCGCAGCCGGTTGCCTGTGGCGACAAGATCGGCGCTCAGCGAGGCGCGATCCTTCTCCAGCCCGTCGATCTCGTCGCGCAGCGCCTCCTGCCGGCGCGTGGAGAGGTCGATGGACCGGCGGATCGCATCCAACTCCGCCTCACGCGCCTGCTTGCGCGCCTCAGCGTCCTCCTGCGCCTGCTCTGCCTCGGCCGCCGCTTCCGGCGCAACACCAAGAGGAACCGCCAGCGATGCAAGGAGGAGGCCGACGATTACGCTTTTTCGCCGAATCGCCATCCAGTCCTTATGCCCAATAAAGGCTTAACATTATGCCCGATGATAGGGGTGGCCGGAAAGGATGGTCATGGCACGGTAAAGTTGCTCCGCCAAGAGCACGCGTACGAGCTGGTGCGGCCAGGTCATGCGGCCGAAGGACAAGACGAAATCGGCATTTGCCAGGATCCCCTCACCCAACCCGTCGGGGCCGCCGATGACGAAGGTCGTGCGCGGTTGACCAGCTTCGGCATCACGCGAAAGCGTGCGCGCAAGCTTCTCACTTGTCAGGAGTTCACCCTCGGCATGGAGGCCGATGATCTTCCCACCTTTGCCGGCTAAGCCGTTTAGCCGTTCCGCCTCGTCGGCGATCCTGTCCGCGCCGCGCGCGGCGCGCGATTCGGCGATCTCGCTCACTGAGAAGGCCCGGAAGCCCAGTCGGCTTCCGCTTCTGCGCGCGCGCTCAAGGTAGCGGTCGCAAAGCGCGCGCTCCGGCCCGGCCTTCAGCCGGCCCACCGCAAGGAGATCGATGTCCATCCGCCCTCAGGCGTGGGCGCGCCGCTCCGAGTAGGGCTCCGCCGCCCACATCTTCTCAATGTTGTAGAACGCGCGCACCTCCGGGCGGAAGATATGGACGATCAGGTCGCCGGCGTCGATCAGCACCCAGTCGCAATGCGGCAGTCCCTCCACCCGTACCGGGCCGTGTCCCGCCTGCTTCAGGTCGGTGACCAGGCGATCGGCAATCGCCCCGACATGGCGGTGCGAGCGTCCGGTGGCCACGATCATGTGGTCGCCGAGCGCCGATTTGCCCTGGATGTCGATGGTGACAATGTCCTCCGCCTTGGCATCATCCAGGCTCGTGAGGACGGCTTTCAAAGCTTCCCCGGACGCATTGGCAGCTAACAGGGAGGCCGCAGAAGGAGTACTCAAGGACGATCCTTCTTCGCTGCGGGTCATCTCAGACAGTGCTTGATCCCCTTTCGTTGGATCACCTTTCCACTGGCGAATCACAGTGCATAACGCACGCCATAAGATAAGGTCCCGCCCATAAAGGTTTCAAGACGTTCCGTGCGCCCGGCGGAGCGCCGTCGAAGAGGCGTGCGACCGTGGCGTGCCGATATAGACCCAGGCCGGCGGGCGGCGACGGGCCAGGGTCGGCGCGTCGTTTTCGTCCACGCGGGCGTCGCGGAGCGCCTGGGCTGCGCGCGCGGAAAGTGGCGCGGCGAGCGCGCCGGGCCGGCTCATCACGGCGATCGGCAGAGATTGCGCGATCGCGCGCCAGCTCGCCCATCTGTGAAACGCGGCAAGGTTATCGCTCCCCATGATCCAGACGAACCGCACCGAAGGGCGCCGCCGCCGCAGGCGCGACACCAGCGCTGCCGTGTAGTGCGTGGCGAACACCTGTTCGGCGCCGGAGATCACGATCCGCGGGTGCGCAGCAATGGATGCGGCGCGGCGCATGCGATCTTCAAGCGGCGGCAATGCGGCGTTGTCCTTGAGCGGATTACCGGGCGTGATCATCCACCAGAGGCAGTCGAGGCGAAGGCGCGTGAGCGCGCGGATGCTGATCTCTCTGTGCCCCTCATGCGGCGGATCGAACGAGCCGCCCATCAGGCCGATGGCCTGTCCATCGCCATGCGGCGGCAGACCAGCAAAGATACGGCTCGGCCTCGGGCCAGAAGAACTCAAGGGCGCGTCTGGCCGGTGCCGCGCACGCGGTATTTGAAGCTGGTGAGCTGCTCTACGCCGACGGGGCCGCGCGCATGCAGCTTGCCGGTGGCGATGCCGATCTCCGCGCCCATGCCGAACTCGCCGCCATCGGCAAACTGGGTCGATGCGTTGTGGAGCAAGATGGCGGAGTCCAGTTCCGCCATGAAGCGCTCCGCCGCCGCCTTGTCTTCGGTGACGATGGCTTCGGTGTGATGCGAGCCGTAGGTCGCGACATGGCGGATCGCCGCGTCGAGCCCGTCGACGACGCGCACGGCGATCGTGGCGTCGAGATATTCGGTGTACCAATCGTCCTCGCTCGCTGGCTCCGCCGACGGCAGGGCGGCGCGCGTCGCCTCGTCGCCGCGAATGGTGCAGCCGGCCGCCATCAAAGCCTCGAGGATGGGACGGAGGTGCGTCTCGGCAAGCGCTTTGTCGACAAGCAGCGTCTCCGCGGCGCCGCAGATGGAGGTGCGGCGCATCTTTGCGTTGACGGCGATCGCCTTGGCCATCTCCAGGTTCGCCGGCGCATGCACATAGACGTGGCATACGCCTTCCAGATGCGCGAAGACCGGCACGCGCGCCTCGCGCTGGACGCGCTCAATCAGCCCCTTGCCGCCGCGCGGGACAATGACATCGATGGCGCCGTTCAGGCCGGCGAGCATGGCGCCCACAGCCGCACGGTCGGTGGTCGGCACGAGCTGGATGGCGTGCTCCGGCAGCCCGGCTGCCTTCAGCCCGGCGACGAGGCAGGCGTGGATGGCGGTCGATGTCCTGTGCGCATCTGAGCCGCCGCGCAGGATCACCGCATTGCCGGCTTTGAGGCAGAGCGCACCGGCATCAGCAGTCACATTGGGTCGGCTTTCAAAGATGATGCCGATGACGCCGAGTGGCGTGCGCACGCGCTCAACATGAAGCCCGCTCGGCTGATCCCATTCAGCGATCACCGCGCCGACCGGGTCTTCGAGATCGGCGATCGCCTCCAGCGACTGCGCCACGCCGTCCAGCCGTGCGGGATCAAGCGTGCCACGATCGATCAAGGCGGCCGACGTTCCGGCTGTCTGCATCGCTGCAACATCATCCCGGTTGGCAGCGAGGATGTCCGTCTCGCCACACCGCAGCGCGGCAGCGGCGGCGCGCAACGCTTCGTTCTTCGCTGCGGTCGATGCGGTGGCAAGTATCGCTGCGGCGGCGCGCGCCTCCTCGCCGATGCGGTGCATCAGCGCCTCGACAGTCGAATCGTGCGCGGCCTCGCCAGTGGCGCGGTCCTTCAGAAGGGCGCTCATGAGGCTTTTTGCCTGGAAACCATAACAAATTCTCTATCGCGGCCGCCTAGCGCTGGCAACTGCGCCACTCTGCACGACAACGCCAACGGCAGAACCTTAAGCAAGCACTGATCCTTAACCGTCACCTGCTAGCGTCCCTCGGAGATGCAACGAGATATCTTAAATCTTGAAGTAAGTTGCGGGGATAGCTCAACGGCAGAGCGTCGAGGTTCCACCTTGGAGGCGTTGGTTCGATTCCAGCTCCCCGCTCCAGTTTTGCAGACGCAGGCCGTCGAATGGAGTGCAGGCCGTGGAACATCGTTCGTCCCCGCGGACCAAAACCGTACTGAAAGCGGAAATCCGTTACAATGACGGATTGATGCGGGTGCCGTGCCTGCTCCGCGACATCTCAGAGAGCGGTGCACGACTTGAGCTGAGCGGCGACATCGCTCTGCCCGATCAGTTCGACCTCTTTATCGAGAAGAAGCAGCAAACGCATCACGCCGTCATAAAGCGCCGAAGCAGTCGCGACATCGGCGTTGCGTTTGAAAACGCCACTGCGAAGCGCGAGGCCGGCGAGTCGGGACTGCCGGAACGGATGGACAAGCTTGAGGCCGATGTCGCCGAGCTGAAGCGGGTGGTCGCGGAGATCGCCGACGCGCTTCGCGAACATGCCTGACAGGTGCCGGGAGGGGGACGTCGCCTCCTTGCCGGCCATGGCTCTGAGAGCCCATTTGAGAACACTGCCCACCCCCTGTCGGTAGCTGATCAGACGGCCGCCTGCCGGGGAAAGGCCGGCTAATGGCTCTTGTTCTTTAGTTTCAGAGCCAGGACCGACCATTCTGGCGCGAGCGAATGTCTGATTATCGGGCGTCAGGTTGATCTTTCAAACATGGCTCTGAGCGCCGCCGCGGTTTCGGCGTCGGCGGGGAAGAAGGACTCAACCGCCAGCTCCGACAGCGTCACGTCGATCGGCGTTCCAAAAATCGTCGTCGTACCGATGAAGGACAGGATCCCGGTGTCGGTCACGAAGCGCAGCGGGATCGCAACGCCACCATAATCCTGCAAGGCCGGCGGAGGCCCCGGGCTGGCAGGCGCCGGCAGGGCGTTCAGTTCCTCCAGCAAGGCCAGCAGAACCGGATCGGCCGTCAGCTCAACCTGTTGACGGAGGCGGCTCAGAATATGCGTTCGCCATTCCACAAGGTTGGCGATGCGCGGGGCGATGCCCTGCGGATGAAGGCTGAGGCGCAACACATTGAGCGGCGGCTCAAGTAGAGCCGGGTCCGCGCCGGCCATCAGCGGCGCAATGGCGTTGTTGGCTGCCACCAGGTCCCAGTGCCGGTTCACGGCGATTGCGGGATAGGGTTCGTGACCCTTCAGCACGAGATCCACGGCGGCGCGAGCGGCCGACAATGCCGGATCGTCGATCTTGCGCTCTGCGTAAACGGGTGCGTAGCCGGCGGCCGTCAGAAGGATATTGCGTTCGCGCAGCGGCACGTCGAGACGGTCGGCGAGGCTGAGCACGACATCGCGGGAGGGCTGCGCGCGACCGGTCTCCACAAAGCTCAAATGACGCGGCGAGATATCGGCGTCCAAGGCCAGATCGAGCTGGCTCAGGCGCCGGCGCTTGCGCCATTCGCGTAAGAGATTGCCGACCGGCTCCACTGCGGACATGTCGCCTCAATAAAGCAGCGGCGTGATCATCTCCATTACCTGTGAGGTAATCGACTTGATGCGGCGACGCGCCAAGGATGTGGGCACATTTTGACCGCAACCTCGGAGACCGATCATGCACACAATCCCCACCAGCCCGCTCCTGCGCGGCGCGCTTTTCGCGGACGCAGCCGTCAGCGGCCTCTCCGCCTTGACCCTGATCGTCGGCGCGGGCGTGCTTTCCGGCCTGCACGGCCTGCCGCAGGCACTTCTTTTCGTCTGCGGGCTGCTCTTCGTTCCCTTCAGCGCAACGGTCGCGTTTGCCGCCAGCCGGCGCGAAGCGCCGGTGCCGCTGGTCTGGGCAATCCTCATCGCCAATGCCGGCTGGGCCGTCGCCAGCATTGCGGTCCTGTTCACCGGCTGGCTCGCGCCGACGACGCTCGGCATGGCCTTTGTGATCATTCAGGCGATCGTCGTGGCGGGATTTGCCGAGCTGCAGTTCGTCGGCCTGCGGCGGCAACCGACGGTCGCTCTGGCCTGACGCGGACGCGCGACAATTCAATGCGTCAGGCGGCGTTGCCGATCGACGCCGCGAGCGACTACAAAGGAGGTCGATCCGGGTGCAAGGCCAAGCGCCTTGCACCTCTTTTCGTGGGACATTCTTCGTGCTGGACGCCATCGGCCGCGCCATCGACAGCCGCCGCGACGACTTGGTGGCGCTGACGCGCGGTCTGGTGCGCCTGCCGACGATCAATCCGCCGGGCGACGGCTACCGCGAATGCTGCGAGCTGATCGCCAAGCGCCTTCAGCCGCGCGGCTTTGAAGCAACGTTCGTGCGTGCGGAGGGCGCGCCGGGCGACAGCGAGCAAAATCCGCGCTGGAACGTCGTGGCGCGGCGCGAGGGTCGTGCACCCGGCGCCTGCGTGCATTTCAATGGGCATATCGATGTCGTGGAGACCGGCGCCGGCTGGAGCGTCGATCCGTTCGCCGCAGAGGTCATGGACGGCAAGATCTTTGGGCGCGGCGCCTGCGACATGAAGGGCGGAATCGCCGCCGCCATTGTCGCCATTGAGGCGTTCATCGATCTCTTCCCCGAGCATGACGGCGCGATCGAAGTTTCCGGCACGGCGGACGAGGAATCCGGCGGCTATGGCGGCGTTGCCCATCTCGCTGAGAAAGGCATTCTCGCCAAGCCGCGCGTCGACCACGTCATTGTCCCCGAGCCGCTCAACAAGGACCGCATCTGCCTCGGCCATCGCGGCGCCTGGTGGGCGGAGATTGAGACCAAGGGCCGGATTGCGCATGGCTCCATGCCGTTCCTTGGCGATAGCGCCATCCGCCATATGGGGGCTGTGCTCAGCGCCTTTGAGGCGGAGCTTTATCCCGCGCTTGCCGGCCGTCGCACCGACATGCCGGTCGTGCCGGATGGCGCGCGGCATTCCACGATGAACGTCAATTCCGTGCATGGGGGGCTGGCTGAAGGCCATTCCGGCTTTCCTGCTGCCTGCGTCGCCGATTCCTGCCGCATCGTGATCGACCGGCGCTTCCTGATTGAGGAGGATCTGGCGGCCGTGAAGGACGAGGTGCGCAGCCTGCTTGAGCGGCTGGCGGCAGCACGGCCGCGATTCCGCTACGAACTGCGCGATCTGTGGGACGTGCTGCCGACCATGACGGAGCGCAACGCGCCGGTTGTGCGCTCCCTCGCTTCGGCGGTTGAGTCCGTGCTCGGCCGCGCGCCGGATTATGTGGTGTCGCCGGGCACTTACGATCAAAAACACATCGATCGCATCGGCCGTATCCAGGATTGCATCGCCTACGGCCCCGGCATTCTCGACTTGGCGCATCAGCCGGATGAATATGTGGTCATCGACGACATGGTGGATTCCGCTAAGATCATGTGTCTGGCCACCCATCATCTGCTCTTCGGGAGCATGTGAGGCCGATCCGGCAGAAACGAAGGGAGACGGTCATGAGACGAGCGTTGGGCAAATCGTTGGGCTTGGCGGCACTTGCCGTCGCTCTTCTGGCGGGCCTTGCCCCGCACGCCGCATTAGCGGCCAGGACCGACGTGACAATCGGCATGCAGCTTGAGCCGCCCAATCTCGATCCGACGGGCGGCGCCGCAGCCGCTATTGATGAGGTCGTCTACGCCAACGTCTTTGAAGGCCTCACACGTATCGGCGCCGACGGCAGCGTACTGCCGGCGCTCGCCGCCTCTTGGGACATCTCGGACGACGGGCTCGTCTACACGTTCAATCTTCGCGATGGCGTGACCTTCCACGACGGCACCGCGTTTGACGCCGAGGACGTCAAGTTCTCGCTTGACCGCGCGCGCGCGGAGGATTCCACAAACGCGCAGAAGGCTCTGTTCGCGGCGATCGATTCCGTGGAGGCCGTCGATGCGCTCACCGTCAAGGTCACGCTGTCGCGTCTTGAGGGCGCCTTCCTCTTCAATATAGGCTGGGGCGACGCCGTCATCGTCGCGCAGGAGACGGCCGCCGACAATGCGACCCGGCCGGTCGGCACGGGACCGTTCATGTTCTCCGACTGGGTGCAGGGCGACCGTGTCGAACTTGTCCGGAACCCCGATTATTGGGGTAAGCCCGCTCAGCTTGAGAAGGCAACATTCAAGTTCATCTCCGACCCGACCGCCGCCTTCGCAGCGGTGATGGCGGAGGACGTGGACGCCTTCCCGATCTTTCCGGCGACGGAGACGCTGGCGCAGTTTGAGGCCGACCCGCGCTTCTCCGTGGTTGTCGGCTCAACGGAGGGCGAGACCATCTTGGCGATCAACAACGGCCGCGCACCCTTCGACGACATCAAGGTGCGGCAGGCGCTTGCGCACGCCATCGATCGGCAGGCGGTGATCGATGGTGCCATGTTCGGCTACGGCACGCCGATCGGCACGCATTTCGCCCCGCATCACCCGGCCTATGTCGACCTAACCAGCCAGTACCCCTACGATCCGGAACGGGCACGCGCGCTGCTTGCGGAAGCCGGCCACGGCGACGGCCTCACCGTCTCGCTCAAGCTGCCGCCGCCCTCCTACGCGCGCCGCGGCGGCGAGATCATCCAGCAGCAGTTGGCCGCAATCGGCGTCACCGCCGAGATTGAGAACTTGGAATGGGCGCAATGGATCGCAGAGCCGTTCAAGGGCAAGGATTACGACCTCACCATCGTCTCGCACACCGAGCCGATGGATATCGGCATCTACGCCCGCGACGATTACTACTTCGACTACCATTCCGATGCCTTCAAGGCGATCATGACGGAGCTCAACAACACGACTGATCCGGCGCGGCGGACGGAACTCTTCCAGGACGCGCAACGGCGGATTACCGACGACGCGGTCAACGTGTTTCTCTTTGAACTCGCCAAGGCGGGGGTGTGGAACGCCAAGCTGAAAGGTCTTTGGGCCAATGCGCCGGTGCAGGCCAACGACCTCACCGGCGCCTATTGGGAGGATTGACGCGACGAAGAGAGCGCTGCGCCGACCGTCAGATGCCACGCCTCCGCGCATCATGATGGCGAAAGGACGCGATACCCCTAACCCTCCCCTTGAGGGAGGGTCGAAGCCGACTGAGCCTGTAGGGCGAAGCCGGCTTCGGGGAGGGGTGAGCGTCGTTCCCCGACCGTTCGGCCGCCGCCCCCCTCCCGAAATGCGCAAGCATCCTGGCTTTGCCCGGATGCTTCGCATTTCGACCTCCCCTCAAGGGGGAGGTTATTCGGAGCGCGGCCGCACCGCCGGTGAAGACGCGGCGCCGTTCGGCAAGGCCCAGGGCGAGGCATCTTCTGCGGATTGATGGGATCGTTCGTCGCCCAACGCCTCGTCTCGCTTTCCGCCACGCTCTTCGCCGCGAGCATCGTCATCTTCGTTGTGATGGAGGTCCTGCCGGGCGACCCGGCGGCCTACATGCTGGGGCTGAACGCCGATCCGGCGGCCGTTGCGGCGCTCAGCGAGCAGCTCGGCCTGAACGAGCCGGTGCTGCAGCGCTACTTGAATTGGGTCGGCGGGTTCTTCGTCGGCGATTTCGGGCTGAGCTACACCTATCGCGTCCCCGTTCGTGAGCTGATTGCCGACCGGTTATGGGTCAGCGTGCCTCTGGCGCTGATGGCATTGGCGCTCGCCATCATCATCGCCTTCCCGGTCGGTATCATCGCCGCGGCGAAGCGTAACTCCGTTGTCGATGCAATGATCATGGGGGCAACGCAGCTCGGCATCGCGATCCCGAATTTCTGGTTCGCCATGCTCTTGGTGCTTGCCTTCTCCGTCGGGCTGCGCTGGTTCTCAGCCGGCGGCTTTCCCGGATGGGATGCCGGTATCCTGATCGGCATGAGGTCGCTGATCCTGCCGGCGGTAGCGCTGGCCCTGCCGCAGGCCTCCATCCTGGCCCGCGTCATGCGCTCCGCGCTGCTCGACACACTGCATGAGGATTTCATCCGCACGGCGCGGGCCAAGGGCTTGAGCTCCGGGCAGGCGATCCGCCACCACGCAGTGCGCAATGCACTGATCCCGGTGATGACGATCATCGGCCTGCAATTCTCGTTCCTGCTCGCCGGCGCGATCATCATCGAGAACGTCTTCTTCCTGCCGGGACTCGGTCGGCTGATCTTTCAAGCGATTGCGCAGCGCGACCTGATCGTCGTGAAAAGCGTCGTGCTGCTGCTCGTCGCCGCCGTCGTTATCGTCAACTTCACGGTCGATCTCGCCTATGCGGCGATCGACCCACGGCTTCGGCGACGCGCGCCATGAGCATGGAACCGCTCACCGACCTGCCACGGCAGGAACGCGGCCGTTGGCGCGCGCAGCATCTCAGCCTCGTCATCGGCGCGGCGATCACGCTCGGAATCATCGCGATTGCGCTTCTCTCCGTGGTGTGGACGCCGCACGACCCCAACCCGACGCCGCTGCCCATCGCGGAGAGACTCAAGCCGCCCGCCGGCGCGCACTGGTTCGGCACGGACCTTTATGGACGCGACGTGCTGTCGATGATCATGGTCGGCGCCCGCAATTCCATCCTCGTTGCCCTGGTGGCCGTGGGGATCGGCGTTGGAATCGGCGTACCGCTCGGCCTCTTTGCCGCGGCGCGACGCGGCTGGCTCGACGATGTCATCATGCGGGTCAACGATCTGGTCTTCGCGTTTCCGGCGCTGCTTCTCGCCATCATGATCACCGCGCTTCTCGGACCGGGCGCAATCAACGCCATCATCGCCATCGGCATTTTCAACATACCGGTCTTCGCGCGCGTGACGCGCGGCGCGGCGCTGTCCTTGTGGACGCGCGAATACGTGCTGGCGGCGCGCGTCGCCGGCAAGGGCTCCGCCCTCATTTCCATCGAGCACATCCTCCCCAACGTGGCGAACATCCTCGTCGTGCAGGCGACGATCCAGTTCTCGCTCGGCATCCTGGCGGAGGCCGCCCTCTCCTATGTCGGCCTCGGCACGCAGCCGCCCATGTCGAGCTGGGGCCGTATGCTGTCGGAATCGCAGACCATGTTTGCGTTCGCGCCGCATGTGGCGATCTTTCCGGGGCTGGCCATCGTCATCACCGTGCTTGGCCTCAACCTCCTGGGCGACGGGCTTCGCGACATGCTCGACCCACGGCTTCGGCGGGAGCGGTCGACGGCATGAGCCTGCTCCAAGTCGACAAGCTCAACCTCACGATCGGCAGAGTGCCGATCCTCAGGCAAGTCTCGCTCACGCTCGGCCAGGGCGAAGCGCTGGGCATTGTCGGCGAATCCGGCTCCGGCAAATCGCTGACGGCGCTGTCGATCATGCGGCTGCTGCCGCATGGGAGCACGGTCAGCGGGCGCATCGCGCTGGACGGCGAGGAGCTCTCGGCGCTCAGCGAAGCTGAGATGTGCGAGCGGCGCGGGCGCGCCATGGGGATGATCTTCCAGGAACCTATGAGCGCGCTCAATCCGCTGAAGACCATCGGCGATCAGGTGGCGGAGGCCGTGCGTGTGCACGGCTATGTGTCGCCGCGCGAGGCATACGATCTCGCGCAGGAAACGCTGAACCGCGTCGGACTTCCCGCAACGCGCTTTCCGCTTTCCCGCTATCCGCACGAACTATCCGGCGGACAGCGCCAGCGCGTTGTCATCGCCATGGCGATCGTGCTGAAGCCCAAACTCGTGATCGCCGACGAGCCGACGACGGCGCTCGACGTCACCACGCAGGCGCGCATCCTCGATCTGTTGAAACGGCTCGTGGCGGAGGACGGTTCGAGCCTCATCCTCATCAGCCACGATCTGGCGATCGTTGCGGAGATGGCCGACCGCATCGCTATCATGAAGGACGGCGCGGTGGTGGAAAGCGGCGAGACGGTCTCGCTCTTCCGCGCCATGCAGCACCCCTATTCGCGCATGCTGCGCGCCGCCTCGACTTACGTTTCGCGCCGGCAAAGGCGACTGCAGGCAAGCGAAGGTCATGATGCCCCCATCCTCGATGCGAAGGGTGTCGTGCAGGAATATCGCCAGGGGCCGCGGCAGCTCTTTCGCCGCTCCGCCAGCTTCCGCGCGGTGGATGATGTGGGCTTCACCATTCGCCGCGGCGAGAATGTCGGGCTGGTCGGCGAATCCGGCAGTGGCAAGTCAACGCTCGCTCGCGTCGTCCTGGCGCTCGACGCGCCGAAAGCCGGCACGGTGATTTTAGACGGCGCCGATCTTCTGGAGAGCCGCGGCCCTGAGCGGCAGGCGCTCCGCCGCCATATCCAGGCCGTGTTCCAGGACCCCTATGGCAGCTTCAACCCACGACACAAAGTGGCGCGGCTGGTGGCGGAGCCCTTTCATCTCGACGAAGGAAAGCTCAGCGGAGCGGAGCGCCGGCAGCGCGTGGAGGAGGCTCTTGTAGCCGTCGGCATGCAGGCCTCCGACGCCGACAAATATCCGCACGAATTCTCCGGCGGCCAGCGGCAGCGCCTAGCGATCGCGCGGGCGCTCATCACGCAGCCGTCGCTGATTGTGCTCGACGAGGCGGTGTCGGCGCTCGACGTGTCGATCCGGGCGCAGATTCTCGACCTTCTCGCCGATCTCAGCGACCGCCTCAACGTGTCCTACCTCTTCATCTCGCATGACCTGACCGTGGTGCGCGCCATCACCGACCGCGTCGTCATCATGCAGGACGGCCGGATCGTCGAGCAGGGAGAGACGGAAGAGGTCTTTGCCAACCCGGCGCATCCCTATACGCAGTCCTTGTTGGCGGCGACGCCCAATCTGGAGCGCGCGCTCGCCGCCCGCCAGGCGGGGCTGGAGGCGCAATGATCCCCTTTGAAAGCGAAACGATTCTGATCGGCGGCAAATGGGTGAATACCGCAGCCGGCGAAACGCTGCCTGTGGAAGACCCATCGACCGGCCGCCATTTCGGAGCGATTGCCCGCGGCGGCGGCGACGACATCGACCGCGCGGTCGCAGCAGCGCGCGCAGCGCTGTCCGGCGCGTGGGGACGGGCGACGGCGGTGGATCGCGGCCGTCTATTGGCGCGCATCGGCGCGCTGGTGACGGAGCAGCTCGACATGCTGGCCGAGCTTGAGGCGCGCGATGTGGGCAAGCCGCTCACCCAGGCGCGCGCCGATGCCGTGGCGCTGGCGCGCTACATGGAATTCTATGCTGGCGCGGCCGACAAGGTGCACGGCGCGACCATCCCCTACCTTGAAGGCTATACAATTTTCACGCTGCGCGAGCCGCATGGTGTGACCGGCCACATCATCCCGTGGAACTATCCGATGCAGATCATCGGACGAAGCGTCGGCGCCGCACTTGCCATGGGCAACGCCGCGATACTGAAGCCGGCAGAGGACGCGTCTTTGACAGCGCTGGCCTTCGCTCGCATCGCGGAGGAGGCCGGGCTGCCGGCCGGTGCGCTCAATGTCGTGCCGGGGCTTGGCGAAGAGGCCGGCGCAGCACTCGCGGCGCATCCAGGCGTCGACCACATCTCCTTCACCGGCTCCGTAGAGGTCGGCGGCGCCGTGCAGGCGGCGGCGGGCAGCCATGTCGTGCCGGTGACACTGGAGCTTGGCGGAAAGTCGCCGCAGGTGGTGTTCGCCGATGCCGACATCGACGCCGCCCTGCCCTTCCTCGTCAAAGCCGGCATTCAGAACGCCGGCCAGACATGCTCCGCCGCTTCACGGGTCGTCGTTGAGACGCGCATCCACGATGAATTGCTGGCGCGGCTGTCGGATTCTTATCGCGCGCTCCGTGTCGGCCCGGCGCTGAGCGATCTCGATGTCGGGCCGTTGATCTCGGAGCGGCAGAAGGCGCGCGTAGACTCCTATCTCGCCATGGGGCGCGCCAACCGGCCGCGCATCGTTGCGGAAGGGGCGATCGTCGATGACGCGCCAAGCGGCGGACATTACATGCCGCCTGCTTTGATCGCCGACGTGGATGCCGATCATGCCTTGGCGCAGGAGGAGATTTTTGGGCCGGTGCAAGTCGTCATTCCGTTCGACGACGAGGCGGAAGCCGTGTCCATCGCCAACGGGACGCCTTACGGCCTGGTGGCGGGCGTGTGGACCAATGACGGCGCGCGCCAGTTCCGCATGGCCAAGGCGATCCGCGCCGGCCAGGTTTTCATCAACAATTACGGCGCGGGCGGCGGCGTGGAGCTGCCCTTCGGTGGCATGGGCAAGTCCGGCCACGGGCGGGAAAAGGGATTTGAAGCGCTCTACGGCTTCTCCGTGTTGAAGACCGTTGCAGCGCGGCATGGATAGAGCGTTATCGGGAGGGCGTGGGCATGCGGCTTGAAGGAAAGAAGGCGATCGTGACCGGCGGCGCGTCGGGCTTTGGCGCCGGCATCGCCAAAAAATTCGTCGCCGAGGGCGCGCATGTTCTCATCGCCGACATTGATCACGAGGGCGCCCAGGCGCTGGCGGAAAGCCTTGGGCCGAAGGCCGCCGCGGTGCAGGTTGACGTTTCTGAGTCCGCCAGTACGGAAGCCATGATCGCGCACGCGGCCGTCGCCTTCGGCGGCATCGATATCCTGGTCAACAATGCCGGCATCGGCCATCTGCCGCAGCCGATGGAGGCGCTTGGCGAGGACGAGTTCGACCGTCTCTTTGCCGTCAATGCCAAGTCTATCTATCTTGCGGCGCGACACATCGTACCGCGCATGAAGGCGGCGGGCGGCGGCGTCATACTCAACATGGCGTCGACGGCCGGTGTCAGCCCGCGCCCGCGCCTCACCTGGTACAACGCCACCAAGGGCTGGGTGATCACGGCGACACGGTCCATGGCGGTGGAGCTCGCGGGTGACGGCATCCGTGTCAACGCGCTCAGCCCCGTCGCCGGCGAGACCCCGCTTCTGGCGACCTTCATGGGCGAGGACACGCCGGAGATCCGCGCGAAGTTCCTGGCGACCATTCCGCTCGGTCGCTTCTCCACGCCTGAAGACCTCGGCAACGCCGCCGCGTTTCTGTGCTCCGACGAGGCGAGCATGATCACCGGCGTTGCCATGGAGGTCGATGGCGGCCGCTGCATCTAAGGGCCCGTTGAGAATGCTGCCCGGGCGCGTTGTCGATGGCCGGTCAGACGGCCGCCTGCCAGGAGAAGGCCGGTCAGGGCTCTTGTTCTTTGATTTCAGAGCCGGGACCGACCATGCTGGCGCGAGCCGACGTCTGGTGATCCGGCCGCCCGCCGTGCGGTTGACTTTTTTAAATAGGCTCTGAGGGACCCGCCTTGCTCCCGGATGGCGCAACCTATGACGAGGTGCTGAAACGGTTCCGCTGGGATATCCCGGAGCGCTACAATATCGGCGTCGATGTCTCCGATAAGTGGGCCGACGCAGAGCCGGACCGCGTCGCACTTGAATGGGTGCTGCCGTCCGGCGTGGTGTCTCGCTACAGCTTCGCTGATCTGAAGGGCCTGTCGAACCGTCTCGCCAATCTGCTCCGCGCCAATGGCGTCGAGCGCGGCGACCGCGTCGCGATCCTCCTTCCGCAATCGCTGCATACCGCAGTGGGCCATATCGCAATCTACAAGCTTGGCGCGATCGCCGTACCGCTCTTCACGTTGTTCGGCCCGGACGCTCTGCATTATCGCTTGGCGGATTCCGGCACGCGCGCCGTTGTGACGGATGCGGAGGGCGTTGAGAAGCTCAAAGACATCCGTTCAACACTGCCCGACTTGAGGACGATCATCTGCACCGATGGCGCGCATGGCGATGCGATCGACCTTCAGGCCGCGCTGACGCAGCAATCGGAGGCGTTCGAGCCGGTGGTCACACGCGCCGACGACCCGGCGCTGATCATCTATACGTCGGGCACGACCGGTCAGCCGAAAGGTGCGCTGCATGCGCATCGTGTGTTGCTCGGCCATCTGCCGGGCGTTGAGATGAGCCACGGCTTCTTCCCGCGCGCCGGCGACAAAATCTGGACGCCGGCGGATTGGGCGTGGATCGGCGGGTTGATCGACGTGCTTCTGCCGGCGCTCCATCACGGCGTCACGGTGGTGACGCATCGCTTCCTGAAGTTCACCGGCGAGGCTGCGTTCGAGCTGATGGAGCGCCATGGCGTGCGCAACGCCTTCCTGCCGCCGAGCGCGCTGAAAGTGATGAGGGCGGTGCCCGACGCGGAGGCGCGGTGGCGGCTCGATATGCGCAGCGTCGCCAGCGGCGGCGAGACGCTCGGCGCGGAGCTTCTGGATTGGGGGCGCCGCGTCTTCGGTGTGTCGATCAACGAATTCTACGGCCAGACGGAATGCAACATGATCGTCTCGTCCTGCGCAGCGCTCATGGATGCGCGCCCCGGATGGATGGGCCGCGCGGTGCCCGGTCATGATGTGGAGATTATCGACGCCGACGGGACGATTGCACCGGCTGGCGAACTCGGATCGATCGCCGTGCGGTGGCCGGACCCCGTCGGCTTTCTGCGCTACTGGAACAACGAGGAGGCGACGGCGCAAAAATTCGTCGGCGATTGGCTGATTACCGGCGATCTTGGCCGCAGAAGCGCCGATGGCTGGCTGCAATTCGTCGGGCGCGACGACGACATCATCACGTCTGCCGGCTATCGCATCGGGCCGGGCGAGGTTGAGGATTGCCTGCTTGGTCATCCGGCGGTGCAGGCCGCCGGCGTGGTCGGCAAGCCCGACTCGGAGCGCACCGAGATCGTCAAGGCCTATGTCGTTCTGAAGCCGGACGCGACGCCGAGCGACGCGCTGGCGGAGGCGCTGCGCGATCATGTGCGCACGCGCCTTGCGGCGCACGAATATCCGCGCGAAGTGGCGTTTCTCGACGCCCTGCCTCTAACCACGACCGGCAAGGTGATCCGCCGGGTCCTCAGGGAACGGGCACGAGCGGAGCTTTAGCGCCACGTCCAAGCGACATCGTCCTGTCGTGATTCGTGGAGCATAGGCTCAGCCGATGGCCGCGAACGCCCGGCACCGGCTCCGCCTTTCCACCGTACTGCAGCGCTTGGTGCAGGACAGCGAAGAGCGTATCGAGGTTGCGCGGCTCCTGGAGGTCTTTGGCGATCGCGGCTTCGGCGCCTTGCTCTTCATCCTCGCCGTGCCGAACCTGGTGTTGCTGCCGCCTGGCGTCTCCGCCCTCTTCGGGCTGCCGCTGATCCTGGTCGCCGGGCAATTGGCCATCGGCCGCAAGACGGTGTGGCTGCCGCACACAATCAGGCGGCGGTCGCTGACGCAGAGCATGTTTCGCAAGACCGTAGAACTGACGCGGCCCTATCTCCGCCGTGCTGAGCGGCTGCTTGCGCCGCGGCTGCTTTTCATGTTCGGCAACATCGGAACGCGGCTGATCGGATTGAGCTGTCTGATCCTGGCCATTCTGATCGCGCTTCCCATACCGCTTGCCAACTTTCTCTCGGGGCTGTCGATTGCCGCGTTCTCGCTGGCGCTTCTGCAGCGCGACGGCTTTGCGGCGACCTTTGGCTGGGCCTGTGCGCTGGTCAGCGCCGGCGCGACGATCCTGGTGTCGGGTGCGGTGTGGATCGCCGGGCGAGAGGTGTTTCAGCACGTCCTGGGCTGGCTATAGCGCAATCACATCTCGCGCACGGAGACAACGCGGTAGGTATGCATGTCGCCGTTCTCGTCGCGCACCGATACGTATTCGCCGATCACGAAACGCTCTTCGCCCAAGCGATGCGCCAGTTCGTCGTCGTCCTCAGTGTCTTCGTCATAATCGAAAAACCACGTCCCGCCGGGCTTGCGCGCCAGCTTGCCGACCATGTCGTCTTCGCCTTCGCGAAACCGATGAACACGACAAAGGTCCTTGTGCTCGCGCCATTCATCCGGCGACAGCCGCGCCTCCTCATCAAGCGGCGCGAGCAGGTCGTATCCGGTGGCGTTGCTGCCTCCGGGATGGCCGGGCTCGCGCGCCAGCTCCATCCGTATCTGGTGAAAACCCCTCGGGAATGAAGACATGATTGCGTTTTCCTGCCTGCGCGCAACGCGCATCGTCTTGAGGCGTTGGGAGTCCTACATAGGGCTTAATCCAGAGCATTGGCCTGAATCAATCCGTACCGGCTGTTGGCCGCATCTCGGCGGCTTCGGCACACCCCTGTGCCGGCGCGAATGGCCGTGCTATCGGGGCCTGCCCTCAACAATGCAGCGCCTGTGACCATGCCCCGAAAAATCATCATCGACACCGACCCCGGCCAGGACGACGCAGTCGCCATGCTTCTGGCGCTTGCGTCACCGGACGAGCTGGAGGTGATCGCCGTCGTCACCGTGGCAGGCAATGTCGACCTGGCGAAGACGACCACAAACGCTGCGAAAGTGCTGGAGCTCGCTGGCCGTGCCGACATTCCGCTCTATGCGGGAAGCGATCGCCCGCTTGGACAGCGCGAACTGGTGACGGCGGAGCATGTGCATGGGCCAACGGGCCTTGACGGGCCGGATCTGCCGGAGCCGCAGATCGCGGTTCAAGACATGCACGGGGTGGACTTTCTCGTCGAAAGTCTGGGTGCCAGCGATCCGGGCTCCATTACGCTGTGCACGCTCGGGCCGCTGACCAATGTTGCTGCCGCATTGAACAAGGCGCCCGATATCGCCTCGCGGATAAAGGAATTGGTGATCATGGGCGGCGCCTATTTCGAGGTTGGCAACATCACGCCGGCGGCGGAGTTCAACGTCTTCGTCGATCCGCAGGCGGCCGACATCGTCTTGCGCAGCGGCATTCCCATCACGTTGCTTTCGCTCGATGTCACACATCGCGTGCTGACCACGCCAGAGCGGCTTGCGCACATTCGCGCGCTGGGCAATTCCTGCGGCTCGGCCGTCGCCGCCATGCTGTCATTTTCTGAAAAGTTCGACATTGAGAAGTACGGATCAGCGGGCGGACCACTGCACGACCCCTGCGTCATTGCCTATGTGCTGCAGCCGGACCTGTTTGAAGGCCGCGCTGTCAACGTGTCGGTGGAACTGGACGGCAAGTACACTTACGGGATGACCGTCGTCGATTATTGGGGGGTGACGGATCGGCCGCATAACGCCCATTTCGTCCGCTCGGTGGACGATGAGGGCTTCTACGACCTCCTGACGGAGCGGCTCCGCCGACTTCCCTGACGCGCGACACCGGGCACCCGCGGCCGCGACATCAATGCGTCACATCAGGACCAGGCCGCCAGGTCGCGTGGCGGCTCCGGTTTTATTTGAGACCGACGCCAGTGCTCAACAAACGCGCTAGCGCATACCGTTCGCACCGGCGTAGCGGAGGGAGGATACGACGCCGTTAAGGGCGGCATTCCCGTTCAGCCGATCGGCGCGATCGGCCCCATCGACAATCGACTCCGCAACCGCGCGAAGCATGATCGCGGCAGGCTCGCTGGCCGACTCCACGTCGCTCGCCAAGTAGAAGATCTTCGCCCTCACCTCGTCGAGACGCTTTGTGTCGCCCAGATGGCTGGTCTCACTCAAACTCATGGCCCGGATCCCTTGTTTTTCGGTGACCAGTGCCATTATTCAATCTGCCCCAGCGTGGCTGAAGCGTGACACACCCCCTAGCTGAGGCTTCGCCGGCTACGTGACAACGCCGTATTGGCGGCTTCGGCGCCGACGGAAATCGGCTCCACAATTGCGCCGGCAGCCAGTTTCGCGCCGATTTCCAGGTGTTCCGGACAGAGCTGGTCACGCCATTCAGCCGCCGCCGCCGCGGGGCGAGCGGAAACTGCCAATCCGTCCCGCGGCGCCACGATCCGCCCGGCTCCGCGTTCGGCCGGGTGGACGGCCGGGGCGAAACCGACGCTCCGCGCGCCCTCAAACAGCTTGCCGCGCACCAAAGTCGCGTTGGCGGGCAGCTCCGACTGCCGGACCGCCTGCCACCAGAGCGCCGCAACACCGGCCACATGCGGCGCGGCCACACTGGTGCCGCTCATCGCCTTGAGCCCGCCTCCAACGCCGGCTGAGACGATGTTGCGTCCGGGCGCAACGATCTCCACGCTGCTGTTTGAGAAGCTGGACACGCGGTAGCCCGTTCCGGTCGAATCAGGATCAATTGAACCGACAGAGATGACCTTGTCGGAGGAGGCGGGCGGGCAGGCGCTGGTGACGAATTCGCCGGCGGAGTCGCGGCTGCTGTCATTGCCGGCCGCCGCAACGATGATCGCGCCGCCGGTTGAGGGCTCTTGCAGCCGCAACATCTGCAGCAAGCGATCCAGCAGCTTCAGATTGCTGCGATAGGCCTCCAGCGTCGCAGAGGTCGCAAGGCCGTTCGGCCACCCCTGCGCGAGCCTTTCGTTCAACGTGGCGTCGAAATCAAAACCCGCCGACATCGATATGACACGCGCGCCGGCTTCATGCGCCCAGCAGACGCCACGCACCATCATGTCGGTGTCACCGCCCTCCGGTCCGACAATCTTTCCAATCAGAGCGCTGCGGATTCCAGGCGCCACGCCGATGCGCACCCCCTCCACGTTGCGCCCGAACAGAACGCCGGCGCAATGCGTGCCGTGACCGTCGAGGTCGCCGTTTCCGAAGCCGGTAAAGTCCCGCTCCACCAGTTCGACCCCGTCAAATGCCAAATGCGAAGCGTCGATCCCGGTGTCGAGCAGCGCCACAGTGACCCCGGCGCCCGTGAACTTGGATTTGTCGGCCTCAACGGCGCCGATTCCCCAAGACTGCCGATGCCGACCCTTGGTTGCCCGTCTGGTGACCGTCGGGCCGACCTCTTGCGCAACCTCGTCTGCCACCGGGGCCAGGAGCCGGGTCCTCATGATCTCGGCCGCGGCGACGAAATCGGGCTCCTGCTCCAGTTCTTGAAGCTCCGGTGCCGTCAAGCGTTCGCGATGGATGGCCGGCTGCGGCGGGTCTGCCATGAGCCTGGAGGCCATTTCGAGAGGCTGTTCAAACTCCGATCGCCCGAGGAGATGCCGCGCCGGGAAACGGCCTCCCCTGTCGGTGAGGATGGTGTAATGTCGCTCCATCGAATTTATCGCCGTTTGAAATTTTTCAAGATTGAACAACAGAGCGCGTGGCAAGAGCGTGGCAGACGACAAAGCGTGGCGCGAACGTGACAAGCGGTTTCCGGTACGCCGGCGCATGAATTTACACGCCGTTAACCAATCACTATCGTCAAAGTTGGCGGGAACGTTTCGGGAATTGTCCGCATCAGCGGGAGATTCTACCTAAGGTTTTCTGCCGACTAAACAGGGGATACAATCTAAGGCTGTATTCATGAGATGCAGGCTTATGCTTTTTGGCCAGCCGCGGTTGCTCGATGATCGGCAACGACCGATCGCCGTGCCGGCCAAGATGTTTGCCCTGCTCGCTTATCTTGTCCTGACGGAGCGCGCCGGCCCAGCACGCCGTGGGACGCTGCGCCAGCTCCTCTGGGAAAGCTCCGAACCCAAGGCGGCGGCGGCCAATCTGCGCAAATTCCTGTCGCGTGTGACGACACGCCAAGAGGAAGACGGTTTCGAGCTCATCCGCAACGGTCGAAACCATGTGGAGCTTGTCAGCGGCTCCGCCTTCATCGATCTGGTTCAGTTCCAGAAGGTCGTCGCCGACAGGGGGCTGGCTGACCTGGAGACGCTCTGCGACCTTTATTGCGGAGACCTTTTGGAGGGCATCGATTGGGAGGGTTCGGACTTCCAATCCTGGCTGCAGCAGCAGCGCACCATTCTCCGGGACGCCTTCGTGGCGGCGGTAGCCAGTCGGCTGGAGCCGCTCGACCGCAAGGTCGACCGCGTGAAGATCAAGGTTGCCGCGCGGCGCCTACGCGAGGTCGACCCCTATAACGAGATCGCCCATCGGACACTGATGCGCCTTCATGCGGAGGACGGCGAGCCGGCGCGTGTGCGGGACGTGTATGAGAGCCTGAAGGCGCGACTTGGCGAAGAGCTGAACGTTCCGCCCGACGAGGCGACGCGCGAGCTTTATCGGACCCTGTTGCCGAAGGCGGCACCGAAGGCGGCAGCCGCCCCTGCAAGTGAGGAGCCAAATGCGCAGCAAGAGGCTGCCGATACACTGTCTGGGCTTGAGCCGGACGATTCATTCGTGCCGCTTCTTGATCGTGCGCAGACACCGCGGGTCACGGTGTTGCCGCCTCCGCCGCTTGGTGGGCAGGACTTTGCGCATCAATTGGCGGATGCCCTGATTGAGGATGTGACAATCGGGCTTTGCCGCCTGAAGTCGATGTCTATCGTGGCCCCTTACACGGCGGCGCAACTCAGCAAGAGCCGCAAGCGTGCGCAATTGCGTAAGCTGCATATCTCCTACGTCGTCGATTCGCAGCTTAAAGTTCGCGCCGGCGAGCCGACGCTCTACGTCAAGCTCTACAACGCGACCACGCGCGACATCCTTTGGACGCAGGATTACCGGCTCGACAAGGATGCTGTTGCCGGGCAGTACAGAGATCTGTCCGTCCAGATCGTTGGAGCGCTCAAGGATTGGATCGAGCGGGCTGAGCTCGCTTATTACGATCGTTTACAGCACCCGAGCGCTTACCACCTCTACCTGGCCGGTCAGAAATACCTACACGCACTCGACCTACCTAGCGTTCGCCGGGCGCGCCGCTACTTCAAAGCAGCGGTGGGCGAGTGCACCGATTTCGTTCCGGCGTTAAGCGGCTTGGCGCGGACCTATCAACAAGAGTGGCTCCTCATGGCGCGCGGTGACCGTGAGCTGCTTACCGAGGCGAAGCGGCTGGCCATCCGTTCGCGTGAAATCGACCCAGAAGACGCACGTGGCTATCGCGAGCTGGGCGTTTGCAATCTCTATGCCGGACAGTTCGACGAGAGTGTCGAAGCGCTTAAGCTCGCAGAGGAGCGCTGCCCGCAGCACGCAGACATTCTCAACGACTTTGCTGATGCATATTCGCACACCTGTGACTTCCCGGCGGCGCTGGAGAAGATCACTCGGGCCATCGAACTCAATCCATTGTGTCCGGATCAATATTGGTGGGCCGCCGCAGGCACGAACTATCACCTGCAGCGCTACCGTGACGCAATCCGGTGCGTTGAGCATATGCGCGACAAGAGCGCTGCATTCCGTCTGCTGGCTGCATCGCACGCGATGATGGGCGAGTTCGAACAGGCCCAGCTATTTGTGCAGAAGACCAAAGAAATACACCCGGACTTCTCCATCTCCGCATGGCTTTCGATCGTGCCCATACGCGACCGTCGCTACGCGGAGCATTATGAGCAGGGCCTACGGGAAGCAGGTTTTGAGTAAGCCGGCAGGCAGCAAAGAAGGACGAGGCGCCCATGGGAAACACAATCCTGTCCCACTGACGCTCGGTAGCCGGGGCACTGACATGTGCTCCGAAAGCCCGAAAGACAGGGGCAGCAAAGCATAGATTTCAGGCGGCGCTGATTCAGCCGGCAAGCCGGCGCCGCCTCTCTTGAAAGCAGTACTCAAATGCACACCAGGCTCGATGGAGCCTGCGCGTGACGGCGGCGTATTGCGCCGAGTTCAACTTGAAACTGAGAAGGAGAAAGCTATGACGAATATCGTTCTTTTCCGTTTGGCCGAAGACGGCTCGATGTGGGTCGCAGACCTTGAAGCCGGCACGGTCGAACGTACCGACGCGTTCGACACTGAGACTGGCGGCGACGTTGTGGCCACCAAATCCGGTCGCTCGAATGCAGCGTCACATTACTACTACCCGAGTAGGGATGTGCAGGCCGAGAGCGCTGAAGTCACCCACACGGCGACCGAACGCTCCGAGGCGGCGTCTCACTACTATTACCCCAGTAGAGATGTGCAGGCACAAGGCGTTGAAATCGCCCACGCGGCCACCGAACGCTCCGAAGCGGCGTCTCATTACTACTACCCGAGCAAGCAGGCTGAGGGCATCGACTTCGCCCGTGCAGCTTCGTCCCGCTCTGACGCAGCGTCGCACTATTACTATCCGAGCAAGGGGCCGAAGGCGGACGCAGCCGAGGTGACTCATGCGGCCACGTCTCGTTCCGACGCGGCTTCGCATTACTACTACCCAAGCCGCTGAGCCGCGACGATGGATGCAGCGCGACTTCCCGACTGCCTTGACGCGGAGATCGCGCTGTTAAGGACGCGCGGTGCTGCCGAGGATCATTCCGACCGGCTGCACCGCGCAAACGAAACCGTCGACCGCGTGCGGTCGATGTTCGGCCGGTTCGGCATCACCCGGCTGGCCGATGTGACGGGACTGGACCGGATCGGCATCCCTGTTTGGATGGCGGTCCGGCCCAACTCCAAGACGCTTGCCGTCAGCCAGGGCAAGGGCCTCGACGGCCCGGCCGCGCAAGCCTCCGCTTTGATGGAGGCGGCGGAGCTGGCGACCGCCGAGGCCTGCGCGCTTCCCGTGCACACCGGCTCCATGCAGGCGCTGGCCACCGACGGCGCGCGCGTCATGCCGTTCAACAACATGCTGAAGCGCGGCGAGCAGCCGCTTTCGGAGACGGAGAACGTGGCCTGGGTGGAGGGTTTCGACCTTCTCCAGCACACGACCGCTTGGGTGCCCGCCGACATGATCACACTCGACCCGGCCGGCAAGGGCGAGGCGCCGAGCCGATACTGGCAGACGAGCGACGGGCTGGCCTCGGGCAACGTGCTTCTGGAGGCGATCGTGCATGGGTTGCTGGAGCGCATCGAACGCGACGCCAGCGCGCTTTGGAGTTTCCGCTCCGATCAAGAGGTGCACGAGCGCTGCGTCGACCCGGCGACGCTTGAGGACGACGCGGTCACCGATCTTGCCGAGCGGATCGATGCGGCAGGCTTCCAGCTACGGCTCTTCGACATCACAAGCGACATCGGTGTTCCGGTCTATTTCTCCACCATCGCGCCCATTCCCAAAGGCCGCGAGGATCTGTGGAAGCACTTTGACCTTTCGAGCGGCATGGGCGCCCACCCCTCGCCAGCGCGCGCCGCCATTCGTGCCATCACCGAAGCAGCACAAAGCCGCGTCACCAGCATCACGGGCGCGCGCGACGATTTCGATCCGGACCTTTATGGAACGGCGCTCAAGGCCGACCTGACCACCTATCTCAGCGCAACGCCGCATGCGCGGCCCTCCACCGACCTCGCCGACGTGCCGGACCCGGCCGATAATCTGCGATTCATCCTGCAGCACCTCGTCGATGCCGGGATCGGATCGGCCGTCATTGTGCCTTTGGATGCTGGCGAAGAGCGAGGCTTTGCCGCCGCACGTGCCCTCATTCCGGAGCTCGAAAACCCGCCCGGCGATCGTCGCCAGCGTTATGGCAGGCGGGCGCTCAAAGCCATTATGGAGGCGCAATGAAGGTTCTCTTCGCAGGCCCGAGCCTCCATGGCACGAACTGGACGGCCAAGCATTCCGATGCGCTTCGTTGCTGCGCACCGGCCGGCCAGGGCGATATTGCACGCGCGGTCGTGGAAGGCGCCACGGCGATCGGGCTGATCGACGGCCGCTACGAGGATGTCGCCGCGGTCTGGCACAAGGAAATCCTCTTCGCGATCGAACAGGGCGTTGCGTTTTATGGCGCAGCAAGCATGGGGGCGCTCCGCGCAGCGGAATGCGCCGCCTTCGGCATGATCGGGATCGGCGCGGTGTTTGAGCGCTATCATTCCGGCGAGCTTGTCGACGATGCGGCCGTGGCGCAGCTCCACGCGCCGGAGGAGCTCGATCACGCACCGCTGACGGAGGCGCTGGTCAATGTCGAGGCGACGATCCAACACTTCGCCAAACTTGGCGCGATCAGCGCAGACGAGGCGGTGCGCCTGGATAGAAGCGCGCGCGCGCTGTTCTTCAAGGAGCGCACCTATCCGGCGATCCTGGCGCATGCCGGGCTCGACCAGGGCGCACGCGGCGAACGGCTGAAGGCGCTGATCAAGAGCTGCCGGCTTGACGTGAAGCGCCAGGACGCCTTGGCGCTGCTCGCTTACATGGACTATCTGGAGCCGGCGCGGCGCCCGCCGCCGGACTGGCGCGTGGAACCCACCGCGACGTGGATCCTGACGCTACGGCGGGCAGAGAAGCTTGCCGCACGGGACGAAGACGCGAATGCCGTGCCGCTCGAGGTCTGCTCATGATCCGGCCGGGGAAGAACATCGCAATCAAGGTCCCGCTTCATCGATGGGACGAAACCGTCGCGTTTTACCGGGACCGCGTCGGACTTGAGGTCACAAAGGAACTTGCCAGCAGCGTCTGCTTTGCGTTCGGCGACATGACCCTTTGGATCGACCGTGTCGAAAGGCAGAGCCAGGTGGATGTGTGGCTTGAGTTGATCACCGATAATCCCGACCAATCCTTGGTTAAGCTCGGCAGCCCAAAGCGCGACGAGCTTGAGCCTCTCGATGGCGTCAATGGACATTGGACCTCAGATCCGGCCGGCGTGGTCTTGCTGTTAAGAACGGAATGATTCCGCAGCGGCTTCGCTGCGCTCCAACCCTTCTCGTCTGTCATCCCGGTTTGGCTGCCAGGCCAAGGCCGGGACCCATGAACATTGTCAGCTCGGGTCACCCCGGCTGCTCGTCCTCCCGCTTCGGTGGTTATAGGTCCCGGACAAGCGCTGATGCGCTTTCCGGGATGACAAAGGAGAAGGGGTCGTAAGTGGCCCCGCATTGGGCTTGCGCTCCATGCGGGCTACGAGACCGAGCGTCAGGCGACCCGCTCAAACGCCATCGCCACGCCCTGCCCCACACCAACGCACATGGTCGCGAGCGCATAACGGCCGCCGCGCCGGTGGAGATCGCGCAAAGCGGCGCCGGCGATGCGCGCGCCCGACATGCCGAGCGGATGACCAAGCGCGATGGCGCCGCCGTTTGGATTGACGTGGGGAGCGTCATCGTCGAGGCCGAGCTGGCGCAGGCAGGCGAGCGCCTGGCTGGCAAAGGCTTCGTTCAGCTCAACGACGTCGAAATCGGTTGTTTTGAGACTGAGCCGCTCATTCAGTTTGGTGACCGCCGGCACCGGGCCGATCCCCATGATGCGCGGCGGTACGCCGGCTGACGCCATGCCAAGAATGCGCGCCAGCGGCTTCAGCCCATGTCTTTCCACGGCCGCTGGAGAGGCGACGATCATCGCCGCCGCGCCGTCATTCACGCCGGATGCGTTGCCGGCCGTGACGGTGCCGCCGGTCCGGACGACCGGCTTGAGCTTGGCGAGCGCCTCGTCCGTCGTGTCGGGGCGCGGATGCTCGTCGGCGTCGACACGCGTCGTGCCCGCCCGGCCGGCCGGCGCTTCGACGGCGACGATCTCCTCAGCGAGACGGCCTTCGCGGTGCGCGGCTTCGGTGCGCTGTTGAGAGCGCAGCGCGAACGCGTCCTGGTCAGCGCGGCTGACCTGGAAATCCTCCGCGACGTTCTCGCCGGTCTCCGGCATGGATTCCACGCCATATTGCGCCTCAATCAGCGGATTGACGAAGCGCCAGCCGATCGTCGTGTCGTGGATCGCAGCATTGCGCTGAAAGGCCTGATCGGCCTTGCCCATCACCAGCGGCGCGCGTGACATCGATTCCACGCCGCCGGCGATCGCCAGATCCATGTCGCCGGCGCGGATGGCGCGCGCTGCGGCGCCCAAAGCATCCAGGCCGGAGGCGCAGAGCCGATTGATCGTGCTGCCGGGCGTGGTCTCCGGCAGGCCGGCGAGGAGCGTTGCCATGCGCGCGACGTTGCGATTGTCCTCGCCGGCCTGATTGGCGCAGCCAAGAAACACTTCGTCGACATCCTCTTGGATCGACGGGTTACGCTCCACAAGCGCGCGGATCGGCACAGCCGCCAGGTCGTCCGTGCGCACGCCCGACAATGCGCCGGCATAGCGGCCGATCGGCGTGCGCACGGGATCGCAGACAAACACGTCCGTCATTGGCAACGCCCCTTGCCGATGCCGATCAAGTGCGGGCGCTCGGCGCACTCACGTCGTCATATGCCGCAGCGTCGAACCGGTGTAGAGCTGGCGAGGCCGGCCGATGCGCTGCTCGTCCTCAACCATTTCTTTCCATTGCGCGACCCAGCCGACCGTTCGCGCAACGGCAAACAGCACCGTCAGCATGTTGTTGGGAAAGCCAAGGGCGCGCAGCGTGATGCCGGAATAGAAATCGACATTGGGATAGAGCTTGCGCTCGACGAAATATTCGTCCGTCAGCGCGATACGCTCCAGCTCCATGGCGACCTTGAGAAGCGGGTCCTTGATGCCGAGCTCGTCCAGCACCTCGTGGCAGGTCCGCTCCATCACCTTGGCGCGCGGGTCGTAGCTTTTGTAGACGCGATGGCCGAAGCCGGAGAGGCGGAACGGATCGTCCTTGTCCTTGGCTTTGTCGATATATTCCGGCACGCGGTCGACCGTTCCGATCTCCGCAAACGTGTCGAGTGCCGCCTCGTTGGCGCCGCCATGGGCGGGCCCCCACAGGCTGGCGATGCCGGCGGCGATGCAGGCGAACGGATTGGCGCCCGACGAACCGGCGAGACGGACCGTTGACGTGGAGGCGTTCTGCTCATGGTCGGCGTGGAGGATGAAGATGCGATCCATCGCGCGCGAGAGGATCGGGTTGACCTGATATTCCTCGCACGGCACCGCGAAGCACATGTGCATGAAGTTGGCGGCGTAGTCCAAGGCGTTCTTCGGATAAACGAAGGGCTGGCCGGTGGAATATTTGAACGCCATGGCGGCGATGGTCGGCGTCTTGGCGATCAGGCGGATGGAGGCCACCATCCGCTGATAAGGGTCACGGATGTCAGTGGAGTCGTGATAGAAGGCCGACATCGCACCCACGACGCCGCACATGATGGCCATGGGATGCGCGTCGCGCCGAAAGCCGGTGAAGAAGCGCGACATCTGCTCGTGAACCATCGTGTGATGCGTCACGCGGAAGTCGAAATCCTGCTTCTCTTCCGGCGTCGGTAATTCGCCGTAAAGAAGCAGATACGCCACTTCGAGGAAGTCCTTGTTCTCGGCGAGCTCATCGATCGGGTAGCCGCGGTAGAGCAGCACGCCTTCATCGCCATCGATATAGGTGATGGAGGACGAGCAGGAGCCCGTGGACGTGAAGCCGGGATCGTAGGTGAAGCGGCCGGTCTTTTGGTAAAGCGACCCGATGTCGATGACCGATGGCCCGACGGTGCCGTCGTGGATATCGAAATCCCAGTTCTCGTTGCCGATCGTGAGTGTCGCCTTGCCGTTTTCCATGTTCACCTCGAAATCGTGCCCCAACGCCTCATCCAGTGCGGAGGGCCGCTCTCAGCCACCTCAACTCAAGCGAGAGCCGCACTGCTGAACGTATTGTTTTTTAACCCTCTTTTCCTTCTCGGAGCTGTCCACCGAGAAGGAACCGAAAGGTGATCTTACCACGTCCTGCGAAAAAGATATTGCGCCGCAACATCGGCCGCTAGAGGGGCTTATTGTAGGCGCATGCCGGGTTGGAGGCCAGCCGCCGTCTTAAGCGGAGCATGATCGGCCAGCCGGCCGCGACGTGCGTGAAAGGATATGCCAAACCAGGGCCTGTGGTGAGAATGCCGCATGCTTGCGCTGTGGCTTGATTACAATGCAGGATGCGACCATCTGGTCAAACATTCGCGTGGCGTGATATCGGCCCGGTGGCCTGGATCGGGCGCATTGCTGACCTTCCATGCATAGATACAACGAAAGCCCGGGGGCTGAGCGTACCTCATGAGCCTTGGTGAGACAGCCGAACGACCTTCGGTTCAGTCCCAGTCCGCTGCGGAGACCGCTGCACGCAGCCAAGTTGTCCGGTTCGCCGGCGATTCCGGCGATGGCGTTCAGCTGCTTGGCGGGCAGTTCGCGGTGGCTGCCGCGGCCAAGGGCGCCGACCTGATGACATTGCCGGAATTTCCGGCGGAGATCCGTGCGCCCACCGGCACGACCTTCGGCGTCTCAGCCTATCAGGTGCAGTTCGGCTCCGGCGAAGTGCTCACGCCCGGCGATGAGGCCGACATGCTGGTGGCCTTCAACCCGGCTGCCTTCGCCACCAACATCGAATTCCTGAAGCGCGGGGGAACCGTGCTCATCGATGAAGGCGCGTTCAACGAGCGCGCCTATCAAAAAGCGGGCCTTGCCGGCGATCCGGTGGACCACAGCGAGCAGGCTCCCTACCGCATCATCACCGCGGAGATCACCAAGCGCACGCTTGAAGCGGTTGCCGAGTTCGGCCTTGGCCGCAAGGACGGTGGGCGCGCCAAGAATTTCTGGGCGCTTGGCCTGACGCTCTGGCTCTGCGGCCAGCTGCCGGATCAGACGCTTGCCTGGGTCGCGGAGCGCTTCAAGGCGAATGAGGCCCTTGCCGGAGCGAACGCGGCGGCGCTGAAGGCCGGCTACGCCTACGGCGAGACCATGGAGCTGGCGCTGCCGGAGGTGGTGGAGATCACCCGCGCACCAAGGCGCACCGGCTTGGCGCGCATGACCTCAGGCACCGACGCCATGGCCATGGGCGTCGCGGCCGCCGGGGCGCTTAGCGGGAAGAGCGTCTTCTACTGCTCCTATCCCATCACCCCGGCCTCGGCGATGCTGCATGCGCTCGCCAAGATCAAATCGGGCGTGCGCACCTATCAGGCGGAAGACGAGATCGCTGCGATCTGTGCTGCGATCGGCGCCTCCTATGCTGGTCAGCTCGGCGTCTCGGCAAGCTCCGGACCGGGCCTGGCGCTGAAGACGGAAGCGCTGGGACTTGCGGTCACCGCAGAGCTGCCGCTCATCGTCATCGATGTGCAGCGCGCCGGTCCCTCGACCGGGATGCCGACCAAGCCGGAGCAAAGCGATCTGGACATGGCGATTTTCGGCCGCCACGGCGAGGCGCCGTTGGCGGTGCTGGCGCCGGCGACGCCGGCTGATTGCTTCGCCATCATGCTCGATGCGGCACGCATCGCGATTGAAGCGACGACGCCGGTGATCGTCCTGTCGGACGCGTTTCTGGCCAATGCGGTCAGCGACTGGCCCGTTCCCCATCCGGAGGCGCTGCCCGATCTCAGGCCGCGCGCCGATGATGCCTCCGACGATGCCATCACAGCCTATTCCCGGGACAAGGAGACGCTGGCGCGCAAATGGATCGCGCCCGGCACGCCCGGTCTCGCTCATCGCGTCGGCGGGCTGGAGAAGGATTCCGTCACCGGCAACATCTCCTACGATCCGGACAACCATGAGCACATGGTGCGGCTCAGGGCGGAGAAGATCGTGCGCATCGCCGACCGGGCGGAGCATGCAACGATGCAAGAAGGTCCCGACGAGGGCGACCTTCTGGTGATCGGCTGGGGCTCGACCTATGGGTCGATCCTGCAGGCGCGGCGCAATCTGAGCGTCGCCGGGCACAAGGTCACGCATCTGCATCTGCGCCAGCTTTGGCCGCTGCCTTCCGGCCTGGAGGCCATTCTTCGCCGCTTCAAGGCTGTGGTCTGCGCGGAGATGAACACCGGCCAGCTCACCGGCATCTTGCGATCGACCTATCTGCTGCCGGTGGAGGCCGTCACGCAGATCAATGGCCGCCCCTTCACGGTCTCTGATCTGGAGACCCGATTCTCCGCATATCTCCCGGACGCCAGCCGATGAACGCCATCCCGCTTTCGCCTAAGGACTTCACCACCGATCAAGAGGTACGCTGGTGCCCCGGCTGCGGCGACTATGCCATCTTGAAGGGCGTGCGCTCCGCCCTTGCGGAGATCGGGCGCGTGCCGGATGAGGTGGTCTTCATCTCCGGCATCGGGTGCGCGGCCCGCTTTCCCTATTACGTGGCAAGCTATGGCTTCCATACCATCCACGGCCGCGCGCCGGCCGTGGCCACGGGCGTGAAGCTTGCCAATCCGGAGCTCGATGTGTGGGTCGTCGGCGGCGATGGCGATTTTCTGTCCATCGGCGGCAATCATCTCATCCATACGTTCCGCCGTGACGTCGACCTCAATCTGCTCCTGCTCAACAACGAAATCTACGGGCTGACCAAGGGCCAGTACTCGCCGACATCGCCGATCGGCACGCGTTCGCCGTCGACCCCGGGCGGCTCGGTCGAGCAGCCGGTCAATGCGGCACGGCTGGCGCTCGGCGCGGGCGCCTCGTTCGTGGCGCGCAGCGTCGATTCCATGCAGGACCACCTGCCTGGCATGCTGGTGCGTGCGCATGCGCATCAGGGCACCTCGCTGGTGGAGATTCTGCAGAACTGCATCATTTACTTTGACGGCGCCTTCGGCCCGCTCGGCGAGAAGGCGACGGCAGCAGATGCCGGCATCCGCCTGGTTCATGGGGAGCCGATGCTGTTCGGCAAAGAAAAGGACAAAGGCCTTATCTTCGAGGAATCGGAAGGCGCCTTCCGTGTCGTGACGGTCGGGACTGATCATCCGGTCGAATTGCTTGCCGTTCACGACGAGACGAACCTGACACGCGCCATGGCCCTGGCGGGGCTTGGCGGCGATGACGAGCCGACGGCGCTTGGCGTGCTTTATCAGCGTCCGCCGGACGCTGAGCGGCCAGGCCTCTCGGCCGTGACGCCCACGCCGCCGATGAGCCGCGAGGCGCTTTCCGCACTGCTTTCAAGGGCTGCTTAGTCACCCACAATTCACTCCGGGACCACCGGTGTTGCGGGATAGGCACAAAGCGCGCCTTGGGTGCGTCTCGGTGCGGGGACATGCAGCGTCGACTTTCCGCCGCGGCGCGTTGGTGATATCAGGTCACGCTGGCAGGACGGTGGCTCGACCTATGCGTTTTCTGGTCTTACTGGCGTTGGTTCCGGTGCTGGCGGGCTGCCTGCCATCCTCCGGCCCCAACCGCTCGGCCATTCTCTCCGAGAACGAAAGCGCCGCCCCGCAATTCACCGTCATTGCGCTCAATCAGACCATCTCGGAAGTCCTGGCGTCGCAGCCGGCCGACAGTCTCGCGGCGACATTCGGAATAGGCGGAGGCTCACCGAACCTGACCATCGGTGTTGGCGACGAGGTCGTCGTAACGATCTTTGAGGCCGCTGCTGGCGGCCTCTTCTCCGGCGGTCCCGGTTCCGTCGGCGGATCGAAGAGCGTCAGCCTTCCGCCGCAACCTGTGGCACGCGACGGTACGCTGTCCATACCCTATGTTGGCCGCGTGTCGGTGGCCGGGCGCGCGCCAGAGCAGGTCAGCGAAGCGATCGTCGCTGCGCTGAAAGACAAAGCGATCGAACCGCAGGTCGTGGTGACCGTGGCAAGGCCGGTGTCGACCTTCGTTACTGTCGCCGGCGACGTCGTGAAGCCTTCCCGCGTGCCGCTGTCACTTGGGGGCGATCGGTTGCTGGACGTCATCGCGACGCTGGGCGGTTCTCGTGCCCCCGATTACGACAGCTTCGTTCGCCTGACGCGCGACGGAAGAAGCGCCACGGTGAGCCTGGCGCGGATCGTGCGCGACCCCGGGCAAAATATCTATGTGCGGCCCGGCGACCTGATCTATGTCTTCATCGAACCGCAGACCTTCACGGCGTTCGGCGCAACGGCGCGCAACGCCACCTTCCCCTTCCAGACTGACCGCCTGACCTTAGTGCAAGCCGTCGGACGGGCCGGCGGCCTCCTCGATATCCGCGCTGATCCCAGCAGCGTGTTCGTGTTCCGCTACGAAGACCCAAAGATGTACCAGCTGATCCATGCGGCGCAGATCGGTGGCGGCAACCGGGCTCCGGCGCCTGAGGCCGCCGGCATTCCGGTCGTTTACAAGCTCAATCTCAAGGACCCAGTGGGCCTCTTCTCCGCACAGCGTTTCCTCATGCGCGACAACGACATCATCTACGTATCCAATGCCTCGGCCGTCAGCCTCCGGAAGGCGCTCGGCATCGTGGCTGGCAGCCTCGGCCCGGCCAACACGGCGACCGCGATCCAGGACAGGCTCTCCGACTAGCGCCCGATTGCCGGAAAGCCGCCGGTGCGCACCGGCATCCGTTCCATTGACTCGCGCCGGCCCTCTAGGGCGTAGTCCAACCTCACTTTCACAGTTCCAACAAACGCCGGAGGCCTCATGTCGGAGGGCCCCAGAAACGAGGCCTGTTTTGACGCGCTGATGCAGCGGATCGGCGCGCGAGAGGCAAAAGTCGGCGTTATCGGCCTTGGCTATGTCGGGCTGCCGCTGGCGCTGGCGCTCGCCAAGGCCGGCAATACGGTCATCGGCTTCGATATCGACCCGGACAAGGCGGCGGCGCTGAACGACGGCCGCTCCTATATCGGGCATATCGGCGATGAGAGCATCGGTGAGGCGTTGGCCAATGGCTTTGAGGCGACAGCCGACATCGCGCGCCTCAATGCGGCCGACGCGATTCTGATCTGTGTGCCGACGCCGCTCAATCGCAACCGCGAGCCCGATCTGAGCTTTGTCGTCTCCACTGCGCAATCGCTTGCGCCGCATCTGCGCGCAGGACAGCTCGTCGTGCTTGAATCCACCACCTATCCCGGCACCACAAATGATGTCCTGAAGCCGGTATTGGAGGCTGGCGGCCTGGTCTCGGAGGAGACGCTCTTCCTCGCTTATTCGCCGGAGCGCGAGGACCCCGGCTCCGAATTCACCGCCGCCCGCATTCCCAAGGTGATCGGCGGCGATGGACCGAAGGCGCTTGAGGCCGCGACGGCGCTCTACAGCCCCTTCGTGGAGCGCGTCGTGCCGGTCTCCTCAACGGAGACGGCGGAAGCGGTGAAGATCACGGAGAACGTCTTCCGCGCCGTCAACATCGCACTCGTGAACGAGTTGAAGCTCGTCTACGAGGCAATGGGCATCGACATCTGGGAGGTGATCGAGGCGGCGCGCACCAAGCCGTTCGGCTTCATGCCGTTCTATCCGGGCCCGGGGCTTGGCGGCCATTGCATTCCCATCGATCCCTTCTACCTCACCTGGCGGGCGCGCGCCTTCGACGTGCCGGTGCGGTTCGTGGAACTTGCCGGCGAGATCAATACGGCCATGCCGCGGATCGTCGTGGATCGGCTTGCGGCGGCGCTTGACCGGCAGAGCGGCAAGGGGCTGAGCGGCGCGCGCGTCCTGATCGTCGGCATCGCCTACAAGAGGAACGTCGACGACGTGCGCGAAAGCCCGGCGCTGAGGATCATGGCGCTGTTGGAGGCGCGCGGCGCAGCCATCGACTACCACGATCCCTTCATTCCGATGATCGGCCCGTCGCGCCAACACGCCGCACTTGCCGGACGCCGATCCGTACCGTTGGAGCCGGCTTCGATCGCGGATTATGACGTCGTGCTCATCGTGACCGACCATGACGGCATAGATTGGACCGCGCTGGTGGGCGCGGCGAAGCTCGTGGTCGACACGCGAAACGCCACCAAGGATGTGACGACCAACCGCGAGCGCATCGTCAAGGCCTAGGATTCGGCGACCCGTCGCGCCGTTGCGGCTCGGGCACGAACGCCATCAGTGCCAGTCCGACGATGAAGAAGGCGATGATCGTAGCGATGCCGGCCCGCTGGCTGTCGGCGGCGGCCGTGACGGTGGCCACCAGCGCCGGCCCGAGGAAGGCGGTCGCCTTGCCGGAGAGCGCGTAGAGGCCGAAATAGGCGGCGCGGTGCTCAGGCTCGGTCAGCCGCGCCATTAGCGAGCGGCTCGCCGCCTGCGCCGGCCCGACGAAAATGCCGAGCGCAATGCCGGCGGCCCAGAGCCCGGTCAGCGTCGTTGCAGCAACGGCAAGAAACGAGGCGGCGATCAGCCCGATCAGAGCCAGCACGATCACGCGCTTGGAGCCGATCCGGTCATCGAGCCAGCCGAAGACGAGCGCGCCGAGCCCGGCTGCCACGTTGAGGACGATGCCGAAGGTGATGACCTCCGTCAGACTGAGCCCGAACTGGCCGGCAGCATAGACCCCGCCGAAGGCAAACAGCGTGATCAGCCCATCGGCATAGATCATATGTGCGATGAGATAGATGGCCACGGTGCGGTTCTTCGGCAGCGTCGCCAAAGTGGCGCGGAGATCGCTGAGGCCCGTGCGCATTGCGTCGCCGATGGCCACGCCGCGCGACGGCCGATCGGGTGTGAAGAAAAACAGCGGCACGGAGAAGAGTGCGAGCCATAGCGCGACAAGCGGACCGGTCGCGCGGACATGCTCCGCCGCCTCCTTGTCAAGCCCAAAGGGTGCCGTCTCCGGCCAGATGAAAACCACCAGCGCAAGAGCGAGCGCCGCCAGTCCGCCGGCATAGCCAAGCCCCCAAGCGGTGCCCGACAGGCGGCCGAGCCGGTCGTCCGACACGATGTCGGGCAGCATGGCGTTGTTGAAGACGATGCCGAATTCATAGCCGATGATAGAGAATGCGACGCAGACCAGGCTGAAGGTGATCCAGGCGGGTGACGGTTCGGCAAACCACAGAAGCGTGGAGCCGAGCACGCATATCCAGGTGAAGACGAAGATCCATGGCTTGCGACCGCCGCGTGCGTCGGCGATCGCGCCGAGGATCGGGGCGAGGATGGCGATCGTCAGCCCGCTGGCTGCGACTGCATAGCCCCAGAGCGCCTGACCCTGGACGGCGTCCTTGACGATGGCCTGCTGGAAGTAGGCCGGGAAGACGAAAGTGATGACGAGTGTGGTGAAGGGCGAGTTCGCCCAATCGTAGAGCGCCCACGACCAACGCCCGCGCCTCGCCTGCCAGTCGTTCATCCGCCTTGACCTCTCAGCCGCGGCGGGCAATGTCGCGCGCATCGCGGCGTCCCCGCAAGAACCCCATCGTCACAGGAGAGCGAATTGAGTGAGGCAGAAACCGCGCTGCGGCTCGTCATCATCGAGAAGGCACGCTGGATGAACGCCTCCGGCCTGAATCAGGGAACGTCAGGCAACATCTCCGCGCGCTGCGGCGACCGCATGCTGGTCACCCCCACCGCAATTCCCTATGACGACATGCAGCCCTCCATGATCGCGTCGCTGCCGATCGACCGGGATTACGGGTCCTGGGAGGGCGAGCTGCCCCCCTCCACGGAGTGGCGCTTCCACCTCGACATCATGCGCACGCGGCCGGATGTGAACGGGATCGTGCATACGCACGCGACGTTCGCCACGGTGCTGTCGATGGCGCGGCGGTCGATCCCCGCGTGCCATTACATGATCGCGGCGTTCGGCGGAAACGACATTCGCTGCGCGGAATACGCGACCTTCGGGACCAAGGCGCTGTCGGAGAACGTGCTCCGCGCCATGGAAGGCCGCAACGGATGCCTGCTCGCCAATCACGGCATGATCGCCGCCGGTGCCGATCTGGACAAAGCAATGTGGCTGGCGGTGGAGCTGGAGACCATCGCCAAGCAGTACTATCACGCGCTGCTGATCGGCGGGCCGGCGGTGCTGCCGGATTCTGAGATCGAGAATGTGCGTCTTGCCATGAAGAGCGAAGGCTACGGATTGGACGACGGAGGCTAGCGGCGTGCGCGCCGGCAGGCGGGTCCGGACCTCAGCGGACGATCGTAGTGGGTTTGCCGGTGGCGCCGCTTTCTAGGAGCGCGTCGATCAGCCGGTGCACCTTCAGCGCCTCCTCGCCGTTGACCGCCGGTTCGCGGTCGGCGTCGATCGCCTTGAGGAAATCGGCAATGAGCGCGCAATGGTAATCGGACGGCATGGCCATGGGATCAGCGCCAGTGCCGCCGGGCGTGGTGTCGGCATCAATCTCCTCGTGGCGGCCGTCCTGCCATGCAATGTGAAGCGCCGTGCCAAGCACCGTTGCGGTCGCCTTCTCGCCGGTGATTTCGATGCGCTCCGGAAAGCCCGGATAGGCGCAGGTCGTCGCCTCGATCGTGCCGAGCGCGCCGCTCCGATATTTCACCGCCGCGGCCACCAGGTCCTCCGTCTCCATGTGATGGACGGGCGTCGTGATCGCATAGGCGGCGACCTCGGCTGCCTCACCGGCAATGCTGATCAAGAGGTCGAGCGTGTGAATCCCCTGCGTCAGAAGCACGCCGCCGCCGTCACGCGCCAGCGTGCCGCGGCCCGCCACATCGTAATAGCTCTGCGGCCGCCACAGCCTTATTCCGGCGGAGGCGCCGACGATCGTGCCGATCTCGCCGGCAGCGATGAGCTCGCGCAGCCGCATGCCGGCCGGCCGGAACCGATGCTGCAGCATGATGGCGAGCCTGCGGCCGGCGTTGCGCGCCGCTTTGACCAGCGCCTCTGACCGCTCCGTGCTGATCTCAAGCGGCTTTTCAAGAAGCACGTGCTTGCCCGCGGCGACTGCGCGCTCGACAAGCTCTAGATGCGTGTTGGGCGGTGTGATGATAAGGACGGCGTCGACGGACTCATCGTCAAGCACGGCGTCGAGATTGTCCGCCAGCGGAAAGTCGAAGCGTTCCGCGAATGCCCGCCGCCGCGCCTCGGTCGGACTGAAGGCGTGGACGACCTCCACCTGATCCTTCAGCGCGATAAGGCTCTCCGCATGCGGCTTCACCGCCATGCCGAGGCCGATCAGCGCCACGCGTTTCACCTTGCTCATCATCCGTCCAGAAAACCATAAAGCTGCGCCGGATTGTCGACGAGAATGCGCTGGCGCGTCGTCTCGTCCGGCGCCCAATCCAAGAGCAGGTCCAACAGACCCGCCTCGTCGCCGACCCGCTCGGGCGACTGGCCGAGATGCGGCCAGTTTGTGGCCCACAACATGCGCTCCGGCGCCTCTTCCGCCAACACCTTGGCGAGCGCGCCGACATCATCGAAGAGCGGCGGGCCGACCTTGGAGGTCTCGTAGGGCGCGGAGAGCTTCACATAGGTGCTCCCCTCCTCCACCAGATCGAGAAGCACGCGGAAGGCCGGGTCGTCGGGCGTCACGGGTTCGAGGAACTTGCCGGTATGGTCGATGACGAGCGTGCCGGGCAGGTCATTCAGCATGGCTTCGCGCTCCGGCAGCTCCCGGCCGTCGAGCTGCACCTGCGCGTGCCAGCCAAGCTCCACAATCCGCGCCGCCAGTCTCGGAAGGCTCTCCCAGGGAACTACGCCGCCGGGCAGCATGTGAAAGCGCAGGCCGCGAATGCCGGCGCGATGCAGGCGCCCGAGCTCATCATCGGTCACGTTCTCATCCACGACGGCAATACCTCGCGCGCCAGGGCCAAAGGCCGCGATCGCTTCAAGCGTGCAGGAATTGTCGGTGCCGTAGCCGGAGGGCTGCACGATTATGCAGCGTTCGATGCCAAGCCGAGCGCAAACAGCTTGATAATCGGAAAGCGGCGCTTCCGGTGGCGTGACCGTAGCGGTCGGCGCGAGCGGAAAGCGCGCCTCAAAGACGTGCATATGGGTATCGATGGTTCCGGGCGGCGCGGACAGGCGCGGCCGTGGCTCCTCAGCGCCGGGCATTCATGGGTCTCCTTGTGGCAAGCAATTCAGGGCGAGGCGTGCGGCGGAACGCTTCGAAGCGCGTTGCGTCTTCGAGATTGACTGCGCCTTCCGGCACGTCGCCGCTGAGAATCGTCGCGACCTGGCGCACCGTCTCCATCGCCTGGTGCTCCAGCGCCTGCGACGTCAGTCCGGCAATGTGGGGCGTGGCGATGACATCCGGCCGCGCCGCCAAATGCGGCGACGGTTTTTGATCGGGCGCGCGGCCGACATCGAGTGCAGCGCCGGCAATCTGGCGCGCGTCGAGCGCCCTCTCCAGCGCTGCCTCGTCGATCAGGTTGCCGCGCGACGCGTTGATCAGCCAGGCGTTCGGCTTCATCGCCGCGAACGCCGATTCATCGATGAGGTTCTCCGTCTCCTCGGTCGCAACGGCAAGCGGCACGACGAAATCGGCGCGCGCCATGAGCGTCGGCATGTCGACCCCTTCATACGGCGCGGGCGCCGACCGGTAGGGATCGCTCACCAGTACTTGCATGCCGAACGCCTGTGCGATGGCGCACAGATGCTCAGCGATCGCGCCAAAGCCGATCACGCCGATCGTTGCGCCGCGAAGCTCTCCGCCGACGATCGGGCCGGCTTCTTCTTCGCCTCTGCGATAGGCGTCGACATAGGTGCAGGTGTGCCGCGCCGCTGCGATCATCGCGCCGATAATCCATTCCGCGACCGCAGCCATAAAGCCTCGGCTGGCGCGCGTAACGAGGATACCGGCCCGGCTTGCCGCCGCCACATCGACGCTGCGGATATCGACCTGCCCGCGCACATAAGCGACGAGGCGGGGCAGACCTTGAAACAGCTCCACCTCGCCCGGCGTCTCACGGTCAGCCACGATAATGGGGCAGTCGGCGGCCGCCTCAATCAGCTCCGACACCGTCATCACACGCTCATGCGGGTTGAGCGTGACCTCGCCGACCTCGCGGAGCGCTGCAAGCGCGCGTTCGCCGTACCAGGTCTCGCGCGCTACACGCGGATGGGTGAGCAGGATGCGGGCGCGGGGGATGCTTGGTGCGTCGCTCATATCGATGATTATGAGGCGGCTGCGCCTTTGGCGATCGCCGCACTGTTCCGCCGGAGGGTGCGCCCGGACGGACGCGCGCCCTCCATGCACGCATCGGCGGCTCCGATGCAAGCCGGGCCGCGCGACGGCGGCCGCTGAAGTCGCCTCAGCGCGCAGGCTTGATCTGCTCGCGCGCGTCTTCTATAACCAAATCGTTTCAAAACTACTTGGTTATTTATATGAACACGCCCGAGTCGCTCGACGCCACGTTTGCCGCGCTCGCCGACCCAACGCGGCGCGCGATTCTGCAAAGGCTGGCGCGCGGCGAAGCGTCGGTTACGGAGCTGGCCAAGCCGTTCGCCATGAGCCAGCCGGCCATCTCCAAGCACTTGAAGGTTCTGGAGCACGCCGGGCTGATCTCGCGGCGGCGCGATGCGCAGCGCCGACCCTGCCGGCTTGAGAGCAAGCCGCTCTACGACGCCACGAACTGGCTGGAGGCGTATCGGCGTCTGTGGGAGGGCCGCTACGAACGTCTCGATGCGCTCCTGGAGAATTTGAAGGCTGAGGACGCGAAAGCCCGAGGCGTCAGATCATGAGGACCGGCACAAACCGCGCGCAGGGAGGCGCTGCCAAATGACCGAGGCAGACAAGACCAAGGTGGACATGCCGTCGGACAACGAGGTCGTTGTGACGCGCAAATTCGATGCGCCGCGGGCATTGGTCTTCGACGCGTTCACGAAGCCGGAGCTCGTGATGCAATGGCTGTTTGGCCCGGACGAATGGCGCATGGCCGAATGCGAGATCGACCTAAGGGTCGGCGGCTCGTTTCGCTATGTCTGGCGGCACGCAAAAGACGGTGACATCGTCTTACGCGGTGTCTACCGCGAAGTGTCGCCGCCGGAGCGCCTCGTCCACACGGAGCTTTTTGATGAGGACTGGACCGGCGGAGAGACGCTTGTGACGACGTTGTTTGAAGAGCATGACGGCGTCACGACCGTCACGACTACGGTCCGCTATTCTTCGCAAAAAACGCGCGACGATGCGTTGAAGACCGGCATGACAGAGGGCTGGTCGCAGAGCTACGATCGCCTCGACTCGTTCCTCGCTTCGCACTGAAACAAAAGCGGGAGCGCATAGTACTGGCGCACTCCTCGGCGTTCAGCGCATCATGTCGGCGGCAAGAGAGAGTTGTTCCGCGACACCTGCAAGCCGCATGTCGCGAGACCAGAGCCGGGCATCCGGCGTCAGCCGAACCGCGGCAAGCAAATGCGCATCGACATAACCGATGCCCAGACCGTGAAGCACCTCCGCGGCGATGAACGCCAGCACCTCCGCGTCGCTCGCCACGTTTGCGGCCGGCAGATCCTGCATGGCGCCGAGCACGGCTTCACGCTGGCGCAGATTGCCCAGGGCAAGCTCGCCGATGACGAACGGGTGGATCATCACCCGACCATCATGAAGGAGTGACGCCAGCGTCTCGTCGTTATGCCTGAGGTGATCGACCCAGACCGACGTGTCGACAAGGATCACGCTGCCGGAGACCGCCGCCTTGGTGCGGTACGCAGCTTAGGCTCGCTGCCGCCAAGCCGGGCGAGCCGCCGAGCGCTTTCGCGCTCAATCAGCGCTTTCAGCGCCTCGCGAACCAAGGCGGACTTTTCCTTCACGCCAGTGAGGCTCGTCGCCTTGGCGATGAGCTCGTCATCAAGCGCTAAAGTCGTACGCATATCAATCTCCAGGTGGCACGATTATCGACATCTAATGATGATGCCTATCGTGCACAAGCCGCATAGGCCAATTGTCAGACAATCTCCGAAAGCCACCCGGGCAGCTCGCGGAGCGATGCCAGCTCCCTGAAGCGCGGATGATTGTCCGGCGGGTCGGCCGCCTCGTTCTCCCACACCAATGGATAGGGAATCAGCGCTGCGTAGCATCCCGCCTCCAGAGCCGGCAGAATATCGGAGCGCACGGAGTTTCCCGCCATGACGGCGCCCTCCGCGCGCTCGCCATGTCGCTTGAACACATCGCGGTAGGTATCTGCGCTCTTCTCGCTGACGATCTCCACGCCGGAGAAAAACGCACCCAGACCGGAGGCCGCCAGCTTGCTCTCCTGATGGAAAAGGTCACCCTTGGTGATGAGGATCAGCCGATGGTCGGCGGCAAGGGCGGTCAGCGCCTCATGCACACCCGGCAGCGGCTCGACCGGATGCGTCATCATCTCCCGGCCGGCGGCGAGAATCTCGCCGAGCACGTCGGCGCTCACGTTTCTGTCACTGACCTCCAGCGCCGTCTCCATCATGGAAAGCGTGAAGCCCTTGGCACCGTATCCGAAGATCTGAATGTTGCGGCGCTCCGTCTCCGCCAGCTTCGCTTCAAGCGTCGCCGCATCGGCAAACGGCGCCAGCAATTCGTTGAACCGCTCATGGGTCAGACGAAAGACGGATTCAGTGTGCCAAAGCGTGTCGTCGGCATCGAGGCCTACGAGCTTGAGGGACATGTCCGGCCATTTCGGCAATTGCCGTCGACCGCCACATAAACCAGCGGCACGGTGCTGAAAAGCGGTGATCGCAGGAGCGCGCAAAGCCGCCGGCCCTTATGATACGACAAGGCTGTACCGTGAGGGGCGAACGCATGGCGGAGCGCGTTGCGATTGGTGTGATCGGTTGCGGCTTCTTCTCCGGCAACCATCTCAATTCCTGGCGAGACCTGGCGCCCCAGGGTGCGGACCTGATCGCGGTGTGCGATAGCGACCCCGCCAAGGCGCAGGCCGCGGCGGAGACCTTCGGCGTGCCGCATACCTACACCGATGCGGAAACGATGTTCCGTGAGCAGGCGCTCGGCCTCGTCGATATCGTGACGCGGATGGACACGCATCGCGCGCTGGCGGAACTGGCGTTCCGCCACGACGTGCCGGTGATCGTGCAAAAACCTTTCGCGCCGACATTTGCCGATTGCGCCGCCATGGTGGCTGCTGCCGACGAGGCCGGGCTCTTTCTCGCCGTCCATGAGAATTTCCGTTTCCAGGCGCCTCTCAGGCGCGTGAAGGCGCTGTTGGATTCCGATGCGATCGGCACGCCGTCCTGGGCGCGCATCAGCTTTCGCACGCATTACGACGTCTATTCCGGCCAGCCCTATTTCTACGACGAGGAGCGCTTCGTCATTCTCGACCTTGGGGTTCACGTGGTCGATGTCGCGCGGTTCCTGCTCGGCGAGGTCGCACATGTCTCGTGCGAGACGCAAAGACGCAATCCCAAGGTCAAGGCGGAAGACACCGCCACCATGATGCTCCGCCACACCTCCGGCGCCGTGTCATTGGTCGAAGCGACCTACGAGTCGAAGACGCTGCCCGATCCCTTCCCCGAAACGCTCCTGGAAATCGAAGGGCCGCGCGGCGCCCTCGTCACCAAGCCGGGCTATCGGATGGAGCTGACGCAAGGCGAAAAAGTGGTTGCCAGCGAGTTCGACATTCCGATGCTCGCCTGGGCCGAGCCGCCCTGGCACATGGTGGAGGAGAGCGTCTTCCAGACCTGCGCGCACATGCTCGCTTGCGCACAGGAGGGACGCGAAGCCGCCACATCGGGCCGCGATAATCTGAAGACCTATGCGGTGTGCGAGGCGGCTTATGAAGCCGCGGCTAGCGGCCCGGCCGTCCGCCCAGTCGTGTGACGGCGCGCGCGCCAAAGGCGATTCCTGCGTCGATGGCTGCCTGCAGCCCCTCCCCCGCCAGGTGAGCGGCGAGAAAGCCAGCGACGAAGGCATCGCCGGCGCCGGTCGTATCGACCACGTCGGCAGCAAGCGCCGCGGCTTCTGCACGATCGCCGCTCTTCGTATCAAGCGCCATTGCGCCGGCGGCGCCGCGCTTGATGACGACCATTCCGTAATACCGCGCCAGGATACCGAGCTGCGCCTCGGGCGACTCCGTGCCCGTCAGCACGGCGGCTTCCTCATCATTGGGAAAGCAGAAGTCCACACCGGCGGTCCATTCGATGAAGGCCTCAGGCTCCGCATCGCGCAAGAAGGAGTGCGACGCGGGATCGACCGCGACAGCGATGCCCCGATCTTTGGCGTTCTCCATCAGCGACAGCACAGCCGCCCGGGGTCGGTCCTTGAAGAGTGCGTATCCGGACACGCTGAGAAGGTCGACGCCATCAAGCAGCGCGTCGGGCAGGTCGGCGCGGCAGAGGGTTTCGTTGGCGCCGCGATCGGTGAGAAAACTCCGCTCGCCGTCGGCGGCGACGAGCGTCGCCAATTGACCGGTGGGCAGCGTCGCATCGGAGGCAAGGCGCGCATCGATCCCATGATCGGCAAAAACCGCCATCTGCGCCGTGTGATCCGCTGCTCCAACACGCCCGGCGAAGCGCACATCAATCCCGGCTTCGGCCAGCCACGCCGCCTGATTGGCACCGGAGCCGCCGGGCAGCGCACGGATCGTGGCGGGCGTGTCGGCGCCTACGGCGATCGGTCCCACGGGCTTGACGACGATGTCGGTCGTCACGTCGCCGATCACCAGAATGCGAGGCATGCCTTGCGCCGGCCGCTCTACGGCGTGCGCGTCAGCACGCCGGCGATCTGCGCCGCCAGTGCCGCGTTGTTCTTCACCAGCGCAATGTTGGCCTGAAGGCTCTTGCCGCCGGTCAGCGTGTTGATGCGGGCAAGCAAATAGGGCGTGACGTCCTTCTGCGCCACGCCTTCGGCTTCGGCCTCGCGGCACGCGGCTTCGATACGTTCCTCCATCTCGTCCGCCGGCAGCGCGTCGTCTTCCGGGATCGGGTTGGCGATCAGGACGCCGGCGGCGGAGCCGAGACGGCGCTCGGCGCGGATGATCTTAGCGATCGCCTCCGGATCGTCGACCCGATGGTCGAGCTTGTGGCCGCTTGCGCGCGAGAAGAAGGCCGGAAACATGTCGGTGCGATAACCCAGCAACGGCACGCCTTCGGTCTCCAGCACCTCAAGCGTCTTGGCGATATCGAGGATCGACTTGCACCCTGCGCAAACGACGGAGACCGGCGTGCGGCCAAGCTCCGTGAGGTCGGCGGAGATATCGAAGGTCTGATCCGCGCCGCGATGCACGCCGCCGATGCCGCCGGTGGCGAACATTTCAATCCCGGCGCGCGCGGCGATCGCCATGGTGGCGGCGACCGTCGTGCCGGCAATCGCCTTGGCCGCTACGATGAATGCGAGGTCACGGCGCGAAGCCTTGGCGACGTCCTTGGCCTGGCCAAAGCGCTCCAATTCACCGTCGGCCAGACCGACTTTGATGCGGCCGTCGATCACGGCGATCGTGGCCGGCACCGCGCCTTCGGCGCGCACCAATGCTTCCACCGCCGCTGCGGTCTCCACGTTCTGCGGGTGCGGCATGCCATGCGAGATGATGGTCGATTCCAGCGCCACGACGGCGCGGCGGTCGGCCAGTGCTTCACGCACCTCAGGGCTGATGTCGATAAGGTCGGAGGCCGTCGTGGTCATGGTGCTGCTTTCGACCGCGCGCGGCGCGGGGTCAAGCTCTGGAGGCGTGTGTCAGCGTGGGCGGATAACTCTGACCCCCACCTCCCCCTTGCGGGGAGGTCGAGGCCGACAAGCGCAGCGCCGTTGGGTTCGGGTGGGGGTGAGCGTATGTCGCCAGCGGCTCAATACCCCCACCCGGATTTTCGTCGCTCACGTCGTTCGCCGAAAATCCGACCTCCCCGCAAGGGGGAGGTAAAAAGCCGTGCCGCGCTGAGCTGACTGCGACCTCCAGCATCCCTCAAAGCAGTCCACGCCTTGCCAGATTGCGCATGAGCGCCGCGGTGCCGAAGGTCCAGGGCTCCGCGTCGGGGGATTCCACCACGACGTTCACCAGCCGTCCGAGCCTGGGCGATTCGATCGTCACCACGTCGCCGACCTTATGGGTAAAGCCCTCGCCCGGGCGATCGCGATCGTCCGTCGGCGCAAACATCGTGCCGAGGTAAAGCACGAACCCGTCGGGATATTGATGGTTCGGCCCGATCGTCTGGCCGACCAGGTCTTCCGGGTCGCGGCTGATCTGCCCGATGTCGCTGGCGCCTTCAAGGCGGAAGCCGTCATCGCCCTCAACCGTCAGGGCGAGCTGGCCGCGCCGCACATCGTCAAGCGTGAAGCCGGCATCGAACAAGCGGATGAAGGGCCCGATCGCGGCGCTGGCATTGTTGTCCTTGGCCTTGGAGAGAAGCAGCGCGGAGCGGCCTTCGAAATCGCGCAGGTTCACGTCGTTGCCGAGCGTTGCCCCGACGATCGTGCCGGCGCTCGACACCACGACCGCCACTTCCGGCTCCGGGTTGCTCCAGCTCGATCTGGGGTGCACGCCGGCCTCAGCGAGGTGGCCCACCGCCGACATGGGCTGCGCCTTGGTGAAGACCTCCGCGTCGGGGCCGATGCCGACCTCCAGATATTGCGACCACATGCCCTTCTCAATGAGCAGCGCCTTGAGCGCCATCGCCTGCTCCGAGCCCGGCCGCAAGCCGCGAAAATCGTCGCCGATCGTGGCGCGGATCTCGGTGCGGATGGCCTCGGCCCGGCTGGGGTCGCCCCGCGCCTGTTCCTCAATCACGCGCTCAAGCATGGAGACGACGAAGGTGACGCCGGCCGCCTTGATGGCCTGCAGGTCGATCGGCGCAAGCAGCCACGGCCTGGTGAGGTCACGGCTTTCGTGTGGCGTGTTGGCGAGAATATCGGTGAGCGGCCCGATGTCGCGGCCATCGCCCGTGCGGGCAAAAGCTGCGGGATCGTCGGCCTCGCAGAGGTCACGCATGGTCGGCGCGGCCGACGATATGTCGATAAGCCGACCGCCGCGTATGGAGACCACGCAGGGGCCGTCGACATGCGGGTCCCAGACGCGCCCGACCAGGGTCGCGGCGGCCGCGTCGCTCGGCAGCGGGTCGGATGTCCTGTCCGCAAGCCGCATCTGCCCCTCCTTCTTACAATTGCGTTTGTCCGTTCACCTATCAGACCTTGTCACGGTCGGTAAGCACGCCCAGGTCGCCGCGGCCTGTGGCGGCCGGGCTTGACGGGGCGGCGCAAGGCGAGGCTTGTTCGCGGACCATGACGAATGCACACCAAAGAGCCGCCTATATGCTGGCGGCGGCTGCCGATCTCCTCGATCAGGGGCAGATCGTCAACCGCCTGTCGCTGGCGGTGACGGCCATTGCCATCGCGGTCCTGCTTCTCCCGGTGTTCCCGGCTTCGCAGGCGACCGTACCGACGGCCATCGTGGTCGCGCTGATCGGATTAGTGGAGATCTATCTGGCGTCGCGCGTCAATCTCAACGCGACGCTTCTCAGGCGCCTGGCCGACGATGCGACAGCCGACCGCCTCGACGTGGCGGCCTTCGATTCGGCGCTGCTGGCGCTGCGTCTCACCCCCTCCGGCGGCGCCGGCCAACCGATCGCCCGGCGCTTCGCCGGCACGCGGCGGTTGCTCATCTGGCAGGGTGTTGCGGCGGTGGCGCAGGTGGCCGTAGCCATCGTCGGCGGAGCGGCCGTGTTCCTGGGTTTGGGATGACGCCGCCATCGCGCTGCTGTCTATTGATCCCCGCAGGCGGCGCCGATTACCGGCGGTTGGCGCACCCTGACGAGCGACGTCTTGCCGGCGGACGGTTTTTATGAAGGTTGCGTTTCGATCCGACAAAGTGAGTGAGCGCGGCACCGAAGTCGCCCTCTACGACTACGCTCATTACAACGAAACGATGCTCGGCAACCAGTCGCTGGTAGTGACGCCAACGGCGCCGGAGGACTGCGAGCCCAATGCACTCAAGAGGTTCCGCGACCGGTTCGAGGTGGTGCACTACAAACCGTCAGACCGTCTTGAAGAAGACGTGCTGGCCCCGCTAGGGGTTGACGTTTGCTACGTACCGAAATCCGGCCGGAATGACGGCGTGCTGACGCGCGACATCCGCTGCGGGGTACATGTGGTGTTCGGGCATAACGATCCGCACGGCCATGTCTACGCCTATATCAGCGAGTGGCTCGCGCGGAAGATGGCCGGCGGTGCCGGTCAGTGGGTTCCCTATATCGTGCATCCGCCGGCCGATGAGGGGTCCCTTCGCCACACACTCGGCATACCCGACGATGCAATCGTCTTCGGCCGTCACGGCGGATACACCACATTCGATATCGACTGGGCACGCAAGGCTGTGCTGCAGGTCGCACGGCGCCGCCCCGACACACATTTCATCTTCTTGAACACGGAGTTTCGCCCCCCGCGCTTTCGTGCCATGCCACACAACATCCATTTCGTTCCCGTAACGACCGACCCAGCGCTGCGGTCGCGCTTCATAAACAGTTGCGACGCGATGATTCATGCACGGCGCGTCGGCGAAACGTTCGGACTCGCTTGCGCGGAGTTCAGCGCACACGGCAAGCCGGTGATCACCGCCTCGTCCGGACGGGACCTTGCCCATCTGGATATTTTGGGGCGATCGGCGATCCCCTATTCGAGCCGGCGTGAGCTTGTCCGCATATTGAGCGAATTCAAGCCCGACCCGTTCGCGTCATGGGATGTAGTGACGGAGCAATATGCGCCGGGCCGCGTGATGCAGAAGTTCAAGGATGTCTTCTTGTCCTAAGACGCCGGTTGCGTGGACTCCATCATGACGCGCCGGCCGGTGTTGAGCAGGCCGTGCGGCGGAACCCTTATCCGGCCACATCTCCTTCATCCTCCATCGTCACCAGGCTGGCATTGCCGCCGGCTGCAGTCGTGTCTGTGGAGACCACCTGCTCAAGCGCAAAGCGCTGGAGATAGTTGGGCCCGCCCGCTTTTGGGCCGGTGCCGGAGAGCCCCATGCCGCCAAATGGCTGCGAGCCGACGATGGCGCCGATGGTGTTGCGGTTCACGTAGACATTGCCGACCTGCAAGGCGCGCGCTACGCGCTCCGCCCGGCCGCCGACGCGGGTGTGAATGCCGAAGGTCAGGCCGAAACCGCTCCTTCTGATCCAGTCGATCACGTCGTCGATGTGGCCAGCCGGCCAGCGCACGATGTGCAGGATCGGGCCGAACACCTCGCGGTCCAAGGCGTCGGCGCTGTCCAATTCGACGATATGCGGCGCGACGAAGGAGCCGTGCTTCGGTGCCTCACCTGCAAAGCGTATGGTCTGATCGCGCCGCATGGTCTCAATATGCGCCTCAAGGTCCGCTTTGGCAGCAGCGTCGATGACCGGCCCGACATCGGTGGCGGGATCGGCCGGGTCGCCAAGGCGAAGCTCGGCGGCGGCGCCGGCAATCATGGCGATCATTGCGTCGGCGACGTCATCCTGCACGAACAGGATGCGCGCGGCCGAGCAACGCTGACCGGCGGAACGGAAGGCGGAGGTGATCACATCGTCGGTGACCTGCTCCGGCAGCGCCGTGGCGTCGGCGATCATGGCGTTGATGCCGCCGGTCTCCGCAATCAGCGGCACGATCGGCCCATCCTTAGCCGCGAGCGCGCGGTTGATGAGACGGCCGACCTCGGTGGAGCCGGTGAACGCGACGCCGGCGATGCGCGGGTCGGCCACAAGGGCCGCGCCAACTGCGCCGTCGCCGGTCATCAGGTGGAGTGCGGTCGTGGGCACGCCGGCCTCATGCAGAAGCCGCACCATCTCGTGGGCGATCAGCGGCGTCTGCTCGGCCGGCTTGGCGATCACGCTGTTGCCGGCGGCCAACGCGGCGGCGATCTGGCCGGTGAAGATGGCCAGGGGAAAGTTCCACGGGGAGATGCAGACGAACGCGCCGCGGCCGCGCAGGCGGTAGCGATTCTCTTCGCCGGTCGGCCCTGGCAGGATCGTTTCGGTTCCGAAAAGATGCCTAGATTCCGCGGCGTAGTAGCGGAGGAAATCAACCGCTTCGCGGATCTCCGCGATCCCGTCATCCACCGTCTTGCCGGCCTCATGGGCCAGCAGCGCCATGTAACGGTCGCGGCGCGCCTCCAACAGGTCGGCGGCTTGCTCAAGCGCTGCGGCGCGGTCTGCCGCCGGCGTCTCGCTCCAGGACCAGAAGCCGCTGCAGGCGGCGCCCACTGCCTGCTCGACCATCGCAACGTCGGCTTCCGCGACAGTGCCCACCACCACATTCGGATCGGCGGGCGCGTGCTTTGCATGCCGCCATCCCTCGCGCGGCCGGCCGTCGATCAGCGGGGCGGCATCGGCCATCGGCAAGGCGAATTCCGCCATGCCCGTCTCCAGCGTGTCCAAGTCCGCGCGGCTGCCGAACTCGATGCCGCGCGAATTGCGGCGCGTGCCGAAAAGCTGCGACGGCATCGCGATTTTGGGATGGCGCGCCGCGCCGCCGCCGGCGAAGCCCGCTTCGGGCGGCTCCAGAAGATGCGCTATCGGCTCGTCGGGATCGTTGACGGCGTTGACGAAGGAGGAATTGGCGCCGTTCTCCAACAAGCGCCGCACCAGATAGGCAAGAAGCTCCTTGTGGCTGCCGACCGGCGCGTAGATGCGGCAGTCGAAGTTCTCACGCTCATGCACCTCGGCATAAAGCGCCTCGCTCATGCCGTGCAGGCGTTGAAACTCGAAATCCGTGTCACCGGCCATCTCGATGATGGCGGAGGCAGTCAGCGCATTGTGCGTAGCGAATTGCGGATAGAGAAGCGGGCGCGCTGCGATGAGGCGCTTGGCGCAGGCGAGATAGCAGAGATCGGTGGCGGGCTTGCGCGTGAACACGGGGAAATCGTCTACGCCGCTCTCCTGCGCCTGCTTGATCTCCGTGTCCCAATAGGCGCCCTTGACGAGGCGCACCATCAGCCGCCGATTGGCGGCCGCCGACGCTTCGGCGAGCCAATCGATCACCTGCGGGGCGCGCTTCAGATAGGATTGCACGGCCAGGCCCAGGCCATCCCAGCCGGCAAGGCTCGGCTCGGTCACGAGTTTGGCGAAGACATCCAACGACAGCTCAAGTCGGTCGGCTTCTTCGGCATCCACGGTCAGATTGAGGTTGTGTTCCTTGGCGGCCTGGCAGAGCGCGATGAGGCGCGGCGTCAGCTCCTTCAGCACGCGGTCGCGCTGCCGCGCCTGATAGCGCGGATGAAGCGCGGAGAGCTTCACGGAAATGCCGGAGCGCGCCGGAAGAGCACCCGATGCGCTTTGGCCGATCACCTCGATCGCATCGGCATAGGCGTTGAAGTAGCGCTCCGCGTCGGGCCCGGTGCGGGCGCCCTCCCCCAGCATGTCGAAGGAATGGCGATAGGTCTTGCGGCGCGCGTCGGCGGCGCGCTTCAGCGCGTCCTCGATCGTCTCGCCGAGCACGAATTGGTGCCCCAGCAGGCGCATGGCCTGGCGCGCCGCCGTGCGCACGGTCGGCGTGCCCAGCCGCTGCGTGATGCGGGCGATGATGCCCTCCGGCGTCTCGCTCGGATGGACGAGCCGCACCGTCAGGCCGAGCGCCCAGGTCGTGGCGGAGACGAGCCAGCTTTCGCTGTCGCGCGCATCGGCGTGCTCCCAGTCGCCGGCGCCGAGCTTGTCCTCAATCAACCGATCCTGCGTCGCCGCGTCCGGCACCCTGAGAAGGGCCTCAGCGAGCGACATCAGCGCCAAGCCCTCGCGGGTGGAGAGCGTGTATTCGTGCATGAAGTCTTCAAGCCCGCCGATGCCGCCGCGTGCATCGCGGATGGCCTGGATGTAGCGGCGGGCACGCGCGGCGATGCGCGCCCCGACCGCCTGGTCGTGTGCCGTCTCAGCGATCAGCTCCGGGATCAGCGTTTCGTCGGGTGGGGCGTAATCGGCGGCGAACGGACGAAGGGCGACGCCGTTCTTGTGCTTTTCGGCGGAGGCTTTGTGTTCCGCGGCGATGGTCATGGCGCGAGCGAGATTACCCTGAAGCGCGACGCGGCGCGAGAGGAGACGGATAGGCGGTGCTGCCGGACGCGGCATAATCTGTCATGCGTATCGAACAGGGCCTAACCTCGTTGCGGGAACGTGCTAGGGCACAATCACATTGTCCGTTATCGGGGCGTCGGCCCATGCTTGAAGCACGCTTAAGAACCACGCAGTGAGCAACGCGCAGGACGCACGATTGCGGCTTGCCGCGCTGCCCGGCTTCGATGCCGGACGCGCTGAGCGCGCGCGGCTTACACGGCTCGGCGGATTGACCAATCGCGTCTTCAAGGTGGAGCTGGACGGCGAGGCGCTGTGCCTGCGTGTCCCCGGCCAAGGCTCAGACACCCTCGTCGACCGGGGCGTGGAGGAGACGAATGCGCGCGCTGCCGCGGCTGCCGGCTTGACGCCGGAGATCGTCCATTTCGCCGCCGACGGCACCATGCTGACGCGCTTCGTGGAGGGCGCGCTCGTCAAGCCGGCGCACCTTCAAGGCGACCCAAGCGCGTTGCAGCGGGTGGCGGTGGCCCTTGCCCGGCTGCATGCGAGCGGAGCGGCCTTCAGCGGCCGATTTCAAGCCTTCGAGACGATGGAGGTCTATGCGGCCGAGCTTGAGCGAAGCGACGCGCCGCTGGCGGATGAGCATCGCGGAGCGCTGTTGCAAGTGCAGAGGATCCGGGCCGCGCTCGACACCTGCCCCACTCCGCTTCGCCCGTGTCATTGCGATCCGACCGGCCCCAACCTGATCGATACCGGCGCGCGCGTCTGGCTGATCGACTGGGAATATTCCGCAACGAACGATCCCATGTGGGACCTTGCCTACTTTTCCATCGAATCCGGCCTGGAGGAGACCGCCGATAACGATCTGCTGGCCGCTTACTTTGAGCGGGCGCCGAATGCGGCTGAGGCGGCGCGCATGATGCTCACCAAGGCGGTCTGCGAGGTCCTGGCGGGATTGTGGTCGCTGGTGCGGGAGGCGCAGGACAGACGCGTGCCGGGTCTTCGCGACTACGCGGAGCGGAGCTTTGCACGCGCCAGTGCGCGGATGGCGAGCCCGGCCTTCAGCGCTGCGCTGGAGACGGTTCGCGACGGTTGAGACAAAGGCGGCCCGGCATGGTAGCGAGGGCGCAAACCAGACCGGACCTTGCAATGCCGCACCTCCTCCCAAACGACCTCATGAACGCTGCGCTGGATATCGGTGCCGCGGCGCAACCGACCGTGCTGAAGCACTTCCGCTCGGACCTCGACGTGGAGGACAAGCCGGACGAGAGCCCAGTCACGATCGCCGACCGTGAGACGGAGACGCGCATCCGCGAGGAGCTTGCAGAGCGCTTTCCCGACCACGGTGTCTTCGGCGAAGAGTTCGGGCGGCAGGAGACGGATTCGGAGTTTACCTGGATCATCGACCCGATCGACGGCACAAAATCCTTCATCTGTGGAGTGCCGCTCTTCGGCATGCTCATCGGTGTTCTGGAGGCGGGTGAGCCGGTCGCCGGCGTGATCCGCATGCCGGCGCTTGGCGAAAGCTATGCCGGCTGCCGCGGCGGCGGCGCCAATGTCAACGGCACGGCGATCCGCTGCCGGCCGGTTGCCAAAGCGGACGACGCCCGCATCTTCGTCAACGAGGCCAATCAGCTCGTCACCGAGGAGCCGCAGCGGCTGGCGCGGCTGATGGGTATGGGCCACATCTTCCGTTTCTTCACTGATTGCTACTCGTACGCGCTTCTCGCCGCCGGCAAGATCGATGCGGTGGTGGAGATGGGCCTGCAGCCTTACGATTACCTGCCGGTCGCGCCGGTGATTGAGGCGGCCGGCGGAATCGTCACCGACTGGCAGGGCGAGCGGCTGGGGCTCCACTCAGACGGCACGATCATCGCTGCGGCGACGGTTGAGCTCCATCAAGAGCTGCTGACGCTACTTCGCTAATGGGGGACAAGCAACGCGGGCGTTGCCGCCCTTTGGAGACGCGACATGGACAGGCAAAGAATCCGCATCGAGCAACACAGCGGACTTGGGATCGTATGGTTCGCCGGCTGGCTCTTCACCATCGGCTATCTTGAGCTGTCGTTCTGGCGCGGCGTGCTGGCGATCGTCGTATGGCCCTATTTCATCGGCGCCGATCTCGCCGCACTGCCCGACCCGGTTATGGAAACGCCCGCGGCCAATTAGGGCGCAACGCTCGGGCTCTATCATTTGCGCTCGCTAAACCGGCCCGCCTTCCCGCGGCCGGCCACCCAAAGGATTCCGTAACGGACTCCATGCCACGGTCGCGCCGAGCATCCAAGGAGGCCGCACAACGTGCGCCTGGTCAGCCAAAAACCGATCGGCGGCGTTGCGTTTGTCCGGGCGTGCGCGTGGCGCATCGCCATTGTACTGGCGCTCACCGTCGGCCTGAAGGGCATGGTCTACCTGTTCTGGCCTGTGATCGGCGGATGGGGCGCAATCTTCATCGCGGTCCATGCCCGAGAGGCCTTTATTTGGCCGACGATCCTCTACGTGCCTCTGATCTCGCTCTACTGGCCGATGCATCGCCGATTGCGGACGCTCGGATTGCCGGTGGCCTACGGTATTGCGGTTCCTATCCTGGCCATCGCGAACCTGGACTTGCTTCTGAATTTCGTCCGTTTTTGGGACGACAGCGGCATGGCAATGCAATTGTTCGGCCGGAGCCTGCTCTCGCCGAGCGCCCTTTGGATATTGATCCTCCTGATCGCGCTTCTCGCGCTCGCCAAGCCAGGCGAGGACGGAGCGCCGCAATCGCTGCGGCAACGGTTCGGAGTTCCGGGGCAAGCCGCGCAGATCGCCATTGCCGTTGTTTGCACAGTCGCGCTTTTCTGGATGGTTTGGGTCGGCATGTTTCGTCTTGCCATCGATCTCGGTTACCGCCTGCCCCACATGCCACCTATCGTTTACAGCGCATCACAGGTCGCTCGGCCCGCACGCGTGATCGCAATTGTATGCCTGCTGGTGCTTATCGTGCAGGAGCTGCGCGCGCGACGCGCCGCGTGACCGACTGGCAAGTCGCATCGCCACTCGGCTTCCGACCTCCCCTCCGGTGGACGTTTCAGCAACGCCACGATCCGGCCAGCCTCAGCAATCCGCGACCGTCACCCACGTTCTCTCCGTGGCGGAGCGGAGCGCGGCGGCGATTGTGCGCTGAATTTCGTATGCCTCCGAGAAATCCGGGCTCGGTGCCACGTCGCCGGCAATGGCGGCCAAGAGATGCGCGACCTCGATGGTCTTCAAATCGTTGAAGCCGAGCTGGTGGCCCGGCGCCGGACAGAAGTTCCCGTAGGGCGGCGTGTCCGGGCCGGCTACGATCGTCTTGAAGCCGCCGCGGCCGGGCAGGTCTCCGGCGGCGTAGACCTGCAATTCGTTGAAGCGCTCCTGGTTGAACGCGATGGTGCCGCGCGTGCCGGTCAGCTCGAATTCAAGCTGCATGGTGCGGCCCGGCGCCAGCCAGTTGGCGCTCAGCGCACCGAGCGCGCCGTTCTTGAAGCGCGCGACGAGATGCCCGTGATCCTCAACCGGCACCGGCCGGCGCATGCCGTCGGCCGGACGGCTTTCGTGCACGGTCGCCGCCATCGCCGAGACCTCTTCGATCGGGCCGACAAGGTGGCGGGCCAGCGATACGATGTGGCTGCCGAGATCCATAAGCACGCCGCCGCCCTCCGGCTCGGTACGGAAGCTGTGCGGCGCGTCGGGGTCCATCATGTAGTCTTCCGCATGGATGCCGCGAAAGGCGACGAGCGCGCCGATCTCGCCGGCCGCCACCACCTCGCGGGCGAGCGTGATGATCGGGTTTTTCAAGTAGTTGAAGCCGACCAAACCAATGCGGCCGAAACGCTCGGCAGCTTCGACCATGGCGCGCGCATCGGCGAGCGACGTGGCGAGCGGCTTCTCGCAATAGACGTGCTTACCCGCTTCAAAAGCCGCCAGCGCGATCGGCTTGTGGAATCTGTTGGGCGCGGCGATCGCCACGAGGTCGACGCTGGGGTCGTCGACCAGCTGCCGCCAATCGCCAACAGCGCGCTCAAAACCGAGCGCGCCGGCGGCCGCGGCCGCAATCTCCGTGTCTCGGTCGGCGAGCATTGCGAGCGCCGGCCGGAGCGGCGGGTCGAAGACCTGGCCTACCGCGTTGAAAGCGAAAGCGTGCGAACGGCCCATGAAGCCGCTTCCCACCAGACCGATGCCGAGCCGTTTCGTGCCCATGCGCCCCTCTCCCGTCGTCGCACGCCATAGCAGAAGTTCGGCTGCGAACCATCTCGCGAAACGCTGCGGGTTTAGCTAGTAAAGGGGAAAATCGGATCGCGGGAGGAGGACCCCATGACGACCGTCCGGCTGACAATGGCGCAGGCCCTGGTGCGCTACCTCGTCAACCAGAAGACCGAGATCGACGGCGAGATTGTGCCGCTCTTTCCGGGCGTCTTCGCCATTTTCGGCCACGGCAACGTCACCTGTCTGTCGGAAGCGCTTGAGGCGGTTCAGGACGATCTGCCCACATGGCGCGGCCAGAACGAGCAATCCATGGCGCTTGCGGCCATCGGTTTCGCCAAAGCCAAGCGCCGGCGGCAGATCATGGTGGCGACCAGCTCCATCGGCCCGGGTGCCGCCAACATGGTGACGGCAGCGGGTGTGGCCATGGCCAACCGCCTGCCGATCCTGATCATCTCCGGCGACGTCTTCGCCAATCGCCGGCCCGACCCAGTGCTGCAGCAGGTGGAGCACTACAACAATCCAACGACGACCGTGAACGACGCCTTTCGCGCGGTGACGCGCTATTGGGACCGCATCACGCATCCGGAGCAGATCATCCCCTCGCTGCCGCAGGCAATTGCGTGCATGCTCGACCCGGCAGATTGCGGTCCGGCCTTTATCGGCCTTTGCCAGGACACACAGGAAATCGCCTTTGACTATCCGGAAGCGTTCTTCGAGCCGCGCGTCCATCATATCCGCCGGCCACGGCCCGATAGCGGCGAGATCGCGCGCGCGGCGGAGCTGCTGAAATCGGCGAAGAAGCCGGTCCTGATTGCGGGCGGCGGCGTGCGCTATTCGGCCGCCGAAGAGGCGCTGACGGATTTCGCCAGGACACACGGCATACCGGTCACGGAGACCATCGCCGGGCGCGGCGCGATCGTGCACGACCATCCGCAGAATGCCGGGCCGATCGGCGTGATCGGTGCCGCCTCAGCCAACGTGCTCGCCGGCGAGGCGGATGTCGTTGTCGCAATCGGCACGCGGCTGCAGGATTTCACCACCGGCTCGTGGTCGGTGTTCTCGCCGGAGGCGCGTTTCGTCGCCATCAACGCAGCGCGCTTCGATGCGACCAAGCATCGCTCGCTTTCCGTAGTCGCCGATGCACGCGAAGGGCTTTCAGAGCTTTCTGCCGCGCTCGGCGACTGGTCGGCGGAGGAATCGTGGATGCTGCGCGCGCAGGCTGAATACGCGCATTGGAACGAGATGGTTGCGGCAGCGACCAAGCCGACCAACACGGACGTGCCGAGCTACGCGCAGGTCGTGGGTGCGGTGAACCGCGCTGCCGACGCCACGGATCTTGCTTTGACGGCGGCCGGTGGCTTTCCCGGCGAGCTATGCAAGAACTGGCAGGTCAAGACGCCGGGCACGTTTGACTGCGAGTTCGGCTTCTCCTGCATGGGCTACGAGATCGCCGGCGGCTGGGGCGCCAAGATGGCAGATGAAGGCCGCGACGTGATCGTTTTCGTCGGCGACGGCTCCTACCTGATGATGAACTCCGACATCTATTCGACCGTTCTGACGGGCCACAAGCTCATCGTCGTCGTCTGCGACAATGGCGGGTTCGCGGTCATCAACCGGCTGCAGAATTTCAAAGGCGTGCCGTCATTCAACAACCAGATCGAGGATTGCAGGATCGTCAACAAGGTCGACGTGGATTTCGCTGCGCATGCGGCGTCCATGGGCGCCTATTCGCGCAAGGTTGAAAGCCTCACCGATCTGGAAGACGCGTTCCGCTGGGCCAAGGGCAATGACCGCACGACCGTCCTTGTCGTGAAGTCGGACGCCTATACCTGGACGCCGGGCGATGCGTGGTGGGATGTCGGCGTTCCGGAGGTGAGCGAGCGCGATGCCGTCAACAAGGCGCGGGCGGATCATTCCGACGGCCGCAAGAAGCAGCGCGTCGGCGTTTAGCCCTCAAAGGCAGCCGCGTAGGTCCGTCGCAGCGAAGTCATCGCCCTTGAACAGAAGCGGCACGTCGAGCGATCTGGCAAAGGCGTATGAAACGCAGTCGCCAAAGTTCAGCTTCGCCTTCGAGCCGGAACCCCTCCCGAAGCGCCGGTAGGCAGCCACCGCAATGCTGATCATCTCAGGGGAGAACGGATGTATCTCGATACGGCTCGATTCGATGAAGTCGAATACATCGGCGACTCCCTCCTCGCCACTGCGACTGTTCATAACGATGGCCGTCTCATAAACGGACACGGCGGACATCAGACTACGATCTTCAGCACCGATGATCTCGATGATACGCGCGGCTTCGGGCTCGTCCTGTAAAGCGGCGACAACGGCAGAGCTGTCGACAACGATCAAAAGCCCCAGCCTTCGTCTGTGATCTCCTTCTCACTACGCCTGTCGTGGATCGGCCTTGCCGCCGCGCGATTGGCGATCTCGCGCATTCGTGCGACATCCGGTGCTCGCGATTTCGTCGGCGTGGCACCGTTGACAAGATCGGAAAGGTATTGCTCTGGCGACTTGCCGCTGGCGCGCGCCCTTGCGCGAATCAGCGCCTCGGTTTCCGGAGAGAGGTTCAGCATGGCTGTTCAACGGCTCAACATCTTCACACTAGAATAGCAGATACGGTTCGCTAAAAAACCCAGGCGTGACGGAGCTGGGTTCGTGCGTTTGAGGCTATGGGAACAGAGACATGAAAGCACGTCTGGGCGTGGCGCCCATTGCCTGGTCGAACGACGACCTGCCGGAGCTTGGCGGCGACACGCCGCTGGAGACCTGCCTGAAGGAAAGCCGCGAGGCGGGATTCTCAGGCACGGAGACCGGCGGCAAGTTCCCAACCAAGCCGGCGGAGCTGAAAGCCGTGCTCGCCGAGCATGACATCAAGCTCGTCTCCGGCTGGTATTCCGGCCGCGTGCTGGAGAACGACCTCGCCGAGGAGAAGGACCGCGCTGCGGCACAGCTTGAATTGTTCCGCGAGAACGAAGCGGCCGTCTTCGTCTACGGCGAGACGACCGGCACGATCCAGAACCGGCGCGAGGTGCCGCTTGCCCGCCGGCCGCGCCTCGACGACGCCCAGATGCGCGATTACGGCCGCAGGCTCACCGCCTTTGCCGAGCACTGCCACGATGAGGGCGTGCCGCTTTCCTTCCATCATCACATGGGAACGGCGGTGGAGACGGAGGACGACGTCGACCGGCTTATGAATTTTTCAGGCGAAGCGGTCGGGCTGTTGTTCGATACCGGCCATATCGCCTTTGCCGGCGGCGACGGCCTCAGGATGGCGAAGCGCTACGGCGCGCGGGTCAACCACGTGCATACCAAGGACGTTCGCGAGAATGTTCTGAAGGGCATCGACCGCGAGCGGCAATCGTTCCTCGATGCGGTGCTTGCCGGCGTGTTCACGGTGCCCGGCGACGGCATGATCGACTTCAAGGCGGTGGCGGTGCTTTGCGCAGAGATCGGCTATGAGGGGTGGTTCGTCGTGGAGGCGGAGCAGGATCCGGCCAAGGCCAATCCGCTGGAATACGCCAAGATCGGTCATGACGCGCTGGCGGAAGCGCTTGGCGAGGCGGGCTATTCCATCGAGGACTGAGCGCCGCGCCGGAGCGTTTTCGCGCTACGCCCACATCGCTCTAACGCTCTATCTCTTTGTTTGAGGATGATCTTATCCGAAAAATGGTGACCACCCCGGACCGGCGTCCGGGGCATGCTTTTCGGGATCATGCTTAGGCCGTCTCGATCGCGCCGGTAATCAAGCCAGTCACCTCCTCCGGCGAGGATTCGGTGATCGGCTTGTCGGCGACTTTGCGGCCGCGCCTGAGAACGACAATGCGATCCGCCACGGCGAACACGTCAGGCATGCGATGCGAAATAAGGATCACGGCGTCGCCCTGGTCGCGCATGTGGCGGATGAGATTGAGCACCTCGGCGACCTGACGCACGCTGATGGCGGCCGTCGGCTCATCCATCAGCACGATCTTGGGATCGGAAAGCCGCGTGCGGGCAATCGCCACGGCCTGGCGCTGACCGCCCGACATCTGTTTGACGAGGTCGCGCGGCCGCGTCTCCGATTTCAGCTCTTTGAAGAGCTCAGCGGCGCGCTTGTACATCGTGGAATAGTCGAGCACCTTGAACGGACCGATGCCCTTGCGGATCTCGCGGGAGAGGAAGACGTTGGCGGCGGCGCTGAGATTGTCGCAAAGCGCCAGGTCCTGATAGACGATCTCCACGCCGTGCTCGCGGGCCTCGATCGGCTTGTTGAAATGCACCTCCTCGCCGTCGATGATCATGGTCCCGGCCGACGGCGCAAAATTGCCGGCGATGATCTTGACCAGCGTCGACTTGCCGGCGCCGTTGTCGCCCATCAGGCCGACGACTTCCGCCCGGCCCATCGTGAGTGAGACCTCCTGCAGCGCCTGGATGGCACCGAAATTCTTGGAGATTCCCTTAAGCTCCAGGACCGGCGCCGCGGCCCTTTCGCTCGTCGTATCAAGCGCTTGCGCTGCCACCTCTACACCCACCCGCCGTCGATAATGAAGTTCTGCGACGTGCACATGGCGCTCTCGTCGGAAGCAAGGAACAGGACCAGACGCGCGACATCGTCCGGCTTGAGCTTATCGGGCAGGCACTGACGTTCGGCAAGCACGCGCTCAGTGCTCTCGTCCACCCAAAGATCGAGCTGCCGCTGTGTCATCACCCAGCCCGGCAGAACCGCGTTGACGCGAATGCGGTGCTTGCCAAGGTCGCGCGCATAGGAGCGCGTCAGGGCCTCAATGCCGGCCTTTGAGGCCGTGTAGGCGGGCATGCCGCCCATGCCCAGTCGCCATGAGATCGATCCGAAATTGATGATGGAGCCGCCGCCCGCCTCGATCATGCCGGGCGCGACGGCCTGGATGGCGAAGAACTGGTGCTTCAGGTTCACCGCGACGCGGTCGTCCCAGCTTCGCGGGGTTTCGCTCTGCCAATCGTGGCGCGTGTCGTTGGCGGCGTTGTTGACCAGCACGGTGATGGTGCCGAAGACCTCGCCGACACCCAAGATCGCATCTTGCAGGGCGGAGATGTCGGTAATGTCCTCGACGAGGAAACGCACTTCCGCGCCGGACTCGGTCAGTTCCTCAGCAAGCGCCGTTCCCTCCTGTTGGAGGATATCGACGAATCCGACCTTCGCCCCCTGAGCAGAAAACGCACGTACCATCGCTTCGCCGATGCCGCTCGCCCCGCCCGACACGAGGATCGTGCGCCCTTTAAGGCTCGGATAGATGGCGTCGTTCGGTTCACTCATCGATGAATGCGCCTTTGGACATCAGAGGCCGCACGCCGGCCTCTCGGTTCTAGAAAGCCGGATTTGTCGTGGCAACTGCGATCTGGCTATCGACCTCCTCGCCGTTGTGAACGGGACAGCATCCTCGTATGACTTGCACCAATTGCAGAATGATATCTCCAGTTTTGCGGAGCCAGGGCATAATGCCAACAGCGGTCAAGTCGGTCGCGCGCGGTAAGACGATGGTGGCGGAAACGCTGACGCTGCGCATCCTGAGCGGCGAATATGCGCCGGCAACGCCGCTGCCCAACGAAGCGACCCTGCTTCAGGAATTCGGCGTCAGCCGCACCTGCCTGCGTGAGGCATTGCAGATGCTGGGGGCACGCGGGCTTGTGCGCTCGCGGCCCAAGCTCGGCACGTTCGTGCGCGAGGAGCATGACTGGAACTTCCTTGACGCCGATATTCTGCGCCTGCGCCAGCAGGTGGTCTCGCGACCGGCCTTCCTGCGCGAGCTCTTCGCCGTGCGCCGCATCGTGGAACCGGAGACAGCCGCGCTTGCTGCCGTCAATGCGTCGCCGGCGATGATCGACCGGCTGGAGGCGGCGGTCACGGCAATGGCGGAAGGAAACGGCATGCATACGCTCGCCACGATCGAGGCCGACGTGACCTTCCATCGCCTGCTGCTTGCAGCGAGCGGCAACACGCTTCTCTCCGGCCTCGGCGCGTGCATCGAGGAGGCGCTGCGGGCCTCCATCAATGTCAGCTCGCATCCTGAGGTGGGCAGTCCGTTTGCGCTGGACAAGCACCTGGCCGTGTTCAGGGCGGTCCGCGACCGTAATCCAACAGCTGCACGCAAGGCGATGCACACCGTCCTCGACATCACGGAGGAGTCCCTGCGACGCGCGCGATACGGCGAGGGTCTCCAATGAGGGCGCACAACCATCACTTGACCGGGCACACAAAAAAGAGCCTATTTGTATTACAAATAGACGCGGGTCGCATCGCGCCGTAGGGAGGACGCAGTGGAGCTTACGAACGACGCAAACGCTCCGGCTGCCCAGACCTACGCAAACATCGTGCGGCTGGAGAACGTCCAAAAATTCTTCGGCGCGGTTCAGGCGTTGAGCGACATCACGCTCTCCATCGGACGCAACGAGATCGTCGGGCTGATCGGCGACAACGGCGCCGGCAAATCGACCCTGATCAAAGTCATGACCGGTGTCCTGTCGCCAACGTCGGGTCGCATCTTTGTCCGCGACAAGGAGATCGATCCCACCGGCTATTCGGTACGGAAGGCACACGATCTGTCGATTGAGACGGTTTACCAGGACCGCTCTCTCGCCGACAAACAGCCGTTGTGGCGCAACTTCTTCGTCGGCCGCCAGATCACCAACCGGTTCGGCTTCATCGACATCAGGCGCGAGAAGGAGATCGCCGAGGACATCTTGCTGAACGCGATCGGGTTTCGCGGCGTGGGTATCACGGTGGATTCCACCGTTGCGCAGCTCTCCGGCGGCGAGCGGCAGGGCATCGCCATCGGCAGGGCCATGTACTACAACGCCGACCTCATCGTGCTTGACGAGCCGACGGCGGCGCTCGCCGTCAAGGAAGTGCGCAAGGTTCTCGACTTCGTTCGCAAGATCAAGGAATCCGGCCGCGCCTGCGTCTATATCGAGCACAATCTCGCCCATGTGCACGAGATCGCCGACCGGCTGGTCATTCTCGACCGCGGGCGCGTGGTGTCGGAAGTGACACCGCAGGAGATGTCGGTTGCGGAACTCACCGACTATCTCATCTCACTTCAGCAGCACGGTTGAGCGTGGAACGCGATGGCCGACCGCTACTCCATTCCGATCACGAGGCGGTTTGAGGGACTGCCGATCATCGTGGTGTTCTTTGTGCTGCTCGGCCTGTTCATGTACACGGCGCCGCAGGTGTTTCTGGCGCCATTCATCTACACAACCTTTCTGTCGACACTGCCGCCGCTCATCCTTCTGGCCATCGGCCTCACCTTCGTCATTGGCTCCGGCGAGATCGACCTCTCCTTCCCGGCCATCATCGGGTTCTCCGGCTTTGTGTTCGCGGTGCTCTTCAAGGAATACGAGCTCGGCTGGCTGGCCGTCGCAGCGGGTCTTGGCTCCGGCATTCTGGTCGGTTTCGTCAACGGAGTGCTGATCGCCAAGGTCGGAATCCCCTCCTTCATAACGACGCTGGGCACGCAGTTCTTCTGGTTCGGCATGGCGACAGTGCTTTCGGGCGGAAAGTCCTACGCGCTCCGCGGCGCCAACGAGACCTCAGTCTGGCAAGGCATTGTCGGGCGGCCGTTTGCCGGCTTCGATGGACCAATCTGGCTTGGCCAAGTGCCGATGCAGGCGTTTTGGACGCTGATCATCGTCATCTTCTTGTGGTTCATCATGAACCGTCACCGCTTCGGCGAGCATGTTCTGTTCATCGGTGATTCCAACGATGTGTCGCGCGTGCTGGGCATCGATGTCGACCGCGAGAAGATCAAGATCTTCACGCTTATGGGCTTCTTGGCCGGCATCGCTGCGATCATGCTGACGCTGGAGAACAAGAACTATTTCGGCAATCAAGGCCAGGGCTATCTGCTTACCGCGATTGCGTCTGTGCTGATCGGCGGCACGTCAATCTTCGGAGGGCGCGCGACAATCATCGGCACGGTGTTCGGTTGCCTCATCATTGGAATGATCGAAGCGGGGCTGGTGGCGAGTGGCCTCACCGGCGCTTGGGTGCGGACCATTCAGGGGCTCGTCTTCCTGATCGCCATCATCTCCTACCTCTATCTTGAAGAGCCGCAGAAGCGCGCCGAGATGGCGGCGCGCTTCGGACTCAAACGCGAATTCGGCCGCACTGGCTCGGCCGAAAAGCCGCCTGTCGCAGACAGGCAAACATGACGGACAAAAGCCAGGGAGGAAAACATGAAGACAGGATCAATCCTTACCGCTGTCGCCGCGACCGCAATCGCCGGCTGCGGCATGGCTGCGGCGCAAGACATGGCGCCGGGCGACGGCCTTGTGATGTATATGCAGATGGGCGGCAATCCCGGCGACGGCGCGACGCTCGCGCGCCAGACCGGCGCGGCGCAGGCCGCGGCTGCGCTTGGCGTGCAGCTGAACGAACAGTTCTCGGCCTGGGCGCCGGAGACCATGATCAACCAGTTCAAGGAAGCCGTCGCCGCGCAGCCGAGCTGTATCGGCATCATGGGGCACCCGGGAAGCGCCGCCTTCCGCGACATCGTGGCTGATGCCGTGAGCCAGGGCATTGTGGTGACGGTCGGTAATTCGCCGATGACGGACCTGCAGGCAGATTTCGGCGCGCAGGGCATGGGCTATGCCGGTGTCGATCTTTACGAGGGTGGTAAGCTGACGGCGGAGCATATGCTGGCACAGGGCCTGAAAGCCGGCGACGAGGCCATGGTCTACGGCGTGTTCAGCCAGGCGGAGCGCGGCCTTTCGGAGAAAGGCTTGGCGGACACATTGGAGGCGGCCGGACTCACTGTGGATCGGCTTGAGATCACGCAGGAGGTGAACTCCGACGTCTCGCTCGGCGTGCCGGTGCTCGTCGCCTACATCCAGAGTCACCCCGACCTGAAGGCCATCGGCACGCAGCACGGCGGCGTGACCGGTGTGCTGGCGGAAGTGCTGCAAAAAGCCGGCAAGCAGCCAGGAGACATTGTGGTCGGCGGCATCGACCTAGGACCGGCGACAATCGACGGTTTGAAATCCGGCTATGTTTCAGCGACGCTCGACCAGCTCCTTTACCTGCAGGGATTCATGCCGGTCGTCCAATGCGTCATGACGGCGAAATACAAGATGCCGGGCCTGGCGCTCAACACCGGCGCGGGTACGGTGACGCCGGAGACGATCGACGGGCTCGTTGAGCTGATCGACGAGGGCATTCGCTAGACGTCAGCGCGCCAGCATTGCCGAAGACGAAGCGCGCCGGCCCGCCGGCGCGCTGATTCCTGTGGGAACATGAGGCACAAGTAGGCGTACTCTGCTCTTTGGCGGGGATACACAACCGCCCCCAATTGTGATCTTATGACTTAGAGTTGTGCGTCGGGGGGCGGCATGGACTTCTGCCTTTTTCGTATCTCCCTTAAGGCAAAGGAGTCGCCTGACCTGTTTGGTACGCTGGGGATCAATGGCGGCGACGTAAGCCGCGAGGCGTGGCTTCGCTTTATCTTCGGCAGTCAAGTCAACTTCAAGCACTACAACACGCCCTTTGTCTTTCGACCTGAGCCAGACGTAACTCAAGCGCCTCCTCACCTCATTTTTGGCTGGGTCGCTCGCGAGAAGCGGCGACCAGAGCGGACGCCGCCTGAGGAAGGATTTGAGCCGACAGAGCATCTTGGCTGGGAAGGCGCGTTCGCGATCATCGACCCGACAGAGCATGATGATGGGCAGAAAATCGCGATTGAAGACAATCGAGAAATTGGAACACCGAAAGCAATACTGAACTCACTCGTCCGTCAGTTTCAGCATGACCCCGCCGCACCGTACTATATCCACGCCTTTCCCCTAGTCTCCGAGGGGACATTCTGGGATTTCTCAGAAGCGCACAACGACCAAATTACATCGATTACATTCGATGTCGCTGTCCCCAACATGTTCAATAGCGCAAGTGACTTTGAAGATGAGCTGAAATCACTTCGAGACGAAGAAAATGTTGCAACTCTTAAATCGCAACTCGAAAGTGTACCGTTCTTACACATAGGACTGAGCGCTTTATAGAGATCGTCAGTTATGTAGAAAGGGGGGCGGGCGAATTGTCGGCCAAAGCCTCTGACGGAGCTGAGTACCACTCATCTTCACATGAGGTGCGTGTTCCCGTAGAAATCGAGTCTCATCGTACAAGCCCCGTGAGATTTCTTCGTGATATTCTGTATTTTTTGGACAGGATACTCTAATGTCCAGACCACTAGCATACGGTATTATATGTGTGTTCGCGGCGGCATCTCTTGTTTTGGTCGCCGCTCGTCCTGAATGGGTGAGTGATCAAAACACTTTCCTGGCCGACTTTGTTGATCATGAACTTTTAAGTTTACTTGGTGTAATATTGGCTATTACTCTTGCATCAGTTGCTAATATCCATCTAGAATTTAACAAAATTGAAGAAAGATACGGAAAGCACGGACTCACTCAATCCAGATTGAATCTGAAAAAGAGCGCTTATTGGCTCATTGGATTATTTCTTCTTGGCGTCGTTGTTGTGACAGTGAAGCCACTCCTAGATGGCGGCCCGACCGCTGAGGGCATCGCCAACATGGCCGCGATGCTTATTGTGCTCTGGCACGTTCTTATTCTCATCTCGCTCACTCAGTTGGTGTTCGCAATTCCGCCGGAGTTCAGGAAGAAGGACTCCAAGAAGCTCCGATCATCGCCACTATCCGAAGATGACAATGGCCACGAAGCCCACCGAGGTTAGGTTTTGTCATTGAGCCTTCGCTCAGGCTCGCGATTGGTGTTTTCAGCTCTCTGCCCAAACAACGATCGCTCGAGGCTCCACAGTCTACAGATACCTATTCGGGCCCTACCCCCTTGCCAGCTCTGACAGGAGGCTCGCTGCCACGCTGACCTTGGCCATCGACGGCCGGCGGTCGGAGAGGATCTTGTCCACTTGCCGGGCAGTTGCCGTGATACGCTCGCCGGACGCCGCCTCCCAGGCCGCCACGTCGATGGCGCCGCCATTGGAGATCAGGCTGCGGGCGAGATCGCGATGCGCGGTCTCCAGGCTGTCGCGCGCCTTCTGAAGCGCCAGCCCTTCGTAATAGCCGCTCGTCTCGACCTCTTCGGTCATGGCGTCGATGCGGCCGAAGCCGAAGCGGTTGGAGATGGCGAAGAAAGACTGCGCGGCCTCCTGCAGGCTGTGCTCGGTGCGGTCGGCGATCAGCACAACATCACTGGAACGCGCCAGAATCGGCAGGAGCGTCAGTCGCGCCGCGAGGTCCTCCGGGACGCCGCCGCTCTTCAAGCGCCGCTCCGTCTCGCGCATGGCCTTGGCTTTATCTTTCGATACCAGCGACGGCAGCGCTCCGGCAAACTCCTTCAAAGCAGCGCGGTAATGCGCGACGATATCGCTGAGGCCGTCAGTCGGATCGAGATTGCTGGTGAACCAGGCGATGCGATCGACAAGCAGATCCTGCGCGATGGCATAGAGTTCAAGCTGCAGACGGCCGCCGATCTTCGTGTCGAGTGCGTCAATCTCCGCATGCAGCTCCTGCAGCGCAAAGCTGTCGCGCACCGCCGCGTAGGCATGCGTCAGGTCGGCGACGGAATCGCCAGTACGATCGCGCGCCGCCACAAGCAGCGTCGGCCCGCCGCGATTGATCACGGAATTTGAAAGCTGCGTGGCGATGATCTCGCGGCGCAGGCGATGCGCTTCGATCTCGTCGGCGAAGCGCTCGCGCATTTGCGGCGGGAAGTAGCGGTGAAGCTCGCGCGCAAGATAAGGATTATCCGGCACAGGGCTGTCGACGAGATCATTGAAGAGCGCGATCTTGGCGAAGGCGAGCAGCGTGCCGATCTCCGCGCGCGTCAGCCCCTTTCCGGCATCGGCGCGCTCTTCCAGCACCGCGTTGGACGGCAGATCCTCCACATCGCGGTCCAGCAGCCCGCGCTCCTCAAGCTCGTCCATCAGCCGCATCTGATTGCCGAGATTGTCGTGGCCGCGCAGCTCCTCAAGCGAAATGGCGAGGGTCTGCTGGTAATTGTTGCGGAGCACCAGCGACGCCACGTCGCCCGTCATCTCGCCGAGCAGCTCAAGGCGCGCATCCTCCGACAGCTTGCCGGCCTTCAATGCCGGCGTCAGCGCGATCTTGATGTTGACCTCCACGTCGGAGGTGTTCACGCCGGCGGAATTGTCGATGGCATCGGAATTGCAGCGCCCGCCGGCAAGGCCGTAGGCGATCCGCGCCTTCTGCGTCATGCCGAGATTGGCGCCCTCGCCCACCACCTTTGCACCGACCTCCAAGGCCGTGATGCGGATCGCGTCATTGGCCTTGTCACCCACGTCTGAATTGCTTTCCGCCGGCCCGCGCACATAGGTGCCGATGCCGCCGAACCACAGAAGATCGACCGGCGCTTTCAGGATCGTCGTGATCAACTCGTTGGGGCGCATGCGCGTCTTGCCGGCCTTCAGCGCTTTGCGTACCTCCGGCGTCAGCGTGATCTCCTTCTCCGCGCGCGAGAACACGCCGCCGCCGGTCGATATCAATGAGCGATCGTAGTCCTGCCAACTTGAACGCGGCTTCTCAAAAAGCCGCTTGCGCTCGGCGAATGAAGCCTCAGGGTCAGGGCTCGGATCGAGGAAGATATCGCGGTGATCGAAGGCGGCCACCAGCTTGGTCGCGGGCGAGAGCAGCATGCCGTTGCCGAAGACGTCGCCCGACATGTCGCCGACGCCGACGGCGGTGAAAGGCTCGCTCTGGATGTCGACATCCATCTCGCGGAAATGGCGCTTCACGGCCTCCCAAGCGCCGCGCGCGGTGATGCCCATCTCCTTGTGGTCGTAGCCGGCAGAGCCGCCGGAGGCGAATGCGTCGCCCAGCCAGAAGCCGCGCTCAAGGGCGATGCCGTTTGCCGTGTCGGAGAAGGTCGCGGTGCCCTTGTCGGCGGCGACGACGAGATAAGCGTCGATGCCGTCATGCACCACCACGTCTTTCGGCGACACGATGTCGTCGCCTTCAATGTCGTCGGTGACGGAAAGCAGCCGGTCGATGAACGCCATGTAAGCTTGGCGCCCGGCTTCGAACACGACATCGCGGCTGCCGATGGGAAGCCGTTGCGGCACGAAGCCGCCCTTGGCGCCGACCGGCACGATGACGGCGTTCTTCACCTGCTGCGCCTTGACGAGCCCGAGCACCTCGGTGCGGAAGTCCTGCGGCCGGTCGGACCAGCGCAAGCCTCCGCGCGCGACCGGACCGAAGCGCAGATGCACGCCCTCCACCTCCGGCGAATGCACGAAGATTTCGCGGAACGGGCGGGGCAACGGCACGAAGGAGAGGTCCTGCGGATCGATCTTCAGCGTCACAGCCGCCGGCTCGTCAGCCTCAGGCGCTGCGAAGAAATCGGTGCGCTGCGTGGCTTCGATCACGCTGTCATAGGCGCGCAGAATGGTGTCATCGTCGAGGCTCACCACCTCCTCCAGCGCTGCCTCAAACGTCTTCTTCAGGCGCTGCTCGGTCTTGTTGTGCTGCTTGGTCACAGGATCGAAGCGCGCGAAGAACCGCTCCACGAGAAGCTGGGCAATGGCTGGATAACGTTGCAGCGCGCCGGCCAGATAGTCGATGGAATAGCGCAGATCGGTCTGCCGGAGGTAACGCGCGACGACGCGCAGCAAGGCCGCGCGACGCCAGGTCAGACCAGCGGTCAACACCAGCATGTTGAAGCCGTCGCTTTCCGCCTTGCCGCCCCACACCGCAAGCACGGTATCGTGCAGACGCTCGGCCGCCTCGACGTCGAATGGCGCCTTGTCGGCGCGCTCCAGTGTCATGTCATGCAGATAGAGGTGCTCCGCACCGGCGCGCCGGATGCGGTACGTGCGCTCATCAATCACGGAGAAGCCGAGGAACTCCAGCAGCGGCACGCGCCGCGACAGGGGGATCGGATCACCCAGATGATGGAAGCTCATAATGGCCCGGGCTTCGAGCATGCCGGGGCGCCGGAAGAAGCGAACCTCAATGTCGTCGGCGCTCAGCTGCTCTGCGATCTCCATGTCGCGCAATGCGTCTCCGGCCGTAAAGGCAGCGCGATAGTCGGTCGTGAAGGCGCCGGCATAGGTCGTCTGCAACTGGCCTGCGTGTTCCGGCGGGAAAGCCGCGGAAAGCGCTTCGGCGAGATCATCATCGAAATTGCGCACCAATGCGCGGATGCGCTGCTCCAGTACGTCCTGCGCCGGGTCCGGCCCCTCGCCCGGATTGCGGCCGATGATGAACTGGACGCGCGTCAGATGCGTCAGGGAGAAGTCGGGAAAGAAGGCCGACAGCCGGCCGTCATACATCTCCGAAAGCGCCATGCCGATCCGCTCACGGAGGTCTGAGGAGTAACGGTCGCGCGGCACGAAGACGAGGACGGAGACGAAGCGGTCGAAGCGGTCGCGTCGCGGCAGCGCCCGCACGCGCGGCCGTTCCTCCAGCCGCAGGATGGCCATCGCTGATTCGTAGAGGTACTGAATGTCGGCCTGGAAAAGCTCCGTGCGCGGATAATGCTCCAGCGCGTTGAGCAGCGCCTTGCCGGAATGGCTGACCGGATCGAGGCCGGCGCAACGCACAATCTCGTCCACCTGGCGACGGATCAGCGGAATGCGCTGCACGGAGCGCGTAAAGGCGGTGGAGGTGAAGAGGCCGACGATGCGCAGCTCGCCGGTAACCTTGCCGTCCTGGAAGATCTTGATGCCGATATAGTCCATGTAGTCACGACGGTGGACGCGCGACTTGACATTGGCCTTGGTGACGATGATCGGGTCGTTGGCGACGAGGAAGGCGCGGATCTCCTGCGTCATGGTCACCGCCTCGGTGCCGCGCCTCAGCACCGTCACGTCGGGGTCGCGCAACAGGCCAAGGCCCTGCTTCGGCGTTTCAACCAGATCGTCCGGGCCGCCGCCATAGGCGAATTCCCGCATGCCGAGGAAGACGAAATTGTCCTCCTCCAGCCATTGCAAAAAAGCGATCGTCTCGTCGGTGACAGCGTCGTCCAGCGTCGGATGGTCGATGCTGAAATCGTTGATCGCGCTGTGCAGCTTCACGCGCATGGCGCGCCAATCGTCGGTGGCGAGCTTCACCTCGCGGAGCAATCCGGTGAGCTGGTTGACTAGCTCCGCCTTGGTGGCCTCGTCGCGGATAAGCGCCACATGCACGTGCACGAAGCTTTCGCGCGGGCGCTCGCCGGATGACGACGGGCCGATGGCCACGGCCTCGCCCGCCTCGTTGCGCTCCACCTCGATGATGGGGTGCACAACCAGATGTGCCATGTGACCGAGTGCTTGCAGCTCGCCCAGGACGGAATCGAAGATAAAGGGGCGGTTGGCCGTGCTCAGCTCAATGGCGGTGTGCGCACGGCCCTTGACGTCGGTTCCCGCGATATCGGCGACGCGCACAGCGCTCGGATCAGGTCGCCTGCGGAAGAAGGCGAAGGCGTCGCGGCTGATGGCAGCGAGCGATTCGGGCTCATACTCGACGATGTCCTCGCCGGCGGCGTGTTCAAACAGAAGCTCGGTGAAGCGCGACAGCATCTCGCCGGCGGGATCGGCGGCGACGATCTTGGCCGCATCGGCAATGCGGCGAGCTTTCTCTTCGTCGAACCTGCTGGGCACCTTCCACCTCCGGCTCTGCTCAAGCATGATCCCGAAAAGCATGTCCCGGACCATGATCCGGGATGGAACCGGTTTCCCGCCTTCGCGAAGCCCGCTTTGGCGGGCGAAGCAAGGCCGGAAAAGATCATGCTTCAACAAAGAGATAGAGCGTCGGGCGATTCAACAAACGTCAGTGACGCTCTATCGGGCGACTACATTGCTTGCTTAGTTTGTTGAAAGTCTAAGCACTCTATCGTGTCCGGTCTATGATGGTGGCACCGCGCCGGACATCGTTAACGTCATCGGCCGATGGCGTGCCACGCAACGACGAAAGCCCGCGCGCGGCGGCCGATCTCGTCGGCGGTGACGCCCGGCGCATAAAGCGCTGAGCCGATGCCGAAACCGGCGGCGCCGGCCGCCACATAATCGCTCATGGTTTGCGGATTGATGCCGCCGACCGGCAGGAGCGGCACGTCGGCGGGAATCACGGCCTTCACCGCCTTCACGAAGGATGGCGGCAGCACTTCGGCTGGAAAGAGTTTCAGCGCATCGGCTCGTGATCTCAGCGCGGCAAAGGCCTCGCTCGGCGTGGCGATGCCCGGCACGCACCACGCGCCGGACGCCTTGGCCGCGCCGATCACCTCCGGATCGACATGCGGCGTCACCACGAGCCGCCCTCCCGCCGCTAGGGTCGCCCGCGCCTCCTGCGGCGACATCACAGTGCCGGCGCCGATCAGCGCATCGTCGCCGAAACGCCTGGCCAGGATTTCAATGGAGCGAAGCGGATCGGGGGAATTGAGCGGCACCTCAATCAGCCGAAACCCAGCCTCCACCAGCGCATCGCCGACATCTTCCGCCTCATGCGGGCTGAGGCCGCGCAGGATGGCGACGAGCGGCAGTTCGGCCATGGCTTCGGAGAAGTCTTTCATCGCTTGCGACCCTCAGATCATGCCGGCCAGCTTGGCGATGGCGACGTGCCCATCGGCGACGCAATCGGCGGACACTATGTTCGCCTTCAGCCCCAGATGCGAGGCGGCGAGCGCGTAGCGCTCAGCAAGGGATGCCGATGCAACGATTTGGACTCCGCTGCCGTCAACGCCGAACTGATCGGCAATCTCCGCACCGATGAGGAGCCCACTCAAGAGATCGGCGAGACCGGGCGGCGCGCAATGGCCAAACAGCCCGGCCGTGCGCACGCCGAAAAGGCGATGGAGCAGTGCGCCGGGCGCGCCGGCCGCCGCGCCCTTGTCCACCCCATCGTTGAACGCGGCGACGTCCATCTCGCCATCCTGCATCAGCCGGCCGAGGATTGTGTGGTTGCGCAGCGCATCGTAGACCTCACCGGTCATGTAGGTCGCAAAGCGCGTGATGCGACCGTCTTCGGCGTGAATCCACTTAGAATGCGTGCCGGGCAGCAGGAAGCGGCCTTGGTCGATGCCAAGCCTCGTCATGGCGCCGAGCACCTGCACTTCCTCTGCGCGCACCACGTCGTCCATCGTCCCAGACGCGTCCTTCAGGCCGGCGACAAGCCGGACATCGGCAGCATCGAAGGGCACAGAGACCAGCGCTTCGGCAAGATCGGCAATCCCTGCCGGCACGTCGACATAGGGCGCCTCGACCCAGCCCTGGCGGCTGCCGATCATCCCCGACAGGAGCACGGGCGGTGGGCCGCCACTGATCCATGGGCCGATCGTCTTAGAGAGCACGCCGGCGAAGTCGCCGTCCTTGACGCTCATGATGCCGTGCGGCCCGTCGCGGCGATCAAGAATGGCGCCCGCGCCATCGAGCAGGAAGGCGCGCAGGCTCGTCGTACCCCAATCGATCCCGATAAGCGCGCCCGCCGCCATTGCCTTCTTGCTAAACCGGCAGCGTGTAGCTGGTCTTCACCGCGGTGTAGAACTCCACTGCGTAACGACCCTGTTCGCGCGGGCCGTAAGAGGAGCCTTTGCGGCCTCCGAAGGGCACGTGATAGTCGACACCGGCGGTCGGCAGGTTCACCATTACCATGCCGGCCTGCGAATTGTCGCGGAAGTGCGTGGCGATCTTCAGGTTCGTGGTGCAGATGCCCGACGACAGCCCGAAGGGTGTATCGTTGGCGACGGCCAGCGCCTCGTCATAATCCTTCACCCGGATCACCGTCGCCACCGGCCCGAAAATCTCTTCGCGGTTGATGCGCATGGCGTTGGTCGTCTCGGTGAAGAGCGCCGGCTGCAGGTAGAAACCGGGCGTGGAGCGGTTCAGCCGCTCGCCGCCCCAGGCGAGCTTGGCGCCCTCCCTGCGGCCGATATCGATGTAATCCTCGTCCTGTTTGAGCTGCGTTGCGTCGACCACGGGCCCGATATGCGTGCCGTCCTTCAGCGCATCGTCGACGTTGAGCGCCTGCATCCGTTCAACCAAGGCATCGACGAAGCGGTCATGGATGCCCTCCGTCACGACCAGCCGCGACGACGCCGTGCAGCGCTGGCCGGTAGAGAAGAATGCGCCATTGGCGGCGCATTCCACCGCATTGGCCAGATCGGCGTCGTCGACCACGACCAGCGGGTTCTTGCCGCCCATCTCCAGCTGGAAGCGGCGCATGTTCTCAGCCGAAGCCGCCGCGACGCGCTTGCCGGTCTCCACGGAGCCGGTGAAGGAGATGGCGTCCACGTCGGCACTGTCGAGGATCGTCTGGCCGACCACGGAGCCGCGCCCCATGACGAGGTTCAGAACACCCTCCGGCAGACCGGCGCGTATTAGGATATCGGCCAGCGCCCAGCCGCAGCCCGGCACCAGATCGGCCGGCTTGAAGACGATCGTGTTGCCGTAAGCCAAGGCCGGCGCGATCTTCCAGGCGGGGATGGCGATGGGGAAGTTCCATGGCGTGATGATTCCAACGACCCCGACGGGCTCGCGCTGCATCGCTACCTCCACGCCGGGGCGAACGCTGGGGATAAGCTCGCCGGCCACGCGCAGTGCCTCGCCGGCGAAGAACGCAAAAATCTGCCCGGCGCGGACGGTCTCGCCGATGCCTTCGGCGAGAGTCTTGCCCTCCTCTTGCGACAAGAGCCGGCCAAGCTCCTCCTTGCGGGCGAGAATCTCATCGGACGCGGCTTTGAGGATATCGTGGCGCTGCTGAATACCGGAGCGCGACCAGGCGGGACGCGCGGCCTTGGCGGCGGCGATGGCGCGCTCGGCATCGGCCTTGGAGGCACGCGCATAGCGGCCGACCACCTCGTCGGTGTTGGACGGGTTGATGTTCTCAGAGACCTCGTCGCCTTCGACCCATTCGCCGTCGACGAGATTGCAGTGCAGCTCGCTCATTTATGTCCTCGTATCAGTACCAATCAGAGTTTCGTCACCGACAGCGCCACGTCGGGCGGGCCGGCGACCAGTGGGTTGCGCAGCGGCCGGCCGAAGTCCGGGCAGGCCACCTCGAACACGTCGCCGGGCCTGGCCGCGACGCCATCGGAGCAGCTCAACCCGCTGGCGCCATAGAAATAGATATGCACGTCGCCGGGACGACGGAAGCCGGCATATTTGAAGTGATGCTGCTCAAGGTTGGCGATGGAGTGGCACATATTGGCCTCGCCGGAGATGAGTTCGCCCTGCCACACATTCGCCCCGTCGCGGATGATGCGGATGGTGCCTGACACAGCCTCCGGCAGGTCGCCGATAAGAAGCTCCGGGCCGAAGGACGATTGCCGGAGCTTGGAATGGGCGAGATAGAGGTAATTCTTCCGCTCCATGACATGGTCGGAATATTCGTTGCCGAGCGCGAAGCCGACACGCAGCACCGCGCCGTCATCGCCGATCACATAAAGGCCGGCAATCTCGCCTTCCTCGCCGCCGTCATCGGCATGGCCCGGAAGCTCCAGCGGCTCTTCGGGGGCGACAAGCCACGAGCCGTCGCCCTTGTAGGCCCATTCCGGCTGCACGCCGATTGCGCCGGCGGCGGGCCTGCCACCCTCCAGACCGAGCTTGAACATCTTCATGGAATCGGTGAGGTCGTCCGACTGCAGCTTGGCGTGCATGTCGTCGCGCGATTGCGCGCTGCCGAGATGCGTCAGGCCAGTCAGCGCCACCACGCAGTGCGATGGTTCGGGATGGTCAAGCGGCAGGCATATGCGCTTCTCCGCCATGATGGCGTCGTAATCCACCGCTTCGCCCAGCCCATGCGCTTCCACGGTCGCAGCCAGCGTGCGGCCGTTGCGATGCGCCTCAAGAGCGAGATCGCGCACGCTTTCTGCACTCTCCACACGCCGTGGCGGAGCGCCATCCACGATGGCACCCACGGCGCGCTCGCCGTCGCGTTCGACAAACTGGATGAGACGCATCCCAACTCCCCGGAGACCCTGCCGGCCTCGGCCTCTCGATCCGGCAGCCCGTGGAGAGCCTGCGTGACCGTTGAAGCGATCACCGGCCACGCTCAAACGGCCCGCTATTTGTATGATCTATCGCGGCGGGCTAATCCTTCGTCAAGGGCGTTTCGTGGGGCGTTTCGTGGGAGGCGAGATGGACGGCCGCATCACAATGGAATCGGATGCCGTGCGGGCGGACCTCTTGCCCGCCATCGGCGGCGCCATAGCCGCCTTCCACTTGAAGACGGACGAGAGGTTCGTGCCGATCCTGCGGCCCTGGGACGGCAAGACGGAGAACCCGCGAGCCATGGCATGCAGCCCGATGGTGCCGTGGTTCGGCCGCTTGTCGGGCGGCGGCATCTCGTTCGGCGGTCGTTTCCATCCGATCGCGCCCAACGATCCGCTTGAGCCTTTTCCGCTGCACGGCGATGGCTGGCAGGCGCCATGGCAGGTGGCGGAGCACGCAAGCGACCGCGTCGTGCTGACGCTGAGGAGCCGCACCATCCCGCCCTTCGACTACGAGGCGGTGCAGGTGCTTCGCCTTACCGACGCAGCGTTCCACATCACGCTTTCGGTGACGCATCACGGCGCAGAACCGCTCCCCTACGGTCTCGGCCTGCATCCATGGTTCGTGCGCTCGCCCGGCGTCACGCTGCGGGCCAAAGCCAAAGGCGCCTGGCTTGAGCAGCCGCCCGACGCGCCTGAGACGCGCCAGCCGGAGCCGGTCCCCGAGCGATGGGACTTTTCTAAAGCACGCGGCCTGCCGGACGATCTCATCGACAACGGATTCGCCGGATGGGACGGAAGCGCCCGCATCGAATGGACCGATCGCGGCGTGGCCCTCGACTTAGAGGCGGATACGACGACGCATTATTACCACGTCTTCTCGCCCGACAAGGATTGTGACTTCTTCTGCTTTGAGCCGGTGACACACGCGGTCAACGCCTTCGCTAAGCCGGGTAGCGCCGAAGCCAACGATCTGCGCGTGCTTCAACCTGGAGAGACAACCAAGATGCACGTCACGCTTGTTGCCGCGTTGCTTTGACGGCGTACGTTCGCTATTCCCGTGTGGGAATAGCGAAACCCCGCCCCTGACGGACCGGATCGCCATGAATCCTGACATCATCGCCACCCGCACGATCCGCTTCGTCAATGTCGCGCATGCCTTTGTGCACTTTGTCGTCCTGATCTATCCGACCGCCGTGATCGCGATCGCAGCAGAGCGCGGTCTCGCCTATGGCGAGTTGATCGGGCTGGCGACCGGCACCTTCCTCGCTTTCGGTCTTCTGTCTTTGCCGATCGGTTGGGTCGCCGACCGGGTCGGGCGGCGCAATCTGCTTGCCGCCTTCTTCCTCGGCTCGGGCGTGTCGTGTGTCGGCCTGGCATTCGCGACGACGCCGCTCGTCTTTGCGCTGTTGCTTCTGATCCTCGGCTGCTTCGCGGCGATCTATCACCCGGTCGGCTCGGCGATGCTCGTCAGCAATGCCACCAGGCTCGGGCGCGAGCTCGGCAAGAACGGCGTGTGGGGCAATGTTGGCGCAGCGCTCGCCTCCGGCGTGACGGCGTTTATCGCCGCAGAGCTTGGATGGCGCGCTGCCTTCGCCCTACCCGGCGCTCTTTCCATAGCCGTCGGGCTTTTGTTCATTACGCAGGTTCCGAGCGAACGCGGCGCCGCGCATAAGCCGCCCGGCGAGACCGCCAAAACCCTGCCGATCGCCCATCCCGCCGCCATCGCAACGCTTTATCTGGTGGCGGTGGTCGCTGGCGGCATCACCTTCAATGTCGTGACGATCGCGCTGCCAAAGGTGTTCGACGAGCGCCTCGGCTTCGATCTGCCGCTATCCACAATTGGCATGCTCGCCACGTCGGTCTTCATCCTCGGCGCGCTGACGCAGCTCACGATGGGCCGCCTCGTCGACCGTATCGAGCTGCCGAAATTGTTCGTCGGGCTTTCGCTGTTGCAGCCGGCCGGCCTGGCCATTGCCGCCTTCGCACTTGGTATTCCGATGGTCATCGGCATGGTGCTCGCCATGGCGTCGATCTATGGCCAGGTGGTGATCAACGACGCGATGATCGCGCGCTACGTCGCTCCGCATCTGAGAGCCAAGGCATTTGGGCTGCGCTATTTTCTCGGTTTCGGCGTAAGCGGTCTGGCTGTTCCGATGATCGCGCTCCTGCATGGGATCAGCGGCTTTCCGCTCGTGCTTGGCGTCACGGCGCTGCTCGGGTCGGTCGTCTTCGGCAGCGCAATCGGTTTCTTCATCCTGACGCGCGGTCCGGCGAGCGAGCCTGTCGCGGCGCGCGCGGAGTGAAGCGACGTCGCACCGTGCGGCCTTGCCGCAACGAGAGCCGGTGCATAGGTAAAGCCGATGCTGGACAAGCCCGACGCGCCGGAGATGGCGACCACCGACCCTGCTGCGCCGATTTCCCCGGACGCGCGTATCGGCCACGTTCATCTGAAGGTTGCCGATATTGAGCGCGCGCTTCGGTTCTATTGCGGCGTGCTCGGCTTTCAATTGATGCATCGCAGGTCGCAGGCGGCGTTCATCTCCGCCGGCGGATACCACCACCACATTGCGCTCAACACATGGGAAAGCGCCGGCGGCCGGCCGCCCGCGCCGGGCACGACCGGGCTCTATCATCTCGCCATCCTCTACCCCACGCGTGCGGATCTGGCCGACGCGCTTCGCCGGCTCATCAAGGCCGGCATCGAGTTGGATGGCGCCAGCGACCACGGCGTTTCTGAGGCGCTTTATCTGCGTGATCCCGACCAGAACGGCGTGGAGCTCTACTGCGATCGCCCGCGCGAGGCCTGGCCGCGCAACGCCGACGGCACGCTCGCCATCGTCACCCAGCGCCTCGATTTGGACGATCTTCTCAACGCCTGATTCCGTGCTTCCGTCCGTCGGACGCCGCCGCTATGGTTGCGGCGCGCTCTCGCCCGGCGGAACCCTAGCGGGCGCAGCTATGCCAGTGTGGTGGGTTTGAAGTTCCTTCCATTGCTCCGGCGGGCTCATCAGTGGAACTTCAAACCCCAAAAACCGCACTCGACTTAATATTTTGCCTGGTGTCCCTATCGAATCTGAAGTTCGTTCGGAGCGGGCTGAACAATGATGCGAACGTCAGTTTCGGGAGACTAGAGCCTTTCCATTCTGATTGAATCAGAATGGAGGCTCTATCTCTTTGTTGGAGCATGATCTTGTCCGACCTTGCTTCGCCCGCCGAAGCGGGCTTCGCGAATGCGGGAAACCGGTGTCCAACCCGGATCGGGGCCTTGTCCGAGTCAGGCGGCATGCTTTTCGGTATCATGTTCTAAAGGCTGAAGCCGCCATCGGAGGAGACGACGATGCCCGTCGTAAAGGCGCTCTCGTCGCTCGCCAGATAGACGGCGACCGCAGCCATCTCCTCAGCCGTGCCGAGCCGGCCCATGGGCTGACGGGCGACGAAATCCGCCCAGACCTTGTCCTCGCTCGCCCCGGTCGAGGCGGCAAGCGCCGCCACGCGGTCTTGCAGCGATGGCGACTGCACGGTCCCCGGGGCGATCGCGTTGCAGCGGACTCCGCGCCTGATGAAGTCGGCTGCCACGGCCTTGGTCAGGCCGATCACGGCTGCCTTGGTGGCGCCGTAGACGTAGCGGTTCGGAATGCCGCGGATCGACGATGCGCCGGAGGCGACATTCACGATCGCGCTCGCGCCCCCGCGCGCCTCGGCGCGCTCCAACATGCCGGGCAGGAAGGCGGCGATCATGCGATGCATGGATTTCACATTGAGGTCGAAGGAGAAGTCCCAGTCGTCCTCGCTGCATTCCAGCACCGTGCCGTGATGCACGAAGCCGGCGCAGTTGAAGAGCAGGTCGATCGGGCCGAGCGAGGCAGCGAGCGCGTTGACGGCCGCGGTGTCGCGGACATCGAGTGCCAGACGCTCAGCCACGCCCGCGCTTTCCAGACCGTCGAGCTTGGCGCGATCGACGTCGGTGGCGATCACCTCCGCACCCTCGCGCGCGAATGCCTCGGCGGTCGCGCGGCCAATCCCCGCTCCCGCCGCGGTCAAGACCGCGCGCCTGCCTTCAAGCCGTCCCATCATGCCTCCTTTGCGGTGCGTTCTTTGCGCTCATGCCTCGGCAACGGCTGACTTACCGCGTTCAGGTGGCCGGCGGCCAGAGTCATTGCCGGCGCGGCCTACTCATCGGGCTGCCTCACCTGCCCCGGCAAGCAGGGCCCGCAGCGGCTTCACCTGCTCCCCGGCCGCGTCGAAATTCTCCGGGGTCAGCCAACACTCCATCGCGGTGGCAATCCGCGGCCATTCGCCATCGGTGATTGAGAACCAGGCGGTGTTGCGGTTGCGGCCCTTTACAACCATGTGCTGCCGAAACGTGCCCTCATAGGTGAAGCCGAACCGCCCAGCGGCGGACAGCGAGGGCGCGTTGTCAGCGTCGCACTTCCATTCGTAGCGACGGTATCCCAGTTCGTCGAACACACGCCGCGCCATGAGCAGCATCGCCTCCGTCCCGGCAGGGCGCCGTTTCAGGCCGGCGCCAAAGGCGATGCACCCGACTTCGGCGGAGCCGCTCGACGCGTCGACGCGCATGTAGCTCGCCGTGCCCATGGCCTTACCGGTCGCGGCGTCAAGGATGGCGAAGGGC
>JANQKG010000057.1 GCA_028281235.1 Afifellaceae bacterium | reverse complement strand
GGCGCCCTTCGGCGCGCAGGCTCAATCTCCACAAGTGCCTCCGCTCCAGGACCGCTGGCCGGCGCCGGCACAACAGCTCCATCAGGTCACACCAGCCGCGCCCTTCGGCGTGCCCGCGCGAGCGGCGCCATCACCCTTCCCGACGCAACCTCCTGCTCTCTCAGCGGCTCCCGGAGTGGCGCCCGCTGCCGCGGCTCCTTCCTTCAACTCGACTATCGAACCATCTCGACCGGTGCCCCTGCCACGCAGCAGGACGTCCGCCATAAGAACGCGCGAGAAACCCGCCCGGACCTCCGCCCGCAGCTTCGACTGCAGCGGCGTTTTTGCGCGCAATTCGAGCCACGCCGCGCTCGTAAGAGCCTTCAACTCGAATAATGTGACCTTTGGGGAGGTCACCGGTTCATCGGGCAGAAAGCACAAGGCCTCCCTGCTCTTCCCGAAAGATCCCCGGCGGCGTCTCGAAGTTCTGTGGTATGACGATGAGCAGCGCAGGGATATCCGCCTGATCGTCATCAAGCAACGATCGACCTGGACCGGGCCGATGGGCTTGCGCCTCGGCCTGTCGCTTCTTGCGATCGAGCAAATGAACGGCACGCCATTCGTGCTGCAAGGCTTCGATCGGGGCGGTGGCGTGACGGACTGGCAGCATGGCGCGCTCGATTCGGTTCCCGGTGGTTGCGTTGCTGGGATCAGCTTTTCGGCCCCGCCAACGACATCCAAAGCCAAAGTCGCCGAGGCTTTCGGTTACGAACTGATGTCGAATGATGAGGTGATGCGTGCCGTGAAGCCGACCGTCAGCGAAATCCTGATCGCCTATCCGGACCCCAAAGACACGAAAAGTGGGATGAGGCGCTAGTGTTCCGACTCTGACGGTCCGACCCCGGACCGTCAGCCCGGAACACTAGCGCCGCAAGGCGCGTAACCCACGGCCGGCATCGCCTCCTACGCTGGCCATTCCCACGGTGGGTTACGGCGCTACGCGCCCAACCAACCCTACAAACTGCGCTTCATGGTGAATCAATCGCGCCCAAGGCTTGAGATGATTACGGCGTGACATTGGCGACGACAATGCCGGTCGCCGGCTCGACAAGCAGCACGCGATTGCTGACGACGGCATAGCGATAGCCGTTCGTTGCCGGCACCTGCACGGCAACGGCTTGCGGGACCGGCGCGAGCGCGACCGCACGCGGGAAGACCGCGCCCACAGCATACGCATTGGCGTAATAGGCGTTCGCGAAATAGGCCGGCGCATAGACCTGCTCGCGCACAATGGTACGATAGATGATCTCACGCTGCGCCGGCTGGAGCGCGAGCGGCCGGGTGCTCACGCGGCGCACGCGCGCGGCGCGCGGGTTGGGCTCGACCGCGCGCGCGAGGATCGGCGGTCTGCCATTACGTTGGACGGTGCGCGCGGCCGCGCGCGGCCGGTTGACCCGCGTGGGTGTCCTACGGACGGCGACCGTCTCCTCCTCGATCACCACCGTCGGCGGGGCGACCAAAGGCCGAACCGCGACTGTGCCGAAGGGCTGAGCATAATAGCCGGGGGCGCGGTAGTAGCGCCCGGTAACAGCGTTCCGGTAGTACAGGTCGAGCGGGCGCCGCGTGACAACGGTGCCATTGGGACCCTGGGTTATGGTGGTCTCCACCGGTGCCATCCCGATCTGGCGCGAAACGACGGATTGCGCCTGTGCAATGGCAGTCCCGGACACCAACGCCACTCCAATCGCAATCATGCGGGTCCCAATCATGGCGACGCTCCTGCTCGCTTGTTTGATGCCAAATCTCAACGCGGCGCGCGAAGCTGGGGTTCCGCTTCGGCCGACGGCCTTTGGATGTGCGGCTGTGCCAGCGATTCATAAATGCGGCTTTGTTGGGCCACAACGAAGTAACCACTGCCGCATAATCGCCGTGACACCGACAAACTGAATTGTTCTAATGAGGCCTGTGTAGCGTGGCGTGCGCGCTGATGCCGGAAGGCGGAGCGCGCCGGCACGTGTTGCGTAACATGGAGCACGCTCATGAACCTGAACCCGTTCGCGGCCAAGACGAATGCGAATGATGAGATCGATCAGGCCGATCCGCATGACGACGTCGAAGACGCGGCGGCGACCTTCGAAGGCGACGTCCGTGAATTCGTCAGGCGCGATTTCACGCCTCTGCGGCGGCCGGACGCCGCCAGCGGCGAGTTCGCCTCCAGCAATATCCGCGCGCTGCTGCAGCGC
>JANQKG010000056.1 GCA_028281235.1 Afifellaceae bacterium | reverse complement strand
GACCTCCGACGTTCTGCTGCCGTCCTTGTAGTTGATCTGCACCGCATTGCAGCCGACGACGATGTCGAAATCCTGCGGCTCGTCCTTATAGGCAAGCTTTACCTTCAGGCGGAAATAGGTGCCGCGGTCGACATGGGCCGACTCAACGAAGCTCCACCCGAAAAGCGATTGGCCGGAGCCCCTCGCAAGCACCAGCACCGCCACGATGACGGCAGCTGTGATCAATGCGGTCAGCACGTTGCGGCGCATGTGCCCCGCTCAGCCCGGCCGGCGGCGCAACGCAAAGCACCGCGCCCACAGTGACATTCTTCGCATCAAACTCACGCCCCGCCGCTCCTTTGGCGCGTTCAGTCCTCACCGTCACAGGTTGCAGGAGCGCGTGTCATGGTCAATCGGGGAAACCCCTACGTCGTCGAAAATTCACGAACCGCATTCGGGCATGCGTCGAGCAAAGCCGCAGAGTTCCCGGCGCGTATCGTCCTTGCTGCGCACCTTGCGGCAGATGGCCGCGGACGACGGCGTCTTGGTCGCCGCCAACACCGCCGGCGATTCTATTCTTCGCGAAAAGCCTTTGCGATCTGGTCACTTAGCGGCTTGACGAAGTAGGAGAGCACGGTGCGCCGGTCGGTCTCGATGAACACCTCCACCGGCATGCCGGGCACCAGCGCCAGCTCGCCGAGCCGCGCGCGCTCCGCCTCCGGAACGGAGGCGCGCACCAGGTAATAGCCAAGGCCCGATTGCGGATCCTGGCTCACATCCGCGGCGATTCGGGTGACCTCGCCGTTGATCTCCGGCGTATAGCGCTGGTTGAATGCGGAGAAGCGCAGCCGCGCCGTCTGACCGAGCCTGAGCTGGTCGATATCCTGCGGCGCAATGCGTGCCTCTACGCGCAGATCGTCGCTCTGCGGCACGATCAGCATCACCGGTTCGCCTGCCGCGATCACGCCGCCGATCGTGTGAACGGCAAGCTGATGCACGATGCCGGCCTGCGGCGCGCGGATGTCGATGCGCTTCAATTCGTCCTCCGCCGCCACGCGGCGCTCAACGAACTCCGCCTCCTGCGACTGGATGTCACGCAACTCTGAGGCGACCTCGCTTCTGAGATCGTCGTCGATCTGGATGATCTGCAATCTTATCTCCGCGATGCGGCCGCGCGCCTCCGCGATCTCGGCCACCAATTCGCCGCGCTCGCCTCTCAGCCGCGCAGCCTCGCGCTCCAGGGCGACGAGCCGCGTGAACTCGGTGAGGTTCTTTTCCCACAGCGTGCGCACGCCCTGAAGCTCCTGCTCCACGAGTGCGATCTCCTCCTCCTTCGCGTCCGCCTGCGCTTCGAGCCCTGCAATCTGTTCGCCAAGCTGCGCGATGCGCTCGCCAAGCTGCGCCTTCAGCCCGTCGCGGGCGGAGCGGCGAAAGTCGAAAAGCTTTTGCTCGTCCGCCATGATGCGCGCCACGTCCGGCTCGTCGCGGCGCTCCCTCAGCGCGGCGGGAAAGCTCATCGTCTCCGCGCCGTCGCGTTCGGCGGCTAGCCGCGCCTGCCGGGCTCCCAGCTCATCGAGGCGTTTCTCCACGATGGCAAGGCCGGCGCGCGCCTGCGTGTCGTCAAGCCGGACCACCACCTCGCCGGCTTCCACCTTGTCACCGTCGCGCACGTGAAGCGCACCGACGATGCCGCCTGCGACGTGCTGCACCTTCTTCGGATAGGTATCGACGACGAGCGCGCCCGGCGCCACCACGGCGCCGGAGATTTCCGTCAGCGCCGCCCACCCGCCGAGACCGCCGATGAGCAGAGCCACCGTGGCGAGGCCGGCCACGACGTAGCGGCGGATGAGCGTGCGCACACTCACGCGGGCGGCGGCCGTCATGAGGCTTGCTCCTGTCCGCCGGCACCGGGTGCTTGCTGTGGCCGCAGCACCTTGCGCAGCACCTCTTCCTTGGGGCCGAAGGCCTGCACCTTGCCCTGCGCCAGCATCAGCACCTGGTCGACGCCGGCAAGCGCGCTCGGGCGATGCGCGATCACTACCACGACGCTGCCCGCCGCACGCGCGGCGAGGATGGCACGCGTCAGCGCCTCTTCGCCCTCGGCATCGAGGTTGGAGTTGGGCTCGTCGAGCACGATCAGGAACGGCTCGCCGTAAAGCGCCCGCGCCAGCGCGACGCGCTGCCTTTGACCGGCGGAGAGCACGGCGCCGGATTCGCCAATCTGTGTCTCGTAGCCCTGCGGCAGGTGCACGACGAGATCGTGGACGCCGGCACGGCGTGCCGCAGCGATGATGGCCTCGGCCGACGCGTCGGGGTCGAAGCGGGCGATGTTCTCCGCCACCGAACCGTCGAAGAGTTCTACGTCCTGCGGCAGATAGCCGATGCATTGGCCGAGCGTGTCGGGCGACCATTGGTCGAGCGTTGCGCCGTCGAGCCGCACTGATCCGCGCGCCGGCGCCCACACACCGACAAGCGCCCGCGCCAGCGACGACTTGCCCGACGCGCTCGGCCCGATCACGCCGAGCGCGCTGCCCTTCTCCAGTTCGAAGCTGACGCCGTCCAACACCAGCCGCCGCTCGCCGGGCGGCGCCACGCCAAGCGCTGCAACGCTGAGAGAGCGGACGGGCGGCGGCAGGCCGGCGACCGGTTCCGCCGCGGGCAGGAGCTCCAGAAGCTCCGCCAGACGCGCCCAACTCTGGCGCGCATTCACGAAGCCGCGCCAATGGGCGATCGCCAGCTCCACCGGCGCCAACGCGCGCGCGGTGATGATTGAGGCGGCGATCATCACGCCTGCCGTCAGTTCCTGCTGAATGACGAAATAGGCACCAATGCCCAGCACACCGGATTGGATCATCATGCGCAGGATTTTCGACGCCGCGCCGAGCCCGCCGACAACATCGCTCAGCGAACGCTGTACGGAAAAATGCTCTGCGTTCGTCGCGGTCCAGCGTGCCATGAGCCGCGACGCCAGCCCCATGGCCTGCAGCACTTCGGCATTGCGGCGGCTTGCTTCCGCCAGAACGTTGCGGCTTGCCGCCTGCACTGCTGCAAGCCGCGCCGGGCGGCGCGACAGAAGCTCAGCGGTGAGCGTGAGCGCAAACAGCACGGCTGCCCCGGCGGTCGCCGCCACGCCGATCCAGAAATGGAACGCAAAGCAGACGCCGAGATAGATCGGCATCCAAGGAAAGTCGAACAGCGCAGTTGGCCCAAGGCCGGAGAGAAAACCGCGCACGCTGTCAAGGTCACGCAGCGGCTGCAGGCCGTCGCCCTTGCGCCGCATCCGCAGCGGCAGCTCCACGATCGACTGAAACACACGCGGCCCGAGCGCCTCGTCGAGCCATCCGCCGATCAGGACAAGGACCCGCCCGCGAACAAGATCGAGCACGCCGTGAAACATGTAGAGCGCCGCCACAAGAACCGCCAAGCCGATCAGCGTCGGCACGCTGCCGCTCGGCAGCACGCGGTCATAGACTTGGAGCATGAAAAGCGCGCCGGTGAGTGCCAAGACGTTCACCACGCCGCTGAGCAGGCCGACACCGGCAAACGCTCCGCGACAAGCACGCAAAGCTGCGGCGAGTTCCGAGCGCCGCCGCGTCTCGGCTCGAAATGAGGGCTTGGGGTTCACGCGCTACACGACTGGGACGAAATTCACCGGGGAATGAAAGACTGAGATCTGGCGCCACCCACCGCATTGACTGCCGGCTCACCTTTCAACCTGTACATGCACTTCATGTCAAAACGGAATACGCTTCCTGGTTGAACAGAAAATGCGTGGCGGGCACGATGTCGCTGGATATTGCGTGCCAACGCTCGAAGGGTTGCAAGCGCTCCCGGCATGGCAAACTTGGAACACGGATGCGCTCCCCAACAGCAGGGTCGCAGCAACATCCGCTTGTGACCCAAGGCGACGCGATAGCGCACAAAAAGGTTGCACGCCGGTCCGATCTGAGTGAATGACGCGCTACCGAAGAACAGGCACGAGCGCGTCGGACCGCGGGCGCAGCCTTGCACATCCGGACCAATAGGAGCGTGGCGATGCAACGTCGCATCAGCGCAAAGGATGTAGCGGAACTCGCCGGCGTCTCCAGGGCAGCTGTCTCACGGACCTTCGGCCAGGGGCAGGTTTCCGCCAAGCTTCGCCGGCGTGTCCTGGCGGCGTCGGAAGAGCTTGGCTATCGACCCAACGTGATCGCGCGTTCGTTGATCGGCGGAAAGACCGATCTGATTGCGCTTGTGACGGCCGGGCATGACAGCATCCACAACACGATGCTTATTGAACGGCTGATTGTGGAGATAACGCATCGCGGAAAACGGGCTCTGGTGATCCCGGCGTCCAGCGATGCGAGCATCGACGAATCCATTCTGAAGGCTGCCGACTATCAGGTCGACGCCATAGTGGTAGTGGGCGGCACCGTCTCACCCAAGGTCGTCGACCGTCTACGCCGGTTCGGCGTGCCGATATTCCTTTACGAGCGCTATGTGGCCGACTCCGGCTTGGAATGCGTCACAGGAAACAATCTCGGCGGCGGCCGGCTGGCCGCGCGCTATCTGGTCCGCTGCGGACATGAGCGCATCGCCTACATCACCAAGCCGCTGATGACCTTCTCCAACAAAGCGCGCCGCGATGGGTTCCTCGCAGGACTGCGCGACGGCGGACAGTCGATCTTTGCGGAGGCGAACGGTGCGCAAGGGTTCAACGGCGGCTTCCGGGCGGCCATGGAACTGTTCTCCGCCAAGCAGCTGCCCGACGCCCTCTTCTGCTTCAATGATGAGATGGCGCTCGGGGCGATCCAGGCTGCGGCGGTGATGAAGCTGCGCGTGCCGGATGACGTTGCCATCATCGGTTATGACGACATCCCGATGGCGGCGTGGCCCATCTTCAATCTGACGACGATTCACAATGCGATAGACCGCCCTATCGAGATTCTTATGAATCGCATTGCGGCGCGCGGCGACGGCGACAAGCCGCAGGCGGAGCCGCACGTGATTGAGCCGGAGCTCGTTGTTCGGGGCACGACGCTTTAGGTAGATCGAGGCGGATGGCCGCACACGTGATCGACCTACGCTTTGTACAAGTCACTGACAGTTAACCATCTATCTCATTGTAACAAAGGTGATTTACCCCTCAGGCCGCTGGCTTGTGCCTGACCTGCGGGCACCATATAGTGAAGAAACTGCAATCGTGTTCAGTGCGGGTGATGGCCACAGTTCCGAACGATTTGCTGCTTGAGAGGCTTGAGCACGCGACGGACGTGTCCCGTGATGCAGGGCGCCAGGCACTAGAGATGTTTCGCCGGCCGCATCTGCTTGAGGTGGACGAGAAGGGCATCCAAGACCGCGTCAGCAACGCCGACCGACGCATCGAATTGTCGATCCGAGACAGCCTCGCGGCACGGTTTCCCGATGACGGATTCCTCGGCGAAGAATACGGCGAGACTGACGCAGCTGGTTCCCGCGGCGCCGGCACGTGGGTGGTCGATCCGATCGACGGCACGGATTGCTTCATCTTCGGCATACCGTCCTGGTGCATCTCGGTTGCGTGGATGCAAAACGGCAGGACGGAGCTCGGTGTTGTTTTCGACCCAGTTCACGACGAGATATTCACCGCCGCGCGCGGCCATGGCGCGTTCGTCAACCAGACGCCGATAAAGGCCGCCGATGCGACGGATTTCGGGGCAGGCCTGGTCGCCATCGGCCATTCGCTGCGCACCGATTCAGATCAGACATTGGCGGCGCTGCACCGGCTCTTGAGCCTCGGCGGCATGTACCATCGCTGCGGGTCCGGTGCCTTGTCATTGGCCTGGGTCGCTGCCGGTCGGCTGATTGGCTACTACGAGCCCCACATGAATTCCTGGGACTGTCTGGCTGGCCTTTTGCTTGTCGAGGAGGCCGGCGGCTGGACCAACGATTTCCTCGACGGCGACGGGCTGCGCACGGGCAATGCCGCACTCGCCGCAGCACCTGCCTTGATTGAGCAGATCAAATTTATCAGCGGGATCGCCGACAACGATCCGTCAACGTCCGGTCGTCCGAGGAGTGGCAGCCACACGCAGGAGGTCGCGGCCGGATAGAGGCGTGCATATCGCGCTCCGGCCGGCAATCCACCGATCGAAGCGCTCAGCTGGAACAAGCAAAGGGAGGACGTAATGAAAAAGAACAAACTGTTGCTGCTAGGCGCTTTGTCGCTCGCGGCCGTGAATTTCGGGCCGGCGAATGCCGCCGACAAGCTGACGCTCTACTGCAGTCCGCAGATTGAGTGGTGCAATCTCATGGTTGAGGCCTTTTCCAAAGAGACCGGCATCGACGTGGCCATGACCCGCAAGAGCTCCGGCGAGACGTTTGCGCAGATCAAGGCAGAAGCGCGCAATCCCAAGGGCGATATCTGGTGGGGCGGCACCGGGGACCCGCATCTTCAGGCTGCTGAAGAGGGTTTGACGGAGGAATACACTTCGCCGCTGTTCGACGATCTGCATCCCTGGGCGCAGAGCCAGGCCCAGTCCGCAGGCAACAAGACCGTCGGCATTTATGCCGGCGCTCTGGGCATCGGCTACAACACGGAACTCTTGGCGGAGAAAGGCCTGCCGGCGCCGGAATGCTGGGCCGACCTGGCGAAGCCGGAATATAAGGGCGAGGTTCAGATCGCCAATCCGAACTCCTCCGGCACGTCCTATACGACGCTGGCCACGCTCGTGCAGATCATGGGTGAGGAGGAAGCCTTCGAACTCATGAAGGCCATGCACAAGAACGTCAATCAATACACCAAGTCGGGCTCCGCGCCGATCAAGGCGGCCGCGCGTGGTGAAACGACGATCGGCATTACCTTCATGCACGACATGGTCACCCAGATCGTGAGCGGTTTTCCCGTTGAGATCGTCGCGCCATGCGAAGGCACTGGCTACGAGATTGGTTCCATGAGTATCATCAAGAACGCGCGCAACATGGAAAGCGCCAAGGCGTTCTACGATTTTGCGCTTCGGGCAGACATCCAGACGCGTGCTCGTGAAGCCAAAGCTTACCAGGTCCCGTCCAATGCGTCGGCGCAGCCGCCCGACGAGGCGCCCGACTTGGAGAAGCTGACGCTGATCGATTACGACTTCGCCAAATACGGCTCGTCAGCGGAGCGCAAGCGGCTGCTCAAGCGCTGGGACGACGAAGTTGGGGCGCTGCCACGTTAGGAACGCCATGACCCGATGAGGCCGATTTCGGCGGAACCGCAATGAACCGCATCGTTTCTCTGTGGCTCGCTGTCGGCCTCATCGGTTTCTTCGTCCTGCCTTGGTATGCGTTAGAGGACGCGTTCTGGTCCTTCGGGTGGCTGCTTGACGGCTACCCGCTGGACCGCGACACCGCCCCTGCAATCATCCAGATTGCTACTTACGGCAAAGTGTGGCTCGCGCCGCTTCTGATCTTTGTGCTCGCCGCATTGCTGGTCGTCCGCACAGATCCGTCGGCACGTTACTTCGCGCCGGTATTGACCTTCGCGGGCGCCGGCGGGCTCGGATATTTGTTCCTCCAGGGATTCACGATCGGCATCGGCGGTTGGGAATTCGCCTCGCTTGAAGCGCTCTTCGGCCCGGTCGAACGTCAATTCGGCATGGGCTACGGCGCCGTTTTTCTGGCGGCGTCGTTCCTCTTCCTGTTGACGAGTAGCTTTGCGGCCCGCGGCTCAGTCTCCGGCGACGTGTTTGTCGCCGGATCGATCGGCCTTGTCATAGCGTTGATCGCCGCGTTCGTCTTCTTCCCCGTCTCACGCATTCTCATAAGCGCGTTTCAGGACAATGACGGCGTCTACACGCTCACGCTGTTCGCCCAGAAAATCACCGACAGCAAGATATGGGGACTGCGCTGCCTCACCGAAAACGTCAGCTGCGGCGTCGCTTGGAACTCCCTCATGCTGGCGGTGTCGGTGGGCTTCGGCTCAACGGTGCTGGGGCTTGCTTTTGCCCTGGTGACGACGCGGGTGCGTCTGCGGATGGGCAAGGCGTTTCGCGTGCTCACCGTGCTGCCGATCATCACGCCGCCCTTTGTCATCGGGCTTGCCATGATCCTGTTGTTCGGGCGCGCCGGTGTCGTGACGCAGTTCATGGACTGGGCGTTCGACATCCCCCCGACACGTTGGATATACGGCTTCACCGGCATCTGGCTGGCGCAGATGCTCGCCTTCACACCGATCGCCTTTCTTGTCCTGATCGGCGTGGTGGAGGGCGTCAGTCCGTCCATGGAGGAGGCCGCGCAGACGCTGCGCGCCGACGCCTGGACGACCTTCTCCACCGTCTCGTTTCCGCTGATGCGACCGGGGCTCGCCAACGCGTTCCTGCTCGGCTTTATCGAGAGCATGGCCGATTTCGGCAATCCGTTTGTGCTCGGCGGCAATTACGGCGTCCTCTCCACCGAAATATTCTTTGCCATTGTCGGCGCCCAGAACGATCAAGGCCGCGCCGCCGTACTGGCGATCGTGCTCCTGACCTTTACGCTGACTGCCTTCTATGTGCAGCGCCGCTGGGTCGGCAAGAAGTCCTACGTCACAGTGACCGGCAAGGGAGACGCCGGCCTTCACGCGACACTTCCGCGGCGTCTGACCTGGCCAATTTTGGCCGTCGTGATTCCGTGGACGCTGATGATGCTGGTGATCTACTGCATGGTCATGTTCGGCGGCTTCGTCGAAACCTGGGGGCGTGATCACTCCTTCACATTGCGGCACTATGCTGACGCCTTTTCCGTCACCACCGGCGAGTTTGGCCTGGTGTGGAGCGGCGCGGCGTGGAACTCGTTCTGGACGACCATCACAATCTCCGCGATCGCCGCGCCGTTGACCGCCGGCCTCGGCTTGCTGACGGCCTACCTGCTTGTGCGTCAGCGGTTCGCCGGCCGCGAGGCCTTCGAGTTCGGAACCATGTTGAGCTTCGCAATTCCTGGCACGGTCATCGGTGTTTCCTACATCCTGGCGTTTAACGTTCCGCCGATCGAACTCACCGCCACCGGCATGATCCTGATCATCTGCTTCATGTTCCGGAACATGCCGGTCGGGCTGCGCGCCGGTGTCGCGGCCATGAGCCAGCTCGACAGAAACCTCGACGAAGCGTCACTGACGTTGGGCGCCAACAGCTTCGTCACCGTCCGTAAGGTGATCCTGCCGCTCCTGCGGCCGGCGATCGCCGCAGCACTCGTCTTCAGTTTTGTCCGCGCCATCACGTCGATCAGCGCCGTGATCTTTCTGGTCTCCGCCGACTATCACATGGCCACCGCCTATATTATCGGCCGCGTGGAGAATGGTGATTACGGCCTGGCGATCGCCTATTCCTCCGTTCTCATCCTTGTCATGCTTGCTGCAGTAAGCCTCGTGCAGCTCTTTGTCAGCCAAAGGAAACTCGGACGACGCGCTGCCTCGGAGCGCCGACCGGACGTCGACCGCACGGAGGCGGCTCCCGCATGACGATAACAAGCCACGCTGCATCCGTCCGGTTTGAGAATGTGACCAAAGCTTATGGAGCGGTTGTCGCGGTCGACCGCGTTTCTTTCACGATCGAGCCCGGACAGCTGGTGACGCTGCTAGGGCCAAGCGGCTGTGGAAAGACCACCACGCTTCGGCTGATCGCCGGCCTGGAGATGGCAACCGACGGGCACATCTTCATCGGCGAGAACGACGTCACCAAGCTGCCGGTCACTGACCGGGACGTGTCGATGGTCTTCCAGTCCTACGCATTGTTTCCCCACATGAACGTCAACGAGAATGTCGGCTATGGCCTCAAAGTCAGCGGCATGAAGAAGCGCGAAGCGCAGGAGCGCAGCCAAGAGGCCCTGAGACTGGTCGGGCTCTCCGATCTCGGGGAGCGGATGCCGGCCGCCTTGTCGGGTGGACAGCAGCAACGCGTGGCCGTCGCGCGAGCCTTGGTTCTGGAGCCGCAAGTCCTCCTTTTCGACGAACCGTTATCGAATTTGGACGCCAAGCTGCGACGCCGCGTGCGCGAAGAGGTTCGCGAGATTCAGCAGAACCTCGGTCTGACGACGGTCTACGTCACGCACGACCAGGAAGAGGCACTTGCCGTTTCAGACCGTATCGTCGTCATGAAGAACGCGGCGATCGCTCAAGAAGGCACGCCGCGCGAACTCTATGACCATCCGGCCAACAGCTTCGTCGCCGACTTCATTGGCGACGCCAACATCGTCGAAGGCACAATACTCGGCGGCGGAGGCGAAACGGCCAACGTGCGCATCGGCTGCTTGGAGATGGAATTGCCCTGTCGCTCCGCCAGCGCAGGGCCGGCCAAGATAGCCATCCGGCCGGAGGCCATACGCCTCTCCGCCGGTGACCATGGCACCGGTATGCGGGGCACGGTCCGCAAGGCGACCTATCTCGGCAACCATCTGGAATACACAATAGAAACGGAAGTGGGGCCGCTCTTTGTGAGCGATCCGCATGTCGAGGCGCCGGTCGCGCCGGGAGAGATTGTTGGCGTTCAATTCGAACATCGGGGAGTAACTCTGATCAATGACCCGTCTGACGACGCCGAGCGTGCTTCTGAGTCCTCGCCGCAGTGACTCGCTGTCATGTCGCGCAGGTCCGCACAGGCTTCGATGCAGCGCCGATGGCCCGCGATTGACGACACCGACCGGGTCGGTGCGCCGCTTCCCGGAAGCGGGAGCCGACTGCGCCCCCCTCCCCGGCACGATCGGTCGGCGACGGGGCGTGGATATGCGCGTCGACCTGACGCCAGAACACAACAACATGACGGGTGGTATCGCATGGCCGGTGAATCGCTGACGGTCGACGGCGTAAAGGTCAGTTACAGCGACGTGCAGGTTCTTGCCGGCGTATCGATCGATGTCGCGCCCGGCGAGTTCATTGCGCTTCTCGGCTCGTCGGGATGCGGAAAAACGACCTTGCTGCGCGCCATATCCGGCTTCGTGCCTGTCGACGCGGGGCGGGTGCTCGTGTCCGATCGCGATGTGACCAACGCGCCGCCCGACAAACGCGGCATGGCCATGGTCTTCCAATCCTACGCGCTGTGGCCTCACATGACGGCTGCGCAGAATATCGGCTACGGCCTGCGCTTGCGAAAAGTCGCTCGCATTGAGCTGGACCGTCGCGTGGCGGAGACGATGTCGTTGCTCGGCCTTGACGGGTTGGGCAGTCGGCTGGTGACGCAGCTTTCGGGCGGTCAGCGGCAACGCGTGGCGCTGGGCCGGGCGCTGGCGGTGGAGCCTCAGACTCTGCTGCTTGACGAGCCGTTGTCGAATCTGGACGCGCGCATCCGCCAAAGCGTCCGCCATGAGATCAAGGCGCTACAGCAGCAGCTCCAGATCACTGCCATTCACGTCACGCATGACCGCGAGGAAGCCATGGTCATGGCGGACCGCATCGTGATCCTCGACCGCGGCAATATCGCTCAGATCGGCACGCCGGAGGACGTCTACAACCGGCCTCGCTCGTCATTCGTTGCTGCCTTCATGGGCGCCGACAACGTGATCCCCCTGACGGCGAAGCGCGATGAGGGTGCGCTTCGCGTGTCTGCCTCAGACGATCACGCCGACGCCGTTCTAAGCATCGCGGACGGGGACGAGGGTGCAAATCTGGTCGGGACCGGCGACGGCGAGCTGGCCGCCCATTTCCGTAGCGAAGCGGCGCGACTGGTCGAGGTGAGCGACCGTCCCCAGGGCAGCTTGGTCCTTTTCGGCAAGGTCATCCAGACGTCGTACCCGGGCGGTATCTACCGCTACACGATCGACATGGGCGGCCGGAACTATCTGGTTGATGATCCCAAGAAACTGGCCGTTGGAGATGCGGTCGGCATCTGCCTGCCGGCACAGAGCCTGCACCTGTTCCCGGCTAATCCGACAGAGGCGAGCTGACCTGGTGCTGGCACAGAGGGGCTCGTCGTTCGGGCCTGCAAAACGAAGGAGGAGTGAATGACGAAATTGGCACTGATGAGAACGTCCGTCGCGGTCGGGCTGGCGATCGGGATGGCGGGCGCCGTCCATGCGCAGACCATCAACGTTCTGACCGCCGGCTCGCAGAACATGGTTGATTATGTGACCGACTATCTCGGCCCGCTGTTTGAGGAGCAGAATCCCGGCGTCACGGTTCGCGCTGCCGGCACCGGCCCGGGCGACGCAGGGTCGCAAAAAATCTTCGAGAAGCTGGATGCCCAAATGTCGGCCGGCTCCGATGCGTGGGATGTTGATGTCGCCGTCGTGCATCAGAAGATGGCCGGCCAGATGCGTGAGGCCGACCTTCTTGGATCGTATCGCGGCGACATCGCGACCGGAGATCTGGTCACGCGCGCCACCGCCAAGATGGCGCTTGGCGTCGACGTGGACGGATATGTGATGCCGATGTTCCACAGCCAGACCGCGATCGCCTACAACCCCGACTTGGTCCCCGATCCGCCGTCCACTTACGAGGAGCTCAAGGAATGGGTGGCGGCCAATCCGGGGCAGTTCGGCTATAACGGCATCAAGCAGGGCATGTCCGGCGTCAGCTTCGTCGTGGGCTGGATGTATGCCCATAGCGGCCAGGAAGACGTGCTGAGCGGAGGTCCCTATGATCCGGCGCTGAAGGACGGCTGGGGCGACATCTTGGCTGAGCTGAAGAGCTTCAACGAGAACGTCACCTTCACGCCCGGCAACGCCGGCACGCTTGACATGCTCAATCGCGGCGAGATCGTCATGGGCCCGGTCTGGGTGGACATGTTCTACACATGGCAGGCGGACGGTCGCGTGGCACCCAACATCAAGCTGAAGCTCATCGGTCCGGGCATGCCGGGGCAGCCCATGTATTACATCGTGCCGGCAAAGGCGGCCAATGCGGACCTCGGCAAGAAGTTCATCGAGCTGGCAACGAGCCCGACGGTGCAGGCTGAAGGCATTGTCAAGAATTTCAACTGGTATCCGGGGATCGACGCGGAGCATGTCGAGGACTCCCTGGAGCCGGCCGATTTCGACAAGCTCTTCGCCGACGTGACGCCCGACGATTTGGCATCGAAGGGCAAGGTCTTCCCGATCGGTCCGTTCTTCGACGACATTCTGGAATCCTACGAGCGGCACGTTCAGAACTAGCCTGACAGGACGTCAAACAAACGAGCCGGGAGCGGCGCTGCTCCCGGCTCATCCGATATGATGTCGATGATGTCGTTTCACAGAGTCCTGCACGACGAACGGGTTTGGTCGTTTGCCTTGGTGGCTCCGGCCCTTGTCACCGTGGGTCTGTTGTTCATCTATCCGCTCGGCTTCTCAGCCGTGTCGGCGTTCTCCGCCGAAGAAGGCGGGTGGACGTTCGCGAACTTCATCAAGGCATTCGATCTTTATTCCAACGACATCCTGTTCACCGTCGTGATCGTCTCGCTGTCGACGGTGCTTATCGGCTTCTTTGCAATAGCCATCGGCGGCTACCTCACGCTTGGCGAAAATCCCTACGCGGTTGCCATCCTCAAATGGCTCTATCGCTGGCCATTGTTCATACCGTTCATCGTCGCCGCTCAGTTGATGCGGACGTTCCTCGCCAAGAACGGCCTGATGAACAATCTCATCGTCGGCTCGGGCCTGCTTGAGCCGATGCAGACGCAGAGCTTTCTGGACTGGCGCGGCATTGTCATCACTTTCGTGTGGAAGCAGACGCCCTTCGTTGCGCTTCTGGTGGCCGGCGCCATGGCGTCGCTCGATCGTTCAATGATCGAGTCAGCCAGGAATCTTGGCGCCAGTCGGATCAGGATACTCGTAGAGATCATCTTGCCGCAGGTGCGGCCCACCATCGTCGTCGGCCTGATCCTGTCCTTCGTGGTCATGATGTCGGTGCTGTCCGTCCCCATCATGATCAACGCGCAGACGCCGACCATGCTTACCGTCGACATGGCGTTCCGGATCAACGCCTATGGAGATTATGGTGTCGCCAACGCATTGGGCTTCATCTCCTATTTGATGACCGGCGTGGTGGCCTGGATCTACCTGCGCCAGGGCGTGCGACAGGGCGCTGCGCCATGAGCGGCCTGTGGCGCAGCGTCGTGGTGCCGTGGATTCCGCGGGCCATCCTGCTTGGGCTGTTTGCATTCGCGATCTTCGGGCCCCTCGCCAACCTGCTGCTCTGGGCGTTCGCGGAGGTCTGGTATTTTCCGCACAAGCTGCCGCTTGAATGGGGATTTGATTTCTGGCGGCAGGTGTTCAAGCCGCGCGGAAACGCGATGCTGTCGTTGAACAACAGCATAATCATCGCGATCTTCACCGTCATCGTCAGTCTAGCGATCGCCATTCCGGCGGGCTATGCGCTGGCGCGCCGAAACCTGCCGTGGCGAAGTCTGATCCTCATTGCGTTTCTTCTGCCGCAGGCCTTCCCGAGCGTGGCCGTCTATATCAATGTAGCGCGCATCTTCTACGGGTTCGGTCTCGCCGGCACCTATGTCGGCGTGGTGCTGGTCCACACCGTCCAGGGACTGGTGTTCGCAGTCTGGATTGCGACGGCGGCCTTCTCGGCGGTGGATCGTGAGCTGGAAGAGGCGGCGCGCAACCTCGGCGCGTCTGGCCTGCGGACCTTCTTTACGATCACGCTGCCCCTGGCCCTGCCTGGCATTATGGCAAGCGCTATCTTCGTGTTCCTCATCTCCTTGGATGAGTTCACCGGCACGTTCTTCGTCGGTGTGCCTGATGTGGTGACTATGCCGCTGCTTCTCTTCAACGCCAGCATGGAGGGCAACTATCAGATCGCCTCAATTACCTCGCTTCTGCTGCTCGTCCCCTCGGTCGGATTCATGCTGTTCATTGAGCGCTTCCTCAAGGCCGACGTTTTGGCGAAGGTAGGCAACTAACTGAGAAGCGAGCGGCTTGGGCGGTTTCTCACCGTTTCTACCAGGAGCCGGTGAGATGAGGTTCCAATCACGACAGCGATGGGATTACTCTGGTTAACTTGAGCATGGAGGTTGGTCATGAAACGGAACGGAATCGGACTGCGCACGATGGTCGCCACTGCCGCGATCTTCGCCCTGACGGCGGGCACGACACAGGCAGAGGAATTGCGGCTGTTGACGTGGGGCGGATATGCGCCGGACGACGTTGTGGCCCTTTTTGAGGAGGAGACCGGCATCGATGTCAGTGTGACGCTCTCCAACAACGAGGAGATGATCGCCAAGCTGCGCGCCACCGGCGGCGGCGGGTTTGACCTTGCCCAACCCAGCCAGGATCGCATTGCCGGCGCACAGGAGGAGCACGGCATCTACAAACCGCTCGACCTGTCGAAGGTCGATTCCAGCCTGTTCATCGCCTCAATGCTCGACGGCACCAAGAAGAACACCGAGTTCGAGGGTGACGTCTACGGCCTGCCGCATGTATGGGGCACCAGCGGATTGGTGCTGGACACAAGCAAGGCAGGGAGCGTCAAGGACTACACCGATCTGTGCAACGCCGATGTCGCCGGCAAGGTGTCCTACCGCCTGAAGCGGCCAACATTGATCGGTTTTGCCTTCGCCATGGGCATGGACCCCTTTGCTGCCTACGCAGACCCGGCCGCCTACGAAGACATGATGAAGAAAGTCGAGGCCAAGCTCGTGGAGTGCAAGCCCAACGTGAAGGCCTATTGGTCGGGCGGCGACGCGCTGATCAACCTCCTCAGGTCGGGCGAGGTCGTTGCCTCAATGGCATGGGACACCGGCGGCTGGAAGCTCAATGCTGACAATCCTGATATCACCTTCGTGGCGCCGGCATCGGGCGCGCTCGGCTGGATCGACACGTTCGCCCTGCCGGCAAAGACCAAGAACGAGGACGCCGCGTATAAGTGGATCAACTTCGTCATGCAGCCGGAGATCGCTGCGATGATCACGGCAGCTGCCGGCAACTTCACCGCCTCCAAAGGCGCCGACGCCTTCGCCGAGGAAGGCCTGAAGGCGCGCTTCCAGGCGAGCTTCCCGTCTGAGGCGATCGACAACATCAAATGGTACCCGCCGGTGCCGGCCGGGCTTGAGGATATCGAGGGCGACATCCTCGACCGTGTCCAGGCATCCTGATTAATTGGCCTTTGACGTCGCGCCCGGCGAGACGAGTTCGCCGGGCGCTTCCATGACCCGCCCTGGGCTTCCCCGATGACGCCTCAAGACGGTGCAGCCTTCGATCTTGAGTGCCGGTCGGTGCGCAAGACATTTGCCGACTTCGTCGCAGTTGACGATGTCGATCTTGCGATCCCCAGCGGCTCCTTCTTCTCCATCCTCGGCCCTTCCGGATGCGGCAAGACGACCTTGCTGCGCATGATCGCCGGCTTTCTGCAGCCGACCTCCGGAGACATTCTGATTAAGGGCCGTTCGGTGCTCGACGTGCCACCCAACAAGCGCGCCGTAAACATGGTCTTCCAGCACTTAGCGCTGTTTCCAATGATGAACGTGGCGGAGAATGTCGGCTACGGATTACGGCGGCGCGGCATGCCGCGCGAAGACGTCGCCAAGAAGGTCGAGGATGCGCTTGCGAGAGTCGGCCTTCCCGGATCGGGAACGAAGAGGATCTCGCAGATTTCCGGCGGCCAGAAGCAGCGCGTGGCAATCGCCCGCTGCCTGGTTCTCGATCCCGACGTGCTGCTTCTCGACGAACCGCTCGGCGCCCTGGACCTGAAGCTGCGCGAGCATATGAAGGTGGAGCTGAAGAAGCTTCAGCATGAGTTCGAGACGACCTTCATCTATATCACCCACGACCAGTCGGAGGCGCTGGTGATGTCGGACCGGGTCGCGGTGATGAATGCCGGCCGGTTTGAGCAGGTGGGACCGGCGCAGGAGCTCTACTACCAACCCAAGACGATATTCGTCGCCGAGTTCGTCGGCGACAGCAACAAATGGCGGGGCCGTGTTGCTGCGATCGAACAGAACCGCGTGACCGTGACGACGGCGCAAAGTGGGCGCATCTGCGGTGTGGCGGCGGGCCCCTGCTCAATCGGCGACGATGTGGAGGTCTTCGTTCGCCCTGAGGCCGTTGCGCTGTCGCGCGATGGATCGACGCTGCAGAATATGGCGAACCAAATGGACGGCGAAGTCGTCAGCGTTCTCTTCAATGGCGCTGCCAGTCGCCTTCTGGTTCGCGCCCGCGAGACCGGCGATGAGATCGACGTCGCGCTTCCTCAGACCGGCGAGTTCAACGATCTCCAGGCCGGCCAATCCGTCAGCTTCGGCTGGAGCGATGCACAGACCAAGTGCTTTGTCATCGGCTAAGTGCCTGTTGAGAATGCCGGCCGCGCGCCGTGTCGATAGCTGGTCAGACGGCCGCCTGCCAGGAAAAGACCGGTTCAGGGCTCTTGTTCTTTGATTTTGTTCTTTGATTTCAGGGCCGGGACCGACCATGCTGGCGCGAGCCGACGTCTGATGATCCGGCCCCGCGGCGTGAGGTTGATTCTTCAAAAAGGGCTCTAACGATGAACCGGCGATTCGGCTTCTACCTCCTCCTGGCGCCTCTGGTCGTCTGGCTCGGTGCGCTCATCATCATTCCGCATATCGACCTGTTCCTGACATCGCTCAGCGTGAAGGTCAGGCCGCGCGTCTACGAGATCGGACTTGACAATTATTCGGCCTTCTTTGGCGAGCCGCTCTATTGGAACACCTTCGCGCGAACGGCGCTGATGTCGGTATCCGCCACCGCGCTGACGCTCATCATCGGCTTCCCGATCGCTTACTACATCGCCAAGCTGGCTCAGGGCCGCTTTCGCGCAACGCTCTTCGTTTTGTGTCTCCTGCCGTTCTGGGTGTCGGAACTGGTGCGCACCTTCGGCTGGATGATCCTCCTGCGCGAGACGGGTGTCGTGAGCAGCGCCCTGCAATGGCTGGGGCTCACAAGCGGGCCGATCGAGTTCCTCTACAACGACGCAGCGATCATGGTCGGGCTCGTCTACACGTCCATGCTGTTCATGGTCGTGCCGCTGGTCACGACGCTCGACAGCCTTGACAATTCCTATATCGAAGCCGGCTATGACCTCGGCGGCAACAGCTTTGCCGTGCTGCGGGAAATCGTCATCCCCCATGCCAAGCCGGGCATCGTCTCCGGCTGCATCATCGTCTTCATGCTGTCGCTGGGGAACTATCTGACCCCTATCCTGCTCGGCGGCAAAGACAGCCTCTGGTTCACGCAACAGATCTACGCGCAGTTCATCACGCGCTTCAATTGGGAACAGGGCTCCGCGTTCGGCTTCCTCCTGCTCATTCTGTCGTCATTGATCGTATGGGGAGGCTTGAAGCTGACGGGGCAGACGCTGAGCAAGACCGTGGGGCAGGGATAAGATGATCCCCTCAATCCCCCAGAGCCCGTTCCTGCGGGACGTTTACCGTACCTACGTGGCGCTGTTCTTCATCTATCTCGCAGCGCCGCTCGTCGTCGTTTCGATCTTTGCGTTCAACGATGCGCTTTTTCCCTCGCCGCCTTGGGAAGGCTTCACGCTGGACTGGTTCTTTGGCCAGACCGAACCGCGCCAGGGCCTGTTCTACGACCGCTCGCTTCTCAACGCCGCAATGGTTTCGTTGCTTGTCGCAATCTCCGTGACAATTCTCTCCGTGGCCGTGGGCACCTCCAACGCCTTTCTCTTCGAGCGGGAGAATTTTCGCTTCAAGAACTTCGCCTATGTGCTCATGCTGACGCCGCTGGTCGTGCCGGGCATCATCCTGGGTATCTCCATCCTGGTCATGTCATCAGGCATTGCCAACAGCGTCGACGATGCGATCGGGATCGAGATCGAAGCGCTCCGACCCGGCCTGGTGCTTGTCGTTCTGGGGCAGTTCTCCTTCATCGCGACGATCACGACACTGGTCATCTCCGCTCGCCTGCGAAAGTTCGACGTCAGTCTGGAGGAGGCGGCCCTCAATCTCGGCGCCACGCGCTGGGTGGCGGTCCGGACGGTGACGCTGCCCTACTTGACGCCCGCCATGCTGGGCGCCGGCATCGTCGCCTTCCTGATGAGTTTTGAGAACTTCAACACCACGCTGATGCTGGTCGGTTCGGATGCACCGCTCACGATTGCGCTGTTCGACCGCCTCAAGGAAGGCTCAACCCCCGTCCTCAACGCCATATCTCTGATGCTGATGGTCGCCTCCGCACTCCTCGCCCTGATCATGATCGCACTGCAACGCGAACGGCGCGATTGAACGAAACGCGACATGCGCTCAGCAACCGGCGTGCAGCCTCAGCTTGACTCGACTCCGGCTCTATGCACCCAATTTTCGACACGCGGTTTCATGACGAACACTTTAGCCAGAGAGGGGTACGCCGTGTTGAAGACATTTGCCGTTGCGCTGGTCGCCGTGGTCACCATGACGTCCCACGGTGTGGCCCAGACCAAGACGCCGTTTGCGCTCGACTGGAAGTTTGAGGGCCCGAGTGCCGCCTACTTTGCGGCCATCGACAATGGCCACTTCGCCGCCGAAGGGCTCGATGTGGAAATCTCACCGGGCCAGGGCTCGCTCGACGCCATCCCGAAAGTGGCGACCGGTGCCTTTCCCTTCGGCTTCGCCGACATCAACAGCCTGATCAAATTCCTCGACCAGAACCCCGGCGCGCCTGTGACCGCGGTGATGATGATCTACGACAAGCCGCCCTTTGCCGTCGTCGGTCGGGTCTCACAAGGGGTCAGCGCACCTGCGGACCTGGAGGGCAAGATCCTCGGCGCCCCTCCGCCCGATGGGGCCTGGGCGCAGTTTCCGGCGTTTGCGTCCGCCAACAATATCGATGTCGACGCGGTGACTGTGGAGCCGGTCGGCTTCCCGACCCGCGAACCGATGCTCGCCGAGGGCAAGGTCGACGCCATCACCGGCTTCTCGTTCTCCAGTTTCCTGAACTTGGTGCGGCTCGGCATTCCGGAGGAGGACATCTCCGTCATTCTCATGGCCGACCACGGGCTGTCGCTTTATGGCAATGCGATCATCGTCAATACCGATTTCGCGACCGCCAACCCGGAGACGGTGACCGCCTTCCTGCGGGCTGTCGCGAAGGGCTGGAAGGATGCGATCGCAGCGCCTGAGGCCAGCGTGGAGATGATCGCCAAGCGCAACCCGGCGCTGGACGTGGCCCTGGAGACACGCAGGCTGCAGCTTGCGATCGACGCCAATGTGGTGACCGACTACACCCGTGAAAACGGCATGGGCGATATCGACCCGGAGCGTTTTGCCAAGGCGCTGGAACAGCTCAAGGAGACGTACGAGTTTCAGAACCCGCCCGACGCGTCGCTCTACTTCACCGATACATACCTGCCTGCGGGTGAGGAGCGTATGGTCAAATGATGATCTGACGGCCGGCGGATGACGCCCATGCGCCGGCTGTCAACGTAAAGCCTTTACGACGTGCTGTCCGCGCCGCGCATCGAGCTTCGCTCCGTCACGCATGCCTACCGCACCAAAGCCGGCCCCTTGCCGGTGTTGGACGACCTCAGCTTCGCCTGCGCGGATGAGAGCTTCACGGCCGTTGTCGGTCCCTCCGGCTGCGGCAAGTCGACCCTGACGCGCCTGATCGCGGGGCTGCTGCGTCCCGACGATGGCGATGTTCTCCTCCATGGGGAATCTGTCGTTGGTCCGCGGTCCACCGTCGGCATGGCATTCCAGAATCCGGTGCTTCTGGAGTGGCGCAGCATCATCGACAACGTCGTGCTGCCGCTCGAAATCGTCCCGAACGACCTTTCCAAGGCCGAGCGGCGCCAACGATCGCATGAGCTGCTGTCACTGGTCGGCCTGGCGGGCTTTGAGGAGAAGCGCCCCTCGCAACTCTCCGGCGGCATGCGCCAGCGCGCATCGCTCTGCCGGGCGCTTGTGCATCGCCCCGAAGTGTTGATCCTCGACGAGCCGTTCGGTGCGCTGGACGCCTTCACGCGAGAGGACCTGTGGCAGACCATGCATACGCTGCGGCGCGAGGAGAACATTACGTGCCTCTTGATCACGCACGATCTGCGCGAATCCGTTTTTCTTGCCGATAAGGTGATCGTGCTGTCGGGGCGCCCTGCCCACGTTCAGTACACAATTGACGTCGCGTTGGGCGAGGAGCGTACGATCGAAGACCTCTACACGCCGGAGGCCACCGACATGCTGCACGAGCTGCGCCATCAGATCGAGATCGCGCAGGGACGTGCGCCGGCTGACGAGCCGCCGAAGGACCGGTAATGGAACTCGCCCGCCGGATCGCCGTTCCCGTCGCCGCCATCGCCGTCACCCTGGTCCTGTGGGAGCTTCTCGTCTGGGCCAATGACTGGCCAGACTACAAAATGGCGTCACCCTCTGACCTGGGGCCGGCTTTCTGGAAATACCGTTGGCTCTTCCTGCAATATAGCTGGGATACGTTGTGGCGCACGATCGCCGGCCTCGGCCTGTCGGTGATCGTCGGCACGCTGATCGGCATGGTCATGGGTTTTTCCCGCGTCATGCGCGAGGCGCTTTATCCCTTGCTGGTCGGGTTCAACGCCATTCCCAAGGCGACGGTGGTGCCGGTTATCGCACTGATCTTCGTCGGCGCCCACGACATGAACACGATCCTCATCGCGTTCATGATTTCCTTCTTCCCGATTGCCGTCTCCATCTCGATCGGTCTCTCCACGCTGGAGCCCGAATACCGCGACATCCTGAGCTCACTCGGCGCGAGCCGGTTCACGATCTTCCGGAAGATCGCACTACCGAAGACCCTGCCGGAATTCTTTGGCGCGCTGAAAGTTGCCGTGACGCTCGCCTTCATCGGCACGAACTTGATGGAGATCGTCGAGCCGCACGGCAAAGGCCTCGGCCATCTCTTCGACAGCGGAAAGATCAACGCCGATTATCCGCTGATGTTCGCTGTTCTGATCGCGCTCGCTTTCCTCGGCATCCTGCTCTTTTATGTCGTGGTCGTTTTGGAGCGCACATTTGCCGGCTGGGCCGAGCGCGGCGATACCTAAAGCATGATCCCGAAAAGCATGCCCCGGACCCCGATCCGGGGGGGACGCACCACTTATCGGATAAGATCTCGCTCCAACAAAAAGATAGAGCGCTGGAGCGATTTGGGCGAAACGCGAGAACGCTCTAAGACCACCGGTCATGCGTCGATGCGCAGGCGGCTCATTGGATGCCGGCGTTTTGACTATTCCATGTGCATCTCGAAGGACGCACTGCAAAAGCCTTGAGCATTGGTGCGGGCTTCAGAGCATGATCCCGAAAAGTGGATACCGGTTTTCGGACAAGATCATGCTCCAGCAAAGAAATAGAGCCTCCATTCTGATTGGGTCGGAATGGATAAGGCTCTAAGCAGGCCGTCATGGGACGACAGCGCGCCGGTCATCCTAACGCGCTTGGCACAGCGCTTGCAAAACGCACTCCGGACCCGGTCCGAGACGGGCAACCAGACGGAGTGAGCGACATGGCTTCACGAAAAGGGCTTCACGAGTTGGAATGACGATAGGCGGCGCGGGTGAACAATATTTTGAGTTCGCCCATAACCTGGCCGACCGTTTCATGGTGATGGATCGCGGCGAGGCAGTCCTGGCCGGCGATGCGGCGGACATGGTGGAAGCGGATGTCCGGCGTCATCTCACGGTCTGACCAGGCGACGGCGTGATGACGAACATGGCGCATGCGTCGCTCCGGACGCTTCGACATTGTCCGACGCCGCGCTATGACCGAGCAATGCTGCGCCACCAGATCGACCACCGACCGGCCGTACCCATCGTGCCTGTCCCCTCGCCCGCGCTGCAACGGGTTCGCGCGGCCGGACGCCTGTCCTTCCGCGCCACCGCCGGCGTCACGCACGTGGCGGATCTCTATCAGGAGGGCGCCTGCCGGCTACGGCTTCCCCGTATTGCGCCCGGCGAACCGCCTGAGGCCATCACGATCAACACGGCCGGCGGGCTCACCGGCGGCGACCGGGTCGATCTCTCCGTCGCGCTCGATGATGGCGCCGCAGCTGTTGTCACAAGCCAGGCCTGCGAAAAGATCTATCGCGCGGCCGCGGACGAGGCGCGGATACGGACGTCGATCACGCTGGCGCCTGGAAGCCATCTCGACTGGCTTGCGCAGCCGATGATCGTCTTCAACCGCGCACGGGTCCGCCGCACCCTTTCGGTGGAGATGGCCGATGATGCCGCTTTTCTCGGCGTTGAGAGCGTCATTCTCGGGCGCACAGCCATGGGCGAGACCGTCTCCCACGGTGCAGTGCACGAGGCCTGGCGCATCCGCCGCGGCGGCCGTCTCATCTACGCTGACGCCTTTCGCGCCGAAGGCAACGTCGCGGACATTCTATCGGCCCCGGCAACCGGACTGGGCGCACGCGCCACCGGCACGATCGTGCATTGTGCACCCGAGGCGGAAGCCGCGCTGCCGCGAGCCCGCGAGATTGTCGGCGATCTTCGCAGCGAAGCGGCCGCGAGTGCCTGGAACGGACTTTTGATGGTTCGGCTGGTCAGCCATGACGGCCAAGCCTTGCTCACCGACCTGAGCCGGTTCTTCACGGCCTATCGCGGCCGTCCGATGCCGCGAACCTGGCTGTGCTGACCGGAAACCGGAGACCTCATGCAACTGACACCGCGCGAAAAAGACAAGCTTCTCATCGCCATGGCCGCTCAGGTGGCGCGCCGGCGGCTTGAGCGCGGGGTGAAGCTCAACCACCCCGAGGCCGTGGCCCTGATCAGCGACTTCGTCGTGGAGGGCGCCCGTGACGGCCGCTCCGTCGCGGAACTCATGGAGGCGGGTGCCCATGTCGTGTCGCGCGATCAGGTCATGGAAGGCGTCGCGGAGATGATCCATGACGTGCAGGTCGAAGCGACGTTCCCCGACGGAACCAAGCTTGTGACCGTGCACCAACCCATCAGATAGGAGAGCCCGTGTCGGGACTGCAGTTCTCATACGCGTCGGGGAGGAGACGATGATCCCCGGCGAGATCATTCCCGCGGACGGTGAGATCGCGCTCAACGCCGGCCTTGAATCGATCACGCTGGATGTCGCGAACACAGGCGATCGGCCGGTGCAGGTCGGCAGCCACTACCATTTCCACGAAGCCAATCCCCGGCTCGATTTCGACCGCGAGAAAGCCCGCGGCATGCGGCTCGACATTCCCGCCGGAACGGCGATCCGCTTTGAGCCGGGGCAGACGCGGCAGGTGCGTCTCGTGCCCTATCGCGGCACGCGGCGCGTCTTCGGGTTCAACAAAAAAATCATGGGGACGCTCGACTGATGCCCTATTCGATCGCGCGTGCCGCTTATGCCGACATGTTCGGGCCGACGACCGACGACAAAGTCCGCCTGGCCGACACCGATCTCATCATCGAGGTGGAGAACGACTTCACCACCTACGGCGATGAGGTGAAGTTCGGCGGCGGCAAGGTCATCCGCGACGGCATGGGACAAAGCCAGGTGTCACGCCGGGACGGCGCCGTCGACACGGTGATCACCAATGCTTTGATCGTCGACCATTGGGGGATCGTCAAAGCCGATATCGGCCTCAAGGACGGCCGCATCGCGGCCATCGGCAAGGCCGGCAATCCCGACACCCAACCGGGCGTGGACATCATCATCGGCCCGGGAACGGAGGCGATCGCCGGCGAAGGCAAGATTCTCACCGCCGGCGCGCTTGATGTGCATATCCACTTCATCGCGCCGCAGCAGATTGAGGAATCGCTGATGTCCGGCGTGACCACGATGCTGGGCGGCGGCACCGGCCCGGCAACCGGCACCAACGCCACGACCTGCACGCCGGGGCCGTGGCATATCGGCCGCATGATCCAGGCGGCCGACGCGTTTCCCATGAACCTCGCCTTCGCCGGCAAGGGCAACGCATCGCAGCCTGAGGCCTTGGTGGAACAGGTGAGAGCGGGCGCTGCCGCGATGAAGCTGCACGAGGATTGGGGCACGACGCCGGCCGCGATCGATTGCTGCCTGTCGGTGGCGGACGAATACGACGTGCAGGTGATGATCCACACCGACACGCTGAACGAAAGCGGCTTCGTGGAGAACACCATTGCCGCGTTCAAGGACCGCACCATCCACGCCTATCACACCGAAGGCGCCGGGGGCGGGCACGCGCCCGACATCATCAAGCTTTGCGGCCTGACCAATGTGCTCCCCTCCTCCACCAATCCGACGCGGCCCTACACGATCAACACCATCGACGAGCATCTCGACATGCTGATGGTGTGCCATCACCTCGATCCGAAGATACCTGAGGACTTGGCATTCGCTGAAAGCCGTATCCGCAAGGAGACCATCGCGGCAGAGGACATCCTTCACGATATGGGCGCCTTCTCGATCATCGCGTCGGACTCGCAGGCCATGGGGCGGGTCGGCGAGGTCGTGATCCGCACCTGGCAGACCGCCGACAAGATGAAGAAGCAGCGCGGGCCGCTGCCGGAGGAGACCGGCGAAAACGACAATGCCCGCGTGAAACGCTATGTGGCGAAGATCACCATCAACCCGGCCATCGCACACGGCATATCCTCTCATGTCGGCTCGATCGAAACAGGCAAGCGCGCCGATCTGGTGCTCTGGGACCCGGCATTCTTCGGCGTCAAGCCGGCACTGGTGCTGATCGGCGGCTCAATTGCCGCAGCACCCATGGGCGACCCCAATGCCTCCATCCCGACGCCGCAGCCGGTGCATTACCGGCCCATGTTCGGGGCCTTCGGCGGCGCGATCGCAGCCTCGTCGGTGACCTTCGTCTCCGAGGCGGCGATGCAGGCCGGAATCGGCGAGACGCTGGGCGTCGCCAAGACGCTGCTTCCGGTCAAGAACACCCGCGGCGGCATCTCCAAGGCGGCGATGGTGCTGAACGACGCCACGCCTGAGATCGAGGTCGATCCCGAGACCTACGAAGTGAGCGCCGATGGCGAACTCCTGACCTGCGAGCCGGCCCAGAAGCTTGCCATGGCGCAACGCTACTTTCTGTTTTGAGGTTCATGTGCCGATGAGCGATCCGCTTCCGCGCGCCGGCTCCATTGCCGAAGCCGGCACATGGCGAGGCGAGCCGGCCGATAGTGTCGTGCTCGACCACGATCAGCGCCGGCGCCGGCGGATCGCGCTTTCCGGCGCAGGCGGACTCGCCTTTCTTCTCGATCTTGCCGAAGCACCCAGTTTGCGCGACGGCGATGGCCTGGTTCTGGAGGATCGTCGCATCGTCCGCGTTGTCGCAGCGCCCGAAGCATTGATTGAGATCACGGCAGAAGACGCCAGGCACCTTGCGCGTATCGCATGGCATCTCGGCAACCGGCATCTGCCGACCGAGATGCGCGATGGCGCTCTGCGCATTCGGGCCGATCATGTGATCGAGGACATGGTTCTGCGGCTTGGCGCGAACGTTCGCCGAATTGAGGAGGCCTTTGAACCGGAGCGCGGTTCCTACGCCGGACATGCCCATGGCCACAACGAGGTTGATGATCATGGATGAAGCGGCGCTGACGCGGCTGATGACCTGGCTCTCACCGTCCTATCCAGTCGGCGCCTACTCCTATTCGCACGGCCTGGAATGGGCGGTGGAGGCCGGTGATATCCGCAGCCGCGGCGATCTCGAAGCGTGGTTGGAGGCCGTGCTAGTCCTTGGCAGCGGACGAAACGACACGATCCTGTTCACCCGCGCTCACCGCGCGGTCACTGCGCACGACGATAAGGCGCTTGCCGACATCGCGGAGCTGGCAGCCGCGTTCGCCGCCGGCGCCGAGCGCTATCTCGAAACGACCGCGCAGGGCCGCGCCTTCGTTGACGCTACCATGGCAGCGTGGCCTTGTGACGCTTTGGAGCCATTGCACCGCGACCGAACGCGACCGATCGCCTATCCTGTGGCGGTCGCCGTTGCGGCGGCCGGACACGGCATTGACGAGGCACTCGCCGTGCCGGCCTACCTCCACGCCTTCGCAGCCAACCTCGTTTCAGCCGCTGTCCGCCTCGTGCCGCTTGGCCAGACCGACGGGCAGCACGCGATCGCATCGCTCGCACCAATAGTCACGCAAACGGCCAAGGAAGCACGCGCCTCGGACCTGGACGATCTCGGGAGCGCCGCGCTCAAGGCTGACCTGGCCGCGATGAAACACGAAACCCAGGAAACAAGGCTGTTCCGCTCATGACCGCATCACCGAACGGGCCACTCAGAGTCGGCATTGGCGGGCCGGTCGGCTCCGGCAAGACCGCGCTGATGGAGCAGCTATGCAAGCTGATGCGTGAGACCTACGAGATCTGCGCAATCACCAACGACATCTACACCAAGGAGGACGCGCTCATTCTCACGCGCGCTGGCGCGCTGGACGAAGAGCGCATCTTGGGGGTGGAGACCGGCGGCTGCCCGCACACCGCGATCCGCGAAGACGCTTCGATCAACCTGGCAGCGATCGCCGACATGCGATCGCGCTTTCCAGCGCTTGACCTGATCCTGGTGGAATCCGGTGGCGACAATCTCGCCGCGACCTTCTCGCCGGAATTGGCCGATCTGACGATCTACGTCATCGACGTGGCGCAAGGGGAAGAGATCCCGCGAAAAGGCGGCCCGGGCATCTCCCGTTCCGACCTTCTCGTCATTAACAAGACCGATCTGGCGCCGCATGTCGGTGTCTCTTTGGCGGTGATGGAGGCCGATGCCAAGCGCCAGCGCGGTGAGCGGCCTTTCGTCTTCACGAACCTCAAATCGGGCGATGGCGCGGCAGACATCGTACGTTTCATCACGCTGAACGGCGGGCTCACCCCAACGCAATGACGATCGCGGCACATATCGAACCGCCTGAGTGCTGAAGGGATTCGGTCGACGATAAAAGTTGGGAATGGTGGTCTAATTGGACGCCGTACGGCAGCGTTTGGCCACGGGCAGGTCCGATCCCGCATCCCGCCCGAGCATGAGACTTTGAAGAACCCGGCGTGCGATCTCGCAGATCAGCAAGCGGCCGCCAAGCTGCGGTCAACTGTGCTGTCAGCCGCCGACATGGGCACGCCTCGGGCGAACAAATTGCGCACCCCGATGGGATCGGCAACGCGCTTTCCAGGTGCTCCGGTCACGCCGACACAAACACGATCTTGACGGCTGTGGGGAATCCCTTCCAGTATAGGCGTGTCGGCTCCCGCAAGGGATCAAATGGGAATCCGGTGAGTGCCTTCGGCACGATTCCGGAGCTGCCCCCGCAACTGTAAGCGACGAGCGTCGTTCGTATCTGCCACTGGGAAACCGGGAAGGCCGGACGACGCTAGGACCCGCGAGCCAGGAGACCTGCCGACAAATCGTCAACACCAACCGGGCGGGGTGCCCCGGGGAGGGATGATGTCGGCTTCACCGATCTTCTTCAGCCATTTCGGCTCGGACAAGAACGCACGCGCCACATTCTGTCTTCCCCGCCGCGAGGGGAAACAGAATGCAGATTCAGCGAATAAGACGTCTCGTAAGAAGTAGGCTTTCCGGCAGGGCCGATCGCGCTGCCGGAACAGACAGGACGACCGCTCCGCCCCCGGATTTCGTGGGGCGGGATACGGCTGCTGTTGTGGCCCTCGTCTTTGACCTCGCCGGACTATGCCGCGACGAGCGCGACATTGCCCGCTGCGCGATGCGCCTCGGACGCGAGATCGATCGCCGCGACCTTGCGATAGCGCTCGACGAGGCGCTGTGGCGGCTGTCGCGTCTGTCCGGGCTCGCCTCCGCCGCTTCCGCCTCCAACAACGGCCGCGCTTCTCGCTGAAAGCCGCCGCAAGGCCGCGGCGCGCGCAAACCAACAACCCATTCCTATGATCTCCTGGAGCATTTCCATGCGTTTTCTGACACGACTGGCATCCACCATCCGATATCTGGCCCTGGCTGCGGCGACCGCCGGTGCGCTGGCGACAGCGGCATCGGCTGACGATGCACCGACAATCACCGTCGGGCAGACCTTCATCGCCGCAGGCCTCGATCCGGCCGAAGGTTCGGCAGGGTGGGCGCTTGTCAGCCACGGCGTCGCCGAACAGCTTTTTACGGTGTCGCGCGAAGGCAGGGTCGTCCCCCTGCTCGCGGAGGCCGCCTCACGCGATGACGACACGAACTGGACCGTGACGCTGAGAGCGGGCCGCCTGTTCTCCGACGGCACGCCCGTCAATGCGGAATCAGTGGCTGCAGCGCTCAACCGGACGGGGGAGAACAACCCGGCCGCCCGGGCAACAGCGGGGAGGCTCACCTTCTCCGCTCTCGACGACAAGACGCTGAAGGTCGCGACGGAACGGCCGACGCCGGTGCTTCCCGCGGTTCTCGCCGAATGGGCGTTCCCGATCTATCGCGAGACACAAGACGGGATGGTCTTCACCGGCCCTTATGCGGTGGAGCACTTCGAACCGGGCAGCCGGCTCGATCTCGTTGCAAACGCGCATTATCCCGACGCGAACGCGCGACCGAACGTCATCATCCGCCGCATTGCCGACGGCCAGTCGCTGGCGCTTGCCTTCAAGGCCGGCGAAGTCGATCTCGCCTTCCATCTGCCGGTGGAGACGCTGCCGATGTTTGCGAACGATCCGGACCTGGCGGTCAAATCGTTCGCTGTGGGCTATCAATACATGATGTGGATCAACACCCAACGCCCGGGCCTTGAGGACGTGCGCGTCCGCAAAGCGATCAATCTCGCCATTAACCGCGACGATCTGGCGAAGGCCGCGCGCGGCGGCGTTCCGGCAACCGGCGCCTACGCCGAGGTCTATCCATTCGCGGCGATGGGCGAGATCAGGTCCGACATGGCCGCTGCCGAAGCGCTGCTGGACGAGGCCGGCTGGATGCGCGGGGCGGACGGCGCGCGCGCGAAGGACGGCGTCCCGCTTGAGTTGGTCCTGTGGGCCTACCCGCAGCGGCCGGACCTCATCACGTTTCAGCCGGTTATCAGGGCGGCCCTTGAGGAGATCGGCATCAGCGTTACGACCCAGGTTTCCGAGAACCCGTCGGACGAAGCGCGCAAAGGCGCGTTCGACCTGTTCCTGTGGGCGCAGCACACCGCCCCCTCAGGCGACCCCGGACAGTATCTCGGCCTGTTTCTGGAAAGCTCGGGCGGCAACAATCACGTCGGATGGTCGAACGCGGAATTCGACGCCATCGTGGAGAAGCTTGGGCGCGTCTCCGAGCCGGCAGAACGCAATGCGCTGGCGCGCGAGGCTCAGGCGATCATCGCCAAGGATGCACCGGTCGCTTTCCTGCTGTCTCCGCAATGGCATGTCGGCCTGTCGAAGCGTGTCGCCGACTACGAGCCCTGGGGCTCCGACTATTACGTCATTCGCGACGACCTCCGCGTGAGCGAGCACTAGACAATGGCCGCCGCCGCGCAAAGTGGGGCCCGCCTAGCTATGGCCTGGCTCCTCGTCGTCGCGGCGGCGTTCCTCATCGTCCGGGCTCTCCCTGGCGACCCCGCGGAAATATTGATCCACAGCAACACCGTCGCGGCGAGCGAAAGCCTGATCGCGGAGTACCACGCCGCCTGGGGGCTCGACCGCTCCCTACTTCGGCAGTTCTTCTCCTGGCTCGGCTCCTATCTGACCGGCGACTGGGGGCAGTCGATGATGACGGGACGCCCGATCCTCTCCGAGTTCGTCAGCCGCGCGCCCTGGTCCTTCGCCATCGGGACCGGCGGGTTGGCGCTCGCGACGATTGGCGGGTTTTTCCTCGGCTTCAGGGCAGCGCTTCGCCCGGCCGGAATCGCGGACCATCTTTCGCGCGCGCTGGCGGTCGGAAGTCAGTCCCTCCCGGCCTTCGCCGTCGGGCTGGTGATGTTCTGGCTCTTGGCGGTAGAGCTGAAGCTTGTTGCCCCGCTGTCGGGTTCCGCAGGCGAGCGGCTTTTGATGCCGGTGCTCCTGGTGGCGCTCTTCTCAATCGGCAGCGCCGCCCGCGTTTCGCGCGCCGCCTTCGGCGAGGCGCGGCAGGCGCTTTGGATGCGGACGGCACGCGCCAAAGGCCTTTCGGAAGCGGCGGCGCTGTGGCGGCACGCCGGCCGGCATTCCGGGCTGACCCTGCTTGCGGCGGTGACGCCTGAACTCGCCTGGGTGATCGGCGGCACGACGGTCGCGGAAGTCGTATTCGGCGTGCCCGGCCTCTCGGAGGCCGTGGTCGATGCGGTGCTCGGGCGCGACTACATGGTCCTGCAGGCGTACATCGCCTTTGTCGCGCTCTGGATACTCCTCATCAACGAGGCGGCGCGCACAGCGCGGCTGGCGCTTGATCCGAGGCTGGCATGAAGTGGGCGCTCGCAGCTTTGGCGATCATCATGGCGGCCCTTGCCGTGGGATCGATCTGGCAGCCGCACAATCCTCATGCCGTTGACCTCGACGCCGTGCTTGCCGCGCCGTCGCCCGACCATTGGCTTGGCACGGATCACCTTGGCCGCGACCTCGTCTCGCGACTGATGGCTGGTGCGATATCGTCGCTCTTGGCCGTTGTGGTGGCGCTCGTTGCGAGCCTTGGCATTGGCGGCCTGATCGGCGCTTTGGCTGCGCTTGGCAACGAGCCGGTGCAGCACGCATCGCGCCGCCTGGCGGAGCTCGCGCTGTCGGTGCCGACGATGGTGTCCGCGTTGATCATCGCAGCCATATTCGGCGCCGGTCCCGTGACCACCGCATTGGCGCTGGCGGCAACGGCCTGGGCGCCTTATGCGCTCGTCGTAGCCGCGCTGTCGGAGCGTCTGATGGCCGAACCCTACTGGCGTGCAGCGGAAGCACTCGGGGTGGGACGCGCGCGCGGCATGATCCGGCATCTCCTTCCGAACCTCGCCGCTCCCCTCGGCGCCCTTGTCGGGGCCGATGCTGGACGGGCCGTGGTGCTTGTCGCATCGCTCGGCTTCCTCGGATTGTCGGCCGACACGGGCCGCCCCGAATGGGGCGCGATGGTCTACGAATATCGCCTGTTCCTGTTCGACACGCCGCGCCTGCTTCTGGCTCCGATTTTCGCCATCAGCGTGTTGGCGCTCATGATGCATCTCGGGATCGAGCATCTCACCGCCGGCGGCCCCCAGGGGACCCGATGGAGCGGCAGAAAGGAGCAGACGCAATGACGGCCTCGACCGGTCCGGGCGCTTCGTCTTAGGAACCGCTGATCAGGCCGTGCATCGGAATCTGCCGCATGGAGCCCGAGACCGGCCTGTGCCTTGGCTGTGCACGCACAGCGGAAGAAATCTCCGTGTAGCACTGGGAGCGCTGCAATCGCGCATTCCCATTACCCTCTTGTGTTATATTATAACATAACATATCGAGGGGCGAATGGAAGAAGCTCTCCGGCGTCTTCCCGACATCCAACCCTTCGAGATCGCCGCATGACCGACCCCCGCCTTCCCGTCACCGTCCTTTCCGGTTTCCTCGGCGCCGGCAAGACGACGCTCCTCAATCGCGTGCTCAACAACCGCGAAGGGCGGCGCGTTGCGGTGATCGTCAACGACATGTCCGAGGTGAACATCGATGCCGATCTGGTGCGCGCCGACACCGAGCTCAGCCGCACCGACGAGACGCTAGTGGAGATGTCGAACGGCTGCATCTGCTGCACGCTGCGCGACGATCTTCTCGCCGAGGTGCGCCGCCTCGCTGGCGAGGGCCGTTTCGATTATCTGCTGATCGAGTCCACGGGCATCTCAGAGCCGCTGCCCGTCGCCGCGACTTTCGACTTCCGCGACGCGGAGGGCGAGAGCCTGTCGGACGTTGCTCGCCTCGACACGATGGTGACGGTCGTGGACGCGGTGAACCTGCTCAAGGACTATTCCAGCCACGACTTCCTGCGCGATCGGGGCGAGACCATGGGTGAAGAGGACGAGCGCACGCTCGTCCATCTTCTGACGGATCAGATCGAGTTCGCGGATGTGGTGATCCTCAACAAGGTGGCGGATGCCGAGCCGCACCAGGTGGACGCCGCCCGCAAGATCATCCGCAGCCTCAACGCCGATGCGCGCATCGTCGAAACGAATTTCTCAAAGGTGTCCGCCGACACGATCCTGAACACCGGCCTTTTCGATTTCCAGAAGGCGCACGAGCATCCCATGTGGGCCAAGGAGCTCTACGGCTTCGCCGACCATGTGCCCGAGACTGAAGAATACGGCGTGGCGAGTTTCGTCTACCGGGCGCGTCGGCCTTTCGTGCCGGAAAAGATTATGGCCGTGCTGAACGGGGAGATGCCCGGCGTCATTCGCGCCAAGGGGCATTTCTGGATCGCAACCCGGCCGGATTGGGTCGCCGAGTTCTCACTCGCCGGCGCACTCTCTTCAGTCAAGCCGCTTGGCACTTGGTGGGCCGCTGTTCCGAAAGAGCGTTGGCCCGACCACGAAAGCGTGCGCGCCTATCTAACTGATAATTGGCAAGAACCCTGGGGAGACCGGCGGCAAGAGATCGTTTTCATCGGAAGTGGGATCGATTGGCCGCACCTCAAGGCCCGGCTCGATGCTGCGCTTCTGACAGCGCATGCCGCGCCCGGCCCCGATGCGCTCCCCGACCTTCCCGACCCTTTCCCCATCTGGCGCCGCCAAGCCGCCGCTTGAAGGAGACTTTTGATGAAACGGACACTCACTCTCGCCACCGCCCTCCTGATCGCGATGCCGGCGTTCGCCAACGATGAGGAGCACCGCTACCGCCTGATCGTCGCCGATGCCGAGGCGCCGCGCGTCAATGTTGTCGATGTCGGTGCAGACGCGGAACCCGTCGTCTTCGAGATGGCCTCGCCTGCGCGGCTCTATCTCGGGCCTGACAGCCGCCATACGTGGGCCGTGCAGCGGGACGCCGGTCAGGTACAGTTGATCGATACGGGCCGGGTCGAGGAAGATCACGGCGACCATTCTGCCCTGATCCTGGCCGATCCGGCTCTCCTGCCGGCAACCGCAACAGGCGATCGGCCCGTTCATTTCAACATGGGGGACGGCCGCGTCGCGATCTTCTGGGATGGCACGGGGCTGGCCACCGTGCATGAGGCGAACCTCGCGGCCGAGGGCGATCTGACTCCGATCCAGACATTTGAGACCGGTGCGCCGCATCACGGCGTCGCCGTGCCGGTAGGAGATATGGTCATCGCCACGGTCGCGCCCGACGGCGAGGGGCTGCCGGACGCGCTGGCTGTCCGGGGATCGGACGGGGCTGAGCTGTCGCGTGTCGACTGCCTGAACCTTCACGGAGAAGGTAAGGCCGGCGGCTACATCGCCTTCGGCTGCGAAGACGGTGTCGCGATCTTCGACACGTCGATCACGCCGCCTGAGGGCCGTTTCCTTGCCTATCCCGCCGACGCCCCGGAAGGCGGGATGATCCGGACGCTGCTCAGCCCGAGGGATACGCTTGGCCTGGTCGGCAATTTTGGAGCCGAGCATCTCGTCATCTTGGACCCCTCGTCTAAGACTGGTGATTTCGCCTTCGCCGCGTTGCCGGCACCGCGGATGGCTTTCGCTCTGGACGAGTCCGGAACCATCGGCTTCGCGATGCTCGCCGACGGGCGACTGATCCAATTCTCGGCGCTCACCGGCCGGATGCTCGACGAAGCGACCGGCGTCACAGACGCCTATTCCATGGAACGCGGCGTGGTCCGGCCGATGATGGCAGCGGCGGGCGACCGGGTCGCAGTCTCCGATCCCGCGGCCGGGCAGGTTGTGCTGCTCGATGCCGAAACGCTCCAGATCGTCCACCGCCTTGATATCGGCGGTCAGCCTCGATCGCTTCTTCTGCTCGCTGCCGAGGCCGAACATGACCACTGACGGCCTGGCCAGCCTGACGGACGGGGCCGAGCTCGGTCCCGTCCCGCGCGTCCTGCGCGATGCCGGCGCCGGCATGGCTGTCGCAGACACGCCCGAAGGCCTTTCGGCGATCCACCGGCCCGGATGCGCCGCCGTGATCTGGCAAAGACAACCGACGCGTAGCTTCCAGACATGGATCGACGACTTAGATCCCGCTTGTCTGCCGAACGCTCGCCTGATCGTTCGCCCGGCGGATGTCCGAAATGCCGTCTTCCAGACCTGCGAAGCATCCGGAACGCCGGAATGCCATGAACGGGAAAAGCTGGTCGACGACGCCGCGGCTCTGGCAGACATCTTTTCTGGCCTCATGCCCGCGCCGTATCTCCGGCTGCGCTTCGACGTCGTCACGACAAATGCCTGCCGGAAGTTCCACATCGATGCCGTGACGGCGCGTCTCGTCTGCACCTATCGCGGGACGGGCACGCAATACGGCATCTCGACCGACGGGGCCGAGCCTCGGCGCGTGTTCACCGTGCCCACCGGCGCGCCGATCCTGCTGCGCGGCGCACTCTGGCCGGAGCGCCCGGAGTCCGGCCTGCAACACCGCTCACCACCTATCGAGGGCACAGGCGAGACGCGGCTTGTGCTTGTTCTTGATCCATGGAGCTGTGGAACTTAGCTTCCTGCCATAGCGGTCTGCCCCAGTCTCTCCACGAGCCAAGAAACATCACGCACGTTGATGATGCCGCGCTCCATACGACGGAGCTGAGCCTCGACGCTCTTGGGGCCGACGCAAGCTTCGGGGACAAGAATTGAACCGTAGCCCCGGTCGCCCGCGCTGCGCAGAGATGCCTCGAGCGAACTGTCAAGCGACGCCCCGGCGACGATCAGGGTTTCGATGCCGGCGTTCCTCAGCCACGTGTCGAGGCCGGTCCCGTTGAAGATGCTGCTGCCGGGCTTCGACAGGACCGCTTCACCCTGAACGGGCTGGAGCTCCCGGAGGAGCTCGGCTCCCGGCTCGCCCGGGCCGAGAGCAAGGCCGGCTTCGCGGCGCTTCCGCGGCAGATCCCGGCCGCCGGCGAGCTGGTGGGCGCTGCGGATGTGGAAGGCCGGAACCCCGGACATGCGGCACGATGCCAACAGCTGCCTGATCATCGCCAGGGCAGCGGCGGCGCGGGCATAGTAGGCGTCCTTCTGCTCGCCATCCGACATCGGCAGCGCATCAGCAAGGGCCGGATCGAAAGTCAGGCGCTGCGCGTCTACCAAGACCAGAGCCGACGTATCGGGCGAGACGCCAAGTTCTACGGCCGGGCCGAAGATGGCGGCATATGGTTCGACCGCCCCGCCGCTGTTCGCCACGTAGGGGGCGTCGAGCCTGTACTGTCGGACTCTCTCGACACCGCTTCGAGCGGCAGGGTCCACATCCGGCACCTCAGCAAGCGCCTCCGAAAGCGCGGCACTGGTCACAAGCTCGACAGCCTGCCCCGCGTAGGCCTCCAGACAGGCGGTTTGGCTTTCGGTCGTGGAGTCGGCGCAAGCATCCGTAACGACAATGCTTCGATAGCCCAGATCGGTGGCATCGTAGACGGCGCTCTGGACACAGCCGCCCGTGGAGGTACCCGTGAAGACCAGCGTTTCGATCCCGAGATTGCGCAAGATGCGGTCGAGATTTGTCGTGGCAAATACACCGGAGGACGACTTGCTGATGGCGATCTCGTCGCCAGCCGGCTCCAGCCCCGGCAGGAACTCAGCCTCCTTGCTGTCGGATGGGACGATAAGACCACGGACCAGTTGCTTGTAGCCGACATCCCGGGAGTCCCGCGTAAGCTCGGCCACTCGAAGATGTATTACCTCTATCGACTTCGACCTGAAGAGGTCTAGCAACGACGCGATAACGGGCGTGATCTTGTCGATCTGGGCGAAGTAGTCCTCAAACAGGTCGGCGACACCGAGATCCTTGGCGGTGCGTCCCTCACCCCAATCCGAATGGGCGTCGAAATACTGCATGTCGACCACGACAAGCGCCATGGAAGACGGCGGGCTGCCGGTTGCAAGGCCCAATCGGTCGAGCTCCGCCTTCAAGCTGCAACCTCTCGCGATGCCGCCCAATCGGGCGGTGGAAAACGCACAATGGCGAAATGGGTGGTGTCGAGGTCGCCTGGTGGTGCCTTCGCAAGCAGGCGGCGGTCCGCTGCCCTGACATCCGGTGCTGCAATCGCCGCGCGCTCTGGGAGTTTCAGATCGTGCGTTCCGGCCGCAGACGGTTCGCAAAACTCCGAGGAAACCGAAGACGTCATGAATGCGCTCTGGTTGACAACGGTCGGAATGCTAGTCGATAGACAATAAAAGAAAACCACATTCCAATTTGCGCGGGCGAAAGAAAAAACTTTGGAGACCCGGTTTCTCGAAAGCCTCCTGAACGTCGCGAAACATGGCTCTATCGCCGAGGCTGCCAGGCACCAGGGACTTACGCCGGCAGCAGTGGGTCAACGCATTCAGGCGCTGGAAGCCGAGATCGGCTTTCCACTCGTTGAACGTGTCGGACATCGGTCGCGACCGACGGAGGCCTGTTTGCGGATTCTGCCGCACGCGCGGTCGGTGGTCGAGCAGGTGCGTGAGCTGGGCGAGAGGGCCGATGTCGACGGGCTAACCGGAAGGCTCAGAATCGGCGCCATTTCGACCCTTTTTCAGGATATCGTACCGCCGGTCCTGAGGCAGGCCGGACAGGAGCTGCCCGGTCTGCGGATGGACCTCACGCCGGGAACCTCCAAGGAACTCTACGCCGCGTTCGGGGCAGAAGAAATCGACATGGCGATGATCGTCGCGCCTCCCTTTACAATCCCGAAGGAAATGACGGTGATCCCGCTCCTTTCAGAGCCTCTCGTCCTGATCTCGAGCCGCCCCGAGCCCGGCCCGGCCGCAAGGGCCGTGATGCGCAATCCTTATCTTCGATACGACGACACCTCTTGGGGCGGGATGATCCCGGCGCGCTATCTCGAGCAGGCCGGCGTACACAAGGAGCCACTGTGCAATCTCGACAGTCTGGAAACCATTGCAATCCTCGTGCGCGAGGGAATGGGCGCCTCGCTTGTCCCGGCGTGGAAGGGGCTTGAGCGGTTCAGGGGCAGCATCTCCATCTCCAAACCGCTACCCGGACGCTACAATCGCCAGGTTTGTCTACTGACGCGCACCAAACCGCGACGAGAGCCGCTGCTGGTCAAGTTCACCGAGATCATTCAGAACGCCGCGCGGGCTATGACAAAGATGGCGCACTGACATCATCGGTCGCCGGTTCTTCGTCCGCGAAATGGCAGGCGACGCGGCCTTCGCCGCCGCGCTCGGCCAGTTCCGGCGTATCCGTTCGGCATATCTCGGGTTGGCCCATCTCTTGGCGAAGCCAACAGCGTGTATGGAAGCAGCATCCGGTGGGCGCCGCCAGGGGGCTCGGCACATCGCCGCTCAGAACGATCCTCTTGCGCGCCCGCTCTACCCGCGGGTCAGGGATGGGCATCGCCGACAGCAGGCTGCGCGTATAGGGGTGACGGGGGGCATCGAATATCCGCTCGACGCTTGCCACCTCCACAAGACGCCCCAGGTACATCACACCGATCCGGTCGCAGAGCTGTCGCAGCGAGCCCAGGTCGTGCGAGATCATCAGGTAGGTGAGCCCGAAATCGCGCCGCAGATCGTCCAGCAGATTGATGATCTGAGCCTGCACCGAGACATCGAGCGCCGAGGTCGCTTCATCGCAGACGATAAAGCGTGGACGGATGGCCATGGCGCGGGCGATACCGATCCGCTGGCGCTGGCCGCCCGAAAACTGGTGCGGGAAGTCGCCCATACGCGCCGGATCGATACCAACGGCTTCAAGGACCTCGCCCACCCTTCGGCGTATCGTGGCACGGTTCGTGGTTTCATGGGTGCGGATGGGCTCGCCCACGATGCGCTCCACCGACATGCGCGGATTGAGGCTGCCGTAGGGATCCTGGAAGATCATCTGTGTATCGCGTCGCAGCCTGCGAAGCTCGCTTTGCGCCACGCGGGTGATGTCCTGGCCGTCAAAGCGGATGACACCAGAGGCCGGATCGACAATTCTGAGTATGGCCCGCCCCAGCGTCGTCTTCCCGCAGCCCGACTCTCCCACCAGGCCGAACACCTCGCCCGGCCGGACGCGGAGCGTGACCCGGTCGACTGCGTTGAAACGCCTGGCCGAACCGGGACGTATGCCGGCGCCCACCCGATATTGCACGACTAGGTCGTCGAGCTCGATCAGTGGCCTTGCATCGCTCACCGTCCTCGTCCCTCCAGCCAGCCACCGGCCTGTGTCCCGATGCATCGGGCAAGGTGAGCGGAGCTTCCTCGCGGAGTCAGCAACGGCATCAATGACCGGCAATCATCTCGCGCGTGTCCGCAGCGCGGCGCGAACCGACAATGGCTTCCGAACTCGACCGGAAGAGGCGGCCGTCCGCTGATATATGGCAGGCGCTCCCTTGCGCTTCTGTCGAAACGCGGCACCGAGTCCAGAAGACCCCAAGTGTACGGCATCCGCGAATCGTAAAACAATGTATCGACGGATGCCGATTCCACGATCTGCCCCGCATACATCACATGAACATGATCGCAGACACTCGCCGCGATCCCGAGGTCGTGGGTGACGAGCATGATGGCCGTGCCGGTCTCGGCGACGAGGGAGGCTAGGAGCTCAAGGATCTGCGCCTGGATGGTCACATCGAGCGCTGTGGTGGGCTCGTCGGCTAGGATGATCGCCGGTTCGCAGGCAATTGCCATGGCAATCATGACGCGTTGGCACATGCCACCGGAGAACTGGTGAGGGTAGTCGCCGATCCGTTGTCGGGAATCGGGAATGCCAACACGGTCAAGGAGCTCGACAACGCGATCCTTGGCGGCCGTCCTGGACAATCCGGTCTGCTGCTCCAAAGCTTCGCGGATTTGCAGGCCGACCGGCAGGAGCGGATTCAGGCTGTGGAACGGATTCTGGAACACGAAACCCATCTCAAGTCCGCGGAGCCGGCGAAGATCACGCCGCGTCATGCTGAGGATGTTGGAGCCGCGGTACTCAAGCCGGTCGGCGGTCACCGCTGTGCCGTTCTCCGGCAGAAGGCGGGCAAGCGCCAGCATCGTGACGCTCTTGCCGCTTCCGGACTCGCCGACGAGGCCTGTTACCTGGCCGGGGTGCAGCGCAAAATCGACACCGTCGACGACCGTCACGATGCGGTCATGCGTCCGGAAACCGACACTCAGATTTTCGGCCTGAAGAAGCGGTGCCTCAGATTTCGCGCTTGCGTCCATCAGGCGTCCGCAGCGGCCGCTCTGGGCTCAGCCGCAGTGTCGAACGCCGCATATGCATCGAGGAACGCGTTGTAAAAGATCTCCAGCTCCACCAGACCGGCGATACCGTCCTTCCCTTCCAGAACGAAATATTCGTCACTCGTGGCCGCCCGGGCCCCGAGGCCCGGTGCGCCGCCTTGGAGGGCCGGAATGCCGAAGACCCTGCCATAATGTGCCCACGGGCCACCGAAGGCCTGCATCGGCCACGCCTTGTGTCGCATCCCCATGTCTCGGAGCGTGGAAGTCGCGGCGGATACCAGATCGGAATCGGGTGCGGTCTGGTTCCAGTCATAGGCTGAGTGAATCTCAAGCGCGATATCGGCAAAGCCTGCATCGTCCAAGTGCTTGCGGAGCATCGCCACAAGCTCGTTCGCCGGCGTCTGCGAGACAACCCTCAGGTCCAGCGTCGCGCGGGCCTCGTGAGGAAGCAGGAAGGATTTCGTCCCAGGTCCCGTGTACCCCGACCGCAAGCTCGAAACGTTGATCGCGGCGCCGTACAGATAGCGCTCGGCCATCTCCCTGCCGGCCACGTCCCGCTTGAAACGGCGAACCGGGAACGCCGGGTTCAGGCCGGGGATGACGGTGTTGGGGTCGTTGGCGGTGAGCCGGTCCGCCAATTCCTGGACCAGCGGCTCTTCCCACTCGGCGATCGATTTGGGGCGTGAGACGGCCTCGCGCAGCGCCGGGATCAAGATGTCGCCCGTTTCAGGGTCGGCAATCGTGGCCATCGCCTGCACCAGCCGCCAGGCAGGGTTATCGGCCAGAACGTTGGTCGAGCTGTGGACCGATCCACCCAAGGGGCCCCGCCCCCATGCCTCCGACGAGGCCACCATGTCGAAATAGATCATCCCCTTGTAGCCAAGCGAGAAGCCGACAGTGCCGTCCGGGCCCTGCCCCGACCGAGGGCCATAGAGGGCTGTAACATCGGACAGTTTGTCCCGCTTGGCTTCGACAAGGCCGGCGTAGTTGGGACTTCCAAGGATCTCCGCCCCCTCGATCAGGAAGGCCAGGTTGACCGGCGGGCTGCCGCTCAGGTCAACACGTGTCTTCATGGCGCATATGAAGGCCATGAGCGGCCCCTTGGCGGCGGCACCGCGCGCCAGGACAGCCTTCGAAAAACCGTCGAACTGGCCGATGAACCCTTCGAACGGCTCATACGTCCAGGGTTCGGTGCCGACCGGACGTACATCGTAGTGACCGTAGATCAGGACGGTCTTCGGTCGGCCGAAATCCAGCCGCCCCCAGACGCCGGGATAGCCGTCACCGAGATCGACCACCTCCGCATCCGCGCAGCCGAGATCGACAAGCGCCTCCGCGAGCCCCGCCGCACCGCTGTCGAGGGCCTGGCGCTCCAGGCTGATGCTGGGCTGGCGTACATAGTCGCGGATACGCGCCTCGTGGTCATTAAGCCGTGCCTCGATTTCGCGCTTCAATTCGGACGCCTCCGGCATCACGCCGCCTCCTTCTCTTGATCGATTATCGTGCTGAAGATGTCGGCGGGATTGGCCACCAGCATTTCATGGATTTGCGCCTCGGTGACGCCACGCTCGCGAACCATCGGCAGAAATCTGAGCAGGATGTAGTCGTAGCCCTTGCCTCCGGAGACGTGCATCTCCGATTGGCGGTTCCGATCTCCCGACAGCATCAGGCGCCCGCTGTAGCCGCGCTCTGCAAGCGCAGCCACCAAATCGGCGCGGGTCGTGTCGAGAAGCCAGTGCTCCTTGCCGATCACGTCGAACTGGACGTAGGCGCCGCGCTCCATCAGCGCGGTCAGCTGACGGATGTCGGCGTTCTCGTCGCAATGACCGATGATGACGCGAGAGATGTCCACACCCTCTTCCTCGAAGAGATCGAGGAACATGGTGCCCGCGTTGCCCCCGTCGATGTGGAACCTGGCGGACGCGGAGGTATGCGTGGTGATCGACATCCCAGTCCGCACGTGCGCGCGCGCCACGGCGCGTATGCACTTCTCTTCCTGCCCCTCGATCCGCACGCCGCCGACGGCCGCTTTCAGCAGGCCGGCGCGATGGGGCGAGCCGTCGACGCCGTCCATAAGCTCTTTCACGAGAAACGCCGTGAGTTCGTCGCAGGTCTTTTCAGCCACGAAGGTCGGGTGACAGGCTTCGATGTAGAAGCCTGTGGTCGCGACGACGTGAAGACCGGTTCTGCGCGAGATCTCGGCGAGTTTCGCGACGTCACGTCCCCATCCGGGCAGTGTCATCTCGCAGATCGCGCGGCCGCCCGCTTTCGCAAAGGCGTTGGCTTCGTCCACGATCATGTCGAGATCCTGAATCAGCATCTTCTCACCCGCTTCGGGGAAGTCGGCGCCGCGGCAAAGCCGCTGATCGCACCAGAGATGCTCATGCGGGGCGGTGACGCCCAGCTCTTCGGGCGCGATGTCGCCCAGAACCGTCCGAACTCGTTTCAACGCTTCACCCCCGCGATCATGTCCAGGACATCTCCGGTCCAGACGGTGCGGATCGCCCCTCCGCCGAGCCCCTGCATCGTCATGCCGTGCCATTGCAACGTCTCGCTCGCGCTTGCGTCGTGAACCGCAAGCACGCTGAAGCCGCGGTCGGCAGCTTCTCTCGCGCCCAGAACGAGCGCGATGTTGGCCATCGCGGCGCACAGGATCAGCGTCCCGATCCTGAGACGCTCAAGATCCTCCCGAAGACCAGTTCCCAGAAAGATGCTGTAGGCGCCCCGTTCGATGACCCGCTCGTCCGGCAGCGGTTCGAGGCCTGCCAGGGATTGTTCGGCCGTGGCGCCTGGAGCCGGGCGGTCCAGTCCGCTGAGGCGGAAGTGCGGCGAAAGGTTGTCGACCGCTGCGGTACGGATGTGCCAGACATCGATCTTGGCCTCCCGCGCCCGCGCAAGAATCCGCGCCGCGTTGCGCGCGGCCGCCTCGGCTTGCTGATAGTATTCGTCGAACTCTCCGGTGATGCCGCGACGGGCTGCCTCGGCGTCAAGCCCCTCGCCCCGGCGCATCGTGAAGCCTTGAACATCGATCAGCACAAGCGCCGCCGCTCCGGCTCTGACGGATGCCAGCGGCATCGGGCGCATCAGCATGTGGTAAGGCGTTCGAAAGGGCATGTGCTCTCCGGTCTCGCTCGGTCGTTCTCAGAAGCGGGCTTGTTTTGGATCCAGGAACGTGGCGAGCCGTTCGCCGAACGAGTAGATGCACAATGTGGTGACCAAGATTGCCAGGCCAGGAAACGCCGTCACCCACCAGGCGATCTGGAGCGTTTCTCGCCCGTCCGCGACCATCAGCCCCCACTCCGCAGTGGGCGGACGCGCGCCAAGCCCCAGAAAACCCAGTCCGGCGGCGATCAGGATCACCGTGGCAATATCGAGCGTTGCGTAAACGATCACCGAGTTCCTTAGGTTCGGCAATATGTGACGAAAGATGATCGTCCAGGGACGAACCCCGATCACGCGCGACGCCGTCACATATTCCATGCTGCGCAGGGACAATGCGTGGCTGCGCACCAAGCGCGCATATCCCGGCGCCGACGCGATGCCGACGGCAATGATGAGGTTGATCATGCTCGGCCCCAGCACCGCCACGATGACGATTGCAAGAAGCGTTCCGGGAAACGCCAGCAGGATGTCGATGAACCGCATCGCAATGCTGTCCGTCAGCTTGCCGAAAAAGCCGGCCGCGACCCCCACGAGGGCCCCGATCGTGCCGCCGATCAGCGCGGCTGTACAACCGATGAACAGCGAAAGCTGACCACCGTAGAGCACCCGCGAGAAAACATCGCGGCCGAACAGGTCGGTGCCGAAGGGATGACCCCAGGACGGCGGCATCAAAGCGTTGATCGGATCGATCTCCGCCTCGCCGTAGGGCGCAATGAAATCCGCGGAGACGGCGAGAAGGACGATAATGAGGAGCCCGAACGCGCTCGGCGCCATGAAGAGCTTAAGCAGGCCCACCGGCCGAGGCCGGTCCGACGCATCGGCGGCCAAAGCAAGGTCGTTGCCCGCCGGTTCTGCGGTCCGGTCCGTCATTGATCGCGGATCCGCGGGTCCACCCACATGTGGATCAGGTCGACCATGAGATTGACCACCACATATGTCGTGGCCATGACCAGCGTGAAGCCCTGGACGACCGGGTAGTCGGATTGCAGGATCGCATCGACGCCCAGCCTTCCGATCCCCGGCCGGCTGAACACCGTCTCCACGATCACCGTTCCCGTCATCAGGTTGCCGAATTGAAGGCCGATGACGGTCAAGACCGGCGCAAGCACATTCGGCATCGCGTGCCGCAGCACCAGCAGACGCCCGGACACACCCTTGCTCCGGGCGGTCACGATATAATCTTCCTTCATCACCGCCGCGAGATTGGACCGCGTCAGCCTGGCGACGATCGCGGCGCCGGGAAGGCCGAGGGTGATGGCCGGCAGGAAGATCGCCTGCAGGCTGCCGACGCCCAGGACGGGAAAGATCGGATAGACGATCGAGAAGGCGAAGATCAGCATCAGCCCCAGCCAGAAAGTCGGCGCGGCGATGCCCAACGTGGCGACGAGGACAAGCAGCCGGTCGATCAGGGAGCCCGGCCAAAGACCGGCGATGATCCCGAAGGTCAATCCAAGGACCAGGGTCGCCGTCAGACCGGCCAGTGCCAATCGGATCGTGTACGGATATTGCTCGGCGATCATCTCAGCGACGGGCTGATTGCTGCGAAATGAGCTGCCGAGGTCCCCCGATAGCGCGTTTCCAAGATACGCGAGGAACTGCACGTGAAGCGGCCGGTCAAGGCCGAGTTCGCGGCGGATGTTGTCGATCGTCTCCTGAGTGGCAGAGGCCGAGGGAGCCTGGCCGCTGCCGGTCTGCGTAATCATTACCTGGATCGGGTCGACGGGTAGGACGTTGAGCAACAGAAAGACGACCAACACCATCCCGAACAGTACTGGGACCGCTGCGCCTATCCGCCAGAGAGCATAACCTGCCATGCCGCCAAACGATGTCCGCCGACCCGATCTCGGCGGCCGCTACTGTGCCAGAGTAGCGGCGTAGAGCATTGGACGTCCCTGACGATCCACGATGAAGTTCTGCACTTCGGGCTTTGCCAGGAAGAACCAGACGTCATCATAGACCGGGATGATCCAAACATTCTCCATCGCCTTGGCCTGGATCTGGCTGTAGAGCGCAGCCCGTTCCTTCGTGTCCGTCACTGCGCCGGCCTGGCGAATGAGTTCGTCCAACTCCGGGTCGGCGATCCGGGTGCGGTTGAACTGCCCGCCGCCGGTGATCTGATTGCTGTTGAACATCGTCGGGATCACCTGATCGGGATCGACGGCCGACCAGCGCATCTGTGCAGTGTGATAGTCGGCCTCAGCCACCTGAGTCGCGAACGCGGGGTAGTTTGCAACGTTCAGCGTCACGTCGAAGCCGACTTGCTGCAACATGGCCTGCGCGAGCTCCGACACGGCCTTGTTCACTGAAGACTCAAACATCGCCATCTTGATCTGCAGCGGCTGTCCGTCCTTTTCGCGCACCGTACCGCCTTCGGGCAAGACCCAGCCGGCCTCGTCCAGAAGCTGGCCGGCCAGCTCGGGATCATAGCTGAAGCTGTCCTTGACCGCCGGATCGTAGCCGAAGGTCACCGCGGTCAGCGGCCCGTAGGCGGGCGGCACCTGATCGAAGAGGATGGTTCTGACGATCTGTTCATTGTTGACCGCGTGCAGCATCGCGCGGCGGACCCGCAAGTCATCCGTGGGCGATTTGGTGACGTTGACCGGGAGGCTCCAGGAGAAGCCGGGCTGCGGCAGACGGAAGACCTGGAAGCCGCCTTGCTCCATCTGGCTGACCTGCGACATGACCGGGAAGTGAATCACGTCTACCTCGCCGCTGCGAAGCGCGTTCATGCGCGTGGAAGCCTCCGGCACCTCCTTCACAACGATCCCGTCAAGAGCGGCCGGGCCCTCGACGCCAGCCATCTCGGGACCCCAATTGTAGTCCGGATTGCGAACCATGTAGAGATCGTTGCCCGACCAGCGGTCGAACATGAACGGACCCGTGCCAACGGGGTTCTGCGCGAAGTCCTCGCCCAGCTCAGCCACTGCCGCGGGCGATGTCGGCGAAAGATGCGGTTCACTGACATTGGTCAGAAACGCGCCCCAGGGCTCTGAAAGCCTGATCTCGACCGTGAACTCGTCCACGACGGTGGCCGACTCGAAGGGTCCGATCGCACCGATGTTGAGGGATTTGGAGTCCGGGTTCTTGATCCTTTCGAACATGAACTTCACCGCTTCGGCGTTGAAGGGCGTCCCGTCGTGAAAGGTGACATCGTCGCGCAACTCGAACGTATAGACGAGGCCGTCATCGGAGGCCGTCCAGGACGTGGCGAGGCCGGGCTGAAACTCACCGGGAGCGGGAGACCAGATCAGCGTATCGTACATCTGGCGCATGACGCCCAGATCACTTCCGCCAGACCAGATGTTCGGATCCAGGCTCTGCGGGCGGCGCAGAAATGCCCATGTGACCGTGCCCCCCTCCGCTGCCTGGGCCACGGTCGGGCCGATCAGGCCGGGAGCCATCGGAAGGGTCGTGACCGCAATAGCGGCGGCCGTAGCGGCTGTCAGCAGCCTTCGGCGAGTGGGTAGCATGTCATCCTCCTAATTGGTTTGCGCGCTTGTCGTTCATCAGGGCCCTTGTCGCGTCGTCACTCTGCGCGGCGTTCGAGCTCGGCCGATGCAGCCGGCCAAAGAGGTACGACGCGCGGAAATCCGAGGAGAAGCGGTGCTGCCTGTCCACGGAGGCCGCTGAGTTCTCAAGACTCTTGTCATTCGGGCCTCTCGACCAGATCGAGGCGATGCTAGTGAGGCCGGGGAACAACAAAAAGCATATTTCCATTTCCGCGAACGAAAGAAAAACTGGTGTCTGTCGCCGCTGCTCGCCCTCCTTGCAGGGCTCAGGCGGGCGGAAGGCGCTCCGCCCCAGAGCCACCCCGGCTCAAGAGCCCGCTCGGACTGTCGCACAGCGATATGACAGCGCCGCTAATAGAGCCGGGACTTGTCCACGAGGTTGCGCATCTTCCCGGGTTCGCCGGCAAGAAAGAGCTCGAGATTTCCAAGGAATATCTGGGCTATTCGTGCATTCTCCCGCACCACCGTACTGGCCGAGTGCGGGGAGATCAGCACATTCGGCAAGGTCCAGAGCGGCGAATCCTCCGGCAGGGGTTCGTGTCGTGTCACGTCGAGCGCGGCAAACCCGATCCGACCGTCGCGAAGCGCCGCAATGAGTGCGTCTTCGGCGACCACCTGGCCGCGCCCCACGTTCACGAAGACGACCCCCTCCTTCATCGCATTGATGATTTCGGCGTCGATCAGGGACTCCGTCTCGTCGGTATGCGGCGCACAGACAACGATATAGTCCGCGTCGCGGACCGACTCAGCGAGCCTGTTGCTGCCAAGAACGCGGTCGGCGTAAAGGGCCGATGCCCTGGCACGATCCGGGTGACGAACGAGGGCTGTCACACACATGCCGAAGGCGCGCGCCAGACGGCCGATCTCGGCGCCTATGGCACCCGCGCCGATGACCGTTATTGTCTTGCCCGGCAGGTCATCGCCGCTGTGGCGTTGCCAGCGCTGTCTGCGTTGTTCGTCCTGTAGATGACGCAATTGCTTGGCGTTGGTCAACACCGTCATCATAACGAACTCGGCGAGAGGCCCCGCATGGACGCCGCGAGCGCTGGTCACGAGAACCGGGTGATCGATGAGCCCGTAGCGTGCGAGCGTCTGGCCCACGCCGGAACTTGTCGCTTGAACCCATTTCACGTTCGGCGCCTCAGCGAGACCGCCTGCGAAACCATCCATCGGGCGCGGAAAGTCCCATAGGATGGTGGCCCGCGCCAGGAGTTCGCGCCAGCGCGCCTGCCCCGCGGCATCAAGGGCGAACCCAGGGTCGCCCGTATGATCCGCAGGGAAGCGAGCGCGCGGAATCAGATCCGGGTCATGCAGAACCTCGACACGTCCGGCCGCTGCGTCGCGGATGCGGGCGACGTGCTCCGATTCCAGCGGCGACGCGATCAGCAAGACTTCATCTGGTCCAGTTGAGGTTCCGTCTCCAGGCAAGTTTCCGCTCCAGATCTTGGGCCGTTCGGCACACAGTTTCGCTTTTTCCTGGGCCTTTCAAGTAAAGCGCTTCTATCTTCGGAAACTAGCACTGCGGGCATTTTCTGCGGCCTGCCATGGACCTAGCGTCCGAACCGGCGCGTCGCGGCAACTGGCCCGACGTGCCGTAGACTGCCCTTGGTCGCAACCATCCAATTGGAGCCACACAACATGATCGCCCGTCACGGAGATTCGCCGCTTCTCAGCCGATCCGTCGTCGTCAACGGATTTGCTTTCCTTTCCGGCGTGACCCCCAAGGACCGCAGCGGCGGCGTCCGTGAACAGACCCTCGACGTGCTGGCGCAGATCGATGCCAATCTTGCCGAAGCAGGAACCGACCGTTCGAAGATCGTAAACGTCAACATCTGGCTTAGTGACATTTCGACCTTTGCGGAGATGAACGACGCCTGGCTGTCTTGGATCGACAGTGATGCGCTGCCGGCGCGAGCAACGGTCGAGGCCAAACTCGCACGTGACGACATTCTCGTGGAAATCATGGTCTGCGCGGCTTTGTGACCACAGCCGGGGCCGGAGCCGACCGCCGACCGCATTGCCGACGTCGCCCGCACATGTGCCATTGGCGATTTTAAAGCCACGCCCACAAACCTGCCGCCGTGAGCCCGCGCATTCTGAAGCGTTAGGGAAGACGACTAAGGATCACTGGGGATATTGCCTGCGGGCATCGGCTAGACTGGAAACAAGACGATCACTCTCGGCCGGCGTCAGCTGCTGGTGAGGCGGCAAGACATGAGCGAGGTCAGAATCCTCCAGCTCGGCCGCCAGCGCCGCCTTGATGCGTGGAATCAATGGGCCAGCCGTTGCGATCGTCCGAACCGCGCAGGCGTGTGCATGGGCATCGGCATCTCCCGTCGTCCATGCAGCAGCGCACGAGTCCGCGGATAGCGAAGCAGTGGCCGAAATACACCCTGCGAACGCGCCGGCACGGGCCTCCAGAAGCACAGCCTCACTGCTCGGGAAGATGTCCAGACCCAGCCCGAGGTTTCCGATGCTTCGCGCATAGGCGAGATCGCCGGAGGAATCCTTCATCCCAAGAACGCGACCGGGACGAGCCTTCACGAGCGCTCTCACAAGATCAGGCTTGAAGGGAAGCCCGGTGAGCTGAGGGAAGTTGTAGAGGTAGATCCCGATTCCGGAAGCATCCAAGACGCGGGTGAAGAAAGAGACCAGCCCCTCGACAGAAACGCCTTTGAAATAAAATGGCGGGAGCAGAAGAGCAGCGCGAAAACCAAGCCCGCCCGCGGCCTTGGTCAGTTCAATCGCATCAGCCAGTGCGGCGGCGCCGGTCCCGACCATCAGGCGATCGGTGGGGAGCGACTCGGCTGCGGCGCGCATCACTCCGAGCCGCTGGGCGACGCTCAGCGATGTCGCTTCGCCGGTCGTGCCGCAGATATTGAGCCCGTCGCAGCCCTTTGCGAGCAAAGTTTCCGCTAGCTTGAGGAAGCGAGGCAGGTCGGGCTCGCCTTCGCTTGTCACTGGCGTTGGAATTGCGGCTATGACGCCCCGCAACGCACTCATCTGGATGTCTCGCAGTTAGGTGGGATCGAAATCCTGAAGGTCGTTTCCTCCGCAGAGAAGTCGTGCACGTCGGTTAGCCGCGGCGTCGGGCCTCCGTGCCGTTCAGCCTCAAGCTCAGCCTGGGTCTCGCGGGTTGTTAGCAGAGCGTAGACAGCGTTGCCGCCGATTGGAAAGCGATTGAGTGCATGCCACACCGAACGACGGAGGAGTATGCCCTGATGCGGCCCGACGACGAAGGCGCGGACCGTATCGGCTGGCGGCGGCTCCGCGCCGCTCTCAGGCGCGACGACCATCACCATTCGGCGCCCCCGCAGCGGGAGAAAACACTGGCTCACCTGGTGATGACGCTCAAGCCGATGGAACGTCATCGCAATCGCATCGAACTCGATGACCATGAGCTCCGTGTCGCCTTCAGCCTCGTAACCGATGCGCCACGACCGCAGGCCCGGATTCTGGAAGACCGGTGGCGCGTCTTGCAGATCAAGTATTTCGCCGAAGGGCGCGAAGGCTGCGGCGTCAAGGGGTTCAGCGACGACCGTACGCTCACGCATGGGCAGCCTGCCGTTCGACGAAGCCTGACAGGTCCAGAGGCTGCGGGCGGCCAAGCACCGCCTCGACAGCACAGGCGGTCGCGAGCAAATGGGCATCACGTCCATCCAGAGCCGCTATCTGGAAACCGGTCGGGAGCGGGTCGGATGACAGCGGAAGGGTGACAGCGCACTGTCCGAAGAGGTTCGCCGGCTGCGTGTTGCATGTAATTCCCAGCGTGAGCTCCAGCCCGCGCGCCACGTCCTGGAACGCTTCAGCCACGGGAGCGACGATTGCCGTCGTCGGCGCGACCCAGCCGTCGAAGCCCGTCAGACGCTCAGCCATGATTTGTGCCAGAGCCTTATGGCGCGCAACTGCGCCCTCATAGGCGCTGCGATCGGAATCCAGGCCACGCTCCATTCTCTTCGCAATCACAGGATCGATACCCGAGCGCTCCCTCAAGAACCTGTCGGCGCCAAACAGATCCATCAGCTCGGTGGCGAGAACCACCGGAAAAACATCCGCACGCTCGGAGGCCTCCGCCATGGCGACGGTGCCGAACTCAACGCCGACGGCCTGGAGCCGGCCTATCGCCGCATCAAATGCTTCTTGTACGGCCGGCTCCACTTCAGGCCGGTATCCCACAGGCTGGGCCAGGCGCAATTGTGCGGGATCGGGTGGCGGCGGCAAGCGCGCATCCGACAGCGCCTCGAAGACCAGCGCAGCGTCTCCGGCTGAACGCGTCAAAAGGCCCACCGTGTCAAACGTGGGCGCAAGCGGCAGAACGCCGTCGGTGGGCCAAAGCCCGACGCTGGTCTTCAATCCGAAGACTCCGCAGAGCGCCGCCGGGATGCGGACGGAACCACCCGTGTCAGAACCCAGGGCGAACGCAGCCAGACCTGCCGCGACGGCAACAGCGGATCCGCTACTCGATCCGCCGGGGACGCGGTGTTCGCGCGCGTCGGCCGGATTCCAAGGGGTTCCCCGCGAAATGTTGACGCCAGACGCTGCGAACGCAAACTCCACAGTGCGGGTCTTTCCGAGAATGACCGCACCGGCAGACCGGAGCTTCGCGACGATCGGACCTTCGGCGGCCGGGAGCATCGCTGACACGTCGAGATTGGAGCCGCCCGTGGTCGGCATGCCGTCCACGACAAAGATGTCTTTGATAGCAACGGGAATGCCTGCCAGGGCCCCGAGGGTTTCACCGGAGCGCAGCCGCCGGTCGATTTCTGCTGCCTGGGCCCGCGCACTGTCCCAAGCGATGTGCTCGAAGACGTGAAGCCGCCGATCAAGGCAAGCGATGCGCTGCAGATATGTCTCGACCAGATCGGATGCCGTCAGCTCCCGGCGCTGAAGGGCGGTGGAAAGATCGGATAGCGACACGCCTCCTAGGGGATCGGTCGGAAGAGCTGGCATTGCGTGGCAGTGTTATTGCGCGGCGGTGTTTCAGTACTCCGCCAGCTTGCGCAGGATGTGCATTCTGGCGCTCTCCAGATGAGCCAACATGGCAAGGCGTGCCTGTTCCGGGTTTCGCATCTCGACTGCATCCAGGATCGCCATATGCTCGTTGAAGTCGAGGATCGGGTAGCTGGCCTCGCTGAGCAGCCGGACACTGATGGGCCTTGTCTTCTGGCGTAGGTCATCGATTGCTGCGGCAAGACGACGATTCCCGCTGGCTTCGGCGATCGTTCCGTGCAGGAGGTCGTCCACGGCCCTGCGTTCGCTTGGCGACGGCTGCGCCGGCGGCTGGAGCGAAGCGAGAGCCTCCCGCAGCTTGCGGACTTGGTCAGACGCAAGCTTTGGTGTGGCGAGCGCAACCGCTTCGGCTTCCAGGATCTTCCGTATGTGCAGGATCTCCATGAAATCCCGATCGGTGATCGTGTGGACGATCAGCTTTCGGCCCTGCCGAACAAGATAGCCTTCGCCTTCCAGCCGCCGCAGGGCCTCCCGCAGAGGCGTGCGCGAAAGACCCAGCTCTTCGGTTAGCGCTCTTTCTTCGATGATCGTGCCGCCGGGCAACGTCCCGGCGATGATTCGATCCACCAAGAAGTCGTACGCCTCCCACCGTCTGTTTCGGGGAGGCGCTGCCTGGGGGCCATATGCATTCTTCTCTTGCTGTTGGTTCTGCATTGCGACTTCCTTATGCAATTTGTATACGTTCTGAGCACGCAATGTGCAAGCCGTCCCTGCGGACGGCGTCGTCCTTCAGGAGCATCATCCGATGGGCCAGCACGCCGTACTCTTTATTTTTGCAAACGTCACGACCGCCGACGAGTCGAACTTCAATCGTTGGTATGACCGCGAACATCTCAGTGACCGCATCGAAATCCCCGGGTTCACGTCGGCACGGCGCTACGAGGGCATCGGCGATACGCGCTGGAAATACCTGGCGCTCTATGAGGCGACGGAACTCCAAGTTTTTACATCGCCGATCTACAAAGAGCGACTGGCCAGTCAGTCGCCCTGGTCAACGCAGGTTCTGCCTCTGTTCGTGGACCCGCAGCGAACGATCGCCCAAGAGATTTCGCGCTGTGGTGTAGGGTTTGGCTGCTACATCTCAATCTTTGCATTTCGGCCCGATAAGGGCGCCCAAAACGAGCTCGCCGAGACATTCTCAACTCTTGCGTCTGCAGCCATCGAAGCGGACGACCACCTTTTGCGGATGCGACTTCTGTCGGGAGATCCCGAATTGTCACGTCCGGTTGCCGAATACAAGCACGCCCGCCCGTCGCCCATCGGTGGGGAGCACTGGTTCGTCTTCTGCGAGGCAAGCGAGCCCTTGAGCCTGGCAAGTGCGGCAGCCCAGCTTTCAACCCTGCCGGGAGCGCGTGACCTCATGGAAGTCGGCGCCTACCGCCTGCGCGTGGGCGTCGATAGCGGCGACGCCGACCGGCAACTGGAGGCATGATCGGCGTTTTCGATTGCGTTTGGAATTCAGAACGTGTACAAAATGTCTACCTAAAAGGCTCGTGTCAGCTTCGGAGAGGATTCCTGGCGTGGAAGTCGAGTTGGAGGGATTACCCAAGCGGGTGCAGATCTTGGGACTCCGCGCCGCCGCCGTATCTGTCATGGCAGCCGGTAGCGCGGCACCTCCCGTCTCACTCGGGAAGCCAGCAACACATGCGTGACTTTGTGGGATACGGCCCGAACCCGCCCGAGCTGCCATGGCCAGCCGGAGCACGCGTGGCGCTGCAGTTTGTCGTCAACTACGAAGAAGGTGCGGAGCGCTGTATCCTGGATGGCGACGAAGCTGCCGAAACACACCTTGGCGAAACGGTCGGAATGAGCGCCGCTCCGGGAAGACGGTCGCTCACGCAAGAATCCATATTCGAGTTCGGATCGCGGGTTGGCATATGGCGCGTGATGCGCCTCTTCGAAGAGCGACAACTACCGTTCACTGTGTTCGCGGTCGGCCTTGCCCTTGAACGCAACCCGGCCGTTGCCGAGAAGGCGGCCGAACTCGGCTGCGACTTCGCCGGTCACGGTTATCGCTGGATCGATTATGCCGCAGTCGATCACCAAACGGAAAGCGGCGATATAGCCCGAACGGTCGAGGTCATAGCGCGCCTGACGGGTAAGCCTCCCTCCGGCTGGTACACTGGCCGGACGTCTGAGAAGACGCGTGCCATCGTTCGCGAGATGGGCTGCTTTCTCTACGATTCCGACAGCTACTGCGATGAACTGCCGTATTGGATCGAAGACCACCTGGTCATCCCGTACGCGTTTGACACGAATGACCAAAGGTTCTCGGCCCACAACGCCTTCGCCACGGGCCAGCAATTCGCCCAATACCTCCACGACACACTGGACTTCCTGCTGAAGGAGGCCGAACACGGCCCCCGCATGCTTTCCGTGGGCTTGCACCCGCGCTTGGTCGGTCGGCCAGGTCGTGCGGCGGCCCTGGCATCCTTTCTCGACTACGCCATGACGCGCGAGGCTCTGTGGATATGCCGCAGGGAGGACATCGCACGCCATTGGAGGGCCGCGTACCCGCCGCCGGAACAGGAAGCAGCAAAGCTGCACTGAACAATGCCGAAATTGAATGACAACGCGTTCCGCCTCTGGAGATCAGCAATCGCTCCGCCGTTCACCTAGACGCCCACAACTTGGGAGGAACACCCACAACACAGGGGGAAATACAATGAACTCCTCGAACTCTTCTTCGGGTATCTCACGCAGAAAGTTCCTACGCGACAGCGGGATCGCCGGAGCTACAGCTCTTTCGGGCCTGTCTCTTTCTCTGCCGGCAAGGGCCCAACAAGCACCATCGATCCCATCGGCAACCGTTCGGCTCGCCGCAAATCCCTACACCAACCACGCTTGGGTGGTGCTGGCCTCCCGTCAGGGCTTCCTCTCTGACGTCGGCATTACAATCGATCCACCGGAACCGAAGATCGTCCTTATCCAGCAATCCGTACCGCAATTGCAGAACAAGGAGATCGATGCCTCGACGATGTATCTGGGGCTGGTCAGCAGTGCCATCGACAACCTGCCCGACATCAAGCCCTTCTTCGTCTACAGCTACTGGGCCGGCAACACGATCCTGACGGCGCCGGATTCAGACTTCAAAACGGTGGACGATTTCCTCGCTGAAGGCATGTCTTGGGAGGACGCTGCGCGCGCCGCCATGGCCCAGCTGGAGGGTGAGGAAATCGTGGTGCCGCCGAACCCGAGCACTTATCCCTGGATGAACCTCGCCTACAGCTTTGCCGACATGACGATGGAAGATTCCAGCATCGTGGCGCTGGAGGATCCGCGCGCCGTGCAGCTTGCGGCGTCAGGCCGCATCAATCTGGCGGCGCCTGGTGGTGCTGTTCAAATCTATCAGCTGCAGCACCAGGCCGGATGGCGACCGCTGATGAGCACCATCCAGATGCTCGCCAATATGCCGGCCAGCCCTGGCAGCGTTGTGAACAACGTCTTGAACTACGACTGCATGATCACGACGCAGAGCTATATCGATGAGAACCGCGAAACGATGCTGCGGCTGTGCTCAGCGATGTACCGCACCGTCGACTACATGTTCGGCCCGGACCAGCAGACCGCGCTCTCGCAATACGCGCCGTTCATCAACGCCAATGCGGGCTCTGAACTCGACGCCGATGCGATCAAGTTCATCTTCGAGGTGCTCGATCCGTTCTTCAGCTTCGCCGACCAGGAGCAGGTGTGGACCGACACCGATTTTCCGCTCTACTACCGCAACATCTATGAGTTCCAGCTGGCTGAGTATCGCCGCGCCGGAACGATCGAGGATCGCGACTACGACCTTGACGCGTTCTTCCAGGCCCGCTCTCTCTGGATGGAGATGCGCGACCAGCAGACGCGCGCCGACGGGCTGTTTGAATCGCTCGAAGGGCAATCCCTGTCGGAGGAACGCCTGGCGTTGGTCGATCTGGCGCGCCAGCACTACGGCTGGTACAATTTCCTGGACGCGGTTCGCTTCCTTGAGGCAGCAGCTGCCTGACACCGCGCGAGAACTGCGGGGACCTGTCGACCTGCTCGCGCCGAACAGGTCCCCTCGGGCGTCTCATTGGCCGTCATTCTTGGGGGCACGGGTGCGCCTGCGAAAGTTCTTTCGGATCGGTCTGGATGCGCCGCTCGGCATCTTCCTGCTGTCGGTGATCGGGCTCGCCCTCACCCTGGCGCTTTGGCAAGTCGCCTCAGAGCTGGTGGGCCGCTACATGCCACCGCCTTTGGCGGTGCTCAACAACATGATCGCGAACTTCTCCGCAAGCCGAGCTTTGCAGGGGCTGGGCTTGCCGCCGGGGGGCTATCTGCCTCATCTGATGTACACCGTTTGGAACGTGACGCTCGGCGTCAGCATTGGTGTCGCCATTGGCATCACAACTGGCCTTGCGTCTTGGCGCTGGCGCATGGTTGATGAGGTCACTGATCCCATTGTCACGATTTTCGGCACGCTGCCGATTCTCGTAGCGGCGCCGTTCTTTCTGATCTGGTTCGGGCTCGTCGCATTTGCGCAGGTATCGCTGGTGGCATTCTACGCGGCGGTGATTCTGCACCTTTATTCGCTCCGTGCATCGCGCAACGTCGATCCACGCTATCGCGATTACGCGCTGACGCTTGGCGCAAACGATAGCGCGCTGTTCAGGCGGATCATGGTGCCGGCGGCGCTGCCGGAATTGGTTGGCGGGATACGGATCGCTTTCGCTGCGGCATGGGGCCTGGCCGCGATCGCCGAGCTTCTGGGTGCACAATTCGGCGTCGGGCGGGTCATCGTGAGCCTGACCGCCGTCTATGACGTGGAGAGCATCGTGTCCATCGTCCTTCTGCTGAGCGCCTTCGCGGTGCTGCTGGATGTGCTGGTACTGGCGGGGCGCGCCTGGGCAACGCGATGGATGCCACGCGAGGCGCGACGGCCATGACTGCCGGTGTCAGCATTGAGGTGCAGGACGCCCGCTGCCGCTTCCGTCATGTCTCGGGCAACACCATCGATGCCCTGGCCGGTGTCGACGTAACCGTCCAGCCCGGTGAGTTTGTTTGCCTGGTCGGCCGTTCGGGCCACGGCAAGTCCACCCTTTTACGGGCCATTGCGGGACTGACACCCCTTAGCAGCGGAATTGTGCAGGTGGGTGGCACCACGGTGGACGGCCCCTCCGTGGACCGTGGAATGGTCTTCCAGGAAGATACGGTCTTTCCTTGGATGCGGGTCATCGACAACGTCGCTTTCGGCCTGAAGAACAAGGGCCTGTCGGCGCAGCAGGCGACGGATATCGCCAAGGACTGGCTCCAGCGGGTGGATCTTGCCGATTTCGCGGCGAGCTGGCCCCGCGAACTTTCGGGCGGAATGCGCAAACGTGTGGCCATCGCGACGGTCTTCGCGACCGAAGCGCCTCTTCTGCTGATGGACGAGCCGTTCGGTGCGCTCGACTATGTCACGCGGCTTTCGCTTTATGGATTGCTCACCGAGCTGTGGAGCCGAACCGGCCGAACCATCGTCTTTGTCACTCACGACATCGAGGAAGCTCTGATCCTTGCCGACCGCATCCTTGTGATTAAGGATGGCGGTGTCGCGGACGACCTGCGCGTCTCACTGCCGCGCCCGCGGGACGAAGAGAGGCGCGCCAGCCCCGAGGCGGTCGCTATCACCAAGACGATAACGCGCCACCTCGGTCTTGCCGAGCTGCTGGACCGTCACGCCGGAGAGGCGCAGAAATGAAGGCCCTTCGTCGTTACGTCGTTGAACGAAAGGTCAGCCTTCTGACGATCCTCGCGCTGCTGCTGGCTTGGCAGGCCGCGGGCTATCTGAGTCCGACAAGCGCGCTGCGTGGTTCCCCGCTCGTTCCGCCGTTCGAGTTCATCTTCGGTCCGGCATTGCTGGGCATGTCGGACTACTGGCAATACGAGGCGCTGGCACCGGTGCCATCGCTGGGCGGCGAACAGACCTGGCGCGGAGCCTTCCTCGCGCTTGGCTACCACTCGGCGCTGACGCTGTGGCGGCTTGTCTCAGGATTTGTGATCGGCGCGGTGATCGGAACGATACTGGGCCTTCTCGTGGCCCGCTCGTCTATCACGCGGGGCTTGTTCGCCTTGCCGCTGCATCTGTTGCGGATGATCCCGCTGCTGGCCACCATTCCGCTCTTTCAGTTCTGGTTCGGCGCCACCAACATGAGTGCGATCATCTTCGTGGCCTACGGCGTAGGCGTCGTTTATTTCGTTGGCACCATCAATGCGGTGTCCAACATCCCGCCGCGCTATATCGAATATGCACGGACCCTTGGCGCATCGGAGTGGCGCATATTTCGCAGCATCATATTTCCCGCGATCCTTCCGGAGCTTTTCTCAAGCGTGATGCTGACGCTCGGCCTGGCTTGGTCTGCGGTGATCGGCGCTGAATATATCGGCGTGAATTCGGGCATCGGACGAATGATCATCTGGGCGGAGTTCTTCTCCAATACCGGCCGAATGGCACTCGTCACGATCCTGCTGATGGTCTACGCCGGCTTGAGCTACTTTCTGTTCCGCCGGATCGCCGCGAGAATCTTGTCCTGGATGCCTTCATCGGCGTCACGCAGCGCGGTACTCTGAGGAACTGGATAGATGCACCGCCTGTCGAAACGAAGCGCCCTCGTCATCGGCTGCGCGAGCGGGATCGGCGCGAGCGTTGCAAGGCTCTTCGCCCGGGAAGGAGCGGACGTCGCGCTCGCGGACTCCGGTCGCGCTGCTGAGACCGCAAGCCTCCAGGAGGCGATAATCGCCGAGGGCGGACGCGCCGCCTCCTTTGAGGTGGACGTGCGTGACGAGGCCGCCGTTGCGGCTGCGATTGAGGGCGTCATAGCGACCTTCGGCAAGCTGGACATTTTGGTGAACAATGCGGGCGTGTCAGGCGGCTTTGCACCCTTCGCGACCCAAAATCCCGCCGACTGGCAAGGGGTGCTCGACGTGAATCTGAACGGGGTCGCCTATGGCATGCGCCATGCGTTGCCCCATATGCTCTCGCGCAGCCACGGGCGCATCATCAACACTGCGTCCCAGCTGGCGCATAAGCCGGCGCCCAACAACGCGATGTACTGCGCTTCCAAGGCCGCCGTCGTGGCACTCACCGCTTCTGTCGCCATGGAGGTCGCCGCATCCGGTGTTGCCGTCAATGCGGTTTGCCCAGGCCCGACCGACACGGCGATGTGGCGCGCCGCCGATCCCGAATGGAATGCCTGGAAGATCTCTACGCTTCCGATCAAACGCGTCGGCACTGTTGAAGAGATCGCGTGGGCTTACGTCTTTCTTGCGTCCGATGAGGCGTCCTACATGGTGGGACAGAGCGTCTCCCCGAACGGCGGAGATGTCATGTGGTGAAGGCAGTGAAAGGCAACGACAGAGCGCATCGCGACCTTTATGGCTACGGACCGACGCCGCCCCGCGTGACCTGGCCCGGCGGGGCACGGGTGGCGGTTTCGCTTGTGTTGAACATCGAGGAAGGCTCCGAACAAAGAACAACGCGCGGCGACCCGGTGAACGAGCCGGTCTACGACATGATCGATGTGCGCAATGACGGCCCCAACCTCACCATGGAATCGCACTTCGACTACGGCGCCCGCGCCGGCTACTGGCGGATCATGCGGGTCCTGGAGCAGTTTGGCGCGACCTGCACGGTCAATGCGTGTGCCGAGGCGCTGGAGCTCACGCCCTGGATCGCGCGAGACTGCGTCCGCCGCGGGTACGAGATATCCTGCCATGGCGAGCGCTGGCTTTCGCATGCAGGCATGAGCCGGGAACAGGAGCGCGCCTCCATTGCCCGCTCGGTTGCGCGCATCGCTGCCGTCGCAGGCGTGCGGCCGGTCGGCTGGCATACGCGCTGTCCCCACACGGAGCATACACGCGAGCTGCTCGTTGAGGAGGGCGGGTTCACCTACGACAGCGACGCCTATGACGACGATCTGCCAAGCATCGTCGAAATCGGCGGAAAGCGCCACGTCGTACTTCCCTACAGCCTCGACACGAATGACATGCGCTTCCAGCGCCCGGACTCCCCGTTTGTCCGGGCGAAGGATTTTGCCGACTACGTCAACGATGCGTTCGACTGGCTTTGGCGGGAGGGCGAGGACGTTCCCCGGATGATGACGATCGGTCTGCACACCCGCACGATCGGCCGGCCCGCGCGCATTGCGGGCCTTGAATCGATCCTTGAGCACATGACCTCCCGCGGGGGCGCCTGGATCGCCACCCGAGCAGCGATTGCAGACCATTGGCGCACGGCCTTTCCTGAGCTCGTGCTCCCGCTGTCCCCCTCATGAGTTTCACGCCTGGCTCCGTATGTGTGACGGGCGGCTCCGGCTTCGTCGGCCTCAATCTGGTCGAGACGCTGCTTCACGCGGGCGTCAAGGTCCTTGCGTTCGATTCCCGACCACCGCCCCACAGAGCACGCGCCGAGTTTGAGCCTCATCCATGCTTTCTCGGCTGGTGTATAGGAGACGTGAGGGAGAAAGCTGCGCTCACGGCGGCCCTTGCGGAAAGCGGGGCGGACGCCATGGTCCACGCCGCCGCGATCACGGCGGGACCCTCGCGCGAAAAGGCGGAACCCGACGTCATCGTTTCGGTGAACGTCGGTGGCAGCGTAGCGGCCATCACGGCCGCGAGCGAGATGGAGCTCAAGCGCGTCGTTCTGCTGAGCACCGCGGCGGTCTATGGTGAAACGGCCCGCGCATTCGCTGTTCTCGATGAGGATCAGCCCAAGCGGCCCGAGAGCCTTTACGCCGTCACAAAAAGTGCCGCGGAAGACATAGCGCTCCGCATCGGGCAACTGAACGGGCTCAGCGTATCCTCCGCGCGCCTCGGCTGGCTCTTTGGCAACTGGGAACACGATACCGGCGTTCGCGACAGCCTGAGCCTTATCTTCGAGGCGACCCGGGCAGCGAAGGCGGGACGAGCGATCTCTCCGACCGGCGACGAGCCGAGGGACTGGACGCCGGCCCCTGCCGCAGCCGCAGCGATTGTGCGCCTTCTTATGGCCGAGAGGCCCAAACACCGCGTTTACAACCTCGGCTCGGGACGCCGGTGGCGCGTGTCGGACTGGACACGGGCGCTGGCGGACAGGCTTGAGCTTGCGGACACGACGGAACCGGCGTCGCCCCCTGCAAGGCCCTCCGAGGGACTGCTTTGCGGCAGCCGTTTTGCAGCCGAGTTCGACCCGGTCGTGACCAGCACCATAGAGGAGGACGTCGAAGCCTATCTGGCTTGGCTCGCCTCCGGAGAGGACGGAAACGCATGACAGCGATGGGCGAGTGGATCGTGGTCCTTGGGACGCGGAGGTACCGTGTGCAGCCCTCCTGGGCATGCTTGCCGGGGGGAGGTCCCCTTGAAGCACTCAGCCAGGTCGCCGTCGACAGCAGCGGGCGCGTATACGCGCTGCAGCGCACGGATCCTCCGGTCAGAGTTTTCGAACCCGACGGCCGCTACGTGATGACGATCGGCGACGGCCTCATCCTCGATTCCCACGGCATCGCCGTCGACCCGCAGGATCGGATTTGGGTCGCTGACCGGGACGCGCACCAGCTTGTCGCCTTCGACCGGGACGGTCATGTGCTTGCGCGGCTGGGCGACCGCGGCGAGCCGAGGCTGGAATTGCCGTTCAACCATCCCACGGATGTTGCCTTTGCGGCAGACGGCGAGATCTACGTATCTGACGGCTACGGCAATGCCCGCGTGCATCGCTTTGCGCCCGACGGTCGGCACCTCGGAAGCTGGGGCGAACCGGGCCGAGGGCCGGCGCAATTCTCCACGCCGCATGCCGTCTGGGTGGACAACAGGGATCGCGTGCTCGTGGCTGACCGCGAGAATGACCGAATACAGGTCTTCGATCGCGAAGGCCGCTTCCTGACGATGTGGGACGATGTGTACCGTCCGATGGACATCTTCGAGACACCGGAGGGCGTTCTCGTTTCCGACCAGGTCCCCCGCGTTACGTTGTTTGATCATGACGGGCAGGTTGCCGGCCGGTGTCGCCCCGTTCTGAACGGCGCGCACGGCATCTGGGGCAGCCCCGACGGAAGTATCTACTGCGCGGAGATGATTCCCTCCCGGCTCACGCGCCTGGATCCCCTGCCCGCTGCGGCTGAGGGCTAGAGCATGATCCCGAAAAGTGGATGCCATCTTTTCGGATAAGATCATGCCCCAACAAAGTTCGGATAAGATCATGCCCCAACAAAGAGAGTGAGCCTCCATTCTGATTCAATCAGAATGGAAAGGCTAATAGCCGCGCCCCAGGTCCACCGCCGGCGGAAGTTCTCCGGTTCGTCGCCAGCACCGGATGTTGCCTGCCACGATCTGTGCCGCCGTCTCGGGATCCGTCGGCGCCGCAATGTGAGGCAGGACGGTGACGCCAGGATGGTTCCAGAGCACGGAGTCCACCGGGAGCGGCTCCTCATCGAAGACATCGAGCACGGCATGAGCCAGATGCCCGCTGTCCAGCGCCTCGATCAGATTCGCAGTGTCCACGATGGGTCCGCGGGCGAAATTGATCAGCTTCGCACCTTCAGGCAGCTCTGCCAGACGCGCCGCATTCATCAGCCCGCGCGTCTCTGAGGTGAGCGGCGTGAGGATCACCAGGAACTGGCTCGCTGCCAAGACCTGGCCAAGCGCACCGGCACCGTGACGGCAGTCTGCGCCCGGCACCGTTCGCGGGCTGCGGCTCCAGCCGATGACGTTGAACCCGGCATCGATCAACCGCAGGGCGGCAGCGCTTCCCAATGCCCCGAGGCCAAGGATACCCACCGTCACCTGTTCCGGGCGACGATACTCCAGTTGATGCCAACGTCGCTCACGCTGCTGTTGCGCATAGGCCGGCATGTCGCGAAACAGATAAAGCGTCCAGGCGAGCACCGCCTCGGCCATGGTGCGCGCAAGTTCGGGATCGATCAGCCGCACGACAGGTGGACGAAAGCCCGGAAGCTCGGCGACCATGCGTTCAACACCCGCCCACAGACTGTGCACCCAGACAAGGTTGGGCAATTGTGCCAGAACGGCTGGGTCGGGGTTGGCGACGACGGCGATTTCGGCCGCGCCGCGCTCAGATTCGCAAAGATCATCAAACAGGACGACCCTCTCTCCGGGCAGAAGCGCCGAGAGACGGCTTGCCCAGAGCCGTTGCTGCGCCTCTCCGATCCGGCTTACCAGGGCGATGATTCCTTGCTCGGGCATGACGACGATGGTCTCCGTAGACGGTAGCGGGCCGGCTGTGTTGGCAGTGTCGGGTTGCATGAAGAGCGTACAATATTTGGATTCGCTCTGTCGCTCGAAACTGGCCGGTTCAGACGGAACCTCCATTCTGATTCAATCAGAATGGATAAGGCTCTAGCCTGAGCTCGCTACTGCGCGGCAGCCACTTTCGGCGCGGGGCTTTTTGAGGCGGACGGCTGAAGCCCACGTCGTTCTGCCGTGCCTCGGCACATGCTCTGTATAGGCCGATCGTCTTACGAGCGGCTCACGCGTCCTTCATGCCATAGACATCCCGCGCCGATGCAGGCGTGATCCGCCCTTCCGCGACGTCGCGTGCGACCGCATCCGCGGCGCGATCGGAGGGTCGGCCATAGCCGCCGCCGCCTGGCGTGACGATGGTCACGATCTGGCCGGGCTCCAGGTCGACGACACCGGAGAAATCCGTGCGGCCGTCGCCGAAATCGAGCTGCGTGCCCTGCGCGGGAAGTCCGCCGTCCAGCCCCCAAGGCTGAGACGCCACGCGCGAGCCCTCAACGGCGAAGCGGCAGGCGCGCTCCACCCGATAGACGCGCCGGATACCCATGCCGCCGCGGAACGCGCCTGCCCCCGCCGACTCGTCTGCCAGTTCATAGCGCATGAGCGTGAGTGGATATTCCCGCTCCAAGGCCTCGACCGGCAAGTTGGACGTATTGGTGAGATGCACCTGAATGCCGCTCAGACCGTCGGCAGAGGCGCGCGCGCCCCCGCCGCCGCCGATCGTCTCAAGATAGACCCAGCTCTGACCGTCCTCGCGCGCGCCGGTGAAGATCGCACCCGTGCAACAGCCATTTCCCGCCGCGGCGACCTTGCCGGGGAGCGCCCGCGCCAACGCACCAAGAATAAGGTCGGCCACGCGCTGGCAGGTGGCGATGCGCCCTTCAACAGCTGCGGGGTGGACGCAGTTCAGGATCGAGCCTTCCGGCGCAGTCACCGTCAGCGGCCTGGCAAGCCCGGCATTGGGGAGGATCGTCGGGTCGACGGCTGACTTCACTGCGTAGTAGCTGGAGGCAAGCAGCGACGTGTAGACCATGTTGAGCCCCGCACGGACCTGCGGCGGCCCGTCGAAGTCGAGCCGCATGCGGTCACCCTTCACGGCAATGGCGACCTTCAGCTCCATGGTGCCGGGAAACTGATTGCTGTCGAAAATGTCTGCGAACCGATACGTCCCGTCGGGAATGGCGGCAATCCCCGCGCGCATCTTTCGCTCTGCATAGTCCTGCAACGCGTCGCCGACGGCCAACACCCGATCCTTGCCGTACTTCTCACAGAGATGCCTAACGCGCGTCACGCCAAGCCGATTGGCGGCCATCTGCGCGCGGAGATCGGACAGGCGCTCATTCGGCACCTGACAATTGAGCAGGAAGATATCTTGCACGTCCTCTTGCAGGACACCGCCCCGATAGAGCCGCACCGGCGGTATGCGGATGCCTTCCTGATAGATATGCGCATGCCCCCGATCGGCGAAGTCGGAATGGTGCGCCGTGTTGACCGCCCAAGCGACCATGCTGCCCTCGACGAAGATCGGTTCCGCGAGCACGATGTCGGGCAGGTGTGTCCCGCCGCCGACATAGGCATCATTGCCGATGAACACATCACCGGAGCGGATATCGCCGGGATCGGTGCGGCTATGAATATGCGAGATGATCCCGATGAAACTACCGAGATGCATCGGAATGTGCTCCGCTTGGCACAGCGTATTGCCGTGCCGGTCGAACAAGGCAGTGGAGCAGTCACGCCGCTCCTTGATGTTCGTCGAATAGCTTGAGCGCACCAGCGCTTCGCCCATCTCCTCCACTATGGAAGAGAGCGCACTGCCGACGACTTCAACAATGATGGGATCAGGCGCGGTCATTGGCTCGCTTCCAAGATGAGGTTGAGCCAGGGATCGACATGCGCGGCCATGCCGGGCAGGACAAGCGTTGTGGTGTCCATCTGCTCGATGATGGCGGGGCCGACGATAGCGTGCCCGTTCCTCAGGTCCGACCGCGCAAAGACCGGGCAGTCGACTGCGCCGCCGACCTCCGGCATCCACACCTCCCGCTTGCTGGCTGCGGCCGGCGTCACTGATCCACTCACTTCTACCTCGGCCTCCAGCACCGCCTTCTTGACGATGCCGACGGCCTCCACGCGCAGCGTCACGAGCTCGACCGGGTCGTCTTCGACGATGAATCCGAAGCGCTGGCGGTGAACTGCCTCAAAGCCCCGCTGTAACCTGTTGAGGCTCTCTTGCGTGATCGGCCCGGCGGGGAACGCCGCCTCAAGCTCATAGTTCTGGCCGTAATAGCGCAGGTCCGCGGAGCGGATAATCAGCCGCTCTTCGGAGGCAATGGCCTCGCGCGTGAACCACGCCTCAGCCCGCTCCTCCAGTATGCGGTAGCCGTCGGCGATGGCCTCAAGTGCGGCCGACGACAGATTCAGGAGCCGTCCTTGCGCGAAGTGCGCCTTAAGGTCCGTCAGAAGCAGGCCGAGCGCGCATAGCGCCCCGGGCGTCGGCGGAACGATGATCCGTGACATATCGAGCTCGCGCGCGAGCCTCGCGGCGTGAAGCGGACCGCCACCGCCAAACGCCATGAGGGCATAGTCGCGAGGGTCGTAGCCGCGCTGAACGGAGATGACCCGGATCGCCTTCGCCATGTTGGCGGTCGCCACGGAAACAATGCCTTGCGCCGCCTCATGGAGGCTCATGCCGAGGCGGTCGGCCAGGCGCTGAACGGCAGCCACCGCCCGATCGCGATGGACGCGCATGCCGCCCCCGAGGATCTCAGCTGGATTCAGCGTCTGCAGGACGACGTTGGCGTCGGTGACCGTGGCTTCCGTGCCGCCAAGTCCGTAGCAGGCCGGTCCCGGATCGGCGCCAGCGCTTTCCGGGCCGACCTTCAGGTGCTCGCCGCTGTCGACGAAAGCAATCGAACCGCCGCCGGCGCCGACCGTGTGGATGTCGAGCATGGGCGCCTTGATCGGATAGCCCTCGACAGATGCTTCGCCGGTCTTCTTGCATATGCGGTTGTCCAGCAGGGCAACGTCGGAAGAGGTTCCGCCCATGTCGAAGGTGATGACATCGTCGAAGCCCGCCGTCTCGGCAATCGCCTGCGCGGCGACAACGCCGGTGGACGGACCGGAGAGCAGCGCGCGAACAGGATGGTCGGCCGCCGCCTTCAGCCCTGTGACGCCGCCATTGGACTGCGTCAGATGCGGCGCGACACCGAGACCCGCCTCCTGAAGCGACCGGTCGAGCCGCCGGATGTAGCGCTGCATAATCGGTCCAAGAAAGGCGTTGACCACAGTAGTCGACAGTCGCTCGTACTCTCGGAACTCGGGAGCAACCTGGTGCGAGAGCGACACGAAAATCGTGCTGCTCTCGCGTGGAATTTCAGCACCGACCATCTCCTCGTGCCGCGCATTGATAAAGCTGTACAAGAAGCAGACCGCGATCGCTTCAACACCTTCTTGCGCCAGCCTCGCGATGGCGTCACGCACTGTCGCGGGGTCAAGCGTTCGCTCAACCGATCCATCCGCGCGAAGCCGCTCAGCCACCTCCAGCCGCACGTGCCGCGGCACCAGGACCTCCGGCTTCTCCGCCATCATGTCGTAGAGATCGGGCCGCTGCTGCCGCCCGATTTCCAACAGGTCGCGGAAGCCGTCCGTCGTGATGAGGCCTGTCTTCGCCCCGCGGCGCTCAATCAAGGCATTGGTCGCGACTGTCGTCCCATGGCCGAAGAAGGTCACCTCGGACATCTCAGCGCCGACCTGCTGGAGCCCCTGCAACACGACTGCGACGATTCCCTGTGATGGATCGCCGGGCGTCGACGCAGTCTTGCCGATTTCGGTTCGACCGGTCTCTTCGTGGAACAGGCACACATCCGTGAAGGTGCCGCCGGAATCCACGCCAACGCGCCAACCCATGTCGTCAGCCTCTCTCAGCGGCCAATGCGGTGTTGGCGGACAGCGCTCGTTCGCTCGATGCAAAGCGACTGAAGCGGAAGGGTGAAGGGTCGACGCAAGGCACGTCCCCGCTCACCAATTGCGACATCAGGAGGCCCGCCCCCGGACCGATGCCGAAGCCGTGTCCGGAGAAACCGGAGGCCAGATAGAGCCCCGGCCATCCATCCACCGCATCAATGACCGGGATTTCGTCCGGCGTCACGTCGATCAGGCCGGCCCAGCTCTGCGTGATGCGAGCGTTCGCAAAGGCCGGGAAGGCGCGGCCAAGCGCTGCCAGGGCTTTCCGATTGAGCGTCTTCGGCGGCGCCGGATCAAGGATGCGGACGCTCTCAAACGGACTCGGCTGGTCGGGTGCCCAGCGGCGCGGCGTTGCAAGCTCGGTGAAGAACCGGCGGCCAATACGAAGCCGCAATTCGCGCCACGTCCGCAAGAATGCCGGAAGGAAGTCCGGTAGGAGTCTGAAGCTGTCGGGAACAAGCGGCGCGATGTTGACGTTGCGCGGCGCAATTGTGAAGCCGCCATCGAGCCGCCGGCGAAAGGCAAAATCGCCGCCGCCGACCGGCATGTCGGGCATGCCCTGCACGTCATCGACACGCGCCGCCGCCGACAGAACCTTGAGCTGCGGGAACGAGATGCCGAGATTTCCCATAAAGAGCCGTGACCATGCTCCGCCGGCGACGATGACGGCCGTGCAGCGGATCGGTCCCTTCTCCGTAACGACCGCGGAGATGCGCCCGTTGGTCGTCTCAATGCCGCGCACGGCGCAGCCCGTCGCGATAACGGCGCCGCGGCGCGCAGCAGCGTCGGCGATTGCTGGCGCCGCAAGACTGGGCTCGGCTCGTCCGTCGGAAGACGTGTGCAGCGCGAAAGTGAAATCTCCCGCCGCGCCTGGCAGGAACGCGGCAATCTCACGCGCCCCCAGGGTCCGCTGCGGAAGGTTGTGTGCCTTCCCGATCGCAGCCCAGCCATGAGCCTTCTCCTCCTCGCGCGCATTGCGGCAAAGATAGGTGATGCCTGTTTCGCGATAGCCGACCTCGATGCCGAACCGCTGCTTCAGTTGACGCCAGATGGCCAGACTTTCGATCGCCAGCGGCATCTCGGCCGGATCGCGGCCCATCTGCCGCGTCCACCCCCAGTTCCGCGACGATTGCTCCGCCGCAATCCGCCCTTTCTCGCAGACGCAGACGCGCAGTCCCTTCTCCGCCAGAAAAAGCGCCGCGCTGACCCCGATGATCCCGCCGCCGACGATCACGACATCCGTTTCGCCGGGCAAAGCAGCATCCGGGTATCGCGGATCGGCGGCGGCTGTGGCTGTTTGGGGGCTGTCCATGGGCGGCTACTTAAAGCATGTCCTCCAAGCGGCAGTTCACCAACAGCTCGGCGACCGCGGCGTTGTTCGGCAGCTCAATCGTGGAGCGCACGAGCTGGGCGAGCGTCTCAGACTGAATCATGTCCTCCGGCTGCACCTTGGTCGTGTAGGCGCTCATGTCGGTGCGCACGAAGCTTGGGCAGATTGCTGTCGCGCGCACACCCTTGTCCCAGGCGACGTGCCTTGTCGTATGGGTCAGGCCCATCAGCGCGAACTTCGTCATGTTGTAGCCGACAAACGCGTTGCGTACGCGCTTGCCGGAAAGCGAAGCAATGTTGACGATCCGGCCCCGCCCCGTCTTCTCCAGATGCGGCAGACACAATCGCGTCAGTCGAAGCGGCGCCTTGACGTTGATCTCCCAAAGGCGGTCAAGCGCCTCTTCATTGTCGTCGTAGAGCGAGACCTGCTCCCCCGACCCGGCATTGTTGACGAGCACGTCGATGCGCCCGAAGCGCGCGACACTATCAGCCACCCAGTTTTCCGCGGTCTCGCGTTGCAGGGCATCGAACGCTGCGTAAAGGCGCGCCTCCGATTCCGGCCCATGCTCTTCCGCCAACGTCTCAGGCCGCCGCGCACCGAGGCTGACGCGGTAGCCATGCGCGATCAGCTCTTTGGCGATGGCCGCGCCAATGCCGCGATTGGCCCCCGATACAAGCGCTACAGCCCCGTCGATGAAGGCCATGTTCAAACCTCTGCCCGGCGATCAGCCTCGCCCATTCGGCAAGTTCTGAAGCAATGCATGATCGTTTATGCACTTCTACGGTAGTTCATGCTCGAATACAAGCTCCAGGATCGGCAATAAGCGGCTCCACAAGACCATCTTTTGCAACTTTGCGATCCAATCAATGCATAGTCTTGTGCACAGCCTGTCCATTATTGACATAGTTTGACCGTTCATGCATGAATGCTAGCAGGTCAAGCGCAGGGTGCTGCAAAAAAGCACCACGCTGCAAGGCGATAACGGATTTCGCCGGAGCGGGCACGCCAAGCAACGCCTGGACAAAGCCGAAACAGGGAGACAGCGACATGAAGACCACATGGCACAAGCTTCTGGGATCCGCGACCGCGGTATTGGCAACCGCCGCCCTTTCGGGCGTTGCGTTGGCGGACCCCGTCAAATGGGATTTCTCCGACGAATATGGCGCGAACCCATCCGGCCTCACCTACATGGCGGCCGAGTTCTGCATCGCGGAAGTGGAGAAGCTCGCCGGCGACGATCTCGATATCACCTATCACGGCGGCGGCGCGCTCGGCTTCAAGTCGGCCGATCATTTCGAGGCGGTTCAGGACGGAAGCGTTCAGGCAGCCGTGACCCTGCTCACGCAGCTGAGCGGTGTCGACCCCCTCTTCAATCTCAGCTCTCTGCCGTTCATCGCCAGTTCCCCGGAGCAGGCCTATCAGCTGTGGCAGGTCGCCCGCCCCGAATACGAGAAGGTCTTCGAAGAGAACAACATGATGCTGCTGTGGGCGCTCCCGAATGCGCCGAGTGGAATCCACGCCAAGCAGCCGATCAACTCCGTCGACGCCCTCAAGGGGCTGCGCATCCGCACCTACGACGTCAACGGAACCGACACGCTGAAGGCCGCGGGTGCAGCGCCGCTGCAGATCGCCTGGGCCGATCTGGTTCCGCAATTGTCGACCGGCGGCGTCGACGCGGTCCTGACATCGGCCGACGGCGGCAAGCAGCTGTCCGTTTGGGATTACGTCACCGACTTCACGGAGGTGAACTACGCGATGGCGTTGTTTGTCGCCCACGTCAACAAGGACGCTTTCGACCGCCTTTCGCCGGCGGCTCAGTCGGCGTTGATGGACACGGTCGACGGCTGCGACAAGCACAATTGGGAGATCATGCAGGAGACGATGACCAGCCCCTATGCCGTCATGCGCGAAAATGGGATGGCCATCACGCCCGATGACGACGTCCCGCAGGAGGTGTTCGACTTGCTGCAGGAGGCCGCTGGGCAGGTGCGCGACGCTTGGATTGAGGAAACCGGTGAGCGCGCCAACGCAATCCTGGCTGAGTTTGATAAGGTCCGCAACTAGACCACGGGGAAGAGCACCACGGTACCTTGGTGACTGAACCACCCATCGACGCGGAGGACGTTGGCCGCGCCGAGCCTGCCTGGCTAAGGCGCTTTGCAGCAATGTCCTCGACACTCAACAGAATCGCGGCGGGCTTCGCCGCGATTCTGCTGACTCTGATGGTCGGGTTGATTCTGCTTGAGATCGTCCTGCGATTCTTCTCCCGCTCCACATTCATGGCTGACGCTCTCGTCGGCCACGGCGTTGCCGCGATCACGTTCCTGGCGCTCGGCTGGACGCTTGAACAGGGAACGATGATCCGCATCAGCGTCTTGACCCGGCGAATGCCCGCCGCGGCACGCGCCGCTTCGGCGCTGTTCTCCATCGTAGCGGCGGAAGTGCTCGTGATCTGGCTCATGTTCTATGAGTGGCGCGCCATCAGCAGGCTATGGACCCGCGGCACCACCAGCGAGCACCACCTGCCGATACCGCTTTGGATACCCGAAGCCTTCTTCTTCATCGGTCTCGCCCTGCTCGCCGTTCAGCTTGCGGTGATGTTCTGCAAGCTCGTCGTGCACGGACAAAAAGAGGAAGAGGCGCTGAAGATCTAGCCAGCCGACCATGTCCACTTTAACAGCCGCCCTCACCCTGCTTGCGCTCGTCGTCATCTTCCTTGGCTCCGGCGTTTGGATCTTCGCCGCGCTGATCATGATCGGCGTTGGCGGCCTCTACATCGTTCTTGACTTCGAGGTTGCGCGGATCGGCACGATCGCATCCAAGGTCATTTCGTCGAGCGCCGTTTCATGGGAGCTTGCCGCGATCCCCATCTTCATCTGGATGGGCGACATCATTTTCAGAACCGACATCTCGCAGCGGCTTTTCCGCGGCCTGTCGCCGCTGGTGGCGCGCGTGCCGGGCGGGCTGCTCCACACCAACGTCTTTGGCTGCACGATCTTTGCTGCGATCAGCGGGTCCAGCAATGCCACCACCGCGACGGTCGGCAAGATCACAATTCCGGAGCTGATGCAGCGCGGCTACAGCCTCAATCTGGCGTCCGGATCGCTGGCCGGCGCGGGAACGTTCGGTCTCCTGATCCCGCCCTCGATCGCAATGATCATCTACGGGGTTCTCGCCGAGGTCTCCATCACCAAGCTGTTTGCCGCAGGCGTGCTCCCCGGCCTCATGATGGCGGCGCTCTATTCCGGCTACATCATCCTGGTGACGTTGCTGCGCCCAAGCGTTGAGCCGCGACGTGACGACAAGGTCGGCCTCGGCGATATCCTCGGCGGTCTGGCTCAACTTCTGCCGATTGGCGTGCTGATGTTCATCGTGCTCGGCTCCATCTATTCAGGCCTTGCGACACCATCGGAGGCGGCCGCCGTCGGCGTCGCATGCGCCTTGATCATCACCATGGTCACCGGTCAGTTCTCGTTTGAGATGATCAAAGATTCGCTGATGGCAACCATTCGCATCTCGGCAATGATCTGCATCCTGATCGCGGCCGCGTCGTTTCTCTCCGCGGCCATCGCCTTCATGCATCTGCCCGTGCAGATCACGCAGGGCATCGCAGCCCTCTCGCTTTCGCCCTACGGGCTTTTGGCCATCCTTGCCCTGCTCTACATCGTGCTCGGCATGTTCATCGACGGCACGTCCATGACCGTCATGACCGTCCCCATTGCCGTGCCGCTGATTGTCCAAGCCGGCTTCGATCCGATCTGGTTCGGGGTCTTCCTCATCATCATGATCGAGTTCAGCGCGCTCACGCCGCCGGTTGGGCTGAACCTCTACATCTTGCAGGGTTTGACGTCGGCCGGCATGGGACGAACGATCGTCTCGGTCCTGCCCTTCTTTCTTTTGCTCGTCCTCGGTACAGTTCTTCTCGTGATCTTCCCGCAAATCGCGCTGTGGCTGCCGGGACAATTGTAATGACGATTGTCCATCGGCGGCCGGAATCGCTTATCAGGCTCCCGCGCACGACAATTGCCGACGCCGGCCGGCGGGAGCGCCTTCGATGACCCGGCGGGGGGAACGCATGCCTGAGACGGAAGACACGCCTCCGGAGGAGATGCTGCCCGCGGAGCGGCGGCAGCGGCTGATGGAATGGTTCGACGTGAACTTCGCCGGATCCAGCCAGGATCTGGCGAGGAAGTTCAACATCTCCGTTTCCACCATCCGCCGTGATCTCGACCTCCTCTCCCACGAGGGTTTCCTGCGCCGCACGCATGGCGGTGCGGTCCGCATTCGACAGCACACGACCTACGAGCCCAGCACGGATCTGGCACGCCGCACGGCGGTGGAGGAAAAGAGCGCCATCGTCAAAGAGGCGATCGCGCTGATTGAGCCCGACCAGAGCCTTCTGGTGGACACAGGCGCGATCGCCCACGATCTGGCGGACGCCATCGCGGCGCTGGAATTTCCGTTGACGGTCATTACCAACGATCTCTATGTCGCCAAGAAGCTGACCTACAAGCCTCAGCTCAAGCTGGTCGTGCCCGGCGGCACCAACCGCCCCGGTGCATTCAGCCTTCTCGGCGAACCGGGCACCGCCTTCCTGCAAGCCATCCGCTGCGACTTGTATTTCATGTCCGCCCAGGCGATCGACGGCGAATGCGCATCCGATACTGTACTGCAACTCGTGGAGCTGAAGCGCGCCATGATCGAGGCTGCTCAGACCACGATCCTTCTCGCCGAGAGCAGCCGCTTCAGCGCCCGCGCGCTCTACCGCATCGCGCCCGTCGAACAGATCGACATGATCATCACCGACGAAGGGCTCCCTGCCGAGGATAGAGACAGAGTTGCCGATCAGGGCGTCGAGGTACGTTGCGTAACCATTTGAGCAACCCGGCAACGGCGACAAGCAGGCGTGGTACGGAGCGGCACCAGATAGCCCCTCATTCGGCACCCGCCTCCACCCGCGAGAGAGCAGCGCACGATATCGCAGAACAGAAACCGGGTGCGAATGCGCGCTCGTGACGTGCGTGCCACCTCATCGACCGACGTTCCCGTCCGTTTCGCCGCCGCCATATTGAGTTCCCGCAGCCGGTCGGTGTCGACCCGTCCGGGGAGCAGCATGTTGGCCGTCACGCCTTTAGCGGCGACCTCAGCAGCGCGTGTTTTGACTACTCAGCAATCGCACCCCGGATCGCGTTCGACAGCGCCAGGTTCGGTATCGGTCGGACGACGCCCGACGAACCGAGCGCTGAGCTTCGACAGCATTTGACTCCAATCTGGCAGCTCGGTAAGTAAGTCTAGGTTACTAACTAACTAGGCCTTTCTTCTTGGAAACCTTTGACGGCAGCATGGGGCGCATCGTGACGGCGCTGCAGAAGCAAAAGGGACTTGCCCGTCATGAGATCGCCGACGCGACCGGGCTGACCCGGACGACCGTGTCGAAGGCCGTTACCGAACTTCTCGATAAGGATTTGGTGGAGGAGTTGGGGCCTGGACCTGCGTCGTCGCGGGGAGGCCGGCGACCGATCGGACTGAAGTTGAACCCGCATGCGTTCAACGTGGTCGGTCTCGACATACGCCGGGAAAAGATCACTGGGTGCCTGGTCAACCTCGGTGGCAAGATTGAGACGGTCGCCACGCGGAAGATGGCACGTGGCTCGACGACCGAAGCCTATGTCGGCGCTGTCGGCGATATGATCGTGGAGTTGAAGCGCCGCTCAAGAAGCATGGTGACCGCAATCGGGGTGGGCTCCATCGGTCCGATCAATGTGGCTGACGGCGTGATCCACTCACGCGACTTCCCTGCCCTCCGCAATGTTGCGCTGGTTGACCGGCTCGTCGAGGCGTTCGGGATACCCACTGCGCTGCGGGTGGGCGCCATCATGGCGGCCTACGGCGAGGAGCGCATCGCCGCGGATCAGTCGACCGCTCCGCGGTCGGTGGCGTTCATCGTAATCGACTATGGCGGCATCGGACTTGGGTTGATCTCCGGCGGTGCTGCCTGGCTCACCAATCACGGCGGCGTTGGCGAGCTCGGCCATCTGACGATCGATCTGGCGGGACGCCCGTGTCATTGCGGACGCCGTGGCTGTTTGACCCAGTACGCGTCGGGCCGGGCGCTGGTGGAGAGTCTTGGCCAGTCCGGTGATCAGAGCGAAGCGGCCGAGGCTTCCCTGGCCCAGATTGCGTTGGACGCGGAAGCTGGAGACGCGGCGGCGCGCAGCGCCATCATCCAGGCCGGCGAGTATCTGGGCTGCGGTATCGTGGACGTTGACCGTCTGCTGCGGCCGGAGCGCATTGTGGTTGGCGGCTCGCATGATCATCTCGCCGATTGGTACATGCACGGCGTCCACCGGCACATCGAGCAAATCCAGGAACGAAGCGGCGCCGATCCGAAATTGATCGACAGGATCAGTTTGGCTCAGAAGGGCAGCACGGCCATCGCCTTTGGAGCGGCGGCCATGCAGCTCGAGCATTTTGTCCGTGCCCCCAACCAGATTCTGAGCCTTCTGCCGCGTGTCGGGGCGGATGCGCGCGCCGCCCAAAGGCTCGCTGGGAAGGACAAGCAAGACCACGTGCAACTCACAACACAGTAACAGGAGGAAACGATGATGAACCGCTCGGTATTGGGAGTCGCCTTGGCGGGATTGTTGTCCTGGAGCAGCGCTGCCATGGCGCAGGATTCCGCGGTCGACATGCGACAGTTCGAAGGCACTACGCTTGATATCTTGTATTTCGATATATCGTTCATCCCGGGGCTCAAGAAGCTTTTCCCGGAGTTTGAAGAAAAGACCGGGATCAAGATCAACATTGAGACGCTCTCAGAACAGGCGGCGCGGCAGAAGGCGCAGCTTGAGCTTTCCACGCGCAGTACCGCCTTCGACATTGTCGGCGTGCAAAGCGGCAACCTGCCTCTTTATGCGCAGAATGGATGGGTCACGCCGGTGGAGTCCTTCTTCGACAATGCCTCGATCTCCGATCCCGAGAAGCGGAACATCGAAGACTTCATCCCCTCCACGCTGCAGGGCATGGCGTCCGGCGGCACGCAATATTGTCTACCGTTCTTTGCCGCGACCGTGATCTACTATTACCAGATCGACAAATTCAAAGAGGCCGGGATCACCGCGCCGCCTCAGACGTTTGAGGAACTTCTCTCCGTCTCCGCCAAGGTCAACAGCGATGCGCTGCCGGCCATCGCGCTGCGCGGCAGCCCGGCCTCCACTGCCGGCAATATCTGGATCTTCAATCTGTTCTTCTACGGCGAGGGTGCCAAATATTTCGCCGACTTTCCCAACGAGCTGACACCGCAGGTGAACTCGCCTGAGGCCATCAAGGCGCTGGAAACGTTCATCGCCCTCAAGAACGAATATGGTCCGGAGGGTGGCGTGAACTTCGTCTTCGACGATGTCGTTACGGCGATGCAGCAGGGCAACGTCGTCTCGGTTATCGACGGTGCACCGCTTGCCGGTCGAATCCTCGACCCGGAGCAATCCAAAGTGTCGGGCAATCTCGGTTTCGCAGTGGTACCGGGAGGTCCGGCCGGCCCCAAGCCCTCCTTTGCGTCGCACGGACTTTGCGTCTCCGCCTATTCCGATACACCGGAGGCCGCCTACCTCTTCCTGGAATGGGCTCTGAGCGCGGAGACGATGGTCAAGGTCTCGCAGAACTCCGCCTATCTGGCCACCACCAGAACCTCTGTCTGGTCGAACCCTTTGTTTAAGGAGAAGTACAATTTCGACTTCGGCGGCGGCGAATTTCTCACCGCCTACCGGGACAGCCTCAATGTTGCGCCGGCCGACTACTACCCACCCTTTGCGGCGTGGGGCATAGTGAGCGACCGCATGGGACAGGCTGTCCAGGAAGCGGAGATCGGCAGCAAGTCGGCCGAGCAGGCTCTAAATGACGCAAACGCCGACATCGCGCAGATACTTCGAGACGAGGGCCTTCTGAGCGAATAAGCATACTCCGGGGTACGGCACGACCCGCGTGCCGCACCCCGCTCACCGCCGCCCGTCAGGTCGCCCCCGTCAGGTCGCCCCCATCAGGTCGCCAAGGAGATGACCGTGGCCGATGCGCTCACGGCACAATCAGGCGTTCCAGCGATCCGCGGACGCGTATGGGGAGGGCCAACCGCAGGCTACCGGCGCTTTCTGGCGCCGGCCCTGGTGATCGTCACCGGCCTGACGATCCTTCCCATCCTCTTCACTGTCGCCCTCAGCCTCACGTCACTGTCCTATACGTCGACGCGACCGACAAGGTTCGTCGGTCTCGGCAATTACGCTCAGCTCTTTCAGGACGAGCGCTTTGTCGCCAGCCTCTGGCAGAGCGCCATCCTCATCTTCGGCCCCGTCATCGTCCAGATGATCCTGGGGTTCCTGCTCGCCCTGGTCATGAACGAGCGGCTGCCTGGCCTAGGCTGGCTGCGCGTCATCTTCATTGTCCCCATGTTCTTTCCGCCGATCGTGATGGGGCTGATGTGGAAGGTCCTCTTCACGCCTCAGCTCGGCGGGATCAACTATTATCTCGGCCTTGTGGGGATCGAGAGCCCGGCCTGGCTTGCCGACCCGACGCTCGCCCTCGCCGCCATCGTCATCGCCGCCGTATGGGGATGGACACCTTTCGTCGCGGTCATGTTCTACACCGCCATGCAGACCTTCCCCGGGGAGCTTTACGAGGCGGCCAGGATCGACGGAGCGAGCTGGACGCAAAGGGTTCGCTACGTCACCCTTCCACTCCTGAAGAACACGGCGCTCGTGGTGCTGATCTTCCGGATCATGGAAGCGCTGGCGATCTTCCCGATCATCTTCGTGATGACGTCCGGGGGGCCGGCCGGCGGCACCGAGACAGTCAATTATTATGCCTTTGTCGCGGGCTTCAACTTCCTCAAGGTCGGCTATGCCTCGGCCATCATCCTCTCGTTCCTGGTCCTGCTGGTCGCGATCCTGGCGCCCGCCACCAACATTCTGTTGCGCTCCCTGGCGCTTGAGGGAGAGCGGCGATGAGGCAGCGCCCGCCCGCCATCACGGCTGCGCTCTACGCGTTCGGCTTTGTCTGGGGCGCGATCATTATCGTCCCGTTCCTGTGGCTGGCCACGCTGTCGCTGAAGACGCGTCTGGACGCCTTCGCCATTCCGCCAAAGCTCGTCTTCGAGCCAACGCTGGAGGCCTACGTTCAGATATTCTCCGACTCCAGCTTTCTGAATGCGATCAAGAACAGCGTCATTGTGTCGGTCGGCGCAGTCGTCGTCTCGCTGATCATTGCCGTTCCGGCCGCTTATGCTTTGCGCAACCTAGCGGGCTCCGTCCGGCGGAATTCACTGCTTGCAATTCTGCTGATCCGGACGGTGCCGGGTATGGTCTATCTGTTACCTTACTTCGTGGCCTATCAGCGCGTCGGCCTGCTAGACACCTATGTTGGGCTGATTCTCGTGCACCTTATCTTCAACGTTCCACTGATCATCTGGATGCTCACTCCCTTATGGTCGGCAGTGCCGCGCGAACTGACCGAGGCGGCCCGCATTGACGGTGCAACACCGCTCAAGACCTTGCTTCTGGTGGACCTGCCGCTCATGCGCAGCGGCATTATCGCCTCCGCGATCCTCGCCTTCATCTTTTCATGGAACGAGTTCCTGTTCGCCTTGATCCTGACGCGCCGGGATGTGGTGACGCTGCCGGTGGCGATCGTGAACTTTCTCGCCTTTGAGGGAACGGAATGGGGAAAGATCGCCGCCGCCGCTGTCTTCATCGTGATGCCAGCGGTGGTGTTCGGGCTCGTGGTCCGGAAATACATGATTTCCGGCCTGTCGGGCGGGGCGGTGAAGGGATGACGTCAATCGCGACAAGGCCGCGCTCGCGGCGGACCGGCTTGCGTTCGAAAGCCTGAAACAAAGAACCTTGGAGGCAGAGCAGATGCGTCGACCGAATATTCTCTGGATCTGTGCGGACCAGCAGCGCTGGGACACGCTCTCCTGCTTCGGTCATGCCGGAGCAGCGACTCCCCATCTGGACCGGCTCGCCTCCAAAGGGGTCGCCTTTGACCGAGCCTACGCGCAAAGCCCGATCTGTACCCCGAGCCGGGCCTCATTCTTGACCGGCATGTACCCGGTCGCGCATCAGGTCCATCGTAACGGCAACGCATTCTTTCCCGATCATCTCGACCTTCTGCCGCGACGCTTTGAAGAGGCCGGCTACCACACGGGATTGATCGGCAAGCTGCACCTGTCGCGCAGCAAAGGCATAGTGGAGCGCCGTCCGGCGGCGGATGGCTACAAGGAGTTCTACTGGAGCCACCACCCCGATCCGGACTGGGAGCACGGGCACGACTACCACGAATGGCTGAAAAACAAGGGGGTCGATGCGCACGCGGTCTATAATGCGAACCGCGCCTACGGTCCCGGCGTGCCGGCCGACATTCATCAGACAACATGGGCGGGCGAGCGCGCGCGCGATTTTATGTCACGCAACCGGGACAAACCGTGGTTCCTCTCCATCAATCTGTTCGATCCGCATCCGCCCTTTGATCCGCCGGCCGACTACCTCGCACGCTTCGATCCCAAGAAGATGCCGGCGCCCATTTTCGCCCCGTCTGATCTGGAGCATCAGAAGAAGTTCCACGACGTTGATCAGCAGGCACGCGTCGCCATTGATCCGCGACGAGGCGATCCCGCATCGGAGCTTTTTGAGGCCGCGCCGCTGCAGGCTGAGACGGAGGGACGAGATACGCCGCCGGAGCTGTATGACGCCAAATATATCCGCGCCTGCTACCACGCCATGATCGCGCTCATCGACGAGATGGTGGGGAGCCTGATCGGCACGCTGGAGGAAACCGGGCAGATCGAAGACACGCTTGTGGTGTTCATGAGCGATCATGGGGAGATGCTCGGCGACCACGGGATCCTCTACAAAGGCTGCCGCTTCTACGAGGGCATGGTCCGCGTTCCGCTGATCATCTCGTGGCCGGGCACGGTGCAGGAGGACGCTGCCTCCGGGGCGTTGGTGGAACTGGTCGATATCGCCCCGACGCTGCTTGAGGCGGCGGCACTTCCGGTGCCGGAATTCATGCAAGGCAAGTCGCTGCTTCCGCTGCTGGAGGGGGCGGCGCCGCTCGACCGCCACAAGCCTTACGTCCTGTGCGAATTTTTTGACGCATTGTCCCTGCCCGACGGGCGCGGGTCGCGCGCCAGCATGTACTTCGACGGCCGCTACAAGCTCAGCGTCTATCACGACGTGGGGCTGGGCGAACTTTTCGATCTGCGAAGCGATCCGAGCGAGTTCCATGATCTCTGGCCGAAGACCGAATGCAGCACCCTGAAGGCGGAGCTCCTCACCCGGCATTTCAACGCCATGATGATGTCCACCGGCCGCGGCCCGAACAGGACCGCAGATTACTAACCTAGACTAACGCTGCTTACCCTTCCGGAAGTGTGCGTTTGCTTTGCAACGCTGTCTTCGGGGAAGCCTCGCCGCCGACGGCGCCGGGATCGCGATCGACGTGGTACTCGTGGAAGCCCTTGATCGGCTCTCGGAAGCTCGCCGCAAGGGCCAGGCACCGGTCATCAAATGTCGAACATGGTGGGCAGGACAACGATGTCGCGGATGGTGACGTTGCGCGGCCGTGACAGAATGAACATCACAGCGTCCGCCACCTCGGTCGGTTCGATCAGGCTGCCGGAATCCTTGGCGGCCTGCAGCCGGTCCTCCTCCCAGTCGGAGAGCAACGCCGTACTGACCGGACCTGGCGAAACCTGGGCGACGCGGATGCCCTTTTTGTTGGCCTGGCGGCGCATCGTCTGAACGAAACAGGTCATGGCCCATTTCGACGCCGAGTACACCGGTTCCCACGGCACCGGATAGTGGCCCGCGACCGAGGCCGTAACGACGATGTCGCCGCTGCCGCGCTCGATCATGTGCGGCAGGGCGTCCCGCACGTTCTTCATCACCACGTTGACGTTGAGATTGAGCATGCGGTCGATTGTGGCGGTATCGGTCTCCATGAGATCGCCGCCGATATAGGTACCGGCGTTGGCGTGGAGAATGTCGAGCCTGCTCGCCTTCTCGAGGATCCTGGGGACCATCATCGAGCAATCGTCGGTGTCGAGCAGGTCGATGGCGATGGGGATTGCCGCGTCGCCGAGCTCTTCGGCAATTGCCTCCAGCGCCGGTTCATCGCGGTCGACCATCACGACTTGCGCGCCGGCGCTAACCATGGCCTCGACGCTGGCCCGTCCAATTCCCGACGCCGCGCCTGTAACAGCGGCGACTTTGCCGCTTAAGAACTTACTCATGCTTTAATCCCCCGTCCGCTGCAGCTTGCTATCGGTGAGGCCTCCGCCCCGGCCAGAGCGATGTCGCCCGGCCCGACAAACTTGAGCACGTCGCGTATGTCTGTGACCACGGCGCTGGCGCCGGCCTCGCGCAGTTGCTTGCCGTGTTCCTCTCGTCCTGACGCAACATGATCGCCGCCGACAAAGCCGATCGTGTCAATGCCCGCAGCAACGGCCGCCCGGACGCCCGGAACGGCGTCTTCGACGACAACCCCCGCATCGATGCCCATATGCTCGGCAGCAAACAAAAACAGATCTGGCGCCGGCTTGCCCCTTGCAACCGAGTCCCTGCTAAAGACGCGTTCTCCGAAACGGAGACCGAGGCCAGTGACGTCGAGAGCGAACTTCAGCCGTCGATACGATCCCCCGGACGCGATGCAATAAGTAATCCCGCGCTCATCCAATCGGTCAAGAAGCTCTATCGCGCCCGGCATGACGGTCAGGTCCTCGACGTAGTGGTCGAACAGGCGTGCATACCAGGTCTCCCGAAACCCGTTTCCCGGGTACGATCCGGTCTCGCGATGGATATATGCCTCGATGTCGTCGAACGAGGCGCCAAGGAAGTTGCGGATCATCTGGTCCCAGTCGGAGTCGATCCCGAAGTCACGGAGAATGTCCTGGAGTTCGGCGATGGCGATGACTTCGCTGTTGACCAGGACCCCGTCGAAATCGAAGATGATCGCCAATCGTCCGCCGACCGTCATTCCCGGCCCTTCGTCAGCAACTCGGCGGTCAGGTCATCAGTAATGAGAACGTCAACCAGGCCGCGCCTGGCGGCGGCGCGAATGATCTTGACCTTGTGCGGGCCGGCGGCGGCGAGGATCTTCTCCGGAATCGACGCCAACACATCGAGGTCAATGCCAACTGTGCGATCGTTCAAAGGATGATCGATTATCGCTCCGTCCTTGTCGAGAAAACGACCGAGCACATCGCCCACGGCACCGGCGGATGCCAGGTTCTTGGCGGACACATCCCGCGGCAAACCAGATGAAATCATGAAAGAGCGGCGGGAGAGGTCTCCCGCGACCAGAAGTGCGGCTTCAAGTTCACGACATTTCGTAAGGTGAGTCGTAAACGCCGCCAGCGACAGAAACGCGTCGCGATCGACCTCGGCGGGCAAGTAGATCGGCGCCGCTAGCAGCGAATAGCTCGCGCCGAGCTTCTCGGCAAAGCCTGAGGCAATGCCGAAGGCGTTGAACGCGGCCCCGGCCGTCGTCCCGCCGATCAGCGAGACGATGTCCAAATCGGGCCGCGCCTGGCGGGGCAGCCGCTCAATCGCGCTCGCCAGGGTCATGCCCCAGGAAACGCCGACCTTTCGCCAGGACTTCGATTCCAGGCATGACAACAGGTAACTCGCAAGCGCCGCGCCGGCCGGAACATGGTAGTCGTAGGTTCCCCGGTTGGCCGGAACCACAAGAGCTTTGCCGATGTTCAGTTCGCCCTGCAACTTGTCCTGAAGCTCGACGCGGGGAAGGAATGGTGAAGCGATTTCCACTCGCACCATGCCCAGCGCCTTTGCCCGACCGATAGCTTGGTTGACGCGAAGGCGGGTGAGGCCCATGACCTTTGCTACCTCGGCCTGCGTCAGCTCGTTGACATAGTAGTGCCAACAGACCTCGGTCACGAGAGTATCATCGTTGTCTGCGCCGCTACGCATGCGCCGCCTCTAAACTATTCAGCGGCGCAACGGCCGCGAGTGCGCCCCGAACAATGCATGCGATGCGTTTGTATCGCAAGGCATGCATTTGCAATTTCACTTGCATGCAACGCGATGCAGATGCAATTGTCGACATTGGGCGCCGTGGGACAACCGTTGATCAGGCCAAAGGAACCGCGGACCCGTCGATGTGCACCTCGGGAGGTAACCGATGAGTTTTTCACTGAAGGCCGGCGCGTCTGCGCTGGCGATCCTGCTATCCGCCGGCGTTGCGCTCGCGGACGATGCATTCTGGAAGAAGGCCGCTGAACCGTACCAGGGCATGACGCTGCGCGGTGTGACGGAAGCAACCCCGCCCTCCAACTACATCTCCGATGTCATCGCCAAGGAGTTCGAAGAGCTGACAGGCATCCGCGTCGAGATCGAGACCACATCCTGGGACCAGATGTACACCAAGGCGATCCAGGACATGGAAGCCGGTACCGGTATCTATGACATGGTCTATATCGAGCAGGACATCATATACGCCTATCTGTCGCGTGACTTCCTGGTCAACACCACACAGAAGCTGGCCGACAATGCGGCTTTGAAGGCGCCGAATTACGACGAGGCGAACTTCACCACCTTCGCGAATTACTTCAAGGGCGATAACGGCGATCTGTTCGGGATCCCGATGGAGGCATTCATCAAGCTGTACCTCTATCGGACCGACCTGTTCGGCGATTCCGACATACAGGCCGCGTTCAAGGAGAAGACCGGTCGCGATCTCGTTCCCGCCAAGACGCATGCCGAATACGCGGAGATCGCGCAGTTCTTCACGGATTACGGCCAGGCGAACGATATGGAGCTTTGGGGCACAACGGCCCAAGCCCATACCGGTCATGTCGCGTCCTGGTACGAGTACTACGAGTCGGTCGCGCCGACCTTCGGCGTCTACAATTGGGGAATCGACGCCGACAATAACTACGCGGCGTCGGTCGAAAATGGCGGGCAGATGAACAGCCCCGAGGCGCTCGCCGCCATGGAATGGTGGCTGTCCATGCGCGACATCGCGCCGCCCGAATCGCCGGCCTCGACCTGGACCGAAGTCGGCACAACCTTTGCCGCCGGCCGTGCGGCCCAGGGTCTTGTCTATGGTGAGAACGCAGCCTGGATCGCGTCGGATGAGTCCAAGTCGCGGGTCGTCGGCAATGTCGGCGTCGCGCTGCCTCCGCTCGCCGAGGGCGTCATGGCAGACGCCGAATCCGGCGCCGGCTACATCGGCTACTATGACGGTGGGGCGTTCGGTATACCGGTCACCTCAAAGAACAAGGAAGCCGCGATTCTGTTCCTGCAATACATGGCTCAGGAAGAGGTGCAGCCGGAATGGGCGGTGGCCGCGCCGCGCATCACGCACACGGCAACCTACGAAGCTCCCGAAGTCCAGGCCATGAACGAGGAACTGGGCGGCTATTACGACCTTCTGCGCGATCAAGGCTACCTGTTCGCCGGTGCGCCGCCCTATCCGTTCCACGCTCAGGTGCGCGAGGCCACGGCGCCGATCTTCTTCAATATCCTGCTTGGCGAGGTCTCGCCGAAGGACGGGCTGGATCAGATGGCCGCCGAAGCCGAAGCCGAGTTGAAGAATCTGGGATACCGGAAGTAGCCGAACCTCCCACGACGCCGACTTGGGCCGCCGGTTAACCGGCGGCCCGCTTTGCTCCCCGCAGGGGACGCTTGCGTGGCGGAGCGATCGCAGCCAAGGTTTCAAATTCGAAGCCACCATGGCCGGAAGGAGGGCCCTTGCAGTCCAACAGAACGGGCTGGATATTGCTGGCCCCGACGCTCTTTCTTCTCGGTGTCTTCGGTGTAGTTCCGTTCCTTTACGTTCTCTGGCTCGCTTTCCACCGCTGGAATCCCTTCGGAGCCAACCCCGACATTATCTATATCGGCGCCGACAATTTCCGGCGTCTGGTTTTCGACGCTGAGTTCCTGGCCTCGGTGGGAGCGACGTCCGGCTTCGTCGTGTTCGCCGTAACAAGCCAACTGATCCTCGGCTACTTCCTGGCCCAGGCCTTGATGAGGGACTTCCCCGGCAAGGCGTGGTTCCGCACCATCCATACTCTGCCGCTCATTGTCGCGCCGATTGTGGTCGGCTCGGTTTGGCGGCTCATGACAACACCGTCGATCGGGATCATACCGCACCTTCTGGACGAATGGTTCGGCTTCCAGATGAATATCGGCACGAGTGCGCTGACCGCGTTCCTCGTGACCGTAATCATGGATATCTGGCACTGGACGCCCTTGGTGACATTGACGATGATCGCAGCGCTGGTGTCTCTGCCGCCTGATCCGTTCGAGCAAGCGCAGATCGATGGCGCCAGCAAGTCGCAGATCTTCTGGTACATCACCCTGCCAATGATTCAGCCGGCAATTCTGGCTACCGTGTTCATCCGCCTGATGGATGCGCTGAGGACGGTGGATGAGGTCTGGATGCTGACGGGCGGAGGACCGGGTGCAGCGACCCGCTATGTCGGCCTTCACATCTGGAAGATCGTCTTTCCAAAGACGGATTACGGCTACGGGGCAACGATATCGGTTGTCGTCCTCTACCTTACCATCGTGGTCTGTTGGCTGCTCTACGTGGCCCTCTTGGCCCCCAGGAACAAATAGGGCTGGAGACGAACTCATGAGACGCGATCGTCCCTGGCTTAACGTCCTCTTCTGGGTCGCGATGAGCTTTGTGACGCTGTTCCCGATCTACTGGCTCTTCGTTATTTCGGTGAAGCCGGCGGTCGACCTCTTCTCCACACCGGAAGTGATCCTGACCAGCTTCTACTGGGACAATTACGCCGAAGTGCTGAGCGACCGTACGCTTCGCCGTTACATGGCCAATTCGATCATCATTTCGACCGGCAACGCGTTCCTGTGCACGACCCTCGGTTTTTTCGCTTGCTATGCGCTCTCCCGATTCGATCTTGGCGGCAAGGAGAGCGTATTTTTCTGGACGATCACCAATCGCATGGCGCCGCCGGCGGTGTTCTTGCTGCCGTTCTTCTTGCTTTTGACTCAGGTCTTCAAGATCGGTGATTTCATCCTTTACGACACGAAAATCGGGATGATCCTGATCTACTGCACGTTTAACCTGCCCTTCGCCATCTGGACGTTGCGACCGACAGTCGACGGTATCCCCAAGGAACTTGACGAGGCGGCCGTCGTGGACGGTGCGAGCACCTGGAAGGTGATCACCCATATCATCTTCCCGCTGTGTCGCCCCGGGCTCGCGGTAACGCTCATCCTGACGTGGGTCTTTGCCTGGAACGAATTTCTTCTCGCTGCGACTTTGACCAGCTTCAATGCGCGCACGCTCACCACCGGCCTATCGGAATATGTCACGACCACTGGAACCGAATGGGGCGTAATGGCGTCTATTGCAATGATCACGCTGATCCCGGCTCTGATCGTCTTCGCCCTGGTGCAGCGTCACATCGTGTCCGGCCTCACATTCGGCGCGGTCAAAGGATAAGCCGATGACCGAAAGGACCGAAGACATCAAAACGCCCGTCGCCACTCTTGAGGAGGACACATCCGGAGGAATCGTCGTCAAAGAGAGCCGCAAGGGGTTCCTGCCCATCGTCACGAACTGGTTCGACCGGCTGTTCATATCCGTCGTGATCTGGGTCGCGCTGTCTCTGTTGTGGATGCGCTTCTTCGAACCACTTGGCCTGTCACTGTGGATATCAAACGCAATCGCCGTGGCCCTCGGCCTACTCATCATCTCCAGGGGCTGACGGCGGGAGGGAGTGAGAAATGGAATCTCTCGTCCTGGAACGCACTAAGGAACTGTCTCTGCGGGACTTCCCGATCGAAAAGGAAGAAACGCTCGGCCCACACGACGTTCGCATCAAGCTTCACACGGTCGGCATCTGCGGCTCGGACGTGCACTACTATACCCACGGGAGGATCGGCCCGTTCGTGGTGAATTCGCCGATGATCCTGGGCCACGAGGCATCGGGCGCCGTTCTGGAGGTCGGCGCGGAGGTCACGTCACTGAAGGCCGGGGACCGGGTTTGCATGGAGCCCGGCATTCCTGATCCAAACAGCCGGGCGACGCGGCTCGGCATGTACAATGTCGACCCGGCGGTTCGGTTCTGGGCGACGCCTCCAGTCCACGGCATCCTTCGTCCGACCTGCGTTCATCCCGAAAACTTCACTTTCAAGCTGCCGGACAACGTCTCTTTCGCCGAGGCGGCGATGGTCGAACCGCTGGCCGTCGGCATCCACGCCGCGACCAAGGCCAGGATCAAGCCCGGTGACGTCGCCCTGGTGATGGGCGCCGGCCCGATCGGGCTGGTTACGGCGCTGGCGGCCCTCGCCTCGGGCTGCGCGCGGGTCTATGTCAGCGACCTCGCCGACGCCAAATTGGAGATTGCTGCTGGCCTCGGGCCGGTCACGCCGATCAACGTCACCCGGGAAAACGTGGCCGAGCGCATCCTGAAGGAGACCGACGGATGGGGCGTCGAAATCATCTTCGAGGCGACAGGCAGCCCGAAAGCCGCTGCGACGATCTTCGAGGCGCTATGCCCCGGCGGCTGCGCTGTCATGATTGGCGGCCAGTCCGATCCGATCGCCTATGACGCGGGCGCTGCGATGGTGCGCGAGGCGCGGGTGGAGAATATCTTCCGCTACGCCCACGTCTTTCCGCGCTGCGTGGCGATGATTGGCTCCGGCGCGATCGACGTGAAACCGCTCATCACCCGGACCTTTCCGTTCAAGGATAGTGTCCACGCCTTCGAGGTCGCTGCTTCGGCGCCGCCGGGCGACGTGAAGATGCAAATCGAGATGCCGCATTGATAGAAGGAACGGAAGGGGTCGTGCTCTAGTTTGTCCAAAAACCGCCATCGACCGGCAAGCTGTGGCCATGGACCATCGCCGCGCCGTCGCCGAGAAGGAAGGCGACGGCCTTGGCGACTTCCTCCGGCTCAACGAAACGACCCATAGGTATGCGCCGCAACATTGGTTCGGACTTCGCCGGGTCGCTCCAAGCTTTCACCGCCATCGGCGTCAGGGTCACGACCGGGTTGACGCTGTTCACGCGGATGCCGTGCTGGCCGAGTTCAACCGCCATGACCCGCGTCAATCCGTCGAGCGCCGCCTTCGATGCACAATAAGAAGTATGGTCCGCCAGACCGAACTGCGACGCGGTGCTTGATACGTTGACGATCGCGCCCTTGCGGCCGCGGGCGATCATGTCCTTGGCGACGATCTGCGCAATCACCATCGCTGATTTGGTGTTGACCGTCATGATGTGATCGAACTCCTCAACGCCGGTCTCCAGAAACGGCGTGAGCTCCGTCGTGCCGGCATTGTTGACGAGACCGTCGATCGGCAGCGCCCGCTCAGCAGCCTGACGCGTGGCATCGAGATCGCCGAGGTCGCAGGTGATCGTTTCGCAGGGCATCTCCTGGCTGAGACTCTCCAGGTCCCCGGCGCTGCGGCTCAGCGCAACGACAGTAGCGCCGCGCGTGGCAAGGTCCTTAGCAATTGCGCGGCCGATCCCCTTGCCCGCGCCCGTAACAAGCACGCGTTGACCTTCAAATTCCAAGCTCGCCTCCCCTGCTAACGGGTGCTTGGCCGACGGCGCCGGCCAAGCCTTGTTGTGGTCTGCCTAGAGCCTCTATTCTGATGAATCAGAATGGAGAAGGCTCTAGCGGCCCATCGCTGCACGCGAGTAGCGCGTGCATTGCTCAACCATGGCCGCGGCGTCCGTCTCCGCGTCGATCATCCGGAACGGGCCCGACCAGACGACGGACACGTCCTCGCCGTTCATCTCCTGGATGAACGCATCCGCCACGGCGACGCCGCTGTCGTCGATGCAGCGCAGGGGTGAGGCGCTCAGCCATCCCTCGGCCATCGCTGTAATCTCGTCGCCCGTGCCGCCAAAGCCCATCGTCATGATCTCCTCCGACTTGCCGGCCTGCCGCACGGCCTGTCCCGCGCCGAGGCCTACGGCCGTAGAGACACCGTAGATCAGGTCGATGTCGTCGTGAGCAGCCAGCAGGTTCTGCGTCGCGTCAAACGCCTTGACGCGGTCGAAGTCGGTGTGGACGCCAACCAACACTTCGATGTCGGGAAAGTTCTCTACGATGGAGCGGAAGCCGTTCATCCGCTTGTCGCTCACCACCCCGGGCACACCCTGCAGGATCGCGATCTTGCCTTTGCCGTCCACGGCAAGGGCCGCCCAGGCGCCGGCGAGACGGCCGCCCTCTTCGTGGTCGAAGGCGATGTAGCGCATCGCACGGGCTTGCTCGTCCTCGTGGGGTTCGAGGAAGTTGTAGACCACGGTGGGGATGCCGGCGGCCTTCAGCTTACGCAACGCCGGAATCGCCGACTCGTACTCCGTCGCGCCGAGGAAGACGTAGTCCACGCCGCGCTGAATCACGCTTTCCACCTGTGCCAGCTGGCCGGCATGGTCGGTCGCGTTGGCGACGGCGAGCTGCTGGACGTTGTAGTCCACGCCCTTCTCGTCAAGCCGCCCGCGCATCGCGTGATAGACGCGCTCCCACGCATCGGAAATGTCGAAGGACGGCGAGAGATAGGCAATCTCCAACGTATCGGCCTTCGCCTCGTCCACAGTGCTGAACGCACTGAGGGCAAGTACGCCGACGCCGAAGGCGGCGCAACGGGTGAATGACGAGATCATGGCAGTTCCTCCCTTTGGTTTTTAACTCTGCAGAAGCGTGTCAGGCGGCACGCGCTCCGCGCTGCGCCTGCTTGCGGCGCGCCCGGAGTGTATCCAGCCAGACGATTCTGTTTTCTCGGACATTGTTCACAGTGACGGCAATGACCACGATCACACCGATCGCGACAAGCTGCCAGAAGAACTCCACGCCGGCGATCACCAGCGCGTTGTTCAGCATCGTGAGCAGGATCGCGCCGGCCAGCGAGCCGTAGATCGTTCCGCGGCCGCCGAATAGGCTCGTTCCGCCGATGATCGTGGCGGCGATCACGTGGATCTCCATGGCCGTGCCCAAAGTCGCCTGCGCGCCATCGATGCGGGCCATCCAGATCAGGCCGCCGATCGTCACGCAGACGCCCATGAAAGTGTAGACCAGAATCTCAATCCGGCTGACCGGCACGCCGGCCAGACGCGCCGCCTCTCGATTGCCGCCGACGCTGCGACAATGAAGTCCGAACCGGGTGCGATTGAAGAGCCACCAGCAGAAGGCCACGAAAATCGCCGCCATGATCACCGGAACCGGGATGCCGAAGAGCCTGCCCTGCCCCAGCCAGACGATTTCCGGCGGCAGGCCGTAATAGAGCTTGCCGGATGAATGCAACAAGGCAATGCCGCGATAGGCAACCATCGTACCGAGCGTGGCAATGAGCGCCGGCACGGCCAGGAAGGCGACCATCAGACCGTTGATCGCACCCAGAAAGGCGCCGAGCGCGAACATGATGATCAACGCCAGGCCCCACGGCATCCCGCCATCGATGAAGCCGAAGAACACGCAGGTCACCACCGCCAAAGTCGAGCCGACCGAGAGGTCGATCCCCGCCTTGGAGATGACGAAGGTCATGCCCATCGCCACGATGATGTAGGTGGAGGCCTGCGTGAGGATGTTCAGGAAGTTGTCGATGCTGGCGAAGCGCGGGTTGATCAATGTGAACATGATCCCGAGCGCGATGATCACCAGCGTCAGACCCAGCCCCTCCAATCGGAAACGACGGTCGGCGCTGCCGATATCCTTGCTTCCGCCTGAGCGAACGTCTGCGGCCGTTGTCGACATTCTTCCTCCCGCCTCCCGCGCGCGTCAGGCCGTGCCGAGCGTGATCATCGACACGACGGACTCACGGCTGGCGTCGGATGTCGCCACCACACCGACCAGGCGGCCGTTCTTCAGGACCGCGATCCGGTCGGCGACCTTGAACACGTGCTCCAGATTGTGACTGATCATCAGGACCGCGATCCCCTGGTCGCGCAGGTTGACCACGAGGTCCATCACCCGCCGGCCCTCATCGACACCAAGTGCCGCCATCGGTTCGTCCATGATGATGAGACTCGGCTCCGACAGGAGCAGCCGCGAGATCGCGATGGTCTGCCGTTGCCCGCCGGACAGCCGAAACACCGGCTCGTTCAAGGTCGGGACGGAAATCCCGAACCGCTCCAAGAGCTTGCGTGTCTCCTCACGCATCGCCGACAGGTCGAGCTGGTTGAACAGGCCGAGCACGCGGAACGTCTTCTCGCGGCCGAGAAACACGTTCTCAGGGACGTTCAATGTGTCGACCAGTCCCAGCGACTGGTGAACGGTCTCAATCCCCGCATCGGTGGCGTCCTTCGGGCTGCCGAACGCTATCGCCTTGCCGCGCAGGAAGATCTCGCCACCGTCGGGCCGCAACGCGCCGCATATCATCTTGATGAGCGTCGACTTGCCGGCGCCGTTATCTCCGACCAGCGCAACGATTTCACCGCCCTCAATGTCGAGACTGACCCCGTCGATCGCCCGCAGGCCACCATAGGACTTGTCGATGTCACGCACCGAGAGAAGAGGCTGATGCAGCTCCAGCGCTTCCGTGGTCATCGACACCCCACAAAATCCTCCTGTGCAAGCTACAGCCTGCTCCGATGCAGTGAAACAGGTGTCCAGTGCACGGACAACATTGACAACAAATTTGGGCCGTGCATAGCGGCACGGCCCATATTGGACCGGCATGATTTTCGACGCCACCGTTACGCGCAAAGCCGTCGAGGATGTTCTAAGTCGCTAGCGCCAACGCCCGGAAAGCTGATCCCCGCGCAGGAATGAACCCAAAGGGCTTTCAGCGTAAGTGCCTATCGGCGCCATACCTGGCCGGGCACCATGGCAGCAAAGCGCTCCGGCTTGATGCCGTGTTCGATCAGCGCTTTCGACAGCAGCTCTTTCGGCTCCTCGATGGGTTCGTTGGTCAGCCGAAAGGTGCCCCAGTGGTGACCGACGGCGTGATCGGCGTTACAGAGCTTGAAGCCCTCTACGGCTTCGGCGGGAGTTTGATGTTGGCCTTTCATGAACCAGCGGGGTTCATAGGCACCGATCGGCATGATCGCCAAATCGAAGGTGCCGAACTTCTTGGCCGCCTGTTTGTAGTTCAATCCTGAATGAAATCCTGTGTCGCCGATGTGGTAGATTCTGGCGTTCGGCGTTTCGATGACGAACGCCGACCACAACGCCATGCGCCGATCCCATGGGCCGCGGGCGGACCAATGGTGGCAGGGTTCGAAATGAATTTTGGCGCCGCCGGGGATTTCCACGACATCGCCCCAGTCGCCGGCCAGAATCTTAGCGCCTTCGATTGAGCTGTTGACGATTGTGTCGTTGCCGAGCGGTGTGATGATCGTCGGATTATCTCTTCCGACGAGTTTCGCCAAGGTCGGCACGTCAAGATGATCATAGTGATTGTGTGTGAGCAACACGGTATCAATTGCCGGCAGATCATCGAAGGAAACGCCTGGCGGATTGATCCGTTTTGGCCCGACAAACTGATACGGGCTGGCGCGTTCCGAAAATACGGGATCAGTGATCAGATTGACGCCGTTTACCTGTATCAGCAATGTCGCATGCCCGATCAGCGTTACTTCAATCTGGTTTTCTGCGACTCTTTTCCTGGGGACGGTCCCGTGATGTTCGCTGTCATAGGTTTCAGGCCACTTGGCAGGTCTGTCGAACAATTGCCATTTCAGAAGATCGGTAAATCTACCCGGCGGCACTCCATCCGGATTGTAGAAGACTCGGCCGTCAAAATGATCTGACTTCGGCCCGGAATAGTAAGGGTTCGTGGCCTGAGCCCGCGTGGACCAGAGCCCACCGCCAAACACGGCGCCGACTGTGCCAAATCCAAACCATTTCAAAAAACTACGCCTGTTCATCGGTGCTGCCGCATCGATCCCCGTGATCGACATGTCCCCATCGTTGGAAAAAACACGATTGTCAGATCGGCAGCAAGACAGACTGTCCGGAGCAGTGGAACCTCGTCAGCGGGGGTGGCTACCCGTTAACCCCGCCCTTTAGCAAGCCTTCCACGACAAATCGCCAGATCACGACCACAACGATCAAGGTCGGGATGATGGCTATAAAAATGCCGGTATTGAGCAGGTTCCACGAGACGTCGGTGTTCCGCGCCAGCGCGGCCATAACAACGGAGACGGTTCGTGACTGCGCCTCGCCGGAAAGCACCAGCGAAAACATGTACTCCGAATAGGACAGCATGAACGCAAACAGCCCCGTTGCACCGATCGACGGCAGAGCCAGCGGGACTGCGATACGCAAAAAGCTCTGAAAGCTGTTGCAGTGGTCGAGCCGGGCGGCCTCAAACAGCTCCGCCGGCAGCCGTCGGAAGAACACGGACAGAATCAACACGGTGAACGGCAGCGTTCGGGCTGTGTGAACCAAGATGATGCCCCAGATGCTACCGACGAGGCCGAGGGCCTGCATCGTCATGTAGATCGGGACCAACAACGCCACAGCCGGCACCAACGGACTTAGGATCAGGAACATGAAGCTCAGACGCTTCGCAGGAAACGTGTAGCGCGCAAACATGAAGGCGGCCGGCGCGCCCAAGACGATGTTCAGCACCATCGCCGCCAGCGCGATCCTTATGCTGTTCCACAAGCTTCCAGGCACCTGCCGCGCGGCATCGGAAATCATCCGGCGATTGGCTCTTCCCTCGCTGTAGGCTGCCGGTAGTTCTCCTGTGAAGATGTAGCGGTAGCTCTCCAGATTCGGTCCGACATCGAGAATGGACACGTCGGGGTTGAGCAGAATTCGATCGGGGACGATGCTGCCGTAAAGGGCAAGAAAGATCGGTCCGCCCGTAAATAGAAGTACCAGCGCGGCGACGGAGAGGTCGAAGGCGGAACGGCGGCCGCGCATATCAGCGATCCCCGAAAAGGTCCGAGGGCAGCGCCCGTGTGATGGCGATGATCAGCAATGCGGAGATGACGACAACGATGAACGCGACGGCGGCGCCCGCGCCGAAATCATACATGGAGAAACTCTCGCGCCAGATCTGGAAGGCGAGCAACGTCGTGGCCGTCCCGGGCCCGCCGCCTGTCATGGCGTAGACGAGGTCATAGCTCGTGAAAGCCATCAGTGCGTTGTAGATCAGCAGGACAACAACCATTGGCTTGATCTCCGGAAAGATCACGAACCGAAATCGCTTCCAGGAGCTGCGGCAGTCGAGCCTGGCCGCTTCCATCGTTTCGGGATGAATGGCAGCAAGCGACGCCATTGTTAGAACGACGGCGAATGGTATCTGCGTCCACACATGGGCAACAAGGACCGAGATGAAGGCAAGCCACGGTGAGGCTAGGAACGACACCGAGCGATCAAGAATGCCAATCTCAAGAAGCACCCAGTTCAGCAGGCCGAAACTCGGATGGAAGACCCAGGTCCAAAGCACCGCGCTTATGGCGCCCGGCAAGACCCAGGGGAGTAGGACGATTGAACGCACCATCGTCCGCCCGAAGAACCGGCGCTGCAGAAAGAGCGCCAGACCGACGCCGATTGCCACGACGGCTGGCGCGGCGAGCATGGTGAAGGTTGCCGAGTTCCGTAGAGCGACGGCGAAGTAGTTGCTCGTAATGACCCGGGTGTAGTTCTCCAACCCGACAAACGGCTCGCCGGGAAAGAGGAGCATGACGCCGTGCAAACTTGTCCACAGCGCGTGTCCGACCGGATAAAGCGTGACAAGGGCGACCGGCAGAAGCGCCGGCAGCAACCAGACGAACGGGTACCGTTTGAGGGTCCACATGGATCAGGCGCCGGCGGTCAGGCGACACGTCCAGTCATCGTGGGCCGCCCGCAGACGACCCACGTTTGATGCATCATTGTTCTAGCGGTTGGCGAATTGCTCGCGAAGCATATTCCAGCGTTCAGCGCCAGCAGACATCACTTCGTCAACGCTTGCCTCACCCACCATCGCCTGCGCGAGCAACGGGCGGAAGTAGGCGGACCACACGGCCGTCCACTCCGTCCAGGTCCCGGCTTTCGCCGATTCAACCTGGGCGGCCAGGGTCCCCATATCTATCCAGTCGTTCCAAGCGTCGATCACGTCCTGGTCGGAAAGCAACGGCAATTGCCCGAATCCGAGCCCCTTCTCAACCGCCCATCGCTTGGCCACCCCATAGGGCGATCCCGCCATGAAGTCGACGAACTTCCAAGCAGCTTCGGCCGTCACTGGATCCGCCGCGGCTGTCGCCGTGACCGCATAGAACTTCGCAAATCCAAGGGTCGAGTTGGTGTCACCCGGCATGCGGGCTAACGCAAAGTCGCCGGCAAGCGGCTGTTCGCCTGCATTGTTCATCGCCGCCAGCACATAATTGTACACGACGGTGAAGGCGTGCTGACCGGTGTTCATGGTCGTGATGATATTGGACTCATGCGGCTCGGGTTGGACCAGGTCCTTCTTGAACGCCTCCTGCAGCCACTCAAGATGCTGATAGGCCGGATTGCTTGGATCGTCGAAGATCGCTCGACCTTCCTCGTCGAATAAAGCGCCGCCGCGTCCGTAGGCTTGCGCGACGAAGGCATCGAAGAAGTTGGGAAGCTCCTGATTGTATTCATACACAATCGGGCGATCCATTCCGCCCGCCTGCAGCTGCTCTGACGCCGCCATGACCTCCGCCCAGGTCTTGGGAACCTCGATGCCGTTCTCCTCCAGCGCCTTCGCGTTGTAGATGAAGGAGATCGTGTCGGCGTAGTAAGGCAGGCCGTAGACCTCCCCGTCATAAGTGACGTCGCTAAGCGCAAAGCCGGCGATGTCGCCTGCGAGCGCATCGACTTTGCCCTCAGGGGCGATCGAGCTGAGCGGCGCGACCCAGCCGGCTGCAGCCCAGGCCGGCAACCAATCCTGACCGCCATAGATAACATCCGTTTGCGTCCCGCCGCGGAAGCGCAGAACAAGGCTGTCTTGATAATCGGGCCAAGTGTAGTCGGTCAGATTGACTTTGATTCCCGGGTTTAGCTCCTCGAACTTCTTAATATTGTCCTGAATTGTATCAAGAGAGTAGTTCCAGACGACGAATTCGAGTGTGACATCTTCCGCCTGGGCAGCCGGCATCGACGCCGTCATTGCGCCCACGACCGCAGCCGCGGCCATCATTTTGATGTTCATGACTGGTCCTCCCTTTTTTGAAAGAACATCGCTTCGCCAGCGGACCGCGACACGGAGCATTGACGCGGACCGCTTATCACATGATATGAACCACTTTGGCTTAATTGCAACCTTTTCGGCGAACTTTGCTATGCGCTATGGAGCCCAGGTCCGAGACTTAAGCAGAGCCCTCCGGTGCCGCACCGAAAACTGAGGTGTCCATGAGCTCAGCCGATACGACCGTTGGCACTGTCGACATCACAAGCAACGAACGGGCGACTCCGTCGCTGGTCTATCGTGCGCTTCTACGAAGCGTTCGGAGCGGCGCTCTCGTGCCGGGCGGCAAGATTCCCAACGAGCGCGAACTGGCAAGCCAGCTGAACGCCAGCCGGTCCGCTGTACGGGCGGCGCTGGCAATGATGGAGCGACAAGGCCTGGTCCGAAGACAGGTCGGCAGCGGCACCTTTCTGACCGACGAAGCGCTGTCGGTCTTCGACAAGATGGACCAGACACCGGTCAACGCGCACAAGTCGGTGCCGTCCTTTGTTGAGATCGCCGAGGGCCGCTTGCTGTTTGAGCCAGCGATAATGAGCCTGGTTGTCAGTCGCGCCGAGCAGTCGGACATCGATGAGATATACCGCATCCTGGACGAAGTCCTCGTTGCGCCCACTTGGCATGACTTCAAGGAATGCATCTACGCTTTTCATCGATCAATCTACGCAACGACTAAGAACCGCTTCTTGGTGCAGATCATGGACAACATCGTCAGTGATCGGCGGGCCGTTGCATTCGACGGTCGAGGGAGCGCCAAGCAAGTGCCGGACGCCGTACGCAAGCAGACTCATAAAAATCTGATCGCCATTGCCGATGCGATCGCCGATCGCGACGCCCAACGCGCCGAAGAGCTGACGTCCGACTACTTGATGCAGACGTTGGCGACCATCAACATCTGGCACTAGAAGTTCCTGCCGGATGACTTGGCGACCGGTCGAGAAACCACGCCTGGCCTCGACATTCCCGACGTCTACAGCGCCCAACGACCTGTATGGGCGGGAAGCAGACATTCGTTGCGACATTGAGCCTGAACGCATTTCCAACCCATTGCGGACATCGGAGACAATTTCGAAGTGCTGCGGCGCGGTCATCAATGCGAACATTGCTCTTTTGCCGCATTGTCGGCGATAGAGATGGGATGACTCGCCTGTTCCTGGACAATCAAAACGCCCGTCGCCTGTTTCTGGACCGGCACCTCTTGCTGCGTCCAGGATCGGGTCCCGGCAGGGGCGAAGATCTTGAAGGCGTGCTCGACGCACTCGGTTTCGTTCAGGTCGACAGCGTCAACACGCTCGCCCGTGCGCACGATCTGATCCTGTGGTCCCGCCGCGGACGGTACCGTCCCAAAGCCCTCGAGAGCCTTGTCGCGCGTCGGCGCACCGCGTTCGAGCACTGGACGCACGACGCCTCGGTGATCCCGATGGCGTTCTATCCCATGTGGCGCAAGAAGTTCGAACGCGACGAAGCGCGCATGCGGTCGCGCTGGTCGGAGACGCGTCGCCGAGGATGGGAAACCGAGATCGAACAGGTGCTGCGGCACATTGCGGACAATGGACCGGCCTCTTCGCTGGATGTCGGCGACGAGGAGCCAAAGGACTCATCGGGCTGGTGGGACTGGCATCCCTCCAAGACGGCGCTTGAGTTCCTGTGGCGGTCCGGCCGGCTGGCCGTCTGCCATCGCCGTGGCTTCCGCAAGTTCTACGATCTGGCCGAGCGCGTCATCCCCGCTGTGCACCGCAACCAGCGCTGCGATGACGACGAGATCGTCGACTGGGCGATGTCGGAGGCGCTTCGACGCCTTGGTTTCGGCACGAGCGGCGAACTTGCGGCGTTCTTCGAGATCGTCACGCGCGATGAAGCGAAAGCCTGGTGCGCAGATGCGCTTTCCAATGGCCGCATCATCGAGGTGGAGATTGAGATGTCCGATGGATCGCGTCGGCGTAGTTTCACAACCGAGGCCGTCCTCGACGACACAGCGTCCCTTCCGGAGCCGACAGGGCGCTTGCGCCTTCTGTCGCCGTTTGACCCCGCCTTGCGCGACCGTTCGCGCGCCGAGCGCTTGTTCGGCTTCCACTATCGGATCGAGATCTTCGTGCCCGAAGCCAAGCGCCGATACGGCTATTACGTTTTCCCGTTGCTGCAGGGCGATCGGCTGATCGGTCGCCTCGACGCCAAACGGGTTGATGGCGCGCTTCGCGTCCAAGCCTTCTGGCCGGAAGCTGGCGTGCGGATGGGAAAGGCGCGCACCTCCGCTCTAAAATCGGAACTCGAACGGGTCAGGCGCCTCGCCGGGGCACAGACAGTCGCGTTCGCCGAGGGTTGGATGCGCCGGTGATACAAAGCCTCATCTTGGTCAGATAGACAGCACGTCCGATGTCTTGGTGTGTGGATCTGGGTAACGCGCTCACGATCTCGGAATATGTAAAGATGTGACGTAAAGGGGCCGGTGGAAGCCGGCCCTTTTTGGCCATTCGAGTGCACAAGAAGCTGTGTGCGAAACGGCCCGTTGCCGAAATCGAAGCGAAGGTGGCACCTCGAGTTATCCGCTCAGGGCCAATGGCGCTCAAATGTGTGTCCACCTCTTGTCCCCGTCCCGCCGCGATCAAGCCCTCTGCTGAAAACCCAAATGACACTCCGGGCCGTCTTTCTCGCGAGCGCTCTCGAACGCAGAGACCGCAACTTGCTCGTGATATTGAGGAAATTTGGTAGCGGAGGCCCGCTACCGCCGATCCCCCGACGGGACAAGCCGCCCAAATTCAGGTTGGAGCTGCCGCCCTGACGCGCTGCGGCGACGCGGGGTCGCCTTGAGGTGAGCAGGTGGGCGACGGTAACGCTTGTTACGCCGGATAGCTTGCGGATTGCGTTGACGGCATTTTGAAGGCGCGCGTCGTCGAGCGCTCGCACCCGGCAGGTGATGAGCTCGCCCCTGCTTCCGTAGCGCCGAGCGGAGAGCGATTCCAAAGGGGCACCGCATCGGCTGAGCGTGTCGCCGAGCGCCATGAGCGTCGCCCAGTCACAGCCGCCGCGAACCGCGATTTCATGGACGAGATCGTGCGTCGGGAAGCCGGTGCTCAGTTCGGCAATGGGCTCGGAGTGGCAGGGCTCCGTCTGGACCGGAGCGGTCGTAGCCCCACTCGCGGGTGAAGTCGTCGACCATTGCGAGGATGCGGAAGCGGCGGCTGTCGATGAGCGCGTCGGAGACGAAGTCGAGCGACCAGCGCTGGTTCCGGCCCTGCGGGATCGCCATCGGCGCGCGGGTGCCGAGCGCCCGCTTGCGACCGCCGCGGCGCCGCACCGTCAGCCGTTCCTCCCGGTAGAGGCGGAAGAGCTTC
>JANQKG010000012.1 GCA_028281235.1 Afifellaceae bacterium | reverse complement strand
GCGGGCGGGGACCAAGCCGGTCTACGGTCTAAAGCACCAGGGACCCAACGGCCTTCCGCCCGCACCACAATCCCACATCGCCAACACACAGGGACCTATGAACACCGTCGGGCCGGGTGGGCACCGGTGACCTGTCCGCAGGTTCAGTGAGTATGGGTCCCGGACAAGCCCTAGCGCGCTTTCCGGGATGACAACGAGATGGAAATCTCACAATCATCTCCCGGCCTCGTGCGCACCATTGTTCGGCCGGTGCCTTGAACCGTCACGCGGTTTCGCTAGCTTCAAGCTCATGACAATACGGGCAAGGCCTTGAGCGGAACGGACCACGACGCGCCCACAGCAGCAGCCGCGAGCCAGGCAGGCGGCGGCCGCGTTGCCGACAATGTCGTCTATTTCGCCCGCACGCTCCGGCGCGCCGGACTGCCGGTCGGCCCTGCGGCGGTGATCGACGCGATCCGCGCCGTAGAGGCTGTTGGTCTTGACTCACGCCAGGACTTTTATTGGACGCTGCACTCGACCTTCGTGAAGAAGCGCGAGCATCGCGCAATCTTCCACGAGGCGTTTGAGCTGTTCTGGCAATCGCGCGGCCTGCTCGACAAGATGATATCCATGATGTCGCCGCAGGCCGCGCCGAAGGAGCGCGAGAAGCCGCGCGCCGCCGAAGCGCGTGTCCGCCAAGCGATGTCGCCGGATGTCAATCGCGAGGAGGACGAGCGCGAAGTCGAGTTCGATATGCGGCTGTCGGTTTCGGCGCGCGAGGTGCTCCAGCGCAAGGACTTTGCGCAGATGAGCGTTGAGGAGATCGCCGAAGCCAAACGCGCGCTCGCCGGCTTGTTCCTGCCGGACGACAGACTGCGGACCCGGAGGCTGCAACGCGCGCCGCACGGCCGCTTCGATCCGCGCCGCACCATGCGCGCGTCGCTTCGCGTCGGCGGCGATATCATCATGCCCGCTTTTCGCGCCCGCGCCGAGCGCCGCCCGCCCATCGTCGCCATCTGCGATATTTCCGGCTCCATGACGCAATATTCCCGCCTCATGCTGCACTTCCTGCATGCCCTGTCGGAGCGCCGCAAAGTGCACACCTTCGTCTTCGGCACGCGGCTCACCAATGTCACCCGGCAGCTTCAGCGCAAGGACCCCGACGAAGCGCTCGCCGGCTGCTCCGATGCGGTTGAGGATTGGTCGGGCGGCACGCGCATTGCCTCCACGCTCCGCGCCTTCAACCGCGACTGGTCGCGCCGCGTCCTGGGGCAGGGAGCCACGGTGCTCCTCATCACCGACGGTCTGGAGCGGGAGGAGCACGAGGATGCCGGGAACGATTTGGCCACGGAGATGGACCGTCTGCACCGCTCCTGCCGGCGCCTCATCTGGTTGAATCCGCTTTTGCGCTTTGAGGGCTTTGCCGCCAAGGCGCGCGGCGTGCGCATCATGCTGCCGCATGTTGATGAATTTCGCGCCGTGCATTCGCTAGAGGCGATCGCCGATCTGGTTGCAGCGCTGTCGGAGGGCGTGAGCGGTCGTGATACCGATCCGCGCCGCTGGCTGGACGCCGCATGAGGAGGCATCGAGCATGAATGCCGCCGCCGCACGCGACTATGTGCACACCAACCTGTCGCGCCGACTGACGCGGTGGGAGATCGGCGTCGACGGCGCCATCCATGCCGCAGCCATCGCCGCAGCCCTGGTCGGCGCAGCGGCGCTTCTATGGATCGCGATCGTCCGCGGCAGCGCCGACGATATCGCCGCCTCAGCCATCTACGCCACCGGTCTGCTCGCCATGCTCGGCTGCTCCTGCGCCTACAATCTGGCGCGCTGGACCCGTCACGGAAACTGGCTGCAGGCGCTCGATAACTCGGCGATCTTCATCATGATCGCCGGCACTTATACGCCGTTCACCGTGCTCCATATGCAAGGCGCGTGGAGCCTGAGCCTCACCGGCGCCGTATGGGCAGTTGCTGCGGCCGGCATTTTAGTGCGCCTTCTCAACGGCCGGCTTTTCGACCGCATCTCCATCGGGCTTTATCTCGCGCTCGGCTGGATGGGGCTCATCGCCTTCGCCCCACTGGTCCAGGCGCTCGACAATGCCACGCTGATCCTTCTCGTCGTCGGCGGCGGGCTCTATACGATCGGCGTGGTCTTCCACCTCTGGGAGCGGCTGCCGTTCCAGACCGCGATCTGGCACACCTTCGTGGTCGCTGCAGCGGCCACGCACTATGCCGCGGTGGTCGTCAGCATCTTGGCGGCGAGCGCGCCGGCGTGAACGAAACGGGCCCACCGCTTGCGCCAGGCGTTCTGGGTGCATAGGTCTGAGGCAAGGCGCGCCGGCCTTGGTCGACGGGCGCGTCAGCTTGCGAGAGGGCACGCTGATGACCGACACCCAATCCGAAGCCTATCCCGACATCCTCGCCGCGGCTGAAGGCTGGCGTGGAGCCGGGCGGAATGTGGCGCTCGCCACCGTCGTGGAGACCTGGGGCTCGGCCCCGCGGCCGGTCGGCAGCCATCTCCTGGTCGACGAGGGGGGCAATTTCGAGGGCTCCGTCTCCGGCGGCTGCGTGGAGGGCGCCGTGGTCGGCGAAGCGCTCGACGTGATCGCCACCGGCAAGCCGCGCATGCTGGAGTTCGGCGTGGCCGACGAGACCGCGTGGCGCGTCGGCCTCTCCTGCGGCGGCAAGATCCGCGTCTATGTTGAGAAAGTCGAGTAGCGGCGCGGCCGGGGGAACCATGAAGCTCGACATCCTCAAAGAGCTGAACGTGGCACGGCGCGAGCGCCGGGCCGCGATCCTTGTCACCGACACGCAGAATGGCGACGCCCGCCTGGTGCGTGCCGAGGCGGCAGCCGGCGATCCGCTGGCCGCGGAGCTGGAGAAGCGCCTGCGCTCCGGACGCTCCGGCATGCTGGAGGATGGCCGCACGTTCCTGACCGTTGAGGTGCCGCCGCCGCGCCTCGTCGTCATCGGGGCAGTGCATATCAGCCAGGCGCTCGCGCCCATGGCCAAGCTTGCCGGCTTCGACGTGACGATCATCGATCCGCGCACAGCCTTCGCGACGCCGGAGCGCTTTCCCGATGTTCGGCTGATCACCGAATGGCCGGATGAAGCCCTGAAGGCGGTCCCGCTCGACGCCTACACGGCCCTTGCCGCGCTCACCCACGACCCGAAGATCGACGACACGCCGCTTCTCGCCGCACTGGAAGCGCAGTGCTTCTATGTCGGCGCGCTTGGCAGCCGCAAAACGCATGGCAAGCGCCGCGAGCGCCTGCTGGAGCAGGGGGCCTCCGCCGCGCAGTTGGAGCAGATCCACGCGCCGGTCGGCATCGATATCGGGGCACAATCGCCGGCAGAGATCGCCGTCGCCGTGCTTGCTGAGGTGATCGCAGCACTCCGGCGTGGCAAGCAGGCGGAGCGGATCGCCGCCTGAGGCCCATGAACACAGCGTTCCCATGAAGTTCGGCCCCGTACCGATCGCTGAGGCGGAGGGCGCCATTGCCGCCCATTCGCTGCGCCATGCCTCAGGGATCATCAAGAAGGGCACGATCCTTTCCACCGAGCTGATCGAAACCCTCCGCGCCGCGGGCATCGACGAGATCGTTGCAGCGCGGCTGGAGCCCGGCGATGTGCACGAGGACGAGGCCGCGCGCCGCGTCGCAGCAGTGCTCACCGGCACGCATATCCGCCTCGATGAAGCCGGCACCGGCCGCTGCAATCTCTACGCGGAGGAGGCCGGGCTCTTTGTCGTCGATCGCAGCGCCATTGATGCACTGAACCGCCTCGATCCCGGCATCACAATCGCCACACTTGAGGAATTCCGGCCCGTCGAGCCGGGACGCATGGTGGGGACGGTGAAGATCATCCCCTTCGCGGTTCCCGCTGAAGCCGTGGAGGCGGCGACGGCGCTCGCCAAGGCGCCGATCCTGTCCGTGGCGCCGTGGCGGCCGCTGAAGGTGGGCTTGGCGGCGACGACGCTTCCCGGCCTCAAGCCTAAGATCATGGACAAGACACGGCGCGTGCTGGAGGAGCGCCTGCAGCCGACCCGCGCGAGAATGCTGGACGAGGTGCGCGTTCCGCACGAGACGGCGTCACTGGCCGACGCGCTGAGTAATCTTCGCGATCAGGGCGCCGACGTGCTCGTCGCCTTCGGCGCTTCCGCCATCACCGACCCCGCCGATGTCATTCCCGCCGCCATTGAGGCCGCCGGTGGCCATGTGCGCCATGTCGGCATGCCCGTGGACCCCGGCAATCTGCTTTTGATCGGCGAGCTGGATGGCCGTCCGGTGCTTGGCGCGCCCGGCTGCGCGCGCTCGCCGGTGGAGAATGGTTTCGACTGGGTTCTCAATCGCTTGCTCGCCGGCGTTGATGTGACGCCCGACGACGTCACCGGCATGGGTGTCGGCGGTCTCCTGATGGAGATCGTGTCACGACCACAGCCGCGCGAGCCGGCTGGCTCGACACAGGATAAGGTGGCGGCGATCATTCTCGCCGCGGGTCAGTCACGGCGCATGGGCGGCCCGAACAAGCTTCTGGCGCGCTTCGACGGTGAGCCCTTGATCCGCCGCATGGCATCGCGCGCGCTCGCCTCCAAGGCAGAGCCGGTCGTCGTGGTTACCGGTCACCGCGAGGGCGACATCGCCGCCGCCCTGGACGGCCTCAACGTCAAGATCGCATACAATGCGGACTACGCGGACGGGCTTGCGACGTCGCTCAAAGTCGGGCTGTCGGCCGTGCCGGCCGATTCCGCCGGCGCATTCGTGCTCCTTGCCGACATGCCTGAGATCACCACCGCAATGATCGACAAGCTGATCGATGCGTACCACGCGCAACCGGAACCCGCGATCGTGCTGCCCACCATCGACGGAAAGCGCGGCAATCCGGTGCTGTGGTCGCGTGCCTTCTTTCCGGAATTGATGACAGTCAGCGGCGATACCGGCGCGCGCCATATTCTGGCGAAACACGAGGAAGCGGTGGAGCGCGTCGAGATCGGGGCAGCCGCCGGCGTCGACGTCGACACGCAGGAAGCGCTTGCAGAAGCGGGCGGCTTGCTGGCGGAGGAGCCGCAACAACGAGGGGCGTGATGCGAGTACGACTTGCCATTGCCGCGTTCATGTTGGCGACAGTGCCTGCTGCGGCGGATGACCTGATCAGCGAAGGCCGCACATTGGCGGAGGAGAACTGCGCGCGCTGCCATGCTATTGGCGCCGGCGACGAGAGCGCCCACGAAGACGCTCCGGCGTTCCGGACCCTGTCGGCCAAGTACCCCGTCGCCAGCCTTGAAGAGGCCCTGGCGGAGGGCATCGTGAGCGGCCATCCCGATATGCCGGAGTTGGCATTTCCGCCTGAGCAGGTGGCCGCGCTGATTGCCTATCTGGAGTCGGTGCAGCCGCATTGAGCCTGGCAGCACTCCCAAAGAGAGGCTGCTAAGCATTTGTAACTATTTGGAAATATCCTGAACCCACGCTATTGATTCTGTTTGGGCGCGTAGCAATAGCCCCCAGCGATGAGGGTCAATATGCGTGACTTAAGCGATCACGATTTTCGTACCGTGTTCTTGAGCGACAAGGCCGGCTATGGCCTCGCGACGGCCAACATCCTCTACCACATGCCGGAAAAGCCGAAGCTGCTGCAGACCTTTGTCTGGCAGTTCTACGACAATGCGCCGGACTATCCGCGGCTCGCCAAGTTCCTGGATTTCTGGGCCGCAGAGATCGACGGCATCATTCATTCCGTTGAGGTCGCCCACAGAAGGCTTGCCAGGCAGGCAGAGCTCCGTCACGCCCGCTTTCACGGGCTGTTGCAATAAGGTGCTACATGACAGTGGAGGCGCTCCGCCACACCCCTCGCTTTGTCATCCCGCAAGCGGCGCGGAGCGACGCTGTGCGGGATCTATAGCCACCGGAGCAAGCGGATGTGGCGGCCGGCGCTGAGCTTCCCGGTGTCGCAGGTGTTCATGGGTCCCGGTCTCGGCCTTTGGCCGAACCGGGATGACAAACGAGAGGGTGTTCAAGTGAGCCCCGCTACGAGGCAGCGGCGACGTGTCCCGGACAAGCGCTGATGCGCTTTCCGGGATGACCACGGAGAGGGGTACGCCAGTAGCTTCGATACAACAGCCACGTAGCCCGGATGAAGCAAAGCGCAATCCGGGAGACGGATCGGCGACGACAAAACCTCTCTTCGTCGGAGAACGCGCCTAATTCGGCACGGGCGTGATGACCACGCCGTCCTGCTCCGGCGCACCCCAATAGACCGGCCCGACGATGCGCACGGCGCGTCCATCCGAACCGATCGTGATTGCGGCCGTTTCCGTGGCGTCCTTGTCTTCCGAAGATCCGGGCACCAGGAGCCCCGACCGATTGGCGAGCGTCTCCGGGTCCTCGCCCGGCGCCGGTCTTGGACGCGGCAGGGGCGCCGCCACATCGGCGCGCGCTACCGAAGCCTGCGATTGGGGCGCCTGCGCGACTACAGGATAGCCGCCCGGCGGACGGCAGGAGCAGGATTCGTCAAAACTCTCCCGATACCGAAAGGCCGTCGGCAGCGACGTGTAGATGTCGCCCGCCATCGACACCATGTTCTCCGGCCCGCCACCAGGATTGGGGTGGTAGTAGAGACGCGATTCCGCGCCCGGACACATGGCCTGGCACGCTTGGTCATCGGTCGCGAACTGATCCGGCACCGTGGAGAAGCTGATCGGGAAATAATAGCCGTCGCAGGTCCGCACACAGAGCGTGCGATAGGTGCCGTGCGACTGATAGAAGGAATCGTCCTCCCACAGCCAACGCCGGTCCGGCGAGGCCTCAAAGATGCTGCGGCCCGGCAGGTCACAGCCGCGTGCGTTCATGATCGTGCGGAGTTCTCGGATGCGCTGGTCGCTGTCATTGCTCGAGCGCCGCCTGAGCTGGTCCAGCCGCGCCAGATTGGCGTGCATCTCCTGAAGCTTGGGAACCAAGGTGCGGCAGACGCGGCTCTGCTCGCGGCGGAAAAGGAAGAAGCCGCCGCCAAAACAGCCTGCGTTCTGCGCATGCTGCTCGGTGCGGGCGATCACGCGGGCCTGCTCGTGATAGGCGCGATCGAAGCGCGACCGATCGCCGCCGCCACCGCCGCCGCTTTGCGACAGAAGGTTCATCATCTCCGCTTGCAGGGCAAAGCAGGACCGGGCGTCCGCCCCGCTAAGTGCGGACATGCCGGCAATCGTACTCACAAGGATCAGGGCGCCGAACCGGAGCACGAAACCTCCTTCCGCCCGTGACAAAGCCTGTGACCGGCGAATCGTATCGCCGCAATGTTTACCGGATTATGCAGATTCCGATGATTTAAGGCGAGGGCAAGGCGCGCAATCGGTGCGCCGAACGACCCGCCACCGGCCAAGCGCCTAGTGCGGTCGGTTTGAAGTTCCTATCATTGTTCCAGCGGGCTCATCATGGGAACTTGAAGCCCTAAAACCACACTAGAATCAATATCTTGTCTAGTGTCCCTATCGAATCTGAAGTTCGTTCGGAGCGGGCCGAATAATGATGCGAACTTCAGATTCGGGACACTAGCCGGCCTGCGCCTTCTCCTGCGCCTCCACGGCCGCCAGCGCCGTCATGTTGACCACGCCCCGCGCGGTGACGGAGGGCGTCAGGATATGCGCCGGCAGGGCCGAACCCAGGAGGATTGGGCCGACATGCAACGCGTCCGTCATGACCTTGATCAGGTTCAGCGCAATGTTCGCCGCGTCGAGCGTGGGGAAGATCAGGAGGTTGGCGGCGCCCTTCAGCCGGCTTGAGGGCATGAAGCGCCGGCGCAGTTCCTCAGACAGCGCCGCGTCGCCGTGCATCTCGCCGTCGACCTCCAGGTTGGGCGCCAGTTCCTCCAAGATCGCCTGTGCGCGGCGCATCTTGGCGGCGCTCGGCGTGTCGTGTGAGCCGAAATTGGAGTGCGACAGCAGCGCGGCTTTGGGCGCGATGCCGAAATGCTCGATGTGGTCGGCCGCCATCATCGTTGTTTCCGCGATGTGCTCCGGCGACGGATCGACGGAAATGTAGGTGTCGCTGAGGAAGATCGGCCCATAGGACGAGATCAGGAGGCTCAGCGTCGACAGGTCGCGCACATCCGGTCTTTGCCCGATGATGTTCCGAATGTCGCGAAGGTGGCGGGCGAAGCGGCCCTCCAGCCCGCAGATCAGCGCGTCTGCCTCGCCGCGATGCACGGCGAGCGCGCCGATCACCGTCGTATTGGTGCGGACCGCGGTGCGCGCGGCCTCCGGCGTGACCCCCTTACGCCCGACAAGGGCGAAATAGTCATCCACGTAGTCGCGGTAGCGCGGGTCGTCCTCCGGATTGACGATCTCAAAATCGCGGTCCGGCCTGATCTTGAGGCCGTAGCGCCGCGCGCGCACCTCCACCACCTGCGGTCGCCCGATCAGGATCGGCGTGGCCAAGCCTTCTTCCATCACCATTTGCGCGGCGCGCAAGACACGCTCGTCCTCGCCTTCGGCATAGATGACGCGCTTCGTCTCCGCCTTCGCAGCAGCGATGACCGGCTTCATGATCAGGCCGGAGCGCAGCACGAAACCCGTCAGCCGGTCGTCATAAGCATTGAAATCGTCTATCGGCCGTGAGGCGACACCCGATTCCATCGCCGCGCGTGCGACTGCCGGCGCAATCCTCAGAATAAGCCGCTGATCGAACGGCGTCGGGATCAGATAGTCGGGACCGAAAGTCGGCGTCTCGCCGCCATAGGCGCGTGCTGCCACCTCCGACGGCTCCTCGCGCGCCAGGGCCGCAATGGCGTGCACGGCCGCCACCTTCATCGCCTCGTTGAAATCGGTCGCGCCGACATCGAGCGCGCCGCGAAAGATGTAGGGAAAGCAGATGACGTTGTTGACCTGGTTGGCGTAATCGGAACGGCCGGTGCAGATCATGGCGTCATTGCGCACCGCGCGCGCATCCTCCGGCATGATCTCAGGCTCCGGATTGGCCAAAGCCATGATGAGCGGCTTGGCAGCCATCTTGGCGACCATCTCCGGCTTCAAGACGTTCGGTGCGGAGAGGCCAAGGAAGACATCGGCCTTTTCGATGACCTGGTCGAGCGTGCGGTGCGGGGTGTCCTGCGCGTAGGGCGCCTTCCACTGATCCATCAGCGCTTCACGGCCGGCATAGACGACGCCTTCAATGTCGGTGACCCAGATATTCTCCCGCCGCGCGCCGAGATGCACCAGAAGGCCAAGGCAGGCGAGCGCGGCCGCGCCGGCTCCCGACGTGACGATCTTGGCGTCGGCCAGCCGCTTCTCGGCCAGATCGAGCGCGTTCAAGACGGCCGCAGCGACGATGATGGCCGTGCCGTGCTGATCGTCGTGCAGCACCGGAATGCCCATGCGCGCCCTGAGCTGCGCCTCGATCTCAAAGCACTCGGGAGCCTTGATGTCCTCCAGATTGACGCCGCCGAAGGTGGGCTCCAGTGCGGCCACGACCTCGACGAAGCGATCGATCTCGGTCGCGTCGACCTCAAGGTCGAAGACATCGATTCCTGCGAACTTCTTGAAGAGGACCGCCTTGCCTTCCATGACCGGCTTGGCGGCAAGCGGGCCGATCGCGCCGAGGCCGAGCACCGCCGTCCCGTTTGAAACGACCGCGACGAGATTGCCGCGCGCCGTATAGTCCGACGCCGTGGCGGGATCGGCGGCGATGGCGCGGCACGGCTCGGCCACGCCAGGCGAATAGGCGAGCGCCAGGTCGCGTTGCGTGCCGAGCGCCTTGGTGGGGACGATCGCCAGTTTTCCGGGGCTCGGATGGCGGTGATAGCGCAGCGCGTTCTCAGCGAGCGGATCGTTCGGGCGGCTTTTGCTCATCGTCCCCGTGTGTTTGCAACCGGACGTCCTAGACAGCCCGCCGCGGCTGACAATTGCAAGCCCGCGGCCTTCGTCAGTCGGCCTTTGTCCCGCGCATTGGCGAGGCGACGGCCGCCTTCAGAAGCACGGCAAGCGTCACCGCATTGAGCAGATGCCAGGCCCAGTGAATGCCGAGCGGCGCCGCGTCGCAAAGCGGCAGGTCAAGCGTGCGCACCGTCAGCGACACCAGAAACACGCCTCCCGCCATGAGCAGATAGCGTCCCGCCGGATGCCGCCACGCCGTAAGCACTCCGCCGCAGACGAGCATGGCCAGAAGTGCCGGAACATAGGCGGCCGAACCGGAGATAAGCGGCGCCAGAAGCCTTTCGGCCAGGAGGTTGAACACGAAGAACGCCAGCAACAGTGCAACGGCTGCCAGCCATGACAGGCCGAAGAACCGCCGTAGCGCCAAGCCGAGATAGATGTAGATGAACAAAGTAATCGGGATCACGTCGGCCAAAGCCGACCAGCGGTTGGCGAAGGTGTGGAACAGGAACGAGCCGATGCCGATCGCGGCAACCAGAGCGATCAGCGTCGTGACGGCCGGGTCGATGCGGCCCGCGCGTCGCTGTGTGGCAAATCCGTATGCCGCCGCGATCAGGAAGCCGAGATTGGTGATGGCGTTGATCGGCTCCGCCCAGAAGTCCGGACCAAGCCGCTCGCAATAGATATCGATCGGCGCCGTCCAATCCATGCAAGGTGACCTCTGAGAGCCCGTTTGAGAATACCGGCCGCGTGCCTTGTCGATAGCTGATCAGACGGCCGCCTGCCAGGAAAAGGCCGGCTCAGAGGTCTTGTTCTTTGATTTTCAGAGCCGGGACCGACCGCGCGCCGTGATGTCGATTTTCAAACAGGCCCTGGCCGTTTCGCCCTATGCTGTGGAGATAGCGCGTTTGAACAAGGCCCGGGAGGGGAGGGCCGCAATGCACCATGATCTGTCCGCGCCCGCGCAAGTGATGTGGCACGGTGACGAGGAGAGGCCGCCGGAGGATTGGTCGAGCGCGATCCGATTTGCATCGCTGCGCGAGGCGCTCAACGCAATCTTCACCGGCGCGCCGCAGACCGGCCATCCCTGGATCTTATGTGACGGCCACATCATTGCGCCGCGCGAATGCGAAGCGATGTGGCTGAAATCGACCGCACGTTAGAGCGTGCGTCTGTCCCTCCAGACGCTGAGCCGATTGGACCTTGCCTGCTGCGCATGCCAGCGGGTTGATGCTGCAAGGTAGAATCCGTAACCTGTGCAACCTATCGTATCTGGGTTTGCACGCATGCGACCAAGATCACTGATATTGATGGGGTTTGCTCTGGCCTTGGTAGCGGCCGTGCTTGTCCAAAAGCTGGCGTTGAACTCAGTCGCCGCCGACCGCAACGATCCGACAGGGGTCACGGGCGTTCTCGATGGTCGGAGCTTTGTTGGCCAGCTCAAATCAGTCGATGGTTCCATCGCCTTGGACGATACGCTGCATTTTAGCGAAGGACATTTCTGGTCCAGCGGCTGCATCAAGTGCAGCTTTGGGCCGGGCAGCTATTGGACCAGACGGAAGGGTGCGGCAGTCGAGTTTCAGGGCGTTCTAGAAAGCCCGGAGCGCGGCCGTTTCACATATCACGGCTCGGTCGTCGACGGCCGCTTGGAGGCCAAAATCCATTGGCTCCGCGAGCGATGGTATTGGACCGTCGACCGGGACTATATGTTTGAGGGCAATGTCGCAGCCGTTCAGTCGTCTGTGACGCTGAGGGCCGCACGCTTACGAGCCTTGGGGGAAGCCGCGCCCACGTGCACCATATGAGCGTATGAGACGGCGCTGGTTTCTTGTCATCGGCATCTATGTGCTGCTGATCGGCGGCGGATGGATATTCGGCGAACAGCTCTCACATTGGTCGCTCATCGAAGTGCGACCGATCAACGAGCCTGAAATTCATCGCATAGTGATGGCTGTTTCGGCGATCTATATCGTTGCCGCTGCACTACCGTTTGTTCCCGGCGCTGAGATCGGGCTAGCACTCATTGCCGCCTTCGGCAGCCGAATAGTCGTCCTGGTCTATGGCTGCATGGTATTGGCGTTGCTGCTGGCCTTTTGCATCGGCCGTTTCATTCCTGTGCACGTGCTGGCTGCGATATTCGGCTTTCTGGAGCTTAGGAAAGCCCGTGACCTTGTCCTGCGTTTTGCCGAGCTAGATCCAGCAGATAGGATCACCGCTATGGCTGCGAGCGCGCATGGTCGGTGGGCTCCGTATCTTCTGAAACATCGCTATGTCGCACTCGCCATCGCGCTCAACGTTCCCGGCAACAGCTTGCTGGGCGGCGGCGGCGGATTGAGCATGCTGGCCGGCATGAGCGGCATCTTCTCCATGCTCCCGTTCTGCATCACCGTCGCGCTGGCCGTCGCTCCGTTGCCGCTCGTGGTCCTGCTTGCAGGTTATCAGCCGTAAGGCCCGGCACACTCTGAAGGCCGCACGAAGAAGACACCACGCACAATTCACCGGGGGGCTTCGATCTTCAGCATCTCGCCGACAAGGTTGGCGCAATCGAAGCCAAGGCCTTCAAGGTCGCGTCTTGCCGTCTCCGCGTCGCTCGTGTCGCCCAAGGACGATCGGTGCACCTCTTCAATTCGTTTGTAATAGGCGACCGCTGCATCGTTCGCTTGCTTGAGATCGGAAAAGCCCACACGCCAACATCGCTTGCGGCCGCCTGCCGCTTTGCCCATAATGGATTCGCTCAGGTTCCCCGCCGGCGCGAAATGCGCCTGGGGATGAAATGGGAATATGGTGCGGAACGACCCAAGCCGGGGTTCCAAAGCCGTAGCTGCCCCCGCAACTGTGAGCGGCGAGCCCACCCGCGACAAGCCACCGGAAACGGGAAGGCGCAGGAGAGGGCAAAGACCCGCAAGCCAGGAGACCAGCCGGAGCGTGACTGCTCAGCCGCCGTCGGTGGGACGGCAAGGAGGTTATATGAACGCTTCGACGACACTCACATCCACGCAGCAATTTGCACGCGGCCCCGCGCTGATCGCGCTTGCCTGCTACTGAAGCAGCCATGCTCAAGAACCTGACCCTGAGTGCCGCCGCGTCCGACGTGGCGGTCGGCGCCGCTTACCAACGCCTCGCGCAAGAATGAAGACCGGCACCGCGCTGATCCTCGGCGGCGCGCGCTCCGGCAAGAGCGCGTATGGGGAGCAACTTGTGTTGGAAAGCGGGCTTGAGCCCGTCTACATCGCCACCGCTCAGACGCGCGACGTTGAGATGCTTCGCCGCGTTCGCGCACACCGCGAACGCCGCGGTGACGCTTGGCGCACGATCGAGGCCCCCGAGCAGCTTGAATATACGCTCGTGGCGGAAGCCGCCGAGGGGCGGGCGGTGCTGGCAGATTGCCTGACGCTCTGGCTCTCCAACATCTTGGAGGCCGGCGCAGACACGGAATTGCGCATCCAGGCTTTGTGCGACGAAGCAAAGCGTCTGCCGGGACTGGTCGTGTTCGTTTCCAACGAAGTCGGCCAAGGCCTCGTGCCTGAGACCCCGCTCGGCCGGCAGTTCCGCGATGCGCAGGGCCGCCTCAATCAATCCATGGCCGGCGTAGCCGACCGCGTCGTGCTGGTGACCGCCGGCCTGCCGCTGGCGCTTAAGGGAGAGTTGGCATGAGTGCCGCGTCAAAGGGAGATATCGGCCGTATCCCGGCGACTATCGTCACGGGCTTTCTCGGCGCCGGCAAGACGACCCTGATCCGCCACCTTCTGCAAAATCCCGGCGGTCGCCGCATTGCGCTCATTGTCAACGAATTCGGCGATGTCGGCTTCGACGGCCAGGTGCTGTCGGATTGCGGCGACGAGGCGTGCGGTGAGGACGAGGTCATCGAACTCGCCAATGGCTGCATCTGCTGCACCGTGGCCGACGATTTCCTTCCCGCCATGGAGACCATTCTGGCGCGCGAAGCGCCGCCCGATCACATCGTCATCGAGACCTCAGGCCTGGCGCTGCCGCAGCCTTTGGTGAAGGCTTTTGCATGGCCGAGCGTGAAGAACCGCGTCACCGTAGACGGCGTGGTAACCGTCGTCGATGCAGCGGCAATTGCGGAAGGTCGTGTCGCCACCGACGAGGCCAAGCTTGCCGAGCAGCGCGCAGCAGATGAGTCCCTTGATCACGACGACCCGATTGAGGAGCTGTTTGAGGATCAACTCCGCTGCGCAGATCTGGTGGTGATCTCCAAGACCGATCTGGTCGACGAGACCGGCCTAGCGCGCGTTGAATCAGCCATTGCGACGGACCGGCGGAAAGAGGCGCAGACGCTCAAGATCGCCAACGGCGTTTTGCCGGCCGACATCCTGCTCGGCCAGGCCGCCGCGGCTGAGCAGGACAGCCAGACCCGCAAAAGCCACCACGAGCTGGCCGGCGAAGAGGATCACGACCACGACGATTTCGACAGCTTCGTGCTCAATGTCCGTGCGGCGGATCGCGCCGCGATGGAAGAGCGCGTGCGGACAGCTATGGGGCTTCCCGGTGTCCTGCGCATCAAGGGGCTCGTCGCAATGGACGACCGCGACGCGCTGTTAGCGGTGCAGGCGGTGGGTCCGCGCGTCGAGACATGGTTCGTGCCCGACGAGAACCGTGGGGCGGGTCTTGTGGTCATCGGGCTGAAGGACATGGATCGCGCGGCGCTGGAGCGGCTTTTGAGCGGCTCGTGACACATCGTTCTGTCGTCATTGCCGGACCACCGTTCCGACTGTCATCCCGGAACGCGCGGAAGCGCATGTCCGGGACCCATACACACCGACGCGTCATGAGAAGAGCGTCGGCCCGCCATCTCGATCGTGGGTGTTCATGGGTCCCGGTCTTGCCGCTTCGCGGCAAACCGGGATGACAACACGATAAGGAAGTGCCCCGCCCATGCACATCCTGAAGGGCCAGACCCGGACGCTGGCCGGGGAGGCCGAGCCGGTCGATCTGGAGCAATCGCCCGGCGACATCGTCATCCTCTCCGCCGCCGATACGGAGATAGCCGGACTGGCCGCCGCGCGGCGTGCAATCGGTGAACCGTTTCCCTCCGTGCGCCTGGCCAATTGGATGCAGCTTCTGCATCCCTATTCCGTCGATCTTTATGGCGAAGATATCCTGGCGCATGCCAAGCTCGTCGTGGTGCGCCTCCTCGGCGGCGCTTCCTACTGGCGTTACGGACTGGAGGAGGCGCTGCGGATCGCCCGCGCCAATAACAGCAAGCTGGTTGTCGTGCCGGGCGACGCCAATTGGGATGAGAGCCTCGGCGCGTGCGGCACAATGGCTGAGGCGGACGCCAGGGCGCTCTGGTCATTCCTGGTCGAAGGCGGATCGCAGAACATGGCCTCCGCGCTCCGCACTTGCGCCCATCTTATTGGCGCAGGCGACCCGCCCGGCGAGCCACATCCATTGCCCACGGCCGGGCTTCATGGCGCAGTGCCGGATGACGACAATCCCGTCGCTGCGGTCGTCTTCTATCGGGCGCTCGTGCAGGCCGGCCAGACGGAGCCGGTGGACGCCCTGTGTGCGGCGCTCGCTGAGCGGGGCCTCGCGCCACTGCCGCTTTTCGTCTCCAGCCTGAAGAGCAAGGAGGACGCGGCGCTCGTCGCAGAAAAGCTCGCAGAGCACGACCCCGCGATCGTCCTGAACGCGACGGCTTTTGCTTTGTCGCAGCCGAGCCAGAGCTTCGCCGGCACTGTGCTCGACAATGGCGAGCGGCCGGTGCTCCAGGTCACGTTTGCCGGCGCATCGGAAGAAGCGTGGGCAGAGTCTACGCGTGGCCTCTCGCCCACCGACCTCACGATGAATGTCGTGCTGCCGGAGGTCGACGGGCGTCTCATCACGCGCGCCGTATCGTTCAAGGAGGCGGGCGATCTTGATCCGCTCACCCAGTGCCGGCCGATCCGCTATCGCCCGAAGCCGGACCGCATCGCCTTCGTCGCCGACCTGGCGGCGCGCTGGGTCAAGCTGCGTGTGATACCCAACAGCGAAAAGCACGTGGCGATCGTGCTCTCCAACTATCCCAACAAGGACGGGCGCATCGCCAACGGCGTGGGGCTTGATGCACCGGCCTCCGCCGTCAACATCCTCAGCGCGATGACCGAAGCGGGCTACGCCATCGACGGCGCGCCGGAAACGGGCGCCGCTTTGATGGAGCACCTGCTCGCCGGCCCGACCAATGCTCTCGGCAAGAAGAGCACGACACCGGATGTGGAACGCATCACCTTGCCGCTTGCGGAATATCGCAAGGCCTTCAGCGGGTTACCGCCATCCGTACAGGAGGATGTGAAGGAGCGCTGGGGGCCGCCGAGTGAGGACCCCTTTGTGGCGGACGGCGTCTTTGTCCTTCCGGTCCACCGTTTCGGCAACGTGGTGATCGGCATTCAGCCGGCGCGCGGCTACAATCTCGACCCAAAGGCGACCTATCATGATCCAGACCTCGTTCCGCCGCACGCCTATTTTGCGTTCTACATCTGGCTGCGCCACGCGTTCCGCGCCGACGCCCTCGTCCATATGGGCAAGCACGGCAATCTGGAATGGCTGCCCGGCAAGGCGCTGGCGCTTTCTGAAGGATGCTATCCCGAGGCAGCACTTGGGGCGCTGCCGGTCGTCTATCCCTTCATCGTCAACGATCCCGGCGAAGGCGCGCAGGCCAAGCGGCGGAGTGCGGCAATTGTGGTCGATCATCTGATGCCCGCCATGGCCCGCGCCGAGACCTACGGCCCGGCCGCCGCGTTGGAGGCGCTGATCGACGAATATGCCGCCGCGGAGGCCGGTGATCAGCGGCGCGCTAAGCTTGTCGGCGCGCAGATTGCCGAGCTGGCGCAGGCGCACGGCTTCGACGCGGATCTCAACCTCGACTTCAAACGCGATGAGCAATCGGCTCTCGCCAAGCTCGACGAGCACATCTGCGACCTCAAGGAGCTGCAGATCCGCGACGGCCTGCATGTGCTCGGCGAAGGGCCGGTGGGCAAACAGCGCGCGGAGACGCTTGTCGCCTTGGCACGCGTGCCCCGGGCAAACGGAAGAAGCGCGGGCGGAACGGGAGCCGACGCATCACTCCTGCGCGCGCTCGCCGATGATCTGAAGCTCGGTTTCGATCCGCTCGCCTGTGCGTTTGCGGAGCGATGGGAGGGGCCACGGCCGCAGGCGCTTGCCGCGCTCTCCGATGCCCCCTGGCGCACGCATGGTGACACGGTGGAGCGGCTTGAGGCGCTGGCCCTGAGCCTCACGGAAAGGCACTGTCGGGAGACCGGCACTGCAATAACCTTCCCCTTGAGGGGAGGTGATGCGCTGCCGCACACGCACGCCGTCCTCGCATCCATCGCAGACGACATCGCGCCATCCCTCGACACCTCCGGCGCGCGTGAAATCAACGCCACGCTCGCCGCGCTTGACGGCCGGTTCGTGCCGCCGGGGCCATCCGGCGCGCCGACGCGCGGGCGCGCGGATTGCCTGCCGACGGGCCGCAACTTCTATTCCGTCGATGTGCGCGCCGTCCCAACGCCTGCGGCATGGGAGCTTGGGCGACGATCCGCCGATCTCCTGACGGAGCGCTACTTCCAGGACGAGGGCGAATGGCCGCGCGCCATGGCGCTCACCGTCTGGGGTACGTCGAACATGCGCACCGGCGGCGACGACATCGCTCAGGCCATGGCGCTGATCGGCGCACGACCGGTGTGGGAGGGCGCGTCGGGCCGTGTCACAGGCGTGGAAGCCATCTCGCTGGCGGAGATGGGGCGCCCGCGTATCGATGTGACGCTAAGAATTTCCGGCTTCTTTCGGGACGCCTTCCCCAGCCAGATCGCGCTCTTCCACGAAGCGGTGCAACTGGTCGCAGCACGACAGGAGCCGGCCGAGGTCAATCCGATCGCGGCAAATATTCGCCGCGACGCCGCTCAGCTTGCGCAAGCCGGCCTCACAGCGGGTGAAGCAACGCGCGCCGCATCCTTCAGAATCTTCGGCTCAAAGCCCGGTGCCTATGGCGCGGGCCTCCAGGCGCTCATCGACGAGGGCATCTGGGCGGAACGCAAGGACCTCGCCGCGTCGTTCCTGGAATGGTCGGCCTACGCCTATGGCGGCGGCGCAACCGGAGAGGGCGCGCGAACGCAGTTGGAGACGCGGCTCAAAACCACCGACGCCGTTGTGCAGAACCAGGACAATCGCGAGCACGATCTGCTCGATTCCGATGATTACTACCAGTTCGAGGGCGGGCTCACGGCGGCCGTTGAGACCTTGCGTGGGGCAGCGCCGCGCACCTATCACAACGACCACTCGCGGCCTGAGCGGCCGGTGATCCGCGCCCTGGAGGAGGAGATCGCACGCGTCGTGCGCGGCCGCGCCGCCAATCCCAAATGGCTCGCCGGCGTGATGCGCCACGGCTACAAGGGCGCCTTCGAGATCGCCGCTACCGTGGACTATCTTTTCGCCTTCGCCGCCACCACGAATGCGGTGAAGCATCACCATTTCGACCAGCTCTACGAGGCCTATATGGCGGATGCTGCGGTGCGCGACTTCATTGCTGAAAACAATCCGCCGGCGCTGAGGGAGATCGCGGAGCGTTTCTGCGAGGCGGTCGACCGGGGCCTCTGGGCGCCGCATCGCAACAGCGCCTACGATGAGTTGCGCCGAATAATGGAGGCGCCTGAGTGGTCGGCGAATGTGGCCCCACAATCGTCGTCGCCGGGCTTGACCCGGCGATCCGTTCGGGAGCCATCGTGACGCGCACAGGGGTCACGGAATGGATGCCCGGATCAAGTCCGGGCATGACGACATTGTGGACGGACGTCTCCCTGGACCGGCAACGCATCACTGGAGTTTGAGGCATGAAAACCGAAGGTTTGTCGGAAGCGGAGATCAACGCCCGCCATGCGGAGAAGATGCGCCGCAAGAAGGAGGCGCGCGACAAGATCGTCGCCACCAAGACGATCGAGAAGGGCCTCCTGATCGTTCACACCGGCAAGGGCAAGGGCAAGTCGACGGCTGCCTTTGGGTTGGTCTTCCGCGCGCTTGGCAACGGCATGAAGGTCGGAATCGTGCAGTTCGTGAAGGGCAAGTGGCAGACCGGCGAGCGCGCGGCGCTCCAAAAATTCGCCGATCAGGTGACGATCAACACGATGGGCGAGGGCTTTACCTGGGAGACGCAGGACCGCGCCCGAGACATCGCCGCGGCCAAGGCCGCCTGGGAAAAGGCCAAAGCACTGATCGCGGACGACGAGCATCAGATGGTCGTGCTCGACGAACTCAACATCGTGCTGCGCTACGATTATCTCGACGCAGATGAGGTGTTGTCAGTCCTGATGGCGCGGCCGGCAATGAAGCACGTTGTCGTCACCGGGCGGAACGCCAAGGACGAACTCGTTGAAGCCGCCGACCTGGTGACGGAGATGGCGCAGGTGAAGCATCCCTTCCGCGCCGGCGTGAAGGCGCAGAAGGGGATTGAGTTCTAAGCGCTTAGCGGCGAGGCGCGGCCACGCCGTAGCTTAGGGACAAACGGTCAGAACGCCGCCCACACTGATGCACCCGCCATAACCCGGCGTGGGAACCGGAGCTGCGTTGTAGACATCAACACCGCAATTGTACCCGCCATGGCTGTGCCAGACATTCCCGTAGCCCGGCGTCCAGTGCTTCTGGACATTGCCGTGGCAGTGCGTCGGGGCTGGAGCCGGGCCGCCGCCACCGCCGGTCGGAATCATCTGGCAGCCGGGTCCATGATAGTGGTTGGGATAGTAGCCGCCGTGATTGCGGATACGCTGGTGGCAGCTGTTGTGCACTTGGATCACATCGGTTCCGCTCACCGTGTCGAAATTGGGCTGCAGCGGAGCGGCCTGGGCCATCGTCACGCTGAGCGCCAGCGCCGCGACGGTACTTGCAATCGGGTAGATCACGCGCATCTTGGTTCTCCTTCAATCCCCTCAAAATCAGCGTAGCAGGGATTTGCCACGACGGCGAGCCGATTGCCTGATGGGGGAAGGGGGCTTTCGCCCTCTTGTTGGTGCGCTATACGCGCAAGGATGACCACAGCGGCTATCATGTTCCAGGGCACCGGCAGCCATGTCGGCAAGTCGCTGATCGTTGCCGGGCTCTGCCGCGCCTTCGCCGATCGCGGGCTCCGCGTCGCCCCGTTCAAGCCGCAGAACATGTCGAACAATGCCGGCGTGACAGCCGACGGCGGCGAGATCGGCCGCGCGCAGATGCTCCAGGCGCGTGCGGCGCGCGTTGCGCCATCCATCCACATGAACCCGGTGCTTCTCAAGCCGGAGACGGACACTGGCGCGCAGATCGTGGTGCACGGCAAGCGCTGGGCGACGCTCAGTGCACGCGGCTACACCGATCAGAAGGCGGAACTGCTGCCGCGCGTTCTGGAGAGCTTTGAGACGATCGCGGCGACTGCTGACCTGGTCCTGATTGAGGGGGCGGGATCGCCCGCGGAGACCAATCTGCGCGCCGGAGATATCGCCAATATGGGCTTTGCGGAGGCCGCCGACGTGCCGGTGGCGCTCATCGGCGACATCGATCGCGGCGGCGTCATCGCGGCATTGGTCGGCACGCATGCCGTGCTGGAGCCCCCTGAGCGTTCTCGCATCAAGGCCTTCCTCATCAACAAGTTCCAGGGTGACCCGTCGCTTTTCGATGAGGGTCTGGCGGAGATTGCGAAGCGCACCGGCTGGGCGGCGCTTGGCATCGTCCCGTATTTCGCTGCCGCCTCGCGTCTGCCCGCGGAGGATGTTCTGGGGCTTGCGGTGAAGCAGGACGCTGCGCGGGCCCGCCTGCGCGTCGCCGTTCCGCGTATCCCGCGCATCGCCAATTTCGACGACCTCGATCCGCTCCGCGACGAGCCAGAGGTGGAGGTGCTGATCGTGGAACCCGGACAGCCGATCCCGGGCGATTGCGATCTGATTGTGCTGCCCGGCTCCAAATCGACGATTGCGGATCTGCAGGCGCTGCGCCGCGAGGGATGGGACATCGACATCGCCGCCCATCACCGCCGCAATGGCGCCATTCTGGGCCTCTGCGGCGGCTATCAAATGCTTGGACGCAGCGTCGCCGATCCTGAGGGCATTGAAGGACCCGCCGGCACGGTGCCGGGGCTTGGTCTCCTGGCCGTCGACACCACGCTTGACGCCGACAAGGCCACGTCGCGGGTCTCGGCGATCCATGTGGAGAGCGGTGCTCATGTCACCGGCTACGAGATCCATCTGGGACAGAGCGAGGGCGAAGATCGCGCGCGACCCGTGCTCACGATCGACGGTCGGCCGGAGGGCGCCATCTCCGCCGACGGGCGCGTGATCGGCACCTATGTCCATGGGCTGTTCGCCGGCGATGCGTTCCGCCGCGCCTTTCTGGCCAAGCTCGGCGCGCGCGCCACGGCAAGCTACGAGGCCGGCGTGGACGCGACGCTGGATGGCCTTGCCGACCATTTGCAGGCCCATATCGATCTGGATGCGATCCTGGCTATCGCCCAATCGCGGAGAGGATAAACGCCAGCGCCACCACGAGTGCCACGGCGAGCGCCCAGGCGACGTCGATCAGCCGGGTTGCGGCACGGATGTCCGCCGGCCCGGCCTCCGCTCGTCCGTCCCGGTTGAGCCAGACGCCGTCCACCTCCAACGCGCCGTAGCGGCGCGGCCCGCCGAACGCCAGGCCAAGCGCGCCGGCCAAGGCCGCCTCCGGCCACCCGGCATTGGGCGATTTGTGCTTCGGCGCATCGCGCAGGGTGATAGCCACGGCGGCGCGCGCGTCGCCACCGGTGATCGCCGCCGCCATCACCAGCAGAGCGGCCGACAGGCGGGCGGGAATGTAGCTCAGCACATCGTCGAGCCGCGCCGCGGACCAGCCGAACGCCTCGTGGCGTTCCGAGCGGTAGCCGATCATGGAATCCGCCGTATTGACCGCCTTGTAGATCAGAAGGCCGGGCAGCCCGAAAAGTGCATACCAGAAGGCCGGCGCCACCACACCGTCGGAAAAGTTCTCCGCGCCGCTTTCCATGGCGGCGCGCGCCACGCCCGCTTCGTCAAGCGTGGAAACGTCACGCCCCACGATATGGGCGACCGCCCGCCGTCCGCCCTCCAGGCCATCTGCCATGAGCGCGCGCCGAACGGCCCCGACATGGTCGATCAGGCTTTTGTGGGCGATGAAGACGGAAACGAGCACCGCCTCAACAATGAAACCGGCAGGCAGCATCGCAAGCAGCGTGCGTAGCGCGACCCCCAATGCTGCGGCCCCCGCCATCAGCACCGCCACAGCGATCAGGCCGAGCCGCCGCCTCTCAGCAGCGTCGCGGCTGGCATCGTTCAGCCGCGCATCGAGGCGTTCAACTGCACGCCCCGCAAGCACAATCGGATGCGGCACGCGCGACCATAGAAAGCGCGGATCGCCGACCAGGCGATCGATCGCCAGCGCAAGGGCGAGCACCAGGAGCGTCACCGCGCAATCTCAGTCATGTAGCCCGTGCCGCGCTGGCTATTCACCTGCCTGCACCCCATCTAAGGCCTGAGGAAGCGGCCATAGCCGATCCCGCGCGACAGCGCACCTTGAGCGCTCGGGGCAATTGCTTGTGGTGCCAATCTCGGTCTGGTAACGCACCCGTTATGGCCTCGTGGCGGAGTGGTGACGCAGCGGACTGCAAATCCGTATACGCCGGTTCGATTCCGGCCGAGGCCTCCATATTCCCGACGGTCCATTCCGGACACATAGGTGACAGTTTATTCCGGAGACATGGGTAACACCTTTGCTCCGAATGGGTTGGTGATGGGCTCCAGCCTGCATGTCTCG
>JANQKG010000005.1 GCA_028281235.1 Afifellaceae bacterium | reverse complement strand
CCGCGGCTTAAGTCGCCGCGGAGTGTTGGTGCCGGTGAGTATGACCCATTCATCTGCGATCCTGCTTCAATGAGGCCGCGGCTTAAGTCGCCGCGGAGTGTCTCTATACCACTCATTCCACACCAACGCGTAAGCTCGGCTTCAATGAGGCCGCGGCTTAAGTCGCCGCGGAGTACTATAGATGGTCGTGAAATACCGGACCCGACCCCGATGGCTTCAATGAGGCCGCGGCTTAAGTCGCCGCGGAGTTCGGCAATGCGAGTGATGCCTTCGGCTTGTTTGTGCAGGCTTCAATGAGGCCGCGGCTTAAGTCGCCGCGGAGTGGCGTCATGAATTTACAGAGGAAGCGGAGGTTGCGTTGCTTCAATGAGGCCGCGGCTTAAGTCGCCGCGGAGTCTCGGTGAGCGCGCCGGCGCCCACCAACTGCCCCAACAGGCTTCAATGAGGCCGCGGCTTAAGTCGCCGCGGAGTGTCGCGCACCGCGGCGCTGAAGTCGCCGGCGGCATCGAACGCGCTTCAATGAGGCCGCGGCTTAAGTCGCCGCGGAGTGGCCGCGAGCATGCGGCGGATGTCGGCGAGCTGCTCCTTGGCTTCAATGAGGCCGCGGCTTAAGTCGCCGCGGAGTCCGCGCCATAACGTAAAGCACATCCTGCGACGGCACCGCGCTTCAATGAGGCCGCGGCTTAAGTCGCCGCGGAGTCTGTAGGTCCTGGCAACTGACGACGATGCGATACTTGTTGCTTCAATGAGGCCGCGGCTTAAGTCGCCGCGGAGTCGTTCCCGATTCTTGTAGCGTTCGCTTGGTGATGTCTTGCTTCAATGAGGCCGCGGCTTAAGTCGCCGCGGAGTGGCCTGCTCGCATCCCTTTGCAGCAACGCGCTGATCCGGGCGTCTTGCGAGCGGTGGCCGTTGGAAGCCTTTACGCCGTCCACGCTGAGCGTTTCCACGTCTTCACGATGTCAAAGAGCCGGCCGAAAATCAATGCGTTTCCCGCCATGCGAGACCTGCCCGGCCCGGCCGCGCCATCGAAGCGCTCGCCAGGCCGCGGCGGATCAGTACACGACGCCTGCAACCCACGCGTTCATATCACGGTTGCGGTGCGCTTCACACTCTCAAACGGACGCCCCAGGCTCTCCACGCGCGGGTCCACTGCGTCGGCCACGCCGAGGTCGAGGATGAGCACGTGATCGTCCTTCATGTTCATCGCCGCCTCCAGGCGCATGGCCATCTCCGCCCGGCGCCTGGCGGTCAGCCGGCACTGAAACACCGACAATTGCAGCCAGCGTCCGTAGCCGTGCATGAGCTTGAAGATGCGCCGCCAGCGGCGGTCGTTGGCAATGTCATAGGTGACGATGTAAAGCCGTTCCTCCACCATGGCCGTCAGCGCACCAGATAGTGTGGATAGGCGTCGATCTCTCCGGCGAGGAAACGGGCGAGCAGCCGCGCCTGCACCTCCAGGAGCCGGCGCATGGAGACGCGGTAGCCGAAGACCGGATGCGTCACCTCCTGGTCGAGACGGCGCTCATAGGCGGCGATGAAGGCCCGCCGCGCATGCGGCTTGAGGTTGACCGCCGGTCCGGCGGCGACAAAGCCGTCAGGCTTCACCTCGCCGTTGTTCACCGCCTGGATGACGGTGGAATCGGCGAGGATGGCTCTATACGGCTCCATCATGTCGAGCGCCAGCGCCGGGCGTCCGAAACGCGGCCGGTGAAAGAAGCCGAGATAGGGATCGAAGCCGATTGCGGCGAGCGTGTTCAGCCAGGTGCGCGTCAGCAGCGCGTAGCCGAGCGACAGCATGGCGTTGACCGGATCGGCCGGCGGACGGCGCGTGCGCTTGTCAAAGGCGAAGGCGGGAAAGTCCTTGGCCGTATCGGCGAACATGGCGTCGAAGAGGCGGAAGTAGCGCGCGGCCGCCTCGCCTTCGATGCCGAGCAGTTCCGGTTCGCTCGGCGCATGCGCGGCGCGGTCCGCTAGGCGCGTGAGCGCCTTCAGCGTCTCGTCGCGCACGCTCGCGTCGCCGCCTTTGCTGTTGCGGCGCAGGAAGACACGGGCGTTGCGGATCTTTGCGGCGACCAGGCCGCGCGCAAAAGCCAGGCTGCGGCGCGTGTCGAAGGCGGCGCGGTACTGGTCGATGCGGATGGAGACGTTGCGGTGGCCGCTCGACATGGTGTGGCCGAGCACCCATCCGCCCGTGGATGCCCAGGTGACCGGAATCTCCTCCCGCAGCAATGCGCCGAGCGCCGGGGTGCTGAGCGAGACCGGCCCGTGAATCACGAGCTGCGAGACATCGCCGAGCGATACTTTGGTCTTCTCGCCGTCCGCCTCCACGACCAGCACTTCGCCGGACTTGCCGATGCGCGCGCCGGGCGTCTGCACATAAAGCGGCAGTGCCGTGTCGGCTGAAGGATTGAGCGGCCGCGGCGCCCTGCCCTTCTTGAAGAAGGCGATCTCGTCGGGCAGGCAGATGCCGGCGAGCGAGCACTTCACGCATTTGGGGCTATCCACCAAGGGCGGCGGAAGGCGTCCGGCAGCCGCTGCCAGGCGCAGGTCGGATATGGCGGTGCGGGTCCGTTCGCGCAGATCCTCGTCGAAGACCACCTTCACACGCTCGCGCGAGCCGGCATACCAGATCGCGCCCTCGCCCACATTGTAGCCGGCATCCTCCAGGATCAGCGCCTGGGCGCAGACCTGGACGCGCTCCGGCTCGTACGCGCCTTCGGCGACATGCGGGCGCTTGCCCTTCTTGGTGTCGACCGGCGAGACGGTCCCGTCCTCGCCTTCGATCAGGTCCATCTTGGCGATGATGCCGAGGCGCTCCGACGCCAGCGTGACGGAGCGCGCGACAAAGTCCGGCCGCTCTTCGGTCTCGTCGGGCGCGGGCAGCTTGCCGCCGCCGGAATCGACCCGCACATGCACGCGCCGCCCCTGCTCTGTATCGGCGGAATCCGCCCACTCGCCATCGACCCATTCAAGAAAGGCGAGCCGCGGACAATAAACGTACTCATTCAAGATTCTTGCGCCCAACAGCGGCGTGTTGGCATCAGCCGGCGGGGCGGGAAGCTCAAGCGCAAGCTGCTTCGCCGGATCGGGCCTGGCATCGACCGGAGCGGAACGCATGACGCAACGATCTCCGCCTGCAACGCTACGAGACGTTCATCAAAGCGGGAATGAAACAGGAGGGCAAGCGGCGAATCAGCCCGCTGCCAAGAGGCAATCCGTCACGCGGCTATACTTAGATATAGGCAGGCCAATTGCGGCGGCGCTTGACGGCACTGCGACTTCTATCTCGTTGCAGCGTAGCCACAATTCGACGTGTCGCCCTATCATATCCTGCGAATTCGCAACCGGAACCACTCCACAAGCTGATCAAAAGGCAGATCGTGATTGACCACGTCCAAGACCATCTGCTCGGCCGCCCTCTCCAAAGACTCTTGATCATCTAGCGAAACGAGACGGTAGTCACTTTTTGTGATCAGCATGTGCATGAGGATAATGGTCGTGCGCTTGTTTCCATCGGCGAAACCATGGTTGCTCGCCAGGGACTCGACCAGCGCAGCAGCCTTCTGGTGAATCCGCCGGTAATACCCATTGTATGGCCGTGCAATCGCCGATTCGATCAACCCCGGATGCGGAACACCAAGCATGCCGCCCAGCGTAAGGGCTAGATCATGAGCCTCCAGGGCGTCGGCCAGCTTTAGCCTGTAGTGCCTCTTAGCGATCGGCGAGACGCTGCAATGCGCAGCCATACATGCGCATGGCCTCGTCCATTGCTCTCATGGATGAGGGGGCCGCCTTTATGGTCCTGATCTTTCCATTGTCGGCCACGACACGCCAAGAGCCGCGCTTCCCATCGGGAGCGCGACCGATGACCTTCCTGACCGCGGTATCGCCGTGGTCCTTGGCCCGAATATGCCCACTGCTCCTGGTAGTCACAGCCTGATCTCTTGGTGGTCTCCGGGGGAGTCATAGTGCTCAAGCGACTGATTTTCAATGAAGGTCTGGAACTTGCACTGGAACGTCTCGCCGGTGACCGAGAGCACACGCCGACCTAGCCAACGGTACCCAGAACCTGTTCTGGCGTGCAAATCCGGCCGCAGCGCAGATAGTCTGAAGTCAGTACGTACAACATTGGCTCAATCAACATTGGAGCCATCGGCGATCTGCTTCACCATGAACAATCCGTTGTGCTCAATAGTAGCTGTCTAGAAGTTATCAGCCTGCCGCTTAATCACCTCTGTTCTGAATACAGTCCTCTGCCGAAGTAACCCACCCTTCCGCCATCCCGCCTCGTAACATGCTGGTTTGGGGGAATGGGGCGTAGCTGCGATGTACTAGTCCACGTTGGCTGCCGCTGTGCGTATCCTAGCTTCAATGAGGCCGTGGCGGGTGGCCACGGATTGCGCAGCTACGCTTTGCTTTTCCTAGAACAAACCTGTGGATATTTCAAGCCTCATTCTTCGGAACCGCTCTCGTTTCGATAACATCAGGCATCGGGGGATCGGCCTTAGCGAAGAGACCGAACTCCCTCGATGCCCACGAGCTTTGCAGCCCGCTGTCTTGGTACAGACGCCTGAAGCTCTCCGAAAACCGGCGCCCGGTCAAGGCTGCTGACCGGGTTAAGGAGGCCATGGCATGGCCAGACGACAAGTGACTTGTATCAACAAGACAGATCGCCCCAACCCTTGGGAGCGCATTCGCAACATCGGCGGCGCATGGGGCAAACGAGACCAGCAAAGTGCTGTGCGAGATATCGAATCTCGGCTGCATGCCTACTACGTCCAACGCAACGGGCATGAGGTCGAGGTCGTTGTAGCCGTAAGTCGCTACGGCAACAAATACCTGAAGACGGAAGCCGACGGAGAAGCTCCGAACAATCTTCTCGCGCTCCCTGAGTGCGCATAGCGCGCCTTACGACCTCGGCTCAGTAGTTTTTGATCGCAAAGAGCTGAGACATTTAGTTGTCCCAAACCGCGGGCAGGACTTCGGCCGTGCCCGCCCTGCGGGCACCAAGCGCAACTGCATTGACACTGTGAGTGGCAGGAACATAGAGTGAACTATGATGCCCCGTTGTCCCCCCTGAGAGTTGCATCAAGTTCCATTCTCCGACCCGTCCCAATCCCCGGACCACGCTAACTTGCCCATGCCGTTCAAGGACGATTTTTGCGAACTGACCGGTTTTCCGCCCTTCCCCTGGCAGGCGCGGCTTTTTGCGCAGATGGCGGCGGGCGACATGCCCGACGCCTGCGACATCCCCACCGGCCTTGGAAAAACGTCGGTCATGGCGATCTGGCTGGCGGCGCTCGACCTCCGTGAAGAAGCACAAACGCGGCTGCCGCGGCGGCTGATCTACGTGGTCGACCGCCGCGCCGTGGTGGATCAGGCGACGGAGGAGGCACAAAAGCTAGCGGATAAGCTCGGCGACGGCGCGCGCACCTCGCCTATCGTGCGCCACCTGCGCCAGCGCCTACGTCTTGACGACGGCGACGAACTCGCCGTCTCCACGCTGCGCGGGCAGCTTGCCGACAACCGCCGCTGGCTTGAGGACCCCGCCGCGCCGGCGATCGTGGTGGGCACGGTCGACATGATCGGCTCCCGCCTGCTCTTTTCAGGTTACAACACCTCGCGCCGTATGCGTCCGGTGCATGCGGCGCTGCTCGGCTGCGACGCGCTGATCGTGCTCGACGAAGCGCATCTGGTGCCGCCCTTCCAAGCGCTGGTGGAGCAGGTGCGCCGTTTCGCAGGTGACGATCGCGAGCGCTCGTCGCTGCCGGCGCGGCCCATGCACCTTCTGACGCTGTCAGCGACCGGGCGCGCTTCCGGCGGCTACGTATTCAATCTCGAACAGAGCGATGCAGAAGACGCTTTCGTCGGCCAACGCCTGGAAGCGCCGAAATGGCTGCGGATCGAGCCGCAGGTGGCCGCCGGCGACCTGGCGAATGCGTTGGCCGAGCGCGCCTGGGCGCGCGGCGAAGGCGGCCGGCGCGTCATCGTCTTCTGCAACAGCCGAGGGACAGCGGAAGCGGTCCACAAGGATCTCGAAGGCAAGATCAAGCAGGCCCTGGCGGAACGTGGCGACAAACGGCGCAGCGGCTTCACCGACACTATCGAGCTGATCGTGGGCTCGCGGCGCGTACGCGAGCGCGAGCCCCTGGCCGAGAGCGGCGCGTTCAAACGCTTCTCGCCGAAGCACACAAACGAAACAGCGGCGCCGGCGGCGGACATGCCTGCCTTTCTCGTTGCCACCTCCGCCGGCGAGGTCGGAGTCGATCTCGATGCCGACCACATGGTCTGCGATCTCGTGGCGTGGGAGCGCATGGTGCAACGCCTCGGACGCGTCAACCGGCTCGGCAAGCTCACCACGGGCTCATTGATCGACGTTTTCCCCTCACCGTCGGGCAGCGCCGACAAGACCGCGGAAGTCGAGATCAAGGCCGACGAGATAGAGATTCTGCGCGCGCCGTTTGAGCGCGGGCCGTGGCAAACGCGCGAGGACGGCCGGCGCAATGTCAGCCCCGGCGCGCTGAAACGGCTGCGCGGCGACGCGGACTTCGCAGAGGCCGCCCAATGCGCCACCACGCCGGCGCCTTTGCGCCCTGCCTTGCGGCGCGCCGATGTCGACGCCTGGGCTATGACGTCTCTCGATACGCATACCGGCCGCGCCGACGTCGCGCCGTGGCTGCGCGGCTGGGAGGATGACGACAAGCCGCAGACGCAGCTTCTGTGGCGGGCTCTGCTGCCGGTCCGCGAGGAGGACGATACAGAGCACACCCTTCGCCAGTTGAACGACTATTTCGATGTCGCGCGGCCGCATCTCTCCGAGATGCTGGAGACCGAGACCTGGCGCACCGCCGATCTGATGCAGAAGCGCGCCAAGGCCGTGCTGAAGCGTCTGGCCAAAGCCGAAGACGACGAAAGGGCTGCCACGCCGGGCGAGGCGGACGACGACGAGACGTCAGCCCAGCCACCGCTGACACCAAACGCAATCGTCGCGGTCACGCTTGGCCACGACCGCGCGGTGGAGCGAACCTGGCGTCTGCGCGAACTCAGCGAGACGGCAAAACAGTACCTGGAACGCGATATCGCCGGGCGGACGATCGTGCTCAGCGCCGCGCTTGGCGGGCTCAGCGCGTCCGGCATGCCCGACCCCAAGGCGGACGCGCCGCCCTCCACGATCGACGAGAAACATCACCCCGAGACGATCGAGGAGGAGCCCGGCGGGCGGTCGCTGTGGAGCCTGGAGCGCCTGCAGGAGATCGGCTTTCGCGTTCAGTGTGTGAAGCCCAGCGACGCAGAGCGTGACGCAACGAAGAAGAAGGACGAGAAGAACTGGCGCATCGCCTATCGCCGCATCGTGTCCGCTCGCGACGATGAGGCGGGCGAGGCTGACGCTTTGGAATGGCGCGTGGAGCGGTGGCTCGGCGCGCGCGCCGGCGATCATGGCGGCGGCCTTGCCAAGGCGGATCAGACCATTGCCGACCATCACCACGACGCCGCGGCCAAGGCCGATGACATCTGCCGGCGGCTCTGCCTGCCGGACGCGCTTCGTCAAGTCATCTTCATGGCCGCGGCAAACCACGATTGGGGCAAGGCACGCCGGAACTGGCAGCGCTTCGCCGGTAAGCCGCATTGGGCGGGTGATCCGGAGAAAGCGCTTGCCAAGTTCAAGAAGGGCGGCAGCCCAAGCGTCCTCAAGATGGGCGATGAGACCTATCGCCACGAATTCGGTTCGCTCGTCGACGTGATCGACGCCAAGACCTTTGACGGCCTTGACGATGAACTGCGTGACTTGGCGCTGCATCTGATCGCCGCGCATCACGGCCATGCGCGCCCGGTGATCCCGCCGCTCGACGAGAAACACATGCCGGAGAAGAATGCGCCGGTCGCGCGCGACGCAGCGCTGCGCTTTGCGCGCCTGCAGGCGCATTGGGGGCCGTGGGGCCTCGCCTGGCTTGAGGCGCTGATGCGCGCGGCCGACGCTGCGGCATCGCGCGAGCACAACGAAGCGGCGCCGGACGATGCTGCGTCTGAAAGCGGCGCGTCCTCACAGGCGGAAGCAGATGACACGCCTTCAGAGGAGGCCGCCTGATGGCCGCGGCGAGCATCCCCGTCGACCTACGCAATCCCGGCCAGGTGTTTGCGTGCCTGGGCTTCATGGAGGCAGCGGAGGTCTTGTGTGGGCCGTGTACGTGCCGCTTTGAGTACGAACCGTTGGAGACACAGGCGACGTTCATGCTCGATGCGGATGGCCCGGACGATCCGATCGTTGCGGTCGTCGGCTTCCTGACGCGCGCGGAGGTCAAGGCGATCGCCCCTGAGGACTCCGATCTCACCACCGCGCGCTGGGACGTGGAGACGATCGTCCTTGCGAACGAAGTCGATGCACTCGGCGCGGAATATCCCTGCCCCCTCCCCGCCTCACCGGCCGCCATGCCAGTTGTCCTGACGGATGGTCCGCACACAATCCCTGTCGGCCATTGGGCCGACGACCTCAACACGACCGGGCGCGACAACGTAAAATTCTGGGCCGGTGCGGCTGGCTATCCCGGCGGGGCGCTGGCGCGCGACGCGCTCAAGATGATCGAGGGCCTTGGCGCCAATGCGCTCGCCGACGCTGCGGCGGACCCGTTCTCCGTGTCGGCACCGCAATCAAGCAGCTTCCGCTTCGACTGGCGGCGCGACTACATTCCGCTCGACGCCGGCTTCTCTCCCAATCTGCAAGGGTCCGTGCAGATGGTCGGCTACCCGCTGGTGGAGCTCCTGGCGTCGATCGGCCTGGAGCATGCCCGGCCGGAGCGCTCCGACCGCCGCGACAAGCTTTCCTACCGATACGGCGTGTCGAATGCCGCGCTTTCCACCGTTCTCGCGCGCGCCGTCCTTGGCGCGCAGAGCCTCGGATTTCCCGTTCGCACATTTCGCATGCAGCTCGGATGGCCCGGCCAGGAGGGTCAGGCCCGCTGCATCGTCAAAGCTGAGGAGGAGTTCACCCCATGACCGACGCCACCGCCGTCACCACCGACACAATCAACCAATGGGCCGACGATCCCGGCGGCCGGGTAGCGCTCACGCTGCGCCAAAAACTCCTGCCCGTGGAGGGGCCGGGCGGCGTGATCTTTCCGCCGACCTACGCCTCGAACGACGCAATCCCCTACAACATCGACGAGCTCTCTGACGGGACCAAGGTTGCGCAGGTGGATTCCGTCGGCGCCCAGGCCAACCGCATGGAGCCGCTCTTCAAGAAGGCCCGGCCGGGCGATCCGGAGAACCCGCTTGCCGCGCTGGTGCCGCAGGTGGAGATCGCCATCGACAACGAGCGCAGCGTGTCGCTGCTCGATGCCGGGCACCGGCTGGGCGACGCCATCGTGCGTTCCTCCGACCTTGCCGAGGACAGCAACGCTGCCTTCAAGCAGCTTCTCGATACCGGCGACGCCAATGGCATCGCAAAGCTTTCGCCGACCTCGCTTGTCTTCGGCGCTTGGGATTCACGCGATACGCAGGCCAAACTGCCGCGCGTCGTGCAGGCCGTCATCCGCGCCTGGGACGTCGATCCCATCCGCCGCTCCGCACAATATGTCCCGCCCACGGACTATTCCGACCTTGATGTGTTCTCCGAGGACAAGAAGAAGAAAGCAGAGGGCGACACCAAGAGCCCGCTGGCGCAGCGCGGCTTCGTGCACGTCCCAGCCGTCAACTCGCATGGCGGCATCGTGGTTCGCGGCGCTATCCATCGAGACGTGACGGTGAACCTAGTGGCGCTCCGCCAGATCGGCGGCGACAACGGCAACGCTATGAGGCGCTACATCCTCGGCCTTGCGCTGGTAGCGGCAGTCGAGCCGCAGGACGGCTTTCTCCGGCAGGGCTGCCTGCTCACGCTCGACCCGGACGCGCCCGCGACCTGGGAGATGGTGGAGCGCCGTGGCGTTCGCTCGCCGGTCATCTTGGAGGAAGACGCGGTACGCAACTACGCGTCGGGTGCGGCGGCAGCCTACGGCGTCGGCCCTGACAGGCAGGCGACCTTCTCCAAAGCGCAGGCGAAAGCCGATCTCAAGAAGAAAAGCTAGGAGCGCGTCATGCCTGCGCGTGCGCTCCTCATCGACGTGCGCCTTGTCGATGGGCGCTATCACGGAATACGCGACAAGGATCGCGGTACACGTGATTGGCCGCCTGCCCCGTTCCGGCTGTTCCAGGCGCTGGTCGCCGGTGCGTACGGCGGACGCTTTGGCACCGAGCCGGACGAAGAGAAAGACGCGGCCCTCCTCTGGCTGGAGCGGCTCGGTCCGCCGCTGATCGCAGCGCCGGCGAAGCGCAATCTGCGTGCTACCAACTATTTCGTCCCCAACAACGATCTCGATGCCGTGGGCGGCGATCCGCGCCGGGTCTCCGAGATTCGCGTTGGCAAGGTTGTGCGCCCGGTTCTCTTCGATGCCGACGTTCCGATCCTTTACGCATGGCATTTCGAGGACGGTGATGCTGAGGCCCGCCACATCTGCACGCTGGCGGAGCGACTGCATACGCTCGGACACGGCATGGACGCAGCCTATGCACACGCCGGAATCTGCGGCTGGCATGAGGCCGAAGCCCGCCTTGAGGAATCGGGCTGCGCTATCGCCAGGCCGGCAGGATCGGGACGACCGGGCGACGATGCCGCCTGCCCCACGGACGGCTCACTGAGCAGCCTGAAAGCCCGCTACGCAGCCAGCGGCGAACGCTTCCAGACCGAGGGCAAGGGACGCAGGAGCAAGACGCTCTTCCGACAGCCACCCAAACCCGCTTCTCGCACGATCATCTACGACCGGCCGCCAGCACGCCTGCTCTTCGAGCTGTGCCCCGTGGAGGGCACAGAGCGCTTTCATCCCGCCGCGCAAACCTTGGCGGCAGACCTGGTCAAGGCCGTGCGTGACGTCGCTGTCGCCCGCCTCAAGGCGGAGCTGCCGGAGGAGCACCCTGAGATCGACCGGCTGGTGACCGGCGACCAAGCAGGCGCCGCCGACATTGCCTGCCGTGTCCGCTTCATATCGCTGCCCAGCATCGGCATGGACTACACCTCGCCCGCCATTCGGCGCGTGCTGGTGGAGATCCCGCCGGACTGCCCTTTCAACAAGGAACGCTTAAGCTGGGCGCTGTCAGGGCAAAGCCTTTCGCTTGTCGAGCCCGAGACAGGGGAAATCCTCCACGAATCCATCCTCACACCCGCGGAGGATCGCGGCATGCTGCGGCACTACGGAATTGAAGGCAGCGACCACCACCGCTACGCCCGACGCTGGCGAACGGTGACACCGGCCGTGCTGCCGGAGCAACCGAAGCGCCGCGGCAGGATCAAGGGCTCTGAACGCGTCGAAGACGGGAGCCTTGCCGCCGTTGCGGTGGCGACCGCCTTGCGGCATGCCGGCTACGATCCGCGCGACGTCGACATTCGCGTACAGGCGGAGCCGTTCCGACGCATGGGCGAGCGGGCGAAACGCTTTCGGCCGCACGATACGGACATGCGTCGACGTTTCACCGGCCGTCTGCGACATGTGGAGATCACATTCCCGCAGCCCGTGACCGGGCCACTTACCATCGGCGACGGTCGCTTCGTCGGCCTCGGCCTGATGGCGCCCGTGCCAGACGCCGCACCTCTGCTGCACATCTTCGCCATCGATCTTGAGACGGCACCGTCGGCCTCCGCAGCCGAGGCGATCGCGCGGGCGCTGCGCCGCGCCGTCATGGCTCGGGCGGAGGCGGAGTGGCGCGCGCTCGGTCGCCGCGAGGCCTTGCCGACGTTCTTCACCGGTCACGAGCCGGACGGGCGCCCGAAACGGTCGGGCCGGCATGAGCATCTGTTCTTCCTCGCCGACGATTGCAACGGCGACGGCAGGCTGGACCGGCTTGCCGTGATCGCCCCGGCGCTCGCCGACCGCTCCAAAGAGCCCGACACGAAGAAGCGGCGGGAGACGGAAAGGCAGATGCGGCGCGATCTCCGCCTGCTCGACCGTGCCCTATCCGGCCTTGAGCATGTCAAGGCCGGTCGCAACGGTCGCCTGCGCCTGTCGCGCAGCTCTGCTCCGCTGAGGAACGATGATGCGCTGTTCGGGCAATCGCGGCTATGGGTCTCACGTACCCGCTACCGGCCGACGCGCCACGCCCGCCGCATACCGGAAGACGAGGCAATTCGGCAGGACATCCTTGAGGAATGCGCGCGCCGTGGTTTGCCGCGGCCGGAGATCGAGGTACTTAGAGATACGACTGGCCCGCGTGGCGGCCTCTCAGCCCGCGCGCAGCTGAGGTTCGCAAAACCCGTCATCGGCCCGCTCCTGCTTGGCCGCGGCAGCCATTTCGGCGCAGGTCTTTTTGAGGCGGACGACTGAGTTTCGGGTGGCTCCGCTCGGTGCCCTGCTATGCTACGCGCCTATTCCCACTCCATTACTGCGACTCCGCGTAACGCTTTGTTTTATGATAATAAAATTACTGTGGATTTCCGCCATCCGACAGTCGGACAGTCAGATTTTTCGGCTGTTGATTCCAAAGGGAAATTTGCCCGATCCGTCGAAAGCGAGGTGTCGAAGACTATCGGTATCGATCGGTCGAGCCCTGTCTTTGCGACGAACAGTTAGGCTCGATGGATCGGCGCTCCGGCCGGACGCGTCATTGTGCGTCGGTGATGATCCGGGGCGGCGCCTCAGCCGTGCGCGCATCGACCCAAACCTCGCAGTTGGCATGCTCCTGGGCGAGCGTGCACGGATAATCGACCGTCGGCTCGTGCATGAGCAGAACGCGAAGGGTGTGCTGCTTCCAAGGCCCTCCATCGCTGATCAGCAGAAGCCTCTTGGACGATAGAATGTCGGACATGCCGATCGTGACCGCCATGGGCGGGATCATGGAGGTGTCACCGCCAGCAGACCGGTGCGCGAACGCGACAAGCGTCTCATCGTTGAGCGGAAGTATGCGCGTGACTGAGTTTCGCATGTCGTCCAGCCCAACGCGCCACCAGCGGGAGGCCGGCGGCTCATTGTTGGCAATGTGGCCTGAAAAACCGAAACCGGCATAGCAAAGGTCGGCTCCGCCGGCCTCGGCAATCATGTCGGAATACCGGTCCATGTTAGTTGGCGTGGGGAAGTGCAGATTGTCCTCGGCGGGCTGTAGATCGGTGTCGATGAGGGAGAACAGGTTGCGCAACATGTACCCCTTGAACGACCAGGGATGGTCCACGGGCAAGAGGCGGCACTGCCAGTCCATCCACTCATCCATGTTGAACGACACGACGCGTCGCCAGGAGATGCGCTCGCGATTTGTGATCTCAACGAGTTCCGGAAAATGCTTCTTCGGACCGACCGGTTGTATGAGCACTGTTGGTCGATCAGCGTCGTTGTTCTCCTTGATGAGGTCCGCCACCTCCCGGGCGAGCCGAGAGAACATGGGAGCGGCTTCATCGAAGATGGTGAGCGGCAAGCGGCCATCTCGATGGAGCTGGTTCGCCGGGATTGTCATCATGTCGTTCCACGAAAGCCTGCCTTCAACGCTCATCAGCGCCTCCTGACCTGATAGATGTGAGAACCACATGGTTCCCTGTTAAGGGCAGGACCTCGTCCATTGACGGGGAGCCCGGATCGCAGTTGAGACGTGGGCACAGCATGTGCGTATCGTGCCAAAGGGCGCAGCTCAGGGATCCTGAGCCTAGGCAACGGGATCGAGCGTAGTCATGATTGCCCGCCGCTCGTTATGTTCTTGAGAAAACTCGTACCGACGCCGTTTCCGGCCAACCCCAGCCACTCCGCCAGCGTCACGCCGACATCTGTGAACTTCCGGCAGCCCAAAGGCGTGACGCCGGTTTGCGGAACCGTCCGGCACAGGACAGGCACCATCTCGCGGGTATGGTCTGTGCCCTCCCAGGTCGGATCGTTACCGTGATCGGCGGTGATCACCAAGAGATCATCGGGCGCCAGAATGTCGAAAAGCTCCGGAATGCGCACATCGAATGCTTCCAGCGCATCGGCATACCCGGCGACGTTGCGGCGGTGGCCGAACTCGCTGTCGAAGTCAACGAAGTTGACGAACATGAAGCCGTCTTCGGGAAGGTCCGGCACGCTCTGCAGCATCAGGTCGAACAGCGCCATGTTACCGGCGGCCTTCCGTTCGTCACCGGTGGCCCGGTGGGCGAATATGTCGCCGATCTTGCCCAGGGTCATTACCGGCCGGCCGGCCGCTTCGAGACGGTCGAGCAAGGTCTCCGACTTCGGTGGTACGGAAAAATCCTTGCGGTTCGCAGTTCTGCGAAAACTGCCGGGCTGGCCTTCAAATGGTCGGGCGATGACCCGGCCGACATTGATCGGATCGACCAGTTTCCGGGTGATCTTGCAGATCGCATAGAGCCGGTCGAGCCCGAATGCCTGCTCGTGCGCAGCGATCTGAACCACACTGTCGGCTGAGGTGTAGACGATCGGCTCTCCGCTGCTGAGGTGCTCTTCGCCGAGCCATTTGATGATCTCGGTTCCCGAAGCGTGACAATTGCCCAGAGTGCCGGTTAGGCCCGCTTCGTTGATCAGCCCCTGAAGCAGCCAATCGGGAAATACGGGTGTCTCGTTGGGGAACGTCGTCCAGGGCTCGGTCACTGGCGCCCCGGCCAGCTCCCAATGGCCCGATGTGGTGTCTTTACCTGAGCTCGATTCGGCGGCTACGCCCCAAGCACCGTTGCGGCAGGGGCCAAGACCGAATGAGTCGCCGCTGGCCAGCTTCAATGCCGACCCGAGACCCATGTCGACGAGGTTGGGTATCCGCAACTGTCCCCGTCTTAGCGACGGGTCATCAGCCAGGCCGTCACGGCAGGCGCGCACGATGTGTCCGACCGTGTTTGCTCCCTCGTCGCCGAAGGCGGCTGCATCGGGGGCTCCGCCAATGCCGACGGAATCGAGAACCAGAAGCAGCGCCCGAGTCATGGATCTTCGCTCAATGCAGACAGCGACCGAGCGTCGATGCGTGCGCCTATCAAGTCGACCTCCTGTGGATCGCTCGGACCGAAGGTGTAGGCTGCACGCAGCGCCGCGGCGGCGCGGTCCGCGTCATCCGAACAGCGGGCATGGACGTAACCGATGGGGCTGGCGGGCTCGATTGTGGTCCCGATCTTAGCAAGGTCGGTGAAGCCAACGGAATGATCGATCGTGTCGGATGGCGCGCGCCTGCCTCCACCAAGCTCGATGACTGCCAATCCAATCGCCCGGGCGTCGCAAGCGACGATCCGGCCGCTGGCTTCCGCCGGGACCGGCACGATGATGTCAGCCTGCGCAAGATGGGCGGACGGGTTTTCGACCAGATCGCTAGGACCGCCTTGTGCTGCAACCATGCGGGCGAAGGTCTCCGCAGCCGCGCCGGAGCGGATACTGTCGGCGATCTTCGTCTCGCCTTCGGCCAGCGAGGGAGAGATGCCCGTCTGGCACAACAGCTCACCACCCAGTAGCAAAGTGAGCGCCAGCAATCGTTGATCGGTGTGATCTCCCGTCAGAAGCTGGATGGCATTCAGAGTTTCGATCGCGTTGCCGGCGGCCGATGCCAGCGGTTGATTCATGTCCGTGACATAGGCCACGCTCTCGCAACCGGCACTGTTTGCGACCTCTATCAACGCCTCGGCCAGTCGGGTTGCTTTATTTCAGCGTGTTGAGCGGGGTTCTTCGATTGTTGCCGATCGTCACTGAAGGCCGCGAATCATTCCCACTCGATGAATCTGGCCCCTCTGTAACAAATTGATTTTTAAGCTCAATTTCATCTGTGAGTTTCCGCCATCCAACGGCCGGGCAGTCAGGTTTTTCGGCAGTTGCTTCCAAGGCGAAATCTGCCCGATCCGACAAAAGCGAGGTGTCGAAGACTATCGGTATCGATCGGTCGATCTCATAACAGCCGACGCTTGCCGTTCGGCCTGCATCCGCGCAACGGCGCTGCAGCCCCCCAGCAACAACCCGTTCACGAAGATCAATCGAACAAGGTCGCGCCATGCATGCCAGCCCCGCCCAGAAGATGACAGGCGGCAACTCTCTTGGGCGACTTCTTCGCAAGCGGCGGTTCGAGCTTTGAGCATTTCTCGACCGCAACCGCGCATCGGGGATGAAAGCGGCATCCGGATGGCGGATCAAGCGGTGAAGGCAGTTCCCCAAAGCTCGATGCAGCCGTGCCCGCCTCGTCCGGTCGGGGCGAGGGAACAGCCGCGATAAGCGATCTCGTATAGGGGTGCTGCGGGTCGAGCAGCACGTCCTTGACCGGCCCTTTTTCCACGATCTTGCCCAGATACATCACAGCGACCTGATCGCACAGATATTCGATGATGGAAAAGTCGTGCGATATGACGAGAAAGGAGCGCTTGTCACGCGCTCTGAGGTCGGCCAGCAGATTGATGATCTGCGCCTTCACCGAGACATCGAGCGCCGAAACCGGTTCATCGGCCACGATCAGGCCCGGATCAAGGGCCAGAGCACGGGCCAGACCCACTCTCTGGCGCTGGCCGCCGCTCAATTCGTGCGGATAGTGCGGCCCGTAATCGCCGCGCAGGCCGACTTGCTCCAGCAGCGTTTCAACTCTTGAAGCACGTTCCCGGCGCGTGCCGACCCTGTGGACCCGAAGGGGTTCTCCGACGATCTCGCCGATGGTCATGCGCGGATTGAGTGAAGATGCCGAATCCTGAAAGACCACCTGCACCTTGCGCCGCAACGCCCTGTTCCGACGCGCCGCTGCGTCCGAGTAGGACTCTCCCCCGATCTCCACATGGCCTTGGGTGATCGGGCCGAGGCCAGCGATCGCCATGGCCAGGGTGGTCTTGCCGCAGCCGCTCTCCCCCACGAGACCCAGGCTCTCGCCGGAGGGAAGGCTGAACGTCACGTTGTCTACGGCAGAGAGAAGCTTGATGGTCTGGCCGAACGCGCCGGTTCGGACAGGAAAGCGGACCGATAGGTCTTGAACGCTGAGCGCAAGCTTATTGGTCATCGGCATAGAGCCAGCATTTGACGCGTCGGTCTTCCCTCAGCGCCACATCAGGCGGCGGCGCTGAGCAGGCGGCATGAACCTCGGGGCATCTGTCGGCGAACCGGCATCCGGTCGGCGGCGAAAGCAGATCGGGCAGCGAGCCGAGGATTTCCGGCAGGCGGTCCTGCCCCGTCGCGAAGCGACTCCCCAGTTCGGGCATGGCCCCGATTAGCCCCCTGGTGTAGGGATGCAGGGGCTCCTCGAAGATTTCGCGCGTGCTGCCGCGTTCGATGATTTGGCCGGCATACATCACGGCGACGCGGGTTGCGAGGCGCGACACCACTCCGAAATCGTGGCTGACCAGAATAAGCGCTGCCCCGGTTTGGCGGCAGAGGTCGCCGATCAGCGTTAGAATCTGGGCCTGGATCGTGACGTCAAGGGCCGTCGTGGGCTCATCGGCAACGATCAGCAGCGGATTGCAACACAACGCGATGGCGATCACCACACGCTGGCGCATACCCCCCGACATTTCGTGCGGGAAGGCGCGCGCGCGGCGGGGCGCGTCGGGAACACGAACCATCTCAAGCATCGAGACGGCCCGTTCGCTGGCTTGCTTGCGTGATAGCTCCAGATTATGCCGCAGCGCTTCGGCAATCTGATCGCCCACGCGCATTGTCGGATTGAGCGCGGACATAGGCTCCTGAAAAATCATTCCCACGTGTCGGCCGCGAAGATCGGCAAGCGCGCGGTTGTCAAGCGCAAGAACGTCGCGTCCAGCTACCTGCAGCCGCTCAGCTGAAATCGTCGAGCTGCCTGGAGCGTGCAGCCGGGTGAGTGATAGCGAAGCGGCGCTTTTCCCGCTTCCTGATTCCCCGATCAGGCCGAGGGCCTCGCCGGCGTGTAGATCGATGTCGATGCCGTCGACGGCAACCAATGGACCGCGAGGGGTGTTGAAGATGGTTGTCAGGCCAGCGATATCGACAACGCGTTGGGGTTGTTCCGGGGTATCCAATGTTATCTCAGCGCTCCCCGTAATCTGGGATCGAGGCGATCACGTACCGCATCGCCGATGATGTTGAGCGCCAGCACGGTGAGAAAAATCGCCAGGCCAGGAAAGATCGACGCCCAGGGGGCGAGTTCGACGTAAAGCCGCCCCTGATCGAGCATCGCGCCCCAGGAGGGCCAAGGCGGCTGCACGCCGAGTCCGAGAAAGCTCAATGAGGATTCGGCGATGATCGCAGTCGCGAAGTTGAGACTGAGTTGGACAATGAGTACGCCCGCGATATTGGGTCCGATATGGCGGACCATGATTCCCAGGGGCGACACCCCAATGGAGCGCGCGCTACGGATATAATCCATCTCCACCACCACGACAGCCTGACTGCGGACCACACGGGCGAAGCGCGGGATGTAGGTGATGCCTATCGCAATCATCGCATTGATCATGCCCGGGCCGAGAACAGCAACAATGAAGATCGCCAGAAGTACTGAGGGAAAGGAGAACACCACATCGAGAATGCGCATCAAGAGATTGTCGATCGGCTTATAGTAGGCCGCCAGTACACCGAGCGGTACGCCGAACACAAACGAGATTCCGACCGAGATGCCCGCGACCATCAACGATATCTGGCCGCCATAAAGCACGCGGGTGAAAAGGTCGCGGCCAAGGTGATCGGTTCCCCAGATATGCTCGGCGCTGGGAGCGACGAGCCGAGCACGGGCGAACATCTGATCGGCGCTGTAAGGTGCGATCCAGGGCGCCAGTATCGCCCCGACGACAATCGCACCGATAACGATAAGCGCAAGGGTGAGCATGGCGTTCGAGCGAAGAAATCCCAATTGTCTCATCCCAGTTTCACCCTGGGATCCAGAACCCGATAGAGGATGTCGGTGAGCAAGTTGATCATCACGAAGATAAAGGTGATGAGCAGCGTTATGCCTTGGACCATGGGATAGTCGCGTTCGCCGATGGCAGTCACCAAAAGTCTGCCCAGGCCCGGCAAGGCGAAGACACGCTCCAGAACGATTGAGCCGCCGATCAACACACCGATCTGAATGGTGATCACGGTGATGACGGGAATGAGGCTGTTGCGCAGGATATGGCGCCAGAGAACCGAGGGCTCGAGCATGCCCTTGGCGCGTGCGGTACGCACGAAATCCTGACTCATGACCTCGAGAACGCTAGTACGGGTCATGCGCATCACCGCAGAACCCAAGGTCAGCCCGAGCGCCAGCGAGGGCAATATCATGACTGAAAGGTTGCGCAGCGGATCTTCGCTGAACGGCACGAAGCCGACAACGTGCAGCTGAGGGAAGTAAAGCCCGGCCGCCAGCAACATCAGGCTGCCGAGCCAGAAATTGGGGATCGACAATCCGACAAGGCCCACCGGCTGGATAAGCCAGTCGAGCCAGCGGCCTCGGTTGGTGGCAGCGACGATGCCGAGTACAATCCCGAGAGCGGAGCCGATTATGGTTCCGAGCATGACCAGCTCCAGGGTCACGGGAAAAGCTCTGAAGATTTCGCCGCCCACGTCCATCCCCGTGCGGAGCGACGCGCCGAAATTGCCAGTGAGAATGCCGCCGAGCCAGGAGCCGTATTGAACATACCAAGGCCGGTCGAGGCCAAGTCTCTGGCGCAGGACATCGCGCTGTTCGCTGCTTCCGGCCTCGGCTTGGAACATTATGTCCACGGCATCGCCGGGAATCAGCCTCACCGCACTGAAAACAATCAGCGAGACGACGAGCATCACGACTATCGTCCAGACTAACTTTCTGAAGATGAAAAAGGTCACGGCGCCATCATGCCCAATGCCACGGCGGAGCAGTGAGGCCCCGCTCCGCCGTGCTATACGGCTACTTGCAGCTGTCTTCGAGCCAGACCTCGGCAAGATAGTTGCGTCCCCCGCTGGGCATGCCGACATAGCCGTTGACGTTGCTCTGCATGGCGAACTGCTCGGTTTCAGTGGCGATGTAGACGAGAGCGCCGACTTCCGCCATGCGGACCTGCAGGGCGTTGTAAATCTCGCGCCGGTCCTCGGGATTGGAGATGGTCATGCCTTCTTCCGAAAGCCTATCGATCTCGGCGTCCGAAACACGGCTAGCATTGCCAGGCGACGACGAATGAAGCCGCTCGAAGGTGTAGAAATAAGGATCGGAGCGGCCGGCATAGGTCATGGTGATCGTTTCGAAGGTGTTGTTGCGCCAATGATCGAGAAGCACACCCCATTCGATGACCTCGATGTTGAGTGTGATCCCTATCCGCGCCAGTTGCTGCTGAAGAACCTCCGCCACAGGAATGTGAGACGCGTATTGCGGAGCGGCATAGGTCGTGATGGTGAACTCGTCCGAATAGCCGGCCTCGGCGAGCAAGGCCTTGGCCTGCTCAATGTCGGGAGCATCGTTATAGAAGGGCACTTCGTCGAGCGGCAGCGCCCAGGCCGCCAGCCCTGACGGGAACGGGCCCGAAGGCTCGCCGGAGCCACCCAGCGCCAGGCTGACGACTTCCTGGCGGTCGATCCCGACCGTTATGGCCTGGCGCACAAGTTCGTTGTCGAGAGGAGCCTGATTGACGTTGAGAACCATAAGATTGCGGCGCAGCAGCGAGACGACGTCTGTCTTGATTCCGCTGTCGCTTTCCACGAGTTGCAGGCTAAGCGGGTCGGTGACCTGGATGAAGTCGAGCTCTCCGGTACGAAGGCCGGTGATGCGGCTGATCTCATCGGGGATGACATTGATTTCCATGCGGTCGAGATAGGGCCGCGTCTCATCGTAATAGTCTTCGTTACGCTCCAGGATCAGCGAGGTTCCGGGGCGATATTCAACGAACTTGAAGGGCCCGGTGCCCACCATATGGGTCTGAAGGTCACCATGCTCCTCGACCGCTTCCTTGGGAACGATAGCCGACTTCGTGGTGGCCAGAACCGAAAGGAAGGGGGCGAACGGACGGCTGAGTGTGAAGGTCACAGTCAGATCGTCGACGGCCTCGATGCTCTCGACGTCCGAAAATCGAGCACTGAATGCGCCACCGGCCGATATGATGCGCTCAAAGCTGTAAACCACGTCATCGGCGGTCATCTCTCGGCCGTTGTGGAACTCAACGCCGTCGCGCAGATGGAAGGTATAGGCTAGGCCGTCCTCGCTGATGTCCCAATGCTCCGCGAGATCGGGCTGCACCGCCATGGTGTTGTCGGTCTTGAGCAGACCCGAATAGACGAACTGGAACATCAGTTCCGAGTTCAGTGCGGTGGACAGGTGTGGGTCCAGCCCCACCGCGTCGGCGATGTAACCGGCGCTGAGCGTGCCGCCATGGCACATCTCTTGTGCCGATGCGGAACCCGCCGTCAGTGCGGAGCAGATCGCGGCACAGACCAAAAGTCGCTTGTTGAACTTCATCGACGTTCCCCTTTTCATGACGCTCCCTCCGTAATTGCCCTGGTCACCTGACTCAGGCTCGATATCCGATGCGCGCCAGGCGTTCGCCTTCATTGAGCGCCCCATAGAAGGCTCTCGTCACGAGGTAGCCGTCCACCGGACTGACGGGGATACTGCGCACCTCACCGAAGACATTGAGAATGCGCGCGAGCGGCTGACCGCACTTGAGCCTGTCGCCCGGCTGCACAAGATATTCGCAAACCCCGCCGGCCGACGCCCGCACATCCGCGATCCCGTCCACGATGATATCGGCTTCCGGCTCACGGCCCGTCGCGTCGATCATTCCCATGTGAGCGAGAAGTCGCAGCGCACCATCCACGCCGACACGCGATTGACGCAGGTCCGGCGGCACCGCCGTGCCCAACTCGCACCCGAAGGCGGGAATGCCGCGCTCGACGGCCACCATGTGCAGCATATTGCCCAAGGCATAGACGCCCGCCGATCCGCCGGCGTAGATGCAGATGCCTGCATTGAAGGCAGCGGCGGCCGCGACCGAACGCTCAACAACGTCGGCATTCCCGATCGTCGACACGAAGCTGTGCGGCGGGCAGTACGAACCCGTGGCTCCCGTATGATAATCGACCACCATGTCGCATTCGGCGCGGGCCACGATATCCTCGAGGATCAGGTGAGCCGTGCGATGCGCGACATCCCCGGTCCTGGAGCCGGGGAAGACCCGGTGCATGTTCTGTTCGTCAAGCTGGTTTAGGGTCACCAACCTCTCGCGGCGCAGATAAGTCAGCGGATTTTGAACTGGCACGCCGACGACCCGGCCCGAAAGGGTGCCAGGGTCGAGTCCGGCCATGGCTTCGATGACGGCGCGGATGCCGTTGATTTCATCGCCATGGGCACCGGCGCCGAGAAACACCGTGGGGCCCGGCTTGGTGCCATTGGCAATGATCACGGGCACGCGAACTCGCGAACCGTCGGACAATTCGATGCTCTCTATATGCCCCTTGGTCTTCTCGCCCGTTTTCGCTTCGAGCTCACCGACGCGGAAGATGTTGTTGCTCGCCATGTTTTGTCGCTCCACCGTGCTCGGATCAGGCAGCGGGACGGCCGATACGGACCAAGCGCTCGCCCTGATTGATCGTGCCCCAGCAAGTGCAGGTGACGATGTGCCCCTTAAGGGGGCTCCTGACCTCGTCGACCACGTCACCGAACAGGTTCATGATGCGAGCAATGGGATGCCCCTTTTCCACCGCCTCTCCGGGCTTAACGAGATAGTTGCAGATGCCACCGCGTTCGGAGCGAACCTCGAAAATCTCATCGAGCTCCACACAGTTTCGCGTGCTGGTCAGCTCGCCGTCGATCATGCCCAGATGGATCATCAGGTTTCGCAGACCGCGGGCGCCGGTACCGTATTGCACCTCCTCGGAAGGCAGGGCCGTGCCGAGTTCGCACCCGAAGGCGGGAATGCCGCGCTCGACGGCCACCATGTGCAGCATATTGCCCAAGGCATAGACGCCCGCCTTGCCGCCAGCCTTGACCATCAGATCGGCATCGAACACGCGCGCTCCGGCCAGGGAACGCTCGACCGCATCTTTGGGTCCCTGCGTCGAGACAAAAACTAGCGGCGGATAATAGCTGCCGGTCGAACCGGTGTGGCAATCAACCACGAAGTCGACATCAGCCGCACCGATGATTGTATCGAAGATCGCATTGCAGATGCGCCCGGAGATATCGCCTTCGGGCGAACCGGGGAAACAGCGATGCATGTTGCGGCGGTCCAGCTGATTGAGCGTGATCAGGCGGAACCGCGCGCGATAGGCGATCGGATTTTGAACCGGCACAGCGATGATGCGCCCTTTGAGCCGAGCAACGTCGATGGCGGCAACCGCGTCCAGAACCGCTTTGACGCCGTTGATCTCGTCACCATGCGTGCCAGCGCCGAGAAACAGGGTCAGCCCGTCTTCGGCACCATTTATCAAATGCACGGGAATCGGCGCAAAAGTACCATCTACCAACTCGACGGTTTCTAGATAGCCCTTGATCGTCTCTCCGGGCGCCGCCGCCAGGTTGCCGATTCTCAACTCGCCCATACCGTGCCCTTCAGTTCGCTATGGCGTTGCGCTCGCGGCAAGCTTTGAACGGCCCGCTGGCCACCTCGCCAATTTCGGCGAGGATTGTGGAGCCCGAGCCAACGATATCTCCCGATGCGACCGCGGCCTCCTGTTGGGGAATCGGCATGAACGTCGGCCCTGCATCGTCGGATTATCGAGTTCGCACCTATCGGGGCGCGGCGAGCCACGCGATGGCCGGCGCGGACCGGGCGTGTTGGGAAGGCGAACCGCACGCCGCTACCCCGCGACGCAGCCCATGCCACCACTCCACATCCCA
>JANQKG010000003.1 GCA_028281235.1 Afifellaceae bacterium | reverse complement strand
CGCGCGCGGCTATACGGATTTCGTTCGTGGCACGCCGGCGCTTGTGCAGATATTCTTTGTCTATTTCGGGTTCCCCGCATTCGGACTGAACCTTTCAGCACCGGTCGCCGCGGTGATCGCGCTGTCCATTAACTCGGGCGGGTATCTTGCCGAGATCTTCCGCGGCGCGATCGTCAGCGTTGACCGCGGCCAAACTGAGGCCGCGCGCTCTCTTGGCATGAGCAACTACAACACCATGAAGCGTATCATTCTGCCGCAAGCGACATTGCGTGCAATTCCCGCAGCGTCCGGCGAGTTCACCAATCTGGTCAAGGGGACGTCGCTCCTGTCGACAATTTCGGTCTCGGAGCTCACGCGGGTCGCTCAGGTCATCGTCGGCGTGACGTTCCGCCCGATTGAAGCGTATGTCGCGATCGCGGTGATCTACTACATTCTAAATGCCGTGATCGCCCAAGCCAGCATCTGGCTGGAGCGGTATCTCATGCGCCACCAGGGATTGGGCTGATGGCCTTGACCATGGTCAGGGTCACCAAGCTGTGCAAGCAGTTTGGCGAACACAAGGTGCTGGTCGATGTCGACCTGGAGGTCGCTCGCGGGGACACATATGCCGTTATCGGCCCCAGCGGTTCGGGCAAGTCGACCCTGCTGAGATGCATCAATCATCTTGAAGTTCCGACATCCGGCTCCGTGGAAATCGACGGCCAGCCGATGGCCTTGTCGAAAGAGCATTCCAGCCGGGCACGCGAACGTCATCTCAATCAGCAGCGCTCCCAAGTGGGCATGGTGTTTCAGCGCTTCAACCTTTTTCCTCACCGCACGGCACTCGGCAACGTGATGGAGGGGTTGATCGCCGTCCGTAGCTTGCCAAAACAGGAAGCCCGCGACAAGGCGGTCGCGATGCTCGACGATGTCGGGCTTGGCGACAAGCGCGACGACTATCCAGCGCAGCTCAGCGGGGGACAGCAGCAGCGCGTGGCGATCGCACGGGCGCTGGTGATGGAACCGAAGGTCATGCTCTTTGACGAGGCAACCTCGGCCTTGGATCCCGAACTGGTTGAAGACGTCCTCAACGTCATGCGCAAGCTTGCCGAGGGCGGCTTGACCATGATCGTCGTCACGCACGAGATGAACTTCGCTCGCGATGCGGCGAAAAGAGTCATCTTCATGGATTACGGCGCGATCGTGGAGGAGGGGACCCCTGAGGAGATCTTTGTCGCTCCGCAGGAGGAACGTACAAAATCATTCCTCAGGAAGGTGCTTCATCAATGAGCGAGTTCGTGCTGGTGAAGGGCGGAACGATCGTCACTGCCGAACAGATAATCGCCTGTGATGTTCTGGCACGCGACGGAACCATTGTTGCGCTTGGCGTGGATCTTCCCGTCGATAAAGAGACCTCGGTGATCGACGCTGAAGGGCTCCATGTGTTGCCCGGGATCATCGACCCGCATTCCCACCTTTGGGAGGCAGGCTTCGTTTCAAGAGAGGATTTTCGTGACAGCACGGAATCCGCCGTTGCCGGCGGAATCACGACGATCGTGGAGATGCCGCTGACCACGCCGGAAATTCTCGATGTCGACCGGTTTGCGGAAAAAGCCCGCCTTGGAGAGCGAACGTCCTACGTCGATTTTGCTTTGCACGGGGGTGTGCGGCCGGGCAATCTCGACAAGCTGGAATCGATGTGGCGCGCGGGCGCAGCGGCGTTCAAGATATTCACCTGCGATACCGGGTGCCCCATGGAGGGAGTCATCAACGATCGCGATCTTCTGGATGCGCTTACCACGATCGCGGCGTTCGATGGGCTCGCGACCTTCCATGCCGAAAACGAAGAGCTGCTGGTCGCCAACCGTGAACGCATCGATGCGGCCGGACGGACGGACAACGCCGCCTTCAACGACTGGCGCGACGAAACGGTCGAGTTGGAGGCGATCAACCGCATTATGTTTTACGCCGAACGGACCGGAGCGAGAGTGAATATCGTTCACGTCACCTCTCCTGAAGGCGTCGCGATGATCCGGCGCGCGCGGGAACGCGGTGTTCGCGCGACGGCGGAAACATGTCCGCATTACCTTTATCTCACGAACAAGGATATCGAGCGGCGGGGCAGTTGGGCGACATGCGCTCCGCCGATGCGAGGCGAAGACGCGCGCCAGGCCATGATAGACCTGGCCAGCAGCGGCGCAATCGCAACCATTGGGTCCGATCACGGTCCGGTCGATCCGATGCTGAAGCGGCGCGGCGAAAACAATGTCTTCCAGGGACAGCCCGGCTTGCCCGGGAACGAAACGATGGTGCCGCTGCTCTTCAATCTGACGAATGACGGCCGGATGACGGTTCAGCGGCTCGCCGAGCTGACGTCGGAAGCTCCCGCCAGACTGTATGGCCTCTATCCCCGCAAGGGCGCGATCGCCGTTGGGTCCGATGCCGATTTCACGATCGCCGACATGTCGGCCGAATGGACCATTGCAGCCGAGGCGCTGGTCGGAAAGGCGGGATGGACGCCCTACGAGGGAACCAAGGTCCAAGGTCGTGTCGTCATGACGGTCATTCGGGGGCGGGTGTGCGCCCGCGATGGAAAGGCGACCGAGGAGCCCGGTTGCGGAACGTTTGTGCCCCGCAGCGGCGCTGCGTGCGATCCGAACCTGAGTTGAAGGCTTCGCAACGGCCGCGCGCGCAGAGACGTGAACATGGCTCAATCCGACATACAGACGGTTCCCGCGGCGCACGGGAAGGCGTTCCGAATGAGACAGGGGCAATCCGTTCGCCTTATCAACACACACGGCTCTCAAGTCGTTGATTGCTGGGCCTGGCGTGATCCGGAAATGTCGGAATACATGTCGATGGAAGCGACACGTGTGTGGAACCAGCGCCTCAATCCGGTCGTCGGTGACAGTCTTGTAACCAACCTGCGCAACCCCATACTGACAGTCGTCGAAGACACATCACCCGGCGTGCACGACAGCTTCATGGCCGCGTGCAGCCGTGAACGATACGAACGTCTTGGTGTCAGCGGCTACCATCGCAACTGCTTCGACAACATGATTGAGGCTGTGGCGGCACTGGGCCTGACGATTCCCAATCCGAGTCTCGCCTCGCTGAACATCTTCATGAACATCGCCGTCAAAGAGGATGGCCGCTCACTCGACACGCGTCCGACAGTGACCCGCGCGGGAGACCACATCACGTTCCGTGCCGACATGGACTGCATCGTGGCATTCTCCGCATGCCCCCAGGACATTGTCGGCATCCAGGCCGACGGCGACAACACGCCGCGAGACGTTCAGTTTGCTATTCTTGATGATGATTTCGCGGATGTTCCCACGTCCCCATCATGGGTGCCTGAACGGTGAACAAGGCGCGGCGGTTCTTGAAGCAGGCTGTGCCATATCGACAATGAGCGATACAGACTTGCTCATCAAGAACGGACGCGTTCTGACCGGCGCAGATGCGGAGCGACCCGTCTCCGCGGACATCCTTATCCGAAATGGCCTGATCGAAGAGATCGGCAGCATCGACGCCCCGGCGCCGGAGATTCTCGACGCAACAGATTGTCTGGTCATCCCCGGCCTGATCAATGCCCATCTGCATTCGCCGGGGAATCTCATGCGCGGCACTCTTGAGGGAATGCCGCTTGAACTGTTCATGCTGTATGAGGTTCCTCAGGAAGCGGTGGCGGAGCCGAGCGCGGATCTCTTGCGGCTGCGAACGCTCCTGGGCGCCTCCGAAATGCTCCGAAACGGCACGACGTCGGTCATGGACGACGCTTACTTCGTTCCGCGCACATCGCGGCCGGCAATCGACGCCATTGCCGGGGCTTACGCCGAGATCGGTATTCGGGCCACGCTGGCACTGGATCAGCCGCTTGTGCCTGAATACGAAAAATATCCCTATCTGGCCGACCTGCTGCCGCCGAAACTCAAGCAGAGCATGGCCGCCGCGCCGCGCGAAACCTCAGAAGAGCTGTTGGAGCACTATGATGACCTGCTCGACCGATGGCACGGGGCAGGCGACGGACTGATCGCGGCCGCCGTATCGTGCTCGGCGCCCCAACGCGTTCCTCCCGAGTATGCCGTTGCTCTGAGCGATCTGGCGAAACGACACGACATCCCCTATTTCGCGCATGTTCTGGAGACCAAGGTCCAGCGTGTTCTCGGCATGGAGCGTTACGGCAAGTCGCTGGTCCGGCACATGGAGGAACTCGGCATACTGGAGGACCACCTTTTCGCGATTCATTGTGTTTGGGTCGACGACGAAGACATCGCTGCACTTGGCCGGTCGGGGGCCTCCGTCGCCCATAATCCGGTCTGCAACCTTCGCCTCGGCAGCGGCGTCATGCCGTTTCGCAAGTTGCGCGACGCGGGCGTGCCGGTATGCCTGGGCACCGACGAAGCGATGAGCGACGACACTCACAATCTGTGGGGCGCGATGAAGACGGCCGCGATCGTCCACAATCTGGATGGCGCGCATTTCGATTCCTGGCCTCGGAGCGCTGAGATTCTGTCTGCGGTATGGGACTCTGGCGGGCGGGCGATGCGGCGCAACGGCGTTCTTGGCAAAATCGTGCGCGGTGCCATCGCAGATCTCGCAATTGTCGATCTTGCCGGCTTCTCATTCCGCCCGTTGCACGACGTTCGCCGGCAGCTCGTGTTCTGCGAAACAGGCGGCAATGTGCGGCACACGATCGTGGGCGGCAGGGCTGTCGTCCGCGATGGCCGGATCACCACCATCGACGAGCACGACCTGCTGGTGCAGCTGAACGAAGCGACGCCGCACCTTCTGGAAATGGCGGCGAACGTTGCCGCAAGTGCCGACCGGCTGAAGCCGTACTATCGTCAAATGGTGGAGAAGGCAGCGGCAGTGGATGTCGGCCTTACACGCTGGCTTCACGACCAATAATGGATCAAGCCGCAAATGCCGGGTTCTCGTGTATGAAATCCGAGATCTGTCCGGGCGTGCAAATCCACACGCTGTCATCGTTGCCGCAAATGTGCTGGAGCGCGCGACGCACGGCACGAATACGGAACGGCTGACCGGATATGAAGCTGTGCAGCACAACCGACATGACAAGCGGCTGGTGCATGGAGTTCAGGAGCAATTCGTCGAACTGGTCGATGATCATGTGTGAGAATTGCTGGGCGTCCGCCTGCCTGCCTATGATTGTCGTGCTGTCGTTCAACTCAAGGGCATACGGAATCGAAAGCAAAAGGCCAGCCGATGTGGAGAGCCAAACGGGCTGGTCATCCATGCCAAGATCCAAAATGTGGGTGTAGCCGGCACGCTTCACAGAAGCTGCCGATGTCGGCGAATGGGCGAGCCAGGGGCTCGACCAGCCTTTGGGACCACGTCCCTCATGCTGAGCGATCTCTCGCGTCACATTGGCGATGTAGTCAGCCTCTTCTTGCTCGCTCATGCCGGCAAGGCTGTCGGAATTCGATCTGCCGTGAGCCACGACTTCAAATCCGTGTTCACGAGCCTGGTCTGTCACAGCGGCGGCGTATCGATAAACATCGCTGTTCAGGAGCAGCGACACCGGCAATCGGAACGATCTGAACAGGTCGAAGATCCGAAACACGCCGACGCGGTTGCCGTAGTCGCGCCACGAGGTATTAACATAGTCAGGACACGACGCGCCCTGGAGAAGGTCTTCCGTCAACCCCTCGCCGAAATCATAGTCCTCCACCCCGAGAACGAAATAGAGCGCCAACCGCTTTCCGCCCGGCCAAAGGAAATCAGATCGATCGTTGATTGGTGAGTAACGGTATAGCTCTTGTTTCTTAGGCATCCGCAGGTTCCATTCTTAGAGCCTGTTTGAAAAATCGACCTCACGGCGCCAGGCCGGATGATCAGACGTTCACCCGCGCCAACCGGATCGGTCCCTGGCTCTTAAATCATCAAAGAACAAGAGCCCGGAATCGGCCTTCTCCCGGCAGGCGGCCGTCTGATCAGCTATCGATAAGGCGCGCCGCCGGCATCCGCAAACGGGCTCTTAGCACGCTCTTGCAGGCTGCGTGTTTCTGCCACGCTCCGTGCGAGGTGTGGTCCGCGGCTACAATTGGCTGGCACCGCCTGGATGCCTTGAACCATGGAAGCCGCGGGATGATCCGGTGAAGCGATCGCGGCGGAAGCTGCCGCCTTCACGCCATCGACAACGTGCTGTCTTGGTGCGCGAACGGAAGGTCGCGCGACTCATACCTAATAGCTTTCAGCGCCGATAACATTATTGTCCGGCACTCTAAAGCGGCTCATTCAGCATCGAAATGCCGAACTCACGATACGCGGCACCGAAGCGGGAAAAGAGAGAGCCACGCGGGACTGAGGTGGCGTCGACGCGCAAGAGCTGAAGGCAGTGCCACAACATCAACTGCGTCGCGGTAATGCCAGGCTTGCCGAGATCGGCCTCCAGATCGGCGATGATCGCGGATGTCCGTGAACCGCTGCAGGCGATGACGACCAAGTCGGCCTCGGCCCGATCGACCTCACGGCCCCCTGTTTAGTCCCGGAGTGAGGTGTGTTGGATCGCATCTGAAGCGGTGTGGCTCGTCTGCCCAGGCTTTGCAGATGTGCTCGTAGGGTGTGAGGCCCTTGAGGGTCTTCAGTCTTTTGGCGAAGTTGTAGGCATTGAGGAAAGCAGCCAGATGCTCTCGAAGCTGGCTGTGGCTGTCGTAGTGGCAGCGGCGGACTGTGGCATCCTTGAGGGTGCGGTTCATGCGCTCGACCTGGCCGTTGGTCCACGGGTGGTTGGGCTTGGTGAGACGGTGTTCGATCCCATGCTGGCGACACGTGCGATCGAACAGGTGCAGCCGGTAACGGGCGGTCGGTCCTGAGCGGTTCTGAGGCATGTCTGCGAACTGCACGCCGTTATCGGTGAGGACGGTGTGGACGGTGTAGGGGACGGCTTCCGCCAGGGCCTCCGGGAAGGCGGCGGCAGCTTTGAGTTCGACGAGCACGACGGTTCCGTGCAGCGTCCCTTTGCTCGCATCGTCGGGGACGGAAAGATATTGCGGCCGAAGCCCAAGCGTCGCTTTGGACGGCGCTGTGTAATGTCTGGTCGGTCGCCTTTGGTTTGATCGTTTCTCGTTGCTGCTTGTCGGGCAGGCCGTGCCGTCGCAAGTTGACGCATCGGGCGAGACGTCAGGTAAGCAAGGCGATGAGACATGGATAACCCAACATGTGACAATCGGACAGGGCCGCGGCCCGGGTCTTCGGACAGACGGGACTTGCCCGGTTCAAGCTGGCGGCGCATCGGCATGATCACGCCATCCTCCAACACGGTGCTCGAACCGGAAACCGTCCGCATGGCCGCCGCGTTCGAAGACCGCCTGTCGATCCATTTCGCGCGTGTCGGCGTGACGCATATTTCGACATCCTCACAATCGTCCGATCAGTTCGGCTTTGAGGGACTTGTTTCAGCGGCACGGCTGTTGGCCGACGCAAGGCCTGACGTGATCGTCTGGAACGGCACGGCGGCGAGCTGGCTGGGCCTGGAGCGCGACAATGATCTCGCCGGGCAGATGGCGGAAGCGACAGGAATCGTGTGCGCCACGACCATGTTGTTTTACAAGGCGGCCTTCGCTGCCTTGGGGATCCGGAGGCTGGCGCTCGTCACGCCATACACGACGGCGATCCAGACGCGCGTGATCGAAAACCTCGGCAAGCTTGGCCTCGATGTCGTCGCAGAGCGGCATCTGGAGGATTCCGGGAACTTCTCCTATGCGGAATATTCCGATGGGTTTGTTGCCGGCGAGGTCCGCGAGTCGATCCGCGCCGCGGGCCCTGATGCGGTCGCGGTCCTTTGCACGAACTATCGCGGGGCACGCGCGGCCGCAGAGATAGAGTCAGAGACCGGAATCCCGGTGCTCGATTCCGTCGCCGTGACGCTCTGGGGTACGCTCGCGCTGGCCGGCCTTCCGGTCGGCGCACTTGCTAAGCATGGGCAGGTCTTTTCCGCACTTCCAGCGCAAGCAGCACGGGAGGCGGCAGCCTGGCCGCCGGACCATTCAACCGCTGCATTCATAAGCGAGACCACTTAATCCATAGGGAGTTTCGATTTGCAAAAAGGGCCGTCTGGCCGAAGGCTCAGGGGTGGCGCAGGGCCCTGTTCAGCAAGACGGTGAGCAGGCTCGTTCTCGATAATACATGGCAGCGCCTCAAAATTCTCTCATGCGGAGATCGGACAATGCTGGACATGCATAAACTTCGTGGAAAGGCCGCCATCCTAACGGTGGCAATCGGACTTGCCGCGGCCTCCGGTGCCTCGGCTGAAACCATCAGCATCGCAGAAGCGGACACCATCACCGGCGAGAACCTCGTACAGCTCGTGGCGATCGAGCGGGCTAAGGCACGCGGCGTCGATGCCGAGCTCATCTCGCTGAAATCCGATGACATCGTTTTTCAGGCCGTGCTGAACGGCCAGGCCCATATCGGCGTCGGCACCGCCTATGCGCCGCTGCAGACACTCGGGGATGCGCCGATCCGCAATTTCTACCAGCTGCGGCGTCTCGCTTATTTCCCGGTTGTCGACAAGACGCAGATCACCTCATGGGCCGATCTCGACGGCAAGCCGATCACCGTGCACGCGCGCGGCTCCGGCACCGAGGCGATCGCCCGCTTCATCGAAAGCGTGCAAGGCATCAGCTTCTCGGAGATGAGCTATGTGCCGGGTTCGGAGGTGCGTGCGGTCGCGCTTCGACAGGGGACCATCAACGCCACCTTCCTCGATATCACCAACACGCGGCTGGTAACGGACGAGTTCCCGGATCGCTTCGGGCTGCTGCCGCTCGGGGACGCCACCGCATCGGACAGCCTGCTCTTCGCACGGACTGATTTCCTTGAAGAAAACAAAGAGGCCGTCACCATTCTCGTGGAAGAGTTGATGAAGGTGGCCGCGGAGTTCAATGCCGACCCGTCGCTTCCCGCGAAGCTGCGCGATCAGTACGGGCTTCTTGAGGACCTTCCGCAGGAGATGATCGACGAGATCACGCCGTATTTCGAGGTCGCAACCGGAGCCGCTCTGTTCCCAGCAGACGGTGGCGGGCTGCCGGCCGTGAAGTCCGACTTCGCCTTCCTGACCCAGTCCGGCGCGCTGCAGGGCAACCCGGACGAGCTGGATCCGGCGGCGTTCTGGAGCTTCGATATCATTGAGGCGGCGGCGGCGGCGAAGTAGTAAGCCCGGAAGCGTAAGATCGGCCGCAGCTGAATTCAGCTGCGGCCGAACGAATTGCGACAGAAGACCGGATGAGTGATCCGACGAGTGCCATGACGAGCTCGGGGGGCGCCGTCGTGACGGGCGAGGCCGAGGTATCGTCGAGTTCCCGGTCGACCTTCCTCTGGCGGCTGGCCTCCTTCGCGTTGGCGTTCGGGCTCTGGGAACTTGTCGGGCGCATTGAGATCAGCCTCGCCTTTCCGCCGGCCAGCGCCGTCATGCGCGCCTTCTTCGAGATGACCGCCTCCGGCGAGTTCTTCGCGTCTTACGCCGACAGCCTGCCGCCGCTTCTGGTAGGGCTCTTCATCACCATTGTCGGCGGCGTTTCGATCGGCGTCGCCGTGGGGCTCGCGCGGACGGCCGAGTGGTTCTTTGTGCCGGTTTTGGTCATTTTCCAGACAGCTCCGGTCTCAGCGATCATTCCGCTCCTGACCTACGTGTACGGGATTGACGACCGGTCCAAGATCGTTGCGATCGTGATCCTTGGCCTGCCGCTGGTCGCGCTCAATTCCTACAAGGGAATCCAGGCCACGAGCCCCTCGCTTCTGGCGATGGCACGAAGCTTCATGACCTCGCGCCTCGATACGATCCGACTGGTGATCCTGCCCTCGGCGAGCGAGATGATCTTCGCCGGGCTCAGGCTGGGCGTGTCCGGGGCGTTCATCGGGATCGTGCTGGCGGAGCTTCTGATCACGCCGACGGGCATCGGCGATCTCATCACCTACAACCGTTCGATCGCGCGCTACGACAAGATGTTCGCGGCGATCGTCTCGATACTGGCCCTCGCAGCGGTGACGCTGGGCCTGATGCAATCCCTCGAAACCCGGCTCTTCCGGACGGAGAAGCGCACATGAGTGTCGCAACGGCAAACCCTACCGCCGCAGCCGGCGCAGGGGAGGCGGCGGAGCCGATCCTGCGCGTCCGGGACGTGGGTGTCGTTTACAGCGGCTCGACCGTCGCGCTGGATGGGGCGGATCTGGACGTGCCTGAGGGTCAGCTGACAGCCCTGCTCGGACCAAGCGGCTGTGGCAAAACCACACTGCTCAAGATCATTGCGGGTCTTCTGGAGCCGTCGTCCGGATCGGTCACAGTGCGCGGGCGTGAGATCGAGGGTCCGGGGCCAGACCGGGCGCTGGTCTTCCAGGACTTCGCGCTGCTGCCGTGGGCGACAGTCCTCGATAACGTGGCGTTCGGGCTCCGGGCGCGGGGCGTGGCACGGAAAGAGCGAGAGGAGACAGCGCAGCACTACATCAACGAAGTCGGGCTTGGCGGCTTCGAAGCGCGGTACCCGCACGAGCTTTCCGGCGGAATGCGGCAGCGGGCGGGGCTGGCGCGGGCGCTCGCCGTCAACGCCGACGTCCTTTTGATGGACGAACCCTTCTCCGCGGTCGATGAGCAGATGCGCCGCAAGCTGCAGGAAGATCTGCTGGACCTGCTGAAGATCGAGAACAAGACGGTCGTCTTCGTGACGCACTCCATTGAGGAAGCCGTCTACCTCGCCGATCAGGTCGCCATCCTGTCGCGGCGGCCGGGACGGGTGGCCAAGATCATCCGGCCCGATCTCGACCGCAGCGGCGATGTCGACGCGATCCGGCGGCTGCCCAGCTACGTCGAGCTGGTCGACGAAATCTGGGCGAGCTTGAAGCACTATGTCGAATAGCAGCGCCGATACTGCCGTCCCTACACAGCGCCGCGCTCGAGGCGCTGGCGTGTCGCCTTGGAAAAGGCTGATGCGCACGTCGCCCTTCTGGTCGCTGATCTTCTGGGCCGGGCTTTGGGAGCTGGCCGGCCGTATGGGTTGGATCGACCTGATTCCGCCCTTGTCGGCGACCTGGATCGCGATCCTGGAGCTTTTTGAGCGCCAGACGTTCTGGGACGCGCTGGAGCTGACGGCGCGAACGTTTCTGATCGGCCTGGGACTCGCGATTGCGGTGGGTATCCCGATCGGCATCCTGATGGGGCTCAGCCGGCGCGCCGACAAGCTGCTGTCCGTCTGGGTCAATCTCTTTCTCTCCGCGCCGCTGACCGCGGTCGTGCCCGCGCTCATGCCGCTGCTCGGGATCGGCGAAGCTACGGTCATCGCCACGGTGTTCCTGTTTTCGGTCTGGGTGGTGATCATCGACTCCCAGGCAGGCGTCGCGCATGTCTCCACCTCGCTCGTGGAGATGGGCCGCGTCTTCGGCTGCACGCGCCGCCGCATCGTGTTTGAGATCGTCGTGCCGGCTGCGCTTCCGGAGATCATCACCGGAATCCGGCTTGCGGTGATCCGCGCGGTAAAGGGTGTGATCGTCGGTCAGATCATCATCGCTCTGATCGGCTTCGGCGGTCTCTTCGACACCTTTCTGTCGATGTTCCTCATGGAGCGCTTCTGGGCGTTGATCATCATCCTTTTTGCGATGTCATTCACTCTTATCGGCCTGATCGAGCTGATCGAGCGACGGATCGCTTTTTACGCAGGCACCCGGTAGCAGGAGACTTCCATCATGAATACGAAATCGGGCGCAGACCCGCTGCTGATCGCCGGTGGCAGGGTCATGCTGCGCGGCGACGATCCGCACCAACCCCAGCGCGCGGACATCCTGGTGGCGGACGGCGCGATAGCCGCTATCGGCCCGGACCTTTCGGCGGAGGCCGCCAAGCGCCCGGAATGCCGGCGAATCGACGCGCGCGGCCGGCTGGTGGCGCCGGGCTTCGTGAACGCACATTACCATTCGCACGACGTGCTGGCGAAGGGGCTGCTGGAGGAGGAGCCGCTTGAGACGTGGCGGCTTCTGGCGCTGCCGCCGCAATATCCCAAGCGCTCGCGCGAAGAAGTCAAAGTGCGCACCATGCTCGGGGCGCTGGAGTGCCTGAAGTCGGGGATGACGACCGTGCAGGACATGGTCACGCTCTTCCCCTTTGACCCCGACCATCTGTCGGCCGTCGTGGAAGCTTACGAAGAGATCGGCATCCGCGCCGTCGTCGCATTGCAATATGCCGACCGCAAAGGGATAGGCACGATCCCGTTCTGGCCCGAAGTGTTTCCGCCGGAGCTTCACGATAAGCTGTCGACGGCGGCGGAGCCTGATGCCAAGATCGACCAGATCGCGTATTTTGAGGACACCTACATCAAAGGTGCGGCCGAGCGGCCGACGATCGGATGGGCGCTCGGTCCCTCCGCGCCGGAGCGCTGCACGTCGGCGCTTCTCCAGCGCACACGCGAAATGTCGGAAAAATACGACCTTCCGATCTTCACGCATTTCTACGAATCGAAAGGCATGGCGCTGCAGGCGCGCGTGGCGTGCCCGGAGCATGGCGGCTCGCTTGTGCGGGCGCTGCACGCTGAGGGGCTCCTGGGTCCGCGGCTTAACCTGGCTCATTCGGTGTGGCTGCTTGACGATGAGATCGCGCTGCTCGCGGAGACCGGCACGCGCTGCGTCTTGAACCCGCTCTCCAACCTCAAGCTCAAGAGCGGCGTGCCTCCTGTGCGGCGGTTGCAGGAAGCGGGCGTCGCCTTCGGGCTCGGCTGCGACAATTGCTCGTGCTCCGATGCGCAGAATATGTTCGAGGCGATGAAGTTCGCGGCCATGGTCACGGCGATCGCCGACCACGAGCCTGGCCCGCCGCAGGCTCTCAGCATGTTCGAGGCGGCGACATCGGGGGGCGCGGCCTGCATCGGGCGCGCCGACGATCTTGGCGCGATCGCGCCCGGCATGCGCGCCGACATGGTGCTGCTCGACCTTGAGGACCCCTCCTTCGTGCCTTTGAACAGCGCGGTGCGTCAGCTCGTCTATACCGAGGCGGGCCGGGGCGTACGCACGGTGATCGTTGAGGGGCGAGTGGTGATTGAGGACGGCCGCTCGACCTTCATCGACGAGACGGAGCTTGCGCGGCGGGTCGAGGAGGTGATGCCGGGCTTTCTTGACGATTTTGCGCAGATCCGAACGCGCGTTGACGGCTTGGCGCCCTATCTTGCCGAGGCGCACCGGCGCATCTGGGCTGAAGATGTCGGCATCGATCGCCTCTTCCACGAACCGGGCCGCGGCCCGGGGGGCTGCGCGTGACGCCGGCGCCGTTCGAATACATTCGCGCAGAGACGGTTGAGGAGGCGCTCGCGGCGCTGGCCGAATACGGCGACGAGGCGGCAATTCTCGCAGGCGGGCAGAGCCTCGTCCCAATGCTTGCGATGCGCTTGGCGCGGCCGGCGGTGGTGATCGATATCGGCAGTCTTGCCGGGCTTGATCACGTCGCCCGCGACGACAGGGCCGTGAGCGTAGGCGCGCTCGTCCGCCACCGGAGGATGGAGCTGGACGCGGAGATCGCCCGTGCGCTGCCCGTCTTTGCCGAGGCTGCGCGCTTTGTGGCGACGCCGGCCATCCGCAATGCGGGCACTGTGGGCGGCGCGCTGGCGCTTGGCGATCCGGCAGCGGAATATCCGGCCGTGGCGCTGGCGCTTGAGGCGAGGCTCCGCCTCGCCTCGACCCGCGGCGAGCGGTGTGTCGATGCGGCGGATTTCTTCATCGGCGCGATGGAGACCGCGGCTGCGCCTGACGAGCTGCTCATCGGTATTGAGATCGACGCTGCGGCGCCGGGCGACGGTTTTGGCTTCTACGAAATCGCCGAGCGGCGGGGCGATTATGCGCTGGCAGGCGCCGTCATCGTTCGCCGCGCTGAGACAGGGACGGCAGGCGCGCGCGTCCGGGTCGCAATCTTCGGCGCGGGCGAGGTGGCTTGCCTGGCGGAGGGCGCAGCCGCGATACTCTCCGATGCACCGGCACCGGCCTGGGATGCAGGCCTTCTGCAGGCGGTGAAAGACGCGACACGCGACGATCTCCGTGATCTGGCGCTGGACGCCTTCCACGCGCGGCTGGCCGGGGTGGCGGTAGCGCGCGCCGCGCGCCAGCTCGCCGAGGGCGAGCCCAACGAAAGGCGCGCTGCGTGAAACGGGTGGTACTGGCGTGCGAGGTGAACGGCGCCCGCATCACGGCCGAAGTCGAGCCGCGGACGACGCTTGCGGATTTTCTGCGCGATGCGCTGGCGTTCACCTCTGTGCATATCGGATGCGGCCACGGCGTCTGCGGGGCCTGTACGGTTCTCGTCGACGGCCGCACGCGACGCGGCTGCACCACGCTCGCCGCCTCGGCGCACGGACGGCGCGTCGAGACGCTGGAGGGGCTCTCCGACGCAAGCGATCCGGTGATCGCCGGGCTGCAGCGCACGTTCCTCGATCATGGCGGCCTGCAATGCGGCTTCTGCACGCCAGGTATCCTGCTTGCCGCGAGGGAGCTCCTCGCCCGGCAACCGGCCCCGGACCGGGCGGAGATCCGCGAAGCGCTGGCGGGGAACATCTGCCGCTGCACCGGCTACGGTCCGATCGTGGACGCCATCGCTGCCTATGTGGCGGAGCAAGCGGAGTGACAGGTCATCCTGCGCCGGGGCTGCGCTGGCGGCGCTTGCTTGCCGGTCGTGGCCGTTATCTCGCCGATCTTGCCGTGAAAGGCGCGCGCGAGGCCGTCTTCCTGCGCAGTCCACACGCCCATGCCGACATTCTCTCGATCAACGTCACAGCGGCGCGCGACGCGCCCGGAATCGACGCGGTGTTCCTCCACGACGATCTCTCGAAAGTTCTCAAGCCCTGGCGGGGGACGCACGGCCTCTTCCCCGGCATGGCCGCGCCGGAGCAATCCGCGCTCGCCGGCAAGCGCGTGCGTCATGTGGGCGAGCCGGTCGCCATCGTCATCGGCGAAAGCCGCAGCGCCTGCGAGGATGCGCTAGAGCTGATCGATGTGGATTACGAGCCGCTGCCGGCGGTCGGTGACATTGAGGCGGCGCTCGCCGAGGACGGCGTGCCGATCCATGCCGAGGCGCCGGGCAATGTCTGCCTCGAAGCGGAGAAACGCAGCGCCGGGGTGGACGCCGCCTTCGCTGCGGCGGAGCTGGTTGTTGAGGCTGAGTTTTGCTTCGGCCGGCACACCGGCATCCCGCTTGAGCCGCGTGGCCTGATCGCGGAATACGAGCCGGGCGAGGGCAGTCTCACCGTTCATCACTCACATCAATGCCCCGCCGCAATGCAGGAGGCGTTCGCCGAGCTTCTCGGCCTGGACGCGCATCGCGTGCGGATCGTTTGCCCGGATGTGGGTGGCGGCTTCGGGATCAAGCAGCAGGTCTATGCAGATGAGATGGCCGTAGCCGCCGCTGCTCGACTGCTTGCGCGGCCGGTGCGCTTCGTCGCGGACCGCCTGGAATCCATGGCAAGCGACATCCAGGCCCGCCACCACCGCGTCCGTGGTCGGCTGGCGCTCGATCGCGCCGGCCGCATGCTGGCGATGGACGCGGACGACATCCATGCGATCGGGCCCTATTCGCAATATCCGCGGTCGAGCGCCGGGGAGGGCCGCGCGGTGCTGAGCCTGACGGGCGCGCCTTATGCGCTTGACGAGGCAGCGGCGCGCAGCCGTGCGGTCTTCACCAATATGGGTATGTCCGGGCACTATCGCGGCGTCGGCCACCCGATCGCGACGGCCGTCACTGAAGGTCTTGTCGATCTGGCCGCGCGGCAGCTCGGCGCCGACCCGTGGGACTTGCGGCGGCGAAACTTCGCCACATACGGCAAGGACTGCGCGCCCTCGGCTTTGGGCGTGTCTTTCGAGCACCTGCCGTTTGCGGCATGCATCGACGTTCTGGAGGCGCATCACCCGCGTGACGCGCTTCATGCCTGGCGTGGCGCGGCGCGGGAGAGGGGCCTGCTTGCCGGATACGGGCTCGCCGTGTTCATCGAGATGACTGCCCGCGGGCCGGCTTTCTACGGCGACGGCAATGTGCGTATCAGCACTCGCGATTATTGTACGCTCCGTCTGGAACCGAACGGCTCCATCGCGGGCCACGCCAGCGTGACGGAGCAGGGGCAGGGCGTGGAAACCGGGGTTGCGCAGATCGTGGCCGAGACGGTCGGCGTCCCGCTCGACAAGGTGCGGCTCGTCACAGGCGATACGGATTCCGCCGGGCATGGCGGCGGCACCTGGGGATCGCGTTCGCTCGCCATCGGCGGCAGCGCTGGGGCGGAGGCGGCACGCACGCTGCGCGCGGAGATCGTCGAGATCGCGGCAGGGCTGCTACAGCGCGTACCGGCGGAGCTCGATATTCAGGACGGCGAGATCGTCGACCAGAACGGACCGTCAGGCCTGGGCTTGGCGGAGATCGCCACGCTCGCCCATTTTCGGCCGCATGAGCTGCCCGGCGGCTGCCAGCCGCGCCTCGTCGCCTCCGCCAGCTTTGGCCCGCTCGACGCGCCGTTCCGGGCCGGCTGTGGCGTGCAATTGTCATGCGTCGAGGTCGACCCGGAAACCGGCCTCGTGCGCCCGGTCCGCCATGCGGTGGCGCATTATTGCGGTCTCGTGGTCAATCCGCTTCTGGTCGACGGGCAGTTCAAGGGCGGTGTCGCGCAAGGGCTCGGGGCCGCACTGACCGAGGAGCTTCTCTACGATAGTGAGGGTCAGCTTCTGACCGGATCGCTCGCCGAGTATCGCGTGCCCATGGCGGTCGAGACACCCGACATTACGGTCCATCACGTCCACCTGCCCGGCGAGGATAATCCCGACCGCGAAGCGCTCCCGCGCTATGCCGGGGTGGGCGAGGCCGGCACTGTCGGCGCGTCGGCTGCTCTTCTCAACGCGGTCAACGACGCGCTCGCGCCTGAAAGTGCTGCGCTCTGGCGCATTCCCGCGTCCCCGCAGCGTGTGCTCGCGGCGCTCGATCCGGAGGAATGAGCTGCCCGGTTCGGGGCGACTAGATTTCGGACGGCACGTTGAAGTCGCGCCACTCAAAAGCCGTCCCTTCGCCCTCGACCGAGCCGGCGCTTCGCACGGCCTCAAGTGACTTGAGGAGCCGCACCGCTTCGGGAGAGACCATGCTGCTGTGCCGCCAGATCAACGCGATCTCCCGGCTGATGGCCGGCGCCTCTATCCGACGTGAGCAGAGCACGGGATGATCCGCGCGCGGCAAGGCAAGCCCCGGTACCGCAGTGACGCCTGCTCCCTGTTCTACAAGACCCATCAGGGTGGCGAAGTTGGAGACCTCGGCCGTGTAGTTGAGCGTGAGACCGTTGGCGGTCGAAACCTCATCGACAATCTGGCGAATGCCTGTCTCTTCCGTCATCCCGACGAAAGGCGTGCCCGCGAGCCCGCTCCATTCGGCGCTGCCGGAACGCTGGAAGGGATGGCCACGAGGAAACAGCACATGCATCCGGTCAAGCACGACGACCATTGAGGAGAACTTGCTCATGTTCCCTGTCAGGCTGCCGATCCCGATATCCGCCTCGCCGCTCAGGATGGCGCGCTTTATGCCGCGCATGCTCATGTCTCGCACCACGATGCGCGTTTCGGGAAAGAGCTTGGCGCTCTCCGCCAGGACCGGCGGCATCAGCCGCCACGCCGTCGAAGGCAGGCAAGCCACCACGATGCGGCCGCTGCGACGCTCGATGATCTTCTCCATATCGGCGGTGATTTCGTCCATCAGGCGCAGGACATGCCGCGCATGGGTCAGGAAGCTCAGCCCGACACCGGTCAGATGCACACTCCGCGTGGTGCGCACGAACAGCCTTGCGCCAAGCTCTTCCTCCAGCTGCCGGACACTCTGGCTGAGCGCCGGCTGCGACAGCCCGATGGCCTTTGAGGCGGCGACGAAGCTCTCATGGTCGGACACGGCAACGAAGGCACGCAATTGGCGGAGCGTGATATTATTCGCCTTCATGAATTAATTGATCGCATTAATGTATTTGTCTGCGCAAGCGAGTGTCGCGAGACTGGCTTCGGACAATCCGTGTCTGGAGAAGCGGACATGAACGCGACCGCAAATGCAGAGGTCTGGCTCGTCCCTGTCGTCGACGTCAACTGGCTCGTCTTCGCGCCGTTCGACCCCGGCCGCCAGTTCCGGATCGATCCGCCGAAGGTCGAGCAGAGCATCGGCGAAACGCGCGAACTCGGCGGCTTAATGCTCGACCTGACCGGTGGTCGCGCAGTGCTGACGCCGCATTCGGGCACCTATTGCCGCACCGGCTATTACGAAGCGCCGATGCTGAAGGTCTACCGCGAATGGGCCGAGCGCGGCGCGGAGGTCGCGGTGCACCTCCATGAGGAGATCAAGGGCGGCGGCGTGCGCTTCGGGGAAGAGCCGCATGTGCGCGAGGTGTTCGCGGATTGCCACCGCCGGCTGGTGGAGGGCGGGCTTAGTCCCGTCGCCTATCGCGGCGGGCACAATGCCTATGCGCCGTTCATGAACGACGTGCTGAGTGAGCACGGGATCGCCATCGACCTCTCCTGCCTGCCCGGCCTCGACAAACCGGAGCGCGAAGCAATCTGGACCAAGGGCAGCGTCAGCGCCTACCGCCTGCCCAAGGATCCGCGAGCGGCGGAGGGCGAGGGCGGCGCTTCGCCAATCGTTGAGGTCCCGATCGGATCTGACGGAGCGGGCACCGACTATCGCAATTTTCTGCAGATCGAGCAGTCGGAACTCGACAATCACAAGCGGGTCTGGGGCGTCATCCGCGACCGTGCGCAGCAGGGCGGGCGGGCGCAGATCGTGCACATGCTGTTCCATACCGGCTCCATGGGACGGCCGGATTGGGTCGAACGGCTCAAAGCCTTTCTCCGCTTCGTGCCGTCGGCCGGGGGTGTGTTCGTGGGCGCTGAAGAGGCCGCGCGCCTCTTTGAACGCCAGCGCGAGCGGCAGGCCGCTTGATGCTCTGTCTTCTGATTCAGCCGATACACCCCGACGGCATCGCGGTACTGGAGGCCGCCGGAATGGAGGCGCGCATGGCGAGCGCCGCCGACATGGAGACCGTAGCGGCGGAGATTGTGGAAGCAGATGCGGTCATCACGCGCAATGCGGGGCTCAGCGGCGCCGCAATGCGGGCGGCGAAGCGCCTGCGTGTCGTGGGAAATCACGGCACCGGGCTCGATCCCGTCGATCTGAATACGGCGCGTGAGCTCGCCCTGCCGGTCATCTACACGCCGGAAGCGAATGTGCAGTCGGTCGCGGAGCATACGATCGCCCAGATCATGGCCGTGGCCAAGCGCATCCGCGAAGCCGACCACGCCGTACGGCAGAACGCGTTTGACTACCGCTACACGCGCGACTTTGTGGAACTGTCGGGGCGGACGCTTTTGATCGTCGGCTTCGGCGCCATCGGGCGGCGCACTGCGGAGATCGCGCAGGCTGGTTTTGCAATGCGGGTGCTCGTCCACAGCCCGAGTGTCGATCGTGCGGCCATCGCAGCCGCGGGGTTCGAGCCCGCGCCCGATCTCGATGCTGCGCTGGGGCAGGCCGACATCGTCTCGCTTCACCAACGCCTGAACGACAAGACGCGCGGCATGTTCGGCGCGGGGCGCTTCGCGGCGATGAAGCCGGGCGCCATCCTCGTCAACACCGCGCGCGGCGCGCTCGTCCAGGCCGAGGCGCTGATTGAGGCGGTCGCCTCCGGCCGGCTGCGCGGGGCGGCCATGGATGTCTTCGAGAGCGAGCCGCCACCGGCAGATCATCCGCTTCTTGCCGCCGACGGTGTCGTGCTCTCGCCACATATCGCAGGGGCCACGGAAGAGGCCATGATCCGGACGGCGGTTCAGACGGCGGAGCAGGTGGTCGACGTGCTTGAAGGGCGGCGGCCCCCTCATCTCGTCGACGAGAGCGTCTGGGAGCTGCGTCGGCGCACCGCCTGAGGCCACGCGCAACGGCAACGCACGCAGTATCCGAAAAGCCAACGGAGACCGGCACAGTGATGAAGTCAAACCCCGTGAAACGCCTCTACCGTGAGAACAAGCCGGCGTTTGGCACCTGGATAACGCTCTGTCCGCATCCGAGGGTGGTCAAGATCATGGCCGCCGCGGGGTTCGACTTCCTGCTTCTGGAGATGGAGCATACGGATTTCACGTTGCGCGAGATCGGCACGCTGGCGATGCTCGCCCGCGAATGCGGCATCGCGCCCATCGTCCGGCCGCCCGGCGTGTCGAAGCCCCACGACCTGACGCGGGCGCTCGACGCGGGGGCGCAGGGGCTTCTGCTCCCGGCCATTGAGAGCGCTGATCAGCTGGCGGAGATCATGCAGGCGGTGCGCTATCACCCGCTCGGCAACCGGCCGATGAACCTGAAAGGGCCGCACACGGATTACGCCGCGGCGACGCCCGACGAGATCATCGCGCATCTGAACAGCGAGACGCTGATCGTCGTCATGATTGAATCGCGCGACGCCATCGGCAAGCTGCCCGAGATTCTCCAAGTGCCGGGCATCGACGCGATCATGGTGGGCCCCGACGACCTGTCGCAGGATCTGGGCATTCCCGGTGACCTGCAAAACCCCATGATGTTCGAGGCCTATGAGGAGATTTTCGCCGCCTGCCGCAAAGCGGGCACGCCCTATGGGCTGAGCGCGCAATCGCCGGAGCAGGCGGGCAAATGGCTTGAGATGGGCGTGCAATGGATTCCCTATCAGAACGACGCGGCCATGGTGCTGAACACCGCCCGGGCGGCGGTGCCGCAGCTCATGTCGCTCGCCGGCCGCGCGTGAGCCCCGGCCGCGCGCTTGCCCGTCGTCTGTTCCGGGCGCTCGCGGAGCACACCGCTGACCCGCCCGGCGTGACGCGCGTCGCCTATGGCTTGGGTGAGCAGGTCGCCCACGACCTCGTGGCGGAGGCCGCACAGGCCTTCGGCGCGGAAAAGCGGATCGACGCCGCGGGCAACCAGTTCCTTGTTCTTGCGGGAGAGGACCGAAGCCGCGTGATCCTCGTCGGCTCTCATCTCGACAGCGTGCTGCACGGGGGCGACTATGACGGCGTGGCGGGGGTGCTGATGGGGCTGGCGCTCCAGGCCGATCTGGCGGCGCAGGGCCGCATGCCTCCCTGCGATCTCGCCGTGACCTGCCTGCGCGCGGAGGAAAGCTGCTGGTTCCCCGACTCCTATATCGGCTCCAAGACGGCGCTCGGCTTACTCGATCCGGATGTGCTCGATGGCGTCCGCCGCTCCGACGACGGGACCAGCCTGGCCCAGCACATGGAGCGGCTCGGCTTTGACCCGGACGGCGTCAGGCGCGGCAAGAGGCACTACGAGCCGGAAGAGATCGTGGCATTCATCGAGCCCCATATCGAGCAGGCGCCGGCGCTGGTGGAGGCCGGGATGCCGGTCGGACTGGTGACGGGGATCCGTGGTTCAGTGCGATACCGCCAGATCGCGGTGACCGGGGCCTACGCGCATTCCGGCGCGACCCCCCGCGCGCTCCGGCATGACGCCGGGCTGGCGGGAGCACGGCTCATCACCGAGATGCACGCGCTCTGGGACGCCCTCGAGGCGGAGGGCCGCGATCTGACCGTAACCTTCGGTGAAATCGCGACCGACCCTGCGCAGCACGGGTTCTCCAAAGTGCCCGGCCATCTGCATCTCTGCTTAGACATGCGCAGCGCCGAGGCCGACACGCTTGAGCGCGCCGAACAGAAGCTGCGCAGCTGCGCCGCCGGGATCGCGGAGGCGACAGGCGTGACCATCGACCTCGGCCCACGGACCGACAGCAGCCCGACGCCGCTCTCGCCTGAGCTTCGCGCATGCTTCGCCGCCGCGGCGGAGGCACAGGGGATCGGTACATTGACAATGCCGAGCGGCGCCGGGCACGACGCAGCCACCTTTGCCAAGGCCGGGGTGCCGACTGCCATGCTCTTCATCCGTAACCGCAACGGATCGCACAATCCGGACGAGGCAATGGACGACGCAGATTTCGACGCAGCGCTCGCAGTGCTGGAGACGGCGCTTGACGACCCGAGCCTTACGGCCCGTCGCGGCGCCGAGGCCGCATGAGCACGGAGACGGGAGACGAGATGCTGCGGCTTCCCGCAGCCGGGCTTGAGACGGCGGCGGCAAGCGTGCTGCAGGCGCTCGGCGCCGCGCGGGAGGACGCCCGCATCACCGCTGAGGTTTTTGTCGGCGCCGACATTGCCGGCGAGTCGTCGCACGGGCTGCGGCTCTTGATCACCGTCTGCGAGCGCATCGAGGCCGGCGGCCACCGCGCGGAGACGGCGATCGATGTCGAACGCGACATGGGCGCCATCGCCGTCTGGGCTGCGAACCGGAGCATCGGACAGGTCGTGGCGGTGCGCGCCATGGACAATGCAATCGCCAAGGCCACGCTCTACGGCGTCGGAATCGTCGCGGTGCGTGACGCCACCTCGCTGACTTCAGCGAAGCACTATGCGCTGCGCGCTGCCGAAGCCGGGTGCATCGGCCTCGTCCACACCAATGCGAGCCGCAAGGTGATGCCGCCGCCGGGCGGCGTCACGCCAGTAATGGGCAACAATCCCATCGCCGCCGCGGCGCCGGCGGGGCGCTTCGGAACGATCTGCCTCGACATGGCGATGACGGCAGTGGCCATTGAGCGGATCAACATGGCGCGCGAGCGCGGCGCGACGATCCCGCCGAGTTGGGCGCTCGGTCCCGACGGCGCGCCGACCACCGATCCGGAGCTGGCCGCCCAGGTGATGACGCTGCTGCCCTTCGGCGGCTACAAGGCGTTCGGCCTCGGCATGATGACCGAGATCCTCACAAGTGCGCTGGCGGGTGGCGATGTCTTCGCCGGCGACGCGACCGGCTTTCGCCCTCTCGACCATCCAATGCGGACCTCCTTCACGCTCACCGCGCTGCGCATCGACGCCTTCACGGATCTCAACGGGTTCACCGCACGAGTCGAATCCATGGTCGAGACGATGAAGTCGGCCAGACCTGAGGCAGAGGGTGGCGAGATACTCTTTCCGGGCGAACGGTCGGGCCGTCTTGCGCGGGAGCGCCGCCGCGACGGCGTGCCGGTCGCGCAGAAGACGGTCGAGGCTTTCTCTGCGCTCTGCCGGCGGCTGGGCACGCCGCCGCCGGAACCCGTATAGCCAGTTTCAAGGAGACCGCGATGGACATGAAACTCGCCGGTTCATCGGTGCTGATTACCGGGGCCTCCAAGGGCATTGGCCGTGCCGCGGCCGAAGCCTTTGCGCGCGAGGGCTGCAATCTGCATCTCGCGGCGCGTGACGGCGCGGCGCTCTCCGCGCTCGCTGATACCCTTCGGCGCGATCAGGACGCGGAGACGCATGTGCACGCCATGGATCTCTCCACGCCGGAGAACATGGCCGCACTCGCGGAAGCCGCGGGCGACGTGGACGTCTTGATTAACAATGCGGGCGACATCCCAGCCGGTCCCATCGAAGCGCTCACGGATGAGGATTGGCGCCGCGGTTTCGACCTGAAGGTTTTTGGCTATGTCAGCCTTTGCCGCGCCGTCTATCTGAAGATGAAAGCACGCGGCGTGGGCGTCATCATCAATGACATCGGAAATTCCGGCGAGAACTGGGACTACAACTATGTTGCGGGCAGCACCGGGAACGCCGCGCTAATGGCGTTCACCCGCGCCGTGGGCGGGCAGAGCCTCGATCATGGTGTCAGAGTGGTGGCGGTCAATCCCGGTCCGATCGCCACGGAGCGCATGACTAAGCTCATGAAGCGGCGCGCCGTCGATCTTCTGGGCGATGAGTCCCGCTGGCGCTCGTTCCTGGCCGACTATCCCGGCGGGCGGATGGGTAAGCCGGAGGAGGTCGCCGATCTGATGGTGTTCCTGGCCTCGCCTCGCGCGGGCTTCATCAGCGGCGCGATCGTCACGATCGATGGCGGGATTGCCTCTTACGGGTCGATCATCAAACCGCGGCCGCGTAAGGATCCGCCGTCGGCGGATTGAGCCCGCCGATCGCCTCATCCCGTCCGGTCCTTGCGAGCGCGACTGCTTCAGTGATCTTCGCCGCATGGGCCTCGCTGGCGGGCACGAAGGGCGGACGGAGCCGTGCGAAATCGGGATCGTCCCGCTGCAGCGCGACCGCCGCCTTGATGGCTGGAATGAGCGGCAGGCTCTCAAAGAGCGACCGCACGGCGGAGACCTGAGCGTGGCAATCGGCCTCGCGCTCCGTGCCGAGTGCGTCGATCAGGCGTCGGATGCCGGCCGTGTTGACGTTGGCGCTGGCGCTGATGCAGCCCGCGCCGCCCGCGGCGGCGTTCTGGGGGATCAGCGCTTCCGACGACGAGAAGGTCAGGAGGTCTGGGAAAGCTTCGATCACGCTCAATGTGTTCTGCCAGTCGCCGGAGCTGTCCTTCAACCCTGCTATGGCGTTGGGATACGTCGAGACCAATCGCTCGATCAGCGGCAAGGTGATCGGCACGCCGCTCATTTTCGGGATGTGGTAGAGGTAGATGCGCAGCCGCGGGTCGGCGACACTCTCAATCACACGGGCGAAGGCGTCGAACACACCCGCCTCTGGTACGCCCTTGTAGTAGAAGGGCGGCAGCACCAGCACGCCGCGGCAGCCGAGCGCCACGGCATGAGTGCTGAGTTCGACGCTGTCGCCCGCTGCACAGCAGCCCGTGCCGGGGATTAGGCGGTCCGCCGGAATGCCGGCCTCAATCAGAACCTCCAGCGCCGCCTTACGTTCCGCGACCGTCAGCGAGCTTGCCTCACTCGTTGTCCCAAAGGGCGCGAGCCCGTCAGCGCCGGCCTCAAGCAGCGCGCGGCAGAGCGTTGCGAACCTGACATGGTCGACCGACAGGTCTTCGGCAAAAGGCGTGATCACGGGAACGTAGAGCTCAATTTGACGCTGCATCATTGAGGGGAAATTCCTTTTTTATTCCGTATGTTACAATGACATCGCGGAGGCCGGCTTACAAGCGTCTCTGGGGTGGCGGAACGTGTCGTTGACTTATCTTTCCTTCCGTCGCGCCTGGACTCTGCAGGAGCCAGAAGAATACTGGGCGCGCGGAACCACGGTCGACCCTTCCGCGCTTGGTACGATCTCGGAGTGGCTGTCCAGAGGCGGTTGGTCTCAGTCTTGATCCTTGATCATCCTGAGAACGGGGTTTGATGCCGCGGGCCCTGAGCCAGGGACAATGCGGCGTTGGACATAGCGATGACATCCGGCCTTATCGATCCGGGAATCAAAGTATTACAGAGAGGGCAGATCATCGAGTGGGAATGATTCGCGGCCTTCGGTGGCTATCGACAACAATCGAAGAAGCCCACTCAACATACTGAAGTGCCGACGGTGCTTAACGCGCGAAAACGTGGATCTTCTCCGGCTCGATGGTCAGCGCCACCGGCTGGTCCACGGTGACGCTGGCCAGCGTGTTGTCGACGGCGGTCAGTGTCGAGCCGTTGATCGAAACCCGAAGATGGTTCTGCGCGCCGGTGGGCTCCAAAAGCTCAAGCGTGCCATGCAGCACATTGTCATTGGCGCCGGAAGGGGCGACGAGCAGGTGCTCGGGTCGCAGGCCGACGGTCACCTCCGTCTCAGCCGGCAGCCGGTCGCTGAGCGGGCAATGGAGCGTCTGGCCGTCCTTAAGGGACAATGTCGCTCTGTCCCCTCCCGTCGAAAGGGTTGCGTCCAAGAAATTCATCGACGGTGAGCCGATGAACCCGGCGACGAACACATTGGCCGGGTTCCGGTAGAGCTCGGTGGGCGTTCCCACCTGCTGGATGTGGCCGCCATGCAGGATCACAATCCGGTCGGCGAGCGTCATCGCCTCGATCTGGTCATGGGTGACGTAGATCGACGTGGTGCGGACGCGTTTGTGAAGGCGCTTGATCTCTTCGCGCATCTGCACGCGCAGCTTCGCATCCAGGTTGGACAGAGGTTCGTCGAAAAGAAAGACGTCGGGATTGCGCACCAGCGCGCGCCCCATCGCCACCCGCTGCCGCTGGCCGCCCGACAATTGCGACGGCTTGCGCGACATCAGTTCCGACAGGTTGAGAATCTCTGCAGTTTCCTCGACCCGCTGTTTGATCTCCGCTTTGCCCATGCCGGAGATGCGCAGGTTGAAGCCCATATTGTCGGCGACGGTCATGTGCGGATAGAGCGCATAGGATTGGAACACCATGGCGATGTTGCGCTCGCGCGGGCTGAGATCGTTGACCCATTGCCCATCCATCGTCAGATCGCCGGAAGTGGGTTCCTCAAGGCCGGCAATGATGCGCAGCAAAGTCGACTTGCCGCAGCCCGACGGGCCGACAAGGGCCACGAACTCGCCTTCCTCGACGGTCAGGTTCAGATTGTGCAGAACCGTCAGGTCGCCAAACGATTTGGTCAGGTCTTTCAGTTCGACGGAAGCCATAATGCTCACCCCGCATGTTTCATGAGCGCGTCGGCACGATGCGTCTCGCACTGGCGCGCAGTGTTCACAATCATCCCTTCACGGCGCCGGCGGTAAGGCCGGCCATCATCTGCTTGGAGAAGAACAGGAACGCGACAAGCAGCGGCACCATGGACAGAAACGTGCCGAGCATGATGGCGCCCCATGGCGAGTTGGCCAGTGATTGCACTGAGCGGAGCGCTAGCGTGAGGACGTATTTTTCCGGCGTCGACAGGACGATCAGCGGCGTCAGGAAGTTGTTCCACAGGCCGATGAACATGACGATGGCGAGCGTGGCCAGTGCCGGCTTGATCAACGGCAGCACCACCGACCAGTAGATGCGGAAATCAGACGCGCCGTCGACCTTGGCCGCATCCAGGAGGTCGCGGGTGATCGACGTTGTCATGTATTGGCGGATCAGGAAGATGCCGAATGCATTGGCGACACCGGGGAACCACAGTGCGAAGTGGGTGTCGAGGATGCCGAGGAAGCGCACCGTCAGGAAGAACGGGATCAGCGTCAGCACCGGCGGCACCATCATGGACGCGATCATGATGCCGAAGATGACGTTCTTGCCGCGGAACTGATAGGCAAAGAAGCCGTAGGCGCACATGGAGCAGAAGAACACCGCGCCGATTGTGCCGAGCACCGACACATAGAGCGAGTTCCACAGCACCAGCCAGAACGGCATGATCTCCAGGAGCCGCTCATAGTTGGAGATCAGGTTGTCGCCGAAATAGAAGGGCGGCGGCGAGGAATAGATCTCGCTGCGTGTGTGCGTTCCCATCATCGCCACCCACACGAACGGAAAGATGGTGACGAGGACGCCGACGATCATGACCGCATGCTTGGAGACGGCCGGCAGGCTGCGTGTCAGAGCGGGCATCAGTTGTGGCCCTCCAGACCTTCGCGGGCGTTGAAGTAGAAGTGGACGGAGGTCGCGAGCGCGATGAACGCGAACAGGATCCACGAGATCGCGGCCGCGGAGCCCATCTCAAGCCACTCCCAGCCCACCAGATAGAGGTAGTAGGAGGCAGTCAGCCCGGCCTGCGAGACGCCGCCGCTGTCGCCCGCGGTCAGGATGAAGGGTTCCTCAAAGAGCTGCAGATTGCCGATGATGGTCAGCGTCAGCGCAAAGAAGATGAACGGCCGGATCATCGGCAGGGCGACGTGCCAGAATTGCTGCCAGGCATTGCAGCCGTCGACCTTGGCGGCGTCATAAAGGTCCTTGGAGACCGTGAGGAAGCCGGCCGAATAGATGACGATGTTGAAACCGGTATATTTCCAGATGACCACCATGGCGATGGCCGGCTTCAAGAGGTCCGAGCTACCCAGCCAGCGGATCGGCATGGCGTCGGGAACCCAGGCAAACAAGGCGCCGATGACCGGCACGCTCGACAGCCCCAGGAGCCACTGGTTCAGAATGCCGTTGTTGGACGAGTAGATGGTGTAGAAGATCAGCGAGATAGCGACCGTCGACGTGATGAACGGAATGAACATCGTCGCCGTATAGAGATGCCGGAACGAGCCCCGGAACGCGGTCACCAGAAGATAGGCGATCGGTATAGCGATGACGTGCTGAGGGATGCCGGTGGCAATCGCCAGCCAGACGGTGTTGTAGAGCGACTTCCACAGCCACGGATCGGTGATGGCCTGGGCATAATTGGCCAGGCCCACGAAGCTCATGCCCGAAAGCCCGGTGACCGGGTTCCACTCCTGAAACGACAGGTAGACGGAGAACAGGAGCGGAAACGCGGTGAACACCAGGAACAGCACCAGATACGGGCTGATGAAGAGCCATGGCATCAGGGCTTTGCGGAAGGCGCGCTTGCGGCGTCGTGCGCGGCGTTCGGCTGAAAGGCTCGCGGCAGCCGCACTGTTTGAAGTCACGTCCGTCATGATCACTGCACTCCCGACTGCGGAGGCTGGGCCAGGCCGGCCCGGAGGCCGGCCTGCTGCTGCAAGGATGTCGAGGCCGGTCAGCGAACCCGGCGCATCACCAGACGCTCCGCGTCGCGAAGCGCCGCCATCACGTCCTTGTCGTCGTTGAGGACTTCCAAAAGGGCGCCGTTGATGACCACGTCCTCGGCGATCAGGTCGCCCTTTTGCGGTGACACGGCGGTCACCTGCTCGGCGATCTCCGCAAACAGCCGCCGTGCTTGCTGCCCGGCCAGGAATTCGATCGGCTCGTCGAATGTCGGGTCGGCGTAGGTTTCCTTGAGGACCGGGAAGGCGCCGATGTTGCGCAGGCTCGCCAATTGCGCCTCAGGATTATTGGTGAGGTATTCGACGAACGCCCAGGCCGCCTCCTTGTTCTCAGCCTGGCGCGGGATCGCCAGGAACGATCCGCCCCACGAGCCATAGACGCCGTCGGGGAGGTTCGAGACGCCCCATTTGCCGGCCGTGTCCGGCGCCATCCAGTTCTGCAGATGGCCGAGCAGCCAGGCGCCGGAGAGCTGGGTCGCGACCGAGCCGTCCTTGAAGCCGTCATACCATTCGTTGGTCCAGGCGCCGATCTGGCCGTCGAGGCCCGCATCGCGGATGCGCTTGGCGGTTTCGAACGCCTTGACGAAGCGCTCCGACGTGATCAGCGAGTTGCCTTCCGCGTCGAAGAAGAACCCTTCGCCCGGCTGCACGGTCGTGCGGATGATGGTCGATGCGACGTCGGCCGCGTCGGCGATCAGGTAGACATCCATCTCCCTGAGTTTCTCGCCGTAGGCAATGTAGCTGTCCCAATCGGTAATCACGTCCTCGACCTCAAGGCCCGCTGCCTCAAGCACATCGCGGCGGTAGTACATCACGCCGGGACCGATATCGATCGGAATGGCGTATTGGTTGCCGTCGGCACCTTGACCCTGACTCCAGGCGTAATCGACGAAGCCGTCGGCCAATGCGTCGGCGCCGTACGTGGCGTCCGACAGGTTCTCGAAGCCACCCGCATCGATGAACGAGCCGATGAAGCCGATATCAACGATGACGATGTCGCCGGCGCCGGACCCGGTGGCCAGATTGGTGGTCAGCTTCTTGTGGTGATCGCCATGATTGTTCATCTGGTAGGTGACGCTGATGTCCGGATTGGTCTCGGCGAAGAGCGGGATCACCTTGTCCAGATGGTTGTTGAAGTCGGGAAAGCCGTCGAGCCGGATCTCTGCGGCGGAAGCCGCGCTTGCCGAGATCGCGGCACTTGCAAGACATGTCAGGATGAATTTGTTCATCGTTTCCTCCCTTGAATTGGTTGAGCCGTTCAGTGGCGCGGCTCGCTCACCGTCTCCCGCTCGATCAGTTCCGCGTCGAACACGCGCCGGATTTCCGACGTGTCGGCCTCGCGCGACAGCGCGTGGGCGAGCCGGCCGCAGGCGGTGCCGATGGCGCGCAGCGGCTGGCCGATCGTCGTCAATGCCGGACGCGACAGGCTGGCGATCGTCATGTCGTCGAAGCCGATGACCGACAGGTCGTCGGGCACCGACAGGCCCATCTGGTACGCGGCCTCGATCGCGCCCACGGCCATTTCGTCGTTGTGGGCGAAAACGGCTGTGACGCCGCTTTGGCGCTCAATCAGATCGGCAAGGGCGCGTCTGCCGCCCGCCAATGAGAAATCGGCGCGGACGATGCGCGAATCCGGCAATGCGAGGCCGGCCTCGCCGAGCGCGCCGGCAAAGCCCTTGAGCCTGGACCGCACTTCGTGGAACGTCTCCGGCCCGGCGATCGTGGCGATGTCGACATGGCCGCTGGCGATCAGGTGGCGGGCGGCGAGGCGGCCGCCGAGCTCGTTGTCCAGATAAACGCAGCGGCTCTGGAACGGCTCCAGCAGCCGGTTCATCAGCACCAGCTTGGGATTCTTGCGAAAGAGCTCGGCGAGGGCCGCGTCGTCCAGACTATTGGCATGGACCACGATGGCGTCGCATTGGCGGTCCATCAGCGACTGGATGGCCCGAAATTCGCCGGCAGCGGTCTCCCGGCTCGTCTCGGCGATGACATTCCAGCCGGAGGCGACAAGCGCTTCGTCCACGCCGTCCAGCATCACCCCGTAATAGGGCGAGGCGAAGTTGTTGACGACGACGCCGATGGTCTGCGACGAGCGCCGCGCCAGATCCCGCGCGATGCGGTTCGGCCGGTAGCCTAGCTGCTCCGATGCGACATGGACGAGATCACGCGTCTTCTCGTCGACCATGTCGGGGTGGTTGAGCACCCGGGAGACGGTCGCCGTCGACACGCCGGCCTTGCGTGACACATCAAGTATCGTGACCATTCCATCCCGCCATTTCGTCATCTTCCTCCAGAAAATCGAAATGAAAGCGCTTACATTTGTCCTTCTATCACATGAAAGCGCTTACATCAAGTGGCTCCGAGTTGATGGCTTCCCAGCGTTTCGGTGGAGCTCGGGGCGTGAATGAACGCCGAATGGGGCGGGCATCTCTATGCCGAGGAGGGCTAATGCCTGGGAGGACGCGTGCTGACGGCACATCTGCAGCGGCGCAACTGCACAAAAGACAGGGATTGTTGACAGTTGTCTATTGGGCCGTAATGTCGATCCAAACGCGAGGGTAGGACGTGGACAATCGCAGATCGACGGAGGACGTGGCGCTGGGCATTCGAAGGCGGGTGTTCGAGCACTGCATGCGCAACAATGGCGGCTATCTGAGCCAGGCTTGTTCGGCGGCCGAGCAGCTCGCCTTCCTCTACAATGAGGCGCTGAACCTGGGCGATCCGACACTGCCCGCGGTGCCAAAACCTTTCGGCGGCGTGCCGTCTGCCCAAAATGCCGACTATGTGACGGGGGCCGGCTATAACGGCCCGTTCCAGCCGCATCTTGATCGCCTCTTCATCGCGCCGGCGCATTATGCGCTCGTTGCCTATGCGACGTTGATCGAGATGGGGCGCATGGCGCCCGAAGGGCTGGACATGTTCAACAAGGACGGCTCGTCGGTGGAGATGATCGGCGCGGAGCATTCCCCCGGCATGGAAGTGCACAACGGCACGCTTGGCATCGGGCTTTCGACCGGGGCGGGCCTGGCATTCGGCCGCAGACGGCGCAGGGAGAGCGGTGAGGTCTGCGTCTTCATGTCGGACGGCGAGGTGCAGGAGGGCCAGACCTGGGAAGCGGTGCAGGCGGCCGCCCACCACCGCATCGACAATCTGTGGGCGCTGATGGACGTCAACGACCAGCAATGCGACGGAGCGATGGATACGGTGATGGAGGTGCGCGACATCGTCGCTAAGTTCCGCGCCTTCGGCGCGGTATGTGTCGAAGTCGACGCGCATGACCTGGACGCGATGCGCCAGGCCAGGGCCGAGCCGCACGAGGACCGGCCGCTCATCATCCTCGCGCGTTCGTCGCCGACCCAGGGGATGGGTTTTCTGCGGCGGCGTTTCCCGCGGCTTCACTATGTGCGTTTCAAATCGGCCGACGAGCGTGCCGAAATGAATGCGGCGATCGCGGAAGAACTGGGCATCCCGCCGGTCGAGTTGGAGGCGCACTGATGGCCGAGATGGTCAACCGTCCCTATGCTGGGGCCTTCGAGGCCTATGCCACGGCGCATCCGGACGTCCTGTGCCTGTCGGCCGACCTGACATCGTCCTGCGAGATCGACGGCTTCCGCGACCGGCACCCGGACCAGTTCGTCTCGCTCGGCATGGCCGAGCAGAACATGCTGAGTTTCGCCGGCGGGCTCGGTCTTGCGGGGTTCCGGCCGTTTCTGCACACGTTCGGCGTCTTCCTCTATCGTCGTCCCTACGACCAGCTCATCGCCTCGATCGCATATCCGCGCCGCAAGGTCCGGCTGATGGGTTTTCTGCCCGGCATCACGACGCCGGGCGGCATGACACACCAGGCGATCGAGGATGTGGCGGTGATGCGCTCGATCCCCAACATGACGATCCTTGAAACCGGCGATGCGACCGAAGTGGAGAGCATCTGTGCGGCCGCCGATTCCATCGACGGACCGGTCTATTGCCGCGTCCTGCGCGGATCGGTGCCGCGCCTGTTCGACACGCCCATCACCGTCGGGCAGATGCGCGAACTGGCGCTTGGCGACGATGTGCTGATCGTCACCTCCGGCATCGCGACGGAAGAAGCGCTCCGGGCGCACGACGCGCTGGATCATGCGGGCGTGTCGGTGCGCCACCTGCACATCAACACGATCAAGCCGTTCGACGCCGGGCCACTGCTGGACCACATCGCCGCAATGTCCAAGGGCGTAGTGGTCCTTGAAAACCATGTCACTGAGGGCGGCGTCGGCTCCATGGTGGCCGAGATCATGGCCGACAATGGCGTCGGCAAGAAGCTCGTGCGGCTCGGTCTCAACGATACGTTCGCGCATGGCGGGTCGCGCGCCTATCTGATGAAGCATTACGGGCTCGACGCAGCGGCGCTGGTCGCCGGCATCGAACGGCTGATCGGCGCCAAGACCGGCATCACGGAAGCGCAGCTTGCCGCCGTGCGCGTCGATGCGGTGCACTCGGCCGTCAAGGCGGAGGCGCTGTGATGACCGGCTCCGCGGAACGGTTCACCGTCACCTATCGCATCTTCGCCGATAGCGCCGCCGACGCTCTGCGGCGCGCGCACGACGTGGCGCTTGAACAGACCGTCGAGGTCCCTGGCGACGTTGTGCCGGAGGGCTTCATTGCCGATGAAATCGTCGGCCAGGTCGGGTCTGCGACGACGGCCGGGCGCGGCGCGTTCGGCATCGCGATTTCCTACTCGCCCGACAGCGTGGGCACAGAGCTGCTTCAGCTTCTGAACGTCATGTTCGGCAATGCGTCGATTCTGAAGGGCATCAAGGCCATCGGCTTTGCGCCCGGCGCAACGATTGCCGCACGCTTTCCCGGTCCGCGGTTCGGGATTTCGGGCTTGCGCGAGCGCACCGGCCGGCGCGAGGGCGGGCTGATTTCGCCGGTGATCAAACCGCAAGGCTCAAGCGCCGATAGGCTCGCCGACATTGCCTGGCGCTGCGTCGCCGGCGGTGCCGACATCATCAAGGACGACCATGGCCTTGCCGACCAGCCCATGGCGCCCTTCCATGAACGCACCGAGAAGGTCGCGGCGGCGGTCGCGCGCGCCAATGCCGAGTTCGGCACCTCCGCGCTGCATTTCGCCAACATCACCGGCCGGCCGGACCAGCTCGTGGAGCGCGCCTTGTTCGCCAAAGAGGCTGGTGCCGGGGGCGTGCTGCTGATGCCGGGGCTCCTGGGCTTTGAGATCGCGCATCAGCTCGCTTCCGATCCGGATTTCGACCTGCCGATCATGACTCATCCGAGCTTCACCGGGCCGTTCGTGCTATCGCCCGACACGGGCTTCTCCCATGCGATGATGTATGGCGTGCTGCAGCGGCTTGCCGGTTCCGACATCTCAGTCTTCCCCAATGTCGGTGGCCGGTTCGGGTTCTCCGCCGAGGAATGCTTCTCCATCGCCGATGCCTGCCGCGACCCCGACGGACATGGCGCGCCGATGATGCCCTCGCCCGGTGGCGGCATGAGCGTGGAACGCGCCGCGGATATGGTGACGATGTATGGCGACGATGTCGTCTATCTGATCGGCGGCAGCCTGTTGCGGGCCGGCGACAGGATCGGCGAGGCCGTGACTGCGATGCGCAATGCCGTCGATGCGGCGCGGGCTGAGCGCGACCAGGGATAGCCGCGCCGCTTATCCATCAGCGCCGAGAAAAAAAGGGGCCGCACAGGGCGGCCCCTCCGATGATGGTGCGGTGAGCCGATCAACGTGGCGGCAGCGGCATCCAGTCGGTCATGGCGACGTCGGCATGGGCGAACTGCGGCAGCTTGGCCGACAGATCTTCCATGTTGGTGATGTCGGCGTCGTTCAGCATGTCCTGGGTGATCAGCGTCGGCGGGATGATCACGTTCGAGCCGGGATCGCCGCCGGCGAGCATGATGGCGAGCGCCCGCACCGACACCTCGCCGACGACGGCGGGATTGGTCGCGGCGGTTGCCGCCCAGGCGCTGTCCGGCTCGCGCATCGCAACGATGTCCGACGTGGACACGTCGGCGGAGTAGATGTCGATGTCGGTGGAGAGGCCCGCCTCGTCGACGGCGATCTTCACCCCGCGCGCGAACTCGTTATAGGGCGCGAACACGACCTGGATGTCCGGATTGGCCTGCAGCACCGAGCGCGCCTGGTTGGCGTTGGAGTTGGCGATCGGGTTGTCGAGCGTGCCGAACTGGGCGACCTCGTCGATGCCCGGATAGCGGTCCTTGAAGTCACGCCACGTCTCGTCGCGGCGGTCGAGTGGGGCAATGCCGGGGACGTAGACATAGCCGGCCTTCCACGCTTCGCCGTTGTCGATGATAGCCTGTTCCAAGACGAGACGGGCGAGGTCGCGGTCGGACTGCTCGATCTGGGGGATGGCATCGTTTTCCACGTTGACGTCGAAGGCGACGACCTTGATGCCGGCGTCGATTGCGCGCTGGGCCGCCTCCTGCATGGATTCGGTCAGACCGTGCTGGATGACGATCCCGTCAACCCCCAGTGCGATCGCCTGGTCGACCATGTCGGCCTGAAGGGCGGCGTCCTGGCGGCTGTCGAAGACGCGCAGATCGACGCCCAGTGCGGCGGACTGGGCCTCGACGCCGGCCAGATAGGACTGGAAGAAGTCGCCGGTGGAGAGGTAGCGCACGAGCGCGATCGTGACCTCTTCGGGATTGTCGAAGGGTGCAGGCATGTCCTGGGCCTGTGCGCCCCCGGTCAGGAGCGTGGCCGATGCGGCCAGGCCGGCGGCCATGGCCAACGCGGTTCTGCGTATGATTTTCATGTATCTTCCTCCGTTTGATTGGACGTCATAAGTGGCTTCCGGCTCTGCGAGCCGAAAGCGAGAATGTGAATACGAGGGCGATGACGAGCACGAACCCCTTGATGAAATCCTGGGTGTAGTAGGGCGCGTTCATCATGGTCAGGCCCTGCAGCAGGATGCCGACGAACAGGGCACCCATTGCGGTGCCGAAGGCGTTGGGCTTGGCCGCGCCGAGCACGGCAAAGCCGATCAGCGCGGCGGCAACGGCGTCGAGCAGAAGGTTCGTGCCGGAGGCGATGTCGCCGCGGCCGAGCCGGGCGGCCAAGAGCAGGCCGCCGACGGAGGCAAGCGTGCCTGAGATCATGTAGGCCATGATCTTGTAGCGGGTGACGTTGGTGCCGATGAGGCCGGCGGCGCGCTCGTTCGAGCCGATCGCATACATCAGCCGGCCATGGCGCGTCAGTTCCAGAAACACCCACACCAATATGCCGATGACGATCAGGAACACGACCGAGACCGGGACCAGGTTCTCCAGGACGAAGTCGAACCGGTGCCGCCCCATCGACAGGAAGAAGGGCGAGAACGTGCCCTGCGCGGTGGACCCGTCCGGCAGGGTCATGCCGGCTGCGATCGACCGGCCTTCGGTGGGAATGCGTTGCAGGCCGAGCAGCAGGAACATCATGCCGAGCGTCGCCAGGAGGTCCGGCACCTTGGTCTTGACGATCAGCAAGCCGTTGACGAGGCCGATGAAGGCGCCCATGGCGAGGCACGCAAGGATCGTGACGACGGCCGATTGCTCCAGGATCACCATCATGTAGGCCGACAGCATCATCGCCGACGTTGCGACCGAGCCGATCGACAGGTCGAACCCGCCGACGACCAGCGTGCAGGTGACACCGAGCGCCAGGATGCCTGTGATGGCGACGGACTGGAAGATGAAGACGGCCGAGCGCGGTCCCGCAAAGCCGCTGGCGAAGGCCGAGAAGAACACGATCATGCCGAGCAGCAGGCACAAGAAACCGTAGCGGATCGCCACATCAAGCAGCAGGCCACGGCTTCCACGCTTGCTCTCGGCAAGCGGGGCAGCCTTGCCCGCCGGCTGATCGGGGGTCGCCTCCACACTCAAATCTCAGGCCGCCCGCCGGTCGGCATTCGTCGCCGAGCCGGTGACGGCGGCCAGCACGGCGTTCATGTCGATGTTCTCATTGCGAAACTCGGCGATAGCCGTGTGGTCGTGAAAGACGACGATCCGGTCGGCGATCTCGAACGCTTCGTCCAGCTCGGAGACCAGCACGAGTGTCGCCCGCTCGCCCGCAGTCGCACGGATCTTATGGCCGATGTCGCGGCGGGCGCCGATGTCGACGCCCTGGAACGGCTCGTCGAGGATGAGCAGCCGGCTGGGCTGGGACAACCACCGGGCCAGCATCACCTTCTGCTGATTGCCGCCGGAAAGGGTGCCGATTCCGTCCACCTCGCCCTGGCAAACGATCGCCAGATCACCGATCATTGCACGCGCGGTGCGGCGTTCTTGGCGGCGATCGACAAACGACAAGCGCCCGTAGCGGTCTAGAAACGGCGCCGTCATGTTGCGCGCCAGATTGAAGTCCTGGATGACCGCGTTGCTGGCCCGGTCCTTGGGCGACAGGAACACGCCGCTGCCGACCGCTTCGTTCGGGCTGCGTGGAGCGTAGCGATCACTGTCCAGCGTGACCGTCCCGTCGTAGACGGGCGCCATGCCGAACAGGGCCTGAGCGAGTGCGGTCTTGCCCGCCCCCAGAAGCCCGGTGACGACGACGATCTCGTTCTCGCACAGATCCAACGAAAACGTGGCGCTGCCGGATTTCAGTCTGACATCTTGGAGGCTCACGATCGGTGCGCCGGGGGGAGGGATTGTGAAGTCGACCTCGGTCATCCGATGCCCCAGCATGGCATCGACCGCGCCTTCATAGTCGATGTCGGGGCCCTCGAAGACGCCGCAAATCTCGCCGTCGCGCATGGAGACGACCCGGTCGGCGATGCGGCGAATGTCGGACATGCGGTGGGAGATGTAGAGGATGGCGACGCCTTGCGCCTGCAGCTTCTCGATCAACTGGAACAGCCGCTCCGCTTCGGCTGCCGAAAGGGAGGAGGTTGGCTCGTCCAGGATCAGCAGCTTGGGCGCGTGCGCCATGGCGCGGGCGATGGCAATGAGCTGGCGGTCGGCGACACCAAGCTCGGCGACCGGCGTCCGCACGTCGATATCCAGGTCCATGCCGGCGGCGATCTCGCGCGCGTCCCTGATCATGCGACGGCGGTTGAGCATGAAGCCGTAGCCACGTTCCGCCAGCCGGTCGACCAGCAGGTTGGAAGCAACGTCAAGATCGGGAATGACGCCGTCATTGATGTTCTGGTGGACGGTGACGACACCGGCCCGGATGGCCTGGGAGGGTGTGGCGGGCGCGAACGGCCGGTCGAGCAGCGTGATCGAACCGTGGTCGCTTGCATGAACGCCGCTGAGGATCTTGACTAGGGTGGACTTGCCGGCACCGTTGGCGCCCATTAGCGCCGTCACCCGTCCGGCTGGCAGGTCGAGACTGAGCTTTCTAAGCACGCGGTTCTCGCCGAACGCCTTGTCGACGTTCGAGATCCGGCACGATAGGTCCGACATCCAACTCCTCCCGGCGTTGAGGAAACCAACTCACATGACAAAAGTCAACGCGTATTGACAACTGATTGAACGGGTCCTTACGCTCCACGTCGGGCACGGTCGTGGGCGATACGGGGAGGACGACCTTGAGCGAAGACTATCAGGCCCTGTCGTCGGCGACGCTGGGCGCGCGGTTGGGTGGCGTGGATGCGCTGACATCGCGCCTTGGCCCGGACGCATCGTCCTGGTCGGTGCGCGAAGTGGGCGACGGCAATCTCAATCTTGTCTTCATCGTGGAGGGCAGCGAAGGCGCGGCGGTCGTCAAGCAGGCGCTTCCCTATGTGAGGCTTGTCGGCGAAAGCTGGCCGCTGCCGCTGACCCGCGCCTTCTTCGAATACCACGCGTTGACGCGGCAGGCCGCGCGGGACCCCGGGCGGGTACCTGAGATCTACCACTATGACGAAGCCCAGGCGCTGATCGTCATGGAGTATTTGACTCCGCACATCATCCTGCGCCACCAGATGATGGCCGGCCGTCGCGTGGCGAGCCTGGGCCGCACGATAGGGGCGTTCTGCGCCCGGACCGCTTTTCGAGGCTCCGACCTGTCCATGCCGGCGCGCGACAAGAAGGCCGACGTGGCGCTGTTCTCCGGCAATGTCGAACTGTGCGACATCACCGAGAACCTGGTTTTCACCGAACCCTATTTCGATGCTGAGATGAACCGGCATACGAGCCCGCAGCTCGATGCGGTGGTCGCCGAACTGCGCCAGGACGAGCAACTAAAAATCGCCGCGCAGCATTTCAAGCGCGCGTTCACCGCCCGCGCCGAGACCATGTGCCATGGCGACCTGCATACCGGCTCCATCATGGTCACTGACGAGGCCGCGCGGGTCATCGATCCGGAATTTGCCTTTTACGGCCCGATGGGTTTCGACATCGGTATGCTGCTCGGCAACTATCTGATGGCTTATCTTGCCATGCCCGGGCACCTGGCCGACAACGATGCGCGCACAGCCTATCAGGATTGGTTGCTTGAGGTGGCCGTTGATACGTGGACGGCGTTCGCCGATAATTTCGCCGAGCTGTGGCAGACCGAGCGCACCGGGGTCCTCTATCCGAAGACGCTCTATGAGGACCAGGGCCATTATCTGGCCTCCGATGCAGCACTGCGCGAGGTGCTTGGCGAGATCTTTGCCGACGCGCTCGGCTTTGCCGGCATTGAGATGCACCGGCGCATCCTTGGGCTGGCGCATATTGCCGAATTCGACACCATCGAGGATGCCGACATGCGCGCACCGCTTGAGGAAGCCGCGCTGCGGCTCGGCCGCACGCTGGTGCTGAGCCGGAACGGCTATGCCGGGATCGATCAGGTTGTCGCGGCGGCCCGCGCCGCGGGCAGGGGAGGAAAGCCATGAAGGTCGGCGACCGCCATTACCGCTCGATCTGGCGCGACGACGATGATGGCCGCGTCATGATCATCGACCAGCGCTGGCTGCCGCATGAGTTCCGCGTCGTCAGCCTTGAGACGCTGGAGGATTTTGCCACCGCCATTCGCGACATGTGGGTGCGCGGCGCGCCGTTGATCGGGGCGACGGCGGCTTACGGGATCGCGGTCGAGATGGCGCGCGATCCCTCCGACGCAGCGCTCGACCATGCCTGGGACGTGCTGCACGAGACGCGGCCGACGGCGATCAATCTGCGCTGGGCGCTCGACGACATGCGCTCGTTTCTTGCCCAGGTGCCGGTCGAGCGCCGCGCCGGCGAGGCCATGCGCCGCGCTGCCGAAATCTGCGACATGGATGTGGAAACGAACCGGCAGATCGGGCTGCACGGGCTTGAAATCCTGCGCGAGATCGCCCGCACAAAGGCGCCCGGCGAGCCGGTCAATGTGCTGACCCATTGCAATGCCGGGTGGATTGCGACGGTCGACTGGGGGACGGCGACCTCGCCGATCTATCACGCCGTCGAGGATGGGCTGAACGTCCATGTCTGGGTGGACGAGACGCGGCCGCGCAACCAGGGAGCCCAGCTCACCTCCTGGGAGCTCAACAGCCATGGCATCGACCACCATCTCGTCGTGGACAATGCCGGTGGACATCTGATGCAGCATGGTGACGTGGATGTGGTGATCGTCGGCACCGACCGAACGACCGCGTCGGGCGATGTCTGCAACAAGATCGGCACCTATTTGAAGGCGCTCGCCGCGCGCGACAACAACATTCCCTTCTACGTCGCGCTGCCTTCCAGCACCATCGACTGGACCGTGCATGACGGGCTTGCGGAGATCCCGATCGAGCAGCGCGACCAGGGCGAGGTGATCCGCGTGTTCGGCAAGCTCGATGACGGCTCAACCGCCTCTGTTCAGATATCGCCTGACGGCACTCCAGGTGCGAACCCGGCATTTGACGTCACGCCCGCACGGCTCGTCACCGGGCTCATCACCGAACGCGGCATCGCCGAGCCCAGCGAAGAGGGATTGCTGAAACTGTTCCCCGAGAAGCGCCGCTAAGGCGGCGGTTCAGGCGGCGGCCTCGGAGCGCTCTGCCAATTTGAGCAGTCGCCTTGCAGAGGTCTGACTAGTAACCAGATGGGTTGCGTAGCCGCCGCGCAGTGCGGCCAGCATCGCCAGCGTTTTCTCTTTGCCGGAGGACACGAGCAAGCCCATCTGCTTGCCACGCAGCGCCAATTGCTCGACGCCGATTATGCGCTCATCGAGCGGCCCGTGCACCGGCTCGCCGTTCGCGTCGATGAAACGGCCGCACAGGACGCCGGCTGCGCCGTGCGCCACGTACCAATCCAGATCATCGTGGGTGGCTATGCCCGATGTGACGATGTGGCTGTCATAGTCGCAGGAGCCGACGGCAAACATCGTCTTGTTGCACTGGTCGATCGCTTCCAATTGGGCCGCGATAATCGCTTCCTTGCGCAAGGTGGCTGCGACCTCCGGTGCACTGAGAATCGCCGGTGCGTGGAGGTTCACGCACTTTGCGTCCAGCTTGCGGGCGACGTTGGCCGAGCAAACCTCGGCGGAGAACCCGTAGGGTGTGGCCATCGAGCCGATGAGCTGGATCACTTCGATGTCCCGGATGCGGACCGGCTCGATGTGGCTGGCCATGTCATAGATCGTCCTGCCCCAGGCAACGCCGAGACGGTCGCCCGGCTCCAGCAGCGCGGGCAGCCAGTTGGCAGCACCGCGCACGACCCGTTCCGACTGCTCCTGCTCCGAGCCCTGTCCATCGGGAAGGACATAGGCCGCGCGCAGGCCAAGCGTGCCGCACAGTTCGCGCGCGATCCGGTGGTTCGTAAACGGCTCGGCGGCCAGCGTGATGTTGATGAAGCCGCGCTCGCGCGCTTCCTGCAGATAGTTGACCACAGTCGCCCTTGAGACCTTGAGGCGCCGGGCGATCTCGTTCTGGTTCAGGCCGTCATGGTAATAGAGCCACGCCGCTTCCACCACGATGTCCTCGCCGCTGATCTGTCCGGCCGATCGCCGTAACGAAGTCGAAGGCATGGGCGTCCCAGTTCCGCTTTTAGCTATTGGACACCGGGTTCTGACATTTGTCAAAAAAAGGCGGTGGGCCCAAGGCCGGAAGAGCCGCATAGCGCATCAAGCTCGACCTCTCTCGCATCTGACGGTGTTTTGTCGAACAGCGGACAGCGCTGGTCGGGATGTAGGCTCGATAAATCGACCGATCGATACCGATAGTCGTCGACACCTCGCTTTCGACGGATCGGGCAAATTTCCCTTTGGAATCGACAGCCGAGAAATCTGACTGTCCGACCGTCGGACGCCGGAAACTCACAGATAAATATTGTGCTTACAGATCAACGCGTTACTGAGAGCCGCGATCATCGAGTGGGAATAAGGGGGTGATCTGCTGCCAAAAACCGGCATTGTGGATATCGAGAATCCTGATATAAAGACCAGCTTTGCACGCTGGAGCCGCCATGAGTCCCAATTTCCGTGTCATCGATCCCGATAAGGATCACGTCGCACTGAAGGGGATCGCGTCTCCGTCGCGGGTGAGCATCCTGCGCCTTCTGCATCGTCGCGGCGGTATGAACGTCAACGATATCGCCCGGCATCTTGACCAGCCGCAATCATCGGTTTCGTCAAACGTTCAGGTGCTTGAGGAGGCTGGCCTGCTGCGCACCGAGTCGCAGAGGGCCAAGAAGGGCAGCCAGAAAATCTGCCACGCCATCTATGACGAACTGATCGTCAGCTTTCGCGATTCCGAGGCACTGATCGATCCCAACCTGATCGAAGTCTCTATGCCGCTCGGGCTCTACACCAACAGTGCGGTCACCGGGCCTTGCGGGATCTGCTCACCGGAGGGCGTGATCGGCCTGCTTGACGTGCCGGAAACGTTCCTCGACCCGGAGCGGATGAAGGCATCGCTTCTCTGGTTCACGAGCGGCTATGTGGAATATCAATTTCCCAACAATGCCAAGCTGAAAGGCGACGATATCGAGGCCATCGAATTCGTCATGGAGATCAGCTCGGTCGTCCCCGGCACGCTATCCGACTGGCCGTCCGACATTGTGATTTCCGTCAACAACGTGGAGCTCGGCGCGTGGACGTCGCCGGGCGATTTCGGCGACAAGCGTGGCGCCTATACGCCCGACTGGTGGAAGATGAGTGGCTCCCAATACGGCATGCTCAAGAACTGGGCGGTCAACGGCAAAGGCGCCTTTATAGACGGACGCAAACTGTCCAACGTCAGTGTCGAGCGGCTTGACCTCAATGCCCATCGCTCCATTCGCTTGAAGATCGAAGTGAAGCCTGACGCAAGCCACCCTGGCGGCGTCAACGTCTTCGGCCGCCGGTTCGGCAATTACGATCAGGACATCGTGATGCGCCTGCGCACCAGGCGCTGAAGCGCAGGTTCCGATTCCGGTCGCGCCTCAGATCCCAACAATGGCCACAGGACCGGATTTCGAGCCGGCACGCATTGCGGGTTGACAGGGTCAGTCCTCGGCGCAACTATATCCCGAAATTCGGTTTATACCGAAAAAACAGATATAAATGTTCGGGAGGGTTGCATGCGGGTCAATGTCGCCATTCACCGGGATTTCGGTGTGAGCGCGATCGACGAGCGGCTCTACTCGGCCTTCATCGAGCATATGGGCCGCGCGATCTATGGCGGCATTTACGATCCCGACCACGAACAGGCCGACGAGCGCGGTTTTCGCCGCGACGTGCTGGCGCTGGTGCGCGATCTCAAGATACCGGCGATCCGCTATCCCGGCGGCAATTTCGTCTCCGCCTACAATTGGGAAGACGGCGTTGGCCCAAAAGATCAGCGCCCGGTGCGGCTCGATCTCGCATGGCGCTGCAAGGAAACCAACCAGGTCGGCATCAACGACTTCGCCTATTGGGCCGACATGGCCGGCATGGAGATGATGCTTGCCGTCAACCTCGGCTCGCGCGGGCTCGAAGAAGCGAGGCATTTCCTCGAATACGTGAACTACCCAGGCGGCACCCATTGGAGCGATCTGCGGCGCAGCCACGATGTGCCCGATCCGTACGGCGTCAGGATGTGGTGCCTAGGCAATGAGATGGATGGCCCATGGCAGATCGGTCACAAGGAGGCCCACGAATATGGCCGGCTGGCCGACGAAACCGCCAAGGCCTTCAAGGCATTCGACGCGACCATAGAGACCGTGGTTTGCGGCAGCTCCAACGACCAGATGCCGACCTATCCCGAATGGGAGCGCACGGTCCTGGAGGAGTGCTACGAGAACGTCGACTACATCTCGCTGCACAAATATTTCGGCAATAACGGCAAGGACACGCTGAACTTCTTCGGCAAGGTCGAGGAGACTGGCCGCTATATCCAGGCGGTTGCCGGCGCCATCGATTACGTGAAGGCCAAGAAGCGCGCCAAGAACGATGTCTTTATTTGTTTCGACGAATGGAACGTCTGGTATCACGACCGTGAGAAAGACACGCGTCGGATCAAGGAGTGGGATTGGCCGGTGGCGCCGCCGCTCTTGGAAGAGTCCTACAATTTCGAAGACGCGCTTTTCGTAGCCTGCCTGCTCAATGAGTTCATTCGGCGCAGTGACCGCGTGCGGATCGCCTGCATTGCACAATTGGTCAATGTGATTGCGCCCATCCGGGCGGAGAAAGACGGCCCGGCCTGGCGGCAAACGATCTACTATCCCTATCAGATGGCATCGCTCTACGGCCGTGGCGACGCCCTCCAGGTTGCCGTCGATGCGCCGCGCTACGATTGCCGCGTCGCCGACGATGTCAGCTTTCTCGATGTCGCCGCCGTGCATGACGCGAAGAGCGGCATCATCACGCTCTTCATCGTCAACCGCCATCTGAGCGAAAGCGCCGACCTAAACGTCTCGCTGACCGGCTTTGCCGCGCCGAAGCTCGCCGAACACTTCGTGATGCAGGGCCATGGGCTGAACGAGACCAACGGCCCGGATCATCAGGACAAGATCGCGCCAGCGCCGGGCAGTGGGGTCGGCGTCGAAGACGGCTGCCTGCGCGGCAAGCTGGCGCCGCTCTCCTATCACGTGATGCGCGTCAATGTGAGCTGAGCCGATCCGATGGGCATCACGCTGAGCAACCTCAACAAGAGCTTCGGCGCCGGCCGGCAGGACCGGTGACGACGCAGTGCGCCGCTGCCGGCGCCTGCACCTGTGGAGGAATTCGCCTCAGGAGGCGAAGAGAAGGGAGGAGACAGATGAGAACTATCCGATCTTTGGTCGCAGCCATTGCCATGGCGGCGGTCGCAACACCGGCACTCGCCGAGCAGGAAGTGATCTGGTGGGATTTTCTCGGCGGTGGCGACGGCGTGCGCATGAAGGCGCTGATAGAGCGCTTCAACGATGAGCATGCCGACAACATCTCCATCACCGCCACGACGCTCGAATGGGGCGTCCCGTTCTATACCAAGGTGCGCACGTCGGCGGCGGTCGGCGAGGGGCCGGACATCATGACCTACCACCAGTCGCGCATACCGCTGGCGCTGGAGGAGGGCGTCCTCAGCCCCGTCACGGATGCTGATCTTGGCAATGCGGGCCTTACAAAGGATGACTTCTTCGAGCTGAGCATCGAGGCGGCAAGCGGCGCGGACGGAACGCTCTATGCGGTTCCCTTCGATATCCATTCGGTGGTGCTCTACTATAACAAGGACGCGCTGGAAGGGGCCGGCCTTCTCGATGGCGACGGCAATCTGACGGGCATCGGAAACCTTGCGGATTTCGAGGCGGCGCTTACGTCGCTTGTTGAGGGCGGCATGGCTGAGCCGCTCTCTTATGCAACGGCCGATGCGGGCACGACCTATCGCGTGTTCTATACGCTGTTCAACCAGATGGGCGGCGAGCTGATCACCGGCGAGGAGATTCTGGCCGGCGACAACGCCGAGAAGGCCCAGCGCGCGATCGAAATCATGGCGGGCTGGCGTGACAATGGATGGACGCCGCAGCAGGCGGAATATCCGGCATCCGTCGCGCTCTTCACGTCGGGCAGATCCGCCTTCCACTGGAACGGCGTGTGGGAAGTGCCGACCATGGTGGACCTGGCTGCCAGCGGCGAGCTTGGCTTTGAATGGGGCGCCATTCAGATTCCGGCCCTGATGGGCGAGTTCGCCACATGGGCGGACTCGCACGCCTTTGCCATCCCGCAGCAGCCCGACCCAATGGACCCTGCGAAGCGCGAAGCGGTCATGACGGTCGTGGGCTGGATGGCGCAGAACTCGCTGGCCTGGGCCGAGGCGGGCCATATCCCTGCCTTCCGTGCCGTTTCGGAGAGCGACGAATTCAAGTCCATGGAGCCCAACGCGACCTATGCGGCGCTGGCCGAAACGGTGGCCTATGATCCGCGCAGCGAGATCGCGGGCGTCGCCTCACCGCTCTACGACGCCGTCCAGAACCTTATCGTGCCGGCCGTCGACGGGTTCCTCTCGCCGGCGGACGCGGTCGCGCAGATGCAGGCCGACCTGCAACGCCTGATGCGCTAAGCGATTGAGCAAGCCGCCGCGCCAAACGCGGCGCGGTGGTAATTGAAGCGGCAGGCGAGCCATGGCCATTATCGGCAGTCGGCGCAGGAACGGGCTGATCGCTGCCAGCTTGGTCGCACCGTTTGTCCTGACATTCGCTTTGGTCTTCGCCTATCCGACGCTCGAGGTCATTCGTCTCAGCTTCACCGATAGCCCCCTCATCGGCGACGGCGAATGGATCGGGTTGGAGAATTACCGCAACCTGCTTTCAGACCGGCTGTTCTATACGTCCGTCTCCAACAACGCCTATTTCCTTCTGCTGACGGTCGTGCCGACGACGGCCCTGGCGCTCGGCATGGCCTTGCTCGTCAACAGCCTGAAAGGGCGCTGGCAGGCTTTCGTTCTGGCGCTGTTCTTCCTGCCGTACATATTGCCGGTTTCGGTCGTCACGCAGATCTGGATCTGGATCACAGATTTCCAGTTCGGGGTCGTGCAGCCCGTCATCGCGCTTTTCACGGGCGAACCGGTCTCGGTCTTCCGCAATCCGTTCTGGGTGATGCCGACGATCGCCTTTGTGACCATTTGGTGGGTCAACGGCTTCAATGTGCTTTTGTTCATCGCGGGCCTGCGCAATATCCCGCCGGAACTCTACGAAGCGGCCGCCATCGACGGGGCAACGAAGCGCCAGCGCTTCTTCAAGATCACGTGGCCCTTGCTGTGGCCGATTACCGTGCTGGTTCTGACGCTGCAGCTGATCCTGCAGCTCAAGATCTTCGACCAGGTCTATCTGCTGAGCCAAGGCGGCCCGTTCAACACGTCCTATGTGCCGTTGCTGCTGGTCTACCGGGAGGCCTTTCAGCTCAATCACGGCGGCTATGCGTCAGCGGTCGCGCTGGTCATATTCGTCATGATCCTGGTGGTCTCGGTGCTTCAGTTCCAGCTCCTGCGCGTGGTGGGGCGGCGATGACGGGCGCGCGCCGGATCGAGAACCTGGCGCTCACGACGGCGGGCGTCGCGGCTGCCTTTGCCTGGGTGTTTCCGCTCTATTGGGCGCTGGCGACATCGCTGCGCTCGGAGAAAAGGGTGGTCGGCGAGGAGGCGGGGCTTTTTCCCGACGAGTTCAACCTGGCGGCCTATATCGATGCGCTCTTCAACACGCAGATCGCGCGCTGGTATTTCAATTCGATCGGCACATCGCTGATCATCACCGGGCTCGTGATCGTCTCCGGAATGATGTGCGCCTATGCGATCTCGCAGATGCGCTTTCCCGGCCGGCGTCTTCTTTATGGCATCGTCCTGGCCAGCTTCATGATCCCGGCACAGGCGCTGATCGTTAGCCAGTTCATCCTGATGAACGATCTCGGCCTGGTGAATACTTGGGCAGGCATTATCCTTCCGCAGCTGATCGTGCCGATCGTGATCATCGTCTACAAACAGTTCTTCGACGCCGTGCCGCTGGAAATGCGTGAAGCGGTCGTGCTCGACGGCGGCGGAGAATACACGCTGCTGTTCAGACTTTACCTGCCGCTCAACTGGGGGATCACGACCGCGCTGGCGATCATCACCTTTATCGGGGCCTGGAACAGCTTTCTCTGGCCGTTTCTGATCGTGACGACCGAGGACATGATGACCGTGCCGGTGGGCATCACCCAGGTCACCGACGTGTTCGGGGTCAAATATGCGCGCCTGATGGCAGTGGCGCTGCTTGCGGCGATGCCGGTGGCACTGGCCTATCTGATCTTCCAGCGCCGCGTGACCGAAGCGGTGATGATCTCCTCAGGTATCAAGGGATAAGCACCTGCCGACGCTTGGTATGCAGCGGCCACGCCGACGATGTTCTCGTGATGGCCGCCGATGTTCGGCGGTTCCTCCCAATTCACCCTCCCGGTGCCCTCGCACTTCTGATGTGTTGACTCAGCCTTGCTATCGTTGGCACCAGAAACGGCTCTGACGGTGTTTTTCTCGAACAGCGGACAGCGCTGACCGGGGGGCAGGCTCGGTGGATCGACCGATCGACTACGATAGTCGTCGACACCTCGCTTTCGCCGGATCGGGCGAATCTCCCTTTGGAATCAACAGCCGAGAAATCTGACTATCTAAACGCCGGATGCCAGCAGCTCGCAGAAAAATATTCGCCCTTTAAATCAAAGTGTTACGGCGAGCCACGATCATCGAGTGGGAATGACTGCTTTCGGTGGCTGTCGCCGACAATCGAAGACCCCACTCAACACACTGAAATTAAGAGATAACCTGCCAGCCTTTTGGCCGCTGGTGCGGACGGCGCCATAATCGCTGCGCCGTCTACCGCAAGCACCCCGAAAACACCTCGCAGGAATCCAACGCGCTTCAGCACGTATTTGGATACGATTTGCTGAGCCGATAACCTAGGGCTGCTGCGGCGAGGAGGCCGTCGGTGGCCATGCAGACCTCGGCGGGAGAAACGCGAAAGCGTTTCCACGCTTTTCCCTATCGTTGATCACATTCTAAGCCGTGGTTTCGTCATGCTTTCGAAGCGCGAACCGTGCTCGCATGCGCCGACGTTGCCTAGCCTGGCGCCTCGTCGGGGCTGACATCAGCGGCATGCGGATAATGCCGCTTGACGTAGTCCGATGTGACGAAGCCGTCGCGGAGGTCGGCGGCAATGCGTTGTCGTTCCCGTTTTTCGGGTGGACCGAAGCCGCCGCCGCCGCCACAGAATAACTCCAACAGAGCGCCCTTGGGCACGACATAGTCGGTCGCCTTGGAGAAGGTCTCGCGTCTGCCGTCGGAATAGGTTACCGCGGCACTGTTGGGCCGGGCTTCGCCGCCGCCGGAAAGGCCCCATGGATTGGTCTGCGACCTGTCCATCGCCGCGGTGATATGAACATCTTCGAGCATGCGGAACACGAAATCGACGCCCAGCCCACCGCGATACTGCCCCGGCCCGCAGGAATCGGTCGCAAGTTCGAGCTTCTCCACGATCCAAGGATTCTTGGCTTCCCAGATCTCGGCGGGCGAAAACCGCGTCGCGGACTCCGAGATGTGCAGCATGGTGCCGCCGTCGCCGCCGTCCCAAGCGCCCTGGCCAACCGGGTGCGGCGAACCGTCCGCCCATGACTCGCCGCTTGCTTCGCGCCGACCCCAATAGGTCATGCCGACGATGCAGCCGCCGCTGCAGGCCGGCACCGCGCCCGGCATGCTTTGGGCGATGGCGTGGTAAATCACCTCGATGGATTGCAAGGAGGGCAGTCCGTACAGGAAGGTCGGCGCTGGCGGAAGCGGGTGGAACATTGAACCGGGCCGCGTCAGCACCGTGATGGGCCGGAAATGGCCTTCATTGGGCGCCTCGCCGCAGCCGGCGAGCATCGAGATGGCGACGCGGCTCGCCGAGACAGCCGAGGGGGCCGGGGCGTTCATCGGTCCGCTCAATTGGTCCGGAACCCTGGTGAAGTCGATAGTGACGTCCGATCCGGCGATCTCGACGGCCACCGGGAATCGGATCCGGTCGTCGCTGATGCCGTCATTGTCCGCCACGCCCTCGCCGACATAGCGGCCGTCGGCCATGCGCTCGAAGAAGCTGCGAACGATCGCTTCGCCATGGTCGAACATGTGCTCGACGCAGTCCCAGAAACTGGCGATGCCGAAGCGGCGCACCACCGCTTCGAAGGCACGGGCTCCGGTATTCACGGCGACGATCTGGGCCTTCATGTCACCCTCGATCATGTCCGGCACGCGGCTGTTGCAGATCACCAGCTGCGCTAGCTGTTCGTCCAGTTCGCCGCGCCGGCAGATCTTGAGGCCCGGATAGATGACACCTTCCTGGAAGACGTCGGTCGTATCGGTGCAATAGGGGTGCTTGGCGGCGATATCGAGCCAGTGACCCTTTGCGGCGGTGTAGCCGATGAGCTCGTCATCGACATAGACCGGCATCACGGTGGCCACGTCCTGGGGATGCGAACCCGTACCGTAGGGCCAGTTGTAGATCAGCACGTCGCCGGGCTCGAGCGCTTCGATGCCGCCGGCTGCGCTCACCGCTTCCGAAACGCAGGAGTTGAGCGTCCCCATGAACAGCGGCAGGCTCGGGGCCTGCGCCAGCAAGCGGTAATCCCTGTCATAGATCGCCACGGCGAAATCGAGCACCTCGTAGATTACCGGTGAGAACGCCGTGCGGATCAGCGCGCGCTTCATCTGGTCGGCGGCAGAGTTCAGCGCGTGGCGGACGACCTGCGTGGTGATCGGGTCGGCATCGGCGCCGCGCGCCGCCGATGGGGCCGCTCTGTGTGCAACGATATCCTCAGTCATCGGTGCTGGTCCTGTCCTTTGTCATCATCAGCTCCCCGCTCGGCGCCGGCGCGATCCGCCAGCCACGGTCGACATAAAACGTGGACGTCGCCTCCGTGACGATCACCGGACCGGCGACCGGATCAATGATCGCCCCGCGCGGCAAGACGGCGAAGTCCATCCTCTCGCCCGAAGCAAACGAATAGGCGTTCCATGAAGACACCGGCTCCGCATCGGTGCGTGCGCCGACAATGTCCGCATCACCGATTTCGGGCAGTGCAACCGTCCGGCTGGCGCGCACCGAGATGATCTCGACCGGCTGGCGCAGCACTGAGCCGAACGCGCGCAGATACTGCTTCTTGAACCTCTCGGCGATCTCTTCTGCCGCTTCGGTGATGCGGCCGCCTTCGCTTTCCACGTCGATCGACAGGCTGTGCTCCTGGCCACGGAAGCGCAGGTCAAGCCGTGCACTAAGCGTGGCGACGATATCCGGGCCGTCCTTGTCTGACCGGCGCTCGGTGACTTTCTGAAGTTCGGCAAGCACGTCTGAGGCGCGTTTAAGCCCGGCCTCGTCGAGCGGCAGAATCGCCGAGCGCGCCGCAGACTGGACCATGTCGGCGCCAAGCAAGCCGAGAGCCGAGAAGTTGCCCGCAAGCGGCGGTACGATGACCCGCGATATATGCAGTTCGTCGGCCAGGAGCGTCGTCATCAGCGGTCCGGCGCCGCCGAACGGCATCAGCAGCATCTGGCGCGGGTCGAGACCCTTTTCTACGGTGATCTCGCGCATCGCGTTCGCCATGGACGATGCGGCAATGCGCAAGATGCCCTTGGCAATTTCTTCCTCACTCTTGCCGAGCCCGGTCGCCACGGTCGCCAGCGCCTTCTGCGCCAGGTCGACGTCGAGCCTGATGCCGGAGGCGAGGACGGCTGGACCCAGCATGCCCAGATAGGCTGCCGCATCTGTCGTCGTCGGCCTTGTGCCGCCCTTGCCATAGGTGGCCGGGCCGGGCTCGGCGCCGGCGCTGTCCGGGCCGACCTGCATTAGGCCGCCGGCATCGATCTGCGCGATGGAGCCGCCGCCCGAACCAATCGAGCGGACGTCAACCCATGGCGTCTGCACAGGCATGCCGTCGACCTCGCCCTCGTAAAGAACGGCCGGCGCGCCGTCGACGATAAGGGTCGTGTCGAAGCTCGTGCCACCGACATCGGCTGTGATGAGAAGATCGACATCGCGTTTCTGGGCGAGCTTCGCCGCCCCCTGCGCACCGGCCACAGGGCCGGACATGATCGTCTCGAAGGGCCGCTCGGTGGCTTCGGCGAAGGTCATCGACCCGCCGCCGGAGCGCGTGATCAGGCATTGTCCGGAAAAGCCCAGACCCTGAAGCGCTGCCTCCAGGCGCTCAAGATAGTCGGCCATGCGGCGGCGTACGAAGGCGTCGATGACCGTGGTCGAGGTGCGCTCGTACTCACGGTATTCGCCCGAGACCTGGTGCGACAGCGAGATCACGCCCTCAAAGCCCTGCTCGGCGATGATCGCGCCGACGGCCAGCTCATGGGTCGGATTGGCGTAGGCGTTCATCAGGCAGACGGCGATGCTGTCGACACCTTTCGCGCGCAACTCTGCCACCGCCTGGGAAACGCTTTCGCGAGCGAGCGGCCGATGCACCTCGCCGTCGGCGCGCATGCGCTCCTCTATGCCGATGCGCAGATAGCGCGGGACGAGCGGTTCCGGCACCTTCCAGAAGGGGTTGTACATCTCGGCGCGATCGCCGCGCCTGATCTCGAGCACATCGCGCAGCCCGGCGGTGCAGATCAGGCCCACCTTCGCGCCGCGTCGTTCCAGCAGCGCGTTCAGGCCCACCGTTGTGCCGTGCAGGAAGTAGCTTGCCCGCTCGACGAGTTCCTGCGGCACATGGGTCTTTATGACATCGATGACCCCCTGTTCCGGCGCGCCCGGCCGCGTCGGCACCTTGCCTTCGAACACCCGTTCGCTCCGGTCGTCATAGACGACCAGATCGGTGAAGGTGCCGCCTATGTCCACTCCAATGCGCGTTACCATTTTGTCCTACCTCGTGCGGAGGATTCGCCCGGTCGCCGCTCCGCCGGCGCGCGGTCGGAGGTCGTCCGATCCAGCCAGGAAACGCCGCTAAATGGTCATGCGGGCGAGCCCGTCTAGAACGCGTGCATGGCAGCGTGCCCCACGTTGCAGGCAAGTGAGCTCGAACTTTTCGTCGGGGCTGTGCGCATTGTCGTCATTTTGCGCCCAGCCGTAGAGCAGCGCCGGGATGTCCAGGGCTTTGCGGATGCCTTCGATGACCGGCAGAGTGCCGCCGGACCCGGCCAGCACCGGCTCCCGGCCGAATTCGTCACCCATCGCCCGCCTGGCCGCATCGACGAACTGGCTCTGCGCATCGATCGTCGTGGCGGGCGATGCCGAATGGATCGTTATGCTGACGCCGACATCCTCAGGAAGCCGATCGCGCACGAAGGTCTCAAGCGCGCTGGCGATCGTTGCGGGATTCTGTCCCGGCACGAGACGGAAGGAGACCTTGGCATGGGCTTGGGCAGGAATGACCGTCTTGCTGCCTTCGCCAGTGTAGCCGCCCCAGATGCCGTTGATTTCTGCGGTCGGGCGCAGCCAGATCCGCTCAAGCGGGCCGTATTCGGCCTCACCGGTCGGATGGCGCAGGCCGACATCGCCGAGATAGCCCTCGACATCGAAGCCGAGCGCCTCCAGTCGCTGCCGCTCCGCGGCCGGCGGCTCCGCGACGCCTTCATAGAAGCCCGGCAGCGTCACCTTCCCGTCCGCCTGGTGCAGATCGGCCAGAATCCTGACCAGAACCGTCAATGGATTGACCGCAAGGCCGCCGTAAAGACCAGAATGAAGGTCGCACGATGCCGCGGTCAGATCGATCTGGGCGTAGACCATGCCCCGCAGCGTGGTCACCAGCGCTGGCGTCCCCACATCCCACATGCTTGCGTCATTGGCGATCGCGATGTCCGCGGCGAGCTCGCCCGCATGGTCAGCGAGGAACGTGCCGAGGTTCGGGCTGCCGACCTCCTCTTCTCCTTCCACCAGCACGCAAACCGGAAGCGGGGGTTCGCCAAACTCCTCGACATAAGCACGCAGCGCCTCGATCCAGGAAACGAGCTGGCCCTTGTTGTCGGACGCGCCTCGCGCGAACACTTGCGGGCCGTTCGGCCCCTCGGCGATCCGCGGTTCGAATGGCGGGCTGGTCCATAGAGCCACCGGATCAGGCGGCTGGACGTCGTAATGGCCGTAGATGAGAACACGTGGCTGCTTCACCCCGTTCCGGGGCCCCGGATGCGAGCCGACGACGAATGGCTGGCCGCCGCTCTCGCGCAGGCCGATATCGAAGCCGAGTGCCTTGAGGGCGTTACACACAAACTCCGCGGCGTGGCGGCAATCGTCGAGCCGGCTGGGGTCGGCGCTGACGCTGGGGATGCGCAGCAAGTCCAGCAAACGTTGGCGGCTCTCATGTTCCTGGGTGTCGACGCGGGCCAGGACCATCTGCAGCGCCTCGTCCTGGCTGTGGCTCAATTGCTTTCCTCTCAGAGTGCTGGCCATTGCGCAGCGCGCCGCCCGTTGGTGGCCATGGCGCGACTGATAGGAGAAGCGCTGGTCGGCTGCCAAGCGCGGCCGTTATCATGAGTGGCGGAACGAATATAATCTCGGGTGATCGGGCTCACGCGGCACGTGCGGGCAGAGACCTCACGGCCCCCGGCGTTCGGGCGCCGTTGCAGCGAGGCACCGATCGGCAGACCTGCCCGGCGCCGCGGGCACGCGCGTGTTGACGGGCCGCCGCGCCTGACCGAAAGCTCTGACCGTGGCCGTGCATGAGGACGATCAGCGGATCGAGACAGCCGGAGCGTCCCAACGCGCTGCCGGCCTCGCCGGCATGGAGCTGCTCGTTGGTGCCATCGACAGCCACGTTCATTGCGCGCCGCACATCAACCGGCGCAGCGTCACCGCATTCGAGGCGGTTCGCAGTGCCGCCGCGGCCCGGATGCGGGCGATCGGCATCATGGACGTGTTTGCCAACACGTCGGGTCTTGCCGATCTGGTCAATATCGAGCTTGGCCATCTCGGCGTCGAAGCGTTCGGCGGCATCATCCTGGAACCTTATGTCGGCGGCGTTACGGCTCGGACGGTGCGCACCGCGATCAGCATGGGCTATGGCGGCGGGGCGCGGTTCGTGTCCCTGCCTTGCCACCACACAGACTTCGTCGGCCGCGCGGAGGGCCGCAGTCCTGCCTATCTGGAAACCTGCCTGTCGGTTCCCGATCGCGGCGAATTGCCCGGCGAGCTTGGCGAGATCATGGATCTGTGCAGCGAACGGGACGTTGTGTTCAACACGGGCCATCTGCACGACCATGAGCATGTCCGGATCGTCGAAGAGGCGTGCAGTCGCGGAGTGGAGAGGGTTCTCGTGCCGGCATCCTATCTGTCGCGTGACACCGCCGCGGAAGTTGTCTCGCTTGGCGCGACAATCGAATTCTCCTTCTTCGTGCTCAGCCACGCCACGCAATTGCCCCAGACCATGATCGATGCGGAATATCATCGCTTCGCGCTGGTCGACCTGGCTGACGTCGTAGCGACGATCAAGGCCACCGATCCGTCAAGCGTGGTGCTGTCCAGCGACAGCGGCGCGATCGTGCTCGCGCCGCCGGTGGAAGCGTTCCGCGAACTGCTCGTCATGTTGCAATCGTGCGGCATCGGCGATGACGCCCTGCGTCAGATGAGTCAGCGGACGCCTTCGCGTCTATTCGGCATCGACCTTAGCGACGAAAGCCGCTGAGCCGCTCCAATCTGCACGGCCTCATGCGCGGCCCCTGCTTGCGCGCGTGACTGCGCCGCGCCACCGACCTGCGCGTTGCTGCAACGACGGGTAGCACCTCATTACCGCGAATAAACAGGCTTTATAGCAGTCATCCTCATTATCATAGAGAACACCCCAACGCAGGTGCAGGCCGTCTTGCTTTGCCGCCTGCCAATGCGAACAGTCGGATCAAGTCCCAGTGACGGACCAGCCCATTGCGGGACGCGTGTCCCGTTGCAGCGCCATCTGAGAGCGCCATTTGAGGGAGACAGCACGATGTCCACGAAGAATGGAATGACCCGCCGTGACTTCACGGCGCTTAGCGCGGTGACCGCCTTGTCCTTTGCCGGTCTCGGGGCTCAGGCGAGGGCGCAGGATGGCACGACCTTCGTAATCGCCTCCAACACCGAGTTGGACAACATGGATCCGCATACCGCGCTCGGCAACATTCCCTGGGCGTTCTTCATCAACATCTATGATCCGCTGGTTCGCGTCCGCCACGACCCGCCGACCATTGAGCCGGGGCTCGCCGAAAGCTGGACGATCAGCGAAGACGGCCTCGTCCTGACGTTCAACCTGCGCGAAAATGCGGTCTTCCACGATGGGTCGCCCATCACCGCCCAGGCCGTGAAGTATTCGTTCGACCGTTTGTTGCGCCTCGGTGCCGGCATGTCGTGGATGATCGACGGCATCATTGAGGCCCACGGCGTCGAGGTGGTCGACGAAAGGACGGTCCGCATCACCCTTTCGCAGCCCTTCGCGCCGATCATGCAGGTCCTGCCGTGGGTGTTCATCGTCAATCCCGCGATCGTGGAAGCCAACAAGGGCGACGATGACGGCCAGAGCTTCCTGAGCTCCAACCCCGCCGGCTCCGGCCCATTTGAACTCACCCGATTCGAAGCGGGCAATCTCTATGGCTTCACGCGCTTCGCCGACTATTTCGTAGATGGCGGCGGCAATGTCCAGAACGTGATCTGGCGCATCGTGCGGGAGACCTCCTCGCAGCGCCTGCTCATCGAGCGCGGCGAGGTGCATTACGTGCTCGACCTGACGGCGGAGGACATGAACGCCATCGAAGCAGCGCCCGGAGTCAAGCGCGTCATCGAGCCGACGCTGCAGCCCTTCTACCTGAGGATGAACACGGCGCACGGTCCCCTGACCGACGTCAATCTGAGGCGGGCCGTTTCGAGCGCCTTCGACTATGAGGGCATGATCGACGTTCTTGGTTATGCAGACCTGCTGCACGGGCCGTTCCCCGCCAACCTGCCGGGCCACAATGCCGCAATGGAGGTCTATCGCACCGACATGGAGCGAGCCCGCGACTATCTAGGGCAATCGGCCTATCCCGATGGTGGGATCAAGCTGACTTACGTCTATGTCTCGGGCTATGAGCAGCAGCGCCGGATCGGCCTCATCTTCCTGGACTCGCTGCGTCAGCTCGGTATCGATCTGGAGATCAAGCCGCTGACATGGCCGGACATGGTGGCCGCCGCACGCAGCCCGGAGACTCAGTCCGACTTCATGGCTGTCTGGCAGTCGTCGAACTATGCCGATCTCGACAATTTCGCCTTTCCGGCCTTCCATTCGTCGCAGAACGGCAACTGGACCAACCCCGTCTTCAGCGATCCAAAGGTCGACGAGATGGTTGTTGCCGCCCGCGTCGGGACCGATCCAACGGAGCGCACGCGGATCTACCATCAGATGCAAGCTTACGTCGTCGACCAGGCCACTGACATTTATTGCGCGACGTTACAGAGGCTGATCGCGCATCGTGACAATCTGCAAGGCTTCAGCTACACGCCGATCGGGTCGAATGCGCCGGAGTTCTTCCCACTCTCGCTCACCTGACGGCCTGAGGTTGACGGCGAATTGCTGAGGCTATTGCTACAGCGGCTTGTTCTGCTCGTTCCCGTTCTGCTCGGCCTCACGATGCTCCTGTTTGCTATCGCCCGGCTCCTGCCGGGCGATCCGGTGGGGCTTGCGGCCGGCCCGCAAGCCTCTCCTGAACGCATCGAGGCCCTGCGCAAGGAGTTCGGGCTCGACCGGCCGGTCTGGGAACAATACTGGGACTATCTGGTCAATCTCACCCAGGGCGATCTCGGCGTGTCCGTGATGTCGCGGCGCCCGGTAGCCGACGACATCGCTAATTTTCTGCCCGCGACCCTGGAACTGGTGATAGCGGCGCTCGTGCTGGCCGTCGTGGCCGGTGTTCCGCTCGGCCTGCTTGCCGCCGTGCACAAGAACCGGGCTGTCGACCATTTCACACGAGTCTTCTCGCTTGCGGCCCTGTCGACGCCCCCCTTCTTTCTGGGCCTGCTCTTGCAGATCGCGTTCGCCATGTCGCTCAACATGCTGCCATTGGGCGGGCGGTTTCCGATCATCGAGCTTCCGCCGGAGAGGGTGACGGGACTTCTCACCGTCGACGCACTGATCGCGCTCGACTGGGAGGCGTACATATTGGCCCTGAAGCACCTGGCCCTGCCTGCAATCACGCTGTGCATCTCGCCGATGGCGACGATCATCGGCCTGATGCGCTCCTCCACCATCGAGATCCTGCAGCAGGATCACGTGCGCACGGCCCACGCCCATGGCCTGTCGCCGTCGAAGATCCATTTCAAATACGTCCTCAAGAGCGCGTTCGGGGCGACGATGACGGTGATCGGCCTCTATTTTGGCTGGCTGCTTGGCGGCACGGTCATCGTCGAGACCGTATTCGACTGGCCCGGCATCGGCCTTTACGCCACCGAGGCAATCGTCTCGCAGGATTTCCTGCCCGTCATCGGCGTGGCTCTGGTCGTCGGCCTCATGTTCGTCGTCAGCAATATCGTCATCGATCTGTGCTATTTGCTGATCAATCCCAAGATGAGGTCGCAATGAGCGTGGCTGAGGACGCGCCGCCGCGTTCGGACTCCTTCTTGCGTCGCTACATGTCCAACCGGGTTCCGGCGCTTGCTCTTGCCGTCGTCGTCGCCCTGTTCGCCTTGGCCGCGTTCGGCGAGTTCCTGACACCGTATCCCGATCATATCCGCGGCGCCGTCAACATGGACGATCGCTTCATGTCGCCGTCGGCCAAGCACCCGTTCGGCACCAACGAACTGGGTCAGGACGTGCTTTCGCTGGTGCTCGGAGGCGCACGCATCTCGCTGATCGCAGCGGTTTCGATCATCGCGCTGAGCGCTCTGATCGGCACGGTGGTCGGCGCGGTCGCCGGCTATTTTGGCCGCTTCGCCGACGAGGTGCTGATGCGGTTGACCGATCTGATGCTGACAGTCCCATCGCTGATCCTGGCGATGGCGGTCGCAGCCGCGCTTGGCCAAGGCCTGTTCAATCTGGTCGTCGCCATCACCCTTGCGACATGGCCCGGATATGCCCGCCTGGTGCGCGGCGAGGTCCAGGCTCTGAAGGGCGAGCTCTTCGTCCAGGCCGCCAGAACCATGGGCGCGGGGCGCCTGCGTGTGCTGTTCAGGCATGTGCTGCCCAACGTGGCGCCGGCGGTGATCGTGAAGATGTCGCTTGAGATCAGCTTTGCGATGATCACCGTTGCCTCGCTCGGTTTCATCGGGATCGGCGTTCTGCCGCCGACGCCCGAATGGGGCTCCATGCTGTCGAACGCACGCAGCTACATGCCGACCTATTGGTGGATCGCCGTGTTCCCCGGCTTGGCCATTCTCGTCTCCGTCTTCGCCTTTAATCTGCTCGGCGAGGGCATCCGTGAAACGCTTGACCCCCGCGGTCAGCGTTAGAAGTGATCCTTGGGAGGTCAAGTTGGCGCTTCTGCAGATCAACGATCTTGGCCTTGAATTTGTTGCCAAGCGCGGTGCGACGCAGGTGCTGCACGGCATCGACCTCAGCGTCGATCGCGGCCAGATCATGGGCATGGTCGGCGAGACCGGCGCCGGCAAGTCGGTGGCGGCTATGTCGGTCGCCCGGCTGCTGCCGAGCCCGCCGGCCCGCTACACGTCCGGCCGGGTGCTGTTCGAAGGCCGCGATGTGCTGGACTTTGCCGAAAGCGAGCTGCGCCGCTGGCGCGGCGTGCGCATCGGCATGGTCTTCCAGGACCCGTCCTCGAATTTCAATCCTGTCTTTACCGTTCGTCAGCAGCTCATGGATGTTGCGCTGCATGTCGCCAACACCGCCCCGGAACGGCTCGGCCTGACGCCGCATGCCGGTCGCAGGGCGCGGCGGCGCGCCGCGCTCGACGCCTGCCTTTCGCTTCTGGACAAGGTCGGCATTCCCGATGCCAGGGCGCGCTTTGACAGCTACCCCCATCAGTTTTCCGGTGGCATGCGGCAGCGGGCGCTGATCGCCATGGCGCTGCTCGGCCGGCCCGAACTGCTCATCGCCGACGAGCCGACCACGGCCCTCGACGTGACCGTCCAGGCCAGGGTGCTCGAACTGCTTTACGATCTTGTCGAGGAGTTCAATCTCGCCATGCTGCTGATCACGCACAACATGGGCGTTGTCGCCAAACTGTGCACGGACGTTGCGGTGATGTCGGACGGGCGTATCGTCGAAAAAGGTGACGTGCGGTCGGTCCTGCGGGATCCGCAACATCCCTACACGCGCAAGCTGCTTAACGCCATTCCCCGCGTCAGACCGGCGGCCGGCGAGCAGGCTCCGGCGGCCCAGGCTCCATGAGCATGATCGTCATCCAGGGGCTCTGCAAGCAGTTTCGTGGGGCCGCCACGGGCCTGTTCGGCCACCGCAAGCCGATTGTTGCGCTCGACGATGTCTCACTGGCAATCGCCGAAGGCGAGAGCTACGGGCTCGTCGGCGAATCGGGATCGGGAAAATCGACGCTCGCGCGATGCCTCGTCGGCCTGGAGAGACCGACGCGTGGCCGTATCGAAATCGACGGGCTCGATCCGCTCGCCGATCGCCAACGCACCGCTAAGCGACTTGCCGAAACGGTACAGATCGTCTTTCAGGATCCCTACTCGTCTCTCAATCCGCGAATGCAGGTCGGCGCGATCATCGAGGAACCGATGATCGTGCATCGCAGCCGGCTCGGGCTCCGGCGCGACGCGCGCCGCCGCGGCGTTGCACGATTGCTCGAAAGAGTCGGGCTGCCGCCGAGCTGCGCAGCCCGCTACCCGCATCAGTTCTCGGGCGGACAGCGTCAACGCATCGCCATCGCACGCGCGCTGGCGGTCGAGCCCCGCGTGCTGCTCCTCGATGAGCCGACCTCGGCGCTCGACGTGTCCGTGCAGGCCCAGATTCTGGAGCTTCTCGGCGCGTTGCGCCGCTCCATGGGGCTGACCTTCCTGTTCGTCTCCCACGACCTGGGCGCGGTACGCTTTGCCTGCGATCGCGTCGGTGTGCTTTGGCATGGCCGCATGGTGGAGGAGGGCGTGACCGCCCATGTCTTCGACGCGCCTGCGCAAGACTACACCAAGAATCTGCTTGCCGCCGTTCCGGAGGTAGACCCCGACGCGTCGATCGCCGTCAGACGAGCGGGCGCATAGCGCGCGCTTATGGCCGTCCCGCCTAGCTTAATAGGCGCCGGCGGCCACTCAGCCACCGCCTGGTGTAGGTTGCAGCGGACCAAGCGGGAGTATCGAGATGACATCGCGTCCCTGGCGTGCCGGCATCGATATCGGCGGTACGTTCACCGATTTTGTGTTGTCGCACCGGAGCGAAGGCGTTGCCTCTCTCAACAAGCGTCTGACGACGCCCGCCGACCCGTCCGTCGCCGCCGTCGAGGGTTTGGTGGACCTTTGCGCTAAGAGGTCTCTGACACTTGAAGACCTTGATGAGGTCGTCCACGGCACGACGCTCGTCACCAATGCCGTCATCGAGCGCAGGGGTGCGCGAACGGCGCTGATCACGACGGCAGGTTTTCGTGACCTTCTGGAGATGGGGACCGAGCAGCGTTACGACATATATGACCTGACGCTGAAGTTTCCGCCGGCGCTCGTGCCGCGCCATCTGCGCCTTGAGGTCAGCGAGCGGATGGGTAGCGACGGCGATGTCGTCGTACAACTTGACGAAGGCCAGGTCGCCGGCATCGTCGACACCCTGCGTGCCGAACACGTTGAGGCGGTGGCCATCTGCCTGCTGCATGCGTATCGCAACAGCGATCACGAGCGCAGGCTGCGCGATCTGCTGGTTGCATCCTGCCCGGACCTGGCCATTTCGCTCTCATGTGAGGTCGCGCCTGAGATCGGCGAGTATCCACGGCTGGTCACGACCTGCGCGAATGCCTACTGCCAGCCCATGATGGCGCGCTATTTGGCGCTCATGGAAAGCCGGCTGGCCGAGCGCGGCTTTTCGGGCCGGCTCTGGCTCACCCAATCGACGGGCGATCTGGCGAACCTGCAACTGGCGCGGCGCTTTCCGATCCGCTTTCTTGAGTCGGGTCCGGCAGGCGGCGCCCGGGCGGCGGCTCATGTTGCGCGGACGACGGGCCGCCATCGCCTGCTTGCCTTCGACATGGGCGGCACCACGGCAAAGGGCTGCGTCATCGACGATGGCGCACCGCGCCTCGTCCACGAAATGGAGACGGCCCGGGAGCATCGCTTCGTGGCTGGGTCCGGACTGCCGGTCCGCTCGCCGGTCATCGACATGATCGAGATCGGCGCCGGCGGCGGATCGATCGCCGCAATCGACGATCTGGGCCTGTTGAAGGTCGGGCCGCGTTCCGCCGGCTCAAATCCGGGTCCGGCATGCTACGCAAATGGCGGCGAGGCGCCGACCGTGACCGATGCCAATCTGGTACTGGGTCGTCTCGATCTCGACAACTTTCTTGGCGGCGCGATGCCCCTTGACGCCCAAGCGGCCCGGCAGGCCCTGACCACGCTGGCCGAGCGGCTCTCCATGACGGCCGAGCAGGCGGCCCATGGCATCTTTTCCATCGTCAACGATTCCATGGCGGCTGCGCTGCGCGAATACGCGACAGAGCGTGGACTCGATCCCCGCGACTTCTCCCTGGTCGCCTTTGGAGGGGCGGGTCCGAGCCACGCGGCGGCCATGGGCCGCATCCTCGGCATCGGCGAGGTGATCGTCCCGCCCCTGTCTGGTGCCGCATCGGCGTTCGGCTTTCTCGACTGTCCGTTGGCCTTCGAGCGAACGCGCTCCTGGCCGGTGACCGTGACCAAGGGCTGGGATGCGGCCGCGGCGGCCGACGTACTCCAGACGCTCGTCGACGAGACGCGCGTCATGATTGCCGAAACGGGGGTGCCGCCGCAGACGATCACCGTCCACCGATCATGCGACATGCGCCTCAAGGGCCAGCGGCACGTGATCCAGGTCGCCAACGCGCGCGCCCTGACCGAAGCCGGCGCGGCCGACGATCTACGCAGGCAATTCCTCGATGCCTATCGCGAACGTCACGGATTCGTTGCCGACGATGTTCCGGTGGAGATCGTCAATCTGCGCGTTCGCGTGGCCGGAGCGCGCGCGCCGCTGCCGCTCAGCCGGGCGGCGCCCGAGGCTGGACAGACTGGTCCGGCCCGCAGCCGAAAGGTCTATGCCGGGGCGGATGGCTGGCAGACCGCAACCGTTCACGATCGCGCCCTGCTGCATGTCGGCCAGTATATTGAGGGGCCTGCGCTCATCCAGGAAAGGGAAGCGACCACCTTCGTCCCGGCCGGGGACACAATGACGGTCGATGCCAACGGCAACCTAGTCATCACGGTCGCCGCGCCGGCCCGGATGGAGATCGCGACATCGACCGATGATCTTGACGCCCAGGCGGGGCGCATCCGGTCGGACCCCGTCGGATTCGAGATCATGTGGAGCAGGCTGGCGGCGATCTGCGACGAGATGTGGAATTCGATCAGCCGGACAGCGTTCTCGCTGATCGTCTCGGAGGCCAAGGATTTCGCCTGCGAGCTGCTCGATGCGTCCGGCGAAACCCTGGCGCACTGCCGGCGCGGCATGCCGGTCTTCAATCTTACGATGCCGATCGCGGTCAAGGCGCTGCTGGAGCGGTTCCCGCCCGAAACGCTCAGGCCGGGCGATGTCCTGATCACCAACGACCCGTGGCTTTGCGCCGGCCATCTTCCCGATGTGGCGGTCGTCACACCCATTTTCGTCGATGAGCGGCTCGTCGCGCTGGCCGGCACGGTCGGCCACGTCTCCGACATCGGTGGCACGCAAGACGGACTGTCCGCGCGCGAGCTGCATGACGAGGGCATCTTGATACCGCCTATCAAGCTCATCGCGGCGGGCGAGGTCGACCAGACGCTCTTGGCGATGATCGAGCACAATGTCCGCGGCGGAAAGCAGGTCGTCGGTGACCTGATGGCCTTCGTCGGTGGCAACGCGCTCGGCGCAAGGCGGCTTGAGGCGCTCATCCGCGAATATGGACTTGGTGACCTCAGACCGCTCGCAAGCCTGGTCCAGTCCCACAGCGAAGCCGCCATGCGCCGGGCGATCGAGGCTCTGCCCGACGGCGTCTACACGGGCCAGAGCCTGTTCAATCCGCTCGGTGAGTCCCTGACCATCACGGCGCAGGTGCGCATTACCGGGGCCGATGTCGAGATCGCATTTCTCAATCCGCCGCCGGTCTTCGAACGCGGCGGGCTGAACTGCACGCTGAGCTATACGATGGCACACGCGACCTATACGTTTAAATGCCTGCTGACCCCGCAGGTGCGCGGCAATGCCGGCTGCTATCGGCCGTTCCGGGTGCTGGCGCCCGAGCCATCGGCGCTGAACGCGCCCCGTGGCGCTTCGGTCAATCTGCGGACGCGGACGGGTTGGTACATCGGTCCTGCGGTCTACCAAGCCCTGTCGGCGATCCTCCCCGATCGCGTTCCGGCGCCGAGCGGCCTGCCCATGTCGATCACCGTGCACGGCGCCAATGCCCAGGGAAGCTATTCGGATCTGTTCCTTCTCGGTGGCGGGCAGGGTGCATCGACCGGAACGGACGGCTATTCGGCGCTCATCTATCCCTCGTCAGCGGCCAATACTTCCGTCGAGGTTTTCGAGACGCGCGTTCCGGCGCTGATCCACGAGAAGTCCTTCATTGCCGATTCCGGCGGCCGCGGTCGCCATCGCGGCGGGCTTGCGCAGCGGATCGTTCTGGGAAAGCGCTTCGACGATCGTGAACCGATGCACGTCTCGCTTTACCCCGAGGCGGTCGGCCTGCCGGCCGCCGGCCTTTTCGGGGGCGAGGCGGGATCGGTCGCACGCGGCACCGTGCTTGAGGGCGGCGGCGCAGGCGCAGGACACGACTGCGGCACCGGCGCGCTGGTCACGCTGCGTTCAAGGGATACGCGTATCGAGGCCTGTCTGACCGGCGGTGCCGGCCACGGCGTGCCCGACGAGCGCAGCCCGGATCGAGACAGCGCCGATCTGCGCGACGGCTACGTGACGGCCAATGCCACGCACGGCCGGCCGGTGGCGGAGAGGCGCCGGATCGAGGAGGAGGTATCGTGACGTTCGACACGATCCTGCGCGGCTGGCGAACTGCGACCGCAGCCGACACATACGACGCCAACGCTGCCTGGTCGGCGCAAATGGGGGCAGGCGCCTAACTGGCCCGCGATTCGGTCGGCTGAACGTCATCTCCCGAAGGGACAGCCGGCTGGAACCGCCTTGAGATGGCTGCCAGTTCTTCGCGGGCATGCCCGATCAGCCGCCTGGCGAGACGTGGTGGTGGCCTGTCGCGGCACACGACCGAGAAGATCGAAGCGTCGATCGCCGGCCGGAACGGAACGAAGGCTACGGAATCGTGGGCATTGGCAGAGGCGGTCAGCTTGTCGATGATCGCCACGCCCGTTCCGTTGGCAACGCAACGTGCGGCGATGTTCATGAACCGTATTTTGATGCGCGGCTCGAAAACGACCCCAGCGTCGCTGAAGGCAGCTTCCATCATCTTGTTGATACGGCCGCTCGTCGGGGCGAGGATGAGCTGTTCGCCCTTGAGGTCGGCCGGCTCGATGAACGGCCGTTGGGCCAGTGCGTGATCGGACGAGCAGGCGACGACCATGGGCATGGCGAGCAATTGCTCGCAGGCAAGGCCTGGCCGCTCGTGCGGCGCCATGACTAAGCCCACGTCGCCATAATTGGTTTCGACCCCTTCAAGAACGCCGTGCAGGGGCAGCACGTCGACCGTGATCTCGACGTCCGGATGCCTTTTCAGGAACCGCTGCATCACCCCTGGCAACAGCGATTCCGACAGTTCCGATGTCACCAGGACCGTGGTCTTGCCGGTGTGCCCGGCAGCGATCTGCCGCGTCCGGTGGCGCAGGGTCTCGTAAAGACGGAACAACGTCTCGCTTTCGGCGTAGAGCGTCTTGGCTTCCTGGGTCGGCGCCAGCCTGTTGGCGACGCGGTCGAACAACTGGAAGCCGAGCTGCTGTTCGGCATTCTTGATGGCATTGGAGACCGCCGGCTGGGACATGCCGAGTTCATGAGCCGCGCCGGTCGTTGTCCGCCGCTTCATCACGGCCCTGAGCACTTCGAGCTGTCGCAGGTTCACCGATCCACTCCTAGTGTCCCGAATCTGAAGTTCGCATCACTATTCAGCCCGCTCCCTAGCGAACTTCAGATTCGATAAGGACACTAGGCAAGGTATTGATTCTAGTGTGGTTTTTGGGTTTGTAGTTCCTACGACGAGCCCGCCGGAATAATGAATGATAGGAACTTCAAACCCACCACACTAGAGCATGATCCCGAAAAGTGGTGTCCGGCTTTCGGATCAGATCACGCTCAAACAAAAGGGATAGAGCCTCCATTCTGATTCGGTCAGAATGGAAAAGGCTCTAAAACATCGCAAGCGTAGATGAATTCGCTCAAGGGAGAAAGGACAAGTGCCCATCCGAGCAATGGGAGGCACGCGGCTGCCGCGCTTGTGCGGCCGGTCGTCGGCTCGCCGCCATTGCCCCTTGCAGAAAGCCGATCTGAGCGGCGGCGTCGGCTTGGACATCCTGAGATTTCGTCGTCAAGCTCCTTCCTCTTTCGCCAAATGGCGCAGCGCCTTATGGGCGGCAACAAGGCCCGATCGCGCGGCCGCCTCCATGTCGGGAAACGCCATGTAGTCGCCCGCCAAGGCGAAGGGAGGAGGCGTGTTCTCAAGACCCGGCTGCAGCCTGGCCCGGCCCGGCTCTGCAAACGGCACACCCAGCGGCCAGCGCTGCACGCGGGTGGCCGTGATCCGGCCGCGCGTCTCCGGGAACAGAATCTCCAGGTCGTCCAGGAAGGCCCGCTCGATGTCGGCATCGGTGTTTGGCAGGAGGGCGGCACCTCCTTGCGCACCGCGGAACATCATGACGGCATGTCCGCTTTCCGGTTTGTCGACCATACCGTCATGATTGAAGAGCACCGAGAAACTGCGTCCGGGTGTGAGGATGGCGTAATTGTTCCGCCACGGAACCGGAGTGTCAGGCGCGAGCGCCGCGGCCATCGTCAGGAACGCGCCGTAGCGGATGTTCGAAAGCGCCTCCCGCGCTGTCGCGGGCAGGCAGGGCGCAATGGCAGCGGTGACGGGTGCCGGGGCGGCAAGAATACAGAACCGGGCTGCGATCGAGCCTTCCCTTTCGTCCGTGCGATAGGCGATCGTGACATGTGCACCGCCCTTGCGACGTTTGTTTGCCACGTGGGTCACCGTGCAGCCGGTGCGGACCTCGCCCGATAGCCGAGCCGCCATCATCGCCGGCAGGACGCTGGTGCCGCCGACCAGATTGTTTCCGGGGGCGGTCTTGCCCCAGACACTCGCGAACGAACGCAGGGCGTGGCCGGCTGACATCTCTGCAGGGTCGGCGCCGTTGCGCTCGGTGATCGCGGTGAGCAGTTCCTTGACGCGCGGAGGCAACGGCCCGATGAGCTCCGACAAGGATCGCCCGTCCTCGAACCTGAGCACGGCATCGCTCACCGGCCCGCTTGCGGTGCTCTCCACGCGCCGGGCTACGGCGGCTGCGCGCCTCGATCCCCGCAGCAATGTCAGGCCCATCCGCGCCACAGCGATGCGGTCGCGCAGGCCGAACCTGAGCACGAGCGGAAGCGCGCTCACAGGAACCGAAAAATGCCGCGATCCTTCATATACGATCCCGAACACCCGCTTCGGCAGCGGTCGAGCCGGCAAGTTCAGATCGGCGATCATATTGCCCACCAGGCTGCCCGGCGGACCGATCATGTGCGCACCGAAATTGAGCGGCGTGCTTGAAAGATGCGAGGAATGCACCCGCCCACCGAGGCGATCTTCGGCCTCAAGGACGATGCATCTGCGGTCACCGAGCGCACGCGCGGCTGTCAGCCCGGCCATGCCGCCGCCGACGATGGCGACGTCGTATATCTCTGCGGATTCGCTCAACAGCCTGAAGGGCCCGAACGCATTCGCCCGCTACCCCTCATATGCGACCCGAAGCCCTCGTGTTTGTCCGCCATTTCCAACCTGGCCAAGGCCTGCGGCAACCAGCCCATGGCGAAGGGCTTCGACTTCATCGGCGGACAGCGGCCCAGTCGGTGAAACCCAGGCACTGTTGCTGATGCGGCCAAGCATGGCCAGGCACGTCTTTATGCGCGCTGCCACCTTTCCGACCGGGCCGGCTCGGTAGACCGCGCGACTGAGCGGCGTGATGCGCTGGTGGCATTCGAGTGCCCGGTCGATGTCGCGGTCGCGCACTGCTTGGTCCAGCGCCACGATCAGTTCGGGCACGATCGCCGCTAAGCTGACCATAGTGCCTTCGGAGCCCAGCACGAAACAGGGGAACAGGTGCTCATCGCCCGAAGCGAGCACGGCGATATCGGGCCGCAGCGCCTTGACCGCGTCACGGGTTGCCTCGTAGGCCGAGGTCTCCCAGCTTCCTTCCTTGACCGCCACGATGCGCCGGCTCTCCACGAGCGAATGCAGCATCGTCTGCGTATAAACCATGCCGCCGGAGCGCACCGAGGACTGGAACAGGACGATGGGCAGCGAGGTCGAGTCCTCGATGGCGCGATGATGGTAGACGACCATTTCAGCGTCGGAGCCCTGCGACCACGAATAGGGTGGGAAAACGAGCAGGCCGTCCGCGCCTGCGGCCTCGGCGTTTTCGGCCAGGCTGATGGCCGATCGGCTGGCCTCCGCATTGATCCCCGCCACGATCATTGTGCTCGGAGCCGCCGCACGGGCGACCTCCAGCACGCGTCGTGCCTGTGAGCGATCGAGGAAGGCGTTCTCCCCGGCATGGCCGTTGATCAGCAGGCCGGCGACGCCGGAGATGGCGGCGAGCGAGGCAACGTGCCTTGCCAGGCAGTCCTCGGCGACATCTTGGGAGGACGTCATTGGACAGATCGCCGATGCAAAAACGCCTTTGAAGTTGGCCGTGCCGGCAAGGGTCTTAGTCATCGTCGATTGGCTCGCCTGCGCAGGAGAAGGTGGGAACAGAACCTTAGGCGCGCTTCTGGATGGCTCCAAGGCGGTGCTTATGAAAACGCCATCGACGGGGATAAGCGCGCATTATAACCGCTCGAACCGTGAGAACGCGATCGGCGCGGGATCGAGAAGTGGCGGCCTGCCACCGATGAGGTCGGCGATGATCCGTCCGGTGACGCTGGCATGGGCCAAGCCGCTCTGGCCATGGCCGAACGCGAAGAAAAGACCGCGATGGTGCGGCGCCCGGCCGACGATCGGCAGGGAGTCTGGCGTCGAAGGGCGTGGGCCAACCCAGGGCTCGGCGTTGCCATCGTCAAGGTCGGGGAAGTACCGTCGGGCCTGTCTTGCCAGCCTGAGGGCACGCCCGTGCTTCGGTTTGGCATCGGCTGGCGTGAACTCCGACACGCCGGTTAGGCGCAAACCGCCATCCATCGGCGTCATCACGACATTGCGGTCGGCGAGCGTCACCGGGCTGCCGAGTGTGATCCCGGAGCGGGGCATCATCAAATGGTAGCCGCGCTCTGCGAGCATCGGCACGCTGTAGCCGAGTGGGCGCAGGAGTTCGCGTGACCAGACGCCTGCACATAGGACGATGTTGCGGCCGTGAAGGGCGACGCCGTCGGCGATGACGCTCGGCCGGTCGCCCGGAACGATCCGCGATACCGGGACCATCCGAATCGTGCCGCCACGCGCCGAAAAGGCGCCGGCATAGGCGTCAACGAGGCCTGCAGGGTTCGAACAGTGCCAGTTGCCCGGGATCATGACGCCGCAGCCCACCTGTGAACCGGCCTGGGGAACCATGGCCTCGATATCCGTGCGCGTCAGGGGTCGCACGTCAATGCCATGCGCCGTGCTGACGTCGAAACGGGCCTGCGCCATTGGCGAGGGCTTGTCAGCTTCGAACAGGAACAGCATGCCGCGATGGTGGATGAGCGCCCGGCAATCGGCGATATCGACAAGCGGCATCAGGGTCTCAAGCACTCGGGCGTTCAAGGCGGCGCGCACGGCCGAGATCGTTTGCACACGTGCGCGATGGAGATTGCGGGCGAACTGCCAGAACCATAAGGCGCCGTGGCCGAGCATCACGTCGGGGCGGATGAAGAGGGGCTCGTCCGGGTGCAGGAGCAGCCGTGGCACTTGGCGAAGCATTCCCGGCATCCCGATCGGCGCGGTCAGCCCGATGCCGAAGCTGCCGGAATTGCCGCTCGAACAGGCCGAGCCCGGCTTTCGCGGATCGACGACCAGGACCGAGTATCCGCGGTCTTGCAGATAGAGGGCCGTCGACATGCCCACGACACCGGCTCCGACGACGATGGCGTCGTGCACAGGCGCACGCCGATTTCCCTCTCGCATGTGTGGCTCCCGATCGCCGGCAATTGCCGAACTGCTCGCGGCCGCCGATAACACGGGATTTGGCGGGGCGACGAATTGTACATTGATGCCCGGCTATGAGGCGGCGTTATACGAAGGCTTCGGGGTCGGACGAACGCCATGGTCGGCGCGCCGCTCCGGAGCACGTCCCATCCGATCCGGGGCAGTTGTCGCCGTACTGGACTTCAAATCACTCCGCTGCGTCATCGCTGCGGCTCATTGGAGCATGTTTGCGACGGTGTTCTTCGGTGCTCGGTGTGTTCCGCTCTCTTGCGTCGGCCGTTCGGGAATCAGCCGATCGACAACGATAGTCGTCGACACCTTACGGCCCTTGGATCGAGCAGATTTCACTTTGGAATCAACCGCCGAAGAACTTGACTGTCCGCCCGTCGGATCGCGGAGATTCACAGATAAATATTATGCTTAAGAATCAAAGTATTACGGTGCGTCGAGATCATCGATTGCGAATGACTCGTCCAGCAAAGGCAAGGCCGTCAAGGATATCTTGAAGCCAAGAGGCGGTGGCTGCGGATCGGTTGGGGTCACGCCTTAAGCCGGCAGGCGATGGCGTGGGTTAGGACTGCACCGGTCTCGTAGCAAAGCTCGCGCGAGGCTGGCAGGACTTCGCGATAGACGGAAATTGGTGCGACCGGCAACAGCGCACGGCTCCCCGCAAGAAGCGCCTCGGCCGCAAGCTTGCCGAACAGCGTGCCGGGACCGATACCGCGGCCGGAATAGCCGAAGACCGCCAATGCGTTTGCACCGATATCGAGGATCTTAGGAATATGGTCGGACGTCATCGCAATACGTCCGAACCAGGCGTGCTGCAGTCGCGGAGCGCCTAACTGCGGGAAGAGTTGGGTGAGCTTCCGCACCGCCCAGGCGCGATGCGTGCCTGCCGCGATATGGTCAAGCGAGCCGACGCCCCCCACGATGACGCGGCCGGCCTTGTCCTTGCGAAACGACGACATGACGCGTGCTGTATCCCAGCATCCCTCGGCGCCGGGCACCACTGTCCGCGCAGCGTCCTCCGCAAGCGGCTCGGTCGCCATCTGGAAGTAGCAGACGCTGATGGATTGTGGCGCACGCACGCCGCGGATCGCGACGTGATAGGCGTTTGTCGCAAGCAGCATTGCCCCGGCGCAGATGGAGCCGCCTGGCGTCTCGATCCGCCACTTGCCTCTCTCGTGGCGCATGGAGAGAGCAGGCGTGCGAGCATGCAGCGCCGCGCCAGCGTCAATCGCCGCGCGCGCCAACCCTTGGGCGTAGGCCAGCGGCTGAATGGTGCCGGCGCGCGCATCGTGCAGCGCACCGTGGATCGACCGGACGCCGGTGCGTTCCGCCGCTTCCTCGCGCTTAAGCAGCGTCACCGGCGCGCCGTCGCGCGAAAGCTGGCGATGCCGCTCGCGTAGATCTTCAAAGCCGGCCGGGGAGTGCGCGCAGTGCAGCGTGCCGTTGCGCACCGGCTCGCAGTCAATCGCATGCGTGTTGATCAAGGAGAAGACCAGGTCGGGTGCGCCAGCGAGCAGACGGTTGAGCCTGGCACCGGCCGCTTCACCCAGCGCCGCGACGATCGCGTCGGGCGGCAGCCACAGGCCGGCATTAACGAGCCCGACATTACGGCCGGAGCCGCCAAAGCCAATGTCGCGCGCCTCCGCGAGGCGGACGTTGGCGCCGGCATGTGCGGCATGAAGCGCCGCCGAACAGCCGGTGAAGCCGCCGCCGATAACGACGAGGTCGGCCTCCGCATCGTCTTCAAGGGGAGGGGCGTCGACATGCTCGCTGTTCGTCAACCGCCAGAGGCTGTCGACGTCGGGCGCGCCTTTTGCGTTAGAGGTCAAATTTGACGCCTTGAGCCAGCGGAAGCTCAGCGGAGTAGTTCACCGTATTGGTCTGGCGCCGCATGTAGCCCTTCCAGGCGTCGGAGCCGCTCTCGCGTCCACCGCCTGTTTCCTTCTCACCACCAAAGGCGCCGCCGATCTCTGCGCCGGATGGCCCGATATTGACGTTGGCGATTCCGCAGTCGGAGCCGGTGGCCGACACAAAGATTTCCGCCTCCCGTATGTCGAGCGTGAAGATGCATGACGCCAGGCCTTGCGGCACGCCGTTATGGAGCGCGATGGCCTCATCAAGCGTATCGTAGCCCATCACGTAGAGAATCGGCGCGAAGGTCTCGCGGCGCACCGTCTCCGTCTGGCCGGGCATCTCGACGATGGCCGGCTCGACGTAAGCGCCCCCGGCGGGAACGCCTTCGCTGACGACGCGGCCGCCATGCACCGTGCCACCTTCCGCCCTGGCGCTCTCCAGCGCGGCCTGCATCTGGTCGCGCGCGCCGGAGTCGATAAGCGGTCCGACCAGCGTCGACGCTTCGCGCGGATCGCCGATCGGCAGACTTCGATAGGCTGCCTTGAGGCGTACCAGGAGATCGTCGCGGATCGAATTGTGCGCGATCAGCCGGCGCAGGGAGGTGCAGCGCTGGCCGGCTGTGCCGACGGCGGAGAAGACGATCGCCCGCACAGCCATGTCGAGATCAGCCGACGGCGCGACGATCATCGCGTTGTTGCCGCCGAGTTCCAGGATGCAGCGACCGAAGCGCGCCGCGACCTTGGGGCCGACAATGGACCCCATGCGGGTCGAGCCGGTCGCAGAGACGATGGCGATGTCCCGTGATTCCACCAGCGCTTCGCCGATTGCCGGCCCACCGACGACAAGCTGCAGCAGTCCGTCGGGCGCATCGTCGCCGAAGCGGGCGAGGGCGCGCTCCACGATCCGCATGGTCGCCATGGCGGTCAGCGGCGTCTTCTCGGAGGGCTTCCAGATCACCGGATCGCCGCAGACAAGCGCCAACGTCGCATTCCACGACCACACTGCGACGGGGAAGTTGAACGCCGTGATGACGGCGCACGGACCCATGGGGTGCCAGGTTTCCATCATCCGATGGCCGGGGCGCTCCGAGGCGATGGTGAGCCCGTAGAGCTGCCGGCTGAGGCCGACGGCGAAATCGCAGATGTCGATCATTTCCTGGACTTCGCCGAGCCCCTCTGAGCGGATCTTTCCCGCTTCCAACGTGACGATCGCGCCGAGCGCCTCCTTGGAACTGCGCAACTCCTCACCGATGAGGCGGACCAGCTCGCCGCGGCGCGGCGCCGGCACGCCGCGCCATTTGACGAAAGCGGCCTGAGCGCGGGCGATCACCTCCGGCATCTTATAGGGTGCCGTTTCGGCGATGGATGCCGTGGGCGCGCCATCGATCGGCGAGCGGAGCTCCAGGCCGCCGCTCAGGTCTGCCAGGGAAAGGCCGGCGGCGGTCAGGCTGTCTCGGTGGTTCATCATCATCTCCGTCCTATACTCAGGTCACCGTCGCCCTTTGGTCGTCCATGCCCATGGAGACCAGCAACGGAGCGCGTTCTTGCACCGACTGGAAATCCGCCTTCGAGCCCATGCCTCTCCAGCCACACAGGATGAGCGATTGCGCGACGGTGCCGCCCAGCGTCGTCCCCGGACCCGTCACGATGAAGATGTCGGGGGCGAATTCGTGGGCTGCGATCGCAATGGCGTGCGTGAAGTCGTAAGGCTTGGTTACCTGGTGGCCGAGCGTGTAGTCGAGCAACGCCTCGGTATCCGTGGCGTCAGGCCACCAGATCACGCCGCGCCCGTCGATCAGTGGAAGCGCAGGCTGACCGAGCAGGTCGCCCCGAAACCGGCTGTGGCCGGCAGCCGCGATCGGCGCTTGCAGCGGCGAATGGAATGCGGCGTGGTTGGCAAGCCGCATGGGGAATCGGTTCTGCAGCGGCGGCACCGATTGCTCGAATGCACTGAGGCCCGCCTCATTGCCTGCCAGGACGAGCATGCCGCCAAGATCGATCGACAGGCTCAGCTCATGATCCGCGCGGCCGGCGATATGGTCGACCTCGCTCAGCAATTCGCTCTTGCGGTCAGGCGCCGGCCGCCAGTCTTCGTCAACGAAGGGATAAAGTGTTTGTCCGCCGATCATCGCTTCGTGCAGCAACGTTCCCATCGTATTGGCTAGGCGGAAGCCGTGGTCTGCCGAGAGCGATCCGGCACAGGCGAGCGCGGAGTACCAGCCCATGGAGTTGCCGGTCACGGCAACGATCTCCATGCTCTGCAGGTCGATCGACTGAAGATCGGCGAGCGTTACCGCGTAGATCAAGGCCGCGGCGTTGTCGCCGCGCGTGTGACGGGCGACCGAAAAGGCGTTTGCGCCATCGAGTTCAGCCAGCGTCTCCTGCCCGAGCCTCGCGCGTTCCGCGTCGAACCGGCGAAGCAGCGCCGTCTTTTTGGCATGGTGGCGGGAGAGATAGCCGAGCTCGCTCTTCGTGTAGGTTCCGCGCCCCGGGCAGATAACGACAGCCGTTTTCATCGGTTCTGACGCCTCAGGTCGCGTGCCGCCGCCACGATGCCCTCTACCGACGGCAGCGTCGCTGCATAGGCCGGCCCGGTTGCGATGAAGCTGTCTTCGGCTGCCACACGGGCGAAGGGCTTCTGCCCGCGCTCCGCGAACAATGCCATCAGCGCCTCGGCCTGACCGCCGGTCCGGCGGCACTCATCGACGATCAGCACCCGCTCGCAGTCGGCCACCGCGTCGAGCAGGCCGGTCTCCGGCAGCGGCGCCAGCCATTGCATGTCGACGACCCGCACATCGATGCCGTGCTGCTCCAGAAGCACCTTCGCCGCCTGTCGCGACAGGTAGTGGCCGTTGCCGTAGGTGACGATCGCGATATCCGTTCCGGAGCCGTGCACGCCGACGTCACCAAGGCGTATCGTCTCGCCCGGCAAGGGGTAGCGGTCCATCCACAAGCCGTCCTTCTCGTCATGCAGGTCGCGTGTTGCGTAGAGTGCGATCGGCTCCAGGAAGACGATCAGTCGTTGCTCTTCGCGCGCCAGTCGCACGCATTCGCGCAGCATCATTGCCGCAGCGGCGCCCGTAGACGGACAGGCAAGAATCAGGCCCGGAACATCCCGCAGGACGGAGACGGAGTTGTCGTTGTGGAAGTGGCCGCCGAAACCGCGCTGATAGCCAAGCCCGGCGATGCGAACCACCATCGGGTTGGCGTACTGCCCATCGGAGAAAAACGGCAGGGTCGCCGCCTCGCCGCGGATCTGATCCTCCGCATTATGCAAATAGGCCAGGAACTGGATCTCGGGAATGGCAATGAAACCGTTATGGGCGAGGCCGATCCCCAGGCCCAGGATCGACTGCTCGTCGAGCAGCGTATCGATAACGCGGTCCGGCCCGAACCGGTCGCGCAGCTTCTTCGTGACTCCGTAGACGCCACCCTTGCGCCCGATATCCTCGCCCATTAGCACGATTTCGCGATGCTGCAGCATCAGGTCGGTTAGAGCCCAGCTGATGAGCCGCGCCATGGGTTGTGGCTCATCCATCGACTGCAGTTCGCTCTCAAAGGCTGAGCGGCGCGTCTCGACGGATGGTCCGTTGACAAGCCGGCATTGGCGCTTCGGCGGAATGATGCTTGCCATCACGTCCGCGGCATTCTTCAGCCGCGGACGGGTCGTCGCTTCCTCCGATATCCGCGAAGCGCGGGCGTATGTCTCCCGGTAGATCGACAGGGCTCGTTGCGGCGGCAGCGCGCCGGCTCTATCGAGAAGACGCGCTGTGTGCAGAAGCGGATCGTTTGCTTCCTCCGCTTCGACCTCTTTGCGGCCGAGATAGGCGGTCGGCACGTCCGCGCCGGCATGGCCATAGAGCCTTACGGTCCGGATGTGGAGGAAGGCCGGCTTTCGTCTGCTGCGCACATAAGCGGCCGCGCGCGCGGTCACTTCGAAGGTCTCGTAGATGTCGAGCCCGTCGCAGGCGAAATATTTCAGCCCCGGCCGATTCATGAAGCCGGCCGCGATCCATCCCTTCGGCGTCTTCGTCGAGATGCCGATCCCGTTGTCCTCGCAGACGAACAGCAGCGGCAGCGGTACCGACTGGTAGGATGTCCAGCCGGCCGCATTGAAGGCGCCCTGCGCGGTTGAGTGGTTCACGGACGCATCGCCGAACGAGCAGACCACGATGGCCTCGTCTTGCAGAACACGATGCTCGGGTGGATGTCGCCGCGCCAGCCCTAGCGAATAGGCGACGCCAACCGTCTTCGGCAGGTGGCTTGCGATGGTGGAGGTCTGCGGCACGATGTTAAGCGCCTTGGAGCCGAGCACTTTGTGGCGCCCGCCGGAAATCGGATCCTCCGACGAAGCGGCGAAGGAAAGAAGCATGTCCCAGGCGGCGGACTGGCCGGGCACCTGTGCTGCGCGTGCGATCTGGAAAGCCGCGTCGCGATAATGCAGGAAGGCCGGGTCGATGGGCTTCAGCGCCGCCGCGACGGCAGCCATGCCTTCATGCCCGGAGGAGCCGATTGTGTAATAGCCTTGTCCGGCACGCTGCATGGAGCGGCTGACGAGATCGAGCGCGCGCGAGAGGCAGCCGGCACGGTAGATGGCCACGGCGGACACCGCGTCGAGAGGGCCGGACGGATCGCGGCCTTCGGGAAAGTTCCGCTCGGCGATCCGGCGCAGCAGGTTCTCGTGGACGATACCGGCGCGATCCATCGCTGCCGTCTCAGAAGAATGCCTGAAGGCCGGTTTGCGCGCGGCCGAGGATCAGCGCGTGCACGTCGTGCGTGCCTTCATAGGTATTGACCGTCTCCAGGTTCTGTGCGTGGCGCATGACGTGGTACTCCTCCTGGATGCCGTTGCCGCCGTGCATGTCGCGTGCCAGCCGAGCGACATCCAGTGCCTTGCCGCAATTGTTGCGTTTGACGATGGAGATCATTTCGGGCGCGGCCTGGCCTTCGTCCATCAGTCGGCCGACGCGCAGCGACGCCTGCAGCCCGAGGGCGATTTCCGTCATCATGTCAGCCAGCTTCTTCTGATAAAGCTGCGTCTGCGCGATCGGTCGGTTGAATTGCCTGCGCGTCAGCCCATACGCCCGCGCAGCATGCCAGCAGAACTCGGCCGCTCCCATGGCACCCCAGCTGATTCCGTAGCGCGCACGGTTGAGGCACCCGAACGGTCCCTTCAGGCCTTCCACGCCGGGCAGCAGCGCTTCCTCACCGACCGCTACGTCCTGCATCACGATCTCGCCGGTCACCGATGTCCGCAGGGAAAGTTTGCCGCCGATCTTCGGGGCGGAGAGGGCATTCATCCCCTTGTCGAGAACGAAACCGCGGATCTTCCCGCCATGCGCCTCCGACTTCGCCCAGACGACGAAGACATCGGCGATCGGGCTGTTCGATATCCACGTCTTCGAGCCGTTCAGCAGGTATCCGTCCGCCGTCTTGTGGGCGACGGTCTTCATTCCGGCGGGATCGGAGCCGGCATCCGGCTCCGTCAGGCCAAAGCACCCAATCCACGCGCCGCTCGCCAATTTCGGCAGGTACTTCTTGCGCTGCTCTTGCGAACCGTAGGCGTAGATCGGATACGAGACGAGGCTCGATTGCACGCTCATCATGCTGCGATATCCGGAATCCACGCGCTCTATCTCGCGCGCCACCAATCCGTAGGTCACGTAGGAGCCGCCGAGGCCGCCGTACTCTTCCGGCACGGTCACGCCCAAGAGACCCATTTCGCCCATCTCCGCGAAGATCTCTGGTTCGACACTCTCGTCGCGATAGGCCGCAATGACACGCGGGACCAGGCGTTCCGTTGCGAAGCTGTTCGCCGCGTCCCGCATCATCCGCTCATCTGTGCTGAGCTGCCCCTCCAGGCGGAACGGGTCGCTCCAGTCGAACGCCGAAAGGTCGGGTGCATCGGCCGCATTATGCGAAAGCGCCTGCTGACTCACGCGGTCTCGCCTCCTCAGTTCAAGCCGGCGACGGCTTTTTCGATGCGGCTTAATCCCTCGTCGAGTTCCACGTCGCTGCACGCGAAGGAAAGGCGGAAATGGCCCGGCATGCCGAAGGGCCGGCCCGGGACGATTGCCACGCCCGCATTGTCGAGGAGGTGGCGGCAGAACGCGGCGTCGTCACCGATCGGCTCCCCGTCCGAATTGCGCCGGCTGAGCACGCCGGCGCAGGACGGAAAGACGTAGAAGGCGCCCTGCGGCGCAGGGCAGACGATGCCGTTGAGAGCGTCGAGCCGGCCGACGGTTCGATCACGGCGTTCGCGCAGGATGACCGCGCGGTGGGCGAGGAGGTCCTGGCCTCCCGTAAGGGCGGCCAGCGCAGCCGCCTGGGCAATGGAGCACGCACCCGAGGTCGACTGTCCCTGGACCGCGAGCATCGCACCGATGAGATCGGTCGACCCGATGCCCCAGCCGATGCGCCAGCCGGTCATCGAATAGGCTTTGGAGACGCCGTTCACCGTCAGCGTTCGCTCCGCCAGATCAGGCGCGGCGTCGCGAAAGGAAGCAAACGTTTCGAAGCTTAGATGCTCGTAGATCTCGTCGGACACGATCCGTATCTGTGGATAACGCCGGAGAACTTCGGCGAGAGCGTGGAATTCCTCGGCCGTGTAGACGGCGCCGCTCGGATTGGACGGCGAGTTGAGCAGCAGCCAACGCGTCCGCGGCGTAATCGCCTTTTCCAGCTGCTGCGGAGTGAGCTTGAAGCCCGTGATCATCGGACAGGGCAGCTCCACGGGGGAGGCGTCCGCGATCGTGACCATGTCGCGATAGCTGGACCATGAGGGCGCGGCGAGAATGACTTCGTCGCCGGGATCGAGCGACGCCAGGAAGGCATTGAATATGACCTGCTTGGCGCCGGTGGAGACGATCACATTGGCCGGTTCCATGCCGTCGCCCGCGCGGTCGGCGATCGCTGCGCGCAATTGCGGTAGACCTGCGGTTGGCGGATAGCGTGTCTGCCCGGCCAGGGCGGCTGCATGAGCGGCCGCGATCACATGGTCCGGCGTTGGGAAATCGGGTTCGCCGGTGCTCAGCGCGATGATGTCGCATCCCTCGGCGCGCCGGCGCGCCGCCGTCTCTGAGATCACGACAATCTCCGACAGCCCGAGAGAGGCTGTTCGCCGGGATCGAGAGAAACAGATATGCGCTTGAGTCATTGCCTGTCTTCTCTGCAATATCAAATGTGTCCAGAATTGCGTAACCTGGCGGCATGCGATACCAAAAAAATCTCCTGACCTCATGAGAAGAACGCATATGATATCGCCTCGTCGCTTCCTGCCCTCGATCGGCTCGCTGCGCGCGCTGGAAGCCGTGGAAAGGCTCGGCAGCGCGTCGGCGGCCGCGCAGGAGCTGTCGGTCACCCAAAGCGCGGTAAGCCGGCAGCTGAAGGCGATTGAGGACCACCTGGAGGTGGAACTGATCGTTCGCGAGAAGCAGCGCCTTCATCTCACGCCGGCGGCTCTCGATTATGTCGGGCAGGTTCGCGATATCCTGGGGCAGCTGGCGCGGGCATCTCTGAAGCTAAAGGCCAGTCCAACCGGCGGGAGCCTCGATCTGGCGATCCTTCCTGCCTTCGGCATGCATTGGCTTGCCCCGCGGCTCAGCCTGTTTGCCCGCGATCATCCGGAGGTGACCATCAACCTCAGCACGCGTCTGCAGCCCTTCGACTTCGCGTCGGAACCCTTCGACGCCGCCATCCACTTCGGCGAGCGCGACTGGCTCGGAGTGGATTATCTGCCGATCATGCCCGAGCAGGTCGTGCCGGTGTGCGCGCCCGACCTGTTGCACGGCGAAGTGAAGGAGCCGACCGACCTGCTACGCTACCCGCTGCTTCATCTGGAGACCCGCCCCGATGCCTGGGAACGATGGTTCAGCACTCAGGGCAGCGAAGTCGCCCGGCCCGCGGGCATGTTGTTCGACCAGTTCTCCACCATGGCGCAGGCGGTGATCTACGGCCTCGGTGTGGCGCTGCTTCCAACCTATCTGGTGGAGGGCGACCTGGCCCGCGGCAAGGTCCGCGTCGCCTGGGGCGGTCGCGTGGAAAGCGTCGGCAGCTATTATCTTGTGTGGCCGACCGGCAAAGCGGGCCGGCAACCGCTCGGCATCTTTCGCGACTGGCTGAGCGGCCAGGTCGCGGCAGCCACGGCCGCGGCGCAAGCCGCCGGCTGAAGGTGAGGGCCCCGTCGACCGCGCGCTTTACAGCGCTGGCTCGTGCGCGGTCGGCGTTTCCGCGGGGAGGAGTTTGAGGCGCCGCAAGGCGTATTCCGCTGCGACGATATCCTCCACTGCGATCCCGACCGACTTGAAGATCGTCGTTCGCGTCCGGTCGATCCGACAGGATCCGCCCGCCACCTCGCCGAGTTCTGCGGCGATCGTGCAGCCGGACGAGATCACGTCGCCGGACTCCTTCGCGACCGCCTCGCGGGAGTCCACGACGACGATGTTCTGCATGACCTCATCGTCAAGCTCGCGCCAGTGCGGCTGCGGCGCGCCGACAGCATTGACATGCGAGCCCGGCTTCAGCCAGCGCCCCGCCAGAACCGGCTCGGTGCTCAAAGTCGCCACGACGACGATATCCGCATCCGTGACCGCAGCTTCCGCCGACGGCGCGGCAATACAACCACGCGCGTTCGCGAACGCCTCCGCGTGCACAGGATTTCGACTCCACACGGCGATTTCCTCGAAATCGTACATATGCGTCAGAACGGCATGGTGGCTGTCGGCCTGCACGCCGCTGCCGATCAGGGCAAGCTTCTTGGGCTGGGCGGCGATCAGGTACCGTGTGGCGACCGCCGAGGCAGCGGCCGTGCGAAACTTGGTGATCATCTCAGCTTCCACGACGGCAAGCGGCACGCCGGTCTCCGCATCAAATGCAAGGATGACCGCATTGTGCGTGGAGAGGTCGCGCGCAGCGTTCTGCGGGCAAAGCGCAACGACCTTGATGCCGGCGATGCGGAAACGCGCGGGCATGGTGAACATCACGGCGTTCTTGGTGGCGAGTGGCACGGCCGTGCGCACCGGCTGGACGGCCCGGCCGGATGAGAAGGCGATCAGCGCCTGTTCGATCTCATCTACAAGCTCACCAACATTGAGTATCTTGAGGACGTCAGCTTCGGAAACAAAAGGAATGCTCATGTCGGCGTTAGCGCCCTGCTTCTGCTGAGACTCTGGCCTGGGTGCGCGGCGGGGAGGGCGTGCGTCAGTCTTCGTCTACAGTGACCCAAAAAACTTCGGCCGGCTTCGGGCCAAGCGATGTGCAGGCATGGCCCATCTTGCTGTCGATATAGATGGCGTCGCCCGGATTGAGCACGACGGGAGCGTAGTGCTCGGTATGAAACTCGACCTGGCCGGACAACACATAGAGGCATTCTTCCCCCGCATGCCGGGTATAACCGCCGGCATCCTCAAGGGTTTTAGCGAGGATCGTCGCGTGGAACGGGATCATCTTTTTCGTCGAAAGCTCCGCGCAGATCGGCCGATAGAGATAGCCGCGCCCTTCGTGGACCTGCTCCTCGCTCACCCGGCTGACGGCTCGGCGGCCCGTGGCGCTGGCACGCCGTGGGCCGGGACCGAAGAATTCGGGAACGTCCAACTGAAAGCCGTGCGCGAGTCTTTGGATGACGTCATAGGTCGGAGAAGCTTCTGCGCGCTCGATCTTCGACAGCGTGGAACGCGACACGCCTGAGCGTTCGGAGAGTTCGTCGAGGGTCCATCCCCGTTCGTTGCGAAGCGCGCGCAGACGTTCCCCGAGCTTGCGCACCGGCTTCTCCCCCGGCCCGCGCGTGTGTTCGCCCGGTATGGCCGTCAGGCTTTCTTCCCTTCGCGTCGAGCTACCAGGCGCCTCTTTCGTGGCGTCAAACGCTACCGTTGGGGTTGCATTACCGGCCGCATCACTCCGCTTGCGCGCCATCTTCCCTCCGTCTTCCGCAAAGACCGCTTCGGATTGTTGAGTCCGTTGTCTGTTCTAGCACCAGACTCGCGGTCCCTGGTCAGTAGCGATTGACATCCAAGAGCAAATTTGAAAGCCTATCTATCATAGTGGATGAATTCCACAAGTCGCAACAAAGCCGCGAGAAGAGAAACAAGGAGCGCGGATCGTGGGGGAATGTGGAACGGATCGTGGTGGGATGTGGAGTGGTGGCATGGGCTGCGTCGCGGGGTAGCGGCGTGCGGTTCGCCTTCCCAACACGCCCGGTCCGCGCCGGCCATCGCGTGGCTCGCC
>JANQKG010000036.1 GCA_028281235.1 Afifellaceae bacterium | reverse complement strand
GTGATTGAGCCTCCCCGCATTTCGCTTCGCTCCATGCGGGCTACGGACGATGGCGAGCCTCGTAGCCCGGATGAGGCAAAGCGCAATCCGGGAGGCGGGTCGGCAAGAACCAACCTCACCTTTGTCATCCCGGCTTGGCCGTCAGGCCAAGGCCGGGACCCATGAACACCCACGCTGCTCTGGTGGTTATGGCTCCCGGACAAGCGCGTTCCGCGCTTTCCGGGATGACAAACGAGAGATCGTGTGTGATTGAGCCTCCTCGCATTTCGCTTCGCTCCATGCGGGCTACGGACGATGGCCGGGCCTCGTAGCCCGCATGGAGCGAAGCGCAATCCGGGAGACGGGTCGGCAAGAACCAACCTCACGTTTGTCATCTGGTTCGGCCGCGAGGCCGAGACCGGGACCCATGAACAACCCCACGCTGCTCTGGTGGTTATGGCTCCCGCACAAGCGCTGACGCGCTTTGCGGGATGACAAAGGAGAGGATGTGCTCCTCGTGGCTCAAGCCAGACGAGCGTAGCGCTCCGCAGCGCGGGCCTTGGCTTTCGCGGCTTCCGCTTCGCGGTTGCGCGGCGGCGCGTTGGTCTCAAGGGAATCGATCAGCCGCCGTGCAGCGGCGGTGACCTCCTCCACTGCCCTCTCGAACGCTGCTTCGTTGACCTTCGACGGACGCGTGAAGCCGGAGAGCTTGCGCACGAATTGCAGCGCGGAGGCATGGATCTCCTCCTCAGTCGCCGGCGGATCGAAATTGAACAGGGTGCGGATGTTGCGGCACATCGTTCTCTCCTTTTCCGGCACAAGCCGGGCTCGTCTTAACCGCCGTTGCGGATCACGACCTTCAGTGCCTCCTTGCGGATCATGGCCTGAAGCGCATCGACGACGCCTTCGATCGGACGGACGCCTGAGAGAAGCGCGTCGACCTTGAAGCCTGGATCAGCGAGAAGCGCGATGGCGCGGCGAAACGTGTCGGGGCGGTGGTGGTAGACGCCCTTGATGGTGAGCTCGCTGTAATGGACGAGGTGCGTGTCGAGCGGAATCGAGGTGCCCGGCGCGCAGCCGCCGAAGAGATTCACCAGACCGCCGGGCCGCAGGGATTCAATCGCGTCGGACCACACGCCCGGCACACCGGTGGCTTCGACGGTGACCCAGAACCCCTCGCCGCCTTCGGCATGCGCACGAAGGGCCGCCGCCTGGCTACCCCCGCGCGCGATCTCGATCGTCTTCGTGGCACCAAGCGCCCTGCCGGCTTCAAGCCGGCTTGGATTGGGATCGGCGAGCACGGGCCTGTGGCCAAGATTGGCAAGGGCCGCAACGAAGAGAAGACCAATCGGCCCGCCGCCAAGCACCAGCACTTCTACGGGGCCAAGCGCGGCATAGCGGTCCAACTCGCAAGCGTCGATCCCGTGCAGCACGCAGGCGAGCGGCTCCGCCAAGGCGGCGCGTTCAAACGACAGGTTATTTGGCAGGCGGTGGATGTTGCGCTCCACGAAGCGCGCCGGCACAAGCAGATATTCCGCAAACGCACCGTTGAGATAGGCCAGGTCCTCGCAAAGGTTCTCGCGGCCGCGCCGGCAGGGCTCGCATGTGAGACACGGTGCGGAATTGGCGACCACGATGGCCTCGCCCACGGCAAAGTTGTCGACGCCATCGCCCATCGCCGCCACGCGTCCCGCCATCTCATGGCCGAACAAGGTCGGCGCCTTGAGCATGCGTGGGTGACCACCGCGCTTGAAGACTTTGACGTCGGTGCCGCAGGTCGTCGCCGCCTCCACCTTCAGAAGCAACTCGCCGGAGCTCGGCTGCGGCACAGGCACATCGCGGATCTCGATTGCCTCCGGTCCGGTCAGCACCGCACCGCGCATTGTCGCTGGCGTTGCGTCAAGGTGTGGGCTGCTCACGACGCGGCTCCGCGCGACGGCGTGAACAGCACCTTCAGTGCCTCCTGGCGAACGACCAGGGCGACGCCCGCTTCAAAATCATCGAGCGGCATTTGATGCGTCACCAGCGGCGACGGATCGAGCGCACCTGAGCACAGAAGGTCGAACACACGCCGCTGCTCATCAAGCGCACCGGAATAGGTCGCGATGATGCGGCGTTCGGTCTTGAAGATCGCGTTGAGGTCGACGGCGGAGCGCCGGTCGGCCGGGGCGTGGGCGAAGAGCACCAATGTTCCGCCCGGCCGCGTGAGCGCGATGCCGGCGGCCAGCGTCTGCTCACCGCCCACCGTATCGAACACCGCGTCAACACCAGCGCCGTGTGAGACATCGTTCGCCGCGGCACTTGCCGCCTCGCCCGGCGGCACGGCGGCAGTGGCGCCAAGCTTCGCCGCAAAGCGCTGCCGTGCGTCGTCGGGATCGACCATGATGACGGGCATATCGGGAAAGGCGGCGCGGAGCACCAAAAGATGAAGCAGCCCCATGCTGCCGCAGCCGAGCACGACGGCACGCCCCTCCGGCCGCAGCCCGGAGCGGTCAATGCCACGCAGCACGCAGGCCGCCGGCTCCATGAAGACGGCCGCATCGTCGGAGAGGCTGTCGGGCAGCTTGTGTGCCGCGTGAGATACAGCACGCTCACGGATCAGAACATGATCGGCGAAGCCGCCGGGCGCCATCAAATTCTCCTTGAACACGTCGCACATGGTCTCCGCACCGCTTCGGCACAGCCCACATGCGCCGCATGCGACGTGATGCGGAACGACAACGCGGTCGCCTGGCGCGAACTGTGTGACGCCTTCGCCGAGCGCTTCCACCGTACCGACCAGCTCGTGCCCGAGCACGCCGCCGATTGGCGCGGTGTTCGTCTTCAGCTTGAAGAGATCGGTGCCGCAAAAGCCGACGACACGAAGGCGGAGCAGTATCTCTCCGTCATCGGGTATGAGGACCGGCCGCGCCTCAAGGCGCGTCGCCTCGCCGCCGAGGCAGACGACGGCATTGTGCGTTCGCAACGCGGCTTGCGGCTGGCTGAGCTGCATGATCATCGCACGTCTCTTGGGGCGTGGTATGGCGGGCCTACCCGTATCTAGCACAAGCGGTACGAATGCGCCCGCGGGGTCGATTGATCGAGAGGGCTTCCGATCCGGGAGACGAGCCAAGCAGAACTCTGCCAGTTTGTGTCGCACAGCATAGAAATCGCGATGCACAAACTGGCTTGTGTCTCACGCGCGATATGCAACGCCAACGAGCCTATGAGGTGAGCACGGTGCCACACCTCCCCCTTGCGGGGAGGTCGAAAACCAAGGAGCAGCGCGACGCCGGTTTTCGGGTGGGGGTCTTGAGTCGCATTTAGCCGCCTGCGCGAACTCTTTCATCCCTCATCCTGAGGTGCGTCTTTCGCCCTCCTGAGCTTGTCGAAGGGCGAGGCTCGCCCTATCGGGCTCGCACCTCAGGATGAGGGCGAAAGACGCCTCGAAGGGCGGGATGAAAGGGTTGCTGCTCACCCCCACCCGAAATTCGTGCGCACCGCTTCGCGGCGCTTCGAACTTCGACCTCCCCGCAAGGGGGAGGTGAAGCGCTGCGGCGAACCGCTTGGCGATGTTCTGGCTTCAAGCCTTCAGCGGCACGCGCGGGACGGAGCCGCCACCCCGTGGCGGGTTGTCCTTGGGCGGATTGCCGTTCTTTGGTGGGTTCTTCGGCTTGCGCGGCTCCTTGGGGCGGGCGCTCTTCGGCCGCTCCTTGGGCGCGGCGTTCTCGTCGGGGATCGCTTCAAGCTTGAGCGCCGTCTTGCCGTCGTCGCCCTGCTCCTCAACGGAGACCTTGACCACGCCGCCCTTCTTCAACTTGCCGAAGAGCACTTCGTCGGCGAGCGGACGTTTGATCTCCTCCTGAATCAGCCGGCCGAGCGGCCGCGCGCCCATGCGCTCGTCATAGCCGCGCTCGGCAAGCCACGCCGTCGCCTTCTCATCAAGCTCGAAGGTGACGCCGCGGTCGGCGAGCTGCGCTTCAAGCTGCAGCACGAACTTCTCCACCACGCGATGCACGACGGCCGGCGGCAGCGCGCCGAAGGCGATCGTCGCATCGAGGCGGTTGCGAAACTCCGGCGTGAACAGCCGGTTGATCGCTTCCTCATCGTCGCCGGAGCGGCGTGAATGCGCAAAGCCGATGGCTGATTTGGCCATCTCCGCGGCACCGGCATTCGTCGTCATGACGAGCACGACATTGCGGAAGTCGATCTGCTTGCCGTTGTGGTCGGTGAGCTTGCCGTGGTCCATCACCTGCAACAGGATGTTGAAGAGGTCCGGATGGGCCTTCTCGATTTCGTCGAGCAGGAGCACGCAGTGCGGCGTCTGGTCGACGCCGTCGGTCAGAAGGCCACCCTGGTCGAAGCCGACATAGCCCGGCGGCGCGCCGATCAGGCGCGAGACGGTGTGGCGCTCCATATATTCCGACATGTCGAAGCGCAGCAGCCGTACGCCCATCAGATCGGCGAGTTGGCGTGCGACCTCCGTCTTGCCGACGCCGGTGGGGCCGGAGAACAGATAACAGCCGATCGGCTTCTCCGGCTCGCGCAAGCCGGCGCGCGCCAGCTTGATCGCTGAGGACAGCGCATCGATCGCCTTGTCCTGGCCGAACACCACGCGCTTCAGATTGGTGTCGATGTGCTGCAGCACCTCCGCGTCGTCCTTGGAGACGGATTTGGGCGGGATGCGCGCCATCGTCGCGATTGTCGCCTCCACATCCTTGACGCTGATCGTCTTCTTGCGGCGGGCGACCGGCAAGAGCTTCTGCGACGCGCCGGATTCGTCGATCACGTCGATCGCCTTGTCGGGCAGCTTGCGGTCGTTGATGTAGCGCGCGGAAAGCTCCACCGCCGTTTTGATAGCGTCGTTGGTGTAGCGGACTTTGTGGTGGTCCTCGAAATACGGCTTCAGGCCTTTGAGGATCGCCACGGCATCCGGCAATGTCGGCTCGTTGACATCGATCTTCTGGAAGCGGCGGACGAGCGCGCGGTCCTTCTCGAAGAACTGTCGATATTCCTTGTAGGTGGTGGAGCCGATACAGCGCAGTGTCCCGGAGGCGAGCGCGGGCTTCAGCAGATTTGAGGCATCCATGGCGCCGCCGGATGTCGCGCCGGCGCCGATCACGGTGTGAATCTCGTCGATGAACATGACGGCGTTTTCGTGCGCCTCAAGCTCCCGGATCACCTGCTTCAGCCGCTCCTCAAAGTCGCCGCGATAGCGCGTGCCGGCCAGCAGCGCGCCCATGTCGAGCGTGAAGATGGTCGCGCCGGAGAGCACGTCGGGCACATCGCCTTCGACGATCTTCTTGGCCAGGCCTTCGGCGATCGCCGTCTTGCCGACACCGGGATCGCCAACATAGAGCGGATTGTTCTTGGAGCGCCGGCAGAGCACCTGAATGGTGCGCTTCAGCTCCATCTCGCGGCCGATCAGCGGGTCGATGCGGCCGGCGCGCGCCTTGGCGTTGAGGTTGATGCACCACGCCTCCAGCGCGCTTTCCTTGCTGCCGCCTTCCTCGCCCTCTTCGGCTTCACGGGCACCCTCCTCGCGTACGCCGCGCACGGGGCGGATTTCTTCTGCACCGGGGCGCTTGGCGATGCCGTGCGAGATGTAATTGACCGCGTCGTAGCGCGTCATGTCCTGCTCTTGCAGGAAGAAGGCCGCATGGCTCTCACGCTCTGCAAAGATGGCGACCAGCACGTTGGCGCCTGTCACTTCTTCGCGACCGGACGATTGCACATGGATCACCGCGCGCTGAATGACGCGCTGGAAGCCGGCGGTCGGCTTTGCCTCGTCGCCCTCCAGGCTGACCAGGTTGGTGAGCTCCGATTCGATATATTCGTTGAGGTCGACGCGCAGCTTGTCGAGGTCGACATTGCAGGCGCGCATGACGGCGGCAGCGTCCTTGTCGTCGGCGAGCGCCAAGAGGAGGTGCTCCAGCGTGGCGAATTCCTGGTCGCGGTCATTCGCCAGGCTGAGCGCCTTATGGAGCGCCATTTCGAGGGAGCGGGAAAAGGTAGGCACGTCAGACCTCTTTTGCTTGACCGGCCGGCCGGCGCGAACACGCCATATGCATCATATTGTGCATCTGGGGCTTCGCGCCAGGGGTCGCTGTCCCAGAGCCATGTTTGAATGATCAGCCGCACGGCGTGAGGTTGGATAATCAGACGGTCGCTCGCGCCAAAATGGTCGGTCCCGGCTCTGAAATCAAAGAACAAGAGCCCTGAACCGACCTTGTCCCGGCAAGCCGCCGTCTGATCAGCTGTCGACGCGGCGCGCGGCCGGCGTTCTCAAGCTGGCTCTGGAGCCATGTCTGAATGATCAACCGCACGGCGTGGGGCTGGATAATCAGACGTTTGCCCGCGCCAAAATGGTCGGTCCTGGCTCCGAAATCAAAGAACTAAAGAGCCCTGAACCGGCCTTTCCCTGGCACGCGCGGACCGAAACCGCCGCCCGTAGGCCGCGACGGCCGAATGCCCCCGCAATCATGTCTTTTCCATCACGCATTGAAGCGGATGCTGGTGCTTGCGGGCGAAATCCATGACCTGCGTCACTTTGGTCTCCGCCACCTCATAGGTGAACACACCGCACTCGCCGACGCCATGATTGTGAACGTGCAACATAATGCGCGTGGCGTCGTCCTGGGTCTTGCCGAAGAAGCGCATGATCACGTGCACGACGAACTCCATCGGCGTGTAGTCGTCGTTGAGCAGGAGCACGCGATAAAGGTTGGGCCGCTTCGTCTTGGGCCGCGTCTTGGTGACGACAGCCGTTCCGGATCCCGCCTTGTCGCCGTTGTCTTTTCTTGTGTCCTTTGCCATGGCCGCGTTCGGGACCCCTTGCCGCGCCCGCTAATTTAGGCGCTTCGATCGTCATTGTCAGGGGGCCCACCCGCCCGACTGACCAGGCTTCGAACAAAAAAACGCCCGGTCCGCGACCGGGCGTCTCACATGCAATTTGTGAGGCTGGGCCTATTTCTTCTTGGGGGTGGGGACGAATTCCTCAAAAGGCTTCGCCATATCCTTGACCAGGCCGAGATAGAGCTCGCTGAACCGCGCAGCGCGCCCGGCCGCCTGCTCGTATGACGCCCGGACGAAGTCCGTCTGGGCCTCAATTGCCAGATCCACGCTCTTGGCACCGAGCAGCTTCTCAACATGCGCCGCCCCCGCCTCGTACGACTTCTTGGAATAGTCCGCCGTCTCCTCAGCCAGCGCCTGCCAGCCGCGGGACAACGCACCGAAGCTGTCGAGCGCGCGATTCATGTTCGCCTGCCCAGCTTTCTGGACGTCTTCAAACGCGTTCATCATATCATGATTCCTGTAGTGCCGCCCCGCTTCCGCGGGCGAGCGCTATATATTGCGGCGCAACAAGAAATGCAAGCAGTTTTTTGCACTGCAACAAAGTCGCGGAAGCCACTTAGCTGCCAACATTTTACGGAATCGTAACGCCGCCGTCTTTAGCTAAGGGAAACCATCGGTCTCAGGGGACGCGGCGGTCGCCTGAGAGTGTGTTTGAGGCCACCTGCCAAGAGGCGTTCTGCGTTGCGTATCGGTCCGTTCCGTCTCCTCCCCATTCTTCTCGTGCTGTTGTCGCTGGTCGCTCCGGCTCAGGCCAACGAGCGTTATGCGGCGATCGTCTTCGACGCCAATTCCGGCAAGACGCTTTTTGCTCGGCACGCGGATGCGAGGCGTTATCCCGCCTCGCTCACCAAGATGATGACGCTCTACGTCCTGTTTGAGGAACTGGACGCCGGGCGCCTCAGCCTTTCGAGCGCCATGCCGGTTTCGGCCAATGCCGCGCGGCAGTCCCCGTCAAAGCTTGGCCTGCGCAAGGGCTCAAAGATCAAGGTGAAGGACGCCATCCTGGCGCTGGTCACCAAGTCGGCTAACGATGCCTCCGTCGTGATTGCTGAGGAGGTTAGCGGCAGCGTCGCCGCCTTTGCCCGCCGCATGACCCGCACGGCGCGCGCGCTCGGCATGAAGAACACGACCTTCCGCAATCCGCACGGGCTGCCCAATTCCAAGCAGATAACGACGGCGCGTGACATGGTGCTCCTGGCGCGCGCCCTGCAGGACCGGTTCCCGAAATATTACAAGTACTTCTCCACCCGCAGCTTCAAGTTTCGCGGCGCCAACTACCGCAACCACAACCGTCTTTTGGGCGCCGTGCGCGGCGTCGACGGCATCAAGACCGGCTACACCCGCGCGTCCGGCTACAATCTGGTCACCAACGTTGAGCGCGACGGACGGCACATTATCGCCGTCGTGATGGGCGGGCGCACCGGCGCCAGCCGCAACGCGCATATGCGCGACCTCGTTGCCAAATATCTGCCGAAGGGCTCGCGCCGCGAGACGTTGGCGGCGCTAATCGTGCACACAGGCCCGGCAACGCAATATGCTGAGGCGCGGCCCCCGCGCCCGCGTCCCGACCTGGAACAGGAGGATGCGATCCTTTTGAGCTATGCCGTGGCGGCGCCGTCGCGTGACGTGGTATCCGCAGCTTTGGCCGAGGCGGCCCAGGCGGAGCCGGCCCCAGTGCCGATTGCAAGGCCGATTGCCGCGCCTGTCGTCCGGGTGGATGTCGCCGAGCCGCCCGAAGTGGACCTCGATCCGATCGTGCAGCGCATCAGCACGGCTTCAGCTGTTGCGGAGTTGGCGGTGTCGGCGGCCGCGGAAGCGGACGATCCGATCGGGAAGCTCACCCGGCTCGCCCGTATTCGCGCCGGCGAGGACGAACTGGTGGCGGGCGCGCCGGCCCCGGGCGCCATCGTGGTCGCGGCCGAGCCAGGCTGGCACATCCAGATCGGCGCAACGCCAACGGAGCGCGGCGCGCTCGACCTCATCGAGAAGGCGCAGAAAAGGATGGGGCCGACGCTGGCGTCGCTGTCGCCGCTGACGCAGACGGTCGAGCATCGCGGCGAGACGCTCTACCGCGCCCGCTTCGCCGGCTTCGACAATATGGAAGAGGCCCGCGCCACCTGCGCAAAGCTGAAGCGCAAGTCCTTCGCTTGCCTGCCGATGCCGCACTGAGGCCTAGCGATGCGTTCCCAGAATCCGGTCCTTGGCTTCATTGATCTTGGCGGCGAGCGCCGCAGAGCCGCCGCGATCGGGATGCACCTGCTTGATAAGGCGCCGATGCGCATCGCGAACGTCCGCGGTGCTGGCGCCCGGCTCAAGCCCCAGGATCTGATAGGCCTCCTTCGTGCTCATAGCGCCCGAGCTCGGCGGCGGGCGCTGCCGCCCTGCCTCATCAGCGTCGACATCGTCCCGCCAGCCGGGATGCGCACGGTCAAGGTAGCCTTCAAGTAGGCGCAGCGATTCCTCGTCGCTGCTCAAATCCTCGCCGACCTCCAGAAGCTCATGGAAACTGAGCTGCGACAGCCGCCGCCCTTCGTGGCGTCCGACAAGCACCTGCCCGTCCATCTCGCCGCTGTCGTGATCAAGCGCCATCTCCAGGCCCGCCGAACGCACGCTTGAGGTCTGGCCGGAAGGGCCGGCGGTGCGCATGGGCGCGTTGCGCCGAAGCATCATCAGCCCGGCCATGCCGACCGGCAGCGCCAGGGCGAACTGGCGCATGAACAGAAGCCCCACGCCGGCCGCCAGAAGTGCAGCCCCGCCGAACGTCTTGACCTGGCGCGCGAGCTGCGCCGGCGGATTGTTCAGGAACCAACGAAAGAGGAACGCCGCCAGGAGCGCCGCCAGAATGGCGAGGATTGCGATTCTCATCGCTTCAGCTGCGGCAACAACAATTGCGCGCCGGCGCCGCGGCTCGTCTCCAGGGCTTTGATGCCACCGGCAGCATAGGTCGCCACGGCATTCAGCAGCGTGCGCAACTGTCCCGCGGCGCTGGCGTCGAACGGCAGATACGCACCGCGCGTGAGCCGCGATATTTCGCGGAACGTGCGCTCCGTCACCTGGTCCCGCCCCTCGTGGAACATGAAGGCGCGCACGCCCAACATGCCGATCTCGCCGGCGAGCGCGCAGAGATCGTCGGGATTCTCCTCCATGGCGTCGCCGACATAGGCGAGCGCCGCAATCGGGCGCTTTTCCGACTCACGCCGCACATGCGCGAGCACCTTGCGGATCTGCGTATGGCCGCCGCGGCAATCGATCTTGACCATCAGGTCGCGCAGCGCCCGGGCATTCGCCACCCAGGACGAGGCGCGGCTTTCACCGATGCCGCGGAAATAGACGAGCTGCACCGACAGGCCGCCGACCGCGCCGGCGGCTTCAAACATCTCCGCCTGCAGCTCGCACGCCAGGTCCCAGGTCGGTTGCCGGCTCATGGTCGCGTCGAGGGCGAAAACAAGCCGCCCGCGCGCCTGCGAGGCGGGCGCGATGGTCTTGGCCTCGGCCAGGAAGGCGTCGATGTCGGAGCGCGTTGACTCCGCCGGGGCCCGGCCCGGGCGCGATGTGATGTCGCGTCGTTTTGCCATTCTGCCCCAGAATGTGGCCCCAAACGGCGCCGGCGCAAGGGGTTAAAGGAGCCCGAGATCGGCGAGATCGCGCCTGAGTTCCGGCGGCAGGCCGCGCATGCCGGCGCGCGCCGAGCCGAGATCGCGCGGGGCGTCCTCCGCCTTCAGGTATCGCCAGCCCTGAAAGGCCCGGCGTGGCTGCCATTCGGTTGGAACTGTTTCCGGGTCGAGCACCAGCCGGCAGCGCTGAACGCCGTCGGCGTCACGAAACGGGCGGATGTCGGTGAGGCGCTGCCGTAGCTGCACGTTGCCGCGGATCACCCAATAGAGCGAGCCGCCGTCAAGCAGCTCGTCGACGCGTCGCGGGATCATGCGCGTGACGTGCCAATGTTCCGGTTTCTCGCCGGCGCGCCGGCGCTGCTTCAGCCGATGCGCGATCCAGCCCTCCAGGTCTTCGATGGAATCGACGCCGACGCAGAGCTTTAGGAGGTGAAGCGGCATGAGCTTGGCTTAGCGGTCGAATCGGCCGCCGGCAATTGCGCGAAGCAGCACGTCCCATCATTCCACAGCCGGACGAGGCTCACGCGGTCGCCGAATTCCGGCACCTGCTCTCGTTTGTCATCCCGGAAAGCGCGCCAGCGCTTGTCCGGGACCCATGAACACAGTCGGGTCGGTCGGCCCACATGTTCCGCCATTTGCTCTGTGCGTATGGGTCCCGGTCTCGGCCTTCGGCCGAACCGGGATGACAAAGGAGAGGGGGGTGCGTGAGAGCTGGCGGAGATGCGGGTCGCGCCCGGTTTGGCACGGCCCCCACCTCCCCCTTACGGGCCCTTGTGGATAGGTGTGGCTCAGCGACGCGCCGCTTCACCCGGCTTGATCAGCACAGCCGCGGCACCTTGCTCGACCTGATCGCCGGGCGTGATGCGCACTTGGTGCACCTCCCCGGCGAGCGGGGCCGTCACGGCATGCTCCATCTTCATCGCCTCCACCGTGAACAGCAGATCGCCAAAGGCGACCTGCTGTCCCGCTGCGATGGCGACGTCGACGACCCGCCCGTGGATGGGTGCCTCCACCGCGCCGTCTGATGCGCCACTCGCAGCGCTGCGCGACAGCGGATCGGGGAACGTCACACGGAGCTGGCGCCCGCGTGCCAGAACGAACGCCTGCCCCTCGCCCCAGACGATCTCCGCCTCCGGCTCGAAGACCGGCGCCTTGCCCCCGATGGATACCATTTGCGGTCCGCGCGGCGACCAGGCGATGCCGACCGTCACCGCCTGGCCCTCAATCTCAACGATGAGAGCGCCTGCGCCCCTCAGCCCGCCGAGCTGGAAGCCGTCGGCCCGCGACCAGGGGCCAGGGGCGGCGGCAGCGGGCTTATCGCCGGCGCGGCGCACCCATTCTGCGATCGCCTCAGCGGCGAGGCTCCGGTCGAGCGGTTCGCCGGCCAGAAGCGTAAGTTCCCGGTCGGCGAAATCCGTGCCAACGCCGCCGGCGACGAAATGCGGATGCGTGACGATGCCGGCGAGGAATGCCAAATTGGTGCGTGGCCCGGCGATCCTGATGCGCTCAAGCGCCGCCTGCATGCGCCGCAGCGCCTCGGAACGGTCCGCGCCGGAGGCGATCACTTTGGCGAGCATGGCGTCATAGAACGGCGTGACCACCGAACCGGGCTCAACGCCGGAATCGACACGCACACCCGGCGGCTCCGGGAACGAGGCGGCCCACAGCCGCCCGGTCGACGGGCGGAAATTATCCGCCGGATCCTCAGCGTAGACCCGCGCCTCGATCGCGTGTCCGGTGAACGCGATCTCCTCCTGCTTGAGCGGCAGCGGCTCGCCGGCGGCGATCCGCAATTGCCACTCGACAAGATCGAGCCCCGTCACGGCCTCCGTCACGGGATGCTCGACCTGCAGCCGCGTGTTCATCTCGATGAAGAACGTCGTGTCCTGTCGCAGCCCGGCCTTGGCGTCGACGATGAATTCCACCGTGCCGGCGCCGCAATAGCCGACAGCGCGTGCCGCCTTGATCGCAGTGCTTCCGAGCCATTGCCGCATCTCCGCCGACAGCCCGGGCGCGGGCGCTTCTTCGATCACCTTCTGGTGCCGCCGCTGAAGCGAGCAATCGCGCTCAAACACATGCACCGCATTGCCCAGCGCATCGGCGAACACCTGCACCTCGATATGGCGCGGCGCCTCAATGTAGCGCTCCAAAATCACCCGATCGTCCCCGAACGCGGCCAATGCCTCGCGCCTCGCGGCCGCGAGCTCGTCAGGAAAATCGATGGCGCGCTCCACGCGCCGCATGCCGCGGCCGCCACCGCCGGCAACAGCCTTCACCAGCACGGGGTAGCCGATCTCGTAAGCCTTCTGCTTCAGGAAGTCAGGCTCCTGCCGCTCGCCGGCATAGCCGGGCACCACCGGCACGCCGACGCTGCCGATCAGGGCCTTGGCGTCCGCCTTGGAGCCCATGGTGCGGATGGCGCCGGCCGGCGGCCCGACGAAGATCAGCCCCGCCGCCACGCAGGCTTCCGCGAAGGCGGCGTTCTCCGACAAAAAGCCGTAGCCGGGGTGCACAGCGTCTGCGCCGCTCTTCTGCGCCGCCGCCACGATCTCCTCAATGGAGAGATAGCTTTCGACGGGCACGGCCTCGTCAGCCTCGCGCCAATGCGGCCAGGTCCTGTCGGCCTCGGTGACCAATGCAATCGTGCGAAGACCCATCCGCCGGGCCGTGCGGACGATGCGTCGGGCGATCTCGCCGCGATTGGCGATGAGCAGGGACTTGAACATCGCTCTCCTTCTACGGCGTGACGGTGAGGTGCGAAACGTCTAGAGCCCTATCCATTCTGTCTGGATCAGAATGGATAAGGCTCTATCTCTTTGTAGGAGCATGACCTTATCCGACCTTGCTTCGCCCGCCGAAGCGGGCTTCGCGAAGGCGGGAAACCCGTTTCCACTTTTCGGGATCATGCTCTAGAAGCCGGCAATGCCCAGGCTCACGATCAAGCGGGCGCCTCTTGCCGCGGCTCATCGGGCTCCTTTTCCGGCCGCAGCCGATCGGCACGGACAGGCCGATGTCGGTTGACGCTGCGCCGGCCTCGCCGCTGCTCCTTGGCGGCCATGTCCAGCGGCTTCGCATCGCCTCCGGGCTGATCCTCTTCACGTTCGCGTTCTTCCACTTCCTCAACCATGCGCTCGGCTTGTGGAGCCTGGGGGTCATGGAGGCATTCCAGGAGGGACGCGAAGCGGTGACGCGCTCGCTCGCCGGCACGATCGCGCTGTTCGGTGCGTTCTTCACCCATATCGGCCTCAACCTCTACAAGACCGCGCGCCGTTCCACTTGGCGGATGCCGGTCTGGGAGGCCGTGCAGATCCTGCTCGGCCTGACCATCCTGCCGCTCCTCATGTACCACGCCGCGCCCATTGCAGCGGCGGCACGGATGGAGGGCGCCGACACGCCCTATGCGGAACTCCTGCCGCGCCTTTGGGGCGAGCTTGCCTGGCTCCAGACGCTGCTGCTTCTCGTGGTGTGGACGCACGGCTGCATCGGGCTGCATTTCTGGCTGCGACTGTCGCGCTTCTATCGCCGGATCGCACCGCTGCTCTTCACGATCGCCGTGCTTCTGCCGGCGCTGGCATTGGCGGGGTTCTCCGTCGCCGGCCGCGACGCCGTGGCGAAAGCTGAGGCTGAGGCGGCCGAGACGTCCAACGCTGGCGCGGACGGCTATGGCGGCTACGAGGCAGGCGGATACGATTATGGCTCCGGCGCCGGTTACGAGTCCGGGCCTGGCGGCTACGGCGATGCCTATTCAACACCGGCTGCGGCCGACCCGGCGCTCACAGCCACGCAAGTGGGCGACATCGCCGTATGGACGGCGCTGGCGCTGATCGCTCTACTCTTCGCGATCCTGGCGCTGCGTCGCCTGTCGCTGTTGTGGCGCCGGCGCCTGCGCATCGGCTATTCGGCCGGGCCGTCTATCCGAACTCCGGTGGGGCCGACGTTGCTTGAGATCAGCCGCGTGCACGGTGTTCCGCACAGTTCCGTATGCGGCGGACGGGCGCGATGCTCCACCTGCCGCGTCCGCGTCGAGATCGGGGCAGACGCCCTGCCGCCGCCCTCCCCGTCGGAATTGGCGACGCTCAGCCATATCGGGGCGCCGTCCGACGTGCGGCTCGCCTGCCAGGTGCGGCCGGGCGACGACCTTCTTATCGTGCGGCTGGTGCGCCCGCCGGACGAAGGACGCGCGCTGCTCACCATGAGTGGCGATGAAGCCGGCGTTGAGCGGACGCTTGCCGTGCTCTTTCTCGACATCCGCGGCTTCACGACGTTGAGCGAGAAGCGGCTTCCCTACGACACAGTGTTTCTGCTGAACCGCTTCTTCGGCGAAATCGGCGAGGTGCTCAACACGTCGGGCGGATGGATCGACAAATATCTCGGCGACGGGCTCATGGCGCTCTTCGGCATCAACCAGCCCGTCGACGTGGCCTGTCGCGCAGCCTTGTCGGCAGCCATGGCCATCGACGCCTCGCTTGAGCGGCTTAACCGCGAGCTCGAAAGCGAACTTCCCGCGCCGCTCAAGATCGGCATCGGGCTGCATGTCGGGCCGCTGGTGCTCGGCCGCATCGGCCACCGATCCTCCGCGGCGACGACGGTCATCGGACCCGTTGTCAATGCGGCGAGCCGCCTGGAGGGGCTGACAAAGGAGCACGGCGTTCAGATCGTCGCCTCCGCTGCGCTGTGCCGCCAGGCTGGCCTCTCCGACGGGGCGTTTTCCGCAACGGATGTGACCGTGCGCGGCACGCTCGAACCGATCGAGGTGTTCTTGATTGAGCGCGGCAATGCACTGGCGCCTCACCTTGAGGCGGCCAAACCCGCGGCGTGAGCCTCAACAGGCCACGACGTTCACCGCAAGCCCGCCGGTGGCGGTCTCCTTATACTTCTCGCTCATGTCGAGGCCGGTCTGGCGCATGGTCTCGATGCAATCGTCGAGCGGCACGAAATGCGTGCCATCCCCGCGCAGCGCCAGCGACGCGGCGCTGACCGCCTTCACCGCGCCAAGCGCATTGCGCTCAATGCAAGGCACCTGAACCAGCCCGCCGATCGGGTCGCATGTCATGCCGAGATGATGCTCAAGCGCGATCTCCGCAGCGTTCTCCACCTGCGCATTGGTGGCGCCGAGTGCCGCCGCAAGACCGGCAGCCGCCATGGCGGAAGCGGAGCCCACCTCTCCCTGGCAGCCGACTTCCGCGCCTGAGATTGAGGCGTTGTGCTTGATGATCCCGCCGACGGCGGCAGAGACGAGAAGAAATGTCCGCACGCCAATCTCGTCGGCGCCGACGCAATGCTCAAGGTAGTAGCGGATCACCGCGGGGATCACGCCGGCGGCGCCGTTTGTGGGGGCGGTCACCACACGCCCGCCGGCAGCGTTCTCCTCATTCACCGCCATGGCGTAGACGCTGAGCCAATCCATGACGCGATGCGGCTGCAGGGAGTTGGCGCCGTGCTCGGCGAGCAGCTTTTGATGGATCTCGCCGGCGCGCCGTTTGACCTCCAGCCCGCCGGGGAGCGTGCCGACGTTGGTCAGCCCGCGATCGATGCAGAAGCGCATCGCCGACCAGATGCGGTCGACGGCTTCATCCAGATCAACGCCCGGCGAACGCGCCGTCTCGTTGGCGTGCTTCATATCGGCGATGGAGAGGCCGGATTCCTCACCCATCGCCAGCATCTCCGCTGCGCTGGCAAACGGATATGGCACGGAGGGACTGGTGGTGGCGGCGGAGGCCGCGGTCACGCCGTTGCCGCCAACCTCTTCAAGCTCCTGCGCCGTCGCCACGAAGCCACCGCCGACCGAATAGAAGACACGCTCCGCGACCAGCGCGCCATTCGCGGCCAGCGCACGGCATGTCATGCCGTTGGCGTGACCGGGGAGCGGTTTTCCGTAGTCGAAAACCAAATCTACCGCCGGATCGTGCGCCACGTTCGGCAGGCCGGCGGCGGCCAAGCATTTCGCCTCGTGGAGTTCTGAGAGGATGGTGTCGACGCGGTCCGGGTCGACTGATTCAGGTCGCTCACCGCAGAGGCCCAACCCAATGGCGCGATCGGTCCCGTGGCCCTTGCCGGTGAAAGCCAGCGACCCGTGCAGCGTGACGCTGAGCCGGGCGATCGAACCGGCGTTTGGTCGGACATCCTCATCGACGAAGCGTCGCGCCGCCAACATCGGCCCCACGGTGTGGGAACTCGACGGCCCGATGCCGACCTTGAAGATATCGAAGACGCTTAGAAACATGGCGCTGCAGAACATGACGCTGTCGGGGCGCCATTCTGCCTTAAGCGAACGAGGAGCGTCGACCCTCGACGGCGACAGATCGTGCCGCTTAGACCGGTGCGCTATCCGGACTCGGCTTCAGCGGCTTCCGCGGGATGGAAGACAAGGGCCAGGCCGTTGATGCAGTGGCGCTTGCCGGTCGGCGGGGGGCCGTCGTCGAAGACATGCCCGAGATGTCCGCCGCAGCGGCGGCAATGCTCTTCGGTGCGGACCATGAAGAATTTCCGGTCCTCCTTGTAGCCGACATTGCCTTCGATCTCCGCCCAGAAACTTGGCCAGCCGGTGCCGCTGTCATATTTGGTCTCGGATTTGAAGAGCGGCAGGCCGCAGCCGGCGCACGCAAAAATGCCCTCGCGCTTCTCCTCAAGGAGCGGGCTCGTCCAGGCTCGCTCCGTCGCCTCCTCGCGCAGCACCGCATATTGCTCCGGCGTCAGGATGGCGCGCCACTCCTCCTCAGTCTTGGTGATTTCAAACACCATCTCGCTGTCTTTGCTCATGGCGCTTCTCGTGCCGAACCCGGCCAGGGCGCCCAGACCCAGGAGCGAGGCTCCGGAAGCCAGAAAATGCCGCTTGCTGATCATCTCCACTCCATCGGTTGGAGCCCGCGCGTCTTTCGCGCATGCGATGCCGCAATTTAGTCGCTGAACGGCCGGGAAACCAAAGCTTTCCCGTCACAAGGCTTCAATCTGCAGTGAGCCGGAGGCGGCTTTCCTGGCCATCAAGGCACCTGCGGTGCGCGTCAATCCGCGCCAAGAGCCGTTGAGAATGCCGGCCCCGCGCCGTGTCGATGGATAGAGCCTCCATTCTGATTGAATCAGAATGGAGGCTCTATCTCTTTGCCGGAGCATGATCTTATCCGAAAAGATGGCGTCCACTTTTCGGGATCATGCTCTAGTCAGACGGCCGCCTGCCGGGAAAAGGCCGGTTCAGGGCTCTTGTTCTTTGATTTCAGAGCCGGGACCGACCATGTTGACGCGAGCAAACGTCTGATTATTCGGCTTCCGGCGTGCCGCCGATCTAGGGTGCGCCGGAACACGAGGGAGACGACCCGATGAGGGGCTTTATCATCAGAGTGTTGATCGTTGCGGCGGGGCTTTGGGCCGCCTCCAAACTGGTTTCGGGAGTCACCATCAATGACGGCTGGTCGCTCATCTGGGCGGCGCTGGTGCTGGGCATCATCAACGCGATCGTGCGCCCGGTGGTGATCCTTCTGACCCTGCCGCTGACCTTGCTGACGCTCGGCCTCTTTCTCATCATCATCAATGCCGGCATGCTGTCGCTGACGGCCTGGCTGCTTGACGGAATGACGGTCTCAGGTTTCTGGCCGGCTGTCTTCGGCGCCATCATCGTGTCGATCACGGGCATCCTCGCCTCCTGGCTGATCGGCGACCAGGGCAAGGTCGAGACGATCAACGTGGAGCGGATATAAGAGCCGCGTCAGTCCCGTCGGCGGTTCCAAGACATCGCGGCCATACGCGGATCATTGGCGAAGACGTCCGGCGCGAATTCCAGCCGCCGTTCGGGATGTGCGCAAAGCGCCTGCGCGCCGTGAGGGCCAAGCCGCATGCGCCACGTCTGCCAGCCGCTTGGCTTTCTTGCGTCAAACGCGAGGCAGGTGAGCAGCGTGATGTTGGCGCGCGCTTTTGGGTCGCGAACGGATTCGGAGCGCAGCGCTTGAATTGAGGCATCGCGGGCGATGTCGGCGAGCGCCTGCGTGGCGTCGTAGCTCAGCGGGTCGGTCCAGGCCGCGCGCTCCGAGGCCAGCGGCGGCTCCGTCAGATCAAGGCCCAGCTCCGTCCGAAAGGAAACGCTGAACGCGGTGAATTCCGCCGCATCGTTCAGCCAAGGTGTTGCAGGCGACTCCGCGAAGAAGAGCAGCCGATGGAAGGCCAGTTCCGCAACGGCCGTCTCCACATGCTCCGACGCATAGAATATGCCCGGTGTGAACCCTGCGCGCCGGAAGCGGGAGCCTTTCGGGTATGGCGCGCCGTAGCGGAAGGGCGTCGACAGCAGATAGTGGAGACCCACGCATTCCGGCGGCAGGTTCGGCTTCGTCGTCTCCAGAAGGTCTTCAATCAGCGCCTGCTCATCGAGTGTATCGACCAGCTTCAGCGTGGAGACACGGTGCTGTGCCTCCACCAGCCGCCAGCACACGCCCTCCAGGCGTCGCGCCTCAGGCGACAGCGCGTCTGGCGTCCAAATAGGCAAGAACGGTCGTGAGGCCGGCAACAGTCTCAATCAGCTTGATCGGCTTGCCGCCCAGTGCATTGTTGTCGTTGCGCAGCCAGGCGTGCGCAACGGCCTCGTCGCCGCCGACGATCGCATCGAGCGAGCGAAAGAGCCGAATGACGAGGAGCCCGAGCTCGAAGGCTTTGTCGCCACTGTGGAGCGTGTAGGCGCCCTTCCCCAGCCGCGACACGCTTGCCTCTGAAAGACCAACAATGCGGCCGAGCGCGCGGTTGGAGAGCCCCAGCCGGTCGGCGGCGCGGAGCAGTGCCTTGGCGACGGTCGCTGCTTCATCCGGCGCGCCGGCGGTCTCCGATCTGCGGCGAGCTTCTGTCTTTCTCATGCAAGAGATATAGCGATTTCTTTCTCTAGAGGCAATCCTTGGTCTCGTTGTCTCCCCTTGTCGTCAATGCCACGGCTTTGCCATGGCAACCGCTCCAGAACGGCTTAGCGCGCAGCAGCTGTTGCGGAATGGATTGCCGGATCAAGTCCGGCAATGACGACGCAGAGACGGGTGTGCGTGTTCAAGCGGAACGATTTCCGGCTCGGTCGATCGCTCACATCCGGAAAACTCCGAAGTTCGTCTCCTGCGCCGGCGCCTGTGCGCACACGGCCAGCGCCAGGCCGAGCACATCGCGTGTCTCTGACGGCAAGAGGATGCCGTCGTCCCAGAGCCGCGCGGTGGCGAAGTAGGGATTGCCCTCCGCGTCGTAGCGCTCGCGCACCGGCGCCTTAAACGCCTCTTCGTCCTCTTCCGACCAGCTGTTACCTTCCGCCTCGAAACGGTCGCGGCGGATGGTGGCCAGCACGGCGGCGGCCTGCTCGCCGCCCATGACGGAGATGCGCGCATTGGGCCAGGTGAACAGAAAGCGCGGCGCGAAGGCGCGCCCGCACATGCCGTAATTGCCGGCGCCATAGGAGCCGCCGACGATCAGCGTGATCTTCGGCACGTTGGCGCAGGCGACAGCGGTGACAAGCTTGGCACCGTCCTTGGCGATGCCGCCCGCCTCATAATCCTTGCCGACCATGAAGCCCGTGACGTTCTGCAGGAACAGGAGCGGGATGTTCCGCTGGCAGCAGAGTTCGATGAAATGCGCGCCCTTCTGCGCCGATTCTGAAAACAGAATGCCGTTATTGCCGAGGATGCCGACGCGCATGCCGTGGATGGAGGCGAAGCCGGTGACCAGCGTGTCGCCGTAGAGCGCCTTGAACTCGGAGAAGTTGGAGCCGTCGACCAGCCGGGCGATCAGCGCGCGCACGTCATAGGCGCGGCGAAGGTCGACGGGAACGATGCGTTCCAGATCAGACGCCGGATAGAGCGGCGCGGCCGCCTCGCCGATCTCGATTGCCGACGGCGGCGGCGCAAGATCGGAGACGATGCGGCGGACAAGCGCCAAAGCCTGCGCATCGTCGAGCGCCAGATGGTCGGCCACGCCTGAGAGGCGCGTATGCACCTCCGCGCCGCCCAGCGCCTCGGCGCTGACGACCTCGCCGGTAGCCGCCTTCACCAACGGCGGGCCGCCGAGGAAGATCGTGCCCTGCCCTTTGACGATGATTGTCTCGTCCGACATGGCCGGCACATAGGCGCCGCCGGCCGTGCAGGAGCCCATGACGCAGGCGATCTGGGCAATGCCGGCGGCCGACATCTGCGCCTGATTGTAGAAGATGCGCCCAAAGTGCTCGCGGTCGGGAAAGACGTCGGTCTGATGCGGCAGGTTGGCGCCGCCGGAATCGACCAGATAGATGCAGGGCAGCCGGTTCTCGCGCGCAATCTCCTGGGCGCGGAGATGCTTCTTCACGGTCATCGGGTAATAGGTGCCGCCCTTCACGGTGGCGTCGTTGCACACGACCATGACCAGCCGGCCGAAGATGCGTCCAATGCCGGTGATGAGCCCGGCGCCGTGGATGGCTTCCTCATACATGCCGTTAGCGGCAAGCGGCGACAGCTCCATAAACGGCGAGCCCGGATCGAGCAGGCGGAACACGCGGTCGCGCGGCAGAAGCTTGTTGCGGGCCAGATGACGCTGGCGCGCCTGCTCCGGTCCGCCGACGGCCGCCTCGGCGCGCGCTTCTTTGTACTCGGCGACGAGCCTTGCCCACGCCTCGGCGTTCTCCGGCGGCAGTTGGGGGTCGAGCGTATCGGCCTTCAGAACGGTCATGAGTTCTGGAGCTTAGCCGGCGTCGCCGCCAGATGAGCCGAGCCGGCGGCGCTCGCGGCGGATGCGCAGAAAGAGGTGCAGCGCAAAGGGGGCGGCGGGGAAGATGAACCACGGATTGGCAATGCCGCCGAACAGGAGATTGATGGCGAAGAAGAAGGCGATCATGAAAGCTGAAAAACGGACCGCCCGCGGCTGCTCATTGAGCCAGCCCCAGATCGACTCGATAAAGACGGCGCCGCGTGCAACGGGCGACGGATCGGTGTCGGGATGTTGCTGAGCCTGCCCGTCGTCCGCAGTGTCGGTCTCCACGGAGTCAGCACCCTCTTCGGGGAGGACCGCGTCAGGCCGGTTGCGGCCTGGCACACGCACGCGATAACTCGGCACCGGCTCGTCGAGGTTCTTGACCTCCTGGTCGCCGACGAAATCGAACGCGATGGCAAGCTGCTTGTGCGCGAGATTGTAGACGGTGCCGGAGACGATGATGCCGCCCGGCTCGGCCAGTGATTCCAGCCGTGCGGCGACATTCACGCCGTCGCCGTAAAGATCGCTGCCGTCGATCATCACGTCGCCGAGATTGATGCCGATGCGGAACCACATCTGCTGCTTCTTCGGCAGGCCGCGATTCTCGCCGGTCAGCGAATCCTGGATCTCCACCGCACAGCGCACCGCCTCCACCACGCTGGGGAACTCCGCGATGACGGAATCGCCCCACGTGTTCACCTGCCGGCCGTCGTGGCGCTCAAACAGGCTTTCCATGATCGCCCGATAGCGGCGCAGCCGCTCCAGCGTGGCTGCCTCGTCGGCGGCCATCAGGGTGGAATAGCCCTGCGCATCCGCGACCAGGATTGTGGTGAGCTTGCGCTTCAAGGGGGTCTCGCGCGTTTACCGCTCCGCATATGCAGGAATTTGGGCGAAAACCCAAGGGGCGGCGGTAGCACGGCTGGAGCCATTTTCGGCGGCGTGCAGCAAGGCTTACCGGATCAGCGCGACTTCCACGCCGATATCAAGCTCCGCCCATTCCTGGTCGGCGGTCATTGTCGGCACTCCGAGGTGAGCTGCTGTCGCGAGGCAGGCGCGGTCGGCAAAGGATAGGCCGTGGTGCTTGGTTGCTTCTCGCAAAAGCCCGGCGACGAAAGCGATTTGTTGGTCGAACCCGACCAGCGTCATCTCCAGGACATCGATCTGCGTGCGGATAAGCTCAGCGGGCGCGCCGCGATCGCTGAGACGGGCAACCACCTCAGAGTAGTTCACCACCGACAGGAGGCCGGTGCCGACATACGGCTCCACGGCGCTTGCACCCGGTTCGTTCAGGATAAGCGCCAGAACCGCGGAGGCGTCAAGAACGGCGGGCACGCTCAGCTTGCCTCAGGAGCGCCTCCGGATCGATCGGGCCGCCGCGCTTTCTGGTGTCGGCCATGGCTTCGGCGGTTTCCATCCATGCCTCAAGCCGCCGCTCGGCAATCAGCTCCTCCGACAGCAACAAGCCTGCAACGCGATAAGGCTCAAAAGCCTCCTGGACCGAGCGAATGCGCCGCGCGCGCTCCGCATCATCGAGGTCCGGCGGGTCACCTGCGAGCTTTCGCTCAAGCAGGTCGCGCGCCTCCGCCTCCATGGAGCGGCCGTTCTCTGCCGCGCGAACACGAAGCTTGTCGCGGACTTCGTCGGGCAGATTGCGGATCGTCAGTGTCGCCATGGCCCTTATATGCGAGCCGCTAGCATTGCTGTCAATGACAGCAATGCTAGCACGCCTCCTGTCGATGACCTGCAATCCTAGCCACGCGCTCGTCGTGCAGTTAACCCCCTGTCAAGCCTACCGATTTATCCTCCTTTCCGTGTTGCGTTCCGGGGGCTTCAGTATGCGTGGCGTAGATGAGTTGGGCGAGCTGTGCCGGCTCGTGGGATCGCCCTACGGCATCGGGGCGTTGCTGGCTGCGACCGGCCTGATCACCTGGACAAGCGTCTCGCTCTGGGGCGGGGTTTCGGCTGGCGGCGGGCTTGATCTGCGCCAGGCCTGGGAAGCGCCGGCCTATTTCTATTTTGGCCTGCCCGTGATGGCGGCAGCCGTGGCGGCTGCGGCATTTCTCCTGCCCGACCGTCCGTGGCGCTGGGCGCTATGGCTTGTGTGCGGCCATCAGCTTGGCGTCTTCGTGCTCGGTATCGGCATGCAATCGGGGCTGAGCCTTATTCTGGTCACGGCCATTCTCGGCATCATGCTGGCCGTCGGCTTCACGGTCCCTGCAATGCTCGGCGCGATGCTCGGACGCGCGATGAACGAGCGGGCGTATTAGGGACGCTGCCGGTAACGGAGCTACGAAGATCGTCGCTTCCGCGAAGACCGAAACAGCCTCACTTCGATACCGAGTTCCAGGCCTGCCCAGTGCTGGTCAGCGGTGATCGCTGGAAGCTTCTCTCGCTCAGCTAACGCCAAGCAACAACGATCGCCGAGCGACAAACCGCGTGGCTTTGTCTCCCGCCACAGCATTCCGGCCCGACGCGCCAGACCGGCATCCAGCTCAACGACGTCGTAAGCAAGGTTGAGGACAGTCTGCACAGCCCGTTCAGGCTCAGTCCCATTGCGAACAAGCACCGTTACCACTTCCGCCTCGTTCGCGACGCTCACCAATGATCGCGGCATGATTGCCGCAACATGATCCGCTCCGGGCTCGTCGAGAAGAACGGCGAGGATCGCGGACGTATCCAGCACGGCCTCAGCCATCACCGAACTCGTCAGCAACCTCCTCCCGCCGCATCTCAAGTAACGCCTCAACGAGATCGACATCCGGCGGGATCGACTCGCGCACCATCCGCTGCGCGCGCTTGATCCCCATCTCCGGTGTCATCAGGCAGAGCTCGCCGTCAACGATGCGCGCCATGAGCTGATCCCCCTCCTTCAGCTTCATGGCCTTGCGGAAAATGGCAGGGATGACGACCCGGCCGCCGGGCCCGACCTTCACATCAAGCCGCTCCGGAAGCGGTGCCTCCCATTCGGCCTGCTCTTCAGCGAAGCCGCTTGGCTTCTTGACCTGGCGTGGCATGGCATGAATCCAATTTGTGTCAGATAGCCAGATATATGGCATGAAATGAAATTCATGTCACACCTGGATGATCACGCCAGATCCTACCCCGTCTTCTCAAAAATCTCCCGGCCGATCAGCATGCGGCGGATTTCGCTGGTGCCGGCGCCGATTTCGTAGAGCTTGGCGTCGCGCAGCAGACGGCCGGTCGGATAATCGCTGATGTAACCGTTACCGCCGAGGCACTGGATGGCGTCGAGGCACACCTGCGTCGCCTTCTCCGCGGCAAAGAGGATTGCGCCGGCGGAATCCTCGCGCGTGGTCTCGCCGCGGTCGCAGGCCTTGGCCACGGCGTAGACATAGGCGCGCGCCGCGTTCAGCGTCACATACATGTCGGCGAGCTTGCCCTGCATGAGCTGAAACTCGCCGATCGGCCGGCCGAACTGTTTTCGCTCATGCACATAGGGCACGACCACATCGAGCGCCGCCCGCATCAGCCCGAGCGGCCCGGCGGCGAGCACGGCGCGCTCATAGTCGAGGCCGGACATCAGCACGCCGACGCCCTTCCCGACCGCGCCGAGGACGTTCTCTTCGGGCACCTCGCAGTTCTCGAAGACAAGCTCGCCGGTCTCCGATCCGCGCATGCCCAGCTTGTCGAGTTTTTGGGCGACGGAGAAGCCGGCGAAGCCGCGCTCCACGATGAAGGCGGTGATGCCGCGCGGTCCGGCCTCCGGGTCGGTCTTGGCGTAGACGACGAGCGTGTCGGCTTGTGGCCCGTTGGTGATCCAGAATTTCGTGCCGTTCAGCACATAGCAATCGCCGCGCTTCTCGGCGCGAAGCTTCATCGCCACGACATCGGAGCCGGCACCGGCCTCCGACATGGCAAGCGCGCCGAGATGTTCACCGGAGATGAGCTTAGGCAAATAGCGCTGCTTCTGCTCCGCATTGCCCCAGCGAAAGATCTGATTGACGCAGAGGTTGGAGTGCGCGCCGTAGGAAAGCCCGACGGAGCCGGAGGCGCGGGAGACTTCCTCCATGGCCACGCAATGCTCCAGATAGCCGAGGCCCGCGCCGCCATCTTCCTCCGCCACGGTGATGCCGTGGAGGCCGAGCGCACCCATCTCAGGCCACAGCTCGCGGGGGAAACAATCCTCGCGGTCGATTGTCTTCGCCAGCGGCGCGATGTTGTCCGCGGCGAAACCAGCGACGCTGTCACGCAGCATATCGGCGGTTTCGCCAAGGCCGAAATCGAAGGCGCGCGGGGCGTTGGGGAGCATGGGCCGTCTCGCTGTGGCGTGCCTGGAGCATGGCCCCGGCGCACAGGGCAATCAAGGGACGCGGTGACGGCGCGGGCGCACACACCTCTCGTTTGTCATCCCGGAAAGCGCGCCAGCGCTTGTCCGGGACCTATACCCACCGGCAAAAGCGTGGCTGGACGCGCTCTGCTTCATCTGCCTCGCGGTGTTCATGGGTCCCGGTCTCGGCCTGCGGCCGAACCGGGATGACGGAGGAGAGGTTTGATCGTGGCCAATCCGTCCCCCGGATTGCGCTCCGCTCCATCCGGGCTACGCGAACTCGGCCGCAGCCAATTGTAGCCCGCATGGAGCGAAGCGAAATGCGGGGGCTCACCGGATTGAGCAAAAAGTCAATAATTCGGCCAGAGGCCGGGCGTCGCAAGCTCCACGACATTGCCGTCCGGGTCATCGAAATAGATGCTCTTGCCGCCTGCCGGCCACACGACTTCGCTGCGGATCGCAACGCCGGCGGTTTTGAGGCGCGCCACCCACGCGTCGTAGGCGCCGACGCTGATGGCGAAGGCGAAATGCGCCGGGCCATCGGAATGATGGCCGGGAATCACACCGCCGGTCGAGGCCTCCATGTCCTCGCGTGTCATGCCGCGACAGAAGACCAGAAGCACCTGCGCGGGCACCACATCGTAGGTCATCATGCGCGGCGTATCGAGGACGCGCTCAAGGCCGAGCACGTCGCCGTAAAAGGCGTGCGCGCGTGCCAAGTCATCGACGTAGATGGCTGTCTCCAAGATGCCATCGATGGGCGGCGATGCGGCTTCGCTCATCGCTGGTACTTGATGAAGGGCGTCAGGCGCGCGACGCGGTCGTAGAGCCGCCGCGCGGTCTCGTTGTCGTGCGCCGTCATCCAATAGACCTGATTGGCGCCGGCCGCGTCGGCAGCGCCATAGACCGCCTCAATCAGCGCGCGCCCGGCGCCGGTGCCGCGCGCATCAGGGCTAACGAACAGATCCTCCAGATAGCAGCGATCGGAGCGAGACCACGTCACCGGATGAAAGAGATAGTGCACGAAGCCGATAAGCTCGCCGCTGTCATCGGCAGCGCCGAAGCCGTGGATCGGCCCCGCCGGATCGATCAGCCGCGCCCAAGTGTGAGCCGTCACATCCTCAGATACGGAGGCCCTGTAGAAGGTCAGATAGCCTTGCCAGAGTGGCAGCCAGGCGTCCTTGTCGGCAGGTTCAAGCGGGCGGATTAAGATGGGCATGGCGGCGGCGCAACCAACGATAACGGGCCACCGTCATGTCACCCAGCGCCGTTGCCTGCAAGTCTGAGGCTGATCGCAGCGGGGCCGGCGACGCCGCGCTGTCTCAGCCAGCGTATCCAGTCGCTCTCCGACCCGTTGAAGGCGTTGCGGTCGACATCGCCCTCAATGCCGGGGACACGGCCGGTCGCCGTATATTGCCAGAACATCCATGGCCGGTCGCGATAGCGCTCGTGCGGCTCTGCGGCGACGCTCCGTAGCCAGAACTCGTAGCCCTTGAGCTCGCCTTCCAGCACGTCGCGATGGAAGTTGATGTCGGTGTAGATAATCGGCTGTTTACCGGTGTGATACTCCATCACCTGAAGCATCTTTCTGATCTTGGCGAGCGCCACCTGGCGAGGAACGCCGTTCGGGCACGAACGCGACGACGGGTTCCACTCAAGGTCAAGCACCGGCGGAAGCTGCGTGCGATCCTGCGGAACGGCGTGGGAGAACCAGATCGCCTGCTCGTCCGCCGTGCGGCACCAATACATGAAGTGATAGACGCCGCGCACGATTCCGGCGCGCGCCGCTGCTTCCCAGTTGCGGTAGAACTTCTTGTCGAGGTGATCGCCGCCTTCCGAAACCTTCATGAAGGCGAACCGGACGCCTGAACGGCGCACCTGGTCCCAGTCGATCAAGCCCTGATAGCGTGAGATATCGATGCCCTGGACCGGCATGGTGTGCGCCCGCGCGACGCCGGCATGCGGCTTGCGATCGGGCAGGAACTGCGGCCGCGGCTGCGGCCCGACGCTGCATCCGGCCAGAAACCCGGCGAGGCTGAGGGCGACAACGGCGCTGACGGCGGACGATCGGATCATGGAGGGGCATCACGTGAGAGGAGGGAATCGCTCCAGTGATGCCCGTTTATCGTTTCAGCCGTATTAAGGCACAGGGTTAACGCGGGCGACGCTTCCTGCTTCAGGCGATGCCGAACCACCAGGCCGCGAGGCCGAGAAAGGCGAAGAAGCCGACCACGTCCGTGACGGTCGTCACGAAGACCGTGGAGGCGATCGCCGGGTCGGCGCCGGCTCTGTCCAAGGCGAGCGGGATCAGGATTCCTGCCAGCCCGGCGGCCAGCATGTTCACGACCATGGCCAGCGCAATGACGATGCCGAGCTCCGTGCTGCCGAACCAGATGATTGCGACCACGCCGATGATGGAGGCGAACAAGAGCCCGTTGATCAGGCCGACCAGGCCTTCGCGAGTGATGAAACGCGTTGGATTGATCGTCTCGATGTCGCGCGTGGCAAGCGCGCGTACCGCGACCGTCATGGTCTGCGTGCCGGCATTGCCGCCCATTGACGCAACGATCGGCATCAGAACCGCCAGCGCCACCATCTGGGAAATCGTGGCGTCGAACAAGCCGATGACCATGGAGGCGAGGACGGCGGTCGCAAGATTGACCAACAGCCAGACGAAGCGTGAGCGCACTGAATAGATGAAGCTGTCGGTGATCTCCTCATCGCCGACGCCGGCCAGGCGCTTGATGTCTTCGTCGGCCTCCTCCTCGATGACGTCGACGATGTCGTCGATGGTGATGACGCCGACGAGCCGGTTGGAATCATCGACGACGCCAACGGACAGGAGGTTGTAGCGCTCAAAGACGCGGGCGACGTCTTCCTGATCGTCCGTCACCTGCACGGTATGCTTGGCCTCGGAGATGATCTCCTCGATCTTGGTCGGACGCTTGGAGCGCAAAAGTTTGTCGAGGGGAACGAAGCCGAGAAACTGGAAGCGCGGATCGACGACATAAAGTTCGGTGAATTCGTCGGGGAGGCGCTCGTCCTCACGCATGAAGTCGATCGTCTGGCCGACCGTCCAGAACGGCGGCACGGCGATGAACTTATTGGTCATGCGCCGGCCGGCGGAATCCTCCGGATAGTCGAGGCTGCGCTCCAGCGCGATGCGTTCCGCAAACGGCAGGCCGGCAAGAACCTCGCCGAGGTCTTTCTCCTCCAGCTCCTCAATGAGCCCGACCGCATCGTCGGAATCGAGCTCGCGGACGAACTCGGCGATCTGCTCGTTGGGGATCGCATCGAGGATCTCGGTGCGGACAGTCTCGTCGACCTCCGTCAGCGCGACCCAGTCGAAATCGGCGCCCATCAGGCGGATGAGCTCAGCGCGCCGATCGGGCTCCAGCGCCTGCAGCACATCGCCGAGGTCGGCCTCGTGCAGCTCGGCGACCAGCTCCTTCAGCGTCGCGCCGTCGCGACGCTCGATGGCCTGCGCAACACGGTCAACGAAGCCGGAATCGAGCGCGCCATCCTCGTCCCGGATGGCGGGGCCGGATGTAGGCCGATCCTTGACGATCGTCTCTGCTTCCACGCGCGAATCCTCCGCTTCGCCAACGAGCGGCGCGTCAGGCCGTCTAACCCGTTCTATCGCTCAGGAGAAGGCGGCGGGGATTTTGCGGTCTCCGCCAAGACGCGGGGCGCCTGCGGCTCAGGCCGAGCCTCGGCGCCGAAACGCTGGTGCGGTCGAGAGGACTCGAACCTCCACGGGTTGCCCCACAGCGACCTCAACGCTGCGCGTCTACCAGTTCCGCCACGACCGCTTGATGCCGGCTTGCCAGCGGGCGCTCATGTAGCAAACCGCACCCCTCGCCACAAGGCCGGAGGTGCCGCGCGCCCGCGGATACACGGAGTTCCGTTGGCAATGCGGGCGGACCGGCACCATATTGCACCGGGCCCCGCTAGTGTGGTGGGTTTGAAGTTCCTATCATTGTTCCGGCGAGCTCGTCGTAGGAACTTCAAACCCAAAAACCACACTAGCTTCAATAAGTTTTCTAGTGTCCCTATCGAATCTGAAGTTCGTTCGGAGCGGGCTGAATAATCATGCGAACTTCAGATTCGGGACACTAACATGGGCGAATGCGATTTATGACAGGCGACCAAGCGACGCTCGATCCGCCGCGCTCCGCAGCGCCCGGCCCCGGTCGGCCGCTTGACTGGAGGGTGAGCGACGAACTCATCCCCTACCCGGACGCCGTTGCGTCCATGGAGGCGCGCGCCGCGGCGATTCACGCGGGGCGTGCCGGCGAGCAGGTCTGGCTGTTGGAGCATCCGCCGCTTTACACCGCCGGCACCAGCGCCAAGGACGCCGACCTGGTGGCGCCGGACCGCTTCCCCGTGTTTCGGTCCGGCCGCGGCGGGCAGTTCACCTATCACGGGCCGGGACAGCGCATCGCCTATCTCATGCTCGACCTCAATCGGCGCGGGCCCGACCTTCGCCGCTATGTCGCCGGGCTGGAGGACTGGATCATCGCCACGCTCGCGCGATTCAACGTGACCGGCGAGCGACGCCCGGAGCGCATCGGCGTTTGGGTGAAGCGGCCCGACAAGCCGCTGCTTCCCGACGGCAGTGTGGCGGAGGACAAGATCGCGGCGATCGGCATCCGCGTGCGGCGCTGGGTGACATTCCACGGCATCAGTTTGAACGTCGAGCCGGATTTGGAGCATTATGCGGGGATCGTGCCGTGCGGCGTGTCGGGCTATGGCGTGACCAGCCTCGCCGATCTCGGCATCCCGGTTTCGATGGCGGAAGTCGATGCGGCGCTGAAGGCGGAGTTTGATCGGGTTTTTTCGTAGCCCGCATGGGGCGCAAGCGAAATGCGGGGAGGGTCTGCACCCCCCTCTCCTTTGTCATCCCGGAAAGCGCGTCAGCGCTTGTCCGGGACCTATAACCCGAAGAGGACAGGACCAACCCCGGCCCTGATCCTCGCCGTGAGTGTTCATGGGCCCCGGTCTCGGCCTGGCTGCCGAACCGGGATGACAAACGAGAGGTTTGATCGTGGCCGATCCGTCCCCCGGATTGCGCTTCGCTTCATCCGGGCTACGCAGCCAAGGTCACTCGCCGGGGCGCACCGACCAGTCGCGGCCGCCTTTGTGCAGATAAACGATGACCTGCTCGGCGCCGGCCGGATCGGGGTGCGATCTCGGCATCAGACGAACGACGACCGTGATCCGCTTGAGGTTGTCGCCGAGGCCCCGCTCCTTCAGCGTCTCCAGGAATGCCTGCTGAGCAGCGGTGCGCGCCTCAAGGATGGTGAGCGGCCGGAGTTCCGGCGTCAGCACGACGCGGACATGGCCGCTTTCCGGCCCATCCTCCTGAATGAAACGCATCGTCAGATTGGCGGCGTGGGCCAGGGGAACCGGCTCGCCGGATTCAGCGGCGGCTTCGGCGATGCGCTGCGTGGCCTCATCGCCCTTTGCAGCAAGGGCAAACCCGGCGCCGGCCGCCGCACCAGCCACCGCCAGCCCGGCGACGGCAACCCAACCCGTGAACGCAACTCTCGACATGACGCGACGCCAACCTTCTTGCGGCGAAGGCTAGCTTAGCGAAGCGTTAATGCGCCAGTTCCAATTTTAACGATCGGTGCGGATAGTAAACGCGCCGGTGACCGGCTCCGCACGGCCGAGGACCTCCACCCGCTCCACCCAGGCGTAGTCCGGTCCCTCGTGGCAGGCGGCCAGCATTGCTTCGACCGCGGCCGACGGCCCGGAGAACACCGCCTCCACCTGGCCGCCAGATGCGCCGGAGTCGACGTTGCGCACCCAGCCTGAGAGCCCCAGCGCATTGGCGCGCCGTTCCGTCCAGGCGCGGTAGGCGACGCCCTGCACACGGCCGGAAATCAACACATGCACGGTACGGATATCGCCTTCCATGGGCGGGCCGCTCAGGCAAATTCCATAATGATTGCGTCAACGGCCAGGCTGTCGCCGGGTGCGACGAGGATGCGCGCGACCTTGGCGCTCCGTTCAGCGCGCAGCACGTTCTCCATCTTCATCGCTTCTACGATCGCCAGCGTCTCGCCGGCCTCAACCTCCTGACCTTCGGACACGGCGATGGAGACCACGAGCCCCGGCATGGGGCAGAGCAGCATCTTCGACGTATCGGCCACGGCCTTGGCCGGCATCAGCGCCGTCAGCTCCGCCGCGCGCCGGGTCATGAGCCGGGCCGTCAGCGAGACGCCGCGGCGGGCCACCTGAAGCGTATGGCCGCGGCGCTCCAGTTGCGCCAAGACGCTTTCGCCATCGACCGTGCCGCGCCACACCCGCTCGCCAGGCTGCCAATCGGACCGCACATTGACGGCCGTGCCGCCATCCACGGAGACTTTGAGCGCCGGCGGCTCCGTGTCGCTCACCATTATAGGGAGCCGTTCGTCGCCAAGCGCCAGCACCTGGTCCGGCGGCTCGGCCGGCACAATCGCATGCTCGCCGGCAATGGAGGCGATGCGCCGATGCTCCGCCAGCTCCGCGGCCACGGCGATGGCGGCGAGAACGTCGCGATCGCCGCGGTCCGGCGTCAGTCCCTGAAAGCCGTCGGGAAATTCTTCGGCGATGAAGCCGGTAGAGAGCCGCCCCTCCCGCCAGCGTGGATGCGCCATCAGCGCGGCGAGAAACGAAACGTTGTTGCGGATGCCGTCGAGCACGAAAGCGTCGAGCGCATCGGACATGGCCTCTATCGCGGCACCCCGCTCCGGCGCATGCGTGCACAGCTTGGCGATCATCGGGTCGTAGAACAGCGTGATCTCCGAACCCTCCGTCACGCCATCATCGACGCGAATCGTGACATCGCCCTCCCGCTTCGTCGCCGGCGGGCGATAGCGCGTCAGGCGGCCGACGGAGGGAAGAAAGCCGCGATATGGATCCTCGGCATAGATGCGGGATTCGATCGCCCAGCCGTTCAAACGCACATCGTCCTGCGACAGCCGCAAGGGCTCACCCGCCGCAACGCGGATCATTTCCTCCACCAGGTCGATGCCGGTGACAAGCTCGGTCACCGGGTGCTCGACTTGCAGCCGGGTGTTCATCTCCAGGAAGTAGAAACCGCGCTCGCGGTCGACGATGAACTCCACCGTGCCGGCGCTTTGATAATTGACCGCAGCGGCAAGCGCGACGGCCTGTGCGCCCATGGCCGCACGCGTCTCCGCATCAAGGAAGGGCGACGGCGCCTCCTCGATGATCTTTTGGTGGCGGCGCTGAATGGAGCATTCACGCTCGCCGAGATGGATGACGTTGCCATGCGCATCGGCCAGCACCTGGATCTCGATGTGCCGCGGCTCCTCGATGAATTTCTCCAGCAGGATACGGTCATCGCCGAAGGCGGAGAGCGCTTCGGAGCGGGCGCGGCCGAAGCCTTCGCGCAGTTCGTCTTCGTCGAAGGCGACGCGCATCCCTTTCCCGCCGCCACCGGCCGAGGCCTTGATCATCAGCGGGTAGCCGATCCCGGCGGCGACCTTCACGGCCTCGTCGGCATCGGCGATGGCGCCGTCATGGCCAGGCACCGTGGCGACCCCGGCCTTCATTGCGATGCGCTTCGATTCCAGCTTGTCGCCCATCGCCTCAATGGCGCCCGGGGGTGGGCCGATGAAGGTAATCCCGGCAGCCTGTAGCGCCTCGGAGAACGCTGCGTTCTCAGACAGAAAGCCGTAGCCCGGATGCACGGCCTGTGCGCCGGTCTCCCGGCACGCGGCGATCAGGCGCTCGGCGACGAGGTAGCTTTCCGTCGCAGGGCTTGCGCCGATCTCAACGGCCTCGTCGGCCATCTCCACATGCGGCGCGTTGCGGTCCGCCTCTGAATGGACAGCGATTGTGGCGATGCCCATGCGCTTGGCGGTGCGGATGACGCGGCAGGCGATCTCGCCGCGATTGGCGATGAGAATCTTGTTGAACATGCGCCCTCCCCACCCATGATCTACTGAGTGGCGAGGCCACCGGCAAGGCTCAGCGGATTCGTGCCTCGCGCCAGAACACATAGGCGCCGGCGCCGACGATAATGGCGATGCCGACCCATTTCATCGGGCCGGGGAAGTCGCCAAACACGAGATAGCCGAGAAGCACGGCGAAGACGATCTCCAGATAGTGCATCGGCGCGACCAGCGATGACGGCGCCAGCCGGCCGCCAAAGACCAGCAGCAGATGCCCTGCCGTCCCGAACATGCCCATGGCCAGAAGAAGAAGGATGGCCGTGCCGCCACCCAAGGCGGAAGGCATCAGGTCCGGTACGTCAAGAAGCCAGGCGCCGGCGAGGATCAATGTCATCACCAAGAGCGCCGCAACACCGGCGGTGAATTGCATGGTGAGCGGCGTGTCGTAGCGCGCCATGCGGCGGTTCAAGATCACATAGAAAGCAAACAGCGCGCCGCTCCCCATGGGAAGCAGCGCCACGGGGCCGAACACCGCCAAACTTGGCTGGACGACGAGGAGAACGCCCATAAATCCGACCGTGACGGCGATCCGCCTACGCCATCCCACATGCTCCTTGTCGATCAATGCCGAGAGGATCGTCAGGATGAACGGCTCGATGAACATCACCGCCAGCGCGTCGGCGAGCGGCATGAACTTGAGCGACACGAAGTAGCCGGCGCTTGCGACTGCGACGAGTGCGCCACGCAGAGCATTGGGCCACAGCCGATTGGGGATGAGACCACGCCATCCCTGCAGAGCCAGCAGGAAGGGCAGCGTCAGGATCACTTGGAAAAAGAACCGCGCCCACGTGATCTGACCGGGCGAGATGGTGCTCGACAGATATTTGGCCACGGCATCCTGCGCCGGCAGCAGGAGCATGGCGACCAGAATGAAGGTCAGGCCGCGGGCGGCATGATCCTGTGACACGGGCGTGGGGGAGCGAACGGCCATGCGTCATGCATGGCCATAACGCATGTTTTTGGCAATCGGGCCAAGCGCTTGGCTCGGCCCTTACCTATGCACGAATGGCTTAGCTCGACGGGAGCGGCCGCCCGTTCAGGCGGCCTTGTCTATCAGCGATTTCAGCGAGGGATGCACCGACGGTGCTTCATCGTGAAGGAAGCGCAGCAGCGCCTTTTCATTGGCGTGCATCACGCCATCGCGGCCAATACGCTGCGCCAGCCATTCGGCCTCGCTGGCGGTGACCACCTCAGCGGCTGCCCGTGACGCCTTCTTCTCAGCGTTTCGTGCGGCCCAGGCGTCCTCGCTGCCTGGCTGACGGTAAGCATTCAGCACGCCGCTCAGGCCGCCGGACGCCATGCGGCTGAAGAACGCGCCGATGCCGGCGGAGGGCGTATCGAGCCATGCCTCACGGCGCAGCGCTTCTTGCCGGTTCGGCACCGCATAGCCCGACGACGCCATCATGAAGTTGGCGATCGCCTTGATGAAGAGATCGCTCCACGACACGTCGTTTTCTGCCTCGGCGGTGTGATCGTTGATGTCGAAGAGAACTTCCGCCTCAGCGTGTGTGATGGCGACGTTTCCGTCGCCGCCGAAGGCATAGAGGATGCGGCGCAGAAGATCGACTTCGGCACGGCCGACGCGGCCAGGCATAAGTCCGCCGCCGCAGGCCAAAGGCCCCTCGCCGTCGACCACGGCCTTCTTGACCTGATTCAGCGCAAAGCCGACCAGCCGCTCCGGACTGGATTTGGCGCGCTCCAAGACTTTGACCAAGAGCTCAAGCTCGGTCTCCGTCTTGACGACATTGTCGCTGGCGATGCGCTCGATAAGCCAATCGGCGTTGGCGTCGTTGATGTAGCCGTGCGGCTCCACCTGCTCGACCAGGTAGTCGGTCACGGCCTCCACGAAGAGCTCAGCCCATGCCGGATCACGCTCCACGGCCACCTCGTCGATGGTGAAAAGCCGCTCCACTTCGCCGGCTTCGGCAACGCCGTCGTGATAGATGGCGCGGCGGAGTTCGGTCACGTCGCCGGCGGAGACGCGTTTTGAAGCCGTGACTTCGGCGACGACGTCGCGGTTGTGCATCGCAATTCCCCTTGGAGATCTTCGCCGGGACCTTGCCGAAGAAAGGCTAATGAAGCTTTGACGCGTCGGGTATCGATGAAGCCGCGCCTCAGGCCGGCGGCCCGGAGGAGTTCGGCGCTCAGGCGGCCTTAGCCTGCTCGCTCACCATGCCCGCCCGCGCGTGCGCGGCGCGCAAAAGAAGCGCGGCCCAATGTGGGCATGCGTGCTCCACATAGGCGTCTATCTGCGTCAGAAGGTCGAGTTGCTCGGAACTTGGCGTTCCGCTGCCGAAGAGCATGCGCTCAAGCTGTTTCACGTCCTCAGCGGAAATCCCACGGGACGCCCGCACACTCATAATCAGATCACTCGCCAACATGGCCTTCAAAACACACTTATCGCCGCGTAACGCCTGCTGTTCTAACGCAGATCAATTGCTTTCATTCCGTGTAATCTGTTGCCAAGGTTAGCGAATCGTTATTGCGCGAACGCTCGACGGCCGGCCGCTAGAGAAACAGCGGGCCGGCTCTATCTATCGGCTTGGCGCCTACCGATAGTCGGGATTGGGATGGTCGAAGCGGCAGCCCGCGTCCCATTGCTGTCTCTGGTTGCCGTGCGCGGGGAAGCCGCCGGCCTCGCGCAGGAGCCGCGCGGTGTGGAGCAGGTTCCAGGTCATGAAGGTGGTGTTGCGCTGGGTGAAGTCGTTCTGCGGCCCGCCGGAGCCCTCGTCGAGATAGGACGGTCCCGGCCCGGCCTCGCCGATCCAGCCGCAATCGGCCTGCGGCGGGATGACGTAGCCCAGATGCTGCAGCGAATAGAGGATCTCCATGGCGCAGTGCTTCACGCCGTCCTCGTTGCCGGTGATCACGCAGCCGCCGGTCTTGCCGTAATAAATCCACTGGCCCCTGTCGTTGAGCTCCGCCGACATGCCGTAAAGCCGATGGATAATGTTGGAGCATGCGGCCGACATCTGGCCGAGCCATATGGGTGAGCCGATCACAAGAATGTCGGCGGCGAGGATGGTCGGCCACAATTCCGGCCAGGCGTCGGCTTTGGCGCCGTGCTCGCGCATGTCCGGGTAGACGCCATAGGCGATGTCATGATCGGCGGCGCGGATGGAGGTTACCTCCACGCCGTTCTTGCGCATGATGGCGCGCGACACCTCCATCAGCCCATCGGTGTGCGATTGCTGGGGAGACGGTTTAAGCGTGCAGTTGAGGAAAACCGCTTTAAGGCCTGAGAAGTCGTAGGGACTCTGTTCGCAAAGTTCCTCTTGGCGCGGCGAAAGGGCCATGGCGGGTTCTCCTCTGAGTGCGGGCCATTCTGTTGCCGGTTGGGTTGCGGCGGCTTGTCGATTGCCCCAGTCACACCTATGCTATCATCGTGATAGCAAGGAATCACATATGGGCCAGATACTCGTCCGCAATCTTGACGACGCAGTGATCGCCCGCCTCAAGGCGCGCGCGCGGAGCGAAAACACATCGCTTGAGCAGACGGCACGCGACGCGTTGGCGGCGGCTGTCGCCGAGCCGGATCGCGAGGACCTTGCGGTCTTTGCCGCCGAGATGCGAGCCCGCACCAAGCAGCGCATGCCTGACATCGATCTCGTCGCCGCGATCCGCCATGATCGCGACAGCGACCATGGGCACGAATGGCCGTGATCGACGCCAGCGTCGCGGTGCGCTGGTTCGTCTTTGGTCCTGGAAGCGATGAGGCCGCGCGATGGCTGGACCGACCGGACCACATCGCACCGGACCTTGTCATGGCCGAAGTCGGGAACGCGTTCTGGCGGTACATCCAGCGCGGCAATCTTGAACCCGACGAAGCGAGAGAAATACTGCGCCGGCTGCCGGGCTATTTTTCGCGACTGGTTCCGGTCGGCGAGCTCGTGACGGATGCCCTTCTCCTGGCCACGGAGCAGAATCACTCGGTCTATGATTGCTGCTACCTCGCGCTCGCAAGACGTGAAACTAAGCGCCTCATCACACTTGACCGGGACCTGACACAGATTGCACTGCGTGTTCCGGTCGATGCGGAGTGCCTTCTCCCGCCCCGGCAATCAGCTCCCTAGAGCGGAATATTGTCGTGCTTCTTCCACGGGTTGGAGAGGTCCTTCGACCTCAGGAGCCGCAGCGCCCGCGCCACGCGGCGGCGCGTGGAATGCGGCATGATCACGTCGTCGATGTAGCCGCGCTCCGCCGCAATGAAGGGATTGAGGAACCGTTCCTCGTATTCCTTGGCATGCTCGGCGATCTTCTCGCGGTCCTTGGCGTCCTTGCGATGCAGGATCTCAGCCGCGCCGCTCGCCCCCATCACGGCGATCTCAGCCGTCGGCCAGGCGTAATTGATGTCGCCGCGCAGGTGCTTTGAAGCCATGACGTCGTAGGCCCCGCCATAGGCCTTGCGGGTGATCACGGTGACTTTCGGCACGGTCGCCTCCGCATAGGCGAACAGGAGCTTGGCGCCGTGCTTGATGAGACCGCCCTGCTCCTGCGCCGTGCCGGGCAGGAAGCCGGGCACATCGACAAAAGTCAGGATCGGAATCGAAAAGCAGTCGCAGAAGCGGACGAAGCGCGCGCCCTTGCGTGAGGCATCGGAGTCAAGCACGCCGGCGAGCACCATGGGTTGGTTGGCCACGATTCCGATCGTCCGCCCCTCAATGCGCGCAAAGCCGGTGACGATGTTCTTGGCGTGCGCTTCCTGAGTCTCGAAGAACACGCCCTCATCGGCCGTCTTGGTGATGAGCTCCTTGATGTCGTACGGCTTGTTGGCAGCGTCGGGCACAAGCGTGTCAAGCGACGGCTCCAGCCGATCCCACGGGTCGCTCGTTTCGATTTCGGGAAGCGGCGATTGGTTGGAGAGCGGCAGGAAATCGAGAAGTCGCCTGATCTCCAGTAGCGCGTCGACATCGTTCTCAAAGGCGCCGTCGGCGATCGACGATTTCACCGTATGAACGGACGCGCCGCCGAGCTCTTCCGGCGTCACCGTTTCGTTGGTCACCGTCTTCACCACATCCGGCCCGGTGACGAACATGTAGCTCGTATCTTTGACCATGAAGATGAAGTCGGTCATGGCGGGCGAATAGACGTCGCCGCCGGCGCACGGGCCCATGATCACCGATATCTGCGGGATGACGCCGGAGGCGAGCACGTTGCGCTGAAACACTTCCGCATAACCGGCGAGCGAGGCGACGCCTTCTTGGATGCGCGCGCCACCGGCATCGTAGAGGCCGATGATCGGTGCGCGGTTCCGGAGCGCCATGTCCTGCACCTTTTGAATCTTTTCCGCATGCGCCTCCGACAGCGAGCCGCCGAACACGGTGAAATCCTTGGCGAAGACATAGGTCGGGCGACCATTGACGGTGCCCCAGCCGGTGACCACGCCGTCGCCGGGGATGCGTTTCTTGGCCATGCCGAACTCGGTGGCGCGGTGCTCGACGAACATGTCGAACTCTTCGAACGAGCCCTCGTCGAGAAGCACGTCCAGGCGCTCGCGCGCCGTCAGCTTGCCGCGCCTGTGCTGCTCGGCGATGCGCCGCTCGCCGCCGCCTTGCCGCGCCTCCGTCCGGCGGCGTTCCAGTTCGTTCAAGACCTCGCGCATGGACCTACCCCACTGATCAAAAAACAGCGCGATTCGACGTGATGAGGCGTGATAGCACGCGGGCCGGGCGGAGGTTAGTCTTCCACCGATTCCGGCGGAGGAGGCTTACGCCATGAACAGGCTGTCCGGCACGACGATCATCCTGCGGCTTGAGGGGCTGGCGCTGGCGATCGCCTGCATCTGGCTCTATGGGCTTTTCCATCAGAGCTGGTGGCTCTTTGCGGCTCTCTTTCTGACGCCTGATCTGTCGATGCTGGCCTATTTCGCCGGACCGAAGATCGGCGCGGCGGTCTACAATTTCGTCCATAACTGGGTGACGGGCGTGGCGCTGTTCTTCCTTGCCTTCTATGCGGGCGGCGGCGACACGTTTTTACTATCGCTGCCGTTCATCCTTGGCGCACATATCGGCGTCGACCGGGCGCTCGGGTTCGGGCTGAAACACCGCACCGGCTTCAAAGACACGCATCTGGGACGGCTTGGGCGGGTGGATTGAGGATTGCTCGCCCGATTGTCCGTCGCCCTTTCGTTTGTCATCCCGGAAAGCGCGTCAGCGCTTGTCCGGGATCCATAGCCACTGCCAAAGGCGGGAAGAGACACCGCTCATCTTCACTCTCATGTCGCGTGTCTATGGGCCCCGGTCTCGGCCTGACGGCCGAACCGGGGTGACAGACGAGAGGTTTGATCAAGGTCGCAAGGCCGTCCCGGATTGCGCTTCGCTCCATCCGGGCTACGTGGCCGGCTGCAGCGCTTCACCTCCCCCTTGCGGGGAGGTGTGGGCGCCCGTCATTTGTCACCAGCGCCCAGCGCCCAGCGCCAGCGCGGCAGCGCGGAAATCGGTGAAGCGCCGAGCCTGCCGCGCGGCGGCTTCTTCGTCCTCGCCCCATTGCGCGATGTTCCAGTCCTCATCGACATGCGCCGCCGACCAGGCCGTCTCGGTGGTGAGTGCGCTGTTCGCCAGCGCCAACGCGATCAGCGCGGAGCCAGTCAACGTGGTCGCGAGATGCAACCCGGTCAGGCGGAACGGTTCGTCGAAAGCGGCTACGGCTTTCATGATCGCCGCCAGGGTCTCCGCCGGCTGCGCGGCATGGACAAAACCCTCCGCCAGTACGAAGCGCACGGCGAGCCGCTGCTCGGCCCAGGCAAGGATCGGGTCCCAGGCGGAACGCTGGCGTTCCACCAGGCCGGCCGGCTCCCCGGCGCGATAGCAGAGAAGGTCCGTGCCGGCGTAATTGACGATCTGTGCGCGCACTTCGTCGACCTGAGCCGCAACGCCATCGATGGCGGTGTTGGCGAGCCGCGTGACGGGCATTGAGGCGGGATCGATCTCGTCGGCTTGCGTGTTCCATTCCGCGGCGATCGCTTCAGCAAGGCGCGCATGCGGCACGACAAGCGGCCTGCGGCCGGGCGTCATGGCACGGCGGCCATCGAGACGCAGCGCAAAGCCGCCGTCCTCCGGCTCCATGCGAGCGTCTTGGTAGAAGCGCTTCTGCTTGGGCGGCGCAGTGAGCCGGCGCGCCGCCTCCATAGGATTGTCGTCGCCGCCGTCGGGTGTGCTGCGATCAGGCGGCATCGGTGGATGCCTCCCGTGATGCGCGACGAGCTGGATCGCGGTTCACCAAATAGATGCCGGCGGCCACGAGAACCAACGCGGCGATCAGGCGCGTCGACAGCGGGTCGCCGAGGATCGCCGCACCAAAGGCCACGCCGAACAAGGGCGTGAGGAAGGTGAAGGACGACAGCAGCGAAGCAGGATAATCGCGCATCAGCGCAAACCACGCGACATAGGTGATCGCCGCCACCCAAACCGCCTGATAGAGGAAGGCCGGAGCAACGGCGATGGCGAAGCCGAGATCGACGCGCTCGCCGATCGCCACGCCGAGCACGAGGCCGAACAGTGCGGACACGGCGAGCTGATAAAGCAGCGTCTTTTCAGCCGACACTTCGCTCAGCACCGAGCCTTTGATCAGTACCGTCGTGGCGCCCCACAGAAACGCTGCGAGGATGCATAATGCGTCGCCGAACAAAGCGGCACGCGAGGGGAGCGACAACTCGTCAAAGAAGGCAAGCACCACGCCGAGGAAAGCGGCGGCGAGCCCGACGAGCTTACGTGAGCCGAGCGGCTCGTGGAGGAAGAAATGCCCGCCAAGCGCTACGACAAAGGGCGTCATATAGATGAAGATCACGGCGCGGGCGGCGGTGGTGTATTGCAGCCCCCAAAAAATCGCCAGGAATTCCAGGCCGAACATGAGGCCGGCGGCTAGGCCCGGCCATAGCGAACCGTCGCGTTGAAAGAGCGCCTTGCGGGTGAGAACGCACCAGGCAAAGACGAGCAGCGTGGCGATCAGCGACCGCGTGCCCATCTGAATCGCCGGCGGAATGCCCCACAGCGCGACCTTGATGGCGACCTGATTGAGCCCCCAGGAGCCGCACAGCACAACGAGGATCACAACGGCGCGGATGTCGAGCGCTGTTTTCACGGCTCAGTGTGGCCCCGCCCCCACCTCCCCCTTGTGGGGAAGGCGAGCAAGCTCAAGGGTACCGCACGACGCTGTTCCACAAACAGGTCGTCATGCCCGGACTTGATCCGGGCATCCACTCCGTTCCCCTGCTGCGTGGATTGCCGGGTCAAGCCCGGCAATGACGACAGAAGACAAGCAGCAGCGCCAGCCCACCTCCCCTCAAGGGGGAGGTTGAGCGCAGACGCTCGCCGCAGCGTCGACCGACGCCATACCGCCGAAGCCAGATGATCGGCCACAACATTCAAAGCACGACCTCCTCGCCGGTACGCTCGTCGAAGCCGAGCACGGCAAAGCTCTGCTGCATGTGCGGCGGCGGCGGCGCGGCAACGTCGAGCGTGCCGCCGGCGGGATGCGGGATCACAATGCGGCGGGCGAGAAGATGCAGACGGTTCTGGATACCGCCGGGCGGCTGCCAGTTCTCGATGTTGAAATATTTCGGGTCGCCGAGAATGGGATGTCCGAGATGGGCGGCGTGGGCCCTGAGTTGATGCGTGCGCCCGGTAATCGGCTGCATGACGAGCCATGCGACCTTTTGGCCGGCCTGATCGGCGAGCGCGTAATGCGTGACGGCGTGCTCGGCGCCCGGCTCGCCGTGGCGCGCGTCTCGCATGCGCTCGCTCGCCTCGTCGCGCGCCAGATATGTCGAGATGCGGCCAGACTGCCGACGCGGGATGCCGGCGACCAGCGCCCAGTAGATCTTCTTGGTCTCGCGCGCCTTGAAGGCGCCGCCGAGAAAGGCGGCCGCCGCGCGGGTGCGTGCCACCACCAAGACGCCGGCCGTGTCACGGTCCAGCCGATGAACGAGCCTCGGCTTGCGGCCTTGCCGATCGGCATAAGCGGCGAGCATCGCGTCGACATGGCGTGTCACGCCGGAGCCACCCTGCACGGCAAGGCCGGCCGGCTTGTTGAAGACGATGATCTGCTTGTCTTCATGCAGCAGAGCGGCGTCAAGCAGTTCGCGGTCGCTGCTTCCGCCTCCGGCCGGCGATTGCGTCTTGCGCTGATCTGTGGCGGCCAGCGGCGGGACGCGGATCTCCTGCCCGGCCGCGAGCCGCGCCGATGCAGCTACTCGGGCGCCGTCCACCCGAACCTGGCCAGAGCGGATGAGCTTTTGCAGATGGCCGAAACCGAGCCCCGGATAATGCAGCTTGAACCAGCGATCGAGCCGGATGCCGGCCTCGTCGCGGTCGACGCGCCGCATCTCCACACCGCTCACGAGACGACCCGCACGATCGTTATGCCAGCCCATAAAGCGGCGATCGACAGGATCACGGAGAGAAGCACGTAGGCCGCGGCGGCGGCGGCATCGCCGCGCTCCCACAGCACCAGCGCATCGAGCGAGAAAGCGGAGAAGGTCGTAAAGCCGCCGAGAATGCCTGTCGTGAGGAAGAGGCGCAGCCCCTGGCCGCCGCTGTCAAAGCGCAGCGCGAAATAGCCGGCGGCGATACCCATCAACAATCCGCCAAGCACGTTGGCGGAGAGCGTCGCGTAGGGAAAGGCCGGCGCGAAAAGGCGCAGCACCGCAATGTTGAGGAGATGGCGGCAGGCCGCGCCGATGGCTCCGCCCAGCGCCACGAGTCCGAGTTGATACATGGCGCTTCGTTAGAGCACAAACCTTTATGTGGGAACCGCCTTCTCAACGGCTTGCAGCATCCTGAGGCCTATGCTCTGGCTTGGCCTGACCTTCCCCCAACAGCAAGGTTGAGGGAAGGTTCGAGAACACGAACCAGATCGGCACGGCCCCTTCCTCTCCCCTCCGGGGAGAGGGTGGTTTGGAGCGCAGCGACAAACCGGGTGAGGGGAACCACGCAGCGGCTTACCCCCCTCACCCGCCACCCGCCTGACGGCGCGCGGCGACCTCTCCCCGGAGGGGAGAGGAAGGGCGCCCGTGACGCCGCTTCTGTTCTGGTGCTGCTTATCTCAGTCGTGATGCGAAGCCGTTGCACTTGCCGACCTCCCCTCAAAGGAGGTTGATCAGCGCTTATCGCTAAGGCCCGCAGGATCAGTCGAAGGTCGGCACGGCGCGGAGGCGGGCGAGATAATCGTCCGGCAGATTGTGCGCCAGGGCACCGGCGATGATCTGATTGAGGTAGTGCACCGACGTCAGGCCGGGGTCCGGGCGTATCGGATTGATCTTGGCGACATAGGTATGGGCGGCCACGATTTCACCCCGCATATCGATGTCGACGGCATGCAGATCGTAGCCGTTCTGCGGGTGGTCCGGCGCGACATAACCTTCGCGGCGATGCAGGTTTGCCCAGTCGTCTTCCGTCATGTCGAAGAGCACGCCCCACACATGCGTATCGGCGCATACCTCCACGCTCGCCACCGCGTGCTCGCGGATGTTCGACCAGCGCGGAAAGGTCAGCCGGTGGTCGGCCAGATAGCCGATGCCGCGCGCCTGCGCTCCGCGACAACGCGCCCGCATCTGCGTGGGGTCCATGTTGGAGGCGTAGGCGAAGTAGATCATGACTTCGCCCCACCTCCGCGCTCGCGCCTCAGCCGCTCCCATTCGGCCATGCGCTCGGCGATGCGCTTCTCCAGGCCGCGGTCGGTGGGCTGATAGAAGTCCTGCCGCGCCATGCCGTCGGGGAAGTAATCCTGGCCGGAGAAGGCGTCGTCCTCGTCGTGGTCGTAGGCGTAGCCGGCGCCATAGCCCTCTGCCTTCATCAGCCGCGTCGGCGCGTTGAGGATGTGCTTGGGCGGCGGCAGGGAGCCGCCCTCCTTGGCGGCGCGCTTGGCCGCGCCGAACGCCTTGTAGAGGGCGTTCGATTTCGGCGCGACGGCGAGATAGACGGCCGCTTCCGCCAGCACCAGCTCGCCTTCCGGCGTGCCCAGCATGTGATAGGCGTCGCGCGCCGCGTTGGTAACGGCGAGCGCCTGCGGGTCGGCGAGGCCGATATCCTCTGAGGCCATGCGTATGAGGCGGCGGGCGAGATACATCGGGTCCTCGCCGGCGTCGAGCATGCGCGCCAGATAATAGAGCGTTGCCTGCGGATCGGAGCCGCGCACGGATTTGTGCAGCGCGGAGATGAGATTGTAGTGGCCGTCCTGTGATTTGTCGTAGATCGGCGCGCGGCGCTGCAGCACCGCCTGCAGGCGCTCCGCATCAAAGACCTCGCTTTCATCGGCGGCGCGCCACACCTCCTCCGCAAGCGACAGAACGGCACGTCCATCGCCGTCGGCCATGCGGATCAGCGAAGCGCGCGCCTCCTCGTCGAGCGGCAGCGCACGGTCCTCGGCGGCCTCGGCGCGCGCTAGAAGCTCGCCGAGCGCATCGTGCGACAGCGACTGAAAGACGAGCACGGTGGCACGCGACAGAAGCGCCGCGTTCAGCTCAAAGGAGGGGTTCTCCGTCGTCGCGCCGACGAGTGTGACCGTGCCGTCCTCCATCACCGGCAGGAAGGAATCCTGCTGCGCGCGATTGAAGCGATGGATCTCATCGACGAAGAGCAGCGTGCCCTCGCCGACCTGGCGGCGTGCGCGCGCTTCCTCAAAGATGCGCTTCAGCTCCGCAACGCCGGAATGGATCGCCGATATCTGCTGGAAATGGAGGTCGGTCTCCTCCGCCAGAAGCCGCGCGACCGTGGTTTTGCCGGTGCCAGGCGGCCCCCAGAAGATGAGCGAGCCGACGCCGCGCGTCTTCAACATGCGCGTCAGCGTGCCTTCGGCGCCGAGCAGATGATCCTGGCCGGCGACCTCCGACAGCCGCTGCGGCCTCAGCCGGTCGGCGAGCGGGCGCGGTGCGCTGTCGGCAAGGCCTGCCGCCTCAAAGAGGTTGGTCATCCCCCGATCACGATGTTGGACATGCGGCCGTCGCGGCTGAATGAGATGCGCCACAGACGGCTGCCGCGCTCCACGAGCTTAGAAAGCTCTGCAGCGCTTTCCACATCGTCACCCTGCGCGCGGACCACGACGTCGCCCGGGCGGAAGCCCATGCGCGCCGCCGCGGAGCCGGGCTCAATGTCGACGATGACAGCGCCGGCCGCTGCACCGCGGATGCGCATGCGATCGGCGAGCGTCGCGGTCAAGTCCGCAACGATGGCGCCGGTCAGCGGCGATCGGCCGCCGAGGACGACAAGATCGTCCTCGCCAAGCTGCGGCTCGGCCTCCGGCACGAGGCTGATGGTGCGCGACTCACCATCGCGCCAGACCGCGAGGTCAACAGGATTGCCGATGCCGGCCACAGCCAGCCGGTAATCAAGCGCCGTGGAATCGCCGATGTCGCGGCCGCCGGCCTGAACGATCAGGTCGCCGACTTCGATACCGGCGCGCGCCGCTGGCGAATCCTCGTCGACATGCGTGACAAGCGCGCCCTTCGGGGTCGCAAGGCCGAGAGAGTCGGCGATGTCCTGCGTCACGTCCTGGCTGAGCACGCCGATCCATACGCGCGCCACCGTAGAGGAGCCGGCCACCGCCTGGGCCACGATTGTGCGCACCATGTCGGCGGGGATGGCGAAGCCGATCCCGATGGAGCCGCCGGAACGGGAGAAGATCGCCGTGTTCACGCCGATCAGCCTTCCGTCGACATCGACCAGCGCGCCGCCGGAATTTCCCGGATTGATGGCCGCGTCGGTCTGGATGAAGAAGCCGGAATCGTTGATGCCGATATTGGTGCGCGCCACGGCGGAGACGATGCCGCTCGTCACGGTCTGGCCGACGCCGAAGGGGTTGCCAACGGCAAGAACCAGGTCGCCCACCTGAAGCGTATCGGAACTGCCGATCTCCAGGACAGGAAACGGTTCGGCGCTGTCTTGCACCTTCAGGATGGCGAGGTCGGTGCGCTCGTCGCGCAAAAGAATCTCCGCCGGATATTCGCGCCCGTCGGCAAGCGCGATCTTCACCTCGCTTGCGTCACCCACGACGTGGTTGTTGGTCACGACGACGCCCGTGGAATCGACGATGACGCCGGAGCCGAGCGAGGAGCGCTCCTGCTGACGCGGAGCGAAGGGGCTGCCGCGGCCGAAGAAGCGCTCGAAGAACGGATCGCCCTCAAAGGGCGACCGCACACGCACACGCGCCGTGGCGTAGACATTTACCACTGCCGGCGCGACGCGCTTCACGATCGGCGCGAAGGAAAGGCGGATCGACTCGCGATCCTCCGGAACCGCCTCAGCGGCAGCCGTTGGCAGAATGGCAGGAACGGCCGGCTGCTCCGGCTCCGGCGCCCGCTTGGCGAGCGAGCCCGTAATGGCCGGCTCCGGCTCGCCAGCTGCCTCCCCCGCCGTCTCCTGCGCGAGCCAGCGCGGCGTGATCAGCGCTCCGGCGGCGAGGAGGCCGGCGGCCGCGGCAATTATGAGAAGGCGCAGGGTGGACCTCATGCCGGTCTCTCCAGATGCGTGCCCCCAATGCACAACACGCTCCGAGATAGTCGCCGAATCGCGTGGCAGCAAGGCGGAGCGGTCCCCAGCATCAGTGTGGCCTCACATTGCCGAGCACTCTGCCTGCTACGAGCCGGGGGCTGTTGGAACTCGCACGGCTTCTCATTTGTCACCCCGGAAAGCGCGTCAGCGCTTGTCCGGGGCCCATAGCCTCCGGTGGGATACCAAGATGGGAGCGCGCGCCCTCGTGAACCATCCGGTGTTCATGGATCCCGGTCTCGGCCTTGCGGCCGAACCGGGATGACAGACGAGAGGCTTTTCATAGCCCGCATGGAGCGCAAGCCGAATATGGGGCTTCTCCGACCGGCGATGTTCCCCGGATTGCGCTCCGCTTCATCCGGGCTACGCGGCAAGCTTGTCCTGGCTCAGACCTTAAGGCCTTACGCCGCTTCGGTCTCTGCCGCCTCGGCCTCTTCCGCCGCCTCGCGACGCGCGCGGTCGCCTGCGCCCTTGGCGTCGATGTCGCGGTCGACCAGCTCGATCACCGCCATCGGCGCATTGTCGCCATAGCGGAAGCCGGCCTTCAGCACGCGCGTATAGCCGCCGCTGCGCTCCTTGTAGCGCGGGCCGATCGTCTCGAAGAGCTTTTTGGCCATCTCCTCGTTGCGCAGACGCGCGGCCGCCAGCCGCCGCGACGCCAGATCGCCGCGCTTGGCAAGCGTCACGAGCTTCTCAACCACGGGCTTAAGCTCCTTGGCCTTGGGCAGCGTGGTGACGATCTGCTCATGCTCGATCAGCGACGCGGCCATGTTGGCGAACATCGCCTTACGGTGGCTCGCGGTGCGATTCAGCTTGCGGCCTGCTTTGCCATGGCGCATAGGCGCTACTCCTTACCGGATGTCCTCAGCTCAGTACTGATCCTCGAAGCGCTTGGCGAGGTCCTCGATATTGTCGGGCGGCCAGTTCGGCACTTCCATGCCGAGATGCAGGCCCATGGAGGCGAGCACCTCCTTGATCTCGTTCAGCGACTTGCGCCCGAAATTCGGGGTGCGCAGCATCTCTGCCTCGGTCTTCTGAATGAGATCGCCGATATAGACGATGTTGTCGTTCTTCAGGCAGTTGGCGGAGCGCACAGAGAGCTCCAGCTCGTCGACCTTCTTCAGGAGCGCCGGGTTGAAGGCAAGCTCCGGTGCGGCCTCCTCGGCGACCTCCTTCTTCGGCTCTTCGAAGGACACGAAGATGGAGAGCTGGTCCTGCAGGATGCGCGCGGCATAAGCCAGCGCATCGTCGGGTGTCAGCGAGCCGTCGGTCTCAACGGTCAGGGTCAGCTTGTCGTAGTCAAGCACCTGGCCTTCACGCGTGTTCTCAACGCGATAGGAGACCTTCTTCACCGGCGAATAAAGGCTGTCGAGCGGGATCAGACCGATCGGTGCGTCTTCCGGGCGATTGCGCTCGGCGGCAACATAGCCCTTGCCGGTGTCGACGGTCAGCTCCATGCGGATGTCCGCGCCTTCGTCGAGCGTGCAGATCACCAGATCGGGGTTGAGGATCTCAATGTCGCCGACGGTCTGGATGTCGGCGGCGGAGACGGCGCCCGGACCCTGCTTGCGCAATGTCATGCGCTTCGGGCCCTCGCCCTGCATCTTGACGGCGATTTCCTTGATGTTGAGGACGATGTCGGTCACGTCCTCGCGCACGCCGGCGATGGAGGAGAATTCGTGCAGCACGCCGTCGATCTGCGCGCTGGTGACCGCCGCACCCTGCAGCGACGACAGAAGCACGCGGCGCAGCGCATTGCCCAGCGTCAATCCGAAGCCGCGCTCCAGCGGCTCCGCCACCATGGTGGCGACGCGCTGGCGGTCGGCGCCGGGCTTCACGTCCAGCTTGTTTGGTTTGATGAGGTCCTGCCAGTTCTTCTGGATAACCATCCTGCCTCTCAAGAGATGCGCGCTGCTTGAAAGCAGCGCGGGCGCCGCGCGCGGGCGGCGGCCCTGTGTCTACGAACTAAACGCGCCGGCGCTTGGGCGGCCGGCAGCCATTGTGCGGGATCGGCGTCACGTCACGGATCGTGGTGATCGTGAAGCCGGCCGCCTGCAGAGCGCGCAGCGCCGATTCGCGGCCCGAGCCCGGGCCGGAGACCTCCACCTCAAGCGTGCGCATGCCGTGATCCTGCGCCTTGCGTGCCACCGTCTCGGCCGCCATCTGCGCAGCATAGGGCGTCGACTTGCGCGATCCCTTGAAGCCCATCGCCCCCGATGACGACCAGGCGATCGCATTGCCCTGAACGTCGGTGATGGTGATCATCGTATTGTTGAAGCTGGAATTCACGTGGGCGATGCCCGAGGTGATGTTCTTGCGTTCGCGCCGACGCAGGCGCGCAGTGTCCTTGGCCATGGCTTTGTCTTATGTCCCCGTTCAGGCCTATTTCTTCTTGCCGGCAATCGGCTTCGCAGGGCCCTTGCGGGTGCGTGCGTTGGTGTGGGTGCGCTGACCGCGCACCGGCAGGCCGCGCCGATGGCGAAGCCCGCGATAGCAGCCGAGGTCCATCAGCCGCTTCACGTTCATGGAAACCTCGCGGCGGAGGTCGCCTTCCACGAGGTAATCGCGATCAATCGCCTCACGGATCTGTATGACCTCCGAATCGGAGAGTTCGTTCACCCGCCGGCTCTCGGGAACATTCACCTTCCCGACGATCTCCCGCGCCTTGGATGAGCCAATCCCGTGAATGTACTGCAGCGCGATCACCACGCGCTTGTTTGTCGGGATGTTGACGCCTGCAATGCGTGCCAAGTCCGATACTCCTCTGCCACGCCGCAGCCCGCGACGCCCTTTGCCACCCGCTACCCAGCCGGGAACGCAAAAGTCCGGTCCCGGAACGCCCTATTCAGGTTCCGGCACCGCTCCAAACTCGTCAGGATAGGTGCCGCTACTTAATGTCTCACAGGCAGGCCGTCAACCGCCCCAAAACGCCGCAGCGCGGCTTATTTTCCGTCCAAAACAGCGTCGATATTGCCACTCACCTCATCGATCGGCGCCATGCCGTCGACGCTCATGAGTTGCCGCTTGCCGGTGTAATATTCCACCAGCGGCGCCGTCTGCTTGCGGTAGGCGGTCAGTCGGATTTTGAACGCCTCAGGGTTGTCGTCGTCGCGGACAGCCTCGCCACGCGCCTGCATCTCGGCGAAGCGCCCCTCAATCCGCTTCAAAAGCGCGCCCTCATCGACCTTGAGTTCAATGACGCCGTCGAGCTTCAGGTCCTTTTGCTCCAGAAGATGAGCCAGCGCCTCCGCCTGCCCCACTGTGCGGGGAAAACCGTCCAGGACAAAGCCGTTCTTGGCGTCGGGCTCGTCGAGCCGGTCGGAGATGATGCCGACCACCACGTCGTCGGGCACCAATTCGCCGCGCGCCATGATGTCCTTCGCCTTCTGGCCGACAGGCGTTCCCGCGGCGATGGCGGCTCGCAACATGTCGCCGGTGGAAAGCTGCACGATCCCGTACTTCTCAACCAGTCGCGTCGCCTGCGTGCCCTTTCCCGCCCCCGGCGGGCCCAGCAGGATCAGCCTCATCGTCGTCGGCCCTTCAGCTTGGACTTCTTCACCAGGCCCTCGTACTGATGCGCGAGCAGGTGGCCCTGGACCTGCTGAACGGTATCCATGGTCACGTTGACCACGATGAGCAGCGATGTCCCGCCGAAATAGAAGGGAATGCCGACCTGCGAGATCAGCATCTCCGGCAACAGACAGACAAGGACCAGATAGGCGGCGCCGACGGTCGTGATGCGGGTGAGCACGTGATCGATGTAATCGGCGGTGCGCTGGCCCGGGCGGATTCCCGGTATGAAGCCGCCATGCTTCTTCAGCTGGTCGGCAGTGTCCTTCGGGTTGAAGACGATCGCCGTATAGAAGAAGGCGAAGAACACAATCAGCGCCGCGTAGATGAACAGATAGAGCGGCTGGCCGCGGCCCAAGAGAGCAGTGACGGCGGTCAGCCATTCCGGCCCCTGCCCCGCGGAGAACTGCGCGACGGTAATCGGCAGAAGCAGGAGCGAAGAGGCGAAGATCGGCGGGATGACGCCGGCTGTGTTGAGCTTCAAGGGCAGATGCGAGGAATCGCCCTGGAACATGCGATTGCCGATCTGACGCTTCGGGTACTGGATCAGCAGCCGGCGCTGGGCCCGCTCCACGAACACGATGGCCATGATGACGGCGATCGCCAGCGCAACGATGCCGAGGATGACGGCGGTGGAGATGGCGCCTTGGCGGCCAAGCTCCAGCGTTCCGGCAATGGCGCTCGGGATATTGGCGACGATGCCGGCGAAGATGATCAGCGAGATGCCGTTGCCGATGCCGCGTGCGGTGATCTGCTCGCCCAGCCACATCAGGAAGACCGTGCCGCCGGTCAGCGTGATGACCGCGGTGAAGCGGAAGAACCATCCCGGATCGGAGACGATGCCGGCTGAGGAGCCTTCAAGTCCGACGGCAATGCCATAAGACTGGAACGCCGCAAGCACGACGGTGAGGTAGCGCGTGTACTGGTTGATGACCTTGCGCCCCTGCTCGCCCTCCTTCTTGAGCTGCTCCAGCGTGGGCACGACCGCCGTCATCAGCTGCAGAATAATGGCGGCGGAGATGTAGGGCATGATGCCGAGCGCGAAGATCGCCATGCGCTCAACGGCGCCGCCGGCAAACATGTTGAACATGCCCAGGATGCCCTGGGATTGCTGCTGGAAGGCTTGGGTCAGCGCTTCGATATTGATGCCCGGCAGCGGGATGTAGGTTCCAAGCCGGTAAACAAGCAGCGCGCCGAGGGTGAACCAGATGCGCTTCTTGAGCTCCTCAGCCTTGGAGAAGGCAGAGAAGTTGAGGTTGGCGGCAAGCTGTTCGGCTGCTGAAGCCATGATCGCTCCAATGGGCCCCTATGGCCCTCCGGTTTAGCCTCCGGCGTCTGCCGGCTCGGCCGGCTCGGCCACCTGGGCGACCGTAACGCTTCCCCCCGCCTTTTCCACAGCGGCGATGGCCGGCCGCGAGGCGCCGGCTACGTTGAAGGTGAGCTTGGCCTTGGGCTCGGCGCCGCCGAGAAGGCGGACGCCGTCCTTGACGCGGCGAATAATTCCTGCGGCCTTCAGCGCATCGGCGTCGATCGGCTGCGCGGCATCAAGCTTGCCCGCGTCGATGGCCTGGGCCACACGATCGAGCCCGACTTCAACGAAATCCTTGCGGAAGATGTTGTTGAAGCCGCGCTTGGGCATGCGCCGGTGAAGCGGCATCTGGCCGCCCTCAAAGCCCTTGATGCGAACGCCGGAGCGGGACTTCTGACCCTTCATGCCGCGGCCGGCGGTCTTGCCGGTGCCGGAGCCGATGCCCCGCCCCACCCGCTTGCGCCGCTTGCCGGCTCCCGGATTGTCGGAAAGTGTATTCAATTCCATGGGCTTATGTCCCGTTTCCCGATCTCGCTTGTCAGCCCTCGTCGACGACGCGAACGAGGTGCTCGACCTTGGCGATCATGCCGCGCGTTGCCGGATTGTCCGGCAGCGTGGCGCGGCGGTGCATCTTGTTCAGCCCCAGCCCGATCAAGGTCTGGCGCTGGTCGGCGCGCCGACGGATCGGGCTGCCGATCTGCTCCACGGTCACTTTTTTATCGGCCATGGGTTACTCCTAGAGCCCTTTCCATTCTGATTGAATCAGAATGGGGGCTCGATCTGTCCGTTGGAGCATGATCTTGTCCGAAAATCGGTATCCACTTTTCGGGGTCATGCTCAGGCCTCCGCCGATGCGGCGGCATCACCGCCGTCGCGACGCCGCGCCTGCAACGCCGACACCTTGATGCCGCGGCGCGCGGCTACGGAGCGCGGGCTGTCCTGGCGCTTCAGCGCATCAAAGGTGGCGCGCACCATGTTGTAGGGATTGGACGTGCCCATCGACTTGGCGACGATGTCCTGGATGCCGAGCGTCTCAAAGACGGCACGCATTGGGCCGCCGGCGATAATGCCCGTGCCCGGCTCGGCGGCGCGCAGCACGACCTTGCCTGCACCATGGCGGCCAGCCACGTCGTGATGCAGCGTGCGGCCCTCACGGAGCGGCACGCGGATGAGCCCGCGCTTGGCGGAATCGGTCGCCTTGCGAATGGCCTCCGGCACCTCGCGAGCCTTGCCGTGACCGAAACCGACGCGGCCGCGTTGATCGCCCACGACAACGAGTGCGGCAAAGCCGAAGCGGCGGCCGCCTTTCACCACTTTGGCCACGCGGTTGATATGGACCAGCTTGTCGACGAATTCGCTGTCGCGATCGTCGCCCCGGTCCCTATCTCTGCCGCGATCCCGCCGCCGTCCTTGCTCTGCCATCTTCGTCTATCCGTCGTTCGATATGGTGTCGGCCCCGCGCCGGTGCGAGGTCAGAATTGCAGTCCGCCCTCGCGGGCGGCGTCGGCCAGCGCCTTGACGCGGCCATGAAAGATGTAGGCGCCGCGGTCGAACACGACCTTTTCAACGCCTGCGGACTTGGCCCGCTCCGCCACGAGCTTGCCGACTTCGCCGGCCGCCGCCTTGTCGGCGCCGGTCTTCAGCTTGCTCTTGATCTCCTTGTCGAGGCTCGACGCGGCAGCCAGCGTATGCCCGTTCTTGTCGTCGATCACCTGCGCATAAATATGCTGTGAGGAGCGGAACACGCTCAGACGCGGACGCCCGCCGGCGACGCGTCGCAGTGCCGCGCGAACCCGCTTCTGTCGGCGCCGTACGCCCTGGCCCTTGATTGCCATCTCAGTTCACCCGCTACTTCTTCTTGCCTTCCTTGCGGAACACATATTCGTCGACATATTTCACGCCCTTGCCCTTATAGGGCTCCGGCGGCCGCCAGCGCCGAATCTCGGCGGCGACCTGACCCACCTTCTGCTTGTCGATGCCGGAGACAACGACCTCGGTGGGCTTGGGCGTCTGAACCTCAATCCCGTCGGGGATATCGAAATTCACCTCGTGGCTGTAGCCGAGCGCCAGATTCAAGGTCTTGCCCTGCGCCTGCGCGCGATAGCCGACGCCGCTGATCTCCAGCCGTTTCTCAAAGCCGTCGCTGACCCCGGTGACGATGTTCTGCACCAAGGTGCGCGACATCCCCCACATGGAGCGGGCGCGCTTCGTCTCGTCACGCGGATCGACCTTGATCCCGTCGTCGGTCATGGCCACGGAAACCTCGTCGACCAGCGCAACCTCCAGCTGGCCCTTGGGGCCTTTGGCCGTCACAATCTGCCCGTCGATGGTGGTGGTGACGCCCTTGGGGACCTCGACCGCCTTCTTGCCAATTCGCGACATCGCTCTACCCGTTCTCTCCCTCCGCCGGCGTCAGAAGACGCGGCAGAGCACCTCGCCACCGACATTTTGCGTCCGCGCCTCGTGATCGGACATCACGCCCTTGGGCGTCGACAGGATCGACACGCCGAGACCGTCGGCCACGCGCGGAATGCTCTTCACGGAGGAATAGACGCGGCGGCCGGGCTTGGAGACCCTTTGGATCTCACGAATGACCGGCTCGCCCTCGGAATATTTCAGCTCGATCTGATATTCCGACTTGCCGTTGACGGCGACCTCCGCGTAGCCGCGGATATAGCCCTCCGTCTCAAGCACGTCGAGCACGCGCGCGCGCAGCGTCGACGCGGGCGTCGCCACATTGGACAGGCCACGCGACTGCGCGTTGCGGATGCGGGTCAGCATGTCGCCGAGCGGATCGTTCAACAGCATCTCGTGCTCCTACCAGCTCGACTTGACCATGCCGGGAACCTTCCCGTCGTTCCCCATCTCGCGCAGCGCGATCCGGCTCATCTTGAGCTTGCGATAGAAGCCGCGCGGGCGTCCGGTGATCTCGCAGCGATTGCGGATGCGCGTGGGAGAGGAATTGCGCGGCAGCCGGGCGAGCTTCAGCCGCGCGGCGAAGCGCTCCTGGTCGCTCAACGTCTGATCGACAGCGGCCGCCTTCAGCTCAGCCCGCTTGGCCGCGTAGCGCGCCGCTAGGCGACGCCGCTTCTTGTTCTTCTCGATCGCGCTCTTCTTCGCCATCTAATCCTCGCTCACATAATCACTGGCGGAACGGGAAGTTCAGCCCGCCGAGCAGCGCCCGGGCTTCGTCGTCCGTCTCCGCAGTGGTGCACACGACAACATCCATTCCCCAGATCTGATCGACCTTGTCGTAATTGATCTCCGGGAAGATGATGTGCTCCTTGATGCCCAGGGCGTAATTGCCTCGCCCGTCGAAACTTTTTGCGCTCAAGCCGCGGAAGTCGCGCACCCGCGGCAGCGCCACGTTGACCAGCCGGTCGAGGAACTCGTACATGCGCGCCTTACGCAACGTCACCTTGGCGCCGATCGGCATGCCCTCGCGCAGCTTGAAGGTGGAGATCGACTTGCGCGCGCGGGTAATGACGGGCTTCTGCCCGGCGATCAGCGCCAGATCGTCGGCCGCCGACTGCACCTTCTTGGAATCCGCCGTCGATTCGCCGACGCCCATGTTCAGCACGACCTTCTCAAGCCGCGGCACGCGCATGGGATTGGCGTAGCCGAAATCCTCGTTGAGCTTCGGCACCACGACGTCGCGATATTGCGTGTGCAGCCGCGGCTCGTAGGCCGAGCCGTTGGCCCCTTCTGCTTCAGCCATCGATGGTCTCTCCTGAACGCTTGGCGAAGCGGACCTTGCGGCCGTCCTCCAGCGTCTTGAATCCGACGCGCGTCGGCTTTCCGGAATCCGGATCGGACAGCGCGACATTCGACAAATGGATGGGCGCTTCCTTGCGGATGAGCCCGCCCTCCTGAGCGGCGGTCTGGCGCTGATGGCGCGTCACCATGTTGATGCCGCGCACCAGCGCGCGCTCCTCCAGCGGCATCACCTTGATAACCTCGCCGGAGCGGCCTTTGTCCCGCCCGGTGAGCACGACGACCTTGTCGCCCTTCTTGATGCGCGCGGCCATCTAAAGCACCTCCGGCGCCAACGAAATGATCTTCATATGATTCCGTGCACGCAGTTCGCGCGGTACCGGACCGAAAATGCGTGTGCCGATCGGCTCCGCCTTGTTGTCGATCAGCACGGCCGCATTCTTGTCGAAGCGGATGACGCTGCCGTCGGCGCGGCGGATGTCCTTGGCGGTGCGCACGACGACGGCCTTCATCACGTCGCCCTTCTTCACGCGGCCGCGCGGGATCGCCTCCTTCACCGACACGACGATGATGTCGCCGACATGAGCGTATTTGCGCTTGGACCCGCCAAGCACCTTGATGCATTGCACGCGGCGCGCGCCGGAATTGTCCGCGACGTCGAGGTTCGTCTGCATCTGAATCATGGCGCGACGCCCTTCTTGTTCTTGGCGCGGACGGGGCTCGCCCGCCGCATAGCCTTACCTATCCGGCCGCGTTGGCCGGTGCTTCCTGGCCGACGACAATCCAACGCTTGGATTTGGATATCGGACGGCTTTCCTGGATCACCACCCGGTCACCAACCTTGTATTGGTTCTCCGGATCGTGCGCCTGATACTTCTTGGTGCGCCGCACCGTCTTCTTGAAGAGCGGGTGGGTGAAGCGGCGCTCGACATCGACCACGACAGTCTTGTCGGGTTTGTCGCTGACAACGATGCCCTGCAATTGTCTTTTCGGCATCCTGGTTCCTCAGCCTTGGTTCTCTGCGGCGCGCTTTTGCGCAGCCACGGTTTTCACACGCGCAATGTCGCGCCGGACCTCGCGGATGCGCGCGGTCTTCTCAAGCTGACCCGTGGCGACCTGGAAGCGCAGGTTGAACTGCTCCTTCTTCAGGCTGGCGAGCTGGTCGCCCAGCTCGTCCAGGGTCTTGGGGCGCAGATCTTCGGCCTTCATCTCTATTCCCCGATGCGCGCGACGATGCGGGTCCGCACCGGCAGCTTGGCGGCGCCGAGCCGCAGCGCTTCACGCGCCGTCTCCTCGTTGACGCCGTCGATCTCAAACATGATGCGGCCGGGATGCACGCGTGCCGCCCAGAATTCCGGCGTGCCCTTGCCCTTACCCATGCGCACCTCGGTCGGCTTCTTCGACACCGGCACATCGGGGAAGATGCGAATCCACACCCGGCCGGCACGCTTCATCTGACGCGTGATGGCGCGGCGCGCCGCTTCGATCTGGCGCGCGGTGACGCGATCGGGATCGATCGCCTTCAGCCCGTACGAGCCGAAATTGAGAACCGTCCCGCCCTTGGCATTGCCATGGATGCGGCCCTTATGGGCCTTGCGGAACTTGGTGCGCTTCGGTTGCAGCATCTTTCGTCTCTCTTAACTCGCAGCGTCCGGTGTCAGGCGGCCGCCTGGCCGCCGCGGCGCGTGGATTCGGTGCCCTCCATGGCGCGCTTCTCCGAGCCGAACGGGTCGTGCTCCAGAATCTCGCCCTTGAAAATCCACACCTTCACGCCGATCGTGCCGTAGGCAGTGTGCGCGGTCGCCTGACCGTAATCGATGTCGGCGCGCAGCGTGTGGAGCGGCACGCGGCCTTCGCGATACCACTCGCCGCGCGCGATCTCCGCGCCGCCGAGCCGGCCGCCGCAGGAGATGCGGATGCCCTGCGCGCCGAGCCGCATGGCCGATTGCACCGCGCGCTTCATTGCGCGGCGGAAGGCGACGCGCCGCTCAAGCTGCTGGGCGATCGACTGGGCCACAAGATGCGCGTCGATCTCCGGCTTGCGCACTTCAACGATGTTGATGTGCACCTCAGAGTCCGTCATCGCTGCAACCTTCTTGCGCAGCTTCTCAATGTCGGCGCCCTTCTTGCCGATGACGATGCCCGGCCGCGCGGTGTGAATCGTGACGCGGCACTTGCGATGCGGACGCTCCACGACAATGCGCGACACCGCCGCCTGCTTCAGGTCGGCCATCAGTGCGTCGCGGATTTTCACGTCCTCATGCAGCAAGCTCCCATAATCCGCCTTGTTGGCGAACCAACGGGAATCCCAAGTCTTGTTGATGCCAAGACGAAGGCCGACCGGATTGACTTTCTGTCCCATGCTCTTCGTCCCTAAGCGGTTTCTTCGACTTCGCGCACGACGACGGTCAGGTTTGAGAACGGCTTCTCGATGCGCCCGACGCGGCCGCGTGCGCGCGGCTGAAAGCGCTTCATCACCAGCGCCTTGCCGACATGCGCCTCAGCCACGACGAGGTTGTCTACGTCGAGTTGATGGTTGTTCTCCGCATTGGCGACTGCGCTCTGCAAGGTCTTCTTCACCGCGCCTGCGATGCGCCGGCGCGAAAATTCCAGATCGGCCAGCGCCACGGACACTTTCTTGCCGCGGATGAGCTGGGCCACCATGTTGAGCTTGCGCGGGCTGGTGCGCACCATGCGCAGCACGGCCTTCGCCTCGTTGTCCTTCAGCACGCGCTCGCGCTTCGCCTTACCCATCTCAGCCTCTCCTGGCCTTCTTGTCGGCGGCGTGGCCGTAGAACGTCCGTGTGGGAGCGAACTCGCCGAACTTGTGGCCGATCATGTCCTCCGACACGAGGACCGGGATGTGCTTGTGGCCGTTGTAGACGCCAAAGGTCAGGCCGACGAATTGCGGCAGGATCGTCGAGCGACGGCTCCAGATCTTGATGACGTCCTTACGGCCGGACTCCCGCACCTTCTCCGCCTTGTCGAGAAGGTAGCCATCGAAGAACGGGCCTTTCCAAACTGAGCGCGCCACTGGTCTCTCCTAAGTCCTGCCTCAGCGCCCCTTGCGGGCATGCCGCGAGCGCAGGATGTATTTCGACGTTGCCTTGTTGGAGCGGGTCCGCTTGCCCTTGGTGGGCTTGCCCCACGGGGTGACGGGATGCCGCCCGCCGCTGGAGCGGCCTTCGCCGCCGCCATGCGGGTGATCGATCGGGTTCATGGCCACACCACGCACCGACGGCCGTTTGCCCAGCCAGCGGCTGCGGCCGGCCTTGCCGAGGCTGACATTGCCGTGGTCCGGGTTGGAGACGGCGCCGACGGTCGCCATGCAATTGCCGTGGACGAGACGCTGCTCGCCGGAATTCAATCGCAGGATCGCGTAGCCCTGGTCGCGGCCGACGAGCTGCACGTAGGCGCCGGCAGCGCGCGCGATCTGGCCGCCGCGGCCAATCTTCAGCTCCACATTGTGTACGATCGTGCCCACGGGAATGGAGCGCAGCGGCATGGCGTTGCCGGGCTTCACGTCGACCTGCTGGCCGGAAATCACCGTGTCGCCTTCCGCCAGACGCTGCGGGGCGAGGATGTAGGCGCGCTCGCCGTCCTCATAGCGGATCAGCGCGATGAAGGCGGAACGGTTCGGGTCGTATTCGAGCCGCTCGACCTTGGCCGGCACATCGAATTTCTGGCGCTTGAAGTCGACGATGCGATAGGCGCGCTTGTGCCCGCCGCCGCGCCGCCGCGCCGTCATGCGGCCGAGATTGTTGCGCCCGCCCTTCTTGTTCAGCCCGACGGTCAGCGCCTTTTCCGGCTTGCCCTTCCACAGCCGCGAGCGGTCGACCAGCGAGAGCTGGCGAAGGCCCGGCGTGATGGGATTGTATGTCTTCATTGCCATCGGATTTCGTCCCGAACTCTCGCCGCCCTAGAGCGCTTTCGCGTTTCGTTGAATCGCTCTGACGCTCTAACTCTTTGTTGGAGCATGATCTTATCCGAAAACCGGGTGCCACTTTTCGGGATCATGCTCTAAAGACCCGTGGTCACGTCGATCGTCTGGCCTTCAGCCAGCGTCACGACGGCCTTCTTGTAGCTTTTCTGCTTGCCGGGAATGCCCCGGAAGCGCTTCGTCTTGCCGGCGCGGTTGAGCGTGTTGACGGCCGTCACCTCGACGGAGAAGAGCGCCTCCACCGCCGCCTTGATCTCCGGCTTGGTGGCGTCCGGCGCGACACGGAACACGACCTTGCCGTGCTCCGACGCCAGCGTCGCCTTCTCCGTGATCACCGGCGCGATGATCGTGTCGTAGTGCTTAAGATCCGCCATTGAACCGCTCCTCCAGCGCCTCGACGGCGGATTTCGACAGGACCAACGTGCCCCGGCGCAGAATGTCGTAGACGTTGATGCCTTGCACCGGCAGCACGTCGACGCCGCGAATGTTGCGGGCGGCGCGGCCGAAATCGGCGTCGATCTCCGAACCGCCGATGATCAGCGCATTGGAGATGCCGAGGCCGGCGAACTGCGCCAGGAGCGCCTTGGTCTTGGCCTCCGCGGGCTTCAGATCGTCGAGCACGATGATGGCATCGGCCTTCGCCTTGGCCGACAACGCATGCTTCAGCGCCAGCGCGCGCACGCGCTTGGGCAGGCCGATGGCGTGGCTGCGCACGTTCGGGCCAAAGGCCTTGCCGCCGCCGCGAAACTGCGGCGCGCCGGCATTGCCGTGGCGGGCGCTTCCTGTGCCCTTCTGACGGTAGAGCTTCTTGGAGGTGGCGCGGATCTGGCTGCGCTGCTTGGTGGCATGCGTGCCCCGCCGGCGCTTGGCAAGCTGCCAACGCACCATGCGTTGCAGGATGTCGCGGCGCGGCTCCAGCCCGAAGACATCATCGGAGACGGTGACCTTACCCGCGGGCTTGCCGGCGAGTGTCTTGATCGTCAGCTCCATCACGCGTCTCCACTCGGCTCGCCGGCGGCCTCAGGCGCCGCCTCTGGGGTGGGCGCGGCTTCCGGTGCGGGCGCAGCATCCTCTGGCGCTGCCGGCTTCTGAGCGGCGCGAATGGCGGCGGGTGACGGCGCGCCGTCCGGCGCGGCCTTCTTCACCGCGTCGCACACCAGAAGCCAACCGCCCTTGGCGCCGGGAACGGCACCCTTGACCAGAATGACGCCCTGGTCGGCGTCGGTGCGCACCACTTGAAGGTTCTGCGTGGTCACGCGTTCCGCACCCATATGGCCGGCCATCTTCTTTCCTTTAAAGACCTTGCCGGGGTCTTGGCGCTGGCCGGTTGAGCCGTGTGCGCGATGCGAGATCGACACGCCGTGCGAGGCACGTCCGCCACCAAAGTTGTGGCGCTTCATGACGCCGGCGAAGCCCTTGCCGATCGACGTGCCGGTCACGTCGACGAACTGTCCGGGAACGAAATGCTCCGCGGTGATCTCCGCGCCCACGTCGATCATGTTCTCCGGGGTGACACGGAACTCCGCCACGCGGCGCTTGGGCTCCACCTCGGCGCGCGCGAAATGGCCGCGCAGCGCCTTGGGCGTATTCTTAGCCTTGCGCGCGCCGACGCCGAGCTGGACGGCGGTGTAGCCATCCTTCTCCGCCGTGCGCTGAGCCACGACCTGGCAATTGTCCACGCGCAGAACCGTGACCGGCACGTGCTCGCCGGCCTCCGTATAGACGCGGGTCATCCCCAGCTTCTTTGCAATCACGCCTGAACGCATGATCTTCCTGCCTCGTCGGGGCCGCTGCCCTAAAGCTTGATCTCCACATCGACGCCGGCAGCCAGGTCGAGCTTCATCAAAGCGTCGACCGTCTGAGGCGTCGGCTCGATGATGTCGAGCAGCCGCTTGTGGGTCCTGATCTCGAATTGCTCCCGGCTCTTCTTGTCGATGTGCGGGGAGCGGTTGACGGTGAACTTCTCAATCCGGCTGGGCAACGGGATCGGCCCGCGCACCTGCGCGCCCGTCCGCTTGGCCGTGGAGACGATCTCCGCGGTCGAGGTATCGAGCACGCGGTGATCGAACGCCTTCAGGCGGATGCGGATGTTCTGGCCGTTCATGTGTCCTGTCCCTCAAAAGAAGCGGCGCGGGTGGTGTTCCCGCGCCCTTCCCGGCTACTCCAATATCGTCGCGACAATGCCCGCGCCAACCGTGCGGCCACCCTCGCGGATGGCGAAGCGGAGCTTCTCCTCCATGGCGATCGGCACAATCAGCGACACCGTCATCTCAACGTTGTCGCCCGGCATGACCATCTCCGTCCCTTCCGGGAGCTCCACGACGCCGGTCACGTCGGTGGTGCGGAAATAGAATTGCGGACGATAATTGGTGAAGAACGGCGTGTGGCGGCCGCCCTCCTCCTTCGTCAGGATGTAGGCCTCGGCCTTGAACTTGGTGTGCGGCGTCACCGAGCCCGGCTTGCACAGAACCTGGCCGCGCTCCACGCCGTCGCGCTCCACGCCGCGGAGCAGGCAACCGACATTGTCGCCGGCCTGGCCCTGGTCGAGCAGCTTGCGGAACATCTCAACGCCGGTGACCGTGGTCTTCGACGTCGGACGGATGCCGACGATCTCAACCTCTTCGCCGACCTTGACGATGCCGCGCTCCACGCGGCCGGTCACCACGGTGCCGCGGCCGGAGATGGAGAACACGTCCTCAATCGGCATGAGGAACGGCTGATCGATCGGGCGCTCCGGGGTCGGGATGTAATCATCGACCGCCTTCATGAGCTCCTTGACGGAGTTCTCGCCCATCTCAGCGTCGCCGCCCTCAAGAGCCACGAGAGCCGAGCCCTTGATGACCGGGATGTCGTCACCGGGGAACTCATAGGAGGAGAGCAGCTCGCGCACCTCCAGCTCGACGAGGTCCAGAAGCTCCGGATCGTCGACCTGGTCGACCTTGTTCATGTAGACGACGAGCGCTGGCACGCCGACCTGGCGGGCGAGCAGAATGTGCTCGCGGGTCTGCGGCATGGGTCCATCAGCGGCGGAGACGACGAGGATGGCGCCGTCCATCTGCGCCGCGCCGGTGATCATGTTCTTCACGTAGTCGGCGTGGCCGGGGCAGTCGACGTGGGCGTAGTGGCGGTTCTCGGTCTCGTATTCCACGTGCGCGGTGTTGATCGTGATACCGCGCGCCTTTTCTTCAGGCGCTGCGTCGATCTGCTCGTAGGTCTTGAACTCACCGAACATCTTGGTGATCGCCGCCGTCAGCGTCGTCTTGCCGTGATCGACGTGGCCGATCGTGCCGATATTCGCGTGCGGCTTGTTTCTTTCAAATTTCTCTTTCGCCATCAGCTCTCTCCGTCTGAGTGCGCCTGTCTGACCCGATCAGGCGTATTTGGACTGAATCTCCTGGGCGACCTGACTCGGCACTTGCGAGTAATGGTCGAACTGCATGGTGTATTGCGCACGCCCCTGGCTCATGGAACGCAGCGTGTTGACGTAGCCGAACATGTTGGCCAGCGGCACCATGGCGTTGACCACGGTGGCGTTGCCGCGCATCTCCGTGCCTTGCACCTGGCCGCGCCGCGAATTCAGGTCGCCGATGACGGAGCCGGCATATTCGTCCGGCGTCACCACCTCGACCTTCATCATCGGCTCCAGAAGCACGGGCCGTGCCTTCTGGACGCCTTCACGGAACGCCGCACGACCGGCGATCTCAAACGCCAGCACCGAGGAATCCACGTCGTGCGAGGCGCCGTCGGTCAGCGTGGCCTTGATGTCGACCATCGGGAAGCCGGCAACCACGCCACCGGTCATGGCGCCTGAGATGCCCTTCTCAACACCCGGGACATATTCCTTCGGCACATTGCCGCCGACGACCTTGTTCTCAAACTCAAAGCCGCCGCCGGGCTCCATCGGCTCGAAGATCATCTTCACGCGCGCGAACTGGCCGGAGCCGCCGGTCTGCTTCTTGTGGGTGTAGTCCACTTCCGACATCTGCGTGATGGTCTCCCGATAGGCGACCTGCGGCTGGCCGACATTGGCGTCGACCTTGAACTCGCGCTTCATGCGATCGACGATGATGTCGAGATGCAGCTCGCCCATGCCGGCGATGATGGTCTGCCCCGATTCCTCGTCGGTCTTGACGCGGAAGGAGGGATCTTCAGCCGCCAGGCGCGACAGCGCCATGCCCATCTTCTCCTGGTCGGCCTTGGTGTTCGGCTCAATGGCGATCTCAATCACCGGATCGGGGAACTCCATGCGCTCCAGGATCACCGGCTTGTTGGGATCGCACAGCGTATCGCCGGTGGTCGTGTCCTTAAGGCCCACCACCGCGACGATGTCGCCGGCAAACGCTTCCTTGATGTCCTCGCGGTTGTTGGAGTGCATCAGCAGCATACGACCGATGCGCTCACGCTTCTCCTTCACCGTGTTCATCAAGCTGATTCCGGTGTCCAGCTTGCCGGAATAGATGCGGGCGAAGGTGAGCGAACCGACGAAGGGGTCGTTCATCACCTTGAAGGCCAGCATGGAAAGCGGCTCGTCGTCGGACGATTCACGAATGATCTCGTCGCCGGACTTGGGATCGACGCCGCGGATCGCCTGCACCTCGACCGGGCTCGGCAGGAAGTCGACCACCGCATCAAGCAGCGGCTGCACGCCCTTGTTCTTAAAGGCGGAACCGCACAGGACCGGGAAGAAGGAGACGTCGCAGGTGCCTTTGCGGATAAGGCCGCGCAGCGTATCGGCGTCGGGCTCCTGGCCTTCCAGGTAGGCCTCCATGGCGGCCTCGTCCACTTCCACTGCCGCCTCGATCATCTTCTCGCGCCACTCGGCGGCCTGATCCTGAAGATCTGCGGGAATGTCGACCTCGTCCCATTGCGCGCCGAGCGTCTCCTCACGCCAGATGAGCGCCTTCATGGCGATCAGATCGACGACGCCCTTGAAGTCGTTCTCCGCGCCGATCGGCAATTGCACGACGACGGGCGTGGCGCCCAGCCGGTCGCGGATCATGTCGACGCAGCGGAAGAAGTCGGCGCCGATCTTGTCCATCTTGTTGACGAAGATCATGCGCGGGACCTGGTACTTGTCGGCCTGACGCCACACGGTCTCCGTCTGCGGCTCCACGCCGGCATTGGCGTCGAGCAACGCAATGGCGCCGTCGAGCACGCGCAACGAGCGCTCCACCTCGATGGTGAAGTCCACATGCCCCGGCGTGTCGATGATGTTGAAGCGGCGCTTCTTGCCGTCGCGGCCTTCCCAGAAGGTCGTGGTCGCGGCCGACGTGATGGTGATGCCGCGCTCCTGCTCCTGCTCCATCCAGTCCATCGTCGCGGCGCCGTCATGCACCTCGCCGATCTTGTGGCTCTTGCCGGTGTAGTAGAGGACCCGCTCCGTAGTCGTCGTCTTGCCGGCATCGATGTGAGCCATGATGCCGAAATTGCGGTAATCCTCGATCTTGTAGCTGCGAGCCATGGCTCTGATCTCTTCGTCCGTTACCAGCGGTAATGCGAGAAGGCGCGGTTGGCTTCCGCCATGCGGTGCGTGTCTTCGCGCTTCTTCACGGCATTGCCGCGATTGTTGAATGCATCCATCAGTTCGCCGGAGAGCCGCCCCACCATGGTGCGCTCGTTGCGGCCACGCGCGGCGGCAATCAGCCAGCGGATGGCGAGGGCCTGGCGCCGCTCGGTGCGCACCTCGACCGGCACCTGATAGGTGGCGCCGCCGACGCGCCGGGAGCGCACCTCAATCTGCGGCATCACATTCTCAAGCGCCTGGTGGAAGACGCCGATCGGGTCCTGCCGGGCGCGCTGCTCCACATCGTCGAGCGCGCCGTAGACGATCGCCTCGGCAGCCGACTTCTTGCCGGCATACATCACCGAATTCATGAACTTGGAGAGCACCACGTCGCCATATTTGGCGTCGGGGATGATCTCCCGTTTCTCGGCACGATGTCGTCGCGACATTCAGCTTCTTCCTTCGAAACCTTGCGTGGCCTTGCGGCAGCGAAAATCCCGGACCTGCTTTACGCAGACCGGGAGCTTGAACCTTATCTATTTCGGACGCTTGGCGCCGTATTTGGAGCGGCGCTGGCGACGGTCCTTGACGCCCTGCGTGTCAAGGACGCCGCGCAGGATATGATAACGTACGCCCGGCAGGTCCTTGACGCGGCCGCCGCGGATCATCACCACCGAGTGCTCCTGCAGATTATGCCCCTCGCCGGGGATGTAGCCGATGACCTCATGGCCATTGGTCAGCCGCACCTTGGCGACCTTGCGCAGCGCCGAGTTCGGCTTCTTGGGCGTGGTCGTGTAGACGCGCGTGCACACGCCGCGCTTCTGCGGATTGGCGTCGAGCGCGGGAACCTTGTTCCGCTTGGCCGGCACCTGCCGGGGCTTGCGGATGAGCTGCTGGATCGTCGGCATTCTCGCCTGTCGTTCCTGTCCGTGTCCTTAGGTGCACGCGTCACGTGCGATGAAAATCGCACCGTGCGCTCTTGAAAGCGCCGGTGCCGAAAAAAGCAGAGGACCGCGAGCCCTAAGGTCGCGATCTTGACCTCTTACTTCAGCGTCTGACCCTGGCAGCGTCTAAGTCGACTAGGTCCTGCGGCTTTGGACGCACAGGAACCGGGCTCGGCTTACCGCCTGCCCTCGGGCTGCGTTCATCTAGCGATTGCCCCGGGGGGCGTCAACCCCGCGGGAGCACCGGTTTTCGGGATTTTTTGGGTGTGCGGCGCCGGTTCAGGCGAGATAGGGCAACGCCGCCACGACGACGTATCCCGCCGTCAGTCCAAGGAACAAAAAACAGCGCCAAACAAAACCGGTAGACATCAATTCAATCCCCACAAACACCGTGCCGTCGACGCACACGAAAGACAGGGCGACCCGTGCCAGCCCGCACGGACCTTACTTCCGTTTTCACCGTCTGGAAGCCCCCGCTCCCCACGCCTTCCTAGGCCGCTTCGGCCTTCGCCACAACAAACATGGAATGCCTTAACGGATTATTTCTACCCCTGTGGCGGGAGGGCGACAGGCGCCCTCTTTGGCTGTCGCTACCAAAGGAAAAGGCCGCCCGGGGGCGGCCCTTTCGGATGTCGTAGGAGACGCCTTTCCCGCGCTACTCGGCCGCCTGGTCGGCCATGTCGGTAATCGCGAGCTGCGCATCGGCGGCGGCGCGCTTGCGCTCCTCCTCCAAAATGAGCTGGTCGCGCCGGTGCGCCACCTGGCGCAGGTCGGACATGGTGCCGCCGGTGCCCGCCGGGATGAGCCGGCCGACGATGACGTTCTCCTTGAGGCCCTCCAGCGTATCCGTCTTGCCATTGACGGCAGCCTCGGTGAGCACGCGCGTGGTCTCCTGGAAGGAGGCGGCGGAGATGAAGGAGCGCGTCTGAAGGCTCGCCTTGGTGATGCCCAACAGCACCGGCACGGCCTCCGCTTGCGTCTTCTTGTCGGCCTTCAGCGCCTCGTTGATGGCGTCGAACTCCAGCGCGTCGATCTGCTCGCCCGCAATCAGGTCTGAATCGCCGGTGGCGGTGACCTCGACCTTCTGCAGCATCTGGCGAACGATCACCTCGATATGCTTGTCGTTGATGAGCACGCCCTGCAGCCGGTAGACCTCCTGGATCTCGTTCACCAGATAGGCCGCCAGCTCCTCCACGCCCTTGATCGACAGAATGTCGTGCGGCGCGGGCAGACCATCGAGGATGAAGTCGCCCTTCTCGATGGCGTCGCCCTCCTGGAGATGGAACGGGCGGCCCTTCGGGATGAGGTATTCGACCGGCTCGCCGTCTTCCTCCGGCGGCTCGATGATGATGCGGCGCTTGTTCTTGTAGTCGCGGCCGAACTTCACCGTGCCGGCGATCTCGGAGATGATGGCGTGGTCCTTGGGACGACGCGCCTCAAACAGCTCCGCCACCCGCGGCAGACCACCGGTGATGTCGCGTGTCTTGGCGCTTTCCAGCGGGAAGCGTGCGATCACGTCGCCCGGCTTCACGGCCGATCCGGGGTCGACTGAGAGGATAGCGTCGACCGACAGGAGGTAACGGGCGTCGCGGCCGCGCTCGGCCTTCATCACCCGGCCCCGCTTGTCTTTGATGACGATGGCGGGACGCAGATCGGCGCCACGCGGGCTCGCCCGCCAGTCGATGACGAAGCGCTTGGTGATGCCGGTGGATTCGTCGGCCGATTCGGTGACGGAGGCGCCTTCCACAAGGTCCTCATATTCCACCACGCCGCCGGCCTCAGTCAGGATCGGCCGCATATAGGGGTCCCACTCCGCCAGGCGCTGGCCGCGGGTTATCGCCGCCCCGTCATCGACGAACAGCTTAGCGCCGTAGGGCACGCGATGCGCTACGCGCTCCTCGCCGGCCTCATCGATAATGGCAAGCTGCACGTTGCGACCCATCACCACCTTGTTCTTGGCGGAGTCGACGGCGACCGCCTTGTTGCGGATCTCCAGCTTGCCCTCGAAGCTCGATTCCAGGAACGACTGGTCCACCACCTGCGCCGTGCCGCCGATATGGAAGGTGCGCATGGTGAGCTGGGTCCCCGGCTCGCCGATCGACTGTGCGGCAATGACGCCAACGGCCTCGCCCATATTGACGGGCGTGCCGCGCGCCAGATCGCGGCCATAGCACTTGCCGCAGACGCCATGCTTGGTCTCGCAGGTCAGCACGGAGCGGATCTTCACAGCCTGCACGCCGGCGGCCTCAACGGCCTCCATGTGCGGCTCCTCGATGAGCTCGCCGGACGCCACGATCACGTCACCGGTTTGCGGATCGGTGATGTCGTCCACGGCCGTGCGGCCCAGGATGCGCGAGCCGAGCGTAGCGACCACCTGGCCTGAATCGACGATCGCTTCCATCGTGAGGCCACGGTCGGTGCCGCAATCCTCTTCCGTGATGATGCAATCCTGCGCCACGTCGACCAGACGCCGCGTCAGATAGCCGGAATTGGCGGTCTTCAACGCCGTGTCGGCGAGGCCTTTGCGAGCGCCGTGCGTGGAGTTGAAATATTCCAGCACGGAGAGCCCCTCCTTGAAGTTGGAGATGATGGGGCTCTCGATGATCTCACCGGACGGCTTGGCCATCAGACCGCGCATGCCGGCAAGCTGCTTCATCTGGGCGGGCGAGCCACGCGCGCCGGAATGCGACATCATATAGATGGCGTTGACCGGCTTCTGCCGCCCGCTGGACTTGTCGAACTCCACCGACTCGATGCGCTTCATCATCTCGTCGGCGACGCGATCGGTGCATTTGGCCCAGGCGTCGACGACCTTGTTGTATTTCTCGCCCTGCGTGATCAGGCCTTCATTGTATTGCTGCTCGTACTCACCGACGAGCGAGCGCGTGTCGGCGACCAGCTTGGCCTTGGTCGCCGGGATGACCATGTCGTCCTTGCCGAACGAAATGCCGGCCTTGCAGGCCTGGGTGAAGCCGAGCTGCATGATGCGGTCACAGAAGATGACCGTCTCCTTCTGCCCGGTATGGCGATAGACCTCATCGATCATGCGGCTGATTTCCTTCTTGGTCATCAGCTTGTTGCAGAGATCGAACGGCACGTTCGGGTCCTTCGGCAAAAGCTCGCCGATAAGGAGGCGGCCGGGCGTCGTCTCGTAGATCTGCGAGACCTCGTTGCCGTCCTCGTCGCGCGTCTTGTAGCGCCCCCTGATCTTGGCGTGCAGCGTCACCACGCCGGCATCGAGCGCGTGGTGCAGCTCGCCGAGATTGCCGAAGGCCATGCCCTCACCCGGCTCCTTCTCCTGCATGACGGAGAGGTGGTAGAGACCGAGCACGATGTCCTGCGACGGCACGATGATCGGCTGACCGTTGGCCGGGTGCAGGATGTTGTTGGTCGACATCATGAGGACGCGCGCCTCAAGCTGCGCCTCCAGCGACAGCGGCACGTGCACGGCCATCTGGTCGCCGTCGAAATCGGCGTTGAACGCAGCGCAGACCAGCGGGTGAAGCTGGATCGCCTTGCCTTCAATCAGCACCGGCTCGAAGGCCTGAATGCCGAGGCGGTGGAGCGTCGGCGCGCGGTTCAAGAGCACCGGGTGCTCGCGGATCACCTCATCGAGGATGTCCCAGACCTCCGGCTTCTCCTTCTCAACCAGCTTCTTGGCCTGCTTGACGGTGGAGGAAAAACCCTTGGCGTCGAGCCGCGCGTAGATGAACGGCTTGAAGAGCTCCAGCGCCATCTTCTTGGGCAGGCCGCATTGGTGCAGCTTGAGTTCAGGCCCGACCACGATAACGGAGCGGCCGGAATAATCGACGCGCTTGCCCAAGAGGTTCTGGCGGAAGCGGCCCTGCTTGCCCTTCAGCATGTCGGAGAGCGACTTCAAGGGACGCTTGTTCGTGCCGGTGATGACGCGGCCGCGGCGGCCATTGTCGAACAGCGCATCAACGGCTTCCTGAAGCATGCGCTTCTCGTTGCGGATGATGATGTCCGGCGCGCGCAGCTCGATCAGCCGCTTCAGGCGGTTGTTGCGGTTGATGACACGACGATAGAGGTCGTTGAGGTCGGAGGTCGCAAAGCGGCCGCCATCAAGCGGCACCAGCGGGCGCAGGTCGGGCGGGATCACCGGGACCACCGTCATGATCATCCATTCCGGCCGGTTGCCGGACTGGACGAAGGCCTCAATCAGCTTCAGCCGCTTGGCAAGCTTCTTGGGCTTCAGCTCCGATTTGGAGGTGGCGATCTCCTCACGCAGCGAGACGATCTCCTTCTCCAGATCGAGCGCGATCAGCATTTCGCGGATCGCTTCGGCGCCGATCATGGCGGTGAAGGAATCGGCGCCGTACTGATCCTGCGCCTCGATGAACTCGTCCTCGGTGAGGAGCTGCTTTTCCGTCAGCGGCGTGATGCCCGGCTCCACGACGATGTAGTTCTCGAAGTAGAGAACGCGCTCGATCTCCTTCAGCGTCATGTCGAGCATGAGCCCGATGCGCGAGGGCAGCGACTTCAAGAACCAGATATGGGCGACGGGGGCAGCCAGCTCGATGTGGCCCATGCGTTCGCGGCGCACGCGGGCGAGCGTGACTTCCACGCCGCATTTCTCGCAGATGATGCCCTTGTACTTCATGCGCTTGTACTTGCCGCACAAGCACTCATAATCCTTGATCGGCCCGAAGATGCGCGCGCAGAACAGGCCGTCGCGCTCCGGCTTGAAGGTGCGATAGTTGATGGTCTCCGGCTTTTTGATCTCGCCGTAGGACCAGGAGAGAATCTTTTCCGGGCTCGCCAGAGAGATGCGGATCTGGTCGAAGACCTGCATCTGCACCTGCGGGCTGAAGATGTTCATGACCTCTTGGTTCATGCTCACTCCTTAGGCCGTCGCGCCGGCCTTCTCAGGATTATTCTGTTCTGTCGACTATGTTCCAGAGCGTTTTCGCGTTACGCCCACATCGCTCTGACGCTCTAACTGTTTGTTTGAGCATGATCTTATCCGAAAACCGGTGTCCACTTTTCGGGATCATGCTCTGACGACTATTCCGCCGCGTCTCGTTCGTCTTCGTGCTGATCGGTGATGCGGTTGCCCGCATCGGAATCCTGCAGCTCCACGTTCAGGCCGAGCGAGCGCATCTCCTTGACGAGCACGTTGAAGCTCTCCGGGATACCGGCTTCAAACGTGTCGTCGCCGCGCACGATCGCCTCGTAGACCTTGGTGCGGCCGGCCACGTCGTCGGACTTCACCGTCAGCATTTCCTGAAGCGTGTAGGCTGCGCCGTAGGCTTCCAGCGCCCACACTTCCATCTCGCCGAAGCGCTGGCCGCCGAACTGCGCCTTGCCGCCCAGCGGCTGCTGGGTGACCAGCGAATACGGGCCGATGGAGCGGGCGTGGATCTTGTCGTCGACGAGGTGGTGGAGCTTCAGCATATAGATGTAGCCCACCGTGACGTTGCGGTCGAAGGCCTCGCCGGAGCGCCCGTCATAGAGGCAGGTCTGACCGGACGTGTTGAGCCCGGATTTGCCCAGGAGATCCACGATGTGGTCCTCCTTGGCACCGTCGAAGACGGGCGTGGCGATCGGAACGCCGCCGCTCAGCTGCTCGCCAAGGCGCATTATCGACGGATCGTCGAAGTCCTTGACCGGCTCGTTCTTGTCGTTGTCGCCGTAGAGATCGGCCAACATGCCGCGCAGCGGCTTCGTGTCGCCGTTCTGGCGTGCGTCCTCCACCATGGCGCCGACCTTCAACCCGAGGCCGGCACAGGCCCAGCCGAGATGCGTCTCAAGGATCTGACCGACATTCATGCGGCTCGGCACGCCGAGCGGATTGAGCACGATGTCGACGGGCGTGCCGTCCTCCAGGAACGGCATGTCCTCCATGGGAACGATGCGCGACACGACTCCCTTGTTGCCGTGGCGTCCGGCCATCTTGTCGCCGGCCTGAATCTTGCGTTTCACGGCGACGAAGACCTTGACCATCTTCATGACGCCAGGCGGCAGCTCGTCGCCGCGCTGGAGCTTCTCCACCTTGTCGATGAAGCGGCTCTCCAGGAGCTTGCGGCTTTCGTCATATTGCGCGCGCAGCTGCTCGATCGCCGTCATCAGCTTGTCGTCGGACGTCGCCAGGTGCCACCATTGCGACCGCGGATAGGCTTCCAGCACGTCCTCGGTGATCTTGGTGCCCTTCTTGAAGCCCTTCGGGCCGGACGTGCCGACCTTGTTGCGCAGCATCTCCGACAGCCGGCCGTAAATGTTGCGGTCGAGGATCGACTGCTCGTCGTCGCGGTCCTTGGCGAGACGCTGAATCTCCTCACGCTCAATGGCCATGGCGCGCTCATCCTTCTCAACGCCGTGGCGGTTGAAGACGCGCACCTCAACGATCGTGCCAAAGGTTCCCGGCGGCATCCGGAGCGACGTGTCGCGCACGTCGGACGCCTTCTCGCCAAAGATGGCGCGGAGCAGCTTCTCCTCCGGTGTCATCGGGCTCTCACCCTTCGGCGTGATCTTGCCGACCAGGATGTCGCCCGGCGTCACCTCCGCGCCGACATAGACGATGCCGGCCTCGTCGAGGTTCTTCAGAGCCTCTTCCGACACATTGGGGATGTCGCGCGTAATCTCTTCCGGTCCGAGCTTGGTGTCGCGCGCCATCACCTCAAACTCCTCAATGTGGATTGAGGTGAAGACGTCATCGCGAACGATGCGCTCTGACAGGAGGATGGAATCCTCAAAGTTGTAGCCGTTCCAGGGCATGAAGGCGACGAGCACGTTGCGGCCGAGCGCCAGGTCGCCGTGATCGGTGGAGGGGCCGTCGGCGATGATCTCGCCCGCCTCCACGGCGTCGCCCACCTGCACCAGCGGACGCTGGGTGATGCAGGTCGACTGGTTGGAGCGCTGGAACTTCTGCAGCCGGTAGATGTCGACGCCCGACTTGGAGGCATCGCGCTCTTGCGTGGCGCGCACGACGATACGCGTGGCATCCACCTGATCGACTATGCCGGCGCGCCGCGCGCCGATCGCCGCGCCGGAATCGCGCGCAACGATGGGCTCCATGCCGGTGCCGACGAGCGGTGCCTCGGCCTTGACCAGCGGCACGGCCTGACGCTGCATGTTGGAGCCCATGAGAGCACGGTTGGCGTCGTCGTTCTCCAGGAACGGGATCAAAGCGGCGGCCACCGACACGAGCTGCTTGGGCGACACGTCCATCAGGTCGACGCGGTCGCGCGAGACCATCGACACGTCGCCGCCATGGCGGCAGGTCACCAACTCGTTGACGAAGCCGCCCTTGTCGTTGAGCTGCGCGTTGGCCTGGGCGACGGTGTATTTCGCCTCCTCCATGGCGGAGAGATAGACGACCTCGTCGGTCACCTTGCCGTTGACGATCTTGCGGTAGGGGCTCTCGATGAAGCCGTATTTGTTGACCCGCGCAAACGTCGCCAGCGAGTTGATCAGGCCGATATTCGGGCCTTCCGGTGTCTCGATCGGACAGATGCGGCCGTAATGGGTCGGGTGCACGTCGCGCACCTCAAAGCCGGCGCGCTCGCGCGTCAGACCGCCGGGGCCGAGCGCGGAGAGGCGGCGCTTATGGGTGATCTCCGAGAGCGGGTTCGTCTGGTCCATGAACTGCGAGAGCTGCGAGGAGCCGAAGAACTCACGCACGGCAGCCGCCGCCGGCTTGGCGTTGATCAGGTCCTGCGGCATGACCGTGTCGATCTCAACAGACGACATGCGCTCCTTGATCGCGCGCTCCATGCGCAACAGGCCGATGCGGTACTGGTTCTCCATCAGCTCACCGACGGAGCGGACACGGCGGTTGCCAAGATTGTCGATGTCGTCGATCTCGCCGCGGCCGTCGCGCAGATCGACCAAAGTCTTGATGACAGCAAGGATGTCCTCCTTGCGCAGCACGCGCACACTGTCCTCAGCATCGAGGTCGAGGCGCATGTTCATCTTCACGCGGCCGACGGCGGAGAGGTCGTAGCGCTCTGAATCGAAGAACAGCGAGTGGAACATCGCCTCCGCCGTATCGATCGTCGGCGGCTCGCCCGGGCGCATCACCCGGTAGATGTCGAACAGCGCCTCTTCGCGGCTCTGGTTCTTGTCGGCGGCAAGCGTGTTGCGGATGTAGCCGCCGACATTGACATGGTCGATCTCAAGAAGCTGCAGCTTCTTGTGTCCGGCCTCGTCAAACGTCGTGAGCAGCTTGGCGGTGATCTCCTCGCCTGCCTCGGCGTGGATCTCGCCGGTCTGCATGTTGACGACGTCTTCCGCCAAATAGCGGCCGATCAGCGCTTCATCGGTGACGCGCAGCGCACGGACCTTCTTCTCCTTGATCTGCTTGGCAAGGCGGGCGGTGATCTTCTTGCCGGCCTCGGCAATCACGTCGCCGCTCTTGGCGTCGACCAGATCCTCATTCGGCTTGGTGCCGCGCAGCTTCTCCGGGTCGAGCGGCAGCTTCCAGCCGTCGCCGTCGCGCGTCACGGTGACGGCTTCATAGAAGGTGGAGAGAATGCCCTCGCCGTCCATGCCGAGCGCCATCATCAGCGAGGTCACCGGAATCTTGCGGCGGCGGTCGATGCGCGCATGCACGATGTCCTTGGCGTCGAACTCAATGTCGAGCCAGGACCCGCGATAGGGAATGATGCGCGCGGCGAAGAGCAGCTTGCCGGAGGCGTGCGTCTTGCCCTTGTCGTGGTCGAAGAACACGCCCGGCGAGCGGTGCATCTGGGAAACGATGACGCGCTCGGTGCCGTTGATGATGAAGGTGCCGTTGTCGGTCATCAACGGCATGTCGCCCATATAGACGTCCTGCTCCTTGATGTCCTTGACCGACTTCGCCTGCGTCTCAGGATCGATGTCGAAGACGATGAGGCGCAGCGTGACCTTCAACGGCGCGGCATAGGTCATGTCGCGCTGGCGGCACTCCTCCACGTCATATTTGGGCGGATCGAACTCGTAGCGGACGAATTCCAGCATGGCGGCGCCGGCAAAGTCGGTGATGGGAAACACCGACTTGAAGACCGCCTGCAGACCCTCATCGCCTCGCCCGCCCTTCGGCTCCTCGACCATCAGGAACTGGTCGTACGAAGACTTCTGAACCTCAATCAGGTTCGGCATCTCGGCGGCTTCGGTGATGTGCCCGAAGAATTTGCGGATACGGCGCCGGCCGGAGAAGCTCACCTTCTTCGCACTTGTCGCTCTTGCCATAAATCGTCCTCGCCAATTTCTAGCGGCTGTCCGGAGAGCCGCACCGTCTGTCGGTGCGGCTATCGGGGCAGCCAGCGGCCCTAACGGCCATTCATGTCCGGGCGCAGCGGCTCCGCGCCCGGACGGGTCTCGGATACGCCTACTTCAGCTCGACCGTCGCGCCGACGTCCTCGAGCTTCTTCTTGATCTCTTCGGCTTCCGCCTTGGCGGCCGCCTCCTTCACCGTACCAGGCGCGCCTTCCACGAGGTCCTTCGCCTCTTTCAGGCCAAGCCCGGTGATGGCGCGCACCTCTTTGATGACGTTGATCTTCTTGTCGCCGATGGCAGCCAGGACGACGTCGAACTCGTCCTTCTCCTCAGCCGCTTCGGCGGCGCCGGCGCCCGGCGCCCCGGCAGCAGCGACCGCAACCGGCGCTGCGGCGGACACGCCCCATTTCTCCTCCAGCAGCTTGGAGAGCTCGGCGGCTTCCAAGACAGTCAGGCTGGAGAGGTCCTCTACGATTTTCGATAGATCAGCCATGATGTCGTTTCCTTGTCGGTTCGAACCTTGGTCTCAGGTCAATCAAGATCAGCCTCAGGCCGCTTCACCCTTGTCGGCATAGGCCCCGAACACCCGCGCGAGCTGCCCGGCCGGAGCCTGCAGCACACCGGCTACGCGCGTCGCCGGCGTCTGGATCATGCCGACCAGCTTGGCGCGCAGTTCATCGAGCGACGGCATGGTGGCGAGCGCCTCCACGCCTTTGGCGTCCAGGGTGGTCGGCCCCATGGCGCCGCCGAGAATGACGAGCTTGTCGTTCGTCTTGGCAAATTCGGCGGCGACTTTGGGGGCGGCGACGGGATCGTCCGAATAGGCGATGACCGTCGGTCCCTGGAACAGATCGCTGATGTGCTCGACGTCCGTATCCTTCAGGGCGAGCTTGACGAGTCGGTTCTTGGCGACCTTGAGGCTGGCCCCCGCCTCCCGCATGCGGCCGCGAAGGGCCGTCATCTGGGCGACGTTCAGGCCGGAATAGTGGGCCACGACCACAACCCCGGTGTTGGAAAACACCTGGTTGAGTGTGGACACCATCTCGCTTTTTTGCGCTCTATCCACTGCCTCTGTCCTCATCTGGCCCGGTCTCGCCTGAGCGAGATCGCGAGCCGTTTCGCCTTGCCGCCCGGCTCCCAAGATTCCGGAGAACGGGCGACGGTGACGCCTGTCCCCCGGACCTTTGAAGGCCCGGGCCCTCGCTTCCCGAAGAAAGCGAAGGACGAGAGGTTCGAACCGAACGTGGGCCGAAAGGCCCAAAATTGGTTCTCGAACCCGTCTCATGCAGGCCGCCCATTTGACCGGGGCTTAGGAGCCGAAGCTCACCTGCAATCTCGGACAGGACGGACCAGCAGGCTTGCCTGCCGGTCCTTTTCCGCCCGCAGCGCCGAAGCGCTTTGGGCGAAACGCTTGGCCTGGGCCGTAGCCCAGGCAAATTCCTCAAATCGCGGCCTCAGCCCGCTGAGAGCGAGGCCGGGTCGACGCGCACGCCGGCTCCTTGTGTGGAGCTCAGCGCCACGCGCTTCATGTAGGTTCCCTTGGCGCCCGAGGGCTTGGCCTTGTTCACCGCATCCGTCAGCGCGCGGATGTTCTCCTCCAGCGCCGCCTCGGTGAAGGACGCCTTGCCGATTCCGGCCTGCACGATGCCGGCCTTCTCGACGCGAAACTCGACAGCGCCGCCCTTGGCGTCGTTCACGGCCTGCGTCACATCGTTGGTGACGGTGCCGACCTTGGGGTTGGGCATGAGCCCGCGCGGCCCCAAAATCTTGCCGAGCCGTCCGACGAGCGGCATCAGATCGGGCGTTGCGATGCAGCGGTCAAAATCGATCTGCCCTTTCTGCACCGTCTCCACCAATTCCTCCGCGCCCACAACATCGGCGCCGGCTGCCTTGGCTTCATCGGCCTTGTCGCCGCGGGCGAAGACCGCCACGCGGACGGAGCGGCCCGTGCCGTTGGGCAGCGTCACCACGCCGCGCACCATCTGGTCGGCGTGACGCGGATCAACGCCGAGATTGAGCGCCACCTCGATGGTCTCATCGAACTTGGCGATGGCGCGTTCCTTCACCATGCGCACGGCATCGCCGAGCGGATAAAGCTGATCGCGATCAATGCCCTCGCGGACCTTCCTGACGCGCTTTCCAAGCTTGCCCATCGCCTAGCCCACCACTTCCAGGCCCATGGAGCGGGCCGAGCCCTCCACCATGCGCATCGCCGCCTCCACGCTCTCCGCGTTGAGGTCCTTCATCTTATCTTCGGCGATCGACTGCACCTGCTTGCGCGTCACCTTGCCGGCGACGCTGCGGCCCGGCGTCTGACCGCCCTTCTGCAGCCCGGCCGCCTTCTTCAGGTAATGCGACACCGGCGGCGCCTTCATCTCGAAGGTGAAGCTGCGATCGGCGTAGATCGTCAGCATGACCGGTATCGGCGCACCCTTCTCCATATCCTGCGAGGCGGCGTTGAACGCCTTGCAGAACTCCATGATGTTGAGGCCGCGCTGACCGAGCGCCGGCCCGATGGGCGGCGACGGGTTGGCGGCTCCGGCAGGCACCTGAAGCTTCAGGTAGCCCGCGACTTTCTTCGCCATGACGCACTCCGTTCTCGTGCCGACCCCTTCAGGGCGCGGCGTTGGGGTGTCCGTGGTCCGGCCTCATCAGCCGCCCGATGGCGTCGGGGGCCAGCCTTCCACGACTTTCGCAGAGCCTCCGCTCCACGTCCGGCGTCGGCCAAACGGCGACGCCCTCCCGGCTCAGACCTTCTCGACCTGGCCGTATTCCAGCTCAACGGGTGTGGCGCGCCCGAAGATGGACACCGCCACCTTCAACCGCGCGCGCTCCTCGTCCACTTCCTCCACGTTCCCTTCAAAAGAAGCGAACGGTCCGTCGGCGACGCGGATGCGCTCGCCAACCTCAAAGCTCACCGACGGCTTCGGCCGCTCCACGCCTTCCTGGACCTGCGCCATGATGCGCTCAGCCTCAGCGTCGGGTATCGGCGTCGGGCGGCTGTCGGCGCCCAGAAAACCAGTGACCTTCGGCGTATTCTTGATCAGGTGATACGCCTCGTCGGTCATGTCCATCTTCACCAGCACGTAGCCGGGGAAGAACTTTCGCTCTGAATCCACTTTGCGCCCGCGGCGCATTTCCACGACCTTCTCCGTCGGCACGAGAATGTCGTCTATGAGTTCGCTCAGCCCGGCGGCGGCGGCCTTCTCGCGAATGGAATCCGCCACCTTCCGCTCGAAGTTCGAGTAGGCATGGACGATGTACCAGCGCTTCGCCATCCAGAGTTCCGCGGGTTCTTCTTGGGCCGGACTAGCCGGACGTGCCGAGCATGAGGCCGATGCCCCAGCTCATTAATTGGTCGGCGACAAAGAAAAAAATCGTCGCCAAGAACACCATGACGAACACCATCAACGTCGTAATCGCAGTCTCACGCCGAGTCGGCCATGTGACTTTGGCCGTCTCGCTGCGGACCTGCTGAAGAAACTGAAACGGGTTTGTTTTGGCCATACCGCGCGAATTCGAAGGCGCGCGAATGGGTTCGCGCGCCTTCACGCTTCCCTATTTAAGCAAATGGCGCCCGCTGCGCAAGCGTTTTGGGCGCGCAATGTTCACCTTGTCGAGAGACCGCAAAACGCGTCGCAAGCTCCTGATTCAACTGCGATTTTGGTGTGTCGAAGCGACATATGATGGCAGGGGCAGAGGGACTCGAACCCCCGACCTACGGTTTTGGAGACCGTCGCTCTACCAGCTGAGCTATACCCCTATCAGAGGGCAGATGTCAGATATCAGAGGTCAGAAGGCAAGTGGTTTGTGGCGCCGATGGCCTAGTGGCAGTGCACGGTACCAGTGCTGTTGTCCATATGGCAGCACTGACCGGCCGGAGAGCTTTTGCGGCAGCCGCCACCATGCGCCATTGCCATAGACGCACTCATTAGGACGGCGATCACAATGGTCAGAATCCTCATTACAATCTCCATTTGCACCATATCATGATACAAATCAGAGATTGTGGCGCAAATCGTTACCACTCTACCTATCAGAGGTCGGATTTCAGGTACAGAGGACAGTGCCGAAGCGGTTCATGACCTCTGTCTTCCGACATCTGATACCTGGAGCGGGTAGCGGGAATCGAACCCGCATATTCAGCTTGGAAGGCTGCTGCTCTACCATTGAGCTATACCCGCGGTCAGATGTCAGAGGTCGGATATCAGAAAACGAACTCAGAGCCTTTGCTGTACCCAACTCTGACCTCTGATATCTGACTTCTGTCCTCTGCCACGCGAAGCGTGGTGGGGGAGGTAGGACTCGAACCTACGAAGGCTTACGCCAGCGGATTTACAGTCCGCCCCCTTTGCCGCTCGGGACACTCCCCCGCACCTTGAACCAAACACCCGCGGGCGAGCGGTTCTGACGGGCGCCGTATATGCGCGGGCCGTCTGGACCTGTCAATCACGGCCTGAAGGGTTGGTCGCCGCTTTGGCCACGGCTAAAACGCGCTCGATGAGCGAAACGGGATGAACGAACGGCGCGGCAGGCGGACACGCAACGCGGCGCGGCACGCGGGCGACCAGCCTCAGACGATCTATGGCTGGCACAGCGCGCTTGCGGCGCTGAAGAACCCGCGCCGTCGCATCCGTCGCGTGCTGGCGACGAAGAACGCGCTCGCCCGCCTCAGCGCTGAGGGCGTTGCCGATCTGCCGGAGCCGGTCGAGGCGCGCGAGATCGATCGCGCGGCCGGCGCGGGCGCCGTGCATCAGGGGATCGCAATCATCGCCGATCCCCTCCCCGCTCCGGACATCACCGATCTCGGCGAGGCGCGCCTCATTGTCGTGCTCGACCAGGTGACCGATCCGCACAATGTCGGGGCCGTGCTCCGTTCAGCCGCCGCGTTTGGCGCGGACGCGCTTGTGCTCGCGGAGCGTCACAGCCCGGCGGAATCCGGCGTGCTGGCCAAAACCGCCTCCGGCGGGCTGGAGCATGTGGCGCTGGTGCGTGCCAAGAACCTGGCGCGGGCGCTCCACGCGCTGGCCGATCTCGGCTTTGAGCGGATCGGCCTCGACAGCGATGGCCCGGAGCGGCTGGAGGCTTTCGCCGCCGGCGACAAGGTCGCGATCGTGCTTGGCGCGGAGGGCAAGGGCCTGCGCCGGCTGACGCGCGAGACCTGCGATCGACTGGTCAGCCTTGCAATGCCTGGTCCGATAACCAGCCTCAATGTCTCCAACGCGGCGGCGGTGGCGCTTTACGCGATCACGCGCCGTGATGCTTAGCCGAACCAGCGCCGCTTAACGCGATAGCAACCATATCGCGAGAGACTTAGCGTCTGTTGCGTTGGAGTCTGAGTTCGCAAAATGAGTATGGAGTCTCGCCGGGCCCGCAGGCTGGATGCCATCCGCTCGGTCAGCATCGAGGACATCGTGAACGGCCGGCATACGCGTTGGCATCGATTTTTGAAGAAAGCCAAGCGCTGGGTCTTGGCCTTCAGCCTCGTCGCCTTTACGGCGGCGGCCGGTAGCGCGGCTTATGTGCTGACAAATGGATCCGGGGACAGCTCCGGCGACACCGTGCAGCTCGCTGCACAACAAGCGGCCGCACCTGTGACGGCCAGGACACCGAGGACACGACCGGCGACGGCGACGGAACCAGCGGCCCCAAGCGAGACCGTTGACCTTGCCTCGCCACCGGCATCGCAAACACAGCTCGCACTGAAGGCGCTGCTTGCCAACCCGGACGAGCCCATCGACATCGCCATGGCCGATGCGGAGCTTGCCCGGACACCGAAGCCGCGACCCGACGAAGCACCGATCATCACCGGCAGCATCAAGCGCGCCGACCACGTCGAGCAACACGAAAAGCTCATCGTCATCGGTCGCGTTGAGCAGCGGCCGATCGTGCTCCGCCCCTGCCGCATGTTCAATCACGTCGCCGCCACGCTGCGTATCCCACGCCGCTGCTGACGCCGAGCCCTGAGTTCGTTCACCTACACCCGGTTGGTCTGGGGCAATAGCGATAATACTGCCCGGCGTGCGGTGTCGACGTACCATATTCGATGAGCGGCGAGACAGGCTCGGGCATGATGATCTCGGGCCGCGTCTTCGGCTCAGGCCGAATGCCGCGCCGGCCGGGCGGCTCCGGGCGAAAGCCGAATTGCAGGCCGGTATAGGGCTGGTAGGAGCGCATCTCGGGGCGCTGGGGTGCTGAGCCGAACGACAGGCCGCCAGCCAGGGCGACCGCCGATCCGGTGAGCAAAGCGGCGGTGAACGCGGCAAGGACCGCCGCGGATTTTGTCGCTCCGCTCGGCGCGTATTTGGAGACCATGCGTATTATATAGGAGCGCGACAGACATTGTCGGCCACAGCGCCTGGACAGCGCCGTGAAGCTGACGTAACGCCCTTCACATAGGCCGGCTTAGCTCAGTTGGTAGAGCATCTGATTTGTAATCAGGGGGTCGGGGGTTCGAGTCCCTCAGCCGGCACCAGCGGCCGCTGATCTCTTGGTATTGTTGGTCTATTCTGGCCCCGATACCAACACTTCAAAATGGCGATACCAACACAATGGCTCTGACGCAGCGCGAGGCCTTCCGCCAAGGCGCAAAAAGCTCAGCGACGGCGAAGGGCTCTTCCTACTGGTGCCGCCGAACGGCTCCAAGAGCGCGAGCGATGCATTGACTGAAGCGGGTGCAATCGCGGGAATCAACAAACTCGAAATTATCACAAGTCGCCGTTTGCTTTGGCCACCCCTCGCCTTTTCCGTGCGTCGGCAGCGCGACGCTCCGGCCCAGGTTGGCGCTTGACACTTGGTCGGGCTCCGTGCGTCTGGCGGTCCATGCCTCCCTATGAGAGATCAGATGGCAAGACTGCTCCTCTACTACGCTCATCCCGGCCATAAGTATTCGCACGTCAACAAAGCGATGGCCGACGCCGCGCGGCGCGTAGACGGCATCGATTTCGTCGACCTCTACGGCGCGTATCCGCGGCACAATATCGACATCGACCGCGAGCAAGAGCGGCTGCTCGCCCATGACGTCGTGCTTTTTCAGTGTCCGATGTTCTGGTATTCGACACCGTCACTCATCAAAGAGTGGCAGGACCTCGTCCTGGAGCACGGCTTCGCCTACGGGGCCGGCGGGGACAAGCTGGCCGGCAAGACCATGATGCTGGCGCTGACGGCTGCCGGACCGGCCGATGCCTACACCGCGGACGGCTATCAGCGGTTTCCGTTTCGCACCTTCCTGACGCCGCTTCAACAGACCGCGCGGCTCTGCAAGATGCGCTTTGCACCGCCCTATGTCCTGTTTTCGTCTTTGCGCGCGCCGAGCAGCGGCGAAGCCGCGCTGCACGTCGAGGGCTACGTCAAACTCCTCACCGCGATCCGCGACGATCGCTATGACTTCGCCCGCGTCGACGCGCACGACGTTGTATCGCACCAGACATTGCCGATCCCGATCGAGGCCTGATCCATGGGCGAGCTTCTTCTCCTGGCGTTCATCTTCCTGTTCGCAGGCGTCGTCGCGGTGCCGATCGCGTCGCGCTTCGGCCTCGGCTCCGTGCTCGGCTACCTGCTGGCCGGCGTGGCCCTCAGTCCGCTTCTGACCGCGATCGATGTCGATGTGATCGCCATTCAGCATTTCGCCGAGTTCGGCGTTGTCATGATGCTGTTCCTGATTGGCCTGGAGCTTGAGCCGCGCCGGCTCTGGGAGATGCGCAACAAACTTCTGGGGCTCGGCGGGCTTCAGGTCGTGGGCACGGCCGCGCTGATCATGGCCGGCGCGATGGCGCTCGGTCAGTCCTGGTCGGTGGCGCTCGCCATCGGCTTCATCCTGGCGCTGTCGTCCACCGCCATCGTGCTTCAGACCTTGAGCGAAAAGGGCCTGATGCGCAGCGATGGGGGGCAGAGCAGCTTCTCCGTCCTGCTTTTTCAGGACATTGCCGTCATCCCGATGCTCGCCTTCATCCCGCTTCTGGCGCTGCCGGAATTGAGCGAGATCGCGACTGGAGCGGCGGATGCGGGACATGGCGCTTCCGCCGGCGCCGATGTCGGCGATGTCGGTCATGGGGATGCCGCCGGGCACGGCGAGACCGGGCACGGCGCGGATCTCAACCTGGTCGCCGGCATGGCCGCCTGGCAGCAGGCGCTGGTCACGGTCGCTGCGATCGCCGCCGTGGTCCTCGGCGGGAGCTGGCTGACCCGGCCGACATTCCGCTTCATCGGCATGGCGCGGCTGCGCGAGCTTTTCACGGCCGCCGCCCTGATGTGGGTCGTGGGCATCGCGCTTCTGATGACGCTGGTGGGCCTGTCTCCGGCGCTCGGCACGTTCCTTGCCGGTGTGGTGCTCGCCAACAGCGAGTACCGCCACGAGCTTGAAAGCAACGTCGATCCGTTCAAGGGGCTGCTTCTAGGGCTGTTCTTCATAACGGTCGGCGCGAGCATCGACTTTGCGCTCCTTGCCGAGAGCATCTTTTCGATCCTCGGCCTCACCTTTGCGGTGGTCGCGCTGAAGGGACTCATTCTCTTTGCTCTGGGCGTGGCCTTTCGCCTACGCGGCGCACAAAGATGGCTCTTTGCGTTCAGTCTCGCGCAGGCCGGCGAGTTCGGTTTCGTGCTCCTTGCGTTTTCCGTGACGAACAACGTCATCCCGCCGCCGCTCGCCGATCAACTTCTCCTGATCGTTGCGCTGTCGATGCTGCTCACGCCGGTCCTCTTCGTTCTCTACGAGCGCGTCGTGGCGCCGAAATTCGTCGAGGACAGCGAACAGGAAGCCGACACGATCGACGAGACGACCAACATCATCATTGCCGGACACGGCCGCTTCGGCGGCATCGTCAACCGCATGCTGCGCAGCATCGGCTATGAGCCGACGGTGCTGGACTACAGCTCCGAGCAGCTTGAGATGCTGCGCGCCTTCGGATTTCGCATCTATTTCGGCGACGCGACGCGCCCCGACCTGCTCCACGCCGCCGGCATCGAAAACGCCGACCTGCTTGTGATTGCGATCGACGGCCGCGAGCAGATCACCGAGCTAACGCGCTACGTGACGCGGAACCATCCACGCGTTCACGTGATTGCGCGGGCCATCGATCGCAATCACGTCTACGAGCTTTACGCCGCCGGCTGCCGCGACATCATCCGCGAAACATTCGACAGCGGCGTCCGCACAGGGCGCTCCGCGTTCGAGGCGCTCGGCATCCACCCCTTTGAGGCCGAGCGGCTGGCGCAGCAATTCGTGAAGAAGGACGGCCGCGCCATCGCCGCCCTCGCCGACGTCTACGACCCAGACGTGCCGATCCATCGCAACGAAGCCTATGTGGCGCGAGCCAAAGAGGTCCGAGAGACGCTCGACGCGGAGATGAAGGGAAGCGGACGCGCCTTCAGCCAGCGCGCCGATCGCGGCTGGTCGCCGCCTTCGCTGGAAGACGTCAAGGCCGAGGAAGAAGACGGCAAGTCTTGATCATGTGTTGCGCGCGTGGGCTCCTGATGTGGTGGGCGATGAAGCCGGCGAGGCGCTGCCCCAGGACGTCGCATGTTGGCGTGCCCCCACTTGAAAGCATATCCGAAAGCGTTGCTGAAAGGACGCCTTGTTAGCGGCACTTGCCGGCAGTCGCGTCATACATGGACTTTCAGAGACCTTTTGGGAAAGCTGCAGCATTCGGCCCGAGACAGATTCGGTTTCCGAGAAGCTAGATCAAGAGCGCATACTGGTGGGCTAACGAACGATGCGTGATCGAAGTGGCGGGCTTGACGCCGATCTTAGCATCCCGCTCGTTGTCGATCTCGACAACACGCTTGTTTGCGCCGACTTGCTGCATGAAGGTTTTGCATTGCTGCTCTTTTCCAATCCCAGAGCGGCTCTTGCCAGCCTTTCAGTCCTCAGCAAAGGTCGAGCGGCGCTGAAGGCGGAGATCGCAAAGCACGGGCTCCTGGACGCCGCCTCTGTGCCCTACCGCGAGCCGCTCATCGAGCTTCTCTCGCGAGAGAGGGCGCGCGGCCGGACGGTTCACCTGGTCACGGCGGCCGACGAAGCGACTGCTCAAGCGATCGCATCCCATGTCGGTCTCTTCGATTCCGTCGCCGGTAGCGATGGCACGCGCAATCTGAAAGGTGCAGAGAAGCTCGCCTATCTCAAGGCACGATTTCCACAGGGGTTTCTTTATGCCGGCGATCATGCAAGCGACGTTCCGCTCTTCCTGGCGTCGCGTGGAGCGATTCTTTGCGATGTTGATCTGCGCACTGCAGCGAAGACCCTGGCAGGGGCAACGGTGTTAGCGGAGTTGCGACGGCCGCCGGCTGGGATGCGCATCTGGCTGCGCGCCGCCCGGGTGCATCAGTGGTCAAAAAATCTACTCATCTTCGTTCCGCTGATGCTCGGCCACGCCTATACGGACCCAGGGAACGTCATCACTACGGTCGCCGCTTTCCTGTTGACCTGCGTGCTTGCTTCCGCCGCCTACATGATCAATGACATCTCCGACTTGCAGGCCGATCGGCTGCACCAGACGAAACGCAACCGCCCCTTCGCCAGCGGCGAGCTGCCGGTTGCCGTCGGGCTCATCGGCGCGCCGCTTCTTGTCCTTGGCGCGATGATCGGTGCGATGCTGCTGTCGCCACCCTTCGCGCTGACGCTTTTGCTCTATCTCGCGCTGACGCTCGGCTATTCGTTCGGCCTGAAGCGTGTGCCGCTGTTCGACGTGCTCATCATCGGCGTGCTGTTCATGCTCCGAATCGTCATGGGGACGACGGTGATCGGGCTGGAGTTCTCGCCCTGGCTCCTCAGCTTCTCGTGGGCGTTCTTCCTGTCGCTTGCGCTTACCAAGCGGCATGTGGAGATCGTGTATGCCGATCACCGCGGCGTGGAGGAGGTATCCGGGCGCGGCTACCGCAGCGACGACTGGCCGCTGACGCTGACCTTTGGTGTGGGCGCCGGCCTCGTCTCCATCGTCATCGTGCTGCTCTACCTGGCGAACGACGCCGCGCCGTCGGGCTTGTACACCGACCCGGAATGGCTCTACGCTATGCCAGCGCTGGTGACGGTGTGGCTGATGCGCATCTGGCTGCTCGCCCACCGCATGGAGCTTGAGGCCGATCCGGTCGTGTTCGCCCTGCAGGACCGTCAGAGCTGGCTGCTCGGCTTGCTCGTGGCCATTACCTTCGCAGTAGCGCTTTAGAGCCTTTTCCATTCTGATGGAATCAGAATGGAAACTCTATGTCTTTGCTGGAGCATGATCTTATCCGAAAAGATGGTGTCCACTTTTCGGGATCATGCTCCAGATTGGCCCTATTGGTTACCGGGCCGCGAGGCGAACGAGAAGTGTTTGTGGCCGAGATAGCTTGAGAGCACCGGGACGAACACGCCGATCACGTGCGCGACGGTTTCCGGGTGCCAGGAGAAAGCGACGACTGGGAAGACGTACCGCGCCAGCCCCACGCTGACGATCCAGACCTGCGCCACCGCAAGAAGATTCACCAGTGCAAAGCGCACATACTCGCTGTGCACGCTTCGGCCCGATGCGGCGAAGACGAACGTCCTATTGAGAAGGTAGGCCGTGGTCATTCCGCAGCCATATGCCGCGATGATCGAGAGTTCATATGGCATCGCGAGATCGAAGAGGATGCGCGAGAGAATATTGACCGCAGCGGCGATGCCGCCCGCAGCGGTAAAAATGACGAACTGCACGACACCAGTGGGCGTGTCGGACCAGCGTTGGAGCATCGGCTTCATGCGATGCGCTCCGCCATCATCTTGCCGAAGCGCACGCTCTCGGAGATGCCGCGGTCCTCCGGGTAGTAAAAGCAGGTGTCGGCGATCTGCAGCCCGTCGATGGCCGTCTCCACCGGCGGCAGCATGGAGAGGAAGCCGGGCGGGCAGACGGGCTGCGCGTGCTTCAGACGGGCGACATGACAGGCAATCAGATCGTCGTCGCCGAGTTCCGGGTTGATGCGCTTCAGATAGTCGAAGCTCTCACGGCGGAACTCTGCGTCGCCGGCGGCGAATTTCGGCTGCGTCGTCGGCATGTAATAGGGCACGTAGACAATGGTGTCGCCGACCGGGCGCAGGTTGGAGAACTCCACGATGCCGGGGATCTGGAAGCGGCTGTCGGAAATATTGACCCAGAAATGCGGCGTCACGGAGCGCTTAAGACGGAAGACCACGCAGACCACGCCGATATTGCGAATGGCGTCATAGCGCGCGCGGTCGTTTTCCGGCAGGTCGGGGGCGAGCGCGCTGACATAAGGCGTCGGCACGGTGGCGATCACGGCGTCGGCGGGGTGATGCGCGCCACCGGCCATCACGCCGGTCACGCGTCCGTCCCTGGTCTCGATGCGCTCAGCCGGGGCGTTCAGCACGACGGCTCCGCCCATCCCCTCGATGGCTTTGACCAGCGCATGGACGAGCGTCTCGGAGCCGCCCTCGATGTAGCCGAGCTCCTCCTGTATGAGCGAGCGGCGCGACGTGCCAACGCGCTTGATGCGCGTCCAGATCCAGGCGGCGGAAATGTTTTCGGCATATTCATAGAATTTCAGTTCGAAGAGCGGCGCCCACAGCCGGTCGTAAACGGCACGCCCGCACCAGCGCGTGATCCACGCTTTCGCCGAGACGTGTTCGAGGCTGCGCCAGTCGTTACGCTTGCTTGCGGCAAACATCATCGCCCCGTAGCGTAGCTTTTCAAAGAGCGTGAGTTTCGGGAATTTCAGCAGCGACAACGGCTCTCCCCAGGGATAGAGCGCACCGTCGACGTAATAGCCCATCGTCGTGGGCGTCCAGCGCGTCCGGTCCTTAAGTCCCAGCTCGGAGAGTAGCTCGAAAGTGGCGCGGTCCGACTTGCAGATGAAGTGATAGAAGCGCTCGATCGACAGGCCGGCGAAATCGAAATGCGCCGCCATGCCACCGGGCTCCGGCGCCGCCTCCAGCACGGTGACCGCGTGGCCGCGCTTGGCGGCATGGTAGCCGGCCGCTAGTCCCATCGCGCCTGCGCCGATCACAACAACCCGGCTCAAGATCAGAACTCCAGCACAATCTGCGAATAGTCCGGGTGCCGGAACGTCTCCTCCAGCGCCTCGCGCAGCGGTGTGGCGCTGACGCCGAAAATGCCCGGCCAGTCGATCACCTCGAAGAGGTCGGGCGTCGCTAGCGCCTCAAGCTGCTTCGTGGTGAAGGGCGGATCGCGCGAGAACAGCCCGTAGCCCCGCAGCAAGAACCAGAACAGCCGGTAAGGGATCGGCACGATCGCTGCGCGCGCGCCGGTGGCGTCGCGCACCATGCGCATCAGATCGATGTAGGCGACCGTCTCCCGGCCGGAGATGTTGTAGGCGGCGCCGTTGGGGCGCTTGTCGATGCACGCCAGCACGATCTCGCAGAGATCGCCGGCATAGAGCGGCTGACGCAGGAAGCGCCCGTGGCCGGGGATCGGGAAAACCGGCACGCGCTGCATGAAACGGGCGAGCCAGCAGAGATGCTTGCGGTCGAACCAGCCGAACATCAGCGTTGGGCGCAACACCACATGCGGGCGGCCCGACTCCATGACGACGCGCTCCTGCGCCGCCTTCGTCTTGGTGTACCAGTCGTTGGCGGCCGACTCCACGACCGATGAGCTGAGGTGAACAAGATAGGCGGCCTCGTTGTCGGAGAGCGCCTCCAGGACACGGCGCGTCGCGACGACGTTGTTGCTCTCGAACGCCTCCGCATCGAGCCCGCCGATCTGCGCATGGCAGACGATCACGACATCGCAATCCGCCAGCTCGGCCTGCCAGCCCTTGTCGCGCGACAGGTCGGCTTCGATGACGCGGATGTCGGGGTGGAGCCGCCGCAGGGTCGCCGTATTGGCCGGATGCTTGTCGATGGCGACGATGTCCGTCGGCCCGCGCGCCTTCAGCCGCGGGATGAGATTCTGCCCGACGAGCCCGGCGGCGCCGGTGACGACGATCTTCCGTGCCGGCTGACCCGCGTTCATATCTTCAGCCGATGGAACAGAAACCGCGGCAGGTTGCGGATGACCAGCATGATCGGCATCCAGAACCAGGGCGTGCGGACCACGAACCTGCGGCGCTCGACCGCACGCTCCATTTCGCGCGCGATACGCTCAGGCGTCGCCCAGAGCGGGCCGTCCTTCTTCTGATGCGCCGTCATCGGCGTGTCGACGAAGCCGGGCTTTACCAGGACAAGATGCAGCGGCGTACGGGCATGGGCGTGCTGCAGGCCCTCCACGAAGCGGTCGAGCCCGCCCTTCGCCGCGCCGTAGACGAAGTTGGCGCGGCGGCCGCGGTCGCCGGCAACGGAGCTGAGGACCACGATGGTCGCTGGGCGCTTCGGGTCGAGGCGGGCGCGGATCGCCAGCAGCCACAAAGCGGTGCTAGTGAAATTCGCATCGATGATCTCGCGCGCGTGGCCGAGATCGGCGACCGCCTGCGGCTGCGTGCCGAGCAGGCCGTAGGCGACGACCACCTCGTCGGGCTGGCCGTGGCGCTCGAAGAGCCCGGCGGCGACGCTGTCGAAATCGGCGGCGATTAGGTCGGTCGTCTCCACCGAAGCCTCGCCGCCGCGCGCGGAAAGATCAGCGGCGTTGGCTTGCAGCTTCTCTTCGTTGCGGCCGACAAGCACCAGGCCAGCGCCCCTTTCCGCTAGACGCCGTGCATAGGCTTGCGCGATGGCCGAGGTTCCGCCGAGAATCCAGACGTTGCGGGACGCTGCGCCGCTCATCGCGCCACCCGCCGCCAGAAATCGGACATGATTTTCGGGTCGCGCAGCGCTTCCACCTTCTGCCAGTCGGGATAGAAGCGGCGGAAGGCATCCGCCGACATGGTGGCATCTTTGGCGGGATAGACGCGCCCGCCCGCCTCCAGCGTGGCGTCGGTCATGGCGCGCAGCAGCTTCTGCGTGCTCTCGCCCTGATTGGCGATGTCCACCGCCAGCGTCGCCCCGGGCATTGGAAAGGACATAAGCCCCGGGGAGCGGCGGTCGCCAAACAGCTTCAGCACGGTGAGGAAAGAGCCCTCGCGGTGCTCGGCGGTGAGGCCAAGCAGCCGGCGCAGCGTCGCCGGCGCCGCCTGGTGCGGCACTACCGATTGATGCTGATAGAAGCCGCGGCGGCCGTAGAGCCTGTTCCAGTTCGACACGAAGTCCAGCGGGTGGAAGAACGGATCGTAGTGCACCAGTCGCCGTCCCTTGGCCCAGGGCCGCGCCCGATACGCGGCGTTGAATGCGCTCATCGTCGCGCCGTTGAGGAGCCAGGACGGTACGGCGAGTGGCACGCTGAGGTGCGGCTCGCCGTGCGAACGCAGCGGTCCGCCCTCGGCATGGCGGCCGCGCATGAATAGCCCACGCCCGAGCGCCTTGCCCGAGGCGAGGCAGTCGACCCAGGCGACGGTGTAGTCCCAGTCGCTGCTCGCCTCCGCCAGGCGGAAGAACTCGTCGAGATCGGCGACCTCCAGCGTTTCCGTGTCTATGTGCGAGGAGGTCACCGGCTTCAGCTGCAGCTCCACCCACAGGATCAGCCCGGTGAGGCCGAGCCCGCCGATTGTAGCAGCGAAAAACTCCGTGTTCTCTGTTTCGGAGAGCTCGACGAGTGCTCCGTCGGAGCGCGCCAAGCCGAGCCGCCTGACGTGGCAGCCGAAGGTGCCGGCGCTCTCGTGGTTCTTGCCGTGGACGTCGTTAGCGACCGCACCGCCGAGCGTGACGAATTTCGTGCCGGGGAGGACCGGAGGGTACCAGCCGCGTGGAATCGCTATCTTGAGAAGCGCGTCGAGAGTCAGGCCCGCTTCCGCGCGGATAACACCGTTCACCCAGTCCGCTGAGATCAGGCGGTCAAGCCGGGTCGTGCATATGAGCCCCGCGTCACGATTGAGGCACACATCGCCGTAGGACCGCGCCGCGCCTATCGGAAGCACCTTGCGCTGGGTAGCCGCTAGGATTTCCCGAGCGTCGCACTGGAAAGGAGGGGTGGTAATTGCATGCGCCCCGCCAAGTAGGCGACCCCACGGCTCTACGCACTCCTTCTCATCCAGCACGAATAATCCCGCACTTCCCATATGAGCGTCATTCCTCGCGCTGCCGAGGCGTGGTGGTTTAGGCGCATAATAGACTAGCACGCGCTGACGCGGACGCGAGGCTTCTGCGCGTGCTTCGCCGCCAACGCCGTCCGGCTCACGCGCTGGCCTACAACTTGGCGAGCCTGCGACGGACACAGCCAACGCCCGCGACCTTCGAGACCCAGTCGGCAGCCTCGCCGGGAGCGGCTGATTGAGACCGTCGCCAGTTGATGCGCCCCGGCCGCAACGCCATCTTCCAGTTTGCACAGGCGGAGTGCGGCACTGGTCAATTATCAACGGCCTGCGGAAGCACTTGGCTGAGGCGTTTGTCCGCATGATTGAGGTGCCCAGACCGTCGGCTCGCTCATAGCGGCAGAGGCTTGACTGAAGCAGGGCAATGCCATCCTCTCCTGTCCGTTGACGCCCGGTCGTGCGAGATGGGGAATCACGGTTGAAACCTCTTGCTGCTTTTCTTATCGCAACATTCACTTTAATTGCTCTTTCGCCAGGTAGCGTCGGTCGTTTTGATGAAGGGATACTGCTTACGGGTGGCCAATTAGTCAGGCACGGCCTACTTCCCTCTGTAGACTACTATTCGATCTACGGACCGGCGCAGCCCCTAATTCTTGCGATACTCTACGATACTTTCGGCCAAACCGTCCTCGTCGGCCGCGCTTACGATGCGATTCTAAACGCGGCAATCGTCGGAACGATTACGCTGGTAGCGCTGAGATCACAGAGCATTATTTTTGGCGCCGCAATGGCGCTCGCGGCACTCGGGCTGGCGCTTGGGAGTGCCTTGCCGCTGTATCCGGTGACGCCTGCTGGGCTCTTATTCCTTTGGCTGGTTGTCGTGACCGCGGGGCTATACAACAATGCGACATTCATGTCGCTGCCGGTAAGAGCACTCGTGGCAGGAACTCTCATCGGCGCGATCGTTCTGTTTCGCTATGATCTCGGTCCCCACGCAGTATTCATTTGGGGCGCGGCGCTCGTGGGCTGTCTGCTTAGCGATCCGACGAAGCACCTGAGCCGTCGCGCCTACTTTCTCGCGGGCGCTCTTTCGGCGGTCCCGGTTATTCTAGTCGCCGCTGGCCTCTTTGCCTCAGGCATCCTGGCGCCGGCATTCGTGGACGTTACACAGGTGGCCGGGCCGGTCTACTTCGAGCTACGCTCAACCCCCTGGCCTGGCTTAGCGATGCTGGCGCAAAGTCCTGTGCACTTCGCGATGGTCTATTTTGCGCCGGCTACGATCCTGGCCGTTGCGGTCTGTTTCTTGCTGGCACGCCGCTTGAACGGTCGCTGGATGCCGAACCCAACTGGGGCTTTTGTCATTATCGGGAGCGCCGCCGCGCTCATCTTATACACTAAGGGTTTCACAAGGCCGTCGGCGAGCCACATGTACATAGCCAGCGCGATGAGCCTTTTCGCCCTCGCAGCGCTTGGAGCCGGGCTCCTCACGGGCGTTGGGCGCTTCCTTCTAGTGCCGCGCGTTGTGCTCGCCAGCGCCACTCTCGTCGGTCTATTTCTGACGTTGCACTTCGGGCAAGTCAGAGCGCACGGAACCTGGCTGAACAACCTTGATGCGCCTGCCACGGCCTGTTGCGCCGACACCCTCGGTCCGTTCCGACAAGAAGGTAGCGGCGGGGCATCCAATGAGCGCGACAGGGCGCAGGCGCGCTTGGTGGAATTGACGGAAGCTGGCGAGCCAATCCTGTCGGCCAACGGTCGCCATGATGTCCTTATACTCAGCGATGTCTCGGTTTATGCGCTGACTGGTCGGATGCCAGCCACCCGCTGGTTCTGGTATGATCCCGGAGTCCAAACCTCCGAGCCAGTCCAGCGCGAGATGATCGCCGACCTGGTACGTGCAAACGTCCGCGTAATCTATGTAGACGCTCAGTTCGACAACGACGCTGCGGAGCTCTACTCAGGCCGAGAGGGCAGTTCTCTGCTAGACCAATACATCGCCGACAACTACGAGATAGACAGTACATTTGGACCCATTTCGATTCTCGTACGGAGCAATGACCTCCCGCTCGACGACGGGACCTCGAATTGACTCCATTATGTCGGTGATCAACTGGCGCATGTAAGTTCCGCGCGCAGCATGTGCCCTAAGAAGATCGGACGAAATCAAACTTATAGGGCTTAAAGTCTTTGACGCCCGCCGTGATCGTGCAGAGAAATCGACGCACGGATTTCAATCTCGGTTGCGCGGCCGAGAGAATGGGGTCTTTAGATCATTGATCGTGATGTCGACGAAGATACGAGACGTGATGTTAATGACGCCAGAAGACTTGTCGATCAACTATGCCAACACCGGGCTGCACGCGAGCCGAGACGGCAGGCCATGAGCGACGCCAAGATCTTTCCGGTCCTGTTGTCAGGCGGCTCCGGTTCGCGGCTGTGGCCGCTGTCGCGCGAAAGCACACCGAAGCAATTGCTGCCGCTTATCGGCGAAGGAACCTTGCTTCAGCAGGCTGCACGGCGCGTCTGCGAGGCGGGCTTGTTCGAGCCGCTGACCATCATCGGAAGCGACAGGCATGGCGCTTCTATCGCGGAGCAAATGGCAGCAATCGCCGCCGACGCGACCATCGTGCTGGAACCGGCGCCGCGCAACACGGCTCCCGCCGCCGCAATCGCTGCTCTGCTCATAAGCCGGGAACGTCCCGATGCGCTGATGCTCCTGATGCCGGCTGACCACGTGATCAGCGACACAAACGCCTTTCAGGCGACGGTACGCCGGGCGGAGGCCACGGCCTGCAACGGCTGTCTCACCCTGTTCGGCATTTTGCCGGATAGTCCCGCCACCGGTTACGGCTACATCAAAGCCGGTGAGCCGATCGGCAACGGACAAGCGCGACACGTGGCGGCGTTTGTTGAAAAGCCCGATCAGGCGAAAGCTGAGCAATATTTGGCGAGCGGCGATTATCTGTGGAATAGCGGCATCTTTCTTCTACGGGTCGACGCATTGCTGGCGGAACTTGCCGCGTTTGAGCCGGACATGCTGGCCGCCGCCACGCAGGCGGTGGAGCACGCGGAGCGCGACGCCGGCTCTCTCCATATCGAGCGCTCTTCGTTTGCACAGTGCCGCGCCATCTCCATCGATCACGCCGTCATAGAACGGACGGACAAGGCGGCCGTCGTGTCGGCCGATTTCGGATGGGCGGATGTGGGATCATGGTCGGCGCTTTGGTCCATGGCCAAGCGCGACGAGACAGAAACGACGACGATCGGCGATGTTCTGACCTTGGCGACCCGCCAGTCCTACATTCGCAGCGAGGGACCGCTCGTTGCCACGATCGGTATTGAGGACTTGATCGTGATCGCTACGCCGGAGGCCGTGCTGGTGGCCCACAAAGATCACGATCAAGACATCCGCGAGATCGTCGACCGCTTAAAACGGGAGAAGCCAGGACTTTTCTGACGTCGCGCCCACAGCGCCGGGTGAAAAAGTGGAATCCGGTTTTTCGCATCAACCGGCGCGACCACCGAAAAAGCGATAGCGCTCAGGAGCGCTGAAAGACGTCCTCGTAGCGGACGATGTCGTCCTCACCGAGATAGTCGCCGAACTGGACTTCGATCACCTCGACATCCACCGCTCCAAAATTCTCCAGTCGGTGACGTTCGCCGAGAGCGATGTCGATGGCGTCGCCGCGCAGCAATGTGTGCACGCACTCGCCGACTGTGACCGTCGCCTCGCCGCTCACTACCGTCCAATGCTCGGCGCGATGCTTATGGCTTTGCAGCGAAAGCCGGCCGTTCGGCGTCACGACAAGCCGCTTCACCTTGAAGCCCGGCCCTTCGTCCAGAACATAGAAGCAGCCCCAGGGTCGCGTTTCGGTGGGCTCTCGAAGATCGCTCATCAATAGTCCTTTGTTCCTCCGGTCGCCGCCAGTTCACGGGCGACGTCGCTGCCGCCTGCCGCCTCGCTCGCCTCGTGTTAGATCGTCTGGTTGTAGGGCCCCACCTCCGGGTAGCAGCGCAGCACGTCGTCGACGCTCTTAAACATATCCCGCATGCGCTGCTCCGAAACCGGGCTTTCGACCACCACCACCAGTTCCGGCTTGTTGGACGATGCGCGAACGAGTCCCCAGGTTCCGTCGTCGGTGACAACACGCACGCCGTTCACGGTGATGAGGTTGGAGATGGCGTGTCCGGCGAGCCGCTCTCCTGCCGCCTGCATCCGCTCAAAATCACCCAGCACCTTCTCCACCACGCCGTATTTCTTCTCGTCGTCGCAATGCGGCGACATGGTGGGCGATCCCCAGGTCTGCGGCAGCGCGCGGCGGAGATCCGCAAGCTTTGTCCCGGCATTGCGGTCCAGCATGTCCAGGACCGCCAGAGCCGACACCAGCCCGTCATCGTAGCCGCGGCCAAGCGGAGCGTTGAAAAAGAAATGCCCCGACTTCTCAAAGCCGGCCAGCGCCGCGCGCTCGCTGACGCGTCGCTTGATGTAGGAATGACCTGTCTTCCAGAACTCGGTTTTGACGCCGTTCTCAGCTAATCTGGGGTCGGTGGCGAACAAGCCGGTCGATTTGACATCCACGACGAATGTCGCGCCGGGATGGACGCTGGACATGTCGCGCGCCAGCATCACGCCAACCTTGTCGGCGAAGATCGCCTCACCCTCATTGTCGACCACACCGCAGCGGTCGCCGTCTCCGTCAAAGCCGAGCCCGACGGCCGCACCGGTGGCCAGCACCTTGTCGCGAATGGCCGCAAGCATCGTCAGGTCTTCCGGGTTCGGATTGTAGCGCGGGAAGGCATGGTCAAGCTCCGCATCGAGCGGCACGACATCGGCCCCGACCGCTTCCAGGACGCGTGGCGCGAACGCGCCGGCCGTGCCGTTGCCGCACGCGACCACCGCCGTGAGCGGATGCTTGAGCTTGGGCCGATCAGCAAGATCGGCGATGTATCGTTCCGCAAAGCCCTCAACGAAGCGATATGATCCCCCGCCGCGGGCGTCGAACGCCCCGCTCAGCACGATGTCGCGGAGCCGCCCCATCTCGTTGGGCCCGAAGGTCAGCGGCCGCTCCGCCCCCATCTTGACCCCGGTCCAGCCGTTCTCGTTGTGGGACGCCGTCACCATGGCGACGGCCGGCACGTCGAGCTCGAACTGGGCAAAGTAGGCCATCGGGGTCACGGCCAGGCCAATGTCATGGACCTCGACGCCCGTCGCCAACAGGCCATTGATCAACGCCTGCTTGATGGACGCGGAATAGGAGCGAAAATCGTGGCCCGTCACGATCGCCGGTCTGACGCCCAGCTCATGAAGCAGCGTGCCGAGCCCGAGCCCCAGCGCCTGCACGCCCATCAGATTGATCTCCGTCTCAAACAGCCAGCGCGCATCATATTCGCGGAAGCCCGTCGGCTTGATGAGCGGCTGCGTCTCGTAGGCGTAGGTATTGCGCTCCAGCGCCGGTTTCGGAGGTGGGAACATGATGCCGCGGGCTCTAATCCCGTTGCCAGAGCATGATCTTATCCGACCTTGCTTCGCCCGCCGAAGCGCGCTTCGCGAAGGCGGGAAACCGGATGTGACTTTTCGGGATCATGAGTCTTTGTTGGAGCATGATCTTGTCCGAAAACCGGTATCCACTTTTCGGGATCATGCTCTAGATCCACTCCCGGTATCGATAGACGGCGTGGCCGATCCACTCTTTCACCGCCGACGTGGTCGCGGCAAGCGCTCCAGCCCTCGGCAGAAATCTGAAGAAGCCCCCTTGGAGCGGATAGGTCACCACGATGTCGGTGGCGACCGGCGTTACCTGCAGGCCGACCTTGCGAAAGGTGGCGAGTGCGCGCGGCATGTGGGATGCCGACGTGACGAGCAGCCCCGTGCGCCAACCGCGCGCCTCAAAAATCTCCGCCGTGTTGAGCGCGTTCTCGCGCGTGTTTCGGCTCCCCGTTTCCAGAACCAGCGCGTCGCGCGGCACGCCGAGATCGACCAGCAGCCCTGCGGTCAATTCAGCCTCAGACGCCTTAGTCGCCTCCCACGATATATTCCCCGCGGCGATCACAATGACCGGCGCCTTGCCGACGCGATAGAGCCGCATGGCAGCAATAAGCCGGTCGGCAGCCGCACTCAGATCGGGACCGACGCGCGGGGGAAGCGGCTGCCTGACAGCACCGCCAAGCAGGATGATGGCATCCGCCTCGGGTGCTTCCGATTCGTGGATCGGCGGATGCCGTGCCTCAAGCTCCGCAATCAGCCAGCGCGCCAGGACGGGCGTCGAGGCCACCCAAAGAACGATCAGCGCTGCGGCCAAGAGCGCTGATCCCCACACTCTGAAACGGGTGAACGATAAAACCAGCGCAGCGCTTCCCAGCACAAGTGCTGCCCCCAACGGATACACAAAGAGCGGTATCAGCTTGGACAGAAAAAGGCTCAAAAGTGACCTCGCTTACGCCACACCGCGCGCCATGCCTGTCTGGCCGGCATTCTGACAATACCAGTGATAGGTGCCGGCAATCCCGTCCTTGAGCGCGATCTTCGGCGCCCAGCCGAGCGCCTTGAGGCGGTCGCTCTTCATCAGCTTGCGCGGGGTGCCGTCGGGCTTGGTCGTGTCACAGATGATGCGGCCCTTGAAGCCGACAATTTCGCAAACGAGCTGCGCCAGCTCCAGGATGGTCATGTCCTCGCCGCTGCCGACATTGATGTGCTGTGGGGCGGAGTAGGTCTGCAGCAGGAAGACCAACGCATCGGCGCAATCGTCGACATGCATGAACTCGCGGCGGACCGTACCGGAGCCCCAGATGGTCATGGCGTCGTCGCCGTGTGTCTTGGCCTCATGGGCCTTGCGGATCAGCGCCGGCAACACATGGCTGGTCGCCAGGTCGAAATTGTCTTCAGGCCCGTAGAGGTTCGTCGGCATGGCGGAGATGAAATCGGCGCTGTATTGCTTGCGGTAGGCTTCAGCGAGCTTGAGGCCGGCGATTTTTGCCACCGCATAGGCCTCGTTGGTGGCCTCCAACGGACCCGTCAGTAGCGACTCCTCCGCGAGCGGCTGCGGAGCATGTTTGGGGTAGATGCAGCTTGAGCCCAGCACCAGGACCTTGCGCACGCCAACACGATGTGCCGCTTCCAGGATGTTCGCCTGGATCATGAGATTGTCGTAGAGGAACGCCGCGGGATACGTGGCGTTGGCCATGATGCCGCCGACCTTGGCGGCCGCCAGGACAATGGCATCGGGGCGCACGTCCGCCATCCAGGCTTCGACGTCCGACTGGCGCGTCAGGTCAAGCGATCGGCGCTCAGCAAGAAGTATCTCGCACGGCTCGCGGCTGAGCCGCCGCACCAGCGCGGAGCCGACCATGCCGCCATGGCCGGCGACCCAGATGCGCTTGCCGTCGAGCGAGAAGGCGCCGCTATTCGGCATTGCGGCGCCCTTCCTCGGCAACGGCTGCCAGATCCTCGCGCACCATCTCCGCGCACAGAGCGTCGATGTCGATGTCGTGCGTCCAGCCCAACTTCTCGCGCGCCTTGGACGGATCGCCAAGCAGGGCGTCGACTTCCGTAGGGCGGAAGTAGCGCGGATCGATCTCCACGAGAACCCGGCCGTCTTCTGCGTCGACGCCCTTCTCGGATACGCCCTCCCCCTGCCACACGATGCGTATGCCCGCTTCCGCGAATGCCTTCTCCACAAAGCTCCGCACGCTGTGCGCCTTCCCCGTGGCCAGCACGTAATCGTCGGGCGCTTCCTGCTGCAGCATCATCCACATGCCGCGCACGTAATCGCGCGCATGCCCCCAGTCGCGCCTGGCTTCAAGATTGCCGAGATAGAGACGGTCCTGAACGCCGAGCTTTATGGCGGCAACGCCGCGGGTGATCTTGCGCGTGACGAAGGTCTCGCCGCGCAGCGGGCTCTCATGATTGAACAGGATGCCGTTGGATGCGTGCATGCCATAGGCTTCTCGGTAGTTCACGACGATCCAATAGGCGTAGAGCTTGGCTGCTGCGTAAGGACTGCGCGGCTGGAACGGCGTCGTTTCGTTCTGCGGCGGCGGGGACTTGCCGTAAAGTTCGGAGGTGGATGCCTGATAGAAACGCGTCTTCGTGGTGAGACCCAGGAGACGAATGGCTTCCAGCAGGCGCAACGTGCCGACGGCGTCGGCGTTGGCGGTATATTCCGCCGTCTCGAAGCTCACCTGCACATGCGATTGTGCGGCGAGATTGTAGATTTCGTCCGGCTGCGTCTCCTGCACGATGCGGATGAGGTTGGTGGCGTCCGTCATGTCGCCGTAATGCAGGACAAACTGCTGGTTGGGCTCGTGCGGATCCTGATAGAGATGGTCGACGCGACCGGTGTTGAAAGACGAGGACCGTCGCTTGATCCCGTGGACTGTGTAGCCCTTCTCCAGCAGCAACTCGGCCAGATAGGCACCGTCCTGTCCGGTCACGCCGGTGATCAGGGCGACCTTGCCGGTTCCAGGCCGATCCATGTTTCCCCTCGTACTGCGAAGGCGTGGGCCGCGCCACCGGCGCATCGGCGGGCGAGCGCCCTATTCCCTGCCGTGTCCGGGCGACTTCTGCAAGTCCTGCGCGATCAGCGCATGCTTTCGACCTTCGCAATGACCGCCAGTTAAGCCCAGATCGGCACCGCACGACGTCAGCTCTTACACGCGGCAGCCGGACGGCGCTGGCGCTGGTCGGTACGCCGCTATGGCAGATTGGTTCCCTTGACGCGCTGGACGAACCGGCCGGCCTGCAAGGCCAGGGGCAGGTTCACGGGGAGGAAGAAGCGGCGGTCGTCGGCGCCATCGGTGATCGTGTGCTCCGGCCAGTCATCGACCAGAGCTTGAAGGCGCGGGACATCGATCATTCCGGCGGTGTCTCGATCCTCTGCCAGCGCCTTAAGGTCCTCTCGAATGCGCGGGAGATCCCGCGTCAGGCGTAGATGCCAGTCGGAGGTCTGCCGGCCGATATTCTTCGGTTTGAAGAGCACGCTGTCGGGCAGCACGCCCTTCATCAAACGCTTGATCAGCCAACGGCCCTGACCATTTCGGTGATACTGGTCTTCCGGCACGCCGAAGCTCCATTCGATCATCTTTCTATTCGAAAACGGATCGCGCATGTCGAGGCCATAGAGCGCCGCTAGTCCTTGGTGCATATCGCCCATCTCAGAAGCGGCATGGCGCGTCAACATCCAGCTCCAAAGATCACGTGCTCTGGCGGGCGCTTTGCCGAAATAGTTGAAGCCGCTGTCGCGCGCGCGTTCCGGGATGCGCATCCTGCGTCCATAGTCGGCGTCGATCGTGACGTATCGCAGCCATCTGGTGCTTTGCGCGCCACGTCCGCGCAGCCGTTCTTTCAGTGCCCAAAGCCATTCCGGACCGAGCGGCCAGACAAGATTTGACAGCGCATTGCGTACAAAGCCTATCGGGTGCCGGCTAAGACATCCAATCTCCTTGAGCAGGCGGCGAAGCTCCCTTTCGCGCCAGAGATGGGTGTAGACGCCGTCGCCGCGATAGCTCAGCGTCATGTTACCCATGGTGCCTTCAAGCATCACCTTGATCCCCCGCCGCTTCGCTTCGCCGAGAATGGCGTGCATCCAGGTCACGTTCAGGGCGTTCCGGATGGGCATTTCCGCGGCATGGAGGAGCTCATCCTGCTTGTGATAGTGACCAAGCCCCTCCGCATTGACGAGATTGAGATCAAGCGCCGGATGGGCCGCGGCAATCGCCTGGACGTACGGCGTCTCGTCTCCATAGCAATGCTTTTCCGTTCGGCCGTCCCAGCCCTCTTCAGGAACCCACGTGAAAGCCGGGAGCCTCCCGCCCTGCCCGGAAAGCTGTCTCGCTGCGGTAACGGCAATGGTTGATGAGTCCAGCCCGCCGCTCATGAACGTTCCGACGGGACCGGGGCTGCGGAGCATTGCCTTGACGGAGGCCTCAAGCAGCTCGCGTGCCGCCTCGACATAATCATCATCTGAGGCGTAGCGCACCTCCCTGACGTGTTCCTCCAACTGGTAATATTGTCTCGTCTCGACTTTGTCGTGGTCGGCAATCAAAAGGCTTGCCGCCGGAACGCGCTTGATGCCGACGAAATAGGTTCGCTCCGCATCGGTATAGAGTTGGCACAACGCATCCGCGATCTTCTGCTCGTCGATCTTGCGCGGCACATCGCCCAGCGCATGGATGCCCTTGGGCGCGGAGGCCATGACCAGCCGGTCCTGCCCCAGATGGTAATGGAGCGTGCGGTAGCCGAACTGGTGCCGCGCGGCGATCAGACGCTGCTCGGCCTTGTCCCAGTTGATCAGCACGAACTCGCCGATCCATTTGTTGAGCGTATCCGTCCCCCATTGCTCCCAGCATCGCATCGCCAACGCCGCATCGGACAGCATCCGCAGGCTCGGCGGATCGATGCCCAGCGCGGAGGCGAGCTCGTCGCGATTGTCGAGGCGGCCGTTGAACACCATGGTGTGGCGCCCGGCCCCGCCGGTGACGGGCTGCTCCTGCCCGCGCGCCTCGGGCGTATCGGTGAAGTGGGCATAGGCAAAGGCGACGGGCCCCATCAGCCGGACGACCTGCTTCTCCGGCCCGTACATGGCAAGTGCCCTGGCGACGCGTTCAATGTCGTCGCGCCGAACCGGACGCCCGTCTCTGTGGTATATGACGCCGATACCGCTCATCGAGACCCTAGGACGACGACGGAGTAGCCGCTGGGACCGAGCCCTTTGCAAGGTGCAAAGCGCAATTGCAGTCGACTATTCGCCGTAGCAGGCGATAATCGTGAACTGATCCGCAACCTCACCTCCGATGACCGTCTGCCTGCCGGCGCGCAGCCACGCGTGAAGATCAGTGTCAGTAGAGTGACGCGCTTTACGGACACCAAGAACGAGCGTGCTGCTCACGCTCCGCCGCGCCAGCATCCACTTTGCGACCATGGCACGCGGCAGGCATACGGCGTTCCAGGGCAGATATCGCGCTGCCATATTGACGGCCCACGCCATGCTCCCGGCGATTTCGGTTTCTGCAGCGGCATTGCCTTTCTCCTGGTCACCGCTGATCGGGCCAAGCAACCGCGACCACCAGGAATAGGGTGTGGCTTTGACCAATATCTGGGCAAAGGCCAAGAGCACAGCCGCTTCAAGCAAGGCGATTTTGCTCGAAGCTGGAAGTCGCCAGAATGTAATGATTCGCTTTGCAAGCACTTCTGCTACCGCCCATCCTTCATTACTTAGGTGACACTAATAGCGTATGCGTCAAAGGCGTTTTTGAAACGCGTCGTTCCCCTCTATTTGAACAGACCGCCATCTATGCGGACGCTATCTCGACAAACCCATGTTTCTCTAGCTCGATGAGAAATCCACCGACCTCGGTGGCACATGTGTCGCGCTCCACCTCGAACTCATCGACCAAGTCATCAATGAGGTCACCAAAGCAAATCGGCTCCGACAGCCGAATCCATATCGCTCGGCCCGTCTCGGCCATGCTGCTGATCCGGCCGGTCTTGATTTGCATGACGATCGTCTCGTCATCCAGTTCCGTTTCCAGATAGGTGGATTTGCGCTGGATTTTGCTATGCGGCTCGATTCCGACCATCGGCGTGCCCCCCGGCCACTACTTCGCCCATATGCGCCTCGACCAAATCCAGGCCCTCGTTGAAACGAGCCATGTCTTTGGGACGCGCAAACCGAAACACACTTATCTTCTTTGAGAGCTCGGCAATCTGAGCGAATACATCGTGTGAACTGCGCAATAGACTCAGAAAATCAACACGATAGATGCTCGAAAACAGCTCTGCGAAGAGAGCGCCGCCGCGGAGTTCTGATATGCTTGGCGCCGGGGCCTCCGTCTCAGTAAGAACATAGAGCGCAGCCACATTGAGCGGCGCGCCGCCATCATCCCGCGAGAGCGATACGAAAAACTTTTCCAGCCGGGGATCGGAGCTAACCGGCGGTCCGGGTTGGATATCGAGCGCCTCCGTCGCATCGCGCCACAGCTTCAGCCCCTTCGGCACGTGCCGAAGCTCGACGCTGTCGCAGGAGACATCAATCACGCAAAGATCGTCGCACAGATGCCGGTGACCTCGCTGAGACAGTCCGGCAGCCAGAGTCGATTTGCCGGCCCCGGATGGGCCAGTAAAGGCGAATGCCTGATCCGCAAACTCTACAGCACTGCAATGAAGAGGGAGTAGACCGCGCTGATGGCAGAGCACGCCCCATGCCAGTCCAACCAAGAACAGACGGACTTCGTTATCGGCGACCCCCGGCGTCCGGGAGATCGAGATCTCGCGTCCGTCTCGAATCCGAAAGCTCAGGTCCTTCGTGGGGCGGAACAAGAAATCTCTGTCGCCTGCCTCCAGCCATTGATTGGCAAGACTGGCATTTGCGAGCGGCTCGATTCGCTCACAAAACCGGATCGTGACGTCCGGTCGTTCGATCGGTGGGGCATGAATGGGGATGGCGGTGGGAAGTTCGAGTTCCGACTTCACCATGAGTCCGCTGATTTCATATGCTAGCAAAGGTGCATCCGCCGTATGTACCGTAAGCTCGCATCTAAGGGTAAACCAAAAATAGTATGAGGAAACGCCTCTGTGGTTGTTAGATGGCACCCTTCTACAACTGAACCTTGTCGATGCGGCCCATCGGCTGGCCTTCTGGTCTTGACCGTCCAGCCCCGAGCGATGAACCCGGAACGCTGACCCGTGGGGGCTTATGGCGCGGCGGCAAAATGACGAGACAAGCGCACGAATTGGTGCAGCGCGATGGCCGCCCCAGGTCGTGTGATGCTAGAGAGCTCTAGGGCTTTCGCGAGATCATTCTACGCCTTTGCGGGCAGCCGCTCGGTCGTCGCCGGCGGGCTGGTGCTTGCCGCTGCCGTGCTTGAAGGCATCGGCATTCTCTCGCTCGTCCCGCTTCTTGAGTTGGTCCTGAATTCTCCTCAATCCGGCTTTGCCTCCACCGCGATTGAGACAATGCAATCGATAGGCCTTGGATCGACGCATGAACAACTTATAGCTGCAACGACATTGTTTCTGGCGCTCTTTGTTCTTCGTGGCCTGGCGATCTGGAACCGCGATGTCAGGCTCAGAGCGCTATCGATCGGCTTCGTCAATTACTGGCGGTCTCGGCTCTTTCACGCCTTAGCCGGAGCGTCGTGGTCCGCTGTCGCAGCGCAGCGGCATACGGACATCGAACACGCCATCATCAATGACGTCACGCGTATGGCGCAAGGCACCGACTACATCCTGCGGGCCGGCGCGTCCTTGGCCATTCTGGTCACACAGCTCATCATCGCGCTGGCTCTTTCACCGGTCTTGACCGCGCTGGTTCTCATTTTTGTTACGTTGGTGTCGCTGACGCTCATGCCTTTGATAAAGAAGGCACGGAAACTCGGCGAGCGCCTCACTCATGCCGGGCGCGATGTTCATTCGGTGCTTGGCCAGTTCCTCTCCGGACTTAAACTGGCAAAGACACATGGCGCCGAGCAGAGGCATGTGGCCCGATTTGACGCCAAGCTGGAAAGCGTCGGACATCAACTGATCGGGTTCACGCGCGAGCAAGTCCGCGCAGCGTTCATCTTCCAGTCGCTCTCAGGCTTGATGGCGTGTGTTGTCATCGCGCTCGGCCTGTTGGTTTTTGCAACGCCGATCCCGGTCCTGACGGTGATCCTGCTTATTCTTGCCCGCCTCTCAGGACCATTTCTCGTCCTGCAACAAGGGATCCAATCGTTCTCCAACATGCTTCCCGCCTTCGAAGCGCTTCGCGACATGGAGCTGAGCCTCGCCAGGGACCAGCGGCCCTCAGAGCCGGCACAAGCAACCCGTGCAGATGAATCTGAGCCGCCAAACGCCGGCAAGCCGCTCGTCGAATTCCGGGACGTTCATTTCGGCCATGCCGGCGAGAGCGGCAACATCCTGCGCGGCGTTTCATTGACGATCCAGGCCGGCGAGTTAGTGGCGCTGGTTGGACCCTCCGGCGCAGGAAAGACGACGCTGGTCGACATTTTAGTCGGCCTGCTGACGCCAAGTTCGGGAATTGTGGCGATCGATGGAGAGCGGCTTGCCGGTCCGGTCCTGGCGAATTGGCGCCGAAACATCGCCTATGTGCCGCAAGACCCGTTCTTGTTCGACGGATCGTTGCGAGACAATCTGCTCTGGGCTTGGCCGGAAAGCTCCGACGCCGATATGTGGCGGGCGCTTGAGATGGCCGGGGCGCACAGTTTCGTGCGCGCTCTTGAAAATGGACTTGATCACAGGGTCGGCGAGCGCGGCCAAGCGCTCTCAGGCGGTGAACGCCAGCGCGTCTGCCTCGCCAGAGCCCTTCTACGACGGCCCAGGATGCTCATCCTCGACGAGGCGACGAGTGCGGTGGATGTTGATCTTGAGCGCCAGTTGCTGGCAACGCTGGAACCGCTGCGCCACCAGATGACGATCTTGATCATCACACACCGGCTTCCGAACATCCCTTATGTTGACCGGGTCTTTGTGCTGCAAAGCGGGCGTGTGTGCGAAAGCGAACATGAAGCCGCTGTGTCGGGACAGGCCCTACCCTAGCTCGACGACCGAATCGCTTTAAGCTCGCGATGGCACACGCGAACGATCTTGAGCCAAGGGCCTAGTAGGACGTAGAGCCACAGCCATCTCTTGGAGAGGCGGATCGTCTGGATATCTGGCCCGTTCAACTCGTCGGAAAAGCGCCGTCATCAAACGGGCCGGCGGGCAACAGCTTAGAGTCCGATGCCTCTTTCACAATTACGATTGAGGGTTTGGTCCAGCGCCTCTTCGCTGCGCCGGACACCTCACCACGCTTTGTCTGTGTCTTTTTCCGCATGATCTACACCCAGTTGCAAATTCTCCTCGCGCATTCTGAGCAACCGTAGGATGCCCCGCCAGGAACCCCAGACCGCAAAAATTGTATCTCAATACGGAATCACTGGAAAGATGGAACTTCACAGCGGCGACAAGCCTGCCGTCCTGGATCAAGGTGGCCGCGGAGTCCGCATAAAACGCATTCAGGCCTAGAAGAGTAACCAGTATAATCTACCTATCTATTCTTTCGGACACAATAATGTAATTCTCACTATTCATTTCAACATAAGACTCAAAAAATGAAATATAGATATAGGATTACCGGAACCTTCTCCGCGGCGATATGAAGGCCTTCTTATCGCGCCGTTGCACCCAGGCGCCTGCCTCTGACCGACCACCCGATAAACTCGCTTATCGGATGTTTGGGGGCCGGCTGAAGGCGTCTTATCGGTGAGGATCGGCGGCCTGGCCGCGACGCTGCCGAGGAGCCGCGGTTGAGGGACGGCAGGTCATGGAGTAGGCACATCTTGATCACGCCCGATGGATTAGCGACGTGTCGGAGGTGCCTCTTGCGCGTGACACTAAGTTTGATTGTCTCTGGGCTCATCTGCTCGCTTGCGCTCGCACAAGAGTTCTCAGAAGAGCCGCGGCCGGTCGCCATATCCGTGGTCGACGGCACGGAAGACAATATCAGCCCGGACTTGCTAGCTGCCCTTCGCCATCAACTCACAAGGCAATACGAGACCGGCGAACTATCGGACCTCAGACCCGGCAAGGGGCCTGTCGTGGCGTGCGGCACCTTCCGGGTCACCAACCAGCTTCCACAAAAGTTCATCTTCAATGAACTGAGCGCGACACAGCAGCTGAAGTGGATTCCAGAGGGCGACGAAGACCAGCTCTATCGCCTTTACATCGAGTGTGGCCTGATAGCGCCTTAGCTTTCTACCCAGCACCTTATTGTGGCAACTCGGCAAGGTCGTTGCCCCAGACTGTGTGCGCCGCCTCTTTCCTTGCTCTCCGATCAATCCGCGGATGCGTCGCGCGTGCGCTGCGCCGGCCAAAGCCGCACGCCCGGTCTGTCTTCCGGGGAACCGATGAATTCAACTCCGGCGGCCTCGAATGCACGCCGCAATCTTAGGAGCGTGTCGGAGCGGAAGTCCGGTACACCCTCGCAGTGCTCGAATCTCTCAACGGTTTTTCTCGTAATGGCGGCAGCCTGCCCTGCGTCTTCCGCCGTCCATCCGAGCAGCGCTCGAGCCGCCCTCACTTGCGCCCCGGTGATCGTGCCTTGACACATCGCGTTATGTAACGATAGTTACCATAATGGTAACTATCGTTGGGCGAATGAGCACTGAATCCATTGCATCGACACCAAACTGGCGATTGCAGCTCAAATCAATGGAGGGAGCCTACGCTCACAACACGATTCGTGCCTACCGCTCAGATTTTGCCGACTTTGAAGCCTGGTGCAATGACAGAGACCTTGCGGCGTTGCCGGCTACGCCGGACACAGTCGCAGAATACGTTGCAGCGCTCGGCGAGACCCACGCGCAGGCAAGCGTGCGCCGCCGCGTTGCGGCGATCTCAAGACTTCACAGGATGTTTGGGGAGGCTGATCCCGGGCAGACCGAGGCGGTCAGGATGGCCGTTCGGAAGCTCCTGCGCGCGCGGGGCGGACGGCAGCAGCAGGCAGCCGGGCTGCGCTCCGGCCTCAGGGACGCGCTGATCGACGCGTGCGGCACCGACCTGGCAGGCGTCCGCAATCGCGCGCTGATCGCGGTCGGCTACGACACGCTCTGTCGGCGCTCGGAGCTTATCGCTCTACGGGCCGACGACATCACCACGGCGGCGGATGGATCGGCCACGATCCTTGTGCGCCGCTCCAAGGCCGACCAGCTTGGCCAAGGCCGGCTGGCCTACCTATCGCCGCGGACCGTCGCGCTTCTGGACGACTGGCTGAACGCGGCGGATATCATCGGCGGCCCGATCTTCCGCGGCGTGCGCGGAAAGACTCTCTTCGAGAAGCCGCTCTGCGACTACTCGGTCACGCGCATTCTCAAAGACCTGGCGCGCAAGGCCGGCGTCGGGCCCGATCTCGTCGCTCGGCTCTCCGGTCACTCCTTCCGTATCGGCGCCGCCCTCGACATGACCGAGCACGGCATCGACCTCGTGCCCATCATGCACGCCGGCGGATGGAAATCGCCGGAGATGGTGGTGCGCTACACGCAGCAGATCAACACGATGCGTTCGGGGATGGCGCTGCTGCATCAGCGAAAAGCACAACGTCGCGCGTCCCGCGGATAGCGGCCGGGCCGAGATCGTTGTCACCTTGCCTCCTCCATCTCGTAGGGTACAATAACGAATCACTGGGTCTTTGAGTTTCCGCGAAAGCGGCCGGATAGCGCCCCCCTCGGGCTGAGCACCTACTGGTTTCCGCCAGCCCGGTAGAATCCGAGATACCACTTCACGAAGGCTTCAACGCCTTCGTGTATTGGCGTGCTTGGGCGGAAATCAACCTGCCGCTCGATCTCCGATACATCCGCATAGGTGTCGGGCACATCGCCCTTTTGCAGCGGCAGCAGGTCCAGTTCCGCCTTCCGGTCGAGGCATTCCTCCAGTGCTTCAATGTAGTCGAAGAGCTTCACGGGGCTATTGTTGCCGATATTGAGGATGCGAAACGGCGCGTCGCTGGTGGCCAGATCGGGACGGTCGCTGCTCCAGGCGGGATCGGGTGCGGCGATATGGTCGCTGCACAGGATGACGCCGTGAGCGATGTCGTCGACATAGGTAAAGTCGCGTGTGTGCTGACCGCGATTGAAGACGGGGATCGGCTCACCGGCGAGGATCTTCCGAGTGAACAGGAAGAGCGCCATGTCCGGTCGGCCCCATGGCCCGTAGACAGTGAAGAAGCGCAGGCCGGTCGTCGGCAGCCGATAGAGATGGCTGTAGCTGTGCGCCATCAGCTCGTTGGCGCGTTTCGTGGCGGCGTAGAACTGCAGCGGATGGTCGGCCGTGTCGTGCTCGGAGAAAGGCCGTTTGGTGTTCGCCCCGTAGACGCTGCTGGTGCTGGCGTAGGTCAGATGCGGCGTCGATGTGTGGCGGCAGGCTTCCAGGATGTTGGTGAAGCCGACGAGATTGCTTTCGACATAAGCGTGCGGATTTTCCAGCGAGTAGCGCACGCCCGCCTGGGCGGCGAGGTGGATCACGCGGTCGAAGTCGTGTGCGGCGAAGCAGGAATCCACCGCTGCACGGTCGGCCAGATTGGCGCGGACAAAAACGAAACCGCGGTCGGCTCTTTGCGCCGTCTCCTCCAAGACAGTGAGCCGCGCCTCCTTCAGCGATGGATCGTAGTAATCGTTCACGACATCGAAACCGACGACATTGTCGCCGCGCTCCAAAAGCTGCTTCGCGACGTGGAAGCCGACAAAGCCCGCACTGCCGGTGACGAGGATCTTCACCGCGACCTCAATGACTCGACAATGGCAAACACAGCGCCGGAATACGGTTGGGGCAGATGCCCGGCGCGCGTACGTATGTCCGCGGACCTAATCACGACTTGGATTGCACCATCTTGAGGACGTCCAGCATTTTCAGAGCGAGGACCTTCCGGTCATATTGGCGAGCGGCAACCGGCCCATTCCTGCGGAACTCGTCGGCAAGAGCGCGATCGGAATGCAGCATAACAAGCTGGTCTACCAACGCATTGGCATTCTCGGGCTCAAATGTCAGGCCGACTTCCGTCCTCTCGACGATCTCCGCCGACTCGCCGCGAACACCCTGCAGGACAGGTATCCCCATAGCCATGCACTCGAACAGCTTCGACGGTATCACGTTGGTGAAGAGATCGCTCTTTTTTAGATGGATGATTGAGACGTCCAGCAATGACCAATAACGGGCAATCTGATCGCGCGGAACGCTGTCAACAAAGATCATGTTCGTTAGTCGAAGAGAGCGCGCGCGCTCCTGCAGCCGCAAGCGGTCAGCGCCATCACCCAGCATGATGATGCGAAAGTGCTCCGCCTCCGACTTGTCTCGAAGCATCGCCGCCGCATCAACAAGCGTATCGAGACTGTGGGCAAGACCGTGCGTGCCGATATAGCCCGCAACGAACTTGTCCTTAAGTCCCAGCGTGCTTTCCAGCTCTGGGTCCTTAGGAGCGGGCGCGAACGCGTCGGCATCGACCCCATTCGTCACCACTTCAATCTTGGACGCGTCGATGCCGCGCGAGACCAGGTTAGACTTGAAGGCGTGCGTGACGGCTACGACCTTCGTCGCCTTCCGGTAAAGGAACAGCTCAAGCCGCTCCAAGAACGCCAGCAGGCGCGATTCCTGCATTGCGCCAACCGCGCGGATCGACTCCGGCCAGATGTCGCGCAACTCGAACACCCACGGCCGCCGTTTCACGGTAGCGACGAAGTAGGCAGCGCATGCGGTGAAGAACTGCGGCGATGTGCCGATTACGATGTCCGGGCGCCGAACGAACAAGCTCCCGACGCTGCCGCTCACCATGTAGCTCAGATAGTCAAGGATGCGCTTGGCGAAGCCTTCGTTGCGGGTGATGTAGCTCCACACGCGGACGACCCGGATGCCGGCCATCTCTTCCCGGCTCCACGGGCTGTTGCGATAGCCCTCGAAGACCTCGCCCTTCGGGAAGTTCGGCACACATGTGACAACGGTCACCTTATGACCTTCCTGCACCCATTGTCGGCAATGCTCGAAGGTCCGGTTGGCGGGCGCATTCGTCTCGGGCGGAAAGTTGTCCGTCAGGAACAGGATATGCACGCCGGTTCACGCCCAGCACAGTTCAAGCCGGCTGCGGCCATCCCGCAGCGTGAGGGCCAGGCAGGTGGTCGGGCTGGAGATGCCGAACTCCGGATGCCAGGTCGCCGGCTCCAGGCGCATGCCGGCGCCGTCAACGCGCCAAGCGATTCGGCGACCGCCATCAACGAGGACCGCGCCTGCAGCCGCTTCTGTCTGCTCCGGCCTAGCGCTGGGGTGAAAGTGAAACCGGGCCTCGGCGGGAAGGTTCGCGACTGACACGCAATCCTCCACGACGAGGCGATCCTTGAAGAGCTGCCAGCGCCTGCCATGTTCAGGTCGCCCCGGAAGACGCCGATATCCGTCGTGCGCCGCCTCAGCGACTAGACAATTGCCCTCTGAAGCGACGCGCATCTTCTTTGGTCGGGCGCGGCGCGCCACGCGAAAACCGGACCACACTTCGGAGGAATCCACACCGTTGACGAGGACCGTGTTGTGCGCAGCCGTGCCGCGCTGGCGCAACCGCTCAGGCCCGACGGTGTAGACCGATGTGCCGGAATTGACCAGCAGCCGCTTGCCGTGGACGGAGAGTTCGAAGCTCAGCGTATCGGCATGAGCGTGGCCGGGCAGGTAGTCCGGACCGATACGCGCCAGGTCGAGGATGGCAACGGCCGGCCCGGCGGCAAGCCGGACATAACCGCTGTCGGGCAGCACGGTGAGTGCGTCGAGACCTCTACCGACGGCGGGCATTCCCAGCCGCGCGGCATAGGCTTCAAGTTCGGCAGGTGCCGGGGCAACGCCAATAGCCGCATCGTTGAAAAAGGCGATCTCGCCATCCGGATGGCACATAACGGCGAGCCAACGCCGCATAAGTGACGCTTTTTCCTCTAGCTCCTGCACCAGCGCCGTCCACTGTTCCTCGCCGATTTGCGGATAGGCGCGCGTCAGGTTCAGGAGGTCGAGCACGTCCTCCAACGCCAACGCGTGATACATTGGAGAGAGCTCGAACTGCCCACCGTCCGACAATATCTGCTCGTCGATTTCGCTTGCCAGGATGGCAAGCCCGTTCTCCAGCCAGCCTTGCGCTTCCGCGCCTTCGAAAAAATGTCCGGCAAACACGAGCGCCTTGGCGTTGGCGAAGAGATGGTTGCCGAGGAGATGGTATTCGAGTCGTTGGGCCAGCCAACGCGTCTGAACGGCGAGGCTGTGCGCCGCCTCCCGGCTCAGGGACCGGCCGGCAAGCATCCGCTTGATCCAGTTAACGATGCGTAGGGAGGTCGGATAAGGCTCCCAGCCCGTGCCCGCCGCGGGGGGATTCTCGGCAATCCAGCGGGCAATCAGAGCTCGGTGCCAATCGTCCCGCTCTGCAGCGCAGACGGCGTTCAGGTCGTCGAAATAGTGGAGATTGTATCGCCAGAGCCGCTCGGCCACCGGATCGTCCCAGCCGCCGGCAAGGTCGCCGTCCGCATTGAGAAAGCGGAAGCTCTGTGGACCGAGCTGGCTTTGCCGGCGCGCAGCGGGCGCGACCCAGCCGCCGGTCACGCGGCGCGGCAGCGGCGCCGGGCTGAGGTCGGGTTTCGCACGTGCCAGGTGGAAGCGCACCCGCGCGCCGATCTGGGCCGGCTTCAGATGCCGGAGAGTCTCGAAATAGAGCCGCGGGCCGGCGAGGAGGGACATCACGTCGTTACAAGGAGGTGTTCCAGCGCCGCGACGATACGCTCGCCTGCCCGTCCGTCCCATTTCTCCGGTATGCCGCCTTTCTTCCAAGCGCCGGCGAAGAGCTGGTCAAGTGCTTCGCGTAGCCGTCGCGGATCGGTTCCGAGAACTTCGTTCATGCCGATGGTGACGGTTTCCGGCCGCTCCGTGGTGTCACGCAGCGTCATGCACGGCACGCCTAGTACCGTCGTCTCCTCCGTCACGCCGCCGGAATCGGTGATGACGGCCTTTGCGTGCCGCACGAGATAGTTGAACTCCAGATAGGGTTGCGGGTCGACAAGGTGGAGATTCTTGGGCAACGCAGCCAGATCGGCAAGCGTCTTGCGCGCGCGCGGGTGGACGGGAAAGATCACCGGACGTCCGCGGGCCCCATCGCCAAGCGTGCTGAGCAGCCGGGAAAAGTGGCGCGCCTCGTCGACATTGGACGGCCGGTGTAGCGTGGCGACAAGGTAACCGCCGGGCGCAAGCCCGAACTCCTCCCAGAAATCCGGCTGTTGCAGCCGGTCCATATTCGCCAGCAGCGTGTCGATCATGGTGTTGCCGACGAAGAAGATGCGTTCATCGGAAACGCCCATATTCCTGAGATTGGCGTCGGCCGTCGCGCTGGTCGTGAAGAACCAGTTCGTCACGGCGTCGGTGGCCATGCGGTTGATCTCCTCCGGCATCGTCCAATCGCCGGACCGTATCCCGCCCTCCACATGGGCGACGGGTATCTTCAGCTTCTGAGCGGTGATGGCACAGGCCATCGTCGACGTGACGTCACCGACGACAATGCAGAGCCTGCTGGGCGCGTCCATCAGCAGCTGTTCGTAGCGAACCATGATCGTGGCCGTCTGCTCCGCTTGCGTGCCGGAGCCCACTTCGAGGTTCACGTCCGGCTCGGGTATGCCGAGTTGCGAGAAAAAATCTCCCGACATGCGGCGGTCGTAATGCTGGCCGGTATGGACCAGGCGATAGCGCAGCCGCCCACCGCCGTGCTCGCGCTCGTCCAGCGCCCGGATGATCGGCCCGATCTTCATGAAGTTGGGCCGCGCGCCGGCGATGATGTCGATGAGCATCGATGTGGCCGTCTCGGGCGCGTCAGGCGCTCCCCGGCTCAAGCGACTGCGCCGCCTCGATGGTGACGCGGCTCACCTCGATCAACTCCCGCAGCGGCAGGGGCGTTTTGGCACCCGACCGGACCGCGTTGACGAAAGCGCCGACGCAGGCCTGGGCGCCCTTGTCCTGCCGCCATAGGTTCATGCGCGAGAAATCCGGCCAGCCCCAGCCACGCAGCCGGCGGAAATTGTCGAGCTGCAGCACGCGGCCGGCGCAGAAGATTTCAAGCCGTTCCTTCGGAAAGCCTCTGTGCCCGTTGGCCAGGTAATGTATGACACCCACCGAGCCGTCAGCGAATTGCAGCGTGATGGAGACCTTGTCGTCGGATGCTCCAAGAGCGGCGTGGCGGCCGAGCGCCACCACCGAATGACCGGTGAACGGTGCGCCCGCAAGGTGGCGCAAAAGGTCGACGAAATGGCAGCCTTCGCCGATGATGCGACCGCCCCCCACCGCCTTGTTCTGCGTCCAATGGTCGGGGGGGGCCGCACCCGCGTTCACCGTCATCACGAAGCTCTTGGGCTCGTCCACCGTCTCCAGCAGCGCCTTGATCTTCACGACCTGCGGCGCAAAGCGCCGGTTGAAGCCCACCATCAGATGCTGGGCGGAGCGCCCGTGCGCCTCGGCCTCGATCTCTGACAGCTCCTCAAGCGTCAGGCAGAGCGGCTTCTCGCAGAAGACGTGCTTGCCGGCGCGCAGCGCAGAGAGCACCTGCGCGGCGTGCAGGTTGTGCCGCGTGGCGATCACGATTGTGTCGACATCCGCGTCGCCAAGCACAATGGCGGCGTCGCTGGCGGCGTTTGCGGCGCCATGCTTGCGCGCAAAGTGGGCGGCGCTGACCCCGCCGGCGCTCACGACGGTGCGGAGATCGACCCCGGCCGCCTTGAAGGCCGGAATCAGCAAGCGGCCGGCATAATTGCCGGCGCCGAGGAACGCGACGCGCGCCGCGCCGGGAGACGGCGGCGCGTCGGACAACGCCAACGAACGCGCCCCCAGGTCCTGCGGCTCCTTGCCCGGCGTGAATTCCAGGAGAATGCCGAGCGACGGCGTGTCGGACGTAAGCAGCTCGAACGCCTCTTCGGCCCGCTCCAAGGCGTAGCGATGCGAGATGAGCGGCGTGACGTTGAGTGCGCCGCTGCGCATCAGCTCCAGCACCGCCTCGAAGTTGCGCTGCTCCGTCCAACGCACGAAGCCGATGGGGTAGTCGTGGCCGCCGATCTCGTAATCGGGATCGTAGCGGCCCGGCCCGTAGGAGCAGGAGACCTGGAACGTCAGCTCCTTCTCGTAGAAGTCGGCGCGGTTCAGCTCCAGCCCGGTCACACCGATCAGCACGATGCGGCCGCGTTTGCGGCACATCTGCGCCGCCTGCGAGACGGGCTTGCTGCTCTTGGTGGATGCGGTGATGAGGACGGCGTCGACGCCGACCCCGCCTGAAAACACCGCCGCCGCCGCAAGCGGATCCTCGCCGGCCGCGGGATTCGCCACATCCGCCCCGAAATCCCGCGCCAATCGCAGCCGTGTTTCGTCGAAGTCGACGCCAAGAACACAGCAGCCCTGAGCGCGCAGCATCTGCACGGTGAGAAGGCCGATGAGCCCCAGCCCGAACACCACGACGCGCTCGCCGAGCGTGGGACTGGCGAGGCGGATGCCCTGCAGTCCGATCGCCGCGACCACGGTGAACGCCGCCTCTTCGTCACGCACGCCGTCGGGGATCTTGGCGCACAGATTGGCCGGCACCGCGACGACTTCCGCGTGCTTGCCGTTGCTCGCCACGCGGTCGCCCGGCGCAAGGCCTTTGATGCCGCCGCCGACCTCCGCCACCGTGCCGACATTGCAGTAGCCGAGTGCAAGCGGCTGACCGAGCTTGCTCCGCACCGCTTCCAGCGTCGCCGCCGCCCCGTCCGTGCGAGCCTTCTCCACGACCTGCCTGACCCTCTCGGGCTGCTGGCGCGCCTTGCCGATCAGATTTGCCCTGCCGAACTCCACCAGCTTGCGCTCGGTTCCGGCGGAGACGAGCGAGCGCGTTGTGCGGATCAGCAACTGCCCCGGCCCACCGCCCGGCGCCGGCACCTCCGCCAGTTCGGTGGAGCCGTCGCGGAGGTTTTGAAGAATCTGCTTCATCGGCGCGAGTTGCCTTGTGTCAGCCAGTCGAGAAATCGGCCTGCGTCAGCGTGACTGGCGCCCCAGTGTCTATGGCTTCCTTGATAGCGAGGAAGAACATGGCCGTTGCCTCTATGTAATACGGCTCTTCACCAACGGATCCGCTATCTTCAAGGCACGCGTAGGAATTCATGATGTTTGCTTCGTGGCCGTGGTCCCTAAAAATGGATCGCTTGCGCCGACGACGTTGCACCACGTCCATGCCGAGGCTCTGAAAATCGGTGAGGTTCGCCAGCACGTCACCCTTATGCAGGTTGAGCACCTCGCGCACGCCTTCAAACGTATGGCCCTTGGCGGAAAATGTGATCGTAGCGCATGAGCGGTCTTGGAACATCATTGAGACCACAAAGTCGGAATCCGCGTTCTGCGGTGTTGATGGGACAATTGTGCAGGGGAACGATCGTTCAAGCGACACTAAATGGAGTGTTAGGTCGGTCCAGTGGCACAAGTTCCCGAGGACGCGCCCGCCTTCTTTCTCGTCGAAATACCAGTGGTCGGCTGGTATCTCATGTCCCGCTATGAACCAGTTGATCATCAACGGCCCGCTTTGATCGTGCAGGGTGGATTGCAAAGCGTTGAACAATTTACTGCGGGGACGATTAAAGCCGAGAAAGACGCAAATCTCGGGACGTTTGCGCATCGCGGCCATCAATCGATTGAGCTGATCGCGCGAGACGACATGAGGCTTTTCGATATGAACATGCTTGTCCGCATTTATGCTATCGATCGCATACTCAGCGTGTGATCGGTGGTTGGAGGCGACGAACACAAGTTTAATTTCGGGATCTTCGATGATCTTGCTCGGATCATCGGTGTAGTAGTTAAGGTGATAGGCTTCAAACAGAGAAGCAGCTTTGTTGATGTCGACATCCATTGCGGCGCGGATCACTCGCCCATGGTTCTTGTGGAGATAGTATGCGATATTGCTATAGGCGTAGTTTCCGCAGCCAATAATGCCGATTTTTGCATTCGCGGCAAAGCCCGTGCTCATTTGAGGAAGCGGATTGGGCCGCTTCTTCATGTGGTACTGTCCCTTGATCTTCACCAAGGTGCGCCGCGGACCGTACAGCCGCACATAGCGCAGCGCTTTCAGGATTCGAAATGCCACGGGCGCGTTCGTGTAGTCCATCTCAATCGATCCCGCTCACTTTCGCCAGTTGAAAGATTAATGATCGTGAAGCCGAGTATCGCAGCGGCGCGCGGAGTACAAGCTGGTAGTGCGCCTCTTTCGCAGCTCTATCAGCAGCTTACTCGCAAGATCGACGATGGTGACTCGTAGCGCTGGAGCCGATCTGAGGTAACACATTGACGAGGGACTTGCTCAAAAACAGCCACAACGTCGTCGCTATAGCGATGCGCCGCGCCACAGGACTGAAAAGCTACGCTTGAACTTCGAGCGCGGCGAGGAACATGTTCCGATTGGCCTCGAGCGCCTGATCGCTTTCGGACAAGGTATACGCATGCGCACGCACGCGGGCGCGCATGGCGGCGTGCTCCTTGTCTGACATGGTTGCGACTGTTTCGATGAAGTCTGCGAACGCGGCCGGTGCGTCAAGCGGCGCATCCCGTCCGATGCCCATTACCTCAAGGTTGCGCCAAGGGGTCTGGTCCGAGATGAGCACAGGTAGCCCGGCTTGCAGCGCTTCGATGATGACGTGGCCATAGTTCTCGCCGAGTGTAGGGAGAAAGAAGAGATTATGCTTGCTCAGCGCCTCGATCACACGCTCCGATGGAACAAATCCGCCATAGGTTACTTGGATATGGTCCGGAAGCGTCTCAATGATCGCCTCGCATGAGCGCCAGTAGGCCGCATCCTCCTTGGGTCCGTAGACCGTGAAGCGAATTGGCGTCCTGACCTGGGCCAAAGTCCTCAACGCGAAATGAAGATTCTTCATCGGGCTGATCCGCGACAGAAACACAACGCGCAAAGGATCGCCCGCGTCGCGGATAAGGGGGCTGGCGGAAACAGCGGTCGCAGGCCGCGGCAGATGGGGCGCGACGTATATGATGCGTGCGACGCTTCCCATCACACGGCGAATGTCATCCGCCTCTGCTTCAGTTGAGGCTTGCCACACAATGTTCGCATAAAGGCCGACCGCCTTACTGAACGCGATCCATGCTTGCTTCTTACGGGCCTTAAGCGCGATGGCACCCGACGAGAATTCGCCACGCGGCGCCAGCACCACCGGGCGGGGTGGTGCAAGACCGAGCCGTCGGGCGACAAGCAGCGCAATTGTGAAGCGGGGATTGAAGAAGCTGTTGAGATACAGCAACTCGTACGGTGTCTCGCGCAAGAGCTGCGCGATCTTCGTCAGGCTGCGGTTACGCGGCGCCATGTAGCGGACCGTCGCTTTGCCAACCGGAAGCCAAGCGTCAGGCGTGATCTCGGAGAAGGGGACGTCGTCGCCGAAGTCGCGGTCCGAGGTTAGAATGTGGAACGAAAACGCCTCACCCAGGCCGTCAACCAGATTGGCGATGGTGCGCGTCGGTCCGCCGAACTTCCAGCCTGGCTGGTAGTGCGCAATAGCGATGAGAACACGCAGGCTCACAACTGTACCACATCCTTAGGCGCCCGCTGACCGATCACTCGTGCCGGCACGCCGGCGACGATGGTACCCGCCGGGACCTCCTTGGTCACAACGGCGCAGGATGCGACCAGCGCCCCGCGCCCGATCCGGCCGACCCCCTCCATGATGCGCGCGTTCGCACCGATCCAGACGTCGTCTTCGATGACAAGTGGAGTTTTCATCGGTTTCGACTTCGGATCATTTCCGTGGGAATGCGTGTACACCACGGCATGCTCCGATACGACAACGCGATCACCGATGTGGAGGCTACCACTGAAGTCCAAGAGCGCACCTCGGTTGATCTGTGAGTCAGTGCCTATACGGCACTCGGCATCGGCGAACTCGGATTCGAACTCTGTGCCGCGGCCGATCGCGGTGCGCGAACCAAGAATGATGCGCGCCGGATAGCGGATCGTGACGCCCGCCTGGACGCGTGCACAACGGCCAGCCCCCCCTAGGTTAGCGCGCCACAGCACGCTGCTCCAGGCGTCTCTTAAACCGTTGACCATGATACCAATCGCGAGGATCGCTGCCATCGGTAGCCCAGCCGCGCGACCATTCCAAATCTTGGCGAGCATGTTGATCGGTTCTAACGCATCGTGCGACGCCACTGCTGTCCTCGATCGGTGCTGAGATCAGCCGATAACCATCGCTCGCCAAGACAGAGGCCACTTTCGCAAGAGCGTTGATTTCTCGTCCTAGTCAAGATGCTCAACGACCTGGAAACAGGTAACCGCCTCCACCATCTGTTGTGCGAGTTCGAATTCGACTTGCGGCAGCTCGTCTGGCGACAGGTCCACGCGTATCACTCTTGATAAAGGCTAGAACTGTCGCCATCCTACAATGATGCGCGAAACGAATATATGGGGTTGGCGGCGTCAAACCTCTTAGAATAATTTTTATGCCGATCTCCAAGGTCTGTTTCGCTGCTTCTAATGTGGCCTACTAATCCGCTCCAAGAGTAGCTCGGTATGTGGTTTCAAGTTGACCAGCACGTCCGTCACGGTTTTCAGACCGGCGGCCGCAATCCTGTTAAGCAGCGCCAAGTCGCCGACAGCGCGACGCACACCGTCAACGATCGCGTCAGAGCTGCGTGCCTCGATCGCAACGCAGTTCTCGGCGTCAGTCATGCGGCCAGGAATTCCGCCCACCATGGTCGTAATGATCGGCAGCGACTTGATCATCGCTTCGTAGAGCACCCGCGGAAAGCCCTCATGATAGGTCGGGAAGACGAACAAGTTCGCCTGCTCGTACTCCCTCATTAGGGCCACGGGGTCGCTGACCAGACCAGCAAGTTCGACATTCGCCCGTATCCGTCCGGCGTCCAAGTCAGCACCGATGTCTCTATAAAGTGGTCCACCGCCGACCAGCCGCAGGGTAAAAGACAGCCCGTCGCGGGAAAGCACTTCCGCCGCCGCAATGAGTTCGCGAATGCCCTTTTCGGCCTCCAGGCGACCGACAAAAAGGAGGCGCCAGGTGGCAGGAGGCGACTGGCGTGCGGGCCGCACGAACCGATCGCCCTCGTCCAGCGCCACCATCGGTCGAATCGTACCGACACAGGCACAATAGGACTTGAGGTCAGAGTGTATTGATGGCGACACGGTCAACGCGAACTTTGCATCGCTCAGCACGTTGCGGCTTGCGGTCGTCTCAGCATACTTGCCCCCGCGCACGTAGAGGCCATAGGGTCGGTTAAGATATCGACAAGTCCGCGCCGCAAAGTTGCCTAGCGAGCCGGGAAAGAAGATGTAGACCCAACTGGCGCCGCCGATACCTCGGACCAGTTTGGCTGCGGAAGGGAGCAGCCTGGCCGCTGGTCGCGATCGCCAACCGAGCGTCGCGATGCCGCTAGCGTGGAGGTCGAAATCGAGCAGGCTAGCATTCGCGTCGTACCGAGTGACAGGCGCCGCATAGGTGGACCTCAGGCCCTGGTCTTTAAGATCGACCAGTAGTCGCCCGGTGTGGCTGTTGACGTAGGCGCCCCCGTTTGGCGACATCGCCAATGCACCGTTTCCGACAATGAGCAGCCGTCTGACGCCGTTGGGCACCATTTGTTACCCCTGCGCCGGTTGCTTTGTAAGAGAGACGCAGAAGCCATCATCCCCTCCACCACAAGCCGCCGTGCGCCGACCCCCTATGACCGCGAGGCCTATCGCCAACACAACCGCATCGAGCGCATGTTCTGCCGTATCAAGGACTTCCGAAGGGTCGCAACCAAGTATGACAAGCTCGCCCGCAATTACGCCGCTGCAATCGTCGCATTCTGGATCGATTGAGTCCCGACCCTAGCCTGAACGCGATAGCGCGAACACAACATACACGATACCGGCCACGGCGAAACCTGCGTAATAGAGCGTGAAGAAACGGCGCAGGACCCAGGCCCCCCTCTCCCTGAATTTCCAAACAGTCATCCAATACCCAATCGCCGGATACATCAACAAAAGGTAGGGACTTGCGTAGCGCGGTATGGCCCCGCCGAAGATAAAAGCGATCAACAGATACATCGCGAGTCCAAGCAAAAACATGTACTGTAGGGGCCAACCCGGAAGCTGGCGCCAGTAAATCACAGTAAAGAGTGCAAAGATACCGATATATAAGTACCAAACGATGTTAAGATTTGGTCCGAAGAAATGGATCGGATGATCATGCAGGAAGGCCGTGCTCCAGAAATCAAACGGAAGTACGAATTGGATCACGGCTGGGAGAGGGACCGTGACCATCCGCATCGGCAAGGGCAGTTCAGTGTAGCCGCCCATGATGCGTCCGACGACGCCGCCGGCGTCGATGCCGGCAGCAAGGGCGCTGTCGAGAACGCGATTGTCGACCGCAACCCGCTCCACGAATTGCGCAGTGAAGTCGTGGCTGGTGAAGCCGGCGAAAACGGTGGCTAGTGAACCGGCCGCAGCCGCGCCAACCACCGCGATGGGCCAACCGCGGCTCAGCATATGCCGACCGAGCACCACCATACCCGCCGGTACGAGCAAAAGTAGAGGGATCCGCATTGTCCCGAAGATCAGTACCGCTGCGCCAATACTCGACAGCGCGACGGCGCCGGTGCCGCGTGTCGTCCTTAGAAGAACAAAGCCGTACGCTACAAACGCAACACCCAACACAAGAAGCGGGTCCTTTAGAAGCACATTAGAATAGAATATAAACCGGGTGGTGAGCATAAAGGCGAGTACAGCGAAGAACGCGCAGCATGGATCGCATGTAACGTGATGCGTCGTCTTCGCCAGCAGGATCACCGCAGCAACGAGCGCGGTGTTATTGACAAGCTGGCCGACAAGCAGATCTGCGCCGAAAAGCTCGAATGCGAGCGCGAGAATGGTCTGGTAGCCCAAATAGTTGGCGCCGATATCGCCGATCTTCTGCCAGATCCCATACTCGGCTAGTAGCACGGCCTGGACAAAGTAGCCGCCGCCGTCACTGCCGGCAAGGTAGGGCTCTTCCACCGAGCCGAGCGTGATGCTTTGATGATAGGAGAATAGCGAAACGGCGCACAATAGAAAGGCATAGACTTGAATCGCGGTGCGGACCTTCGCCATGGACCGATCGAATGCCAGCGAGACCAGCAAGATCTGTACGGCCCCTGTCCCGTAAGCCAACAGCGTCGCGTCTACGCCGAGCATCGGCAAGGCCAGAAGGCAGACAAGGGTGAGCGCTGTGAGAGCGATCATCGCGCGGTCACGTGCTCGGCTTAAACCGCAGTACCGAGAGGATCTTGGTCCGGCCGGCAGCGTCGAAAAGAATGTGCCAAGCGCTGATGACGAGTGCGGCTACGCCGAGAAGCGGGACCATGCTGAGACCTGCAACTTCAAAGCGACCGAAGGTCGCTTGGTGGAAAAGACCGATCAGCAACGCTGCGACGGCGAGCATAGACGGACCGGTATAATTCCAGTCGAGCGGGTAAGCACGCTGGGCGAGCCAAGTCTCCACGATCGTTTTGGTCAGGTATCCTGCCAAGCTGCCCCAGGCGACGCCTGCTAAGCCGAAGTTCATGGACAATAGCGGTATCGCTACAGCGGCGACGAGGACCATTGCGCCGTAGCTGTAAAGCACAAGGTACGATTTTTTGGAAAACACGATTCCGACCGAGGTGATCGACCCGATTGCCTGGACTGCAAGGCCCATGGCGAGGCCAAAGACGACGACGCCGGCGCCCTCGTAGCGGGATGAGCCGAGCAGAGTCACGATCGGTTCAGCGAATGCGCTTAGACCGAGCACGATGCCAAAGATTGTCACGGTGAATCCTTTTAGCACCAGTTGATAGCTCGCCGCTGCGTCTTTCTCTTTGAATAAGGCAAGCGAAAACGGACCCCAGGACATCTCAAAAGCGTTGATCGGCAGGCCAATCAACAAGGCCACCTTTGCACCGGCAGCAAACAATCCCAGTTCATGCGTACTGAAAAAGGATTGAACCATGCTGCGCTCCATGACCGGCAACCCTGCCGACAAGGCGCAAATTACGCCGAACGGTACCGCAAAAGGCATCATTTCCCGCAACCGATCCCAATCCGTGGGGCGCGTCAGCCATTCCCGCACGAACCAAAGGCCTACAAGGCCGAAGACGGCGCGCGCTGCTAAGTAGATGATGAAAACGCCCGCGATGGTTAGATCGAAAAACGTCGTGCCAATAACTATGCCGATCATAGTCGCGATTGCAGAACCAACCGAGACAAATAAGAAACGCCGGCGTTGGAAGGTCCACTTCAAAATATTCTGAGAGAAGTTTACGAGCAAGAAGAAGGGCGCTTGCAATACAGTAAGCTTCAAGATGATCTCGCCGTCCTCGCCCACCGACATCACGTCACCGATGTGGCCGGCGCCCACCCAAACTAGCGGCAATACACAGACCATGCCCCCCGCCTGAAAGGCTAAAGACTGGCTGACAACCTGACGACGATAGGCGACGTCGGTTGTTTCGTAAAAGAAGCGGGCGACCGCTGAGTCCTGACCGAACACGAGCAGGGCGACGAGAAGCACCACCGAAGTGTTTAACAAGTCTATTAGCCCATAATCGGCAACCGAAAAATGGCGCGCCAGCAGCGGAAAGGTTATCAGCGCCAGCACCTTGTTAAGCGCACCGCCGAGACCGTAGATTACGGTGTCTTTAGCTAGGAACTTTAGCCGACCGCCTAGATCGAGGGTATTCGGTCTGGTCACGCTGTCACTAGCTCATCGTCGGCCAACCGCTCCAGCCATCGCCGCGCGAGGCCGACGCCGCCGTATTGATCGAACCACTTGCGCGCAGCGCATCCCATCTCGTGCTGTGCGTCGGCGCTGGCGTACACTTCGGCAAGCCGCCGGGCCACATCCTGGGGCGACTTGACGTCCAAAATCGGTGGAGGCACATGGCCAAACTCGGACTGAAACTCAGCAGGTGTGAAGTTGAAGCTCTGGAGGAGCGGCCGACCCGAAGCCAGTACCTCCCAGCCCGTTCCACCCCAGATGATGCCAGGATCGATGTGGAATTCGCCGACTCCAATGTCGGCGTGCGCAAGCAGCGCCATAATCTCCCGCCGCGCCATTTTTGGCAGCCAGAGAATTTGGTTTTCAAGGCCGAGGTCGTACGCGATTTTTTTTGTCGCCTCCACGTCCGGACCGTACTCCACAATCGCCAGGCATGGGCGGGCCGCCGGATGGTCGCTAATAAACGCTGCAAGCCCGCGCAGCAGCCAGTCACTGTTCTTGCTGAAGCTATGCCACTGATCGTCAGACAGACGTCGATCACGTACCCAAAGAAGACGGGAGCAGCAGAACAAAGACAAATCCGCCGCCTCGATCCGCTCAAGCGCGCGATGCAAATGCGGTGGCAGGTCGGAGGCCGTTGGCGCGCGCTCGCCATTATAGACCATCGGTACGGCCAAGCGCTCAAACGACTTACCGATTTCTTCAAAAGACGCTTTGGTGAGACTCATCTCTGCGTTGAAGCAGTAGCGCGCGCGCTTGATGCCGTCGGCCTGGAGGCAGCGCAACCGGTCATAAAAAAAACCTCTCATCCAAGATGTGCCCTTGCGTGCGCGAAATTCTATATCGCCGTAGAACTCGATACCGGCTCCGTAGGGGAAGAAGATATCCAGCCTCATGCCCAGACGCGCCAACATCGCGGGGGCGATTCCGGATCCGACGAAACAGTTGTAGCCTTCAAGTTTCTTAGCGAGAGCCGTTGAGCTAGGCGGGAACTTAAGCCGGCGCGGATTGCATAAAACCGCTTCGCTCGTGTTAGGCATTCCAAGCGGCCGAATGAATGCGCGCCAGCGCTCAATTTCCCACGTGTCGGTCTCTGGCGTGAAGTGCGCGAGATTGGCAGCGCCGTCAGTTGTGTAGGGCAATAGATAAGCGTCTGCGCGAAGATCGCGGAAATAGCGCATGATCGCAAAGCCGCTGTTGTTCATATTGCCGATGATGGCGATGCGACGGGTATTGGACGGCGTCCTCACGACGGTTTTGCCGCTCTCGCGACATAACCTGTTCCGCCGAGCGCCACATGGGAGTCGACGTAACCCAGCGTGCGAAGCATCGCCTGAAAACCGCGGCGGGTAACGTGACGCTTGAAATGATCGGTGTTGCGGTCGTGGGTATCGGCACCCGATCCGGCCTCGAGAACGCGTTTGCCGTCGAGTTCCGCCAGCGGCTGTCCAAAAGCCGCTTCCAGGCGCCGTTCGGTCACGGGTTCACCGGTATAGGAATCGAGCTGGGTTCTCTTAAACGTGTTCCACTGTAATCCGAACGCTTCAGCGCAATTGTCAGAACCAACAAACCTCGGGATGTCGCCTTGGATCTCGAAGCGCTCGCCTTCAGCGACGAGTGCGCCTTCTTGCACCATGAGGCGATTGGCAGTGACTGGGCTTATGAAGCTCTCAAGGTCCATACGTTCCTGCTACCTTCCGGCGAGAAGACAGCCGTCGCGCAGTTCCACCGACGCTGTGTCGCTAGACTGATGAAACACGCCCAGTTCATATTACGTAAAGGCTCTTCCGTGCCTGCTTTAGAGACTCACGCTGTATTCGCGCCGCCACAGCTCGAACAGCGTCAGGGCGAACAAGCGCTCTTTGACTGATCGACCGGTCTCAATGCCGCGGAAAAGATCCATCACTGCCGGTTTCGAAAACGCTGATCCGTGATCAAACAACACGTCCTCGAACAGCCGCCGCCACGGCCCACCCTGCAGCCAATCGCCGAGCGGGATGCCAAAGCCCTGCTTGCGTTTCTTGTCGAAAGCGCTCGGTAGGAGCCGCCCGGCAAGCTTCTTTAGAATGATCTTGCGATCTGACGGCGTCGCCTTCAGCCTCGAGGGTACCGAGCGGTAGGCGAACTCTACAACAGGCACGTCAAGGAAGGGCGATCGCACCTCAAGCGAGTTCAACATGCTCGCTCGGTCGACCTTCACCAGAATGTCCTCTGCCATATAGTTGGCGAAGTCAAAACGGGTTACCCGCTGTACGGCGTCTGGTTCGAGCGGAACGCGAGCCCGGCGAAGCTCTTCAGCAATGAACAGCCAGCCCTCGTGGCGCATGAGAAGGCGTTTGCGCGCGCGCTTGTCGAACTGAGGCGAAAACAGCGGCACTTCCCTGTCGATGTCGGCCCCGAGATGGGCGAAGAAGTCGCGCCCCTTCGAGCCTAGCGGCAGCCCCGCAGCCGCAACGGCTGACAGCACCCGCCGCAGCGTCGGCGGGATGCGGACGTAGTGCTGTTGCAGCTCCGCCATTCGGCTTGCCGAATAGTATCCTCCGAAAAGTTCGTCGCCGCCGTCACCGCCGAGAGCGACCTTGCAGTGATAGCTGATCTGCTCGCTGACGAGAAACGTCGGAATCATTGAGGAATCAACCATGGGCTCGTCATACTGGCGAGCCAAGCGCGGCATCAGGTCGGGCATGACGTCGTCAGCCTCAAGCACCGTATGATCAGTACCGAAATGGTCTGCGACCAGCCGGGCGTGTTCAGTCTCGTCGTAGGCGGCATAGTTCTTGAAGCCAACAGTGAAGGTCTTGGGCCGAGCGCCGCCGCGGACTGCCAGCGCGGTGATCAAACTGGAGTCGACGCCGCCGCTCAACAGCAGCCCCACCGGCACATCGGCGATAAGCTGTCGGCGCACAGCGTCCTCGAGCAACTCCTGCAGACGTTCCAAGCGCTCCTCGTCCGCCATCGCGGGCGATGTCGCATCAAACGCCGGCAAATCCCAGTAGCGCCAAACCTTCACCGTGTCCGTAGCAAGATCATAGCGTAGCGCATGGGCAGCCGGCAGCTTGCGCGCGCCGGCGAGAATACAGTGCTCGCCGGGAATGTAGCCCATCGTCAGATAGCAATCGAGCGCCTCTCGGTCGACAGTGCGAGAAAAGGCCGTATCGGCGAGCAGGCCCTTCAGTTCCGAGGCGAAGCGCAACGCGCCCTGGCCGTGACGGTAGAAGAGGGGCTTTTCTCCTGCCCGGTCGCGGGCGAGAAACGCCACACCGGCTGCCTGGTCGTAGATGGCAAAGGCGAACATGCCGTGCAGCCGCGCAAGACAATCCTCGCCCCATTGCCGGTATGCAGCTAGGATCACTTCAGTATCCGAGGTCGACCGGAATATGTGTCCGTGTTCCTCAAGCTCGCGACGAAGATCTCTAAAGTTGTAGATTTCGCCATTGTAAACGATCGCGACTCGCCCCTCGCTTGCCTGCATCGGTTGATGACCAGTGTCGGTCAAATCGATGATCGAGAGCCGCCGATGGGCGATGCCGACTCGGCCGTCCTCAGACCATAGCTCGCCAGCGTCCTCCGGTCCGCGATGAGTCATAGCGTCACGTCCTGAAGCAAGCCAGCCTCGCTCGCTGACCGGCTTGATTGACGCTATGCCGACAAAACCGCACATGTTCTAAGCACAACTTTCAAAGCGAGATGACAATCACGAAGCGCACCCTCCAACTCGATGCTCGCCGGCAAGCTCACCAGCGCAACCCGTGACTTTCTTCTGAAACACGACTATGGGACCCAGCGCGACGGCGGAGACCTCGGCGGGTGCGGGACGGACGGTCGGTCGATCTTCTCTGGCGTACTCTCAAGGCAGGCCACATTGACCATGGTCTGTTCACCACGGCCAGCGAGGGTGTTTCGCAAGGTGGCGCGCCGCCGCTAACTTCAAACATCATGCTCCGTGAGTTCGATGCCTAGCTGGAGTCGAACTACCTGAACAGGAACGCCCGCAAGGATTGCTGGGCGTAGAACTTCGGCATTCAGCAGTGATCGCCCCTTTACGGTTCGCAAGAACTGGCAGCGGAAGCCTGCCATTGCATATTGTCGCTACGCTGATGATTTCGTTGTCATCGTCGAGGGATGAAGGTCCGTGCTGCCAAGATTCGGGAGGAATGCTGGGCCTTCCGGAAGACCGTCTAAAGTTGACGTATAGAGAAACCCATATCACCCACGTCGATGACGGGTTCGTCTTTCTGTGGCATCGGATCATTCGCAAGCGAGGATCGAACGGGCATATGTTTACCGTCACAACGATACCCAAGGAAAGGCCAAGGCGTCTGCTCGCAAAAACTGACCGAGACCCTTCCTGTAATCTTAATGCTGGCATGGTCGAGATAGTGGCCCACTTTTGCGTTACCACCTAAGCAGGCACTCGGACGCCACGGCGGGCCCGATATCTCAGGGGAGCCAGTTCGCCAGCTTAGCCTTCACGGGCGAAGCTAAAGGACGCTGGCATCCGCGTCTCAGTGGACAGGCGTGGCCGCTGGATGGACAATCTCTTCATCGAGCGGCGCAGCCTGAAAACGAATGCGTACTCCCCGACGCCCTCGAGACATGCAGCGAAGCGCACAATGGCATCGGTTCCGGGATGGACTACCACAACCGGCGACGCTCGCATTCGGCTTTAGGAGACAGGACGCCCGACGAGGCCTATATTAAAGCCGATATGATGAAGCAATTTGGCAGCATAGAACACCCGATCCACTTAAAGCTAGGTCGCCAAACTGTCTCAACAGCGGGTCCAGCTCTGGCCGTTCCCGTAAAGCACGAGATGCACGCGCCAACACTCACCCGGATCGCGTCGTCTAGGTGCCGCGCACTACTGTTTGGCGCCACATGACTTGGCTGGATTCCCCAACACAGTTTGTCTAGCACCAACAGACTTCACGACGTTTGCGCCGATTGCAACAAACGCGCTATCTCCAATCTCCAAGCCATCGCGAATTGTTGCATTCGGTCCGATCCAAACATCGCGACCAATAGCAACGCTGCCCGAAATCTCGGCACAAGCCGCAACGATCGTTGCTTCGCCCAAAACTACATTATGCGCAATGTGAACATGCGCATCTGTCTTTACGTACGGCCCAACGAGGGTTGGGTGTATTGTTCCGGCGCAGACGGTCGTGTTCGGCCCAATCTCGACGCCATCCTCGATGACCACGCCGCCAACGTGCGGCAGATGTGTCAACTTTCCGTCGGCATCGCGGAATACGCCAAAGCCCGGATTGCCGATGACCGCACCCGAAAGGATGAGACAGTCCGCTCCTATTGTGCAACTTGGTCCAATCACGGCATTGGGAAAAACGCGTGTACGGGCGCCGATACTGCTGCGGGGACCAACTCGTGCACTCGGCGCGATGCGAGCAGTCTGATCGATATCGGCATCTGGTGCGACATCGTGCTCTAACCCCCAATAGGTGTTCTCGTAATCAAAAAGACTCGCAACTATCGTGGCAAAATCGTCGCGGACGTTGCCAGAGAAGATGGCCGGCTTGACGATCTGATTGCGTAATTCTTCTCTTAAAACGAAAAGCGGGCTTTCGACATGAAGTGCGTTTATGGTTCGAATATTTTTCGTATCGCATTCTTCACAAAAATATAAACCGTGGGGCTTTGGAACATCAAGTGTCGACACGCCGCTTATGTAATGGAAGCCGGAATGGTTTTCAATTTTCGCGTTTGTCAATCCTTCTATAGAGCCCTGATTTAGTCGCTCTTGCGTCGTCTGCCCATTCCTGTGTCGCTTCTGATTAGTCATCAGCGTTACAAGCGTGTGCCCTAGACATCATTCATGGATGTAGTGTTCATACCAGCTTTCTGGGTGTGTCAAAAGGTACAGCACCCGTGTACCATCTTCGGCCGCATGAAGATGCGGAGGGCGCCGGTCTCCGTCACGCAGCACGCCGTTGTCATAGGATTTCCATTGCGTCCACTCAGAGTCGGAGACGTAGCGACAATCGTTCCAAAGCCGCGCGTCGTAGGCCTCATAAATCAGCCCGAAGTCCTGGGGCTTGTTCGTTTTCCAGAAGTCGAGATTGTTGTATGGCGTCATATCGCCGTGCGACGCGGTTCCGACGATCGGCGCGTTGAGGAGGATATGCATTAGATCAATCTGCGCACGCAGCAATGATCGTGGATCGACGCCCAGAAAGCCCGAAGCATCCATCAGCTCGGTGTGGAAGCCGACCTCATGTCCATCCTCTATTAACTCGCGCAACAAACGCACTGTGCCGAAGTTGAGCAGGTTATAGCCGGGAGCGTGCAGTCGGGGATAGACTGATGATCTTATGCCTAACTCCGCGAAGATTGGACGCAGAACGCGCAATCGACCAATCTTCACGTCAACGTCAATTCGGTTGACTACAATCTTCTCGTCCTTCGTTACTTTGCCTTCGAAGAATTCGCGAAGCGTTACGAATCGATAACCTTGGTCGAGAATGGCCTTGAGCATATCGGTGTAATCGGCATAGCGAAATCCGCTCATCCTAGCGTCATCTCGAGCTCAGCCGGCGCCGGAAAATTCACCAACACACCCATATCCTTTTTCTGGAACACGACCATGCTGCCGAGCGCCACGGCCGAAGCGCCGGCCTTCCTGACGACGCTCTGGATATCCGCAAGTGAAGCCGCACCCCCATGCGCGATGACGGGGACGGACACGGCACCAGCGACGGACGACACTAGTTCCAGGTCGAACCCGGTCCAGGTCCCTTCCCTGTCGATCGCGGTCAGCAAAATCTCGCCAGCGCCACGGTCTTCGACTTCCTTCGCCCATTCGACCGGGTCGCGGCCGGTCCTGCGCCGTCCCCCGCTGCCGCGCACGGTCGGTCGGCGGGTGACCCCGCGCTTCACGTCGATCGAGGCGATCACCGCCTGGCTGCCGAAGCTTTCCGCAAGCTGTGTTACCAGCTCCGGCTTTTCGAGAATGGCCGAACTGACGGCGACCTTCTCAAAACCGATCTTGAAGATGCGCTCGGCATCTTCAGCGGAACGCACCCCGCCGCCATAGGCAAGCGGCATGAAGCACTCATCAGCGATGTCGGCCAGCAACTCGAAAGCCGGCCGGGTTCCGGCGCGGCTTGCCATGATGTCAAGAAAACAGAGCTCATCGACTTCCAGCTCGTTGAAGATCCGTACAGTGTTGCAAGGATCGCCCACATAGGTGAAGCGTCCGAACCGCCGTGTCTTTACGAGACTTTCGTTGCGCAGGAGAAGCGCCGGAATCACACGGGTGCGAAGCACTCACAGGCTCGCGAAGTTGCCGAGCAGATGCTTGCCGAAGCGGTGGCTCTTTTCGGGGTGGAATTGCACACCCATGATATTGTCGGCCTGGATGCCCGCGTCGAACGTCACGCCGTGGCTCGCGTTGAGGATGGCATGGCGCCGGTCGTCGGCGAGCACATAATACGAGTGGACGAAGTAGAAGCGGCTCCCGTCCGGCGCGTCAGCGACGAGCGGGCTTTCCGTGACCGCGGTCACCGCATTCCAGCCCATATGAGGCACCTTGATGCCGTTGCCGCGCGGAAACCGCACAGTCGCCGCTTCGATCCAGCCGAGGCCCGGCAGCACGCCTTCCTCGCTGGAGCGCGTGAGAAGCTGCATACCAAGACAAATGCCGAGAATCGGCACCTTGTCGGTCAGCGCCTTGCGATCGAGCACGCCACGCAGCCCGCAGTCGCTGAGGCGGGCCATTGCCTTGTCGAACGCCCCGACGCCTGGAAGGATGAGCTTCTCAGCGTCCGCAATCGCCAACGGATCGCCCGAGATGATCGCGTCCACGCCGATGCGCCTGAGCATGTTTCGGATGGAGCCGAGATTGCCCATCCCGTAATCAACGATGGTGATCACGGGCTCACTTCGTCGATCTTGGCCGGGAAGCAGTACTTCAAATAGAAGCTCATCGGGACGAGATTGGCTTTTGCAAGCACGGCGAAGAACGGCCGCAATCGCTCAAAGCGCTTCTTGTAAGTGGGGAATTCGTGCCAGGACCGCGGCTCCGCTGCCATGATCCGCTCATATTCGGCGTCCGAAATGCCGAGGCGCTTCTTGAAGTAGCTCACGAGCTCTTCCTCGACACGCGGCGGCGTATTGTACTCGGCCCAAGCCTCATGTCGCGAAAGCGTCCCCATGCGTACACGTGCAGCGAGTGTGTTGTTGCGAAGATCACCGCCAAACTTCTGCGGCAGGTAGACGCTATGGAAAAACGCTGTCAGCCGATTCTCCAGATGATGACCGCCGTAGTACTGCCAGCCGAACTTCCTCTCAAGGAAGGAGCGGGCCTCCTCCTTGGAGTAGTCCAGATACCAGAAAGGCCGTATCTTGCGGATGCATGCAACGCAGGTCCACCACAGGAAACGCTCGAACGTCATCAACGGATAGGTGCGCATCGGCCGTTCGCCGCACATCGCATGGATGGACTTTATGTACTTACCGTCGAAATAGTTGTTGCCGACCGGCGTGATGCCTTCCGTCACGAAGGAATGGCCTTCCAGCACGTAGCGCACACCGTATTTCGAGGCGGCGCGATACATAACCTCGGCGAGCGCAAGGTCCGTCGCTGCTTCAATCTCCGCCACCCCCGCCTTGAAGAAGGCACGCACGATGTCGTTCGATTCGTTGTTGTCGACTACATGGGTGTAGAGATCGACGTCGAGCGCGCTCAGCACCTTCCTGATATTCTGCGTGGCGATTGCGGTGTTCCAGGTGTTGTCGTAGTGGACAGCAAGTGGTCGCAGGCCGCGCTCTTTGGCCAGATACACCATGTAGGAAGAGTCGGTGCCGCCGCTTACGCCGATGACGCAGTCGTATTTCTTGCCGCGTCGGGCTTTCTTGATCGCCCCCACGATGTCGTCGAATGTCCGGCTCCCTTTCTCGGAGCCCGTGCCATACTGAACTTTCAGATCGTCGATCTGCCGGCAATAGTTGCAGACGCCTGCCTCGTCGAACCGGATCTGCGGAACGCGCTCATCGTAGATGCAGTTGGTACATATGCGGACATTCGCGAAGCGGATATCGGCAGCGGAGGATAACGGCGCCTCAGCCACGGCGACAGCTGGGCTATGCGCCATCATCGACCTTTCCGACGACACGGCACGGCGAGCCATAGGCCTTCGCGCCTGCGGGAACGTCTTGCATTACGAGACTCTGGGCGCCAATGACGCAGCCGTCGCCGAGCGTGACGCCTTTCGCAACGATGGTAGCGGGCCCGATATAGCAGCGATCGCCGATCATGGTCGGAGCGTAGTCGTAAGGAGCACTGCCGCCGGAGATTGACCACTTGACCGTGTCGTGACTGTAGATCTGCACACCGGCTGAGATGGCGCAGTAGGATCCGATCGTCAGACCACCGGTGCCGTCTAGGACACAAAAGGGACCGATCCAAGTATTTTCTGCGACCTTGACGTCACCGAATACTAATGTGCTGTCGTAAATCGACGTACCGTTCCCAAATCCGAGTGCGTGGGCCTTCTCCCAGCGGTCTACTACATAATCGCCAAACGAGAGTGTGCGGGTGTACTGAGCATCGACTTCATTGCGACGCGCTTGCCAGAGGCCCCTGAGCTTTTTAAGCAAGTTGTCAGACATGGTTCTAGCCCGCCACTCTGCAACATTCTACAGCGACCGCATGCTGTGATGGGCCCATATGACAGGCCCCATATAGAGAAGGAAACACTCAGAAATCGACCTGAACTGCGCTACTTCCGCTCGCCCATGGTGCCCTTAGAGTACCAAAGCGCCGTTAGCTTGCGGACATTTTACTAAATACAGGCTGAGCTTCTTAATTGCAGGAATAACTCCCGACGCACCCAATTGCGCCCAACATGCCGGAGATCCCTTCGTGAACTTCGTTGCAAGGGCAGGTTCAGAGGTTTGCGACCAGCACGTTGACCACGCGCTCCACTTCATCCGCCTGCATGTTACCGTAGATCGGTAGCGACAACGATTGGTTCTGCGCCAGAAGACTGTTCGGCAGATCACCAGCTCGATAGGCAAAGTGTGCAAATGCTGGATGAGAGTGCATGGCGTAGGTGCCAAGCGTCGTCTCGACACCGGCTTTGCGCGTGTGAGCAATCACTCTATCGCGGTCAATGTCATGGTCGAGCAGCACAACATAGGATTGGTATGTGCCGGTACCTTCTTCGCAATCGAGCGGCAGCGCAACACCAGACACGTCTGCAAGCTGCTTCGAATAATCCGCAGCGACCCGGCGGCGGTCGGCCAGCATGGCAGTGAGCTTCTTCATTTGCGATAGCCCTAACGCCGCCTGTATCTCGCTCATCCGGTAATTGTAGCCATTGTGTTGGAACTCAAGCCCCACCACGGCGCTGACGCCACCGTGACTGCGTAATTTGCGGGCGCGCGCCGCCAGATCTGCGTCGTTGGTGGTCAGCATGCCGCCCTCGCCCGTAGTGATGATCTTGCGGGGGTGGAAGCTGAAGCAGCCGGCGCCGGCCCAGGCGCCGCAACATGTGCCGTCCCGCTGGGCGCCAATTGCGCACGCGGCGTCCTCGATGACCGCCAGACCGTGGGAGGAGGCGAGGTCGCAAACGCCCTTCATATCGGCCGGCTGACCGAACGGATCCACAGGCATGATTGCGGTGGTATTCGAGGTGACTTTGCGCGCCGCGTCTTCCAGATCGAGCGTGAAGCGGCCGGGTAGGCAGTCTACGAGCACCGGAATTGCGCCGATCTGCGCTATGGTGTTGCCGGATGCTGGAAATGTAAAATCAGAGACTAGCACCTCGTCACCCGGCTGGACGTTCGAGGCCTCAAGGGCAAGATGCAACGCCGTCGTCGCCGATGTTGTGGTGATCGCGTGGTGGACGCCGACATAGGCGGCAAATACCTCCTCGAACTTCTCGATGTACCTGCCACTCGTGAGCCAGCCGGACTCCAATATTGTCCGGATGTCCTCGGCGACTTCGTCGAATGAAACATCAGGTCTCGCAAGCGGGATCAGGTCTTCCATCCAACGTTTCGATACCAGTCAACGGTCTTCCTAAGGCCATCCTCGAGCGTGGTCGTCGCAATATCGCCGATCAGTGCTTTGGCCTTGGCGATATCTGCGCAATGCCGCATAACGTCAGCCTTCCGCGCCTGCTCATGTCTGATGTCGCCGGAATAATGCATAACCCGACACAGAGTTTCGATGATTGACCTGATTGACGTCTCGTCACCACTACCGAGGTTAAACACTTGGCCCTGCAGACCGTCAATCACAGACAAGTTCAAGATCGCTCTGACGGTGTCATGGACAAACATGAAATCGCGTGTCTGCTGGCCGTCGCCGGACAGCACCGGCACCTCACCCCGCAAGATCCGCTTTACTGTAAGCGGCACAACGGCAGCAAGTTGGCCGTCGTTCTGACGTGGACCATAATTGTTGAACGGGCGGATCGTAAGAATATCGACGTCAAACATGTTGACATACGAGGCGAGTAGTAGATCTCCCGCTGCTTTGCCCGCAGCATAGGATGTTTCGGCCAAAAGCGGGTGATGCTCATCCATCGGCACAGTTCGCGCTGTCCCATACACCTCGGAACTGGAGAGATGGATCAGCCGGCCATAGGCTCCGCCCCGTAGTAGTTCTCCTAGGACCAAAGCAATATCAAGATTAGTCCGGCATGCTCCCGGCGGATTAAAGAAGGAATAGAGCAGCGCCTTGGTCGCGAGATTAAACACGATGTCCGGGGCTTCCTTCCAAACTACCGCGGTCATTGACGACAAATCCCCTGCGTCCTCACGATAGATCCTGATCTTATCGCCGTGGCGCCGCTTGGCATCCGTCAAGTTTTCTTCCTTGCCAAGGAAGAAGTTGTCGACCACGACGACACGGGCGGCGCCCTCCGACGCCAGTGCGTCAACCAAGTGCCCGCCTATGAAACCGCCGCCGCCGGTGACAAGACAGTTCTGCCCCTCGAAGCGCATCTTCATCCCAGGTCCTGCGTGTAACTCCGCTGAATACGCCAAACCAGCCGCAAGGTCTCTAGGGCTTCTTGGCCGCCAACCAACGGGCACCGCTCTCTTTGAATGCACTCGATGAAATGCCGCAATTCAAGCACCAGCGGCTCACCAATACGAACTTCCGCCCGTTCCATCGCAATGTCGAGCTTGTAGTTGCCGAGATCACCAGGCATGCGTTTCACCGCACCATCACCCTGGCGAATGACATTAAGCGTCTGGGTGCTGTAGTCCATTTGAATCTGGGCATGGTCGGTGGTCACGCTGAGTTCGCGTACTTTGTTCTGCGTAATGCGACTAGCGGTCAGCGAAGCAAGTTCCCCACCCTCAAACGAGACCAGCGCGACCACGTAGTCACCACCGTGATTCCGCGTCGAAACAGCCTTGGCGATCACCTCGTTCACTGGGCTCTTTATGAGGGACAGTACGATGTCGAGATCGTGCACCATCAGATCAGCGACCACGTCCACATCCGTTATCCGCGCGCTGACTGCGCTGAGACGGCGTACGTCTATGGCATGAACCTTGTGGCCCTCCTCCATGATCGCCGCCAGTTGACGTACAGCCGGATTGAAACGCTCGACATGCCCAACCATCAAATGGACGCCGCGACGCCTAGCGGTCTCTATGAGCAGCAGGCACTGTTCTTCAGTGACAGCCAGCGGTTTTTCGATCAGGCAATGGACATGATGATCGAGCATAAAGGCGCCTATCTCGGCGTGGGTGAACGTCGGCGAGGTCACCGAGACCGCGTCGACCGTAGTGGCAAGCTCATCCAAACTATGGAACATCTCGATACCGTATTGATCGGCGGCGGTGCGCGCTGCATCGGCATTGCTGTCAAAAACGCCAACCAGGTCAACATTCTTTTGCTGATCATAGATACGCAGATGATTGGTGCCCATCTGTCCCGCCCCTATTACGGCAGTTCGGACGCGCCCAGCCTTGTCAGCCATCTATCAAATGTCCTGCGTTGTTCAGCTAAGCAAGCTGCGCAGCACCGGGCAGTGGGCCGTCCACATCGTGATGAAGGCGCTTGCCGGCGACGGTAACGTAGTCGACAATGCGTGCGGGCTGGCCCATCACCAGCGCATGGGCCGGCACGTCACGTGTAACGACAGCAGCCGCGGCAACCATGCAATGCGCTCCCAAGTTTACCCCGCAGATAATGGTTGCGTTGGCGCCGATAGACGCTCCGTCCTCGATGCGAGTTCCCACGACCTGCCAGTCCGCGGAATGCGCGCGCGGGAAAAGGTCATTGGTGAACGTGACATTCGGGCCAACAAACACCTGGTGGCCAAGCCGCACGCCCTGATAGACGGACACGCCGTTTTGCACCTTGCACTCATCACCCATGACAACGCCTGTGTCGATGTATCCACATTGCCCAATGATGCAGTTCGAACCGATCGTCACGTTCTCACGCACCTTCGTCCAGTTCCATATCTTGGTTCCGGCTCCGATGACCGCATCATCGTGAACCTCGGCTGTTTCATGAACAAAGAACCTTGGGTCCTGCATGCGCTCTCACCTCCGGGATTCGCTGCTGCTACAGAGCAGCCGCCAGGTCACGATCCGAGTACAGGACAAACGATCTGGCCCGCTGAAAGTAACGACTGACCTTTGGTTAAACCACTACCGGCTTGCGCCGGTAGATTTGTGTGCGTGGTTTTCCAGGTACTGAAGTACGGTCTCTTCGGTTATGGCGCCATTGGTGGCCGAAAAGTACCCGCGTCCCCAAAAGTGCCTGCCCCAGTAGCGCTTCTTGAGTTGCGGAAACTCCCGCTGCACCTTGTGCGACGAGCCACCCTTCATCTTGCGCATCAAATCGGCCACTGACAGTTTCGGCGGAATCGACACGAACATGTGGACATGGTCGCTGGCAAGTACGCCAGATATGATCCCGACGCCGTTTTCGGCACAAACCTGCCGGATGATCTCGCGAACCCGCAATCGCACATCGCCATGCAGGACCTTGTAGCGGTACTTGGTGATCCACACGAGATGGCAGCGATGATGAAATGTGCAGTGCTTTCCTTTATCGTATTGAATGATCATTCGCGCTGAAGCAAACCCGTCTGGAAGACGGGGGAGCTAACCCAAGGCAATGGAACTTAGAAAGCGGACGCTTCAGACTGCAAGCGCCTTTACGCCAGCCGCCTCGATTGTCGCAACGATCTTGTCCTGGTCGGCCAACTTGAGGTCCGGACCCATCGGTAGGCTTAGCACATGCTTGGAGGCAACGCTCGCCGCCGGCGCGTCAAATGACCGGCAAAGTTCCTTGTAGGCTAGTTGTTCGCTGAGCGGCAACGGATAGTGCACAGCGGTTGGTATTCCAGCCTCATTGAGCGCCGACCGAAGCCGATCGCGGTCGTCGGCGAAGATCGTGTACTGCGCAAACACTGAGGACCTGTCGCCGCGCTGCTCAACGCGCCGGACGCCGATCGAGTCGAAGAGCGCATTGTATCGCGATCCGATAGCCTCGCGCTGTTCCACCTCCCAGTCAAACCGTTCGAACTTGGCCAACACGACCGCGCATTGCAGCGTGTCCATGCGTCCGGCAACGCCGATCCGAGAGTGAACATAACGCCCGCTCTGACCGTGCACCCGGATTGAGCGACATGCCTCGGCTATCTCGTCTTCATTGGAAAAAATTGCTCCACCGTCACCATAGCATCCAAGCGGTTTGCTAGGAAAGAAGCTCGTACATCCGATCGTCGACAGATTGCAGCTCTTCTCACCCTTGTATTGGGCGCCGAAGCTCTGCGCCGCGTCTTCAATGACCGTGATGCCGTGACGGACCGCGACTGCGTTGATCTCATCCATGTCCGCCGGCTGCCCGTAGAGGCTCACGGGGATGATCGCCTTCGTTCGCTCACTGATCGCGGCTTCGACCTCGCGCACGTCGATGTTGCACGTGTCCGGCTCGATATCGACCAGAACCGGTGTTGCTCCGACCAGAGCGACGACTTCCGCCGTGGCCGCAAAAGTGAAAGCGGGAGCGATCACCTCGTCGCCGGGGCCGATGTCTAGACCCATGAGGCTGATAAGAAGCGCGTCGGTTCCGCTCGCTACTGTTATGCAGTGCTTCGCACCCGTGTAGAGTTGGAGTCGCTCCTCAAGCTCCGTCACTTCCGGGCCGAGGATGTAGCGACCATGTGCCAGGACGGCAGCGATGCGCCGGTTCAGTTGCGGCTGGATTACAGCCTGCTGCGCTTTTAGATCGATGAACTCCATCTATCGACCTGCGGGCGGCTCGGCCATTGTCTCGCCGGCCTCGTCCATCCAGCCGGCCTATCGGGCGGGAACGCCAACCATCACGGAAGCGTCATTTTCGGTCAGAGCCGAAGATCGGCGCTGCCTTTTGGCAGAACGTGCTTCAAGTCGTAGATCAAGTGATTGGTCTTTCCGAGGCGGGCGATGTCTGAGGGGTCCATGTCGTGAAACTCCTGATGGGCGACCGCCACAATGATGGCGTCGTAGTGCTCCGCCGGAGGCGCTTCGATCGGCCGTATCCCATATTCGCTCTCAGCCTGGTCCGGATCGACCCAGGGATCATAGACATCCACCTCAGTGCCGAGCTCATCCAATTCGTGCACCATGTCGACAATGCGTGTATTGCGGATGTCCGGGCAATTCTCCTTGAAAGCGAGCCCTAGGATAAGCACCCGAGCGCCGGCGACATGGATGCGTCGCTTCAGCATCGCGCTTACGAGCTGCGAGACAGCGTAGCGCCCCATGCCATCGTTGATCCGTCGCCCGGATAATATGATCTCAGGATGGTAGCCGACGCTCTGTGCCTTGTGACAAAGGTAATACGGGTCGACGCCAATGCAGTGGCCGCCAACCAGCCCCGGGCGGAACAGCAGGAAATTCCACTTTGTCTGTGCCGCGGCGAGCACCTCGCCGGTATCGATGCCCAGTCGATTGAAGAGAATAGCGAGCTCGTTGATCAGAGCGATGTTCAGGTCACGCTGCGTATTCTCGATGACCTTGGCGGCTTCCGCAACCTGGATCGAGCTCGCCTTGTAGATGCCGGCCGGCACTATCATTGCGTAGAGGCGCTCCAAGAAGTCGGCTGTCTCGGGCGTGGCGCCAGCGACGACCTTTACGATGGTCGCCAGCCGATGCTCTTGATCCCCGGGATTTGCCCGCTCCGGGCTGTAGCCCACATAAAAATCGCGATTGGAGACCAGCCCGGAGGTTTCTTCGATGAGCGGAACGCAATCCTCTTCGGTCGCGCCGGGATAGACAGTCGACTCGTAGATGACGACGTCGCCCCGTTTGATGAGGCGGCCGACGGTTTCGCTTGCACCAAGCAACGCCGAGAGATCCGGTCGACGATGCTCGTCGACGGGCGTGGGCACAGCGACGATATAGACGTTGCACGCCGCCAACCGCTCGGGGTCAGAAGCAAAGGAGAGATGCTCACTTTGGAGCTCATCTTGGGTGGCCTCACGCGTACGATCATAGCCGGCCTGAAGCTCTTCCACTCTCCGTTCGCTGATGTCAAAGCCAACGGTCGGGAATTGTTTGCCAAAGGCAGCGGCGAGCGGCAGGCCAACATACCCCAGACCGATAACGGCGATGCGAGCAGTCTCTGTCGTCGGCAGATCAATAGCAGCGGTTTCGACGGAGCGCTGCAGCATGGTTGGTCCTTTTAGGCCTTGACTGAGTTTGGACCAAGGTATGATCCTGAACAATGGACATCACTTTCAGACAAGACCATGCTCAAACAAAGAGCCAAGCATTATCCAAGACAACGGCGGCATTAGTAAAAAAAAGCCGCTCCGGCTCCACTCAGCGACCATTGCTTTCGTGGGTCGCTCACCCCCCTTCCCACCAAATCCCTCTTAATCCCGCTTGTTCCCGCCTCATCCAACACCATCCCGCCTCGTCCGCCCGTTCACGCGATAAGGCCTCTTATCGCGCTGTTGCCCTCAGGCACCTGCCCGGCTGAAACAGCCCGCATGGATATGTGGCGCCGCCGGGGTCGTTGCTTAGTTGGCAGCATTCGTGCCGCCTTCGTTCAGCTACGCCGGCTCAGCCACTCTCACCCACGCGCGCTACCGCACTCCGGGTGACTCGCCCCAGAGCACATCAGCCTATTCAGCAGTCGCAGCTTTCGCCTTCGACCCCTTGGCTGAACCATCATGCCTCGAAGCCATGGTGTATGCCAGGATCGATCATGCTTCATCCAAGCAAAGGGCGCTATGGTTCGGCGGCCACGATATGCCGGCATGGCTCCTCAGCGAAGGCTGCCCCCCTTCGGAAGCCGCCCGCCCTGGCACGCCGCTAGAGGAGACCGTCACGAGCTGGCAGGCGAGCCACCCGGCCCTGCTTGCGTGTCGTGCGGGCAGGCCTTGGGTAGCAACGTCGCGAAGCGCATTCGCTCAAACCTATCGCGCCCCAAAACCCGTCAGCATCGTGCGGATGGTGCGCGCCGTGATCAACACATCCAGCCATGGCGAGAAGTGCTTGATGTAGAAGAAGTCGTAATGCAGCTTGCCGGTCACGTCCTTCAGTTCCGCAGCCCAGCCCTGCTGAACCTGCGCCCAGCCGCTGATCCCCGGCCGCACAATGTGGCGGTAGCTGTAGAAGGGAATCTGCGCTTCATATTGCTCTGACAGCGGAAGCGATTCCGGACGCGGTCCGATCCAACTCATCTCGCCGCGTAGGATGTTGATCACCTGTGGCAATTCGTCGATGCGATAGCGCCGCAGCACGCGTCCAATGCGGGTGATGCGCGGATCGTCGCTCTCGGTAAACTGGCTGCCGTTGGACGCATTGACATGCATCGTGCGGAACTTGAAGATGGAGAACGCCTCGCCGTGATGCCCCATGCGCGGCTGCCTGAAGAAGATGGGGCCGCGGTCCTCCAGCTTGATCAAGAGCGCCGCGACCCCGCCAACAAGCAGAATGAACGGTAAAGCGAGCAAAGCGGCCAGCGTGTCGCCAAAGCGCTTGAACTTCAGATAGACCGACGAAGGAAGCAACGACCCAAGGCTGTTCTCCGAAAGGTGCTCGATCTCTACGCGGCCGGTCAGGGATTCGATCACATGCTTGGAGTGATAGACCGGCAGGCCCTTCAATGCACAGGTAGCGAGCAGCCGCTCCCATTCAGGTGCCATATCGGCACGCAGATCAGCCACCACACCGCTGGCTGACAGAGGCAGCTCGTCGGGCTTTTCGATCAACAGCCAGTCGGCTTGCTTCAGCATGGTGAGCTTTTCGTTATTGCCGACGGGCAGCACAGCCAGAAGCGGGCGCTTGTATCGCCGCTCGATCGCCGTGACGAACCAGAACCAGGGAACTGCCAGCATGAAGCTGGCCAGGAGCTGGAAGCGCGAATAGTCGAACCTGAGCAACAGGAGAGCAACGGCCACGCCGCCGTAAACCGCCACAAAGGCCGGCAGAACGAAGGACGTCGCCTGAACCCCCGGCAGCGGTAGAATGCGGCGGATAATGTAGAGACCCAGAACAACGGCGATGGCGGTGCCCAAGACAGAGTTCTCAAGACTGCCGAATGACGGCCGGAGCTCGTATTGGCCTCTCAGCATGGCCGGCAGCACCACCGCGATCAGGAGCCCGCCGATCAGCTGGTAGCGAATGCGGGCGAGCGGCCTGAGAACGCCGCGCCGAACAGGGTGCGCAGATTGAAACGGCGCAACACCTACGGCACGGAACATGCTCGGCAATGCCTGCATCGCTGGTTCTCTTTCTACTCCCTTATCGGCTGCTAGCTATATGCGTCAGGCGTCGGCCTCGCTGCCCCATGATTCCGGAGCAGCGGAGAACGACAACGGAAAAACAATCCACGCGCGCTACCGCACTCCGGGTGACTCGCCCCGGAGCTCTGAGCCGGCATGCCGTGCCGGCCTCACGGCACATTACGCAACCGGCGCCAGAGCTTGCGTGGTCGCGCGCACCGTCACCTGGACGCCCATCACGTCCAACAGGATTTGAACTCTGTTCTTGTCATCGGCATGACGCAACTCGCCGATTCGCTCCGCAAAGGGACCGGTCAGAATCCGTACTTTCTGGCCAGGCTGCATCAGCGACGAGAAAGTCAGAACGCCGCCCGAATCGGTGATCTCCGCAAGCGCCTCAACAATACCGTGAGGAACAGGCATGGGCAGGTCACCGGCCATCACCAGACGAGAGACGCCGAACGTGCCGTTGACCGAACGCCAGCGATCGCGCGCCAGATTCAGTCGCAAGAAGAGGTAGCGCGGAAAGAAAGGGGCTTTGATTGTGCGGAAGCGCCGCGCATGTCGGACCGTCTTCCAATGAAGCGGTAGGAAGGGCCGATAGCCCTGAAACTCAAGCTGCTTGGCGGCACCAAACTCGCGATGCGGCAACGTATGAACGGCGAACCACCGGTCCCCATCCTCAGCGGAGCCTTGGGCAGTTTCAATGAAACTCGTGGTGTCACTCAACCCGCTATACCCAGCACCGTTTGTCGCGTATCTGGAACAGCTATCGGGAAATATGGGCCTTTGCAAGGACACTTAACTGACGTGGACCTCGGCCATCAAATCTTTGATCAGTAAGCATTTTTTCACGCAAATGTTTGACGAGAACAAAGAGCCGGCGGCGGCTTCACTGGCCAGGCAATCATGTGCCGATTCATCGACGCCGGATTCCAATGAAGAGTTGCATCTCATCTGAATTCGCCCGGCCTTCAGAGCCCGGTACGCGTCACCCCCGTCGACCAGTCGCTCGGCCCGTGTTGCTGCTGTCTCAGCGGCCGAATCATAAGCGCACATGAAAACGCAAACAATGTCGAAAGGGCGGTCGTCCGCAGAGGGTAGTCCACCGCGGAGTGCAGACAGATCAGAACAAGCGTTATCATCGCAGCACGCGCAATAGAGAGGTCTATCACGCTGATCTTCTCCGTTCCCGGCCAGCGCCAGACTCGGATAGAGGCAATCACAAGCCAGCCAAGGAACACGATAATGAGCGCGCCGGCGGCCCAGCCAGCCTCCACCAGCAACTCAGCATAATCATTATGTGCGCGATTGGCATAGACGGTGCGAAGCCGGTCTACCTCCTCATGCATTCTGTAGATAGGCTCAAACGTGCCGATGCCCGTGCCAAGCGGCTGGAACTTGGATGCAATGCTCAAGCTTTCGCGTGACAATTCCCAGCGGAGATCGTCGGCGATGTCCGCCTCCAGTCGTTGCAGAATTCCGATAGAGGCGAACTGCAGCACAAGAACTGCGCCAACCAGGCCTCCGACAAAGACATAGCGCTTTCCGCGGCGGCTCACGAGCGGCCCCTGTCCCGTCCAAGCCAACGCCAAGCTCCCCACACTCGCCAGCATGGCTAGCAGAAGGCCGGCACGGGACCGCGCAATGCCGAGCCCCAAGAGCAGCGAGGCAAAGACCAGCAGACACAGCGCCACGCCGACCAGAATCTCCGGCCGGCGATCGCCTGCCAGCCCTACGGCCCAAGCTGCCGTAAATGGCAGTATCACATAGAGAAGAGCGGCGAAGTGGTTGCGGTTGGCAAAGAATCCGACCGCCTCGGTGGGATTGGTGATGCTGTGAAAGCGCAGCGCACTCTGCGGACCTTGTGCGATCTGCAAAAGGCCGAGCAGAACGCTGACGAACCCGAATGCGATCAGCGCCAGGGTAAGCGCTTGCCGCGATCGTCGTCCCAGCAGCAGCACCGCAAAAAACACGGCGGCCGGCGGGATCAATGACAGCGCGCTCCTCCATGTCGCCGGCGGGCTGAGGCTGCCCCCCAACCAGGGGACCGTCATCCCAGCCTCGGCGTAGGCTACCGCGAAATCCGCCCGCCCAGGGAAGCCTGTCCAGATCGCAGGCGGAAACGGGATGAGCTGCAGCAGCGGCAAAAGCACGACCGCGCCCAGGATAAGGAGCGGCACGCGCGCGTGGCGGAGCCGCTCTGCCGACAGCACGGCGACAAGCGACGTCGCAAGAAGGGGCAAGCTGGCAACCTGCACGATCGCGTCGGACCACAAGCCCTGCCGCGTACCGCCTCCAAGCACCAAAGCGAGCAGAAGAATCGTTCCCGCGGCCCACCACGCAGGCAGAACAGAGAGGGCCGCCCTCGCCGTTTGACCAAGCATCTGCAGAAGCCCTCTGTCTGCACCCGCTTTTCGCCGTAGCTTGGCAACGGACCGCCGGCTCATGCCCGCCCTCCAACGCTTCTATTGACTCCGTGTCACTCGCCGCTCGATCCGCAGGCTGTCGTAGGATATCTCGCCGGCCACTTGCTGCTCGGCGGAAATGCGTGCCGCAAGTGTGAGCCTGATCTCCTGTGCTCGACAATCTTCATGATTTGGCACCTCAAACCGTAAACTGAATTCGCTCCAGGGTATCGTGCCGGAAATCCGATCGGTCGACCCCAATTGCTGGCGCTCGCCCCCCACGCACGAGATCAGCCAGTGCATTCCGCGATCGTTGGCAAGGCTGAGGGATGTCACGGCACCGGTCAGCCGATAGGTACCGGGCTGCAGGATCAGCAATTGCGACACGTGCCGGTAAGGGACCCGTGTGTTGTGGAATTCGACCCTGAGCCGACGGTTCGATTCCGGGTCCACGACAATCGATGTCCGGGCGCCCCGCACATTGGCGATGCTCCAGTCAAAAGGCAGGCCGCTTATAGGGTGATCAAACCCCCCATTGTTCAAATGACCGAGCATAGCCATACGCTCAGGCGGCAAAAACTCCACCTGCATGGCGTAGGCGCGTTCATACTCGCCCAGTTGGACAAGCCGCTGAAGGTAAGGGCGGAACTCGTCAACCGTCAGCGGCGCTTCCTCCGTTCGCAAGGCCGAATACAGTCGATAGAGCCTGTTCGGATCGGTGGATTCGCTCGGCAGCCGAGTCAGGAAGCGGCTGCGCCATGGCGGCGCCATCTTCAAGCGCGCCACAAGGGCATCCCGGCGGTCGGCGTCACCGGCCAGCCCAACAAGCGTCGCAAAGAAGACATCGAACGCATCGGGCCAGACACGCAGAACGGCATCGACATGCGCCAGCGCGCCGGCAACGTCCCCCTCCAATAGCCGACGGTTAAACAACCAGGCCTGAACCCTAAGGTCCCGAAGAGACCGCGATCCGGCCAATGCCATCAATGTTTCGGCATGCTCTCTGTCGCCGTCCGCCTCCGCGGTAAATGCCAACACGCGCAACGCCTGCTGCTTGAGCGGATCGCCTTCCAATGCGCGCCGCGCCATTGCGGCAATGGCGGTGGTGTTCGTCTTGGCCGTCTCTGAAATAAGCTGCTGCTCTGACAATCGGGCGAGCGCAGCGGGATGGCTCCTGACCCAAGCCAACGCCACCGCCGGTTCAGATTCAGCATTGGTGTCTGCCGCTGTATTTGCGACTATTTCCCAGGCGAGCCACGACAGCATCACCACTGCAAGCAGCGTGACTGATCGATTGCCACGGAAAAGGCGAAAAGACCCCTGTCTGGCACGACTTGATGAGACGTCTTGTGTCCAGTCGGCGTCATCCATGGACAGATGCCCGCGTTTCCGGAATTTCCCAATGTGATAAACGCAGCTGGCCCGTCGTGCACGCCGACGAACACGCATCCGTCGGCCGCGCCTGCTGAGCGGGCGACAAGCTCAGAAAGGAGATCAGGTAGGCGCTGTTGTGCGTGTCAGGGGCTCGCGGGCGTCCCGTCGTCGCCTGTGGCCAGCTCAGAACCCAGCAAACCAAGTGATCCGCCAATCGGAGCCGCCATGAGCAAGGGGGAAAATTCGCCGCCGCCGGTCTCGCCCTGCGTCGCGGTTGCGCATACCGTCTCCTCAATTGTTATCACTGAGGGAGATTGGAGAGGGAAGCTGCAGTCGGTGCCGTAGCTTAGCGTCGCCGCACCGTTGTCCGTCACCATCACACGATCGCCCATCTTGAGACGGACATCTTCGGAGACGCGGGCAAAACCCTCGCCGGTGTCGACCAGGACAGCGCCACGCAACTCGGTCAGTAGGGCTATTCCGCCGGGCGCCGCAGCCGCTGGAGCCACAACGGTGAAAGCTGCCACACCGGCAGCAAAAACAAGGTGCCGCATTGTTGCCCTCCTCGCACGCCGGCCGCTCGGCGAATCAGTTTCGGTCCACTCCTATGAAAGCCGATAAAAATGAACCGTCAACCAAGGCGATCATGCATTCTCCTGCACCGATACGCAACAAGGTTGGCAAAATCATGTAGCGAATACATGACGCTTGGTTCTCTCCGCGCCGATGAGACGCCTCGTTCTTCCAAAGGCGACTTCCTAAAGGGTAGCGCGAACGCCGTTCCTTACGGGCTGGCGGAGTCTTCCTTGCACGCGTCCACGATGCACCAGGTCAGAAGGCCCGCGGCTGCCGCGGCGCCAAGAATAACGATGGCCGCCCCGCCTCCGCCGCCATTTTCTCCCTGGGTGGACACGGTGCACGCCGTCTCGGTGACGGTGGTCATGGAAGGCGCCTCTAATGGAAGCGCGCAATCAGTCCCATAGCTGAGCACGGCCTGACCGCCGTCTCTGACCAACACGCGGTCGCCGAGCCTCAGGTCCTTGTCGCCGGCAACTTGAACGAAGCCTGCTCCGTCATCGACCAGCACGGTGCCCTGTACCTGTATCAGCCAGGCGTCAGCGCTCTGCTCGGCTAAGGCGGTACCAGACGAACCAACGAGCGCGGAAATCGCAACAGCGCTGACAATGCGCCGTAGGTCCGCTGAGAACGGTCGATAAGTCATCGCTCGACCCCCCTTATACAGCCGCACACTCAAGTTCTCTTTTCGAGCTTGACCTCAATTCCGCATGCCTTGTCAACCCAAGATGGTCAGATGCTTAGGGCGGTTGAGGAGGCCCGCTGTATCTCCACTTGTTATCCTATCAGATGTTGCATATTTGTCACGCCCTGCGTGCAAAGAAGCATACCTCCAGTTGTCAACTGGCTCATGCCCGAAATCAACAGTCGATGACACAAGCAACCTCACTCACCAGTGCCCAGACCGGGATGCCGCATATCGGTCCATGCGAAGGTTGATAGCAATTCGGGAAGCGGCAGCAACACCGATGTCAGCGCAATCGCGACGCCAAGCACGGCAGCGACGACCATCACGAACACCCGCCGCTGCCTTGTTCGCTTGGGCGTCGAGCTTAGCGGTAATTCCACCCATCGTTGGAAGTGTCGCCTTGAGCGCCTCTTGTTACGCGAAGGCCGGAGTGGAGCGATCTCACGCCGCTGGTCACTTCGTGGCGCATGCTTCTTGGAGCCAGCGTCCCGCCATGCCTTCAAGACTCGCTCGGCGAACACGCTGTCCCATTCGTCCTGGTTGGCATCCGGGTGCAGCCACTTCAGCAGCCAACGCAGATGCTCGCGCATGACGGCCCGTGAGGCGCCGGGCTGGACTCCAAGGACGCGATGGCTGTCGGCATCGGGGGCGAAAAGAACCTTCTGGAGGTAAAGAACGCAGGCCTCCTTGATAGCGGTGCCTTGAAGGCCCGTTGCCAGCTCTGCGTCACGGCGAGTCTCGCTGCAGCCGGCGGCGATGCGGATGACCACAAGCGTGTCGGGCGGTAGCGGATGCGTACGCATGGCGTCCACGAGTGTCGGCATCTGCGCAAAGTCGAGCGCCAAGTTCAGCGCCTGACGACCCTCAAGCATGGGCCTGGGCTAGGCCTTTTCGAGTCGCTCCACCGACTCATCCTCAAGCTTGGGTGTGGACTGCGTGCCGTAGCCGTAATACTCGGTGTCGCCATAGCCGTAACCGTAGCCATACCCGTAGCCGTAGCCGTACGTATGGCCGACGCTGCGTGCATTGAACTTGCTTAGCAATGCACCGACGACCTGAGCGCGGGCGAAATGGAGCCGTTTCAGCGCGCCCTGCGTGACGCCACGCCGTGTCTGGCCGGCCTCCACGACCAGAAGCGTTCCCTCCGTGACACTTGCCAGGAGCGGTGCGTCGGCAATGCCCATCACCGGCGGGCCGTCGATGACGACAATGTCGAACTTTTCGCTCGCGACCGATAGCAGAGACGCCATCTTAGGACCGGCAAGCAGCTCCGCCGGGTTGGGCGGCAGCGGACCGCACGCCATGAAGGTCAGGCCCTCGTCGTCAGTGTTCTGGAAGACGCCGGACGGCATGGCGTTGCCCGTCAGGTAGTTGGAGAGACCCGCTGACGCTGCGCAGCTCAAGACCTTATGAAGAGACGGATTGCGCAGATCCGCATCGATCAACAGCACCTTCTGCCCGAGCTGGGCGAAGTTTCTGGCGACCGCCAGCGACGTGGTCGACTTCCCCTCTCCGGGACGGGAGCTGGTTACCAGCACGGTTCGCGGCGCGCCGTCGGCGGTTGAGAACTGCAATGCCGTCCGCAGCGAGCGATAGGCCTCCGAAAGCGACGAGCGTGGATCGGCCAGCGCCGTCTTCAGCGATCCGGCATCCGCGGAAAGCGGTATGATCCCCAGCACGGGAAGACCCAGATTGCTTTCGATCTCCTCCGGGACCTTGAACGTGTCGTCCAGGAACTCAATGCCAAACGCCGCAAGGCCACCACAGAAAAGGCCGAATGCAAATGCCAATGCGAGGTTCTTGGAGAGGCTCGGCTTGAAGGGCGCTCTGGGCCGCGCCGCCTGGTCGACGATCGACACATTGTTGGTGCCCACGGCACCGGCGACGCCCACTTCCTTGTAGCGCTGGAGAAGACCGTCATAGAGTTCGCGGTTGGTGTCGACCTCGCGCTGAAGTATCCGGTACTGAATCCCGCGGCCTTCAAGGTCGAGAACCTCCGTCTTCAGAGATTCCAGTTCCTGCTGGAGGCTTTGCTCCTGTGCCGTCAGCGCCTCATAGTCGGCTCTGAGCGACAGCCGAACGATGTCGACCGCCTCTTTGATCTGTCGGTCGGTCTCGGTGATCTGAGCCTGCAGCTTCAGCATTTCCGGATAGTCCGGTTTGAAGAAGCTGAGCTTGTCCTGGTATTCCGCAGAGAGCTCGGCGCGACGTTCACGCATTTTCGCGATGGATTCGTCGGCGAGAATCTGCGGCAGAGCCAGACCGTCGGTGGCTTCAGCCTGCCGCAGGAGCTGCTCTGCCGTCAGCCGTGCGCGGCTGGCATCGCCGAGCTGCCCGCTCAGCGTCTCAAGCTCGCTGGACACCAAGCTCTTGCGCTCGTCGACGTTGACGATGCCTTCCCGCTGCGCGTAGGCGACGAGCTCCGCTTCGGAATCCTCCAGCTTGAGCTTCAGCTCCTTGAGACGCTCCTCCAGAAAATCCCGCGCATAGGACGACGCCTCAAAGCGCCTGTCCAGGGTCAGGGACACGTAGGTGTTAGCGACCGAATTGGCGACTCTCTGTGCCCAGCCCGCATCGGGGTAGTCATAGCTGAGACGTACAACCCGTGAAGTGGCGACCGGCTGCACCGTAAGCCGTCTCATGACCTGTCCAACAGCCGCGCTTTGAAGTCTCGCGACGTCGACTTCTTCGTCCTCTGGGGCATTCGCTCCGGTGAGCGTGCGCCAGATTCTAGCCCATGGGGAGATGACGTTCTGCCCGGTGAATTGCTCAAGGTCGGCGACGCTGAAATTGGAGACCACCTGCTCGGCCAGCGATCGGCTCTTTAGAATCTCGTATTGCGTGGCATAGAAGAGGCGCTCGCTGCCGATATCCGCCTGGACTTGCTCCATATTGAGGATTCTGGCCGGCTCACGGTCGATCTGCAGGGTGACGCTGGCACGATAGATCGGCGTGGAAAGAAAGGTGATCAGAAGCCCGGCGCACAGGAAGAAGACTGTGATGCCCAGAACGACCCAGCGATGGCGAAACAGAATCCAGAAGTAGCGCCAAAGGTCGTGGACAAAGTTCCCCTCCTCCGGCGCGTCATAATCCGCCCCATATGCGGGATATCCGGCTGGCGCCGGCTTCCAAGGCACGGGCTCGCGCTCCCGCCGTGGCGCAGGCATCCGCTCCTGGGGTGTGCCCGTCCAGTCGTTTGGGTCGGGCTGGTTGTTCATTCGGCCCCCTTAGATCCGGTCATCTATCCGGATGCGATCTGTCAAATCAGCAACGCACTGAACAATCCGAACACCGGAATGTTGTCCCTGACCTGACCCAAAGCGCCGCGCAAGCCGGATTGGTCTACCACGACGATATCGCCGCCGTGAAGCACCGGGTCCTGCGCCTTTCCGGAACCGATCGCCGCCAGGTCGAATTTTGCCGCCATGCGCTGCTGGTCCACGGTCCGAAACACCAGCACGCCGCGGGGATCGGCCGCCGGCGTCAAGCCGCCTGACAGCGCCACCGTCTGCAGCAATGTGGTGGGGCCCGTCAGCGCCACCATGCCCGGCTTGTTGACGGCACCGGACACAGTCACCCTTTGACTATTGGCTTCCTTGACGAAGACGCTCACCTGCGGCGATTGCAGATATCTCGCTCCGTATTTGTCCGCGATCTCGGCCTCAAGCTCGGCAACGGTCTTGCCGCCGGCAGCGATCTTGCCGATCAGCGGCAGGGCGATCTGCCCGCCGGCGCTCACTTGCACCGTCCTGTCTAAATCCTCCACCTGGAACACCGACACCTCCAGGACGTCTGAAGGGCCGACGCGATAGACGACCTGGTCGGCGTTGGGAATCGCGGCCAGAACTTCCGGCGCCGGCAGCGTGTTCATACGCTTCACGGCCCCTGTGCCGCCCGAGCCGCTGTTGGAGGATGAACAGGCAGCCACCAGCCCCATGAGGAGCAGCAGGCCCGCCAGCCTCGCCACACAGGCAGTGCGCCTTGTTGTCAACCTCAGCTCCTCGCCAATCGCTCCCGTCGGACCGGTCCGCGTGGCGGCTCCGCCCGCACCGGCGGCGGTAGCGCGCTCGGGTCCATATCTTTCAGAATACCCGCAGGCCGGGTGCTAACCAAGCGAAAAGCCTCCTCCTCCCCCACAAGCGCACTGGCCGCCCTGCAGGCATCGGAGAGAAGCGGCGGACGACGCGCAATGTTGTGCGCGTCCGTCGCGATGATATGCACCAGGCCGTCTTCCAGCATCCGCTCCGCCAGCGCCTGCGCCCGTTGCCCGAAACGGCCGAGCAGGGACCCGCCGGTCAGTTGCATCCATCCACCCGACCGGACAATGCGTTCAAACACACCATAGTCGCTGTCGGGCCAAGCCAACCGCTCCGGATGCGTGATGATCGGAACGTAGCCGGCGCTCAGGAGGCTGAACAGATGATCATCAAAGCGCGGCGGCACGATCGTCTGCGGCGGCTCAAGCAGCAGGTAGCGCGAACCGCGCAGCGAGGGAACGCGTCCACTTCTCAGTCCGTCCAGCAGATCGGGCGCGATATGGGCATCCGCTCCAATCGTGAGAACGAGAGGGATGCCCTCCTCATCAAGCTTGCGCTGAAGCTCTGCAACCGCTGCACTGATCTTGGGGCCGTCATTGTTGTAGACGCCGGGCAGAATATGAGGCGTGCAGGCGATGACCGAAATCCCATCGGCGGTCGCCATCCGCGCCATCTCCAGTGACTCCGCCAGGCTCTCTGCCCCGTCATCGATTTGGGGCAACAGGTGGCAGTGCAGATCGATCACGCCACACACCTATCAGGCACGCCGCAAGCGCCCGGGTTAGAGTTCACACCAGACCTAAGCCGTGAGCGTTGCCCGCGTCTGGTTGAGCCGCGCAGGCGCTCGCTCTTGTTATTGGAGCATGATCTTTCCGACCTTGCTTCGTCCGCCGAAGCGGGCTTCGCGAAGGCGGAAGATCGGCAGCCGCCGCGGATTGCATTCCGAGGCATGCTTCTTGGGATCATGCTCTAAAGTCGAACCGGGTGCGCCCGAAGAAGAATCACCGAGCCACCCCCCCGCATCCCGATCAGGTATAAGTCTGTCAAAACCTTGGCAAGAGACGAAATCGGAGACCTGATCGGCTAGGTGATCCGCGAAAGTCGGCAACGCATCTCCCAAGGCGAACCGCGCATGGTCCAGAGCGCGCCAGAGCGCGGTGCCCCCTGTTTAGGCGCCGAAATAGACTCAAATTATCATCAAATACCGAGTTAAACCGCCAATCATTCGACACATTCTGCAATAAAGATCTAAGAACACCTGGGCTGTTGTCGCTATGTACCCAGTTCGTTTGTCGCTCTGGCTTGGCGTGCTGAAATTCAAGCACAAGCGATACCTTCGCCGCGAGGAATGGCGGCGCGAGGTTCCTGTGTGGCGTGTCGGCGACTACTTCTTCATATGGTGGCCCCGCGCTCGACCGGGATCGAGCCGGGTAGAAACAACGCGCAATCCAGCCGAATGATTGACGGTTGCTAGGCTGGGTCGGAGCCGTCCGATGGCTCAGACCTGCGGCCGGGCGCGTGGCTCTCAGCGCCGTCAAGCGCCAGTCGGATGCGCAGCATCAGCTCTTCCAGCATGGCTTGCGCCGTGGAAACGATGACGCGCCCTTCGCTTGTCTTGATGATCATAACGCCGACGCCGACGTTCACGCGGACGTCGATTTCACTTGCGTGGCACTCCAAGAGCACCTCGATGGCCTCGTTTGGCCCGCGTGTCATCGCCCATGCGTCATAGTTGCACCTTAAGTGGTATCAGCTATACGCAGCGCCGAGCTTGAGTCCAGGCTCCCACCAAGGGACCTGCAGCTAGGCAGATCGGCGGCCTGTCCCCTGCGTAATCTGTGCGCCCCGAACCCCGTCGGAGTATCACGGGAGTGACTGATTCCAAAGGCGATCGCCTGTCTGCACGCGTACCACTCGTGCGACTTCAGCTACTCTGCCAGGCGTCTTAGCGGCCCCACTCATGGTTGCCTGACCCCGCAGTTGGTATCGTTGATGGTATGTGCAATACTCTATTCTATAATAATTTATGTATTACAATATGTTATGATGTTAGCCGGCACCGGAAAAGCCTAGCTACGGGCACCCGCCCATCAAGCTTCAGCCAAACCGCAGCTCCGCGACAGCGTAGGGGCTGAGCGTCAGCTTCCCGCTGTTCACTGTCGTGCGCGGGGCACTGGCTGCCCAGCCGGGATCGCGGCATGCTGCCTCGAAGTTTGCCTCATCGAGGACCAAGCCTTCCGCAGCACCGTTGACGCCGGACAGGCTGACCGCCTGCGGCGCGCCGGTGAGGTTGGCAAGCCATAGGTGCATGCCGTCGGCGCCTGCGACGGCGAGCGCCTGAACCGCGCGGGGATCGCTGATTGTCGCCTCGTGCACGGCCGCGCCCGGCAGTGCCGCATGGCCGGCGATGACATGGAAATGCGGAAAGACGGCCGCGCCCGCCTCGTCGAACCAGGGCTGCTGATGCGGCTGCTTGGTATAGACGACGCCGGACGGGCCGGAAGTGGCGGCGAGTGTCACCGCGTCAACGCCAGTATTGGCGGCGTGTGCCAGGTAGCCGGCATACCAGGCCGCGCCGATCAGTCCGCGCTCGCGCGGGTCAACGCGGCTCATGGCTTGGCGAGTGTTGTCGGGGTTCTCCAAAGGAGCGGCGCCGTAGGGATTCTGGCGCATGGAGATGGCGGTGGGAAACACCCAATAGGGCTTGCCGCCGCCGAAGGCGCGCACGGAATTGAAGATCGACGGCAACGCCTCCAGCGCTTCGGTGACGGAGACGTCGTCGCCGGCATGCACGATGGGCGAGCCGGTGTGGCAGATGAAATCGAGCAGTTCCGCCGGCGGCCGCTTGCGGTTCAGCTCGGTGAAGTAGCTGAACATGCCGCCGCCGATGATCGCGCCGGGAAACGCCCCACGCGCCGCGTCGAAAAGCGCCGCCCAGCTCGGGGCCGGTGGGAAGGTCGCGCCGGGCAGCGTGCATTTGAGATCGGACGACGGCGAAACGGCGACGCGTGCGAAGGGAACGCCCGCCGCCGCGTCGGCGATTGCCGCCATGTCGCGTTTGAGGATCGTGTTGTCGGCGCTCGGATTGCCGTCGGCGTCGAGGCACGGAATCACGGCTTCAAGCACCAGCTCAGCATCAAGCGCTGCGCCGAGCTTGCCGTAGGTCTGCATCGTCGCGGCGTCGTGGCCTTGGCGCGGATCGAAGTGGCAGACAAGGAAGCCCGCGCCGACGGCCTTCAGCGTTTCGGCCCGCGCAAGCGCCGTTTCGGCGTTCTCCGCCGGCACGGCCAGGCCGAGGCGCGGCATCATCTTGCCGTTCGCGGGGCCAATAGAAACAGCGACTTCAGAGCCGTCGGACGCTGCGGCAGCGGGTGCGCCCTCCACTTTCAGCGTCACGCGCTGTGGCGCCTTCTCGCCCTTGGCGATCGTGTAGGGCCAGGGCAGCGCCAGCGGCCGCACATAGGTCTTGTAGGAGGCGTCCATCCAGTTGCGATGGTCCTCCATCTCGTAGGCGTCGCCCTCCATGCGGCAGGTGACCTTCACGCCCGGCGCGATCTCGTGGGTGAGCGCGCGCACGTCGCGGAACGGACAATCCGGATCGATCAGCGCGGGGAAGCGGCTTTCGACAATCTTGCCGTCCGTGTGCTCCACCGTCAGTGGTTCGCCGACGACGCCGTGGAGCGCATGCAACACGACGAAGCCGGTGCGGTTGGTGACGAAATCGGTCAGCGCTTCGCCGTCGGCTTCAAAGGTCAGGCTGCCGTCAGCGCGGCCCTCAATCCGCGCGCTATAGCGGAAGGATTGCTCGTCGTCGCGACAGAGCGCCTCATAAGTGACCGTGAAGCCGTCGCTTGTCCGCTCAATCTTCAGGTCGGAAATTTCGGGGCTGTATGTCGCCCAGTTTCGGTTGCGCGACAGGAAGGCGACGCCGCGGAGCGCTTCGATCCCACCGACCTTGATGTAGCGCAGATTGCCGGCGTCGAGGGTCGCCTCGAGCGAACCGGCGGTGAGCACGATCGGCGCCTCGGCCGGCTCTTCGGTGCCGAACAGCGTGATGGATTGTGACGGGCTCATGGGCGCCTCTCCCCTTTTCTCGACTGCCTCGCCGCGCCGCTATCCCTGGATGACGTGCTGGGTTTGCGGATCGATGAGGATCACGCGGCTCATGTCGAACAGAAGCTCAATCGTGGTGCCGGGATGCTCCACACTGTGCGAGGGCAGCTCGACGGTGATTTCCGTCTCGTTCAGCCGGAACTGCGCGTAGGTGCGCGTGCCCGTCGGCTGGACGAGATCGATCAGGGCATTAATCGACGCATCGGCGGGCTTCTGCGGTGCGCCGCCTGAGGCGCGCGCGATATGCTCCGGCCGAACGCCGAGGATCACGTCGCGACTGCGATATTTGTCGAAGGCGGCGGCGCGCGCCGGGTCGAGCGGCAGCTTGCGACCCTCGTCGAAGATCAATGTGAGCGCGCCGTCGACGTGGTCGAGGTGCGTCGCCACGAAGTTCATCTGCGGCGAGCCAAGGAAGCCGGCGACGAACCGGGTGGCGGGTCGCTCGAACAGATCGAGCGGCGCGCCCTGCTGCTCGATGATGCCGTCGCGCAGAAGCACGATGCGGTCCGCCAGCGTCATGGCCTCGATCTGATCGTGGGTGACGTAGATCGTCGTCTTGCCGATCTCCTGATGGAGGCGCTTGATCTCCGCGCGCATACCGTCGCGGAGCTGCGCGTCGAGGTTGGAGAGCGGCTCGTCGAACAGGAACAGAAGCGCATCGCGCACGACCGCGCGCCCGATGGCGACGCGCTGCCGCTGGCCGCCCGACAATTGCCGCGGCATGCGTTCAAGCAGCGCTTCGATGCCGAGCATCTCAGCGGCATTGGAGACGCGTGACTTGATCTCAGCGTTCGGCACCTTGCGGGCGCGGAGGCCGAAGGCGATGTTCTCAAAGACGCTGAGATAGGGATAGAGCGCGTAATTCTGGAACACCATCGCTATGTTGCGGTCGCGCGGCCTCAGCGTATTCACGACATTACCGTCGATGGCGATTGTGCCGGAATCGATCTCCTCAAGCCCGGCGATCGAGCGCAGCAACGTCGACTTGCCGCAGCCCGACGGCCCGACAAACACGCAGAACTCACCTTCGGCGATGTCGAGGTCGACGCCCTTGAGGGCCTCAACCTTGCCGTAGGATTTCCGCAATCCCTGAACTGCCAGACGCGCCATGCCCCTTCCCTAGTGGTCCGATTCCGACATTTGCTACCCCTTTCCAGCCCTCGCCCGAGCAAATGTCGGAATCATAAGGACCACTCGTCAGTCTATGTACCTAGTGGAGCTTCTTGAATTTGACATTTGAGCAAGAGCGTCGCTGCAAGTGGGACTCAAATGTCAAATTCGCTCCACTAGCCTTTGACCGCACCCATGGATATGCCGCGGACGAGCAGCTTCTGCGCCATCGCCACGGTGAAAAAGACCGGCAGCGTGCCCAGCACTGACATAGCGCCGATCTTCGCCCAGAAAATCTGCTGCGGGCCAAAATAGTGAGACACCTGCACCGGAAACGTGATCACCTCCGTGCGCGTCAGGATCAGCGCGAAGATGAACTCGTTCCATGCGAAGATGAAGGTGAAGACCGATGTCGCGAACAGGCCGGTGCGCATCATCGGGAAGACGACCTTGAGCAAGGTCTGCCAGCGGTCGAGACCGTCGACCAGCGCGCTCTCCTCCAGCTCCAGCGGCACGTCCTCGACGTAGCCGCGCATCATCCAGATGACATAGGGCAGGTTGAACGCTGTGTAGAGCGCGATCAGCCCGAGATAGGTGTCGTTCAGCCCGATGAGCGCGAACGCCAGAAAGATCGGAAAGACGATCGCAATCGGCGGGATCATGCGCTGCGAGATGATCCAGATCGCCAAATGGTCGCCGCCGGTGCGATAGCGCGCAATGGAGTAGGCGGCGATCGTTCCCAAGAACATGGCGATGACCGTGCTGACGCCGGCGACGATGGCGCTGTTCCAGATGGCGCGGACATCGCCGTCGCGGAAAAGCACCGCGAAGTTCTCCAAGCTGATCTCAGCCGGCCACCAGACCGGCGGCGAGGCGAAGACCTCCTCCGGTGTCTTGATCGACATGACGAAGAGCCAATAGACCGGAAAGAGGAACAGCGCCGTCACGGCAACGGCAAGAAGCGCCCTTCCCGCGGTGGCGGCCTTGAAGCGGTGGGGACCGTCGGCGCTCATTGCGTGACCCCCACGCGGCGCAGCACGACCATCACCAGGATCGATAAGGACACGATGACGACGAACGCAAAGGCGGCTGTCATCGATATGTCGAAGCGCTCAAAGCCCTTGATATAGGCGTAAATGGAGATGGTCTCCGTCATGTTGCCCGGCCCGCCGCGGGTGAGCGCGTAGACGATGTCGAAGAGCCGAACGAGATCGAGCCCACGGATCGTCAGCGCCACGAAGACGACCGGCCGGATGGCCGGGAAGATGATCCGCCGAAACACGCGCCATCCGGATGCGCCATCGATCTCGGCTGCCTCTAGCTGTGACTTGTCGACGTTCGACCAGGCCGCAAGCAGGATCAGGAACATGAACGGCGTCCATTGCCAGACCTCCGTTGTAAGGATGGCCGAATAGACGATCAGCGGATTGTCGTTGATCAGCCACAGCAGGTCGAACGTGCCGCCCACGATCCAGCGGATGATCTCATTGATCGGGCCAAAGATGTTTTCGAACATCAGCCGCCACATTGCACCGGCAACGAAGGGCGCGATGACAGACGGCGTCACGATCAGCGCGATGAGTATCTGTCGCCCGGGGAAGCTCTCCAGGAACAGCCGGGCGAGCAGCAGGCCTAGAACGAGCTCCAGCGGCAGCGCGATCCCGGTCATGATACCGGTATTGATGACGGAGTCCCAGAACCGCTCGTCGGTTACGAGCCGCTCGTAGTTGTAGAAACCCTGAAAGCTGGTGTCGCTGACCCGCCGGTTGATCTTCTGGAAGCTGACGAAGAGCGAGTAGATGACCGGGAACAAGCCGATCAGGAGCAGCACCAGGATCGATGGCCAAACGAGCAGCCATCGGAAATTGCGGTCCACAAATCCGGCGATCGGCGATGCCGGCTGAGGCGGGGTTGGAGCTTCGGCGACGGCGCTCATGACACCAGGTAGCAGAAATGGCAGGGGACGGCGCTAGCCGTCCCCCGTTTGTCGTGCTGTCACGTCCGAAGCTCAGTTCGGATAAGCGCCAGGCTTTGACGACCAGTCTTCATAGGCCGCGCGCTGATCGTCGACGCCGATCTCCTCGGTCAGATCGTTCCACTCGCCGGCCGCCTGGTCGAGCGCCTCTTTGGCGTTGCCGCCGGCAAGTGCGGAGACAATCGCGCGGGTCAGCGACTCTTCGTAAGCGAAGGTGTCGATGATCGACATGTCGAGCAGGCCCGTCTCGGCGCCCTCCTGCAATGTCTGAAGGTAATCCCCCGCGGCCGGCCACAGAGCCTTGTACTCTTCGGACTCAAAATGCGATGTGCGGAACGGATCGCGCAGCGCATAAGGCAGCGTCACGCGCTGGATGGAGATGTCCTTGGAGTTCAGCCATTGCGCGAACAGATAGGCGAGTTCCTTCTTTTCGCTGTTGGCCGCGACTGAGAGCGCGAAGCCGGCGGCGAGCTCCGGATAGCCGCCAGGCGGCAGCGCGTAGCCGACCTTGCCGGCGATCGTCGATTTCGGCAGCCAAGACAGAGCTTCGACATCCGCGCCATAACCCGCAGACCAGCGCCCGGGAGGCGGCCACCAGATCTGCATGGCAAGCTCGCCGGCAAGCCAGGCGTTGAGGACCTCGATCGGGCCCCAGCTCGCTGCACCCTTCGGCATGTTGTCCAATTGCCGGACCATGTCCTCCAGAACGCCGACGCCGATTTCGCCGTTGACCTGGGCGTTCATGTCGCCGTCAAACAGCTTGCCGCCGTCAGTGCGGAAGCGCTGGAGGTAGAGATAGTGCACCAGGCCCGGCGAGTGGATCAGCGCCGAACCGTAGCCGTCCGGCCCCATCGCCTCGGAGAAATATTGGGAAATGTCGTAGAACTGGTCCCAATCGGCCGGCGGCGCGAGGTCGTAGCCGTATTTGTCCTTGAAGGCGGATTGATGCGCGTCGTCGCCGAAAAGGTCGGTGCGATAGTAGAGGATCAGCACGTCCCCATCGTCCGGCAGGCCGTAGATCTTGCCGCCATAGGTCATCTGGTTGTCGCGGTAGGTCGGCGCGATGTCCTGTAGCTCGTCGCGATAGCCGAACTGGTCGACATAGGAATCGAGCGGCTCAAGGACGCCGGCCGTCACGAGATCGGGCATCCAGGCCGGCACGACATTCAGGAGATCATAGGCCCCGGTTCCGGCCCGGTGCTCGGCGACCGTCTTGGTGAAGAGCTCGCTGATCGGGATCTCAACCACATTGATCTTGACGCCTGTCAGTTCCTCCCATTTGGGCCCTGAGAAGTTGAGCGGATCAAGGGCCTGGAGGCCGGCTTCCCAGGTGATGTTGAGCGTCTCGCCGGAATATTTCTTGGCGGCCTCGACCGCAGCATCGGCAGCGGACTGCGCATGGGCCAGCCCTGGCAAGGTCAGCATCGCGCCTGCAACGGCAAACGCGGAGGCCGATTTGATCAGTTGACGTCTATCCATGCCGTTCCTCCCTCATTTTTTTCCGTTCGGATTGCCTGGAGCGGGGCAAGACAAAGGACGCCGATCCGATTTCGGAGGCTTCCTACGGAAAAATTAGCATGTCATTATACCAGCTGCAACGGCGCAGTGCCTGTGAACGACCTTGGACGGTTGCTGGTCGGCCGCAGACGCCAGCGCTAAGCAGTGACGCCGCCGAGCCAGGCAGTTCACACAGGGAAACGCATGACCATCGAGCGCGCGCCCATTCGACGACGAAAGCTGTCGCACGACGTGGAGGAGCGGCTGCTCGACATCGTGGAGCGTGGTGACTTGAAGCCGGGCGACACGCTGCCGTCGGAGCGCCAGCTCATGGAAGCGTACGGCGTCGGGCGGCCGGCCATCCGCGAGGCTTTGCAGAACCTTCAGCGCATGGGGCTGATCGAAATCCGGCACGGGGAGCGACCGCGGGTTGCCGCGCCGTCCATTGACGGCGTTTTCGGGCAGCTCGGCAAGACCGTGCGCCACATGCTGTCGCACTCTGAATCGAACCTGAAGCACCTGAAAGAAGCGCGCGCCACCTTCGAGATGGAGATGGCACGAATTGCAGCACAGCAGCGGACAGCGCCGGATATCGCCATGATGGAAGCGATTCTGCGCCGACAGGCTGAGGCGACATCCGAGCACCAGCGCTTTCTGACCTATGACGGCGAATTCCATGTTGCCATCGCCCGGATCAGCGGCAATCCGATCTTCGTGTCGCTATGCGAGGCGCTGTTCGACTGGCTGGCGCATTTCCATATCGATCTGGTGAGCCGGCCGGGCCTTGAGGCCCTGACGTTGGAGGAGCATCGCGAGATCCTGGCGGCGATCGCTCGCGGCGAGCCGGAAGCCGCGGCCAAAGCGATGGGCGATCATCTCTATCGCGCCAACCGGCTCTATCACCAAAAACACCTTCATCCGGCGCGGCAGGCGGCAGGCTCCAGCTAGCGCTGCGAGGCGCGGCGCGTTGCTTCCCCACACGTGCTACTGGTATGATGAGTAGGTAAGCGGCTGCGACCCAGCGCAGCCGCCGGCTTGCCGGGAGGCTCGCGGCGTGAGCGATCAGCGCATTCTTGCCGATTATCTGATCGAGACGGCTTTCGACCCGCGTGTTGCGGCGGAGGCGATGGCGGGCGAGCAATCGTCGGGAACATTCGTCGCCGTGCCCGGCGAGACGCCGGAGCTCCGCGCGCGGTCCGGCGCGCGTGTCGAGATGCTGGAGGAGCTGGAAGCCGTCGCCGCGCCGAGCCTTCCCGGCGCGCGCCGCCCGCGCGATGACAGAAGCGGCGCGATCCGCACGGCGCGAGTCACGCTGTCGTGGCCCCTCGACAATCTTGGCCCGTCGCTTCCCAATCTCGTCGCCACGATCGCCGGCAACCTTTTTGAGCTGTCGCAGTTCTCCGGCCTGCGTCTCCTCGACATGCGCCTCCCCGACGCCTTTGCCGACGCTTATGAGGGCCCACGCTTCGGCGTGTCGGGAACGCGGGCGCTTGCCGGCGTCGACGACGGCCCGCTCATCGGAACCATCGTGAAGCCGAGCGTCGGATTGGACGCGCAGGCCACTGCGGACCTGGTTAAGACGCTCGCGGAGGCCGGCATCGACTTCATCAAGGACGACGAACTGCAAGCCGACGGCCCGCACTGCCCCTTCGACGAGCGGGTGCGGGCCGTGATGCGGGTCATCAACGACCATGCCGAGCGGACCGGCAAGAAAGTGATGTTCGCCTTCAATCTCACGGGCGATCTCGACCAGATGCGCCGCCGCCACGATCTTGTTGCGGAAGCGGGCGGCACCTGCGTCATGGCGAGCCTCAACTCCGTCGGACTGGTCGGCATGATCGAGCTGGCGCGCCATAGCCGATTGCCGATCCATGCGCATCGCAATGGCTGGGGCACCCTGTCGCGCCATCCGCGCCTCGGCTGGTCTTACGTCGCGTGGCAGAAGATCTGGCGGCTCGCCGGCGCCGATCACATGCATGTCAACGGGCTCGCCAACAAGTTCTGCGAGACCGACGACAGCGTGATCGCTTCAGCGCGCGCATGCCTGACGCCGCTCTTTGCGCACAGGCCCTGCATCGTCATGCCGGTCTTCTCGTCCGGCCAGTCGGCCAAGCAGGCGCCGGCCACCTATGCGGCGCTTGAATCGACCGACCTGATCTATGCGGCCGGCGGCGGGATCATGGCACATCCCGGCGGGCCCGCGGCGGGCGTCGAAAGCCTGCGCGATGCCTGGGAAGCCGCGACATCGGGTGTCCCGCTCGCCGACCAAGCTGCCGCCCGGCCGGCGCTTGCGGCCGCCTTGAAGGCCTACGCGACATGAGCCGGCCGAGCGACAGCCTGCCGCCGGGCCTGCTCTTGGCTTGGTACGGCGACGACTTCACCGGCTCAGCCGCCGTGATGGAGGTGATGACGCTCGCTGGCCTCCCGGCGGTTCTGTTTCTCGCGCCGCCGACGCCGGAGCAGCTTGCGAAGTTCGCGCATTGCCGCGCCATCGGCATTGCCGGCACGGCGCGCTCGCAATCGCCACAATGGATGGACCAGACCCTGCCTGCGATCTACCGCGCGCTAGCGGCGCTCGAAGCGCCCTTAGTTCATTACAAGGTCTGCTCCACCTTCGATTCCGCGCCGACAATCGGGTCCATCGGCAAGGCGATCGACCTGGCCGTTCCGATCCTGCGTCCCGATTGGATCCCGCTGCTCGTCGGCGCGCCCGCCATGCACCGCTACCAGGCGTTCGGCAATCTCTTCGCCTCCGTCGACCAGGTTGGCTACCGCCTCGACCGTCACCCCACCATGAGCCGGCATCCCGCCACGCCCATGCATGAGGCGGACCTCAGGCGACATCTCGCCAAGCAGACGGAGCGCCCAGTCGGGCTGGTCGACCTCGCCGCGATGAAAGCGGGCCGCGGCGATGCAGCGTTGGCGCGGGAGCGCAAAGCCCGCAGGACGATCGTCGCGCTCGATGTCATCGACGACGAGACGCTCAGCACTTGCGGGCGGCTGATCTGGAGCGAACGGCGCGGGCCGCGTTTTGCCGTTGGTTCGCAAGGCGTCGAATACGCGCTCATCGCGCATTGGCGCGACGCGGGGCTGATCGGCGAAGCGACGCCGCCGTCGCGGCCGGGCGCCGCCGACCGCATCGCCGTTGTCTCGGGCTCGTGCTCGCCTGAAACCGCACGCCAGATCAGACGTGCGACAAATGACGGGTTTGAGGCGATCCACGTCAACGCCGCGCGCGCGGTGGACCCGGCAGAGTGGGAGGGGGAGATGGAGCGCTCCATCGCCGCCGCGCTGAACGCCCTCAGCCAGGGCCATGACCCGATCCTCTATACGGCTCTCGGTCCGGGCGACCCGTCCGTCACGGCCTTCAACGAAGCTGTCGATGGCCGGGGCCGCACCACCGTCAACGCACGCGTCGGCTCCGGGCTTGGCGCCATCTTGGACCGCATCCTGCGCAAGGCGAAGCTGAAGCGTTGCGTGATCGCCGGCGGCGACACGTCGGGGCACGGCGCGCAGGCGCTGGGTCTCTACGCGTTGACGACGATCGCCTACACCGCGCCAGGCGCGTCGCTCGCCAAGGCGCATTCGGAAAATCCGGCCTACGTCGATCTCGAAATCGCATTGAAGGGCGGACAGATGGGATCACCCGACTATTTCTCCGAAATCAAACAGGGCGGCCGCAGCGCCGCCTGAATGGGCCGCATGGACAGGAGGTGACGATGACCAAGATCGCATTGCTCGGCGCGGGCGGCAAAATGGGCGTGCGGCTTGCCACCAATCTCAAGGGGTCGCGGTTCGCCGTGGACCATGTTGAGGTCTCGCAGGAGGGCCGCGCACGCCTGAAGGAGGCCGTGGGCGCGGATTGCGTGGAGCTGGCCGATGCGCTTGCGAACGCGGATGTCGTGGTTCTCGCTGTCCCCGACCGGCTGATTGGGCGCGTGGCGCATGACATTATCAGTGATGTGAAACCGGGCGCGGCGCTGATTGTCTTGGATGCCGCCGCACCGCATGCCGGGGAACTGCCGGATCGGGCGGATGTCAGCTATTTCGTCACGCATCCGTGCCATCCGTCGATCTTCGGCTTTGAGACTGACCCCAAGGCACAGCGCGACCATTTCGGCGGCGTTCACGCCAAGCAGGCGATCGTCTGCGCTCTCATGCAGGGGCCGGACGAGCACTACACGCTCTGCGAAGAGGTGGCGCGTACCATCTACGCCCCTGTGATCCGCGCGCATCGCTGCTCGGTTGAGCACATCGCCATCCTGGAGCCAGCCATGTCGGAGACGGTCGGCGCAACGCTCTGCCTGGCGCTGCGCGACGCGACCGAGGAGGCGGTCAGGCGCGGCGTGCCGCGCGAAGCGGCGATGGACTTCATGCTCGGGCACATTCAGATCGAGCTGGCCATTGCCTTCGGCGTCTTTCCGGACGGAAAATTCTCCGACGGCGCGTTGCATGCCATTGAGCAAGCAAAGCCGATGATCTTCAAGGAGGGTTGGCTGGAGCGAGTATTCGAACCGAAGGCGATCATGGAATCGGTGAAAGACATCTGCAATCCGAAGCAGGCGGCGTAGACCGCCGGCGCATTCCAAGGGGAGGCACAAATGACGACATTCGCAGAGCTGCTTGCATCGAAGCGGCTGAAGGTCGGCACCTATATCGGCGAGTTCGCAACGTCGGGTATCGGCCAAATCCTCAAAAGGGCCGGCTGCGAGTTCGCCTTCGTCGACATGGAGCATAGCGGCTTCGGCTACGAGACGATCCGCTCGCTGTTGCGCCATCTTCACGATGCGGGGATCGCGAGCGTTGTGCGCCCGCCATCCAAGGCTAATCACCACGTGGCGCGCGCGTGCGACGCGGGTGCGCAAGCGCTCATTCCGCCAATGCTGGAGACTGCAGCTGAGGCGGAGGCGCTGGTCAGCCAGACCAATTATCCACCCAAGGGCGCAAGAGGCGCCGCGTTCGGCATTGCCCATGACGATTACACGCCGCGGCCTGTTGCCGATGCTATTGCCGCATCAAACGCCAAGACCTCGGCCGTTGCGCTGATTGAATCGGCTGAGGCCGTGCGCAATGCCGACGCCATCGCGGCAATCGACGGCATCGACTGCCTGTGGCTCGGCCATCTCGATTTGAGCAACTCGCTTGGCATTCCGGGACAGTTTGAGAGCGGCACGTTCAAGGATGCCGTGAAGACGGTGATGGACGCCGGGACCTCTTATAGAAAGAGCATCGGGCGGCTGGCCGGCTCGCCGGAGGAAGCAGAGACGCTCTTCGGACAGGGGTGCGACTTTATCTGCTATTCCGGCGACATCTGGCTTTTGTCGGGCGCTTTGTCGCAAGGTGTGGCGGCCGTGCGTGACCGGATCGGCGATGCGACGGCCGGAGGAGCCTGAGCCATGGATAGATTTCGTGTCGGATTGAGTTCTGATTTTCGTCGTCCGGACGGATCCCCCGCTTTCCCGTCATTCGACCTGTCACCGCTCGATGACGATGCGCGCATCGAATGGAACTACGTCCCGGTGAACGATGGCCGCATCGCCGCTGCCGACATGGCGGGGCTCGACGCGCTGATCCTGCTCGCCGGTCGGTTCGACAAGGAGAGTTTTCCCGGCGACGGGCAGCTGGCGATGGTGGCGCGTTTCGGCGTCGGCTACGACAATGTGGATGTCGCCGCCTGCAGCGCCAACGATGTGGCGCTCGTTATCACGCCGAGCGGCGTGCGGCGGCCGGTGGCGGTGGCGATCCTCACCTTTGTGCTGGCGTTGTCCGGCCGGCTGATGATCAAGGACAAGCTGACGCGCGCCGGGCCGGACGGATGGGCGCAGCGGGGCGCGCATATGGGTCAAGGCCTGGTCGGCCTGACGCTTGGCTCCATCGGCATCGGCAATATCGGGGCGGAGATGTTCCGTATGGCCGCCGCGTTCGACATGCGTTTTGTCGCTCACGATCCCTATGCGGATGCGGACCTCGCCAAGGCGCTCGGCGTCTCGCTGGTGTCGCTTGAGGACGTGTTCCGGCAATCCGATTTCGTCTGCGTCAATTGCCCGCTTTCGGAGGAGACACGCGGTCTCGTCAATGCGGAGCGGCTGGCGCTGATGAAGCCCTCAGCGTTCCTGATCAACACCGCACGCGGGCCGATCGTCGATCAGGCGGCGCTGACGGAGGCGCTGCAATCGAACCGGATCGCCGGCGCCGGCCTCGATGTCTTCGCGCATGAGCCTTCAAGCGCAGACGATCCGCTCTTCATGCTGGAGAACGTGATCGTCACGCCGCATTCGTTGTGCTGGACCGATCAGTGCTTTGCGGAGATCGGCGCGGCCGACATTCGTGCCGTCATGGCGATGATCGCCGGGGGGCAGCCGGAGGGAATTGTCAACACCGACATCACGTCAAACGATAAATGGCGCGCCAAGCTGGCCGACTATCAGAAGCGATTTTCCTGATCTTCAAAAGGGTGCGGCATGAACATAGGCACCAGGCGTCCGCTCGGTCGCTCGCGCCTTGAAACTACGATTCTCGGCTTCGGCGGTGCGCCGCTCGGCGATCTCTATGATCGCCTGCCGGAAGACGATGCGCTGCAGACTGTTGAGACCGCTTATGCGGAGGGCATACGGCTCTTCGACACTTCGCCCTATTATGGCCTCGGCCTTTCGGAGCACCGTATGGGGCATGTGCTGCGCCAGAAGCCGCGCGCCGATTTCGTGCTCTCCACAAAAGTCGGACGCGTCCTCAAACGACCGGAGCCGGGCCCGAAAGAACGTGGCTTCTTTGCCGGCGGGCTGAACTTCACAGCGGTTTACGACTACTCCTATGACGGCACGATGCGCTCGCTGGAGGACAGCTATCAGCGGCTGGGCTTCGGTCAGATCGATATCGCGCTCATCCATGACGTGGATGTGTGGACCCATGGCTCGGCGGAAGCCTTCGATCAGCGGTTTCGCGAGTCCATGGAGGGCGCCTATCGCGCGCTGGACGAACTCCGCTCCGCGGGAATCGTCCGCGCCATCGGCGCCGGGCTGAACGAAGTCGCTCCCTGCGTGCGGTTCGCCCAAGCCGGCGATTTCGACTGCTTCATGCTGGCGGGACGCTACACGCTTCTGGAGCAGGACGGTCTCGACGACCTCATGCCGCTGGCGGACAAGAAGGATTTCTCCATTCTCCTGGGCGGGCCGTTCAATTCCGGCATCCTCGCCACAGGCGCGCAGCCCGGTGCACGCTACAATTATGTGCCTGCGCCGCCGGAGATTTTAGAGCGCGTCGGCCGGATGGAGGCAATCTGCAAAGCGCACGACGTGCCGCTGGCGGCGGCTGCGATCCAGTTTCCACTTGGCCATCCGCGTGTGGCGTCCATCGTCCCCGGCGCCGTGACGGCCGATGAAGTGACAAGCAATCGACAATTGATGGAGACGCCCATACCGTCCGCTCTGTGGGATGACCTGAAGAGCGAGGGCCTGCTCTTTGCCTCCGCTCCGGTCCCCGCCGCGGGGAGATAGCGCACAGCAAAACGAACGTCATTCAAGGGGAAACGCCGACATGCTGAAATCCATCGATCCGATCCTCAACGCCGACGTGCTCTATGCGCTTCGCGCCATGGGACACGGCGACGACCTCATCATCGCCGATACCAACTTCCCTTCCGATTCCGTGGCGCGGGAGACCGTCTTGGGCGAGCTCTTGCGGATCGATTGCGTGACCGCCGGACGCGCCGCCAAGGCCATCCTCTCGGTGATGCCGCTAGACGGTTTTGTCGAGCACCCGGCGCTGAGGATGGAGATGGTCGACAAGCCCAACGAGATTCCACCGGTGCAGTCGGAAGTGCAGCAAGAGGTCGACGCCGCGGAGGGAAAGCCGACACCGCTCGGCTCCATCGAACGCTTCGCTTTTTATGACCTCGCCCGAAAGGCCTATTGCGTGATCCAGACCGGCGAACGCCGCTTCTACGGGTGCTTCGTCTTCAAGAAGGGCGTCATTCCGCCCGATGCGGCTTGAGCCGGAGGACCGAAAGCATGGCGGAACGGAATGGCCGCGTCGCGATCCTCGGCGTGTTCGTCGCGGACCTCGCATTTTGGGCCGGTCGCATGCCGGCCGTCGGCGAGACGATCGCCGGCTCCGGCTTCAAGCTCGGACCTGGCGGCAAGGGCTCCAACCAATCGGTGGCCGCGGCGCGCGTCGGCGCGGGCGTGACGTTCATATCCAAGATCGGGCAAGACGAGTTCGGTGCGATTGCCCGCGCCACCTGGAAGGCTGAGGGCATCACGGCGCGTGTCTTGGAAGCCGCCGACCAGCCGACGGGCGCGGCGTTCATCTTCGTCAATGATCAGACGGGCGACAATGCCATTATCGTGGTGCCGGGTGCTGCGGCGACCATCACGCCGGCGGACGTGGAGGCGGCCGGCGATGCGATCCGCGACGCGGCGGTCTTTGTGACGCAGCTTGAGCAGCCCGTGCCGGCCGCGCAGCGCGGCTTGCAGATCGCCCGTGAGGCAGGCGTGGCGACGATCTTCAATCCAGCGCCGGCGGAACAGGTTCCCGACGCCATCTATCCGCTATGCGACTACGTGACGCCAAACGAGACGGAAGCGGAGGTCATGACAGGCGTGCCGGTCTCCAGCGCCGACGATGCACGCAAGGCGGCGGAGGCGTTCCTGTCAAAAGGCGTCGGCACCGCTTTGATCACGCTCGGCGAGGCCGGCGCCCTCTTCCACTCCAAGGACAGGTCGGAGCTGGTTCCGGCATTCAATGCCGGGCCGGTCCTGGAGACGACGGGCGCGGGAGACGCCTTCAACGGTGGCTTTGCGGCAGCGCTGGCGCGCGGCATGGACCCGGTCGAGGCAGCGCGCTTCGGCTCTGCGGTCGCCGGCATCTCCGTCACGCGCGCCGGCACTGCGCCCTCCATGCCGAGCCTGGCGGACGTCGAGGCGCTCCTGAAGGCGTCGGTGTAGGCGAGGAAGCGCGCGCGTCTATTCCAGATTGGTGTGCCGGGCGCGCATGGCGTCAGGCGTTGTGCCGCGGAGCGTCCTGAGCTTCAGCACCATCACCTCAAAGAGCACGAACAACGCACCCTCATAGACGGAGCCCATCGGCAGCACGGCCTGCGCGCCCGTCGCCTGGTCCGACGCCATGGTCTGCGCCGGGACAAGAAGCACCTCGTCGGCCGCCCGTGCGGCGCTCCCGTCGGCCTCGGCCGTCAACACGATCGTGCACGCGCCGGCCGCCCTCGCCTCGCCCATCAAGGCCAGCACCGTGGAAAGCTCGCCGGGTCCGGAGCTCGCCAGAAAAACATCGCCCGGCCCCACCGGCGGGCAGGTCATGTCGCCGACCACGGCGACATTCATGCCGAGATGGAAGAGCCGCATGGCGAAGCCGCGGACCTGGAGCGCCTCGCGGCCGCAGCCATAGACGACAATGCGCCCCGCGTCATTCAGCTGACCGCACAGCGCATCGACGGACGCATCGTCGATCCGGCTTGTCGCGGTGCCGATCTCGTCAAGCGCGGCCTGGTAGAGGTCGGTCATGCGTCACATCACATGCGATCGACACGATCGGCCGGCCGACGTTCAGATGCGCTTGCCGCTGCCCTTGTCGAAGAGATGGATGAGTTCCATGTCGGGCTCAAGACGAACGGTCTCACCGGGCTTGAGCGGCAGGCGCTCACGCAGCACCGCGACGATGTCGTGCCCCTCGATCTTGGCGAACACCTGAAGCTCCGCGCCGGTCGGCTCAACGACGGACACTTCCACCTCCGTTCCGGTGTCGGAGGCATGGAGATGCTCCGGCCGAATGCCGTAGACCACGGTCTGGCCATCCTTGGCCGCCGTGTCGGGCGAAAGCGGCAGCCGCCGCCCACCGTCCATCTCAAACCAGGCGCCGTTGTCGCGCACCACCTTGCCGTCGAGGAAGTTCATGGCCGGTGAGCCGATGAACCCGGCGACGAACAGGTTGTGCGGCGTGTCGTAGAGATCGAGCGGCGCGCCGATCTGCTCGACCACGCCGTCATGCATGACCACAATCTTGTCGGCCATGGTCATCGCCTCGATCTGGTCGTGCGTGACATAGACGGTGGTCGTGCTGAGCCGCTGATGAAGCTCCTTGATCTCCGTGCGCATCGCGACGCGCAGCTTGGCGTCCAGATTGGACAGCGGCTCGTCGAACAGGAAGACCTGCGGATCGCGCACAATGGCCCGCCCCATGGCGACGCGCTGGCGCTGGCCGCCCGACAATTGGCGCGGATAACGATCGAGCAACGGCGTCAGGCCGAGAATCTCCGCCGCTTCGCCGACGCGCTGCTTGATGACCTGCTTGTCGGTTCGCCTGAGCTTCAGTGAGAAGCCCATATTGTCGTGCACCGTCATATGCGGGTAGAGCGCATAGTTCTGGAACACCATGGCGATGTCGCGCTCCTTCGGCGGAACGTTGTTCACCACGCGGTCGCCGATCAGGATGTCGCCCATGGAGATCTGCTCCAGCCCTGCGATCATCCGAAGCAGCGTCGATTTTCCGCAGCCTGAGGGGCCGACGAGAATCACGAACTCGCCATCCGTGATGTCGACGTTGACGCCGTGGATTACCTCTACGGTGCCAAATGATTTGCGCACATCACGGATTGCCACCGGTGCCATTCTTCTTCCCCTAGGCTGATTTCCCGCCGCGCAAGTTGCTTTGGCGCTCTTGGGCAGTCAAGCCATGATTGCACGGGACGAGCGCAAAGGCCACGTGCGTAAAAAATTCATCGGAGGCACGTGGCTCGCTTGCCAAGCCGCCCCTGCCAAAGCATCATCGCGCCGACAGCTAAGACAGCGCCATTACAGAATGCGGTGCTCAGGGAGGGAAGGGAATGGCAAGCGGCCTTCAATTGTCGCGCGAAGAACTGCTCGTCGCCTATCGTCGCATGCGCACGATCCGCGACTTCGAGGACAAGGTTCACGAAGAGTTCTCCGCGGGGAATATTCCCGGATTTGTGCATCTTTACGCCGGCGAGGAAGCGTCGGCCGTCGGCTTTTGCATGCACCTCGACGATCGCGATGCGATCGCGTCCACACATCGCGGCCACGGCCATTCCATCGCCAAGGGCTGCGACGTGGAAGGCATGATGCACGAGATCTACGGTCGCAAGGACGGGCTGTGCGGCGGCAAAGGCGGCTCTATGCACATCGCCGATTTGTCGAAGGGCATGCTCGGCGCCAACGGAATCGTGGGCGCGGGCGCGCCGTTGATCTGCGGCGCGGCGCTGACGGCGAAGACGCTGGGCACGGGCGGCGTGGCGATATGCTTCGTCGGCGACGGTGGATCAAACCAGGGCACGACGCTGGAAAGCTACAACCTCGCAAAGGTGTGGGACCTGCCCGCTATCTTTGTGGTTGAGGACAACGGCTATGCGGAATCCACCGCGTCGAGCTGGTCGGTCGGCGGCAGCCAGGTGGATCGCGGCAAGGGCTTTGGGTTGGCGACGCATGAAGTCGACGGCTTCGACTTCTTCGCCGTATTTGACGTAGCGGCCGAGGCGATTGAGCGGGCGCGCTCCGGCGGCGGGCCGAGCCTCGTCCATATGAAGCTGGCGAGGCATTACGGCCATTTCGAAGGCGACGCGATGACCTATCGCGCCGCCGACGAGGTTGCAGCGTTGAAAGCTGAGTCGGACCCGCTGACGATCTTCCGCCAACGGGTCACTGAGACGGCTATCTTGAACGGCGCGGATCTGGATGAAATCGACGGCGCGGTTCGAACCGAGATCGAGGGATGCGTGGCGAGCGCCAAGGCCGCGGCCATGCCGGCGGAGTCGGATCTTCTGACCGACGTCTATGTATCGTACTAGGGGAAACGGCTCATGAGCAACAAAAGCTATCGCCAGGCGATCGCGGAGGCCCTGACTCAGGAGATGCGGCGCGACCACCGTGTCGTCATCATGGGCGAGGATATCGCCGGCGGGTTGGGCGCGCCGGGCGAGGATGATGCGTGGGGCGGACCGCTCGGCGTCACCAAGGGGCTGATGGCGGAATTCGGGCGCGAACGTGTGCTCGATACACCGATCTCGGAGAGCGCCTTCATCGGTGCGGCGGCTGGTGCGGCGGCGACCGGGTTGCGCCCGGTTGCGGAGCTGATGTTCGTCGACTTCATGGGCGTGTGCTTCGATCAGATTTTCAACCAGGCGGCCAAGTTCCGTTACATGTTCGGCGGCAAGGCGGTGACGCCTATGGTGGTGCGCACCATGTACGGCGCCGGCTTCCGGGCCGCCTCACAGCATTCGCAGTGCCTCTATCCGCTCTTCACGCACATCCCCGGGCTGAAGGTGGCGCTGCCCTCCAATGCCTATGAGGCGAAGGGGCTTTTGACGCAGGCGATCCGCGACGACGATCCGGTGATCTTCTTCGAGCACAAGGCCATGTACGACATGGAGATGGAGGTGCCGGACGAGCCCTACGCAATCGCTTTCGGCGAAGCCAACGTCACGCGCGAGGGCGACGACGTGACGATCATCGCGTTCGGGCGCATGGTGAACCTCGCTAACGAGGCGGCGGACAATCTCGCCAAGAACGGCGTGACATGCACCGTTGTCGACCCGCGCACCACTTCGCCGCTCGACCGCGAGACGATCCTGGAGACGGCGGCTGAGACCGGGCGCGTCGTGGTCGTCGACGAGGCGCATCCGCGATGCTCCATGGCGTCAGACATCGCCGGACTGGTGGCGCAAGAAGCCTTCGGCGAGTTGAAGGCGCCGATCAAGCTCGTCACTGCGCCGCACGCGCCGGTGCCGTTCTCGCCGGCGCTTGAGGACATCTACATCCCGAGTGTCGCCAAGATCGAAGCGGCGGTGACGGAGATCGTCGAATACGGCGAGAAGGCCGCCGCAGAGTGAGTGACTCAGTGAGTGACGCAGAGTGAGTGAAGAGCGACCGGATTCCGGCTTCTCCCCCTGGGGCGATGAAGGCGAAGCGGTGGCGGCCAAAGGGAGGACATCGGTGTCGTCGATCAAACCCATCACCATGCCGAAATGGGGCCTGGCCATGGACGAGGGCATGCTGGCCCGCTGGGCCGTGGAGGAAGGCGCGGAGATCGCTCCCGGCCAGGAGATCATGGACATTGAGACGACCAAGATCGCCAATGTCTTTGAGAGCCCCGTCGGCGGTATCTTGCGCAAGCAAGTGGTGTCGGAGGGCGAGACCGTGCCCGTCGGTGCGCTGCTCGGCGTTGTTTCGGAACCGGATGTGCCCGACGGCGAGGTCGAAGCCTTCGTCACGGAATTTCTGGAGAATTTCACGCCGGAGGAGACCGACGATGCCGGCGCGCCGACGCCTGAAATGGTGGAGACCGCAAGCGGCGCCATCCGCCGGCTGAAGGCCGGCCCAGACGACGGCGCGGCGGTCATTCTCATCCACGGCTTCGGCGCGGACCTCAACGGGTGGATGTTCAACCAGGCGGAACTTGCCGCTGAGCGGCAGGTGCATGCCATCGACCTCCCCGGCCACGGCGGTTCGACGAAGTCGGTCGGCGATGGCGCAGTGGCGACGCTGGCGGCGGCCGTTACGGCCTATATGGACGCGGCGGAGATCAATTCGGCGCATCTCGTCGGCCATTCGCTCGGCGGCGCGGTGGCGACATCGATCGCCGCGGCCTCACCTGAGCGTGTCAGCGCGCTCACGCTGATTGCACCGGCCGGGTTCGGATCGGATGTGTCGCAGGACTTCATCGAAGGGTTCATCGGTCAGAGCCGGGCGCGCAAGCTTCGCCCGATCATCGAGCTGCTGGTTGCTGACCCGAGCCTCGTGACGGCCGACATGGTGGAGGAGGTGCTCAAGTTCAAACGCCTGGACGGCGTCGTTGCAGCACTTCGCACAATTGCCGATGCGAATTTCGACAACGGCGCGCAGCGCGTCCAGGTCCGCGATCACCTCGGCAATGTGTCAGCGCCCGTTCAGGTGATCTGGGGCGAGGACGACCGCATCCTTGCGGCAGGACATGCGGACGGGCTGCCCGATTCCGTCAAGGTGATCCGCCTCGCCGGCGCGGGGCATATTCCGCATATGGAGAAAGCGGCGGACGTGAACGCCGCTATCAGCGCGCTGGGTTAGGCGCGGCGCCAACGGGCGCTGCCTTGTTCCCCCTCTCGTCTCTCATCCCGGCCGAGCGCAGCGAGGGCCGGGACCCATGAACACCCACGCCGCTTTGCTTTGGTGAGTATGGATCCCGCACAAGCGCTGACGCGCTTTGCAGGATGACAAGGAGAGGGTGTGCCAACACTGGAGAGAGCACGTTGGGCTTTGCCCGCCGCGACGCTGCAGCTCAGCTCGCCGTCTCGTCGGCGAACGCGCTCTTTGCACCGCCCGACGCCTGCGACTTGAAGATGGAGCTCGCATCCGGGGCCGGCGGCAGCGGGATGGTGACCGGAACGCGCTCAAGACGCGGCGTCATGGAAAGCCGGCCGGTGACCAGGCGCTCGTTGAGGTCCTGCCACAGGAGCTGCTGGCTGAGCGAATGGATGTAGGAGGCCGCGCCCATGAGCGGCCACGCATCAGCCGCGTGGCATTCGTAAAACAGGATGAGGCGGCTGTGGTCGCTCCGGTTCGGCGCTGAGCCGTGAAGGGTGCGCGCATGATGCACACTCATGTCACCGGCCTTGCCGGTCAGGGTGACCGCCTTGTCCAATTGAAAGGCCGGGTCGTCGGGATCGACCGCGCCGCAGAACACGCCGTCGGCCATGTGGCTCAGGATCGGCCCCTTGTGTGAGCCGGGAATGACCATCAACGGACCATTCGCCTCGTCGACGTCCTCCAGCATCAGGCCGAAAGCGAGCATGGAATCGTTGGTGTGCGGATAGAACGCCCAATCCTGATGCCACTCAACCGCCGCTCCGCCTCCCGGCGCCTTGGTGTTCAGCTTGCTGGTCTGGAGCATCGTATCGGGCCCGAGAAGGTCGTTCAGGATCTCGGTGAGCTGCGAACTCTTCAGAAGCTCCCAGAAATAAGGATGCTGCCGGTGCGGCAGCTTGATCCGCGTCAGGCGCGGATTGGCGGCGCTGTGGCCTTCGTCAAGGTCGTAAACGTCGTTGCTCTCCGTGACGCTGCGTGACTTCTCGATGAAGTCGTAGGCAATGCCGCGCAGTGTCGCGAGTTCGTCCGCGCTGACCGCGTTCTCGACCAACAGATAGCCGTTGTCGTCGTAGAACTGTTTTTGCTCCTGCGACAACATGACGATACGCCTCCCCGCTCGTGATCCACGCGCAACACGCGCGTGAGCGCCATTCTGGACGATGTCGGGCCGCGTGACCATGGCGCCCGCGGCGGTGCCACGGGGCGGATCAAGGAGCGAGCCGAAGCCGGCCGCAACACGGCCGCGCAAGTGGGCAGCTGGTCCTAAAGCAGAGCCGCGCTGAGTTGTAGAAGAGCCGACAGCGCTACCGCGCGCGCAGATACCATTGCGAAAACACCACAATCACAAGGAGTGCGATTACGATCCAGCCCTGTACGTCCGTCATACCTCGTCCCCTTCTTGCGGTTGCCCGCCCAACCGCCGGGCCCCGGCGTTCCACCGAGAATCAAAGACGATGATGCAATGCTAGGGCGTGATTCGCCGGACAACAAGCAACTGAGGAGCCGTGCTCAACAGGGATTCTGCTACCTCAAGTCACCCCAGATTCTCTACAGAACAGCCGCCGGAGGCGCCTACGCCGCTGGATCAGCAGATGCGCGGCAGTGGATCGTCCTCAAGCTCCTCCAAGAGCCGCTCGCCGCCGATCTCCGTTTCCAGCACGACGTGCCCTGCCCCTTGGCTCAGTGCGCCGATCCGCGCTGCGCCGTCGCCATCGGGCAAAGACTGCCACAGCTTCAGCACCTCGTCGGCCACGTCCGGCGCGGCGACGGCAACCACGCGTCCCTCGCAGGCCAGATAGTACGGATCGTAGCCGAGCATCTCGCAGACGGAGCGGACCGGATCGCGGACCGGAATCTGTGTTTCGCTGAGCCGCACGTTGAGCGACGTCGCCGTGGCGATTTCATGCGCCACGGTGGCAAGCCCACCGCGCGTGGGGTCGCGCATGAAGCGCACGCCGTCGACCTTGGCAAGCGGCAAGGCGAGCGGGGTCACGGCCGCGCAATCGGAGCGCACCGGGCCGCTCAAATCGAAGGCCTCGCGCGCCAGCATGACGGCAATGCCGTGATCGCCGATAGGGCCGCTGACCAGCAATGCATCGCCGTCCTCAACTCGGTCGAGGCCAAGCCGCCACGTCGCATCGCGCAGGCCAAGCCCGGTCGTCGCCAGATAAAGCCCGCCGCCGTGACCGCGCGGCACGACCTTTGTGTCACCGGCCACCACGTGCACACCGGCGTTGCGCGCGGCTTCCGCAAGGCTTTTCACGATGCGGATGAGGCAGGCCATCTCAAGGCCTTCCTCGATGATGGCGTTGAGCGTCAGCGCTTGCGGCGCTGCGCCGGAAACGGCGAGGTCGTTGATCGTGCCGTTGACGGCAAGCGAGCCGATGTCGCCGCCGGGAAACTCCAACGGCTGGACGGTGAAAGCGTCGGTGGTGATGCACGGCACTTTATCGGACGGCAGCGTCAGCGGCACGGCGTCGAGATGCACATCAAGTGCTGAATCGCCGAGATGACTGACAAACACCTCCTCGATCATCTCGCGCATGAAGCGGCCGCCATTGCCATGGGCAAGCGAGACATGCCGGTCGTCCATCATGACGCATTTCCCGTTTCGACTGCTTGGGGAGTCGCTTTGTCGGCGGCCAGAGCCTCAATAATCTGGCCGAGTGCCAAGCCGCCATCATTGGTTGGCACGATCTGTGGCAGGTGAACCTCAATGCCGTTCTCGGTGAGGCGGGCTATCGCCTGCTCTGCCAGAAGACGGTTCTGAAACACACCACCGGAGAGGCCGATGGCCTGCGGCTTCTCCGTCTCCGCCAGCGCGAGCGCCTGGTCGACAAGCGCCTGTGCAATGCTTGCGTGGAACAGGCCGGCGCGTTCCGCCGTCGTGCGGTGTTGATCGGTGAGGATCGGCAGAAGCGGTTCCCAATCGCTGCGCCAGATGCCCTCTTCGTCGCGCGTCAAAGGCAAGGCAACGGGCTCTGCCTGCCGCGTGGCGGCGCTTTCCAGCAGCATCGGCCCCTGGCCTTCGAAGCTTGCGATATCGACGCCGAGGGCGAGCGACGCCGCGGCGTCGAACAAGCGTCCGACGGAGGAGGTGCGCGCCGTGCCGATGTCCTTTCGCCAGGCCTGGGCGGTGAGACCGTCGTCATCCTGCGCGGGCGACCATTGCCGCCCGGTCTCCCACATCAGGCCTGCCGCGGAGCGCCATGGCTCGCGGCCAACGCGGTCGCCGCCGGTCACGGAAAACGGCCGTATGCTGGCGACGCGACGCCACGCTCCCGACGCGCCGGCGAACGCCTCACCACCCCACAGCTCGCCTGCGTCGCCAAGCCCAATGCCGTCCCAGGCGAAGACCAGCCAGCGTTCGATATGCGGATGCTCCGCCGCCAGCGCTGAGGCGTGCGCGACATGGTGCTGCACCTTTGTGACGGGCAGGCCCTGTTCGGCGGCCCAGCGCGTGCTCGCATAGCCGGGATGAGCGTCACAGACGATGCGCCCCGCTTCGACGCGGTAGAGCGTCTGCAAATCGGCGATCACCTGCTGGAAGACCTGCAGGCTGCGTGGGCTGTCAAGCTCGCCGATATGCGGCGAGATAACGACGCGCTGATCCCATCCGAGCGCAATGGCGCCTTTCATATGGCCGCCGACGGCGAGCGTCGGCTCCGCCAAGGCGTGCGGCAGGGTGAGCTCCAGCGGCGCGCGGCCGCGGCCGATGCGGATGGGGCGTGGCTGGCCGGCGATGATGCGCGCGACGGAATCGTCCGCCGGCCGGACGATCGGGCGGTCGTGATGCAGGAAGGCGTCCGCCACCGAAGCGAGCCGGCTCGCGGCTTCGGCATTGTCGGTGATCACCGGCTCGCCGCTGATGTTGCCGGATGTGGCGACGAGCGGCGCTCCGAACGCGCTGAGCAGGCGATGGTGCAGCGGGCTGTAGGGCAGGAAGACACCGAGCTCACCCAGGCCGGGCGCCAGGCCCGCGCTCAGCCGGCTTTCGTCGCGCCGGCGCACGAGCACAATCGGCCGCGCCGGATCGGCGATGGCGTTTGCCTCAGCATCGTCGAGCACGACGTGCGTGCGGACGACCTCCAGCCCGTCGACGCCGCATTGCGGGAACATCACCGCCAGCGGCTTGTGCGGCCGGTGCTTGCGCGCACGCAGGTTTGCGACTGCCGCGTCATTCGAGGCATCGCACATGAGGTGGTAGCCGCCGACGCCTTTGACCGCGACGATCTCGCCATTTCGCAAAGCCGCGAGCGTTGCGGCGAAGGCCCCCTCCCCGGCGATCGGTTCGGCGTCGCCCGGCCACAAAGTGAGCGTTGGACCGCATTCGGGACAGGCCAGCGGCTGCGCATGAAAGCGTCGGTCCGTTGGATCGTCGTATTCGCGCCGGCAGCGCGGGCAGAGCGTGAAGCCGGCCATCGATGTGCTGGGCCGGTCATAAGGCAGCGCCTTGATGATCGTGTAGCGCGGGCCGCATTGCGTGCAATTGGTGAAGGCATAACCGAAGCGGCGCTCGGCGGGATCACGCATTTCCGCCAGGCAATCCGCGCAGCAGAACATGTCGGGCGGCAGATGCACGTCGGCTGCGGCAACATCTTCGCTGGCTTCGATGCGAAAGCCGTGCGTGTCCTCGACAACGGCCTCCGTCGTGCTCTTGAGATACGGCTCTGCGAGCGGTGGCGCGGTACTGATCAGCGCTCTTTGAAAGTCAATGATTGCCTGCGCGTCGCCTTCGACGTGGATGACCACCTGGCCGGGGCCGTTGCGCACCCGGCCGCTCAAGCCGAAACGCGCAGCCATGCGATAGACGAAAGGCCGGAAGCCGACGCCCTGGACGCGCCCGCCGATCACGATTTGGCGTGCGGTCCGCTCGTCCTGCAGCTCAATAGCGCGCCGCTGCGTGCTCATCGGCACTATGTGCGGCGCCTTGCCGGATGCCGGTCGACCACCATATGCGGCACGCCCCTTCGTCGGATACCATGCACGGGCCGATCGGATTGCGTGGCGTGCAGGCCTTTCCGTAGAGCACGCATTGGTTCGGATAGATCTTGCCGAGCACGACGCGCGCGCAATCGCATCCCGGCGGCATCTCGCCGGCACGTTTGCGGAACGCGTCGGCGTCGAGCTCGAACCGCCGGTTCGCATCGAAGGATGCCAGCTCAGGCTTCAGCGCGAAGCCGGAGCGCGGAATGATTCCGATGCCGCGCCAATTGGCGTCGACCACGTCGAGTGTGTCGTTCATCACGCGCTGGGCGGTGGGATTGCCGCCCGGTCTGGCGACGGTTGCGTAGCAATTGTCGAGGAAGGCGCGGCCTTCCAGATGCTGGCGCAGCACGGAATAGAGCGCTGCGAGCAGACTGTCGGATTCAAAGCCGGCGACGGCGGAGGGGATGTTGTGGTCGTCGGCCACGAAGCGCCATTCCTCCGGCCCCATTACGGCGGAGACGTGACCCGGCGCAATCAGCGCGTCGAAGCCGGCCTCCTCGCTCTCCAGAAGTGCTGCCACGGCCGGCCAGGTCAGTCGGCCGGAGAGGAGAATGGAAAGGTTCGGCGGCAGCCCTTCGGCGGCGAGCCCGGCGACCGGCGCCGTGGTCGTCTCAAAGCCGGCGGCGAAGAACACCACATCGCGGTCAGGATGAGCAGCGGCGATCTTGGCCGCCTCCTGCGGCGAGGCGATCGGCCGGACGTCGCCGCCGGCCGCCTTGGCCTGCTCCAGCGAGCGCGGCTCGTTCTTCGGCACGTTGGCCGGCACGCGCAGCATGTCGCCGAAGGCCACCAGGATCACATTGGGCCTGAGCGCCAATTGGATGGCAGCGTAGACATCTTCTTCCGGACAGACGCAGACGGGGCATCCAGGCCCGGGGATCAGCTCAATCTCGCTTGGCAACGCGCCGCGCAGGCCGGCCATGGAGATGGAGCGCTCATGGCCGCCGCAGACATTCATGACGCGGACACGCTCTTTGAGCGGCAAGGCGCGGATGCGCTCAAGCCATGCTTTTGCGTCGGTCACCGGTGCCGCCATCTTGGTCACTCCGCCGCCACGAGACCGGCGGGCGATTGTGCCGTGCGCGGACGCAACGCTTCATCATCGCGGCACGCGGCAAGCCGCGCTTCAAGCCATGCAATCCAGGGGGCGAGCGTTTCTGAGCGGCGCGCGGAGACCGGCACGATCTCAGCGGGATTGGCCAGCGCGCGGACGCAATCCGTGGCGCGGTCCGGCGAGAAGTCGTCAAGCACGTCCAGCAAATCGGCCTTGGACAACAGCACCAGATCGCTGGCGCGGAACATGACAGGATATTTGGCGGGCTTGTCGTCGCCCTCCGTGACAGCGAGCAGCGTGACGTTGGCGTGCTGACCAAGGTCGAAGCTCGCCGGGCAGACGAGGTTGCCGACATTTTCGATGAACAAGATATCGACATTGTCGAGGTCAAGCGCGTGCAGCGCGTCGTGGACCATATGCGCGTCGAGATGACAGGCGCTGCCGGTGGTGATCTGGACGGCCGGCACGCCCTTGGCGCGGATGCGCTTCGCGTCGTTCTCCGTTTCCAGATCGCCTTCGATGACGGCCATGCGGTGCTTTTCGCCGATCGTGTCAATCGTCGCCTCAAGCAGGCTCGTCTTGCCGGAACCCGGCGACGACATCACGTTGACAGCCAGCACGCCATGGCGCGCGAAGTGCTCGCGATTGTGTGCTGCGGCGTGATCGTTCTCGTCGAGAATGCCGGTGAGCAATTCGACGGACACCGCATCGGCGGCCTTTGCAGACACCGTCCCCTTGGCGTCGCTGACATGGACAACATTGGGCGTTGCAGCACATCCGCAATGTTCGCACATGGCTTTCTCCTTGACCCGCGTGTCAGCTCGCCGCGGCCACGATCGGCTGTTCCGCAGGCACCAGATCCACACGCTTCAACATGAGCTCGTTCCCCGCCTTGAGCGTGACCTTCCAGGTCCCGCAGCGGCCGCAAGACAGCGCATTGGCCGCAGCTTCCGTCTCAACCCCGCAGGTGTCGCACCGGACGATTGCCGGCGCGTGCTCAATCTCCAACTCGGCATTTTCCGCGATCGTGCCGATACGCGCTAGGTGAAACGCACGCGACAAAAGCGACGGCTCCGCGCCGGACAGCGGCCCCACAGCCAACACGATTCCGGTCACCTCCACGGCGTGATGGGCGTCGGCCACCTGTTCGACCTGGCGCAGAAGCCCATTACAGAGCGACAGCTCATGCACCGGCGTGCGCTTTCTCGCTTGCTGACTCAGCCTCACCCGCCGCTTCGGCCTCCTCAGCGGCAAGCATCTCCTCCTCCGCCGCCAGCATGCCGTCGATCAGCTCCCAGGCGCTTGCCGCGTCGGCCTCAGACATTTTCTGAATGGCGTAGCCGACATGCACCATCACATGGTCGCCGGGATCAACGGTCTCGTGCTGGAGAAGAAACAGGCTCACCGAGCGCTCGATGCCCTTAGCTTCGCATCGCGCGATGAAGCCGTCGCGCTCCACAACCCGCATCGGAACTCCGAGACACATAAAGCTCTCCGGTCAGCTCAGAACGGTTCTACACTTTATCGGCGCCACCCGATTGATGCACGTCAATTCGGGCTATGCGCCGGCGAACGAGCCGCACGATGCTGCGTGATCACGCGTCCACCAGCGCCGCTTCTTCCCGCGGCATAAGTCGCGCCACTTCGGCGATGACGCGGTCCGCCACCTCGTCGATCGCGGCAGCGACTTCAGGGGTCATCGGCGCGCCGCGCTCAAATGATCCACCTTCGATGGCGTAGACGACGATCTTCCGCGGCGCCTGGTTCAGCGCCTGGCCGAGCCCGATCGCCTCGGCGACGCCAAAGGCGTGGCTGGAGGCATAGACCGGGTCGCGCGGCAGCTTCTCGTCCTTCGGATCGATGCGGTGAATGCGGCCGGGCATGCCCATTGGCACGGCCGCGTCGATTAAGATCAGCGCGTCAAAGCCGGCCCAGTCTTCGATCAGCGCCAGCATGTCTCCGGCGCGCGTGCGAATGGCGACGTTGTCGGGCAGCCGGCCGGCCAGCGCCTTCGCAACAGCGGCGCCGATTGCGTCGTCCCCGCGAACGGGGTTGCCGATACCGACGACGAGAACCTTGTGTGGCTGATCCCTCAGAGCCTAATCCATTCTGATTGAACTGAGATGAAGGTTCCGCTTCGTTGTTTGAGCATGATCTTATCCGACCTTGCTTCGCCCGCCGAAGCGGGCTTCGCGAAGGCGGGAAACCGGAAGCCACTTTTCGGGATCATGCTCCCCGTCCGCTGCTCCGTTCATGATCGGTGGATCGTCAGGTTAAGGAAATGCACCGAGCAGGAGATGCAGGGATCGTAGTTACGGATGCTTTGCTCGCAGCGATGCCGGATCCGGTCGTCGGTCTCGTTGAGCATGGTCGAGGCGACCGCCGTGAGGTCCGCTTCGATGCTCGGCTGGTTCTGCGATGTGGGCGGGACAATGCGCGCCGAGATGATCGCGCCCTCGTCGTCGAACTCGTAGCGATGCCAGCAGACGCCGCGCGGCGCCTCCGTGCAGCCGTAGCCAACGCCGGCGCGTGTCTCAAACGGCACCGATGCGGGCTCTGACGGATCGTAATCGTCGATGATCCTCAGCGCCTCTTCGCAGGCGAAAAGCACCTCCAGCGCGCGGACGATAATGCTCTGGAACGGATTCTTGCAGACCGGACCGAGCCCAATTTCGGCCGCCAGATCCTTCACAGATTGCGGCAGAAACTCGTAGTTCAGCGCGTAGCGGGCCAACGGGCCGACCAGGTAAGGACCGCGACGCTTCACCACTGAATGCAGCGCGGTGGAATGCGCAACATGGCGCTCCTCGAACTCGTCGTCGAACTCGGAAATGTCGATGTCGATGCCGCGATTGGAGACCAGCCGCCCCTCGTTGAAGGGATATTCATCGGGGTGGCGCAACGCCACGAACTCATAGTCGCGCTCGTAGTCGGGGAACGGAAGCTTGGCGACCCAGCGCACCAGATCGACCGCGATGTCGCGGGCCCGCTTGAGGTCTTCTGCCACCGGTGCCATTTCGGCACGCGTCGGCAGCCGGTAGAAGCCGCCCGCCTTGACGTTGATGGGATGAATCTCACGCCCGCCCAGAACGCGCAGCAATTCGTTGCCGGCCTTCTTCAGCGCCAACCCGCCCTGCACGATCTCGGCGTGATCGCCGGCCATTTGAATGGCGTCGTGGAAGCCGAGGAAATCCGGCGCATGCAGCATCACCACGTGCAGGCCGTGGCTCTCGATCCACTCGCCGCAATAGATGAGGCGCCTCAGCGCGCGGAGCTGTCCATCGACCGTCACGCCGAAAGCCTGCTCGATCGCGTGCACCGCGCTCATCTGATAGGCGATCGGACAGATGCCGCAGATGCGTGCAACGATGTCCGGCGTCTCCGCGTAGCTCCGCCCACGCAGAAAGGCCTCGAAGAAGCGCGGCGGCTCGAAGATGCGAAGCTGCGCCGCGGTCACCTGACCGTCTTTGATGTGCAGATCGAGCGCGCCCTCACCTTCGACACGCGCAAGGTAGTCGACCTTTATCGATTTAGTTGCCATGCGCTTGGCCTTCTTTCAAAAACGCCTCCGCCCCGGCGTTGTAGGTGCGAAAAGCGTGTTGAACGTCACGCGGCGTCTTGCCGAGAAGCTGCCATTCCTTTGCCAGCGCCGCCGTATTGGGATCCTCCATCGGCCCGTAGCAGCCGTAGCAGCCGCGCCGATAGGCCGGGCAGATGGCCCCGCAGCCGGCATGCGTCACCGGGCCCAGGCAGGGCGTGCCCTGCACCATGACGCAGACCGTGCCGCGCTGCTTACACTCAACGCACACGCTATGCGACGCGATCGCAGGTTTGCGCCCGGCGATGAACGCGGAGATGACCTCCACGAGCTGCATCTTGTTGATAGGGCAGCCGCGCAGCTCGTAATCGACGGGGATGTGGTCGGCGATCGCCGTCGATGTCTCCAGCGTCTTGATGTATTGCGGTGACGCATACACCACCGAGATGAACTCGTTGACGTCGGCGAAGTTGCGCAGCGCCTGGATGCCGCCGGCGGTGGCGCATGCGCCGATCGTGACGAGGAACTTGGATTGCTTGCGCACCATCTGGATGCGCTCCGCGTCATGCGGCGTCGTTATCGATCCTTCCACGAGCGAGAGATCGTAAGGGCCGTCCACAATCGCGCTGGAGGCTTCGGGAAAGTTGGCGATCTCGATGGCGCCGGCAAGCGCCAGCAGCTCATCCTCGCAATCCAGCAGCGAAAGCTGGCAGCCGTCGCAGGACGCGAACTTCCAAACCGCGAGCTTTGGCTTCGCTTCGCTCATGTCATATCTCCCGGATCGAAAAGATGTCGGCGATGGCATCAAACCGCATCACCGGCCCGTCCTTGCACACGAAGGTCGGCCCGAACTGGCAATGCCCGCACAGGCCGATGGCGCATTTCATGTTGCGCTCCATCGAGACATAGACATGGTCAAGCGGCACGCCGGCATCGCGTAGTGCGGCAACGGAGAAGCGCATCATCACCTCCGGCCCACAGACAAAGGCGATGGTGTCTGTCGGATCGAAGGCGGCGCGGGGGATCAGCGCCGGAACGACGCCGACATTGCCGCGCCATTCGGCGTCGGCGTGATCGACCGTGACGTCAATGTCCACATCAAGACGCTGGCGCCAGTCCGCAAGCTCATCGCGGTAGAGAAGCTCCGTTGGGTTGCGGCTGCCGAACAGCAGGACGACGCGGCCGTAGCGGTTGCGGTTCGCCAGGACATGCAGGATCGCCGGGCGCAGCGGCGCCAATCCGAGCCCGCCGGCGACAAAGACGACGTCTGACCCTTCCGCCTCATTCACCGGCCAGCCGGCCCCGTAGGGACCGCGCAGGCCGAGTTCCGCGCCGACCTCCAGCTTGGATATCGCCGCGCTGACGGCGCCGACCTCGCGGACGGTGTGGATGAACGTCTCGCCGGAACCGGCGCTGCCGCTCAGGCTGATGGCGATCTCGCCGATGCCGAAGGCATAGAGCATGTTGAACTGCCCGGGCTCAAAGTCCGGGCGGGCGCCGGCCTTGGGCGCGACCTCCAATGTCACCGTGTCGGGAAGCTCACGGCGGACGTCGCGGACGCTGTAGATATCCGGCAGAAACGGGTCGAGCTGCGGTGCCGCACTCACCTCAAGCCCTCCCATAGACGTCGAGAATTTGCAGCCGGGTGGCGTTTAGGCGCTGCACAAGGATCGGCAGAAACGCCTTCATCATCTCGTAGCCGAGGCTGTGGTCCTCATCGCATTTGCCACGCAGGCAGGCCGCGTCGATGCCGATGGCGCGGGTCAACTCCACGGCGCGCGCGTCGAACATCGTGCGATGCGGTGCGACAAGCCAGGAGGCGCCGACGATCTCGCCCTCGCCGAGCGTTGCGAAGACGATCGGAGGCTTTCCCGGAGCGACGATCTCAAGCGCGACCTTGCCGCGGCGGATCAAAAAGAACTCGTCGGCCGGATCGCCTTCGTGGAAGAGATACTGACCGGCGTTGAAGCGGTGGTTGCGGGCGCAGCCCACGATGAGGTCGCTTTGCTCAGGTGAGAAACCGGAGAGAAACGGGTGCTCCCGCAGGATGTCCTCAAGGCCTTTCATTCGGCTTCTCCTTATCGCTCATCGGCGCCGCTCTTATGGCCGCGGCTTCTTCTGTGATGTCGATGCCCACCGGGCACCAGGTAATGCAGCGTCCGCAGCCCACACATCCTGAGGTGCCGAACTGGTCGTACCAACTGGCGAGCTTGTGGGTCATCCATTGGCGATAGCGCGAGCGGGTGGCGGTGCGCACACTGCCGCCGTGGATGTAGGAGAAGTCCAGCGTGAAGCAGGAATCCCACTTGCGTACGCGCTCGGCGTTGTCGCCGCTCAGATCGCTATGGTCGTCGACCGTGGTGCAGAAGCAGGTCGGGCACACCATCGTGCAATTGCCGCAGCTCAGGCAGCGCTCCGCGACCGCATCCCATTGCGGATGGTTGGAATTGCCCTGCAGCAGCTCCTTCAGTCCGTTGGTGTCGAGCGTCCGGCCCATCTGATTCGTGGCGTTGGCGACGGCAGCTTCGGCGGCTGAGACCTGCTCGTTGCTGGCCGGGCGATGCGGCACGTCCTGCATCAGCGCGGCGCCGGATTCGCTGCCCACTTCCACCAGGAACTCGTGAGCGCCGTTGTGATGCAGCTCCGTCAGCGCAACGTCGAAGCCGGCTTCCGCCTTCGGCCCGGTCTGCATGGAAACGCAGAAGCATGTGCCGCCCGCCTCGCCGCAATTGACGGCGACGATGAAGGCGTCCTTGCGCCGCTCCGCATAGGGCACGTCGAGATACGGCCCCTCGCAGAACACCTTGTCCTGAACGGCAATCGCCGCGAGCTCGCAGGATCTGACGCCGAGAAAGGCGAGCTTCTGCGGGCTCGGCTCCTCCGCTGTGACGACGATGCCGTCCGGGCCACGGCTCGCTTTCCAGAGCGTCTCCTTCGCCGGATGCAGAAACTGCTTCCACGAGTGCGGCCCGACGACGAAGCCGAACAGCGCGTCATCGTCGCGTCGCTCAAGGCGGTAGCGCCCGCCATCCTGGCGATCAGTCCAGCCGGCCGGCAGGTCGGCGGTTTTGGTGATTGCGTCATAGATAATGGCGCCGTCGTGAACGGTCGGCCCCAATACCTGGTAGTTCTTGGCTGCCAAGGCGTCGATAAGCGCCTGGAGGCCATCAAGAGATATGACCGACTTCGCTGTTTCAGTCATGGAATGCCATCGGTTCGTGCCCCGCCGATCTGAAGAACCAGAGATCACCTTAGTCGCGAACGTGGCCTGATTCAGCTATGATTTAGGTCAAATTCCGAGCGGCGGAACGACGTGATTTGGGCATGAGAAAGCGCCGCCCCACGGGCTGTCGAATGGAGGGCACGCGATGGGGCATTCAGCGCCGCCGGCGGCGCTGCGGGTCCCCGCCCCGGTCGAGACGGGCGGCGGTTCGATGACCTAGTTGGAGAGCCTGACCTTCGTCGCGTTCGGCCCCAGACCGGGCGGCACAGGCACGTCCGATCCCTCGTAATCGGCATTGACCACGAGCTTGGAGCCCTCAACATCAATGCGGCGCGCAACGATGATCGTGTAGTCGGAATCCCTGGCGATATAGCCCTTGCCACCACCCTTGAAGACGCCTTGCGGCAGATAGATCGTGCCGAGCAGCACGCGGGCAGCGTCACTGCTGATGTTGAAGTAGCGGCCTTCTGGAGCGGCACGCGACTCAAAGAACAAAAGCCCAGCCATTGGCCCGTCCTTGGGCGCGGTCAGCTCGATGGCAGCCTTGTCCTTGAAGTTGATCACTGCATCCTCGGTGAAGAAGAAACTCACGTCTTCCCCACGCAGGGACGTATTGTTGCTGACGCTCAGATCCCCGCCGGTCATCACATAGATGCCGGGCTCGGCGGTGACCTCAGCCTTGCCTGTGAGCTTCAGCCCGCCGCAATACGTGCCGGGCGATATAGAGTGGGAACCCTTGTTGATGTGCGTATCGAGATAGTCGCAGCCGCCGACACTCGGCGGATCGCGGAGCACCAACGGATCTTCAAGAGCCGGGCAGTCGGTTTCCGGTTCCGGGTCAAAGGCCTCATCGTCGTCATCATCGCCTTTAAAGCCGCCGGCTGTGCAGGAGAAGGACGCCGTCAAGAAACTGCCGCCGCTGGCGCTCAATCCCAATGGGCTCACGGAGTTCGATTGCACGGCGCATTCGGGTGCCTCGAGCTTCGCATCCTTGTCGAGCGCTACCGTGTGGTCGGCGCTCCCGTCCAGACCGAGGACGCAGAGACGCAGATCGCCGTAGGTCCGCGCATCGGCGGTCACACGGATCGGGTTCTCGCCCCAGATCTCCGCCGGCAGGAACGAACTCGCGTGCATGACGATCTCGACTGCCGCGACGCCCTCTTTGGTATCGACCTGCACGCCCGTCTTGTGCGGGAGCCCGGCGAGACCTTTCTCCGCCAGCATCGCCTCTGCCTTGTCCCTGCCCGCTTCCTCAAGGGTGCTCGGCTTCTCGGTGAAGAGGTGCATCTCCTTGGCGACCGCCAAAGCCGTGGAGTCAGCCACCGCCTGCATGCGCGCCTGCTGGTTATAGAAATTGGCGCTGTCGATCGCCAATCCGGTTACGGCGACGAAGATCGGCAAGGCGAGCGAAAACACCAGAGCGACACTGCCGCCCTCATCTTCTGCAATTCGCCTTCTAAACGCTGTCCCCGCCATGGGCGATCGATTCCGCGTGTTCTTGTGGTGCAGCCGACGCGCGAGCGCCGCATCCCATTCTCGGATGCCGTGCCCTCAATTCCCTTAATTTCGTTCGAAAGCTGACGGGAGAGTTAAGAACTTCTTCACGCAGCCGGGCTGGAGCGAAGCGGGACCCGGCTGCGTGGCCGTCTCAGTCTCGTAAATAACGCTCGGCGAACTCGCTGCTCGGCACGGGACGGCCGGTGTAGTAGCCCTGGATGAGATCGCAGCCGAGCGCTTTGAGGCGCTGCAACTGATCACCCGTTTCGACGCCCTCCGCCACGGTGGTCAGTCCGAAAGTCTGCCCGAGCTTCACAGCAAGGCCGAGCAGCGCTTCGGCTTTTCCGCCATCGTCGCTTCCGCTGACCAGCGATTGGTCGATTTTCAGGCCATCGGCCGGCAGCGCCGACAGAGACGCCAGATTGGAGAAGCCGGTGCCGAAATCGTCGATCGCAACGCCGATGCCGCAACGCCTGAGCGCGCGCAGGCTCTCCAGCATCCTTTCGCCGCCCATCATCGCGGCCGTTTCCGTTACCTCGATCTCCAACGTCTCCGGGTTCACCCCTTCGCTGTCGACGACTTCAAGGAAGCGGCCAAGGAACTCATTGTGTGCAAGCTGATGCGGCGAGACGTTAACTGCGAGGTTGAAGGATTTGCCCGACTTCGCGAGGCCGTTGCTGGCGCGGCAGACATCACGAAGGATGCGCAGCCCCAAATCGAAGATCAGACCGCTCTGCTCTGCCGCTTCGACGAAGACCGGGGGCGGCAGAGCGCCGCGCTCAGGATGGTTCCAGCGCGCCAGCGCTTCCGCGCCATGGATCAGGCCGGTCGCGGCCTCCACCTTCGGCTGCAACGCGACAAAAAGCTGATCGGTGGAGAGCGCTGCATTGAGATCGCGCTCAAGCATGATCAGGGATGAGGCGTTGCAGGACTCCATCTCAGACATCGCCACGGAGTCGGAGGCTGAGCGGGCCGTCGTGTTGAGGAGGCGGAAGCCGCGCGCCAGCACGCTTGTAACGCTCCGCCCGTGCTCGGGTACCTGAACGATGGCGGCGCGGGCGCTCACCGACAGCGATTGCTCGGAGATCTCGATCGGCTGCGCCAATGCGCCGAGCAGCTCCGTCGCCAGGGCGCGCAGCGCGCCGAAACTCTGCACGTCGGTGAAGACCACAAGATAATGATCGGAATCGAGGTGGCCGACATAGGCGGGACCCCCGCCGCGCGGCGCATGCGTAAGGAAGTGGCTGATCCGGTCACCGGTCGCGGCGAGCACCTGATCACCGATCGCCGGTCCCCAGGCGGCGTTGATTCCCAGGAAGCCGTTGAGATCAAGCAGCAATGCCGCAGCGGGGTTGCCGCTGGCGGTCGCCTCGCGGATGGCGGCGCTCAGCACGTCGATGATGGCCCTGCGGTCCGACAGCGACGGCTTTGCCAACTCACGCCGCAGCGCCGCTAGCCGGTCGTTTTGCCAACCATCCCAGGCAGCCCCGGTTGGGCCAGCGCCCTTGGAGCGCGGGGCGCCGGCCCAACCGTCAACTGCTTCACGAGCGCTTGATCTGTTGGCGGACACGCCGCTTCTCTCCGCGTTCGGAACCGGTTTGTTAAGAGACCCGGCTCAATTCAAAGATAAACTTCACGACGCAATTTGAACTGTTTGTTTAATGGTTGCTTCACCATCGGCGTTTGCCGCCGCAGGGAAGCTCAAGAACACTTCCGTGCCGCGACCGGGCTCTGAGACAATGCCGAAATGACCGTGATGGCGGTCAACGACGGCCTTGGCCAGGGCCAGCCCAAGGCCGGGCCTGGCGCTGGCGCCTGTGGTGGCGGCGTCGGCCAGGTCGGCAATGCCGGCGTCAAGCAGGTATTCAGGGATACCGGCGCCGTGATCCTCAATCTCAAAGCGCACGCGGCTCGGTGGAGCGTCGACGATCCGGAGCTGCACCTTCTCCTCCGGCGGCGAGGCTTCCAGAGCATTGGCGAGTATCTCAACAAGCGCGCCTTTGACGAGATCGGCGTCGCCATGCAGTCGGAGCGGCTCAGAAGCCTGAACATCGATGCGCTCTGCAGGCACCGAGCCGTCTTCCGATTCCAGCATAGCCACCGCTGCGGCGGCCACATCATATGCCTCCGCGGCGCGAGGAAAGTACTCCGCCGAGCCGGTCAAGACATCGGAGACGTGACCGATGCGGCGAACGAGCTTCCGCATCTTCTCGCAATCCTTTTGGAGCGCATTGGATGCCGGCTCGCCCTCCGGCGGGCAGCCCAGGCGGGTTGCAGCTGATTCTATGGAGCGCGACAGCGCAGCGATGGAGCGGGCCCGCAGCGCCGCCACCTGCTCCAGCTGCTGGTTCTTGGCGCGCAGCCGGCGCTCGACCTGCGCCTTATGAAAGACGTAGGCGACCTGGTGGCGAAAGACGTTCCAGTTGATCGGCTTGCACAGAAACGACGTCGCCCCAAGCGCGAAGGCACGCTCAATCGACACGACATCCTCACGGCCGGTGACGACGATGATCGGCAAATGGCGCGTCTCCGGCCGGGCGCGTGCCTGCTCGATGACGGCGAACCCATTGAGCACGGGCATATCAAGGTCGAGAATCGCCAGATCGAAGGATTGGCGCCCTAGGATCTGGAGCGCGACCTCACCGTTCTCGGCCTCGGTGATCCGCATCTGGTCCTTCAGCGCCGCGCCAGCGAGCAAACGGCTCGTCGCGTCGTCATCGACGACGAGCACCTTGGGAGCACCGGCGCCGCCGGCGGCCGCTTCGTTGGCGATCTCACGCAGGATCATGCCGGCCAATGTGGCCTGGAGGGATTAATTCTCCCTTTAGCGTAAGCGTGCAAATCATGCGGGAATCGACGAAAACCGCGACTTGGCATTGTTTTACAACTCACGCTCGATACGCGCCAAACTTGCTATCCTGATTGCCGCCTCGGTCGGCGCGGCGGTCCTGCTGGCCTTCGTCGTCGGCACGTATCGCGAGCTGAGCCGCTTTGCCGAAGCCAAACGCTCTGAGTTGGCGGCCACCGCGCAGGTTATCTCCGTCAGTACTGCAGAGGCTGTGGCAAACGGCGATGAAAGAGCGGCGCGGCGCACGCTCAACGCAATCGGGCGGATTCCGAACGTGCGCTATGCCGGAATCCGCGACCCGAGCGGTGCCGTCTTCGTGGAAGCGGGCACGGGCGTGGCGCTCGGCTCCGTCGATGACCGAGCGGAAGGCGAGAGCACCTCCTTGTGGCGGATGCTGCGAGACGGCGCCTTCCTTGTCACCAATGACATCGTCAAAGGCGGCAGGACGGTCGGCAGCCTGGTGCTGCTTGTGGGCACATCGGAACTGTCGGAACGGCTAAAGCAGGCCATCATCGCCGCGCTGCTCAGCGCCGGTGTGGCGATTGCCATCGGCCTTTTGGTGGCCACGCGTCTACAGCGCGCAATCACACGGCCGCTTGGCGCCCTGGCGAACACAATGAACGACGTTCGCAAGACCGGCGACTTTACGCAGCGTGCAATGCGGCGGACGAGCGACGAGACCGGACAGCTGGTCGACGCTTTCAACGAGATGCTCGACCAGATCGGGCGGCGCGACCAAGCGCTTGAGGACCATCGCGCCGGTCTGGAAAGGACTGTGGCTGAGCGCACGCGCGATCTCGTCGTGGCGCGCGACGCAGCGGAATCGGCCAATCGCGCCAAATCGGAGTTCTTGGCCACGATGAGCCACGAAATCCGTACGCCGATGAACGGCATGCTGGTCATGGCGGAGCTCTTGGCTGGTGGTGAGTTGGCGCAGCGGCCGCAGCGTTATGCAGAGACCATCGTCCGCTCCGGACAGACGCTGCTCACCATCATCAACGACATTCTCGACCTTTCAAAAATCGAAGCCGGCAAGCTTGAACTTGAGACCGGCCGCGTCGACGTGGAGACGATTGTCGATGACGCGCTCTCCTTGTTCTGGGAGCGCGCGGCGTCAAAAAGCCTCGACCTGGCAGCGGAGATCGATGCGGATGTTCCTCCGATCATCGAAGGCGACCCGGTGCGGCTCAGCCAGATCATCTCCAATCTCGTCAACAACGCGCTGAAGTTCACCGAAAGCGGTCACGTCAAGGTCTCCATCAGGCAGCAAGACACCGATGCCGAATCTTCGGCGCTGACTTTCGCTGTTGAGGACACCGGGATCGGTATTCCATCCGACAAGGTCGACCATATCTTCGAGGCCTTCAGCCAGGCCGATCAGTCCACCACGCGACGCTTCGGTGGAACCGGGCTGGGGCTTTCCATCTGCCAGCGGCTCGTGACGGCGATGGGCGGGCGAATCTGGGCGGAAAGCGAAGAGGGACGCGGATCGACGTTCCTCTTCACCGTTCCTGCGCGCGTGCTGGAGGCGCCGACCCCCGCCACGCCGGCGGCGCGGGGGCGCGCGCTGGTCATGCTCGACGGGGATGCAACGAGGGGGGTTCTGGCAAGCACTCTGGAGACCTACGGCTACACGGTTTCCGTCAACGCCGCGGACGCCCCGCTTTCGGAGGCGGTTTTGATCTTTGCGTCACCGGATTGGGTCGACGCGCCGGCCGGGCGAGCGGTCGATGCGCCCATCATCTGCGTTGCGGGGGTCGGCGACAGCAAGGTGGAGCGGCTGCTCACTGCGCGGCGCTGTGATGCCGTGCTTCTGCAGCCGGTCTCATCCGGCCGCATTCGCAAAATCCTGGATGCCGTGCGAGACGGCACCTTGGCGGAGCTTCTGGAGCACCGTCGCGGCGTGACCGGCCCCGCACTTCCCGACCTCTCCAGCCTGCATGTGCTCGTCGCCGATGACAGCCCGGTCAACCGCGAGGTCGTGTCTGAAGCGCTGGCCCGGCTCAACGCGCAGACGACGATCGTGGAGGACGGCGCTCAGGCCGTCGATACCTTCAAGCAGGGCGGCTTCGACATCGTGCTGATGGATTGCAGCATGCCGGTGCTTGACGGCTTTGCCGCAACGCGAGCGATCCGGGGCTACGAGGCGGAGATGGGACTTGCGCGCACGCCTGTGATCGCGCTGACGGCGCATGTCGCCGGCAGCACCGCCGACAGCTGGCGCGATGCGGGCATGGACGATTATCTGACCAAGCCGTTCACGATGAAGAGCTTGTCGGATTGTCTGGCGCATTTCAGCCCGACCGATGTGGCGCGGATGATCGATCAACCGAACCCACCCGACGCTGAACCGGCGATCCGCGGGACTGAGCCGGATGCGGACGCGATGAGGGTGGACGCGCCTCTAGACGCGGAGGTGCTCGGTTCGCTGCGGGCGATTGCCGGCGGCGATCCGGCTCTGCTGGGCCGCGTCTTCGATCTCTTCCTGTCTCATGCACCGACACATGTCGATGCGCTCAAACAGGCGATTGCCGAACGCGACCTCGCCAAAGTGGCGACGGAGGCGCATGCGTTGAAATCGCCGAGCCGCAATGTTGGCGCCATGAGGCTGGGGGAGTTGTGCGCCGATTTGGAGATGCGAGCGCGCGACGGAGGCGCAGCGCTCCTCTCAGAGTCGCCTCTTGACGCTATTGAGACGGAGCTCGCCGCTGTTGTCGTGGCAATCAAGGACGAGTTGGCGCCGCCTCGGAATAACGCCGCGCGCGCGTCGACAGGCTAACGCAACGGCAGACCGCCAATGGCGGCCCGCATAAGATGGTCTGGATAATCCCTTAGCGCGGGAAAGCGCCGGGCATTATTCCGCTGCGACGAACTTCTCACCGCGGAAATCGGGAGCCTGGTCCTCCCCGCGCGAGCGGCTGACCTTCACGGTCGGCAGCTTGCTGACGCCCGACGGCTCGACCGTAGAGACGTCGATCTCGCCATCGGCGGCTCTGAGCGCGTTGAGGAAGGTGTGTAATTCTGAAAGCGTCATGCGGAGATAGGCCTCCGAGGTCTGCCGTTTCTTGCCGTCATCAAGCACAGACAACGAAAAGCCCATACGCTCCAGGTCGAAATCGCGGATCTCGATGCCGATATTGAGCTTACCCATTACCCTTCTCCTCAGATCGCGAGCCGCTCTCGACTGTCCATCCCTCGGCCCATGGTCAACAATAGATTTAACCCACTCTTAACTAACATGCCAGGGAGCCGGACGGGCAGGGTTAACCAACCCCTAAGTAACCGCGTCGCCCGGTCTGCCCGACAAACACCTAGGGTTGCGCCAAATCAGGACCTATTCACGGCTCCTCTCAAGACCGGTCATCGTTAGTCGGCCCAAATGTCACCGACATGACATCATGACTTGCCGGATGGGCGGTACCCACTCGCCCCGGCAGTTGCAATCGGCCCACGCCGCGCTCCGATCCGACCTCGACCGCCGGTTCCAGCGCTCGTTTTCGCCGACGCATCGCCGGCAACAATACTCGCCATTCGCTTGCGGCCATATTACGACGTAGCGGATCGGATCGTTTTCGCACGTTGCAGCCGGGGGCGGAGCCCGCCATGACAAAAATCGCTTTCGTCGCCAGCGACGCGCCCGAGGCTCAAGAGGCGGCGGTCGACCTGCGCGCGCGCTACGGCGAGGTGGCACGCGACGAGGCGGAAGTGATCGTTGCGCTCGGCGGCGACGGGCTCATGCTTACCGTGCTCCACGAATATATGAGCAAGGGCAGGCCGATCTACGGCATGAATCGCGGCTCGCTCGGCTTCCTGATGAACGAGTATCGGGCCGAAGGCTTGATCGAAAGGCTGGCTGCGGCAACCACTGAGACCATCCATCCGCTGCTTGCCACGGTCACGCTCGCCGACGGAACGAGCCACACCGCCCGCGCCATCAACGAGGTGTCGCTTCTGCGGCAATCCTACCAGGCGGCGAAGCTGGAGATCATGATCGACGGCAAGCCGCGGCTTGCGGAGCTGATCTGCGACGGCGTCCTGGTGTCGACCTCCGCCGGCTCCACCGCCTACAATCTCTCAGCCCACGGGCCGATCCTGCCGATCAACGCGCCACTCCTGGCGCTGACCCCGATCAGCGCCTTCCGCCCCCGGCGGTGGCGCGGCGCGCTTCTGCCCAACCACGCCAAAGTGACAATCTCGGCCCTGGAGGCCATCAAGCGCCCTGTGTCGGCGGCGGCCGACCACATCGAGTTCCGCAACGTCGTGAACGTCCTTGTTGAGGAGGACAGGAACGCCGCCTGCCTGGTGATGTTCGACGGCGACCATTCCTGGGACGAGCGCATCCTGGCGGAGCAGTTCCGCTACTGATGGTCCGGCTAGCGGCGCCCCGCGCCTGGCGAACGGAGATGTGCAAGACTTGCCGGATGCGGCTAAGGTGGCTCTGGAACAAGGGGCTTGGGGGGCCAATGCTGGCGTATTTGTCGCCGCTGAAGCGCGGGATGGAATCGTGGCGATGGTACCGGCACTTCTTTCGCGATCCGCTTGGTTGCCTAGAAGAGGCACAGAAGCAGTTCGGGCCGGTCAGCGTCTTTGAAAACCCCATGCCCGGCAAGCGCCACGGCCAGCGTTACATGCTGGCGGTTGGGGCCGCCTTCAACCGAGAGGTTCTTAGAAACTCAGACAACTTTCGTCCGGCCGGCCAGGTCCTGAATGGTCCACCAGGTTCGGCGCAGCAAAGGCTGCGATACAACATATTCAGGATGCATCGCGAAGAGCACCGGTTCCATCGCCGTGCGATGCAGCCACCCTTTTCGAAGAACTGTGTCGCTTCAATGGTTCCGTTGATGGCCACGCTCATCGATCAGGCCCTCGATCGATGGCAGGTCGGTGAGACGCGCGACATCCTGGATGAGATGCTGATGCTCTCAAACTGGGTCGCGGCGAATACGCTCTTCGGAAACGAGGATTTTTCCGGATCCGTCCGTTTGGGGCGAATGATCGACCACTGGCTCCTGCTTGACGCCGAAACGCGCAAAAAAGGCATGATCGAGCTTGACCTCCCCGGCACACCTTATCGCCGGGAACTGCGGCATGCCGAAGCGCTTCAAGACGCAATACTGGACCTGATTGCACAGAAGCGACGCGCCGGTTTAGCAAGCAACGACGTGCTCACGATGCTCATCCGCGCTGCCGATTGCGGCGATTCAGACCTGAGCGATGACGATCTTGTTGCGCACTCCGTTGCACTTTATGGCGCGTCGTTTGAAACGACAGCAAACGCGCTGGCCTGGACCCTGTTTCTGATCGCCCAGCACCCGGCATGTGCGGCGCAGCTTCACGATGAAGTCAGCCGGGGGCTTTGTGAATGGCCTCCCGACGACGAGACATTGGACGCATTGCCTTTGCTGGATGCCGTCATACGGGAGTCGATGCGTCTGGCTCCGCCCGTGCCTATGACATTTCGCACGGTGACGCATCCGATTGAGCTGGCGGGCGTCCAGCTGAGAAAACGGGACAAGGTCGTCCTCAGCCACTACCTATCGCACCGAGACCCGCACATCTTTGCGGATCCCGGCCGTTTCGACCCGTCACGATGGTTCAAGTTGCGGCCCGATCCCTATCAATACATGCCGTTCAGCGTCGGAGCCCGCCTCTGTATTGGCGCCGCCTTTGCCATGGCGGAGTTAAAGCTCGTCGTGGCGCGCGTCATGCAGCGCTTCAGGCTTAGTGTGGTGCCCGGAACAAGGATCGACCCTGTCGTTCGTCTTGTTCTGAAACCGGAAAAGGGCTTGCCGATGACGATCCACCCACAGGATCGCGCATTCAGCCGATCGCCGGTTCAAGGCCGCATTGCGGCGATGATCGATCTCACATCAGCGGAGCTCGATTTCGACCCCCTCATCGCAACCACGACGCAATTGGCGGCTGGTGAGGAGGCGGCAGGCACTTGCCCACATCACGCCGCCTGACGACGATCAGCGGCGCGACGGCCGCTCTCAGCGGCCGATTGCGGCGCTAGCGCATAAGCTCCAACTCGCGCTCCAGCAGCGTGGTGATGAGGAACTTGCGGCGCACGGTCTCGCGCGCTTCCTGGCCGAGACGCTTCGCCAAGGCCTGATCCTTGAGGAGTTCGACGATGCGCGCCGCAGTCTCCTCCACGCTCTCCACGAGGAAGCCGTCCTCGCCATCGGTGATCTGGTGAACGATGCCGCCAACGCGGCCGGCCACGACAGGCCGCGCCTTCCACATCGCCTCCGTCACCGTCAGGCCGAAGCCTTCTCGCGTTGACTTCTGGATGACCACATCGGCCCAGCTTTGGAGCGCGTTGACCAGATCGGCGTCGTCGCCCTTGTCGAGCACCATGGTGCGCTCGTCCCGCTCCTTGACGAGGTCGGCGAAGATGCGGGCGCCTTCCGGATCGTCACTGGCCATGTTGCCCAGGAGGACGATCGTGAAATCGACCTCGCGCTGGGCAATGCGCGCCGCCTCAAGGACGCCCTTGGGGTCCTTCCACGGATCGAAGCGCGAAATCTGCGTGACGATCGGGCGGCTGCTTGGAATGCCGTAGCGCTCAAAGCACGCCCGCGCCTGGTCCTCCGGCATCGGACGGTTCTTCAGCGTGAACGGATCGATCGCCGGGGTGATGAAGGCCGCCGGCGGATCGAGCGGCTGCGCATATTCCGACAGAGAGAAGATGACGTGGTCGTAATCCTTCACGTAGGCCGCGATCGGATTCCACACATTATTGTTGGTGTTGCTGAGGTCGATGTGGCAGCGCCACAGCCATCGCCGCGCTTCGTCGCGGCCTCTGATCAGCGCAACCGGCTGGGGATCGTGTACGACAACCACATCGGCGCGCCGGTCGACGAGATGGTCGTTATCGAGAACGACTTTTTCGTAGAAGCGCCAGTCGTCGTCGCTGAGGTTGCCGGCTTCGCCTTGCAGTGTATTGTGGATGTGCTTGGTGATCTCGTAGAACGGAAGCGGCGCCGACAAGGTGTGCCAGTCGGCGCGGATGCCGAGGCCGCCGAGCATCGGGATCAACGATCGGAGGATCTCCGCGACGCCGCCGCCATGCTTGGTGGAGTTGATGTGCTGCACCTGGAGGCCGCCCAAGGGCTCCGCCAAGGCGGCAATGCGCTCAACCGTTTCGTTTCCCACCAGCGGAACGAAATCCGCCAGCCACGCCATCTGATGCGACCGCAGGCCGGTCCCCTCGCCTCGTTCGGGCACGCGCTTTCCTTCCCTGATCGGATATTCCCCCTTCCGCAAAAATATAGCGGAGATGGTGCGGCTGACCAGTTAGGAGCATCCCTTAGCGGAACGCCACAGCTTGCAAAAAGGTCAGGCTTGTTGAAGCCTTCGCAGGGTGAGGGACGGGCGCGCGGCTACCAGCCGGAGCTCGCCAGGATCAGCTCCTCGATGGAGGGGTCGCCGGGTCCGGCCGGAGCCTTTCGGCGAATGGGCGCGGCGGCGAGGAGACGCCCAGGCGCGGCGATGACGGCGCGGGCAAAGCCGCGCGGCGCCTCAATTTTCGTCTTCTGGCCGGCGCGGGCGATGCGGTGCCGCGGGATGTAGGAATGGCCCGCCTTGGCCTTGCGCGTGTAAAAGGCGTTGCCGCCCGCCACTAGGACGTAATGCATGTTCTTGTAGCGATAAGTGCGGCCGGCGGTGTGGAAATACATGGCCTTGCGCACGCCGCGATGGCGCTGACCCTTCAGCACGGCGCGGGCGGCACGCTCAGCGCGCGCCTTGCTCCGGTCTTCCTTCATGGCACGAGAGAGGACACCCGGCGCGAACTGGTTCTTCTGGCCGACAACGGCGCAGACGGTGTTAGGGAACTCCGAGGAGTCCACGCGGTTCATCACCACGGTGCCGACGGCGAGCATGCCTTCGTCGCTGGAGCGATTGGACTCAAAGTACATGGCCCGCGACATGCAGGCGAGGCTGTTGCTGCTTCTGCTTCCCTTCGGCACGCTTCCGCACGCCGCCAGCAAACACATAGAGGCCAAGACCGCACATGTGGCGGCCCGACGTGCCATTGAGACGATACGCATACGACTTCCCGCCCGGCGGCAGCACACGCCACCCATCGGGAGAACCTAGCCTTGAAAAGGTAAAGAAATCGCCGACGGGACGCGGCCGGCCGGATGCGAGGCTCTCAAGCGGCCTGCTGGATGATCTCCTCCGCATAGCCGCGGGCGGCGGCGCGCTTGGCCTGTCGCGCAAAGCGCCGGAGCAGCATCAGGATCTGATCGAGTTCGCGGTCCGGGCGCTTCTGGTAGCGCTCAACGATCGCGTCGATCAGGTGCGTTGTGCGACGGTAGTCGCTGTCGGCTTCATCGAACGCGCCGCTGCGTATGATCTCAACGGCCGCGGTGAAGGCGGGGAAGGTGCGCGGCGGCAGACGCGCCTGCTGCAACAACGCTATGAGGTGCGAGCGTCGGCCGGAAGCGACGAGTGCCTGCACGCGATCTATGGGCACACCGGCAAGCCTTGAAAGCGCCGCCTCAAAGAGCGTGGTCTGACCGGCTGCGACGATGCGGATCAGAAATGCCGGGGTCAGCGCCCTGCCGGCAATAAGCTGGGCGACGAGCGCCGGCATGTTGTCGGCCGGCGCCTCGAAGGCTGCGGCGATGGTGGCGCATTCGCGCGCGTCGCGCACGACCGCGTCGGCGCGGCGCGGCTCAAGCCATTCATGCGTGACGATGAGCTCGCGCAGCGCCCGCGCCAGCATGGAGAGCAGTACCTCCCGGACGTCGAGCGGCAGGTCCTCGCGTGCAAGCAGCGTCAGCCGCATCGTCGGCTGGTCGCCGTGACGTGTCACGATGCGATCCAGAGTGAAGCGCGGGATGCGCGCGCCGCGATTTGAGATCAAGGTCCGGCACGCATCCAGCTCACCGACCTCGCCGATCGCCGCCGACACGGTTCGTGACAGGTACGGCCGGCTGGCGATGGCGATCTGAACCGCCTCCTCGCGCGACGCCACCATATCGACCAACTCGCTGTCGAGGATGAGTGGCGAGCGCGCCGCGACAAGGGCGGCGACCGGGTCACGGTCGCCGGCGAGCGACAGAATCATGTGCTGTGGCGCGTGCTCGGAGCCCGCCAGCTCCGCGGCAAGCGCAAGGCGGACCTCCATCGCCTGGTCGTCGAGGAGGACGGTCAACGCCGCCTCGACCTGGTCGCGCTCGTCCGGCGACAGCGGTGAGACGAGATAGGACCGCGCCAGAGCGCGGGCGGCCTGCGCGCGGCGTGCCGGTGCGGCCTGGTGCGCCCAGTTCAGGAATTGTTCGACAATCGCGGTCATTGAGTTCGCGTCTACCCCAGCCAGAGACGGTTAACGGATGGTGCATAGACTGCCTTAACGAATCGTTGCCACCTTTCGGTGTCTAGTGTGGTGGGTTTGAAGTTCCTATCGTCATTCCGGCGGGTACATCAGTGGAACTTCAAACCCCAAACCACACGAGATTCAATATCTTGCCTCGTGTCCTTATCGAATCTGAAGTTCGTTCGGAGCAGGCTGAACACTGATGCGAACTTCAGATTCGGGACACGAGTGGTCCGATTGCCAGGAGCGAGACGATGGGCGGTCTCTTTTTTGAGGAGTTTGAGGAAGGCCGGGTGTTCAAGCATCCGCTGCGCCGCACCGTGACGGAGATGGATAATGTGCTCTTCTCCAGCCTGACGCTGAACCCGCAACCGCTTCATATCGACCGGCATTATTGCCAAACTGAGACGCAGTGGGGTCAGCCGCTGATGAATTCCTACTTCACGCTCGGGCTGATGGTGGGCATCTCGGTGAACGACCTGACCGTGGGCACGACGATCGCTAATCTGGGTATGACGGATGTGCGCTTTCCCAATCCGCTCTTTCAAGGTGATACGGTGCATGTGACGACAGAAGTCATGGCCAAGCGCGAATCAAAATCGCATGTCGGCGCCGGCATCGTTGAGTTTGAACACAAGTGCTTCAAGCAGGACGAGACGCTGGTCGCGACATGCCGGCGTCAGGCCTTCATGAAGAAGCGAGGGAGCGGCTAGTTGCGGTCGTTTCTGTTTGTGCCCGGCGACCAGCCGGACAAGCTTGCAAAGGCGCTGTCGAGCGCCGCCGATGTGCTGATCCTCGACCTTGAGGATTCGGTCAACCCGCTCAACAAGGAAGCGGCGCGGCGCTCAGCGCTCGACCTTCTGCAAAATCGCGATGCGGTGCCTGACCCGCCACTTCTTTATGTGCGCATCAACGGGCTCGACACGTCGCTGGCGGACGGCGATCTTGATGTGGTCATGACGGGCGTGCCGGACGGCGTTGTGCTGCCCAAGGCGCGCGGCGGCAACGACATTGCGTTGCTGAGCTCGCGCATCGCCGTTCGCGAAGCGCTGCACAACATCCCCGAAAGCAGCACGCCGATCATCGCCATTGCCACGGAATCGGCGGCGGCCATTTTCGGACTGGGAACCTATATGGATTCCAGCCCACGGCTTGCCGGCCTCGCCTGGGGCGTGGAGGACCTCTCAGCCGACACCGGCGCGCAGACCTGCCGTGTCGAGGGCGAGTGGACCGGACCGGCGGAGCTGGCGCGCGGGCTCTGCCTCTTTGGTGCGGCGGCGGCCGGCGCCGATGCGATCGACTGCGTCTATGCCGACTTCCGCGACCTCGACGGGCTGAAACGCGAATGCGAGACGGCCGCGCGCGACGGCTTCACCGGCAAGCTCGCCATCCATCCCGATCAGGCGCCGGTGATCAATGAGGCCTTCACGCCCAGCGAGGAGGCGGTCACGCGCGCGGAGCGTGTGGTGGAGGCGTTCTCGCTTTTCGGCGATGCCGGCGTCACGTCCCTTGACGGTCAGATGCTCGACCGCCCGCACCTCAAGGCGGCGGAGCGGCTCCTGGCGCGAGCGCGACGCTGGCGGCCGCAGGCGCCGCTTGATGAGGTGCAGAGCTAGCAGCGCATAGGTCGGCGTCGCGGGCCACCGCGGCTTCACCGGCAGATACATATCGGCTCCCGGGGCAATATGGCTTAAGACACACGCGAGCATGCGTGGGGCGGCGAACCTTCCCTTTGCGCGGCGCGAAGGGAAGGAAACGCAGCCATATCGATCGACCCGGCAACACCGATCCTCACCTCAGAGGACAAGCGCCAATCGGACAGCGCGCGCGGCATCGCCTATATGGCCGCGGGGATGTTCGTGTTCGCCGCGGTCGACACGCAAGCCAAGTATCTCACCGACACACTGCACCCGGTTCAGATCGTCTGGTCGCGGCAGCTGGGTTTGCTCGCCATGGTGCTCATCATCTTGGCCTGGCGTGGACTATCCGTGCTTCGAACCGCGCGTCCCGGCCTGCAGATTGCCCGTGGCGCGATGGCCGCCGGCTCAGGAGCCAGCTTCATCGTGGCGCTCAACTTCGTGCCGCTCGCCGATGCGGTGGCGGTCAGTTTCGTGGCGCCTTTTTTTGTCACCGTGCTCGGGGCATTGATCCTGCGCGAGCCGGTGGGCATCCGGCGATGGAGCGCCGTCACCATCGGCTTCCTCGGCGCCATGATCGTCATCCGTCCGGGGCTTGGCGCCATCCACCCCGCCGTCATGCTGGTGGTCGTGGCGGCGTTCTTCTTTGCGCTGCGCCAGATCATATCGCGCGCCTTGGCCAGTTCTGACCGGACCGTAACAACGGTCGCCTATACAGCGCTGGTCGGTAGCCTGATCCTCACCGTGCCGTTGCCGTTCGTCTGGCGCTGGCCGGCGAGCAACCTGGAGGTAACACTCCTGATCAGCTTTGCCGTGATGGCGGCGCTTGGCGAGTTTCTGGTCATCAAGGCGCTTGAGGTGGCGCAGGCGGTCGTGGTGGCGCCGGTCCATTACACGCTTCTCATATGGGGCGTGATGTACGGCTATCTGGTCTTCGCCCAGCTCCCCGATCTGTGGACCTGGATCGGCGCGCTGATCATCACTGCCACCGGCATCTACACGCTGCACCGCGAGCGCGTCGTCGCCAGAGCGCGCCGAGGCGGTTAAGCAGGCGCGCGCCACATTTCGGTGATGGCGTCGACATCGGGGCGGTCGCGCTCCGTTGGCGGCAGTTTGGGCGTGCCGATATGGACGAAGCCGGCGACGCGCTCGCCGTCCGTCAGCCCGAGGAAGCACATTGCCTCCTCGTCGTATGCGTACCAGTTCGTCAGCCATTGCGCTGAGAAGCCGTGTGCGGCGGCGGCATGCAGAAGATTGAAGCATACGGCGCCGGCGGAGAGTTGCTGCTCCCAAAGCGGAATTTTGGGATGGTCCGGGTCCGCCGCCGACACGACGCAGACGACGACCGGCGCATCGGCGAAGCCTTTGGCTTTCTCAATGCGCTGCGCGCGCTCCCGTTCATTGCCATGGCGCTCGGCGATACGAACGAGTTCTTCGACGGCTGCACGGCGGTCCTTTTCGAAGAGGATGAAGCGCCACGGCGCCAGCTTGCCATGGTCCGGCACGCGCGCGGCGATCGTCAGCATGGCGCGCAAAGCCGCCGAATCGGGGCCCGGCGCGCCGAGCTGCGCGGCGGGAATGGTGCGGCGCGTGGACAAGTAATCGGCTAGCGTCATGTGCGGCATTGAGCCCTCAGGTCTTGAATTCGCCATGTCGGCGGGCTTAGCACGACGCGATGCGCTTGCCATTCCCCACGAACAGAGCGAACCGCGCCGCTCAGTTGGCGCGATCGGCCCTTCTCGCCGCCCTGCTTATCGTGATGGGCGGACCGGCAGCAGCGCAAAGCAGCTACAATCTCATCATGGAAGCGCGGCTGATGGATGGCGCCGAGCCGCTGACCAGCGGCGTCATCTGGCGCGTGTTTGCGCCCAGCCCTGAAAGAGACGGATCGCTGCCGCTGGTGTTTGAGACCGAGCAAGGCGGCACGGCGGCGGTCAAATTGCCGCCGGGCGATTATCTCGTGCACGCTGCCTTCGGGCGCGCCGGCGCGACGAAGCGCGTGACCATCTCTGACGACGACCAGTTTGAATCGCTGGTGCTGAATGCCGGCGGCCTGGTCCTCGATTCGGTGGTGAACGAGGAGCAGAGCCTGCCGGCGGATCGGCTGTCGTTTGAGATCTTGCAGGAGAACGAGGCCGGTGACTTGATCACCGTCGTGCCGCATGCCGGCAAGGACAGCCTGATCCCGCTGAGCGCCGGCAAATATCACGTCGTCAGCCGCTATGGCAGCGTCAACGCTATTGTCCGCGCCGACATCGTCGTGGAGGCCGGCAAGCTTACCCGCGCGGTCATGCGCCACACCGGCGCTGAGGTGACGCTGAAGCTCGTGTCGGAGATCGGCGGCGAAGCCATCGCCAACACAAGCTGGACGGTGACGACGCAGGATGGAATCACCGTGCATGAAAGCATCGGCGCCTTCCCCTCCATCGTGCTCACCGCCGGGGGCTATACGGCGATCGCCAAGCATCAGGACCGCATCTATTCGCGCGACTTCACCGTCGAGGCGGGGGTCGAGCGCGACATCGAAGTGCAGCTTGAGGATATCGTGCAGCCGGAGACCGGCACGTTGGTGGCGGAGCCGGACGGGGCGGAGCCGGTCGCAGAAGAGTAGTCGCTTTCCAAACTCCCTCTCCTTTGTCATCCCGCAAAGCGCGTCAGCGCTTGTGCGGGACCCATGATCACTGCAGCCGCGTGGGTGTTCATAGGTCCCGATCTCGGCCGGCGGCCGAACCGGGATGACAGACGAGAGATTCGATTGCGGTCTTGAGGGTGTCCCGGATTGCGCTTCGCTCCATCCGGGCTACGGCGTGAGATCAGGCGGCGTGGCTTCGCTCACGATGCCCGCCACGGCCGCTTCGAGAGGCGCGACTTCTTGATCCTTGGAGCCGAGGCGGCGGATGGAGACCGTGCCCTGCTCCGCTTCACGGCGCCCGACCACGAAAATCACCGGCACGCGAGCCACGGAATGCTCGCGGACCTTGTAGTTGATCTTCTCGTTGCGCAGGTCGGCCGCAGCGCGGATGCCGGCGGTCTCAAGACGCTTCGCCACATTCTCCGCGTAGCCGTCGGCGTCGGAGGTGATCGGCGCGACCACGACCTGCACCGGCGCAAGCCAGAGCGGCAGCCGCCCGGCGTAATGCTCCAGGAGAATGCCGATGAAGCGCTCGAACGTGCCAAACACGGCGCGATGCAGCATGACCGGCCGATGGCGCTCGCCGTCCTCACCGACATAGGAGGCGTCGAGCCGCTCCGGCAGCACGTAGTCGAGCTGATAGGTGCCGCATTGCCATGTGCGGCCGATGGCGTCGGTCAGATGAAACTCAAGCTTCGGACCGTAGAAGGCGCCCTCGCCCGGCGCATATTCGAAATCGATGCCCGACGCGGTCAGCGCATCGGCGAGCGATTTCTCCGCGCGGTCCCAAACGGCATCCTCGCCGGCGCGCACGGCCGGGCGCGTCGCCAGCCTATAGCGGATATCGGTCATGCCCATGTCACCATAGACCTTGGCGAAGAGCTCCAAGAAGCGGCGCGTCTCGTCAGTGACCTGATCGTCGGTGCAGAAGATGTGTGCGTCGTCTTGCGTCATCTGGCGCACGCGCATCAATCCGTGCAGAGCGCCATGCGGCTCGTTGCGATGGCAGCAGCCGAACTCGGCCATGCGGATGGGCAGATCGCGATAGGACTTGATGCCCTGATTGAAGATCTGCACATGTGCCGGGCAGTTCATGGGTTTCAGCGCCATCCAGCGCTCCACCTCACCCTCCAGGACCGGCCCCTCCTCCTCGGTGTTGGGCGTGTGGTCGGGGACGACGAACATGTTCTCGCGGAACTTCGACCAATGGCCTGATTGCTCCCACAGGCGCGCATCGAGAAGCTGCGGGGTCTTCACCTCGTCATAGCCATCGGCGTCCAGCCGGCGGCGGATATAGGCTTCCAGCGCACGCCAGATGGCGAAGCCCTTGGCGTGCCAGAACACGGAGCCCTGCGCCTCGTCCTGAAGGTGAAAGAGGTTCATCTCGCGGCCGATGCGGCGATGATCGCGTTTCTCCGCCTCCTCCAGCATCATGAGGTAGGCGTCGAGCTCCTTCTTGCTCGGCCAGGCGGTGCCGTAGATACGCTGCAGCTGCTGGCGGCTGGAATCGCCACGCCAATAGGCGCCGGCGAGCTTGGTCAGCTTGAAGGCGTCGCCGATCTTGCCGGTGGAGGGCATGTGAGGCCCGCGGCAGAGGTCGAACCAGTCGCCCTGGAAATAGACCTTCAGCGCGTCGCCGTCGGGTATCGCATCCACCAGCTCAACCTTGAACATCTCACCCTTGTCGCGGAAGATTTTCTGCGCACGGTCGCGATCCCACACTTCTTTGGTGAAGGGCTGATTACGGGCGATGATCTCGCGCATCTTCGCTTCGATGGCGGCAAAGTCGTCGGTGGAGAACGGCTCGTTGCGGAAGAAATCGTAGTAGAAGCCGTTCTCAATCACAGGCCCGATCGTCACCTGCGTGCCGGGGAAGAGCGACTGCACGGCCTCCGCCAGGACATGCGCGCAATCGTGACGGATCAGCTCCAGCGCATCGGGATGATCGCGCGTGATGATCTCCACGACCGCGCCGTCATGAACCGGATCGGCAAGATCGGCGAGCGTGCCGTCGACCTTCATGGCGACCGCCTTCTTGGCGAGCGACTTGGAGATGCCCTCAGCCACGATCGTGCCGGTCGCGCCGTCAGGGACGTCGCGTTGTGCACCGTCGGGAAGAGAGATCGTGACCATGGCTCAGCCTTCGCGTCGCCTCAAACGGCGGCGCCTGTCCTTCGTGTCTTGAGAATACTGCGTGTTGAGAACGCCGGCGCTAGTGTGGTGGGTTTGAAGTTCCTATCATTGTTCCAGCGGGCTCCATCATAGGAACTTCAAACCCTAAAACCACACTAGACTCAATATCTTGCTAGTGTCCCTATCGAATCTGAAGTTCGTTCGAAGCGGGCTGAATAATGATGCGAACTTCAGATTCGGGACACTAGGCTCAATCGGGAAGATCGGAGCCCCAGAAACCGTAGCGCCAGGGCGTATACCAGCGCGCATCGGCAGGCAAGGTGTCCGGCACTGGGTCGAAGCCGCGGCTGCCGAGCGGCCGGCAGCGCCAGAAGCGCGCCAGCGCCATCCACCCGCCACGCCACAGGCCGAAGCGGGCAATCGCGTTGTCGGCATATTCTGAGCAGGTCGGCAGATGCCGGCATGTGCGGCCAACCAGACTCGACAGCGTATAGCGATAGATGAGGATCAGGCCGCGGGCGGCGAGCGCCGGGACGGAGACAATCCACTTGCCGAGTGCGGGAAGCGACGAGTTGTGCTCTCCCTTGGCCGGGGACATGGCCATCTTCAAGCTCAAGCCGAAGCCGCCTCGCCGGCCGTAACGCCTTTGCCGGCTTCGATCTGGTCCACGGCGTCCACCACGGCGTCGAAGGTGAGCATGGTGGAGGTATGGCGGGCACGATAGTCGCGCACCGGCTCCAGATATTTCAGGTCGGACCAGCGGCCGGCCGGCGGCTCGCCCCCCTCCTTCAGCATCTTGCGCATGCTCTCGCGCACCTCTCGAAGCTCCTCGGGCGTGGAGCCGATCACGTTCCGCGCCATGATGGAGGAGGATGCCTGGCCGAGTGCACAGGCCTTGACGTCGTGGGCGAAGTCGCTGACCCGCCCGTCAGCCATCTTCAGATCGACGGTGACGGTGGAGCCGCAGAGCCGCGAATGGGCGCGGGCGGTGGCGTCCGGCGCATCAAGCCGGCCGATTTTGGGGATATTCCCCGCCAGCTCCAGGATCTTAGTATTGTAGATGTCGTCGAGCATAAGTGACGATCTTGAGCGCTTTGCGCGATTGGTCAAATCCAATTAGCCCCTATATAGGAGCGTCATGGCCGCCCGCGCCATCGAAATTCGGCTGGGCAGAGAGCAAGATATGACGGCAGATATCAAGAGACTTGAGCCCAAGCCAGAACGCAGCGCTCCAGAACGGCCGGCCCGGGAGGAGGCGGAGGCTGCCGTGCGCACGCTGATTGCGTGGACCGGCGACAATCCGCGCCGCGAAGGCCTACTCGACACGCCGCAGCGCGTGGTCAAGGCCTATGAGGAGCTCTATTCCGGCTATGGCCGCGAACCGAGCGACGTGCTCTCCGCCACGTTCAAGGACATCGGCGGCTTTGAGGACATGGTGCTGGTGCGCGACATCACGTTCCATTCGCATTGCGAACACCACATGGTGCCGTTCATGGGCGTGGCGCATATCGCCTATTACCCGGTGGATGGCGTGGTGGGCCTCTCCAAGCTGGCGCGTCTCGTCGATCTCTATGCCCGGCGGCTGCAGACGCAGGAGACGCTGACGGCGCAGATCGCCGATGCACTTGAGGAGTATCTCGGCGCGCGGGGCGTCGCCGTCATGCTGGAGGCGGAGCATTTGTGCATGTCGATGCGCGGCGTGCAGAAATCCGGCGCATCGACCATGACCTCGCGTTTCACCGGCGTCTTCAGGGAAAGCACCGCCGAACGCGAAAAGTTCCTCAATCTCATACGGCCGTCCAACCGCTAACGGCTTTGAGAATTCTCGCATCTCGCTGAATCGCTCGAACGCTCTATTTCTTTGCTTTGAGCATGATCTTATCCGAGAATCGGTTCCCACTTTTCGGGATCATGCTCTGAGGGCCGCAAAATGTCCGCTCCCGACCAAGCGGGGATCGAAGAAAGCCGCACGTTCACGCCGCGCTTCGACAGCGCAGGGCTCATCCCGTGCATCACACTCGACGCCGCCAATGGCGACGTGTTGATGGTGGCGTGGATGAACGAGGAGGCCCTTCGTCTCACGCTGGAGACGGGCTTTGTGCATTATTGGAGCCGGTCGCGGCAGGCCATCTGGAAGAAGGGCGAAACCTCCGGCGCATCGCAGCGTGTGGCGAGCCTTGCGACCGATTGCGATCAGGACGTCGTGCTGGTGCGTGCGGAGATCGCCAACCGCGCTGGCACGTGTCACACCGGGCGGACCAGCTGCTTTTTTCGTCGCGTGCCGCTCGGCGCGGGCCCCATTGAACGGCCGTTCGAGCCGGAGGATAGCACGTAAGTCCCCGACAGCTTTGTTAGGCGCGGTTTTCGTAGCCGGTATGGTTGGAGCGCAATCAAGGCGACCTCACGATCGCAATCAAACCTCTCGTCTGTCATCCCGGTTCGGCCGCCAGGCCGAGACCGGGACCCATGAACAATATCGGATCAGGTGATACGTGCGTTTCGTCCGCTTTCGCCGGTGGTTATGGGTCCCGGACAAGCGCGTTTCCCGCGCTTTCCGGGATGACAAACGAGAGGGATGTGCGGAAGCGGAGCGTCTCCCACATTTCGCTGCGTGCAATCCGGGAATACGTGGCCGCAGGCCGGCACACACCTTACGCCGTCGTGATGTATTCGCGGATCTGCTCCGCCTCACGCACCACGTCTTCAATCCGCCGCTTCACCACGTCGCCGATGGAGATGATCCCGGCGAGCTTTCCGTCCTCAACCACCGGCAGGTGGCGGAAGCGACCGCTTGTCATCTTCTGCATCACGTCGTTGATACTCTCCGCCAGTTCGCAGGTCACCACCTGCTGCGTCATCCACTCATTCGCCGCCTTGCCGAGCGCCGCGCCGCCATGGCTTGCCAGGGCGCGCACGATGTCTCGCTCGGAGATGATGCCGCGGATGGTCTTCCCATCGGTGACGACGACTGCGCCGATCTTGTGTTGCGCCAGCGTGCCTGCGATCGACTCCAAAGATGCGTCCGGGGCGACGGTCACCACGTCGGTCCCCTTTTCTGAGATGATCCGCTTCACGGTCATCGACACCTCCCTCGCCTGTTTTTGTCGGTTCCGTCTTCTGCGGGAATGCCATTCCTAGTTTAGAAACCCGGCGCCGGTGAGGCCAGCGCAAAGGACGGCGACGCTCGCGGATATAAATCCGTCATTCAGATCATACGGTTAGATGCGACGGCGTGCAGGCTTCGTGAGCCATGCCGGGGCGCGGGATCAGGAAGGACGTTCGCGGCGCACCGGATCAAGCAGCGGGAAGGCGAAAAGCCCGGCGAGAAATCCGCCAATATGCGCCTCCCAGGCGATGCGCCCCGCCAGGTCGGCGCCGAGCCCGCCGGTCAGGCCGAAAAGAAGGTTGATGGCGAACCAGATGATGATGAAGGCAGCGGCGCGCGGATTGAGCAGCGCACGGACGATCGGCTCCGCCGGCTGCCTGTAGGCGGCCGCCGTTCGTCCGCCGGCCAGCGGCCCGCCCGGCGCGAAGGCGAAGCAGGCGGTCGCCGCCATCATGCCGGACACGGCGCCCGACGCACCCACGACGATAGCGCCGTCCATCGGATGGACAATGTAATGCGCCGCCGCGCCGGCAATGGTTGCAACAAGCGACATCAGAAGAAAACGGACGGACCCGAAGCGCCTGGCGAGCGCGCCGCCGAAGATCGCCATCCACAGAACGTTCACAACCAGATGCGCGACGTCACCATGGAGAAAGGCATAAGTGACCGGCGACCATATGCGCGCCGCAACGCCCCCCGGCAGCGCGTTGCCGATCTCCGCATAGCGAACGGGAATAAAGGAGAAGGCCAGAAGCAGCCACCGCTCCTGCTCCGGCGTCAGCACCTGACGCAGCAGATGAACGCCGATGAAAAGCGCTGCGAGCCAAAGCACCGCCGGCGGCAGGTTGATGGCGGGTGTGCGGGACATGGCCTGCTCATGCCCGCTTCGTCAAAGGCATGGCAAGCAGAAAACCTGCGGCGTGTAGAACAGCCGAAGCCGGCAAAGAGGAAGCCGCCGGGCTTGCCCGGCGGCTTCCGACGCCCCCTGTTTTTCTCCCATGCCCCGTGGCCTTGGGACATGATCCGCAACTTGAATTGGACAACTAACCATGACGCGACTGCGCCCTTTGGCGCAACGCTCACGCTTTGTTAACCTTAACGAATGGTTTCACCCCGCCCCTGCTGACCCGCGTGGCACCCAATGAAGCATGAAACGGCAGCACCGCGCGCAAAGCGGTCGCCAGCCGTCGTTGGGTCGGGGCGTCATGAAACACGAGACTAGCACAGCGCTCTACCATTATTGGCTGGGCGCACGCGGCGACACCGGAGTCCGTGCCGGCGGGGTCAATGCCGCAGAGCTGGCGCCGCTCCTGCCCGACCTCATTCTTGTCGATCTCGACCCGTCGCTTGAAACCCGCATCCGCTTCTGCGGCGCGGCAATCGCCTCGCGCTACGGGCGTGACCTATCTGAAGAGAGCTTCCTCGACCTCTGGGGACCTGAAGACCGCGAGGCGCTTCACCGCGATCTCCGCGCCATGAGCGCCCGATCGACCGGCCTGGTCGCCGGCGTCATGGGCGAAACGATGGCCGGGGGCTTCGTCTCCTATGAGATGCTGCTCTTGCCTCTTTCAGGAGAGAAGGGAGGCGCCGGCGCTCTCGGCTCAATGGTGCGTGTGGGTGGACACGAAGAAAGCAACCGCATCCGCCGCCGAATCATCACGCAATGGCTGAGATCGGTTCGGCTCCTGCCCGCCGCTCAGCCCGGCGCGCGGCGCAGCAACGACACGCTGCTGGATGCGCTGCCCGCGGCCCCGGACAATCGCGGCAGGCGATACGGGCATCTGACCGTGGTGAACGGCGGAAAATGAGCGCAAATTCAACGCGCATTCCATTTGCTTACACATATTTAACCACGGCCGAATAGCCTCCGCGATTGTGCACATCCGCCCGTTTAGGTTGGATTATCCGGAGTCGCCATGCAGGCGCTGCAAACACAAGAAACTGACCGATCCGCAGGTTCGGAAAGGCGCCGCTTTCAGCGTGTCAAGCTGAGCTTGCTCGGCCGATGCATGTTTCCAGATCAGCGCGAGTGCCCCTGCCAGGTCTCTGAGGTTTCGCCGGGTGACGCATCGATCGTCAGCCCGTTCAGCGGCGAAGTGGGCGAGCGGGTCGTCGCCTATATCGACAGTGTGGGACGGATCGAAGGCGTGCTTCTGGAGAAGACCGATCAGGGCTTCGTCATGTCGATTTCCGCCTCACAGCGGAAGCGCGACAGACTGGCCGATACGCTGACCTGGCTCGCCAACCGCCATGTCCTCAGCCTCGACGAGGATCGCCGGCATCTGCGCCGGACGCCGAAGCGCAGCGAGACCTCCATCGTCTTGTCCGACGGCACCTCGCATTCGGTGCGCGTGATCGACATGTCGCTTTCCGGCGCGGCCATCGCCACAAATCTTCGCCCGCCCATCGGCTCGCCCGTGCGGCTCGGCCGGCTCGGCGCGCGGATTGTGCGCCATTTCGACGATGGGATCGGCCTGGAATTCATGCGGCTCATGTCCGACACGGCCATCGAGCAGGCGATTGAGAAGGACTATTTTTAACGCCGCAAGCCAAAAATTCGGCCGGCCGTTCATCAATCATTGATCTAATCTTTTAGCGCACGCGCAATCGATTCCTGCTAAGGTCGCTCCAAAATGGGGGGCGATAATAATGTTCGCGTATGTCTGCCGGCCCCTGTTGGCCGGCTTTGTGTTGTTCGGTTTGGGGCTCGCTCAGGTGGCCTCAGCTCAAAGCCTAAAGATGGACGTCAACGGCTGGACGAACCCGCCGGTCGGGCACATCGATTTCTGCCGCAACCATCCTGAGGAATGCGTGACCCGCGGCTCCGCGGAAGCTGAGCAGCTGACGGAGCGGCGCTGGCGTGATCTGCAGGAAGTCAACACGCTTGCCAACCATCTCGTCGCCCCGGCGACCGACATGGAATTCTACAATGCCGAGGAATTCTGGACGCTGCCGGAAACCTACGGCGATTGCGAAGACTACGTCCTCCTCAAGCGCAAATGGCTGATTGAGCGCGGCTGGCCCTCCGGCGCGCTTCTCGTCGCCGTTGTCTTCGATGAGGTGGGCGACGGGCACGCCGTGCTTCTGGCACGCACCAGCCGCGGTGAGTTTGTGCTCGACAACAAGACCGACACGCTGCACCGGTGGTACGAGACGGCGTATCATTTCGTGAAGCGCCAGTCGGTGCGCGACCCCAACCGCTGGGTCTCCGTCGGCGATCCGCGCTGGACCACGCCGAACACCGCGACGTCGCCTTAAGGTCTCCTCACCGATCAACGCAGGGTCGGCCCGCCGTGCTGCGGGCCGCTTCATGCTCAGCTCAAGCGCTGACCAGGATGCTGACGTAGAAGATCCCGGCGCACACGCTCCACATCCCGGCGATGACCACGCCGATCAGCGCCGGCAGCGCGGCGATCTCACGTGCCCTCAGCGCGGAGACCACGCGGCGCATCACCAGGAATGGCCCGCAGAACATGGAGAAGAGTACAGCAAAGGCGACGCCGGGCACCGTGCGTTTCACGGCAAAAAGCTCAGCCTGCTCCGATGTGACCCATTGGTAGAAGCTGGCGAGCGTCGCCGCGGCGGCAAATCCGATCGCCGCACAATACACGAATACGCCCAACTCCGACACGCAACGCCGCCATTAACCATTTGTTAACCTTCGGGCAGCCTAGCGGCCGATGCGCGACGCAGCAAGCGGCACGACCGTCGGTGGCGGCAATTCGAAAGGATTGGTTAACGATGCGCCTGCCCCCCTCTCTCTCGTTTGTCATCCCGCAAAGCGCGTCAGCGCTTGTGCGGGACCCGTACCCACCAAAAGCAGCGGCAGTGTTCATGGCTCCCGGTCTCGGCCTTTGGCCGAACCGGGATGACAGACGAGAGGTTTGGTTGCGGTCGTGAGGCTCTCCCGGATTGCGCTTCGCTCCATCCGGGCTACGAGGCCGGCCATCGTCCGTAGCCCGCATGGAGCGCAAGCGAAATGCGGGACGGAGCTGCTTGGGTGATAACCTCCCCCTTGAGGGGCCCCTGAGGGGAGGGTTAACACGCAGCGGGCCGGTCTCGGCCTGCGGCCGAACCGGGATGAGAAACGCAGGGTTTGGTTGCTAGAGCGTTGGGGCGATTCAACCTTACGCGAAAACGCTCTAATCGCCGAGGTCGTAGCCGAGAATGGCCATGGAGAAATTATAGGACAGCTCGTCGTCCTCATCGTCGCGATAGAGCACGCCAATGAACTCCTCACCGATATAGACCTCGGCGGAATCGTCCTTGCGCGGCCGCGCGCGCACGGCAATCGCGGTGTTGCCAAACAGGCGCTGCAGATAGCGCTCGACCTTCTTCAGTTCTTCGGCGGTCACGTCGGCCTCGGGATTTACTTCGCCCGCGCCTTGTAGAGCGCCAGCGCCGCGCCCACAACCGCTGCCAGGCGCAGGTCCCCGTAAATCTGGCCCACTAGATGTGGGCGCCGATATCGGGATCGCCGTCGCGCAGCATCTGGTCCATGGAGCGCGAGGGCTCCGCACAGCCCGCCTGCCCCACCACTTTCGCCGGCACGCCGGCCACGGTGGCGTGCGCGGGCACAGGCTTAAGGACCACCGATCCTGCCGCCACGCGCGAGCATTCGCCGACCTCGATATTGCCGAGGATATTGGCGCCGGCGCCGATCAAGACGCCGTGGCGGATTTTCGGGTGGCGGTCGCCGCTTTCCTTGCCGGTGCCACCGAGCGTCACGTTCTGCAGGATAGAGACGTTGTCCTCAATCACCGCCGTTCCGCCGACCACGACACCGGTGGCGTGATCGATGAAGATGCCCGTCCCCATCGGCACCGCCGGATGGATATCGACCTGGAACACCTCCGAGCCGCGGCTTTGCAGGTAGAACGCCAAGTCGCGCTGGTCGTTGGCGTAGAGCCAATGCGCCAGGCGGTGCGTCTGGATGGCGTGGAAACCCTTGAAATAGAGCATCGGCTCGATGAAGCGGCTGCAGGCGGGATCGCGATCGTAGACGGCGATCAAATCGGCTCTCAGCGCCACCGAATAGTCGCGCCAGGCCTCCAGCATTTCGGCAAAGCCGCGCTCCACCACGCCGCCATCGAGCGCGTGGCTGTCGAGCCGCGTGGCGATGCGATGAGCGACCGCGTCTTCCAGCCTGTCGTGATTGAGCACCGAAGCATAGACGAAGCCGGCGAGCGCCGGCTCGGCGGCCACGATCGCCTCAGCCTCGGAGCGCAGCTGGCTCCAGATCGGGTCGAGGGCCTTTACGCTCGCCTGCCCGGCAGGCCCCTTTATCTTCACGCTCATCAGCGCCTCCATTCGCACGCGACTATACAGCACGCGCCTACGATCGGCCATTGCCGCCTCTACCTGACGGTTTCACGTTGGTTCACGCGCTGCGCCGTTCATATCGGTTCGGGCGCCGTCTGACGCGACAGAAAGCCGAGCACGGCCGCCTTGTGCTGGCGATCGCCGACTGCCTTCATATGGTCGCGTCCGGGGATAACGAAAGCCTCCGCACCGGGAATCAGCGCCGCCAAAGCCGCAGCACTGCCGGCGATTGCATCGTCGCTGCCGACCGCCACCAGAACCGGCACGGACAGCGTGCCGAGCTCCTCAACCGTCACGACCGGCCGCGCCGACAGAATGCAGGCGGCGAGCGCCTTGCGGTCGCTTCCCGTCTTGTCGGCGAAGAGGCGAAATTCGCGCGCATGCGGGTCGGCGATGTCGTCGGGGGAATCGGCGAGGAGTGCAGCGGCGATCGGCTCGCTGCGGCCGACGCCCTTCACCATCCCATCGCCCAGCCCACTGAAGACGGCGCGGCGCACGCGGCGCGGGTGGGACAGCGCTAGAAACGCCGTGATCCGCGCGCCCATCGAATAGCCGACCACGTCGGCGTCGCCGACCTCCAGATGGTCCAGAAGCCGCCGCGCGTCCTCCGCCATGATGGTCGCGGGATAGGCGGCGGGATCGCGCGGCTTGCCGCTTTCGCCGTGGCCGCGATTGTCGAGTGCAATGACGCGGCGGCCGGCGGCTCTTAGGTCATTGATCCAGCCGGTTGAGACCCAGTTCACCCGCGTACTGGAGGCAAAGCCATGGATCAGCAGCGTCGCCGGGCCCTCGCCTTCATCCAGGTAGGCGATGGTCACGCCGTCGGAGTCGAACTGTTGCATAACATCTCCTGGCCGTTCACATCCCTGCGGGCGGCTGCGGCAACGCGGCTGGCGCCGGAGCGCTGCTGTAGTCTGTTCTCCGGCCAGCGCGATAGCTATGCTCCGCCGACGTCAGCGACAATGCCTGAGATTCACGGAAACGCCATGGCCGACAGTCACATCCCGCACTTCCACAACACCGACGGCGTCGACGTCATCCTTATCGGCGCGCGCGAGTTCATGTGTGTTGGGGCGCTACCGCCCTTCGACCATCCGCACATCTTCATCGACATGGGCGATGAGAGCGAGGCGGTGTGCCCCTATTGCTCCACGGTCTTTCGTTACGATCCGGCCCTTGAGGCGGCGGAATCCAAGCCGGCCGGCTGCGCATATCGCCCCGCCGCCTAGGGCATGATCCCGAAAAGTGGGAACCGGTTTTTCGGATCAGATCATGCTCCAGATAAGAGATAGAGCCTCCATTCTGATTCAATCAGAATGGACAAGGCTCTAGATCGTTATGCGCGTTGCGATCGCCGGGGGAGGCATCGCCGGACTGACATCGGCGATTGCGCTGGCTGCGCGCGGGTTTGCCGCCACGCTTTATGAGCGCGCGCCGGCGCTTGAGGAGGTCGGTGCGGGCATTCAATTGTCGCCAAACGCCATGGCTGTGCTGGCGCGTCTTGGGGTTCTGCCGCACCTTGCCCGGGCGACGATCGAGCCGGACGCGATCGAGATCCGCGATGCGACACGTGGCGCGCGGCTTGGAATCGTGCCGCTCGGCCCGGCCGCGCGTCAGCGCTATGGCGCGCCTTATTGCCTGATCCATCGCTCCGATCTGCAGGCGGGGCTCGCGACCGCGGCGCGAGAGAGCGAGGCCATCAATCTGCATCTCGGCCTGACAGTCGGCACGGTCCGCGCCGAAGATGATTGCGTCTCATTTGATGCCGGCGGCACGGCGCAACGCGCCGATCTGTTGATCGCAGCGGACGGCGTGCGGTCTGCCATTCGCCGAGACTTCTTCGCATATCCCGGACCGCAGCCGGTCGGCCGCACCGCCTGGCGCGCAACGCTTGCCGCCGCGGATGTGCCGCCGGCGATCCGCCGCGACATCACCGGGCTGTGGCTCGGTCCGGGTGGACATCTGGTGCATTATCCGGTGCGCGCCGGGGCAAGCCTTAACGTCGTGGTCATCGCAAATGCCACAGGCGATACGCCGCCGCTCAAGCCGTTCGGCCGCGAGGCGCGCGTGCTGATCGACGCTGTTTCAAGCTGGATCCCCTGGCCGCTCTTCGGTGTCGATGCCTCAAAATCATGGACGCGGGGCCGCGTGGCGCTGATCGGCGATGCGGCGCATGCCATGCCGCCGACGGCCGCGCAAGGCGGCGCACAGGCGATCGAGGATTCTTGGGCGCTTGCCGCCGCATTGGCTTCGCAACCGGACGATCCGGCGGCGGCGCTTCGCGCCTATCAGCGCGCGCGGCGCGGCCGAGTCTTGCGCGTCGTCCGTGAGGCTGAGCGCAATCTGGCCGTCTACAACATGCACGGCGTCGCCGCAGCCGCCCGCAACATCGTGCTTGGTGCGATGTCGCCGGAGCGCCTCATCGGGCGGCTCGACTGGCTCTATGGCTGGAAGCCGGAATGAACGGAATACGCGCCCGCACGCTTATTCCGGCTTGTCGCAATTGATCATCCAGGGCGTGCCGAACCGGTCGATGACGATCCCAAAGCGCGCCGCCCAGAACGTCTCTTCCAACGGCATCTGCACCGTGCCGCCTTCAGAGAGCGCATCCCAGGCGCGCTCTGCCTCGGCAACGCTCTCGCATTGCAGCGACACGGAGAAGCCCTGCATCGGCTGATGGCGTTCCGGCGGATCGTCGGAAGCCATCAGCACGTTGCCGCCGAAGGTAAGCGTCGCGTGCATGACTTTGTCACGCCAGTCCGGTGGCGCCATGTCTTCGCCCGGCGTGCCGGCATAGCGCATCAGCACCTCAATCTTGCCGCCGAGCGCCTTCGCATAGTGCTCAAAAGCCTCCTCGCAGCGCCCGTCGAAGGTGAGATAAGTGCTGGTGCGCATGATGTGTCTCCTCTGGTGAAAGGCCGCTTTCAAAACTGGCCGGCGCATTGTGCCTTCAAAGAGCGACGACCGGCGTTGGCGGCTCTACGAGACTGTCGTTCCAATAGGATGACGATGCAACGGCCGAGAATCGGCAGGCGACGATTAAGGCTGCAAAGGCACGCAGATGGTGCGGGCGGCGGGAGTCGAACCCGCATGGCCTTGCGGCCGAGGGATTTTAAGTCCCTTGCGTCTACCATTCCGCCACGCCCGCATGCCTCGTCTGCGTAGGCCGCCGACCGGTGGATAGCAAGGACAGCCCCTCGACTTGTTTCGTCCCGACGCCGCGGACGAAACCTGAATCACCCGCCCATGAAACACATCCTGCGCGCGGCGCAAGACGCATGAAACGCAAGTTCGGCAGATAGCGCGCTCCGCGACAACCCAAGTGTTTCGTCGCACCCCGCACCTGAAATGAACCAACGATCCGCCGATCATTTCGGCGGCAAGAGACCGGTCGGCCGGAACGGTCGCGATTGCACGCGCCCGCGGTCCACCAACGAGGAAACGATGATGCCCCGATATCGCCATGCGCTGCCGCAGCTCAGCGGCAAGCTGTTCCTGACCGACGGCGGACTGGAAACGACGCTGCTCTTCCACGACGGCATGGACCTGCCGCATCTGGCGGCCGTCGACCTGATGAAGAACGAAGCCGGCCGCGCGCATCTCCGCGCCTATTACAAGCGCTACATCGCCATCGCCGGCGCCGCGCGGATGGGCTTCGTGCTCGAAAGCCCAACCTGGCGTGCCAGCCGCGACTGGGCGGAGAAGATCGGCTACGCGCCGTCGGCCCTCAACCGGATGAACCGCGCGTCCATCACGCTCTTGGCGGCACTGCGCGACCAGATGGCGACGGCGGACACGCCGATGGTCCTGAGTGGCCAGATCGGGCCGCGCGGCGACGGGTACACACCGTCGGACGCGATGAGCGCCGCCGATGCGGAGGCCTACCATTCCGAGCAGATCGGCGTCTTCGCCGACACTGATGCCGACATGATCGCTGCACTCACGTTGAACTATGTTGAGGAGGCGATCGGGATCGCGCGCGCGGCGAAGGCTGCGGGCATCCCCTCGGCGATCTCCTTCACAGTGGAAACCGACGGCAATCTGCCGACCGGCCAGCCGCTGAAGGAGGCCATCCAGGCGGTCGACGCGGAGACCGGCGGCGCGCCGGCCTATTACATGATCAATTGCGCGCATCCGACCCATTTCGCCGACGTGCTGGCGACCGGCGAGCCATGGACGCAACGCATCCGCGGTCTACGCGCCAACGCCTCGCGCTGCAGCCATGCTGAGCTCGACGCCGCCACGGAGCTTGACGACGGCGATCCGGTCGAGCTTGGGCTGCAATATCGTGAGATGCTGGCCGGTATGCCGCAGATCAGCGTGCTCGGTGGCTGTTGCGGCACGGATCATCGGCACGTGGAAGCGATCGCCCGATCCTGTGCGGGGCATCCGCGCAGCATGGCACGCGCCGCGTAGCGAAGGGCCTACCCTCTCATGGTGTCGGCGTGTGTCGCCGGCGCCGCTTCTGACTTACTCGCCGTTGCCCACGATGGGTGGCTGGAAGCTGTAGCCCATGTCCCAGGGGAAATAGATCCAGGTGTCCTGTGACACCTCGGTGATGAAGGTGTCGACCAAGGGGCGGCCCTGCGGCTTGGCGTAGACGGTGGCGAAATGCGCCTTGGGCAGCATGTCGCGGACGATTGAGGCCGTGCGGCCCGTATCGACCAGATCGTCGATGAGGAGGATGCCCTTGCCGCCCTCGCCCGCCGCCTTCACCACTTCCGGGGCGACTGGCTTCAAGACCGCGATGTCGCCCTGGTTGCGGTAGTCGTGGTAAGAGGCAACGCAGACCGTCTCGATCACCCGGATCTCCAACTCACGCGACACAATTGCCGCCGGCACCAGCCCGCCGCGCGTGATGCACACAATGGCGGAGAAAGGCCCGGAATCGGCCAAGCGCCACACCAGGGCCCGCGCATCGCGATGAAACTGATCCCAGGAGACGGGAAAGGCTTTGTCTTGCGTCACGTCTCTTCCCCTCAGCTAGCCTGTGCTCGGTTGGGCCATTAGGCGCTTTTCAGCGCCTGGTCCATCGCCGCGCGGGCGACGGCAAGCGCGTCTGCGTCGCGCGAGCGCAACACCAGCCGCGTCGTGAAGCGCTCGCCGTCGTGATAGGGATAGGAACCGATCCGCACTTTGGGATGCGCCTCCTGGACGGCGCGCGCCGGCGCAGCCACATCGCCCTCGGCGCGGTGCGTCTCAATCGTTTCCGACAGCACCGGGCGCGCCGCCGGCAGCATCTTCACCACCTCGTCCATCATGGCCTGCAAGATGGTGGGCACGCCGGCCATGACGAAGACGTTGGCGATGCGGAATCCGGGCGCCATCGATACGGAATTGGGGATAAGCGTGGCACCCTCTGGGGTACGGGCCATGCGCATGCGGCTTTCGTTCGGCTCAATGCCGCGGCCTTTCCAGAACGACAGGAGCATCTCGGCGGCCTCCGGATTAACCCCGATCGGCACACCGAACGCCTTGGCCACACAATCGGCGGTGATATCGTCATGGGTGGGCCCGATCCCACCGCTGGTCAGCACAAAATCGTAGGCCTGCGACAGGGCTTGCACGGCCTCCACGATCGCGGCCTCATTGTCGCCGACGATGCGCACTTCCGCCAGATCGATGCCGATATCGCTCAGCGTGTCGGCGATGAAGCCGATATTCTTGTCCTTGGTGCGGCCGGAGAGTATCTCATCACCGATGATAAGCGCGGCCGCGTTGGGCGGCTCTGCCATTGGTCATCTCTCCTGCGCTGAGCCGCGATGCGGCCCTCCTCGCCCCTCCTACACCGCCTGGAAAAACCGCTCCAGCTTAAGATAATGCGAGCGGTCGCGGCGGGCTGCCTCCGCCGCCTCCCGGCTTCTTTGGGAAAGCTCCGCAAACCGTTCAACTGCCTCCACAATTGCTGCGGTGACTTGCTCACGCGTCGGGTCGGGGAACGTAACAAAGCCGGCGCCGTTCGCCCTGGCAAGGGCGGCCATGCTGCTGCGCTCGGGAACAACCTGCACGCATCCTGCCCTCAGGCTCTCGAACGCGACGCCCGACCCTGAGACTTCGTAGCGGTCATCGTAGGGCAGGACCATGATGTCGATCGACGACAGCAGCGTACGATACGCTTCCCTCGAAAGATGCGCCTCAAACCGCTCGAACCGTGGATGGCGGGCGAGCCGCTGAAGCGAGACCGTGGCGCACTCCGGGGCGTCCTTCCCCAGAGCGATCTGGGCACGCCACACCAGCGCCGTCGGGCCCGCGGCAAGGGTTGCTTCGGCAATCTCCGGAATGAGATGCGCGCCGCGCTCCGGTCGGCTTTGGCCGACATATCCCACCGTCAGACCGGGCGCGCGATGTGCTTGATGCGGCACCTCGATCGCGTCGAGGAGGCCCGCTGCGTAGGGCAGGACCATGATCTCCGGCTCCGGGCCGGCAACGTCGCGCGCAAAATCCGCCAGCTCGGCCGTCTCCGCGGTCACCATCAATCTCAGATTCGCAATCGAGCGGAGGCGCCCGAAGGCCCGCGTGTAGATCATACGGATGGCAGCGGAATCCGGATGGCTGGACGGGTCCACAATCTCCAGGATTCCGAGCAAAACGGAGACTGGGCCGCGACCGCAAACGCTTTGCAGATAGCGGCTAAGCCCCTCCGCGAAGGTGTGTCTCAGCGAGTGCGCGACGATGAGCCGAACACCCTCGTCCGGCAGTCCGCGCTGGAGCTCGTGGAAGAAGAGGTCATTGACTGCGAGCAGGTCCTGCGTCAAAGGCGGCGGACGCAGACCCGTATGGTACGGCGTGAGCGAGAACGCGCCGACGCTGCCGGTGCTGTCCCCCTGGAGCACCGGCGTCCGGATGATCGACCTGGCCACGGAAACCGAGAGCCCGTGGCGCTCGATCATCCTTTTGTAGAAGACGTTGGCGTTGAAGTGATGGCCGCTAAGCCCGACAAAGCCCGGATCCACGATAATAGCGTCGGCCTGCGGAACCCGGTCAGGACTGATGCCGAAGGTGAGGACACGCCCGCCCGCCTCCGCCTGCCCGGCGCGCAGCAGAATCCCAGCGAGCAGTTTCTGGCACCGCCGCGACGGCGGCCGCGGCAGCTCATCTGACGGACCGCCACCGCCGAAGCCCTTGGCAGACCGGTTGACAAGACGAAGTGCGTCGTGAGCGTCGCTTAGTTCGGCGGCGGAGGTGATGGCCGCCTCGTATTCCGCCATTGCCGCCTCAGCACTGACGGGCTCAGCAAGCGGAAAACGCCGCACTCGGAAGGACCCCCATTTAAACACATCGAACAATGCACTAGCTTAACATGGGAATCCAATCGAACCGGAACCGGAATGCAGGAAATCGTCACCGGCGCGGGGCGCCAGGCCACCGCCATCACATATTACGGCCCGGAAGCCTTTGAGGGCATGCGTGAAGCCGGACGGCTGGCGGCGGACTGCCTCGACCAGATCGCCGATATGGTGAAGCCCGGCGTGACCACCCAGGCCATCGACGACTTCATCTTCGAATACGGGCTGGCGCATAACGCCGCGCCGGCGACGCTGAACTATCGCGGCTATCGCAAGTCGAGCTGCACGTCGATCAACCACGTCGTCTGCCACGGCATCCCCAACGAAAAGCCGCTCAGAGCCGGCGACATCGTCAATGTCGACGTGACGTTCGTGCTTGACGGCTGGCATGGCGATTCCAGCCGCATGTATGGCGTTGGGCAGCTGAAGCGCGCCGCCGAACGACTGATTGAGGTGACCTATAATTGCCTCATGCGCGGCGTGGAGGCGATCCAGCCCGGCGGGCGGATGGGCGATATCGGCTATGCGATCCAATCCTACGCTGAATCCCAGCGCTGCTCGGTGGTGCGCGATTTCTGCGGACACGGCGTCGGGCGTGCCTTCCACGAGCCGCCGAACGTTTTGCATTACGGGCAGCCCGGCGACGGCCTGGAGATCAAGCCGGGCATGATCTTCACGGTGGAGCCGATGATCAACCTGGGACGCCCGCATGTGAAGCTCTTGTCGGACGGCTGGACGGCAGTGACGCGCGACCGCTCACTGTCGGCGCAGTTTGAGCACACGATCGGTGTGACGGACGACGGGGTTGACGTGTTCACGCTCTCGCCCTCCGGCCGACACTGGCTCCCCTGGAAGGCGGCCTGAGCGAACGCCCATCATGCCGGAGGAGTTCCGGGACGCTGGCGGGGTTCCCCATTTCCATGGCCATCGCGAGCGGCTGCGTGGGCGCTTCCGGCAGAAGGGCGCCACCGCGCTTGCCGATTACGAGCTTCTGGAGATGGCGCTTTACCGCGCGATCCAGCGCGGCGACACCAAACCGCTCGCCAAGGCGCTCCTGAAGCGCTTCGGCAATCTCTCCGAAGTCCTCGGCGCATCGCGGGAGCGGCTGAAGGAGGTGGACGGGGTTGGCGACCGGGTGGTCGACGAATTGAAGCTGATCAAGGCCTTTGCGGAACGGACGGCCGCTGAAGCGGTGCGCCAGCGCCCGGTACTCTCCTCATGGCCAGCGCTCCTGGATTATTGCCGCGCCGCCATGGCGTTTGAAGAGCGCGAGCAGTTTCGTGTGCTCTTCCTCGACAAGAAGAACACGCTGATCGCCGACGAAGTTCAGCAGGTCGGCACCGTCGATCACACGCCGGTCTATCCGCGCGAAGTGATGCGGCGGGCGCTGGAGCTTTCCGCCACCGCGATCATTCTCGTCCATAATCATCCGTCAGGCGATCCAACGCCGTCGCGCGTCGACATCCAGATGACGAAGACCATCATCGATGTGGGCAAGCCGCTTGGCATTGCCGTGCACGACCACCTCATCATCGGGCGTGAGGGGCATGCCAGCTTCAAGGGCATGGGGCTGATCTAGAGCTGTCCCCTAGACTTACGATGCCGAGGCCGACGCGGCCTTGGCCTCCGCTGCAGTGCCGTAACGCGGCATATCGGCGATCCGCTTGCCGTGCGCCGCCATTAGGGCGTCGCGAACAAAGGCGATGTGAGCGGTCTCCTCGATGATCTCCACGAGATATTGCGCCTTGGTCAGCGTCGATCCGACACCGATGGTTCCGTGGTTCGCCAACACCGCCGCGACGATTTTCGGGTCCTTGAAGACCGGGCTGATCTCCGCCTCCGTCTGGGGACCACCTTCCGGCGACAGCGGGATCAGCGGCATGCGGCCGATCTTCTCCATGGTCTGGACGGTCAGGCAGGGAATCTCCAGGCCGGCGCTGGCGTAGCCCGTCGCCCACGGGCTGTGGCAATGCACGATGGCCTTGATGTCGGGGCGCACACGGTAGAGGCCAAGGTGGAAGTCGAGATCCTTTGAGGGTTTGAACGGCGACGGCTCGATCGTGCCGTCGAGATGCACCACCTGGAGATTATCGCGCGTGCATTCGTTGAAGCCCACGCCCGACGGCTTGATGACGATCGCTTCGGCGGCGGACAGTTTTACGGACAGATTGCCGCCCGCGTTGGTCTGGAGACGCAGATCGAAGCAGCGCTTGGCTGACCAGATCAGAGCATCCTTTTTGGCTTCGATGTCGTTTGGGTCGAGCATGGGCTGATCCTGCGTCACAGATGGGGTTTAAGCGCCGCGATCGCCGTTTCGGCTGTTTGAGGCGCGTTGATGTGATGGGGGATGGCTTCGACAGTGTAGTGCCGGGCGCTGGCGGTGAGCACGTCGAGGCACACGTGCCGCAGCCTTTCGTCCTCAATCTCTCCGCCGGGGGCATCGCGGTGCGAGAAGCCGCCCATCGGCATGATGACGTGCACGCCGGCCTCAGCGGCGTTCAGATAGCCGGCGAGTGTCTCCGTGGCCTGCCGCATCTCCACTTCCGTCAGCTTGATGTGCGTGAAGAAGCCGGTGTGCTGATAGTGCGGCCGTTGCAGATAGTGCTGCGGAACAAGATCGATCTCGCCGAGGCCGATGAAGTTCAGCGCGCCGGGCAGCACGACTTGCGGCAGGTGGGCGGCCGCGGTGAAGCGCGTCGGCATGGGCACATATGCGCCGGCGAACATCCATCGCGTCAGCTCGTGGCAGGTCATGTCGATGACGGCCTTGAACGCACCGCATGCGGCGAAGCACGCAAAGGCCGCGCCGCCGAAGCCGTTGGCGTGACAGACTGTCGTCTCCTCGCCGAGCGCGCGCAGGCCCGCGACGAGCGCTTCGGCCGCGCCGCCCGTGGCGCCGAGCGCCGTGATGCCGACGGACGGCGTCTCTGAAACATGCGGCTGGTCGGCGGGCAGTCGGCAAAGCCCCGCGATCATGGCGGCGGAAGTCGTCAGCACCTGCCGCAAGGTGGCGTTCAACCCGGCAATGTCGACCAGGGTCGGCACCAGGATGATGGAATTGTCGGCAAGCGCGATGCGCGGATCGAAGGGCAGCGTCGTGATCAGCATTTTCGGGAAGGCGAATGGCAGGGCCTGCATGACGCGCAGGATGATCTCGCCGCCGGTGCCGCCGCCAAGGCCCACGACCGCGCTGATTGACCCGTCCAGCGCTTCATGAAGCGTCGCGCCGACGCGCGCGCCGACATCGTCCATCGCCTGCACCTTGTGGGGGCCGTCCCAGACCGCGCCGCCGGAATGAAGCGACACGTCGACCATGCGCGCCTCAACGCCGTGCGCCTTGAGGGCACTTTGCAGAAACGCTGCTTCTTCGTGCTTGGTCTCAATTGTTGCCAGCAGAAGAACCGTGGCGGACATGATCAGCCTTTGACCGCCCCCGCAGTCATGCCGGTGATGATCTGGCGAGAGGCCAGGAGCGTGAAGATGATGGGCGGGATGGCGAGTAGCATGCCGGTGGCCATGATCACACCCCACTCCACATTGAACTCCGACATGTTGTTCACAATCAGGATCGGCACGGTCTTGGTGTTGCGGTCGGAAAGCGCGGAGGCCAGCAGATATTCGTTCCAGGCGATACGGAAGGTGAAGATCGCCGCGGCCGCAAGGCCCGGCTTGATGAGCGGCAGCACGACCAGGAAGAACACCTGATAAGGGCTCGCCCCGTCCATGCGCGCCGCCTCCTCCAACTGACGCGGCACCTGTACGATGAAGCTCTGCAAAATCCAGATCACGAAGGGCAAGTTCATGGCGACGTAGATCAGGATGATGCCGGCATGCGTGCCGGCGAGGCAGACATCGCCACGTCCGCCGAACGTGTCGCGAATCCACTCGCCGACCAGCGTCTCCTTGCCGATGCAGAATTCGTTGTTCCACAGACCGAAAACCGGAACGAGGAGCACAGCCGGCGGCACCATGCGCACCATCAGCGTTGTCAGCGAGGCGGTGTCCCGGCCCATGAATTTGAACCGCACAAGGGCATAGGCCGCCATGCAGCCGATCACCAACGTCAGCACAGTTGAGATCAGCGTGATGATCAGCGAGTTGATAAATGCGCCGCCGAATTTCAGTGCGCAGAAATCCAAGTGCTCCAGCTCAAACCACAGAATGTCGCAAAGAGCGGTCTGATAGTTCTGGATGGTCGGCAGAAACAGGAGTCCGCTGGTGCCGGAGATGATGTCGACGTCCAGCTTGAAGGAATTGACGAACATCAGCGCGATCGGTCCGACGGACATAAAGATCAGCGCGGCAAGCAGCGCGTAGAACGCGGGATGCTGACCGTCGTTGCGGCGATCGTGACGGGTCTCGGCCATCTCAGACGTCCTTCTCGGCCGCGGCGCGCAGGCGTGCAGCGCGCGCTTCTTGGATTTTGGTGTAGCCGAACATGGCGGCCGTCAGGACCAAGAGCAGGATCAGGAGATAGTTCGACATGGCCGCTGCCACCCCGAGCTCACGGAACTCCGTGGCGGTGCGAGAGATGCGCAGCGCCAGAATCTCAGTGGAAAGGCCCGGCCCGCCCTCCGTCATCACGAGGATCACCTCAAGCACCTTGAAGGCGTCGATCAGGCGCAAGAGGCAGGTGACGATGAGCACCGGCATCATCAGCGGAATCTTGATGTGCCAGATCTGCTGCCACCCAGTGGCGCCATCGATCCGCGCCGCCTCAAGTGCGGATTGCGGCAGGGATTGCAGCGCAGCAAGCGACAGAATGAAGATGAAGGGCGTCCACTGCCAGATATCGGCGATGATCACCGACAGCAAAGCGTGCTGACCGAGCCAATCGACGCCGTCCAGGCCAAGCGACTTCAAGAACCGGTTAAAGGTCCCGACGGTCGGGTGGTACATGTAGCGCCACATGAGGCCGACCACGACGGGCGCGATCATCATCGGCAGGATGAAGAGCGTCCTCAGCACTGACATGCCGCGGATTTTGCGGTCCAGCAGCAAAGCGAGCCCGACACCGAGCACCATCTCCACCGTAACCACGGCGAAGGCAAACCGCAGTGTGACGCTCAGGCTTTCACGGAAGCTCGGGTCATAGAAGAGCGTGATGTAGTTCCTGAAGCCGACGAAGTCGGTTTCTGAGATGGTCTGGCTGGGGTCCCAGTCGCGGAAGCTGCCATAGACCATGTAAAGCAGCGGATAGAGCAGCGCGATGATCATGACCACAGCGGCGGGGGCCATGAAGACATAGGGAGTCAGTCGATTGAGCGCTGCGGTTCTCAACGTCGCTGCTCTTTATCCGGCGCGTTTGTTTTGCGGAATTGCCGGGGCTGAACCAACGGTCCGGCCCCGGGCGTGTCACGTGATGGCCGTGGCTAGTTCCAGGTGTAGTAGCCGGCCTCGTCCATCAGGGCGCGGGTGCGATCCGCCACGCCGTCCAGCGCCTCCTGGATGTCGAGGTCTTCCGTCAGCACCTTGGACAGGGTGGTGCCGAGGTCGGCGTTGATCTTGCCCCAGACGGGGATGATCGGACGCCAGTCGGGATCGGCATGTTTCAGCGCTTCGCCGAACGTTGCCATGTGCGGGAACTTGGCGTTGACCTCCGGGTCGGCGTGCGTGGAGAAGCGCGAGGGGTTGCCGCCGGCAAGCGCCACCAGCTTGTCGCCCGTCTTCGACGTCAGCCATTGCATCAAGAGGAAGGCGGCTTCCTTGTTCTCGGCGTTCTTCGGGATGCCGATGCCGAAGCCGCCGGTCTGGCTGCCGCGGCGCACGCCCATGGGATGGAGCGCCCATCCCACCTTGCCGACGACCTTCGACTTCGCCGGGTCATCGATCTGGCCGGCGACCACAGTGGTATCGAGGAACATCGCCGTGTCGCCGTTCAGGAACGAGCCAAGCGCCTCGCCGAAGCCGAAGGATGCTGCGCCCTCAGGCCCGCAATCGACGATGGTTTTGAGCGCATTGGCCGCAGCCAATCCGGCTTCGTTGTTGACGATCGGGTTCCATTGATCGTCGAAAATGCGACCGCCGAGCGGCGCCAGATGCAAGAGAAAGGCGTGGCTGGCGTGGTGGCCAGAGGCGGCGCGTGAGCTCAAGCCGCCCATCCCGGGCTCAAGCTCGGGGATCTTGCAGGCGATCTCCAGAAGCTCGTCGTAGGTCTCAGGCACCTCCAGCCCATGCTTCTCGAAGATGTCCTTGCGATAGCCGAGGATGGAGGTTTCGGAGCCATAGGGGATGCCGAAGAGCGAGCCGGTCTTGCCCTCCAAGTATCCCTTGTTTCCGCCGGCGAATCCGATGTTGTAGACGTAGCCGTCGATCAGATCGTCGGCGTCGTAGTTCGGGTCGGCCAGCTTGGGGTTCATGAAGTAACGGGCAAGGTTCTCCAGCTGGTCGGCGTAGACGTAGTCGGCCTTGGAGAACACGACATAGGCGATCAGATCGTATTCGCCTTCGTCCTGCCCGAGCTCCAGCGTCTGGCGCTCGCGCATCTTGAGATAGGGGAGCTGGTCGACCTCGACCTCAATGCCGGTTTCCTTGGTGAATTCCGGCAGGATCTGCATCACCGCGTTGTAGTGCGGATGCGCCGGGAAATTCACCACCAAAGTGGTGCCGGCGTAATCGTCATAAGGGCCGGCCATGAGTGCACCCGCAGAGATAGTCAGCCCTGCGGTTGCGGCCAGCGCCGTTTTCAGAAGTCTCAGCATTTTGTAGTCCTCCCTACGCTGAAGAGCGACCTAAATCGCGATCTCGCTTGACTTGTCGAAGAGGTGGATGCCCGCCGGGTTGACGGCGAACCGCAATGTCTCGCCGAGCGGAATGGGCGTCTCCGACTTCAGCTCCACAACCACCTTCTGCCCGCCGCAATCGCACATCAGCACCGATTGCGCGCCGACATATTCAGAGACGATGACGCTGAGGTCGAAGCTCGTTTCATCGGGCGCGTCGGCATCGAACGCCAGATCGGTGGGGCGGATGCCGATGACGATCTCGTTGCTCTGGTGCGCGGTCGCGGCCTCGGCGCGCTCCGCATCAAGGGCCAGCTCAAAACCCTTGCCGCGGACCCAGATCGCGCCGCCTTTGTCGACGACCTCTGCGTCCAGGAAGTTCATGGGCGGCGTGCCCAGGAAGCCGGCGACGAACTTGTTGACCGGCCGCTTGAAGAGCTCTTCCGGCGTGCCCTCCTGCTGGATGCGCCCGTCATGCATCACCACGATCCGATCGGCGAGGGTCATCGCCTCGATCTGGTCGTGGGTGACGTAGATCATGTTCTTGTGGACACGCTGGCGCATCAGCGCCAGTTCGGCGCGCATCTGGCCGCGCAGCTTGGCGTCGAGATTGGAGAGCGGCTCATCGAACAGAAACGTTGCGCTGTCGCGCGTCAGCGCCCGGCCCATGGCAACGCGCTGACGCTGCCCGCCTGAAAGCTCGCCGGGCTTGCGGTGGAGATAGGCGGTGAGCCCGAGCATCTCGGCGACCTCGCCCACCTTCTTGTCGATCTCCGCCTTGGGTCGCTTTTGCAGGCGCAGCGCAAACGACATGTTCCGCGCCACGTTCATGTGCGGGTAGAGCGCGTAGTCCTGGAACACCATGGCGAGGTCCCGCTCCTTGGGCTCCAGATGGCTGACAGGCTTTTCGTTGATGAAGATCTCGCCGTCGGACACCGTCTCCAGTCCGGCGATCATGCGCAGCGTCGTGGATTTTCCGCAGCCGGAGGGACCGACGAGAACGGTGAACTCGTTCTCCTCCATGGCCAGGTTGATGCCATGCAGCGCCTGCATCGTGCCGTAGCGCTTGACCAGGTTCTCCAGACGAATCTGCGGCATCGAATCCCTGCGCCTTTAGGCTGTCACATTAATGTATACACAATGCTTACTAGGTGTGCAAAGAATAATCGCTGATGCATCTGCATTTTGTCGTATGATAGGCCGCAACGAAGGACGAATCGGCACGCCGCATGCCTGCACAGCCTTCAAACACCAAGGAATCCGCCGCTCAGCGCATCGAGGCGACGTTGATGGACGACATCGCCGCGGGCGCATTGAAGCCGGGCGAGCGGCTGGACGAAAACGGGCTTGCACAGAGATTCGGGGTTTCGCGTACACCGGTCCGCGAGGCGCTGTCGCGGCTCACCGCGCAGGGCATCCTGGTCGCTCGGGGCAAGCGCGGGGTGCAGGTCGCGGAATATTCGCGCGAGCAGCTGGCGCAGATTTTCGAGGCCATGCACGAGATCGAGACGGTCTGCGCCCGGCTTGCCGCGCAGCGGCTGACCTTCCTGTCGCGTGCAGAGATCGAGGCGGCGCAGGAGCGCTGCGTGACGGTCGCGCAGACCGGTGATTTCGCTGAGTATCTCAGGGCGAACGAAGCCCTTCACCTGGCGATCTACAAGGCCACCGGCAACCCCTATATCTGTGAACTGGCGACCGACTTCCGGCGCCGCACCGGCCCGTTCCGCGCCAAGAAGTTCGCCACGCCGGAGGATCTGGTGGCATCGGCAGAAAGCCATGAGGAGCTGCTGCGCAGCATCTTCTCAGAAGACACGCAGGCCGCGTCGGAGGGCATGCGCTCGCACATGACGGCCAGCTTCATGCAGGCGCTTGCCGCCTATTGAAGCGCATTTTTTCGGCGCGGCAGCCACTTCAAGGTTGAATTCGTGCACAAAACAGTTTTTGTGTATGCAAAACTGATGGCGATGCTTGGAGTGCGCTATGGGCGTGGCAGAGACGAAAATCTATCCGATCAACACGGGCTGGCTCGAAGCGGACCTCGGCACCTATATCTTCTGGAAGGGCCCGGCGGGAGAGAAGATCTGGAACCCGGTCTATTGCTTCTACGTCGATACCGGCGAGCATAAGATTCTGGTCGACACCGGTCTTTGCGACGAAGAGCGCGCCACCAAGTATCACCACAAATGCCAGAAGCGCGGCTGCACGGAGGTGCACATCCACCTCAAAGACAAGCTCGGCGTGGACCCCGATGAGATCGACGCAATCGTCTTCACGCATCTGCACTGGGATCACGTGCAGAACATGAAGGCCTTCAAGAACGCGCGCTACATCGCACCGAAGGCCGAGATCGAAATGGCCTACAACCCCCTCCCCCTCTATTACCGCACCTATGAATGCGGCATCCTCGGCATCGAGCCCGCCTATGCGGGCTGCGTCTTTGAGGTGATTGAGGACGAGACGGAGGTGCTGCCCGGCATCACGATGTTCCACACGCCGGGACATTCAGTTGGCCATATGGCGGTGACGGTGGCGACGAGCGCCGGCGATGTCGTGATCTGCGGCGACGCCATCTTTCAGGCGCGCAATCTTGAGCCCAATCTGGAAGAGAAGTGGCGCTATTGGGTGCCGGCACGCTTCGTCAATTCCTATGAGGGCTGGAAGTCGGTGGAGGAGATCGACAAGCGCGCCGACTACATCCTGCCATGCCATGACGAAGCCTGTGGCGACCACGAGGTCTATCCCTTTGAGGGCATGCCATTGCGCGAGCGGCGCAAGGTGATCCCCGGGCTCAGCTTCTATTTCGGCGACATGCCGAAGGGTGCGGCCGAGGCTACCAAGCGCAACACGGGCTGACGGCCGGTGCGCCTGATCGCGACCATTACAGAGATCGCCGATCAGTTTGGGGCGGTCGTGCTGGACCAATGGGGCGTTCTGCATGACGGGAGCGCGCCCTATCCCGGCGCCGTGGAGACGCTTGAAGATCTTCGCTCACGCGGCTGCCATCTCGCGGTCCTGTCGAATTCCGGCAAGCGGGCCGATTTCAACGCGGCGCGGATTGCCGGCATGGGGTTTCCCACCGGCCTGTTCGATTGCGTGATGACGTCCGGCGAAGCGCTGTGGCTTGATGTGGAGGCCGGCCGCGTTGCGGAGCGGCGTTTCTTTCCGATCGTCCGCGCCGAAGGCGATGCGGAGGCATGGGCCGACGGCCTGTCACTTACTTTGGCGCAGGACCCCGGCGACGCGGAGGCGATCTTGCTGATGGGTTTGGCCGACGGCACAGAGGTGGAAGACGTGCAGCCGGTCCTGGACATCGCACTGGAGCGGGGCCTGCCGCTTTATTGCTCAAACCCCGACCGAAGCTCGCCACGCAGCAACGGGCGCACTGTCACTTCGCCCGGCACAATCGCCTATCGCTACGAGGAGCAAGGCGGGCAGGTGCATTTCTATGGAAAGCCCTATCGCGCGATCTTCCAGGCCGTGGAGCGCCAGCTCGACCTACCGCCTGCGGCAATGCTCATGGTCGGCGACAGCCTGGAGCACGACATAGCCGGCGCGCAGAAGGCCGGCTGGTCGACGCTTCTCATCCGCGGCGGCTTGCTCCGGGAGGCGTTTGAGGCAGCGGACCCCGCCACCGTCCTCGCCGACCTGGCAGGCGCGGCGGCCATGCCCGATTATTCCCTTCAATCGCTGCGCTGAGCGATGAGCGACCTTCTGACAGACGCCTTCAGAGCGTTCTCGGCGCGGCTTGGCCGCGACTCGCTGCAGGTCCAGGGCCCCGGCGGCAACACCTCCGTCAAGGCCGATGGCCGCATGTGGGTGAAGGCCTCCGGCACGCAATTGGCAGACGCAGAACGCGCGCCGATCTTTGTTGAAGTCGATCATGCCGCCGCGCTTGCGGAGGCCGGCGGCGCTGGCGACGGGACCTGCAAGGCGGCGGTCATCGATCCGGCGAACGCGCTCCGCCCATCGATTGAGACGACGTTCCACGCCGCGCTGCCCTGGGCGGTCGTTGCCCACACCCATTCCGTCGCGACTCTGGTGCATGCGATCTCGCCGCAGGGGCGAGGCGCGGCGGCGGAGAAACTCGCCGGGCTGGCGTTCATCTTCGTGCCTTATTGCAAGCCGGGCGTGCCCTTGACGCAGGAGATCATGCGCCGCCTTCGGCCCGACACCAAAGTGATCGTGCTAGAGAACCATGGCCTCATCTGCTGCGGCGACAACATGGAGGAAGCCGCTGAGATCATGGAGGATGTCGAGGCGCGCCTTCAGATGCCGGCGCGCGACATGTCCGGCGCCATGCCCGCGGACCCCGCGCCGGGCGGCTACATGTGGGAGCCGGCCGTCGCCGCGCTGGCGCGCGAGCCGCGTGCGTTCCGCCTGGCAAGCAGCGGCTCGTACTATCCCGATCATGTCGTTTTTCTGGGCCCGGCGTTGCCGATATCCGGCGCTGATGCTGCGCGCCCGGCTTGGCTGGCTGAAGGCGAAGGCGTCTTGATCAAGGCGGACGCCACGGCTTCGCAGCGCGCCATGCTGCAATGCCTGGCCGATGTGCTCGCGCGCTTACCGCAGGATTGGAGTGCTGAACCGATCGGCGTCGCCGCGGAGGCTCAGTTGCTTGATTGGGACGCGGAGAAATACCGCCAGGCGCTGGCGCAACGCGCACAATAAAATGCTCGCGCTCGGGATCGATATCGGGACATCCGGCGTTCGCAGCGCCGTTCTCGATGAGGCCGGCGCCGTGCGTTCGACCGCCAGCGCACCCCACGCCGCGCAAGATGCCGACCGGATCGACGCGGAAGCGTGGTGGACCGCGGTCAAGGCGTGCCTCCATTCGCAGGTCGCGGCGCTGATTGCCGACGGCCTCGATCCGCAAGAGATCGCCGCCGCCGCCATCGACGGTACGTCCGGCAGCATGGTTCTGGTCGACGCGGAGGTGCGTCCCGTCACGCGCGCGCTCATGTACAATTCCTCCGGCTTTGTGGACGAGGCCGCAGCGGTCGCAGATTACGCGCCGCCGGGTCACATCACGCGAGGGTCAAACTCCGCCTTGGCGCGACTGCTGCGCCTACAGGCGGAGGACGCTAACAACGCCGCGGCCATGCTCTGTCATCAAGCGGATTTCGTAATGGCGAAGCTGACGAGCACGCTGGGCCTGAGCGACCACAACAACGCGCTCAAGACCGGCTTTGATCCCGCAGCGGAGGCATGGCCGGACTGGTTTGCGGATGCCGGTGTGAAGACTGCTTTGTTGCCCGTGGCCCATCCCACCGGAACGCCGCTGGCAACGCTTAACCCGGCCGTTGCTGCCGAGCTTGGCCTGTCGTCTGAACTCATGCTTCATGCGGGAACCACCGACAGCATCGCGGCGTTCCTGGCCACCGGCGCTTCGGATCTGGATATTGCGGTCACATCGCTCGGCACCACGCTGGCTCTTAAGATCCTCAGCCGCACCCGGATCGACGATCCGGCGATCGGCCTTTACAGCCACCGGATCGGTGACATGTGGCTGGCGGGCGGTGCGTCCAACACCGGCGGCGGCGTGCTGCTGGATCATTTCACGCCGGCGGAGCTCGCCGTACTCAGTGGACGGATCGACCCCGATCAGGAGAGCGGCCTTGACTATTATCCGCTCTCGCGGCCGGGCGAGCGGTTCCCCGTCAATGACCCCGACCTTGCCCCGCGCATTACGCCGCGACCAGCGGACGATGCGGCCTTTCTGCACGGCTTGCTTGAGGGCATCGCGCGGGTGGAGGCGCGCGGCTACGACGCGCTGGAAGCGCGTGGGGCGCGGCGGCCGCAGCGGGTGCTCTCAGCCGGTGGTGGGGCAAAGAACGAAACGTGGAGCAGGATCAGGGCACGCGTTCTCGGCGTGACGATCGATCGTGCGGCGCACGACGAGGCCTCCGTCGGCGCGGCGCGGCTCTGCCTCATGTCAGCGGCGAACGAGGGTCTGTTTGCGCGGTCCGCGGGGTCGGAGACTGAATCGACCTGATCAAGGCTACGTCATTGTAATCCTCCCCTTGAGGGAGGGTCGAAAGCGGCTTGCCGCTTTCGGGGAGGGGTGAGCGTTGCCCTTTCATCCCGTCCTTCGAGGCTTCTTTCGCCCTCATCCTGAGGTGCGAGCGAAGCGAGCCTCGAAGGGGCGAAAGAAGCACCTCAGGATGAGGGATGAAGGGGCGAACCCCACCCGCAGGGGGAAGTTCGGCTACCCGCCGATCCTGGAAAAATCCGCCACTGTCAGCGTTGCCTGCCGCAGCATGTTGAGGAGTTTTAGCCGGTTGCGGCGAAGCTCCGGATCGTCGGCGTTGACGGTGACGTGGTCGAAGAAAGCGCCGACTGCCGGACGGAGCTCGGCGAGCGCGCGCATGGCGCCCTCAAAATCCTCCTTCGCGACATGCTCGCGCGCGTGGCCTTCCGCCGCCTGCATCACGTGGAAGAGTGCACGCTCTTCCGGCGCGCCGCGCTCTTCGATCAGGTGATGATCGGGCGGATCGGCGAAGGCGCCTTCGCCGTCCTTCTTCTCCTCGTCGCGCAGGATGTTGGCGGC